>NZ_WTPZ01000003.1:0-673046 GCF_011378915.1 Polaribacter sp. 20A6
GATTGTCTTCTATAAATTTTCTAGTATTTATAGCAGAAGGGAAAGGGTTACCAATTAAGTAATCTTGATCAATACCTATGTCAAATGCGGTATTAAAATCACCATCATTAGGTGTTCCTGAGAAAGTATAATTTTGGCCATCTTCTTTACCAGGTCCTTTAAAAATAAATCCATCACCTCTATTTATTATACCATCTTCATATTTATGTACATAGTTTATTCTACCATTAGTTTGAGGAGAATAGGTGTAAATCCAGTAATCTGCTAATGAAATACCTGTGCTAGTAAAAGAACCATCATAACCATCAACAAATGTTATGTCTTTTGGATTGCTTGGATCTGTACCATCTTTTAATACATCTTCTATAGTGTAGGTGTTAGTTCCTGAATTAACAGGAGAACTCATGTACCCATATCTATATAAACTCGGTATATCTGAGTTTTGATCTACCAATAATTTACCAGTACCAGAAATCAGACTTGTACCAGTATGCGTTTGTATCAATTGTGCTAAAGTACCTGCTAAACGAATATCACCATCTAAAGTAATATCATTTGTAACCACTAATAATTGATCTGTTACTGTTAACGTTTTACTTGCATCAACTTTAAGTTTTCTAGCGCTTAATCTATTACCAGTATGCTCAAAATCTTGATCAACTACCACATAACGAGATCTGTCAGGAAAACCGTTATCCCAACTACCATCAGTATTTGTAGTCGTTTTCTTAATTCTGTGTAAACCTAACAAAGTATTTGCTTCTTTACTAGAATTTAATATTTCGGAGATTAATGGATCTTGAGGGTGTCTTTTAGTTCCAGTAACTTCAGTATCACCAATTGGTTGGTAAGGAGTTATTGCATCATCTATAAATACTACCCAATCAGAACTCATATAATCTTTTAATGGTCCAAATGTACCATCTCCTCTGTCATCTATTCTTACAACAGATGTTTTGTTACCAATATTAGAAACCATGTCATATCTATTTGCCCATGAATATGTTCCTATAGCAGTAGAAAGGGTAATGATATCATTAGTGGTTTGTTCTAAATCTGTTAAATCTGGATTTGTAATAATATTAGTAGTCCCTAGATTGTTAATACTAGTGGCGTCAATGTTTCTAAATAAAACAGATTTACCAGCAAGTAATTTTACACTCACGGTTACGGATGGTGTTGTTGGAGGCGTATTAGGAGCTGTAACCATATCATCAATCGTTTTATCTTTGTACAATTGAATTTTAATAGTGTTTGCAGGAATTGTTGTTGTTCCTATGTTCGTGATTTCAATCCATTTCTCAACTCCAAACTGATATACTTGTGTAATCATAGCATTTGCAGCGTCAGGAATATCTCTATAATCTAGATTACCCGTAGTTGGATTTAAAGGATCGAAGTCATTATCAGTATCTTTAAAAGAGTTTTCTAAACTGATAAGATCTATTACGGTGTCATTTCCATTAGCACCATCATTTACGGTAGCACCTGCAATACTCGAATCGTTATTATCATCAAAAATATCAAATAAACCATCACCGTCAGCGTCACCCTCAGAAAGTACGTTGTTTGTTGTATCTCCATTTTCTTCAATATCTAAAACACCGTCGTTGTCTGAATCTGAGTCTAAATAATCAGGGTTATCTATTCCGTCAGTGTTTTCTGGGATAATACCGAAACCACCTACTTCATAAGCGTCATCTACACCGTTTTTATTGGTATCTGTGATTCCTGATACTCCGCTTCCAATACCTGTTGGAGCTTTATATTCACTAGTAGACTGTCCTTCTACATTATCAGGGATACCATCATTATCAGCATCGATGTCTAAAAAGTTAGGTAGATTATCTGTGTCTGCATCACCTTTTGTGTAGGTATCTGCAATTCCATCGTTATTTGTATCCGTACCAGTAGTAATTAATGGAGTTCCAATAGAACCGTCATAAGCATCTGCAAAACCATCATTGTCGGCATCTGTAAGTAGTTTTCCTGTACTATCAATATTATCTACTTTACCATCTCTAGTAGTATCTGTACCACCTGCTTCAATAATATCTATAATACCATCGTTGTCTGAATCTAAATCTAGATAATTAGGTATTCCGTCTCCATCTGTATCGTTACATGTATACGTATTTGCATCTATTATTTTTGTTGTAGATACATTCCAATCATCGTTATCTGCAGTCATAGTATAACATAACTCTAATGTATCATCATTACCAGACCAAGGTATTGTAATAGATATTGTGGTATAAGGGCCACTTGTTGTTGAAATAGCAAATGAACTTAATGATGTTGATGCTCCATTGGTGGTTGTTACGGTAGCATTACTACTAGAGTTATCATTAGGGTTTCTAAAAGTAACATAATCTATATCATTTACGCTAAAAATTAAATCTGCATACCTATTATTAATAATTTTATTACTAGAACCATTTGTACGTAGAGAGGTTTGAAAAGTGATTTCAGTTGGACTAGAAATACTAGATACATCAGGAACCGTAAAACATATAGATTGATTGTTTACTCCATTAGCTTGGTTTTGAGAATTAGCACCATCACCAATAACTCCCCAGCCTCCATTACGATCCCAATTATTAAAATTAGAATCTATAAAAGGAAAACATTCTTCGGTATCTAAAATTCCATCATTATCATCATCTAAATCACAGACATCATCTACACCATCCCCATCCGTATCTACTCCAGAAGCAAAAGGGCAATCGCAAGCCGTTACTGCTGCATTTACATGGTCTGTACCTGATGATGCGGTAGCCGTATTTGGCACACCTGTAGTGCTTACATCGTTTGAAGGAAATTGGTAATTAGTTGTTTGGTTGGTCGTTGTATTTGCTTCTAATGCATCACTACAACCGTCGTTATCTGAGTCTAAATCTAAATGGTTAGGAATACCATCTCCGTCTGTATCTATGTTTTCATATATTACAGGTTCGTTTTCCCAAGTATTAGTTATACATGGATTTAAGCCTATTGAGTGGTAAGATAGATTACTAGTTACATCTCCAAATCTAAAACTAACAGAAGATACTAAAGAGTAAACTCCTGATATTTGAGCTCTTGAATCAGTAGTACCAATTCCGCTTATCACAGTACCATTACTAACATAACCTTGACTAAAACCACCTCCATTAGCGGCTTGATTACTATAAGGATTTAAGATATTTGGGGTGTCTATAAATAAGTCATTAGTTGTGCCATCTATATATGTTACAAATTCACTAACATCATTATCTACAGTAGTTAACACATAAGTTGCTGGTGGTGCACTTGTGTTACTATCGGCAACAACAAAGTCAATTCTAAATTCGGTAAAACTAGTTGCGCTAGCATGTTGAATACGTGGTTGAAAATTAGCATCTACTCCAAGAGCATCTGTACCAATGCCTGGTACATCTAGTACATTAATACTTGTATCATTAGAAGAAACTATTGTTACAATAGCGTCTACACCTGTGTAAACACCAGTGTATAAAAATTGATCACCAACTTTGGGATCCGCAATATTTGAGCCATTATAATTATTTGGACCTTGTGCTAAACCAAAAGAAGGATTATTACCTGTGCTACAATCTAGTATATTTCGTTCATCTGTATCTAATATTCCATCATTATCATCATCTTCGTCACATAGGTCTGATACACCATCTCCGTCGGTATCTAAGTTTCCAGAAGCGGCAGCATCACAAGGGTCAGGAATTTCGTAGTATACAGTAATTTTCCAAGTATTAGCATCAACTTTATGAAAATCAGTATTACAATAATCTGTACCATTAAGCCCACTGGATCTAAAGGCTTCCATATTAAAGTTTAATAGGCCTGATAAGTCTACTATTCCATTAGCTATTGTTAAGCCAGTTCTACTGTACGATTGAGTTCCGGCTACTTCTGGGCCTTGAGAAAAAAAAGTTTCGGAAGTGGTTGTACCATCTCCATTTGTGTATGTAATTTTAGAGTACTGTTGTGAACCATTATATCCAGCTTCTGCTGTCATATCATATTCTACATCTACACTAGTTACATTTGCACCAACAGGAAGTGAAACTTTTATAGCAGCTGACCATCATTACTAAAAAATGATGTAGGTATATCACCACTACTATACATTACAGTTTTTTCCAATGCAACTTGCCCAGAAATACTCTGGAAAGCAAACAGAAAAAGTATTGGTAACATAAGGAGCGAAACCTTATTGAATTTGAAAGTAGCATTTACTTTTCTTGTTGGGGGAACTAAATTGAAACGAGCTATTTCCCCAAAAACGCTCGATCTTTTTAGATTTTTAATCATGTTAATTTTTTATAAATTACAAAAATACAAATTATTATATATTTAACACTAATTATCAGATGCTTGAAAATCAGTAAAATCACTTTATTGTGTGAAGAGTGTTAAAGTTTCAGGAATTAATTAATAGGAGATTCAATGCTGTCCTTTTTCGTTTTCTTTTAACTTCTTTTTAATATTTAAAGATTTCTTAACTTTAGGTGAAAATTTTAAAATTTTCTTATTTTTTTTCAAAACTGATAAAAATCATCTTTTAAACTTGGTTTTATTCAGAAATTTGTGGGTATAATTAAAAGATTAAATTATGAGAAGAGATGAGCCTATATCTACAATAATGGCAACAAATTTAGTTACCTTATGTGTTACTGATGATTTAGTTACTGCAGAAAAGTTATTTATAGAACACAAAATAAAACATATTCCGGTGGTTCGTGATAAAGAAATTATAGGAATGTTAAGTTATTATGATATTCAAACAGTAAGTTCTGCTGTTTTAAATGAAGACCAAACATCTGTAGATAGTTATATAAACAACAATTTTTCTATAGCACAAGTTATGGATAAAAGTATTACAGCAATTCCGCCATATACATCTATTAAAGATGCGGCAGAATTATTGACAACAAAAGGATTTCATGCTTTACCAGTAGTTGAAGATTCTGAACTAGTAGGCATTGTAACTACTAGAGATTTAGTAAAATATTTGGTAGCAAAATTATAGTGGTTTTTTATATTGGTTAGTTAGTAAGAAAGAGGCTTTTATAAGGCCTCTTTTTTTGTTATAAAATTAATAAGTGTGTGTTGTTTTTAATGTTTTTCATAAAAAAGGAGTTTATATTGTTAATTATTCATATTTAATCTAAATAAATTTTGAGAATGTCAGGTTGAGTTTTATATTTGCGTTTTTATTAAAAATAACTCATTTTGCTACCTAATCTTTACTGATGAAAAAAACAACTTCTTATTCTTTTAGAAAGTTAATAAACGATATTCATTTATGGTTGGGTTTAGCTAGTGGAATTATTTTATTCTTAGTGTGTTTAAGCGGAACAATTTTAACCTTTGAGCATGAAATAAAAGATTTTTTTGCTGATGACTTTATCGTTGAAAAAACGGAAAATAAAGAATTGGTAAGTACTTTGGTAACAAACTTAAAAGTTGCTGAAATGGGGTTTGTAACAGGAGTAGCTATTGCTGCAGATGAAAAGGAACCATATGTTTTTAACGTAAAAAAAGATTTAAAAGAGCGTCGTGGTTCTAAAGTATTAGTCAATCCTTTTTCTAGTGAAATAAAAACGGTACAAAAAACAAGTGCAGATGCATTTTTAATGTCGATGTTTAAATTACACAGATGGCTGTTGTTAGATATTAAAATAGGAAGGCCAATTGTGGGAATTGCTACTATTATCTTTTTAATAATATCTATTTCTGGTCTTTATTTATGGTTTCCTAAAAAACTAAAATGGCGAAATATAAAACAAGGTTTTAAAATTAAAACCAAAGCAAATTGGAAACGCATCAATCATGATTTACATAATACATTAGGCTTTTACGCCTGTATATTTCTTGTAATTATGGGAATTACTGGTTTGTGTTGGTCTTTTGAAGGTTATAGGAATGGTTTAGGAGATTTAATTGGTGCTCAAATTTTTGATCGTTCTAGTCCGGAGTTTACTCTAGAAAAGAACCCAGAAAATAAAGTGATTTCTGTTGATGAAGCAATTTTAATAGCCAATAAAACCCTTGATTATAAAGGAGAATTGACTGTAACTTTCCCTAGTAAAAAGAGTAATTATTATAGTTTTAGAAAAACGAATGAAGCTAATTTTTCTCCAGTAACATCAGATAGATTGTATGTTGCTTCTTCTGGAGAAGTTTTAGCGGTAGACTATTTTAAAGACAAACCACTAAACGTACAGTTTGCATCGTTAATAAAACCGATTCATACCGGAGATATTTATGGACTATTTTCTAAAATAATTTATTTTTTAGTGTGTTTAATTGCCACAAGTTTACCCGTTACAGGAACCATTATCTGGATAAATAAATTAAAGAAAACTAAAAAGGCTAAGTAATAACGTGCCCTTTAAAATTGAAAGAAATACTGTTAATATGAAGATTGCTTATTAGGTAATTTCAGTATTATCAGTTTTTTGTTTTTTTAAATACGCCGCAATAATACGCTGAATGTCTCTATTATCTTTTTTAGGCTCTACAAAAAACTGGTAATCTTCTGGGTTTTCTAATTGTGCTGATTGATGCATGTCTACATACCCAAAACCTTGATAAATTCCGTCTAAAATTAAAGCAAAACCGACTTCGTTTTCTGTTCTCCCTGTTTCTTTAATGACTAAGTTTTCTGCGCCAATGCCTACCGATTTAATGGCTTCTTTTACACGTTTATTATAATCTGCTACCGTTTCATTATCGCAACAAACCCCTTTACATTCTTTTAGTTGATAATGAAAACAACTGGCAACATTGGTTTGTAAATGACAATATTTTGGGCACAATTCAAACTCCTTGCAAAGCGCTTCTAAATGATTTCTACATTCTGCAACAGAATAATATTTCATAATAGGGTTGGGCGCCAATTTTAAGCGATTGTAGGCTAAATGAATAATGCCTTTTTGGTCTTCGTAAGAAAATAAACCAATAGCTTCACTAGCTCTTCTTTGTGCTCTATTAAATTTAGGATATCGGTGTTTTATTTCTGCAGATTCATGTAAGAGTGCTAATAACTCGCTCCCAGTTTTTGTAAATGAAATGTCGGCAGTTTCCATACACATGGTTTGCTCTTTTTTCTTTTTGTCATAAAAATGACTGATCACACGTTGCTTTATATTATTTGCTTTACCAACATAAATAATTTCTTTCTCTATGTTTTTAAAGTAATAAACGCCAAAAGTTTCGGGTAAATTATCGACAACTTTTTTGTCTAAAAGAGGAGGTAGCGTTGCTTGTCTAGATTTTGGATTTAAAAAAGAGTTGATGGTAAAATTATCGTCTCTTTCTATTAATCTTCTAAACAATTCTGTGGTAGCTTCTGCATCTCCTTTTGCGCGGTGTCTACCAACAATAGGAATATTTTCATGCGTACAAATATTTCCTAAACTGTAAGAACTTAAACCAGGCATTATTTTTCTAGTTAAACGAACAGTACACAGTTTTTTTCGTTTAAAATCGAAGCCTAAATTTTTAAATTCTTCCTGAATAATATTATAATCGAAGTTGACATTATGCGCTACAAAAATAGTGCCTTCAGTTATTTCTGCTACCTTTTTTGCAATTTCGAAAAACTTAGGCGCATTTCTAACCATCGCATTTGTAATACCAGTAAGATTGGTAATAAATGCAGGGATATTTTGCTCTGGGTTTACCAAAGAAGTAAATTCGTCTATGACTTTTTTACCGTCAAAAACAAAAATGGATATTTCGGTTATTTTAGAACCTTTATATCCATTTCCTGTGGTTTCTATGTCAACGACAGTGTATAACAATTATTCGATTGTCTTTTTTAAGTCGGCAATAGTTTGCGTAGGGTTTTCAGATCCGAAAACAAAACTACCTGCCACTAAAATATTTGCACCAGCTTCAATTAATGCATTTGCATTATAAGAAGTAACGCCTCCATCTATTTCTATCTGACATTCAGATTCAGTAAAATCGATTAAGTGTTTTAATTGACTTACCTTTTTGTATGTGTTTTCTATGAATGATTGTCCGCCAAAACCTGGGTTTACACTCATTATACAAACTAAATCTAAATCTTCTATAATATCTTCTAAAACTGCAATTGGTGTGTGTGGATTTAAAGCAACTCCGGCTTTCATTCCTGCATCTTTAATTGCTTGAATTGTTCTGTGTAAATGTGTACAAGCTTCGTAATGTACAGTTAAAATGTCTGCGCCTAAATCTGCAAATGTTTGTATGTACTGATCTGGGTTTACAATCATTAAATGTACATCTATTGTTTTTGTAGCGTGTTTAGCAATTGCTTTTAAAACTGGCATTCCAAAAGAAATGTTTGGTACAAAAACACCATCCATAATATCAATATGAAACCAATCTGCTTCACTATTGTTTACCATTTCTATGTCTCTTTGTAAGTTAGCAAAATCTGCTGCTAATACTGAAGGTGCAATTAAATTACTCATTTATTTGTTGTTGTGTTGTTATTTTTATGCGACAAAGGTAATTAATCGCAGGGCGATAGCCAAGAGTTAAATTTTGTGAAGTTTTCTTCGATATGAAAAATATTTGTTTTGGAAGCTTTCCTTTTGAGGTTAGGTTGTTGCTTGTATATTTTTTTATGCCTTTTTTCTTTTCTGTTGATGAATATTGAATTCTGCGCTAGCGCGAGCGTTCCGCTCGTGCTAATACCAATACTTCTTTGATAGCGATCATATTATTTTGTTTTTTTACAACTGATTCATGGGGTACGAGCAAGACGCTCGCACTAGCATTGGGTAATCTTTTTGAAATTTTAAAAAAAAGTTACTGTAACAGTTTGTATCTTTTTTCTTTTCCATTGATGAAAAGAAACAAAAATCTAGACTGATTTTAATTTTTTTGAATTCTACATGTTATTCTACTATCGCATCCAGACCACTGCGTTCTTTGGATGCTTGCCGTTCCATACCATTTGAATTCTTACAAAAATTAAAAGTAGGTCGTTGTTAGATTTGAAAAAAACTTATTTTAAGATAATAAGGTTGCTAAATTAAAATGTTTAGCCTCCGTTAGCGTGAGCGTCCCGCTCGTGCTAATACCACCAATTCTTTGAGTGATCATACTATTTTTTCCTTTTATAACTGATTCATGGGGTACGAGCGAGACGCTCGCACTAGCATTGGATAATCTTTTTTATCTTTTTCTTTTCCATTGATAAAAAGAAACAAAAATCTAGACTGATTTTAATTTTTTTAAATTCTATATGATATTCCACTATCGCATCCAAACCACTGCGTTCTTTGGATGCTTGCCGTTCTATATCATTTTAATTCTTACAGAAATTAAAAGTAGGTCGTTGTTAGATTTGAAAAAAACTTATTTTAAGATAATAAGGTTACTAAATTAAAACGTTTAGCCTCCGCTAGCGCGAGCGTCCCGCTCGTGCTAATACCACCACTTGTTTGATCGCTTTCATCCTATTTTTCTTTTTTAACTGATTCATGGAGTACGAACGAGACGCTCGCACTAGCATTGGGAGTACTATGCTTTCTATGTGCCTAAGTGATTCAGTTTTTGAGCATGGTAGAGGTTACCGAAAATGTAAAATGTCTGATTAAAATGTTTAACCCTGATTGAATCTTTCGTTAGGCTAAAGACGGGCTATTTGTTTGAGTTTTTTTTTACTGTCAGTTAGAGTGAATTTTAAAGAATCAAAAATTTGTATCGAGAACAGAAGTAAAAAAGATATAGTGGAAAGCGGGAAATAGCTTCAAATAAAAAAAAAACTCTCAAAAATAAATTTGAGAGTTTTATATAAATTTCATACTTTTTACAGCATGAGCGAAATACCAAAAGAGGTCTGCGACCTCTACCCAAGGTAAGTCATTAAAATTTTAGATCTAGATGTATGTTTTAATCTTCTAATTGCTTTTTCCTTAATTTGACGAACACGCTCACGAGTTAAATCGAAAGTTTCACCAATTTCTTCTAAAGTCATTGGTTGGTGCTCACCTAAACCGAAGTATAATTTTACAACATCTGCTTCTCTTGGAGTAAGTGTTTCTAAGGCTCTGTTAATTTCTATTCTTAAAGATTCGTGTAATAAAACTCTATCTGGGTTTGGAGACTCACCAGAGTTTAAAACGTCGTATAAGTTAGAATCTTCACCTTCAATTAAAGGAGCATCCATAGATACGTGACGACCAGAATTTTTCATAGATTCTTTTACGTCATTCACAGTCATGTCTAATTTCTTAGCAATTTCTTCTGGACTTGGAGGTCTTTCATTTTCTTGCTCTAAGAAAGCATACATTTTGTTAATTTTATTGATAGAACCAATTTTATTTAACGGTAAACGTACAATTCTAGATTGCTCTGCTAATGCTTGTAAAATAGATTGACGAATCCACCATACGGCATACGATATAAATTTAAAACCACGCGTTTCATCAAAACGTTTAGCAGCTTTAATTAAACCTAAGTTTCCTTCGTTAATTAAATCGGGTAAAGTTAATCCTTGATTTTGATATTGTTTTGCAACAGATACCACAAATCTTAAATTGGCTTTCGTTAATTTCTCTAAAGCTCTTTGGTCTCCAGCTTTAATAAGCTGTGCCAATTCTACTTCTTCATCTGCAGTAATTAAGTCTACTTTTCCTATTTCTTGTAAATATTTATCTAACGATGCGGTTTCTCTATTAGTAACCTGCTTGGTAATTTTAAGTTGTCTCATCTAATTCTCTATGACTTTTTAAAGGATTAATGTATTGCTACAATCTATTATACGTTGGTATTTAAGAAAATGTTACAAAAAGTTTCATTATTTTTTTAAAAGTATGTTTTTTACCATTCACCGACATAAAATTGCCTGTCAACTTTTTTTTTAATTTAATAGTGACTTCTTTGATTTCTTTGTGTCAAAATAATAACTGAATTGAAAACAATAGACGTTAAAGCTTTAAGCGACGAGGAATTAATCTTTAAAATAGTAGCAACAAACAACACACAATTGTTTGCTGTTTTATATGATCGATTTTCTAAAGTTGTTTATAATAAATGTTATGGTTTTTCTAAAAATAAGGAAGAAGCAGAAGATTTAACACATGATGTTTTTATCAGGTTATTTGTAAAATTAAAAACCTTTAAAGGTAACTCTAAGTTTTCTACTTGGTTATATTCTTTTACGTATAATTTCTGTGTAAATTATGTACAAAGAAATGATTTTAAGAAAAAAGAAAAAGTTACGGTTGTTACAGATAATATACAAGATGATGATCTTTCGCAAGAAATTGATGATTTAACTTTATTTGAGTTAAAATCAGAAAAATTAGCAAAAGCATTGTCTTTAATTGATCCAACAGAAAAGATGATTCTTTTAATGAAATATCAAGATGATATGTCAATTAAAGAAATTAAAGATTTTTTAAACATTGGTGAAAGCGCTGTTAAGATGAGAATTAAAAGAGCGAAACAAAAAGTTGTAAGAACGTATGAAGAGTTATAGTTATGAACAATCCTTTTAAGAAAATTATACACCACCATAGTGTGCCTAAGGTTCTCAAAGAAAAAGTACTAAGCGATATCGGGATGATTAAATTCACTTTAGATATTGCTGATTTATTTTTAGTGAAATATCCAAATACAATTGGCGATTTTTTGAGTAATGATAGTAAGGCTAATCGAAAAAAATGAAAATAATGACCAACAAACTACTAGCAATAAATGCTAATATAGATTTTAGTTTTCTACAAAAACTTTGGGATAATTTTACTGACTTTTTGCCGCAGTTATTAAAAGGAATTATATTTTTAATAATTGGATGGCTTTTAATAAAGTTATTGCTTTACATTATAAAAAAAGCATTGGGTTTTACCAAATTAGATAGCTTACCCGAAAAACTTCATGTAGATGAAATTTTTGGAGAATCATCTTTAAAAATTCAACCAACTAAAATAATTATTACCGCTATAAAATGGGTTTTAATTTTAGTTTTTATAATTGTAGGTGCAGAACTTTTAGGCTTAAGAATGGTTTCTGAACAATTAAGTAATTTAATTGGGTATTTACCGAGGTTAATTAGCGCCTTAGTTATTTTTGCAATAGGTATTTATATAGCAAACATACTAAAGAAAACGTTGTTTGCGATGTTTAAGTCTTTAGAATTAACAGGTGGGAATTTAGTAGGTAATATTGCTTTTTATTTATTAGCAATAATAGTTACTGTTACTGCGTTAAACCAAGCAGGAGTTAATACAGATTTAATTACAAGTAACTTATCTATAATTCTCGGAGCAATTTTAGCTTCCTTTACCATTGCTTTTGGATTAGGTTCTAGAGATGTAATAAAAAGACTGTTATTTGGTTATTATACCAGAAAAAACATACAAGAAGGAGATAAAGTAAATGTTAATGGCATAGAAGGTGTTGTTGGTATGATAGATAATATTTGTGTAGTGTTAATTACTGAAAAAGGAAAAGTAATTATTCCAATAAAAGAAATAGTAGATAATCAAATAGAAGTATTTAATTGATTACTTTTAAATAATTGGTAGGATGTTGGGGGACAAACTACCAAATTTGTGAAATATCACAAAAAGAAAGAGACCGTTTTTACGGTCTCTTTTACTTTTATAAAAATCTCACAAGGCTTTGTCTCGGAAGTTCTTAAATTTAATATCTTGTTCTAAAAAAGCCCATTTATTTGAGCGTCTATCCTGTCTATTATATAGCCTAAGTCTTCTTGGTTGTCTACAAAATCTAAGTTATCTACATCAATTATTAGTAATTTCCCTTTTGTATAGGTAGATATCCAAGCTTCATAACGCTCGTTTAACCTACTTAAATAATCGATACTAATAGTGTTTTCATAATCTCTACCACGTTTATGAATTTGTCCTACTAAAGTAGAAATGTCTGCACGTAAATAAATTAATAAATCTGGAGGTGTAACCAAATTTTCCATCAACTCAAACAAAGAACTATAATTATTATAGTCTCTATTGGTCATTAGACCCATTGCATGTAAATTAGGTGCAAAAATATGTGCGTCTTCATAAATAGTTCTATCCTGAATGATATTTTCACCAGATTCTCTTAATTCTAAAATCTGACGAAAACGACTATTTAAAAAATAAACTTGTAAATTAAAAGACCAACGCTCCATTTCTGTATAAAAATCGTCTAAATACGGATTTTCATCAACAGACTCAAAATGAGGTTTCCATTTGTAATGTTTGGCTAATAATTTTGTTAGCGTGGTTTTACCAGCGCCTATATTTCCTGCAATTGCAACGTGCATAAATTAAATTCTAATAAGATTAAACAGAGTTGCAAAAATAGGTAAAATAATAAACAGAAAAGGCGAACAGGTTAATTTATAACTAAAATTTATAGTGCTTATCATTTAAAAAATCATGAAACTTTAAGAAATAAAGTTATTTTAAATTTTTTAATTAAACTTTCAGGTTTCTTTTGAGTCTTAATAAATGTAATCCTATTTATTTTATAGATCATTAAACTCAAACACATGAAATCATTATTTACATTCATTCTAGCGCTTGTTTCAATTATTACTTTTGGACAAAAAGATTTTCAGGGGAAAGCTATTTATATGTCTAAAACCTCTATAGACTTAAGCAACTTTGCGCGAGGTGGAGAACAACTTTCTGAAGCAAGAAAGAAACAGCTTCAAGCAAGAATGAAATCTCAGTTAGAAAAAACATTTATTTTAAATTTTGATAAAAGCTCGTCTCTTTATAAAGAAGATGAAAAATTAGAAGCACCAACTACTAGTGGAGGCGGAAGAGGACGAGGATTTGGTGGTTTTACTAGTGGAGGAACTAAGTATAAAAATACCAAAGATAAAGTGGCATTAGAAGCTACCGAGTTTTTTGGTAAAAAGTTTTTAGTTTCTGACGTAATGGAACAACCACAATGGGAGTTAGGCGGAGAAACAAAACAAATAGGTAGTTATCTTTGTTATAAAGCAACATTGCTTAAAGATGCAAACCCTTTAGATTTTTCTAACTTTAGAAGACCAGGAAGAGGTGAGGAAGCAGAAGAAAAATCAGAAGAAGAAAAAGAAGTAAAACAAATATTAGTTACTGCATGGTATACACCACAAATACCTGTAAGCAATGGTCCTGGAGAGTATTGGGGTTTACCTGGTTTAATTTTAGAAATTAGCGAAGGAACTACTACTATTTTATGTACAGAAATTGTATTAAATCCTTCAGAAAAAGAAGCGATAGAAGCACCATCAAAAGGTAAAAAGATTACAAGAGAAAAATACACAGAAACCGTAACTAAAAAAATGGAAGAATTAAGACAAAACTTTCAAAATAGAGGTAGAGGTGGTAACCGTGGTGGCGGACGTAACTAAATTAACAAAAATAATTTTAAATATATAGAATGAAAAAAATAATATTCTTAGCCATTTTTATGGTTACCATTTTTACCAATGCCCAAGTAAAATTAACAGGTATTGTTAAAGATAGTATTGGAGAGCCTTTAGAAATGGCAAATGTTTTAGCTATAGATAAGGTTACCAATAAAATAGCGTCTTACGGATTTACAGATGAAAAAGGTTTCTATAAATTAAATGTAGATAAGAACATTACTGTTTTATTAAAAATAAGTTATGTAGGTATGCAATCTGCAGATTTTACATTAGAAACTAAGTCAGGTGACATTGTTACAAATGTAATGTTAGCTTTTGACAATGCATTAGACGGTATAAATATTGTTTCTAAAATGCCGGTTACTGTAAAAGGAGATACAATTGTGTACAATGCAGATTCTTTTCAGAATGGTAGTGAAAGGAAATTAGAAGATGTACTAAAAAAATTGCCTGGTGTAGAGATAAATGATGATGGTGAAATTGAGGTAGAAGGCAAAACTGTAGAAAAAATAATGATCGATGGTAAAGATTTCTTTGATGGCGATACAAAATTGGCTACTAAAAACATACCATCTAACGCTTTAGATAAAATAGAAGTTTTAAGAAATTATGCAGATGTAAGTCAACTTAGTGGTGTACAAAACAATCAGGATAGAGTTGCTATCAATATTAAACTTAAAGAAGGAAAAAAGAACTTTTGGTTTGGAGATATAACTGCAGGAGCAGGAGATGCACCAGATGAAACCTTATATTTATTACAACCAAAATTATTTTATTACTCTCCAAAATACACCATTAATGTTATTGGTGATGTTAATAATATGGGAGAAGTTGTTTTAGATAGAGGAGATATTAGAAGTTTTAGTGGTGGTTTTAGAAGTCAAAGTCCGTCTAACGGAACGAACTTAAGCTTGGCAAGTGCAGGTATTGGTTTTTTAACTGCAAATGCTAGAAATGCGAATAGAATAGAGACCAAATTAATGGCTATGAATTTTAGTTATTCGCCAACTACAAAACTAGATTTAAGCGGATTTTTAATATTTTCTAGTAATAGCAACGGACAACAAAATAATGTAGATACAGATTATATAGATGCTGAGACTCCAGATGAATATACCGAGAGCAGAACAGACCAAACAAGTAATACAGGACTAATTAAGTTGAGTGCTGGATATAAGCAAAATGCAAGAAAGCAATTTAATTATGATTTAATTGGTCGTTTTACAAACGAATTTAGAAAAGATGATGTTGTGTCTAATGTTTTAGGTAATATTACAGAAGATGAAAAAGCAACACCTTATACAATCAATCAAAATTTTAGTTATTTCTATACGGCAAATGAAAAAAATATCTTTGCATTAGAAGCAAAACATTTATTACAAGATGAGGATCCTTTTTACGTAGCATCTTTAGACAAAGATAATTATGTTGATGAGGCAGAAACTTTAGGTTTTACAGAGCCAAGTGCAACTAACGAGTATTACACATTAGAACAAGACAGACGTGTAAAGTCGAATCAATTAGACGTAAAGTTAGATTACTATAATATTTTAAATGATAAGAGTAATTTAAACTTTGTAGTTGGTACCATACAAAGTAAGCAAAATTTTGATTCAAAGTTTTTCCAAGTTTTAGAAGATGGAAGCGAATCTACTCCAACAGGAACTATTCCAGAAGATGATGCTAGATCATTTACAAACGATACAGAATATGGTTTTTCTGATATTTATGCAGGGTTAAGATATCGTTTAAAAGCAGGTATTTTTACTTTTACACCTGGTTTTACATTACATGCATATGATGTTCAAAATACGCAGTATGAGACAGAGATTTTTGAAGATCAATTTCAAAAATTCTTTCCAGAATTGTCTATAATTGCACAGTTTAAACAAAGTGAATCTTTACAGTTTTCTTACAAACAAGAAGTTAATTTTACAGATGTAAATCAACTTGCCAAAGGTATTGTAGCAAATAGTTATAGTTCTTTTTATTATGGTAATCATGAGTTAACCAATGCACATTTACATAATGTGAATTTAAATTATTCTAGCTTTAACTTATTTAATTACACAAATGTATTTGCGAGACTTAATTACAAAAAAACGATAGATCAAATTAACTCAAATACAATTTTTGAACCAGGTTCTGTTGTTTCTACAAGTACTTCATTAAATTCACCTTTTGATAATGAAAGCTTTACGGGTTCTGCAAGAGTTGGTAAAACTTTTAATAAGATCAAAACATCTTTAGGAGCTAATTATGGTTACAGTAAAACATTTCAGTCTTTAAATGATGAGTTTAATACAAATAAACTATTTTCTCAAAGTTATTCTGCAAGTGTAAGTACCAATTTTAACAAAGCTCCAAATGTGTCTTTAGGGTATAGATTAAGTTTATCAGACCAAGATAATAGTTCTAGAGATGCCGTTATAAAAGGTGTTACTAATGCACCTTCTATTAGTTTTGACGCTTATGTTTGGAAATCGTTAACGATTCGTTCAGACTTTTCTTACAATGAAGTAAAACAAGATGGAGTAGTTGCAAATACTTTTCAAAGTTTAGATGCTACTTTTGCCTATAGAAAAGATAAAGATGCAAAATGGGAATATGAGTTGGTAGGAAGCAACCTTTTAGCTTCTGGTTCTAGAGCTTCTGTAAATACAAGTAATATTGCTTTTACAATAAATGAAACCTTTGTTTTACCAAGATTTATTAGTCTTAGAGTAAAATATCAACTATAAATTAAGTGGCATTGTTTACTGAAAAAGAGCTCAATTTATTGAGCTCTTTTTCTTTTCTTTCTTTATTTTAGCCGAATGAGTGTAGTAACAAGCAAAACTTTTTTTCCTGCCTTTATAAAAACATTAGGCATCCTTTTTTTCTACATACTTATTGGTCTTTTTATAGACAGTGTTTATGTAACCGAAAATTTTGGAGAGTCTCAATGGATTGCAAATATTGTTATGGTAATTGTTTTTACGGTAACCTGTTTTAAAGTTTCACCAAGAATTAGAGAACAACTGTTTTACGCAGTTTTATTAGGTTTTTTTGGGGAATATTTGTTTTCTATAGCAATGGGTATGTATACGTATCGGTTAGAAAATGTGCCTCATTACATCCCTATGGGACATGCCTTAGTATATGCTGGAGTTTTGTTTTTTATGAAAACAGCTTTTACTAAAAATAACCATCAAAAATTAGAGAAAATACTAACAGTTATAATTATACTATATGCTACCTTATTTCTTATTTTTAGAAATGATGTTTTTGGTTTTGTAATGACTGCAGGAACGCTGTTAATCTTGATAAAGAAACCTCGTGAAAGGCTGTTTTATTTAACCATGTATTTAGCAGTTGCGTTCTTAGAAATTGTGGGTACAACCTATGAGTGTTGGTGGTGGCCAACTACAGCTTGGGGAATCTTTGATTTCTTGCCAAGTCATAATCCTCCAACAGGAATTAGTTTTTTTTACTTTTTACTAGATTTAGGAACTTTGTGGTTTTATAAAAAACGACATAAAGCTGCTTGGTTAAGAATGAAAAATATTAGAAAAATTAGACTAAATCTGTCTAAAGCCACAAACTAAAAGTATTTTTATATCGTTAATTTAAATGATCACTAATTTTCTTATTACATGTCTATAAAAGTAACATCGGTTTCCAAAGTTTATAAAACGCAAAAAGCATTACATAACGTTTCTTTTTCTGCGGATAAAGGACAAATAATTGGGTTTTTAGGTCCAAATGGTGCTGGGAAATCTACGATGATGAAAATCTTAACAGGTTTTATAAAACCTAATGAAGGTGAAGTTTTTGTTGATGAAATAAATGTATTACAAAATCCATTAGAAGCACAAAAATCTATTGGGTATTTGCCAGAGCACAACCCTCTGTATACTGACATGTATGTGCGTGAATATTTACAGTTTCAAGCAACTATTTTTAAGGTTGATAAAAGCCAAATAGAAATTTGTATTGAAAAAGTTGGGTTAACTGCAGAAGCACATAAAAAAATACATCAATTATCTAAAGGATATCAGCAAAGAGTTGGTTTGGCAGCGGCAATTTTACACAACCCAAAAGTGTTAATTTTAGATGAGCCAACAACGGGTTTAGACCCTAATCAATTAGTAGAAATTAGAGCACTTATTAAAGAATTAGGAAAAGATAAAACGGTACTTTTTTCTACCCATATTATGCAAGAAGTAGAAGCGGTTTGCGATCGTGTGATCATCATTAAAAAAGGAGAACTTTTAATTGATAAAAAACTAGCAGAGCTCAAAGAAAATAATCAGCAAGTAATAGAAGTTACGTTTGATTATAAAATAGAAGAGCAATTCATAAAAAGGTTACCAAACGTGGTTTCTTATAAAAATAATTACGACAATACTTGGTTTATCACTTTTGAAAGTGAAGAAGATATGCGACCTGTTATTTTTGATTTTGCTCAAGAAAATGGTTTAAAAATTCTTAGCTTAAATACTCAAAACAAGAATTTAGAAACGCTTTTTAGAGAGGTTACTGCTTAATTTTTTAAGCGATAAATTATAAAGTTTGTCACTTAGAAGTTATGAGAAGTCGTATAACATTGAGAACACAAAACTTTGTGATTTTATGAGATTTACCTCTCTGATTGAAATGATAAACTGTATGTAAAACTTTCAAAGGTGTTATTTGTTTTGAAAGCTACTTAATTCAGAAATATTATTTAGTCAAATACTCATAAGCTTCCAATAAAGTTGGAAATACTAAAACACTTCCTGCTTCTTTTAATTCTTCTGCGGTATATTGCGTTGTAATTCCAATAGCAACCATTCCTGCCGCTTTAGCTGCTTTTGTTCCTGTTAAACTATCTTCAAAAACCCAAATATCTTTAAAATCACTTTCTTTAAACCCTAGTGTTTCTGCAAGTAAGATATATGCTTCTGGTGCCGGTTTTGGTTTTACATAATCTTGCACTCCAAAAACAGTTGTAAAGTTTAGGTTTAAATGATGGATGCTGTTTTTTAAAAACAGTTTGGTGGCGTTACTTGCAATTCCGTATGGTATTTTTTCTTCGGATAAAAGACTTGTAAACTCTCTAACTCCAGGTAATAACTTAGGTACTTTAAAGTGTGTTTTTATATGTTCATCCTTTAAAAGGAATAATTTTTTAGTACGTTTTTCTTCACCAATAACAGCGCAAAAATATTCTGCAATAATCATTGGCGATTTTCCTGCGTGCATTTTAGGAAACGGAGTAATGTCTTTATCAAATAACTCTTTAAAGGCGGAAGTCCATGCAGAATAATGGCTTTCAAAACTATCTACAATTACACCATCAAAATCAAATAAAAATCCTTTAGGTAATATCATTAGTTACTTGTTTTTTCGTTGAAAATTTCCGTTAAATACGGATTTAAAAATTTGTTAGTTGGATCTAATTCTCTTCTTAAAAGTTTAAAATCTTCCCATTTTGTATACACTTTAGAAAGTTCTGCATCTTTAGCTGTAAAACGTTTTGCCCAATGTGGCTTCCCTCCATACTTTAAAAATATTTTTTCAATACTTTTAAAAGCTTCATAGGTATCTGCAGTTGCTGCATTTCTAGAGACACAACCCATTGTAACAGTGTCTTTTTCGTAAGCATAGCTTAACCAAGATTTGTCTTTGTACACAAAACGAACATCCATAGGAATATGAATAAATGATTTGTTACTCCACTTATTTATTTCTGTTTTTAGTTCTTCAAAAACTGTAGGAAAAACATCTAAACCAATGGTCCATTCTGCTAATTCTAAAGTAGATCCTCTAGATTTTGTAACGGTAGCTTGGTATAACGAGCCTTTGTGTTCTTTTGTAGAACTAAAAAAACCTCTGTATAAAAGTTTGTTTGCAATGGCTGTAATCCAAGGAAAAACGTGTGAATATTTATACAATATTTTAGACGCCGTTCTTCTATGTTTTAAATATTTAGGACCTAAATCTTCTATAACTTCTGTGTTTGGGTCTATTTTATCACCTGTAATAACATATCCTTTATCAGTATGAGGAAGCCATAAGATTCTTAGAAAATCATGCTTTTTTAAACGTTCTTCAATTTTTGGTAACCAAACCTTATCGTCTTCCGGACCTTCTTTAACGTGTAAAGTATAAATAGGTTCGCACTTAAAAGTTATTTCAGAAAACACACCAAAAACTCCCAAAGAAACTCTTATAGCATCAATTAAATCATCTTTGTCTGTAATAATTTTAATAGAACCATCTGCAAGAACAATACTACATTTGGTCATGTACTCAGAAAGAAGTTTACCACTTGTTCCATGAGTTCCTGTTGCTAAAGCTCCACCAATTGTAATGGTATTAATATCTGGCAAGCAAGGAATACACCAACCTTTTGCTTCTACGGCCTCTAGTAAATCTCCTAAAATTACACCAGATTGCACTGTAATTGTATGTTCAGTATCATTAGAAGAAATAATTTTGTTATAAGTTCTAATGTCAATTAAAGTTGCGGCTCCAGAAGCAATATCAGCAGAAGATTGTTTATTACCAAAAACACGAATTTTTTCTGATTTTTTGACAACTTCTTGCAACTCTTGTTCTGAAGTAATTTTATAAAGAGATTTGTAATTGTAGGTTAGATTCTCGTTCCAACTCGTCCAAACTCCGTTTTTATTTTGTTTCATCTATTTTGTAAAATATTAAACAAAAGTAAGCAATATAATTTTTTTAGAGTACTCGTTTTGTGTTTTTCTATTATTTAGAACTAATTTAACTTATATGCAATTTGCTGTGTATCTAAACTTGCTAGTAGCTCGTTGGTTATGTGAACCTTTGTATTTCTACTAGGCAAGCTAATTTCTAGTTTTTCTTTTTCGTCCCAAATAGTGAAATTTAAATTTTGTTTACCAGGTGTCTTCTTTAAAATGGATTCTAAGTTTAAAATAGAATCTTCTTTAATTTCACTTAAAGGAAGTTGGATGGTTACTTTTTTACAGAGTTCATCCATAATATCATGTAACAATTTCATTTCTAAGAATTTTAACCTAGGTTCACCAACAATTCCTGTTTCTTTATTAGTCCAACCAGGCTGTACGGTAGTACGTATAAATAAGAATTGATTAGGTACTAAGAAGTGTTGCATTCTTAGGTAATCTTCCCCAAAAATTCTAAACTCGTTACTATCTCCATAATCTTCAACGGTAAACATTGCCCAACCTTTACCTGCTTTAGAAACTCTGTGTTGTACATCGGTAACAATACCAGCAAAAGCCAAATTCATATTTACAAATTTTGCTAAATCGGCTTTAAAGTATTTTAAGGAAGCGTTGCAGAATTTTATTTCATTTTTAAAATCATCTAAAGGATGTGCAGAAATATATATTCCAATAACTTCCTTTTCTTGTTGAAGCAACTCCATAGTTCCCCATGTCTCACATTCCGGAATGTCTGGTTCTGGAAACTGGACTGTAGAAGCTTCTCCAAACATAGAAACCTGAGCAGAGTTTTCGTTTTCTTGATATTTATGTCCAAATTTCATTGCACGTTCTAAAAAGGTCATTCCTTTTTCATCGGTAGCAAAATATTGTGCTCTGTGGGTGTCTGTAAAAGAATCGAAAGCACCAGCTTTTATCAAACTATCAAAAGATTTTTTATTGGCAGCTCTTAAATCTACCCGTTTAGATAAATCAAAAATTGAATTATAATTTCCATTCTCTTCTCTCTCTTTAATAATAGCTCTCACTGCTCCGGCTCCAACACCTTTTACCGCTGCCATTCCAAAACGGACAGCACCTTCATTATTTACAGAGAATTTTAAGAAGGATTCATTTAAATCTGGACCAAAAACTTGTAATTCCATTCGTTTACATTCTTCCATAAAGAAAGAGACAGCTTTAATATCTTTCATATTATTAGAAAGTACAGAAGCCATATATTCTGCAGGGTAATGTGCTTTTAGATAGGCAGTTTGATAAGCGATCCATGCATAACACGTAGAGTGAGATTTGTTAAAGGCGTAACTTGCAAAAGCTTCCCAATCCTTCCAGATTTTCTCTAATTTTACAGGGTCATGTCCTTTTGCAGCTGCTTGCTCTACAAACTTTGGTTTCATTTTATCTAGTACCGCAATTTGCTTTTTACCCATTGCCTTACGTAAAACATCGGCTTCACCTTTGGTGAAATCTGCCAATTTTTGGGATAAAAGCATTACTTGCTCTTGGTAAACTGTAATTCCGTAAGTTTCTGCCAAGTACTCTTCCATGGCAGGTAAATCGTACTCAATATCTTCGGTTCCGTGTTTTCTATTAATAAAAGACGGAATGTATTCCATTGGTCCTGGACGATATAATGCATTCATTGCAATTAAATCGGCAAAAACAGTTGGTTTTAAAGAACGCATGTGTTTCTGCATTCCTGGAGATTCATACTGGAAAATACCTACCGTTTCTCCTCGTTGGAACAATTCGTATGTTTTTACATCATCTAAAGGAAACGTTTCTGGATCTAACGTAATATCATGTCTTGCTTTTACAATTTTAACGGTGTCTTTAATTAAAGTCAACGTTTTTAATCCCAAGAAATCCATTTTTAACAAACCAGCGTCTTCAACGACTGAGTTATCAAATTGGGTAACATACATATCAGAATCCTTTGCCAAAGCAACGGGTACATAATTGGTAATATCTCCAGGCGTAATAATTACACCACAGGCATGAATACCGGTATTTCTAACAGAGCCCTCTAAAATGGTGGCTTTGTTTATTGTTTCGGAAACCAAGTCGTTTCCGTAAGACATTTGTTTTAATTCTTCTATAAGAACTTTTTCTTCTGCACGTAAACCATCAACTTTACCTTTACTTTTAGCATCATCGCCAAAAATATTTTTTAGTTTAATTCCCGGAATTAATTTTGCAATTCTATCGGCTTCAAAAAGTGGTAAATCTAAAACTCGGGCAGTATCTCTAATAGAAGATTTTGCCGCCATGGTTCCGTAGGTAATAATCTGAGCAACTTGGTTTGCACCATATTTATCAATTACATAATCCATTACACGTCCACGACCTTCATCATCAAAATCAATATCAATATCGGGCATGGATACACGTTCTGGATTTAAGAAACGCTCAAAAAGTAAATCGTATTGAATAGGATCTATATTTGTAATCCAAAGACAATAAGCAACCACAGAACCCGCTGCAGAACCCCTACCAGGACCTACAGCAACATCCATTCTTCTTGCTGCTCTAATAAAATCTTCTACAATTAAGAAATAACCAGGATACCCTGTTTTTTCAATAACTTCTAATTCAAAATCTAAACGTTCTTTAATAGATTCTGTAATTTCTCCATAACGTTTTTTAGCCCCTTCAAAGGTTAAGTGTTTTAAGAAATTATTTTCTCCACGTTTTCCTCCATCTAATTCATCCGCAGGATCTTTAAATTCATCACCAATATTAAAAGCTGGCAATAAAACATCTCTTGCAAGGGTGAATATTTCAATTTTATCTACAATTTCTTGAATGTTACTAATTGCTTCAGGTATGTCTGCAAACAACTTTTTCATTTCGTCGGTAGACTTAAAGTAATACTCGTCGTTAGGCAATCCGTATCTATAACCACGTCCTTTACCAATAGGCGTCGATTGTTTTTCACCATCTTTTACACACAATAAAATATCATGTGCATTTGCATCTTTCTTTTCTAAGTAAAACGTATTATTGGTAGCAATAATTTTAACATCATGTTTTTTAGAAAACTTTAATAAAGTTTCGTTTACAATTTTTTCGTCTTGTTGGTCATGACGCATCAACTCAATATACAAGTCGTCGTTAAATTGTTCTTTCCACCAGATTAACGCTTCTTCCGCTTGTTTTTCTCCTAAGTTTAAAATTTTACTAGGAACCTCTCCATATAAGTTTCCTGTTAAAACAATAATGTCTTCTTTGTATTGTTCTACAAGCGCTTTATCAATTCTAGGAACATAGTAAAACCCATCTACAAAGGCTGCAGAAGATAATTTTGCTAAATTGTGATACCCTTTTTTATTTTTAGCAAGCAAAACAACCTGATAACCGTTGTCTTTTTGCGATTTATTTTTATGATCTTCACAGATATTAAACTCACAACCAATAATTGGTTTCATAGGAGTTTCTGCGTTTTTATTATGATTTAAAACTGCATTCACAAAATGGAAAGCCCCCATCATGTTTGCTGTATCCGTCATGGCAACTGCAGGCATATTGTCTTTTGCTGCAGCTTTTACAATATTACCCAATTGCATGGTAGATTGTAAAACAGAATATTGTGTATGATTGTGTAGATGAGAAAACTGTACGTTTTCTAACTCAGCTAAACCATCTGATGTAGATTTAGTTGTTGCAGTACCTTTTAATTTCTCTAAACGTTGGCGAATTATATCGCTCTCTTTCTTTAGATTGATGTGCTTTAAACCAATTACCTGAATAGGTTTTGGGTTCGCTTCCGAGAAATTTTTAAAATAATCTTCATCTACATCTAACTGCTCTTTGGTATATTCTCTTAAACGAATTAATTCTAAAAAACAACGAGTTGTCGCCTCAACATCGGCCGTTGCATTGTGTGCTTCACCAAAACCAACACCAAATAAATGATTGTGTAATTCTGTTAACGTTGGTAGTTTAAATTTACCACCACGCCCCCCAGGAATCTGACACATAGTAGCCGTTTTCTCGGTACAAGTATCTAAAATTGGTAATGAATTTAAATTGTTTTCTACACCTAATCTATGGAATTCACATCCCATAATATTAAGGTCGAAATTTAAATTCTGACCAACAATAAACTTCGTTTTAGCTAACGCTTCATTAAATAAAACCAAACCTTCACTTAAAGGAATACCTTGTTCTGCCGCTAATTCAGTCGAAATTCCATGAATTCTTTCTGCATCGTACGGAATATTAAAGTTGTCTGGTTGTATTAGAAAATCGTTGTGTTCTAACACATTTCCCATCTCATCATGGAGTTGCCATGCAATTTGAATACACCTAGGCCAGTTGTCCGTATCTGTAATAGGAGCATTCCAACTTTTAGGTAAACCGGTAGTTTCTGTATCAAAAATTAAGTACATAAATCTGTGTAAATGTTGAAGTGTTTAACTGTTTAAAAGAACATGCAAAAATAGAAATTTGTTCTTACAAATGATGAATGAGTTTGTTTTGTTTATCAACAAATTTTCTCTTAGGCTTGTGCTAGCTTGTAACTAGTTTCTTATCATAAATTAGTGCTTAATTACACTAGTTTATAACCGAGAGAGAGAATATGTCTGTTTTTTGGGGCGTGCCCATTTTTTAATACACCAAGTTAATAGCATGTACTTTTTGTCTTAAAAATGGTCAGGCTATCCGCTGCAAGTCCTCGTTCGTACCTCACTGTGGGCTTTTCTCTGCTATCCTTCACGCGGAAGTTGTTTGTTTGTAATATAGTTAGAGAAATTAGGCCTTTGATTTCACTCGTTACAAACGAGCGTTAGCGTGTGTTTTTATTTCGATACTCTTAATTTGTAAAAGCATCAAGTTTGTCACATTAGTTTTCTTTTCTAAAATGGTAAAAAGTAGACCCTTCAGGTTTTTAAAACCTGAAGGGTCTACTTTTTATATACTTTTATAAAATTGAGAAGGAATAAAATTATTTACTAATGTTTCTAAGTAACAAGTCTGAGCATAAAAAAGCCAATCCATTTAAGGATTGGCTTTTTAAACTGTTTCATAAAAATATGAATAATAGATTTATAACCTATTTATATTTTATGATTAGGCTAACTCTTCTTTTACCATCAGTAAATTAATAGCAGCTTGAATTTTTTGTTGCTGTTCTTCTAGCATTTTTTTTGTGGAAGGAGCAAAAACATCATCTAGTAATATTTTTTTATACTCTTCTAAATTTGCTTTTTCACCTCTAATAGATTCTTCTAAAATTGCCTCTTCATCATTTGAGCTAAATAGCGATTTTAGAGTCATCCAATTTCGGTGCATTGTTCCTTTAAAAGAACCATCGTCTTCTGGTATTTGTCCGTGTACAAGAATTTCTGTTCTTAGTTCTTTTGCAAACTGACTTCTTTCTGAGGCTCTATTTTTAAAGAAAATCTTTAATTTAGGACTTTCTACATTTTCTGCAGCGTTTAGATATCCTTTTTCGGCATCATAATTTTTCTCTAATAACTCGTTTAATTTGTTCGAAATTTTTTCTGTGTACTTCATGTTGTCATTTTCATTTTAAATTCCAATAGCTTGTTTTAAGATGTGTATTGTTTAGCATCTGATACAAAACTATAAAATATTAGAGAGAGCCATGAGTCCATAAGATTTTGATTTTGACTCATTTGATTTTGTATAGTATTATTTTGTTTTTTCAACTATTGGGGAAATTGCATACAGTTTGTTTTGTTGTTAATATTGTTGTGTTATCACTGTTATGTGACTTCTCTCTGCGTTCGAAGTGACAAGTTTATGTAGCATGAGTGTCTGCGTTAGGGATAGAGCGGTCTATTTGAGCTCTCCCACATTTTTTTGTGGGAAGCGAGTAGCGAAAGCCCGACCCTTGTGGTAACGCCCTAAAAAATATTGATATTTAGCGTTTTAGTTTAAAAAAGGTTTTGTACTTTTGCGCCCACTTACTACGAGATAGTGAGATTTTTAATAATAAAGGTCGAGAACCTTAATAAATTAACAAATTATGTCTGTAAAGATTAGATTACAAAGACACGGTAAAAAAGGGAAACCATTCTATTGGATCGTTGCCGCTGATGCTCGTGCAAAAAGAGATGGTAAATACTTAGAAAAAATTGGTACTTACAATCCTAACGTTAACCCTGCAATTATTGATTTAGATGTAGATTTAGCTGTAACTTGGTTACAAAATGGTGCACAACCAACTGATACTGCAAAAAACATTTTATCTTATAAAGGTGCAATGTTAAAGAATCATTTAGCTGGTGGTGTAAGAAAAGGTGCTTTAACTCAAGAGCAAGCAGATGCAAAATTTGCAGCGTGGGTAGAGGCAAAAGCTACTAAGATTTCTGATAAAGAAGCTGGTTTATCTAAAGCACAATCTGAGGCGAAAGCAGCAGCATTGGCAGCAGAAAAAGCAGTAAATGAAGCAAGAATTGAAGCAGCTAAACCAGTTGTTGAAGAAGTAGCAGAAGAGGTTGTTGCTGAAGCTGAAGAGGCTCCAGAAACAATTGATGATGCAGCAGCAAAAGCAGCAGAATAAATTATAAATTATTACGAAGATGCGTAAAGAAGATTGTTTTTATTTAGGCAAAATCGTTACAAAATATAGTTTTAAAGGTGAAGTTGTTATCAAATTAGATACCGACGAGCCTGAGTTGTATACAGAAATGGAATCAGTTTATGTCGAATTCGGCACAAACTTGGTTCCATTTTTTATTGATAAAAGTTCACTACACAAAGGAAATCAGTTACGCGTTCAGTTTGAGGATGTTTATTCTGATGAGGAAGCAGATTCTATCTTAAAATGTGGTGTTTATTTACCAAATACAATGTTGCCAGAATTAACGGGCGATAAATTTTACTATCATGAAGTAATTGGTTTTACAGTTGTTGATGCTAATTTTGGAGAAGTTGGACAAATTGTTCATATAAACGATAAAGCAGCGCAACCACTTTTTGAAATTGACAGAGAAGGAACAGAGATTTTTATTCCGATGGTAGATGATTTTATTAAAAAAGTAGATAGAGAGAACAAAACAATTCAGGTAGATACTCCAGAAGGATTAATTGAGTTGTATTTGTCTTAAAGTAAAGAGAGGTGTCTGAGTGGTCGAAAGAGCTACCTTGGAAAGGTAGTGTACTGGTAACGGTACCGAGGGTTCGAATCCCTTCCTCTCTACTGAAAAATTAAAAAACCCTATAAGCAAATTGTTTATAGGGTTTTTTCGGTTTTAATATTTTATATACCTATTATTTGTCTAAATTTTAGGTGTGTAAAATTTGTGCTAAGATTAAAGAAATATAGTAGTTAATAAACTTCATTAAATTAATCTACAGATATTAAATATCTGCACCTTATTTTTTAAAAAGTGTGTTCATTTTTTTATTCTTATTGTAATGTAAAAATGAAAATGTATACAGCCATTTTTTTACTCTTTACTTTTTTTTGATAATAAATATATAAAATATAAAGATATCGTAATTTGTTACCTATGATTTTAAGTAATTAAAAAAATAAGTGCAAATTAAAAAGATATTACTAATATTTGTTAAAGAATATAATACACTTCTTAATACATAGTTTTAAAAGATTTTTTTGAAGTTTTTTTATTAAAAAGCATTCAAGTCTATCTAAATACTTTTAAGGTTTGTCGTGTTGTTGTGAAAATTACTATTTAAAAAGTAGGGCATCTCTTGTAAACATTGTATAAACGAGTAGTTTATTGTGCTTTTTGTATCTAAAAAAAAATACATATAAATCTATATTTTTGAGTAAAATGTCCATACCAAAAATAAACTACTGAACTAATTTTAACGAAATATTAATAATTATTATAACGATTAACTAAAAATTATTTTAACTAAACTATTTAAAATGGAAAAACTTAAACTCTTATTAATTGCCTTTATTATAGGTTTTTCATCTTTAACATTTGCACAAGATTCTGTATCTGGTGTTGTAACAGATGAACAAAACCAACCTATTCCGGGAGTTAGTGTCTTTATTAAAGGGACCACTATTGGAACAACTACAGATTTTGATGGTGAATATCAAATCAAAGCGAGTAAAAGTAATGTTATTGTCTTTTCTTATTTAGGCTTTAAAACGTTAGAAATTACTTATAACGGACAATCACCTTTAACAGTTCAATTAAAGGAAGATACTGCAACATTAGAAGAAATTGTAGTAGTAGGTTATGGTTCTGTTAAAAGGTCTGACTTAACAGGTGCTGTTTCATCTATAGGAGCATCTGAATTAACAGAACAGAAGAAAACAGATATTGGGCAAGCTGTTAAAGGACAAGTTGCTGGGGTAGATGTTAGATCGCTTAGCAATAAACCAGGTGCACCTCTTAGTATTAGAATTAGAGGTAATACTGCTATTAGAAATGATGCATATGTTGGTCGTGACGGAGCAAGTGATGATCCTACTTTGGATAGAACAAAACCATTATATGTGGTAGATGGTATTTTCTTTGAAGATATAAATATTTTAAATCCAGCAGATATTCAACAAATGGATATTTTGAAGGATGCATCTGCAACGGCTATATATGGTTCTCGTGGAGCAAACGGTGTAGTTATTATAACAACCAAAAATGGTGTAGAAGGAAAAACAGTTTTTACATATGAGGCAACAATGGGGTTTAGAACTGTAGCAAATGAGCCAGATTTTTTTACAGGTGATGAATATGTAGCTTTTGTAGATGATGTTATAAGAAGTAGAGAGTTTGGAAAATTATTTAATTCAGGAATGCCTACTGTAGCAGATTATAATAATATAGATGTGTCTTCTTTTATAAACACAGAAATAAGAACAACAAATGAAGAAGCTAGTAATGTAGCTAACAGACGTTATACAAACTGGATAAAAGATTATCAAAAAACAGGCTTGCAAACGAGTCATAATTTTGGGATGTCTGGTGGAACAAATGGTTTGGTATATAGTGCTAGTTTAGGGTATTTAAGTGATGAAGGTGTTATAGGTATAGAAGCTTATGAACGTTATAATTTAAGCCTTTCACTTTCTAAAAGAGTGTCTGATAAGTTAACTGTAGGCTTAAAATCTTATTTGGCTTTTTCTGAAAGAGAAGAAGGAAGTAGAGAATTATATAGAAGTACACAACGTTTAGCACCAACAGTAAACTCTCGTGATACAGATGGTAATCTTATTTTATTTCCAGATGATCAAGATACCCGTTTTACAAATCCTTATTACGATGCAAATGGAGAATGGACTGTAAATACAAAATCTTTAGATGTTATAGCAAATGTGTTTGTAAACTATAAGCCTACAGATTGGGTTAGTTTTAAAACGCAATTTGCACCAAATATTAAAACGACCAGATTTGGAGAGTTTAGAGGTTTGTACACTAAAGCTGCTCGTAATGATCCTAGTAGAATACAATCACACTATGATACTTATTTTAATACATCTTATAGTTGGGATAATATTGTTGATTTTAATTTTGATGTTGCAAAAGGTCACAATCTTAAAGCAACACTTATTTCTTCATTGTATTATAACCAAAGAGAGAATGGGAAAATAGAAACTAGAAATTTTGATACCAATGAATATTTGTTTTATAATACAGAATCTGGTACAGATATAAGAGATTATGATACTGAATATGTTAAAGAATCATTAGCGTCTTTTGCAGGAAGAATAAATTACAGCATTAATGATAAGTATCTTTTTACTTTTTCTGGAAGGTATGATGGTTCTTCTAAATTAGCAACAGATAATAAATGGGCATTCTTTCCATCAGCAGCTTTTGCTTGGAAAATATCAGATGAAGATTTTATACACAATACAGATTGGTTAAGTAACTTAAAATTACGTTTAAGTTATGGTGAAGCAGGTAATGATACTTCTGTTAGTGCATATGATTCTCTTGCTTTTTTAAGTAATAATGATTATTTATTTGGAGAATCTGCAGCAAACGGTGTTAGTGTATCTGGTTTACCTAATAGTAATTTAACTTGGGAACGTACAAAAGAATTTAATATTGGTTTAGATTTTGGTATTATACAAAATAGAGTAGCATTGTCTTTAGAACTTTATAATAAAAAAACAGTGGGTAGTATTTTTGGAAGAACATTATCTCCTATTTCTGGTTTTAGTGCTGCAATTGGTAATTTTGGTTCTGTAAGAAATAGTGGTATAGAAATTACTTTAAATACAAGAAATATTCAAACAGATAACTTTAGCTGGAGAACTAGTTTTAATTTTGCTAAAAACAAGAATGAGATTCTTGAATTAGATGGAGATTTAGATTTATTGCCTTACGAAGATCATGGTGTTTTACAGGTAGGACAACCAGCTGATGCTATTTGGAGTTACCAAAGAGATGGTATTTGGCAATTAGATGAAATTGCAGAAGCAGATGTTTATGGTCAAGATCCAGGACAACGTAAATATGTAGATCAAAATAATGATGGTGTATTAAATGATGAAGATAAAGTTGTCTTAGGTCAATTATCTCCAGATTGGACGGCGGGTCTTACAAATACATTTACGTATAAAAATTTAGATCTTTCAATTCAAGCCTATACAAGACAAGGTAGTTATGGTCATTCAGAATTTAATTCACTATCTGTGCCATGGAATGGTGATGATGCTACTTTTAATAAAGTTGATTTAGATTATTGGACACCTAATAACCCAGATTCAGAAAATCCAGCTTTAGAATATGGTGCAAATGGAGATTACTATACAGATTTCGATTTTGTTCGTATTGGTAATATTGGTTTAGGATATCAATTTTCTGATAAGATGTTAGATAAATTACAAATGTCGAGTTTACGTTTATCAGTAAATATTCAAAACCCATTTACATTTACAGATTATGAAGGTTCAGATCCAGAAACAGGACTTCAAAACAATTATAATGGAGGATATTTGACTAAAACAGTATTATTCGGTCTTAAATTATCTTATTAATTTTAAACTATATAAAAGATGAAAATTTTAAAAAACATAAAATATTCAATAGGTATACTAAGTTGTATAATGCTATTAAATGCTTGTGAAAGCTATATTGAAGAGAAGATATACTCAGATATAACAAGCGAAAACTTTATTACCGAAGATACTGCAGATCAATTAGTGGTAGGTGTTTATACTCAAGTGCGTTCGGTTTATAAAAATTACGGTTATAAATTTCAAGGTACTGATATCTTTACTAATCAAAATGATGTAACTGCTACGAGTTCTGCTAATGACTATGTTGGTTTTACGGCTCCAAACACTAACAGCGTTTGGTCTAATAATTACGATGTTATTGCAAAGTCTAATACAGCAATTAATCGTTATGAAAACCAAATAGATTGGAGTACTCCAAGATTAGCAGATAAAGCTTATGGTATTGCGCAAGCGAAAGGATTAAGAGCATTAGCTTTTTTTAATTTAGTACAACAATTTGGAGGTGTAGTATTAGATTTAGAAGAGCCACAAACTATTCGTTCAGATTATACGCGTTCTACAGAAGAAGAAACGTATACACTTATAATAGAAGAATTAGAAGCGGCAATTCCAGATTTAGAAGTTGCTCCAGAAGCAGGACGTTTTTCTAAAAGAGCTGCGCAACACTTATTAGCAGAGGTATATTTAACTAGAGCGTATAAATCTTATGGTTTAAGTACAGATTTTGCAACTGCAGCAGCTTTAGCAGAATCAGCAATAGGTTCTTATGATATTAGAAGTCAGTCTTTTGCTCAGGTTTTTGATTTTAATAATCAAGTAAATGATGAGGTTTTATTTGCAGCACAATGGGGATCAGAAGGTATTACAGCAGATAAAAATAATAATAAGCATGCGCTTTTTATGTATCAAGTTTTTAACTTACCAGGTATATCTAGAGTTAATTCTTATGGGTTAAAAAGTGGAAGTGATATGCCAACACCATTTTTCTATTCTTTATTTGCAGATAATGATTCTAGAGAAGATGTTACTATACATCGTGCTCTTATTGCAAATGAAGATGAAACAGGAGGTATAGCGCCTATATCTGTTGGTGATACTATTGTTTATTTTCCAAAAGTAGCATTAAGTGCGGCAGAATTAGCAGATCATTTAGATCGTCATTGGGTATATCAACCAGATCAATATGGCTTTGGTAGACCAACAGATGTTCCTGGGACCACTTTCTTATATTCTGAAAATACAGAATTTACAAACTTTCCAATTTTTAAGAAATTTGATGATCAAGATTTTAGTGAGGATGGAGAGGGATCTCGTGATACTTTTATCTTTAGAGTAGCAGGAACACATTTAATAGCTGCAGAAGCATATTTAGGAGCTAATAATTTAGCATCAGCATTAAATCATATTAACATAGTTAGAGAGCGTGCTACAGGAGTTGCTAACGAATATACCTCTATAACTATAGATGATATTTTAAATGAACGAGCATTAGAACTTGCGGCTGAAGATGATAGATGGGCTGTTTTAAAAAGAACAGGTAAATTAGAAGAAAGAATTAAACTTTATAATCCGGCAGTAATAGATCATGGCGCTTTTGATGCTAGTATTCATTTATTACGTCCAATTCCAGATCAAGAATTAACACTTTCTCCTGATACTATGGTGCAAAATCCTGGATACTAATAACAGTATAAAAATAAGTTTGTTTTGAGCTGGTTTTGAAATATGGACAGGTATAAAAGTTACCTGTCTATACTTCAATAAGTAGTTAAAATAAAAAATACTATAAACTTATTTCTTAAGAAGAAGTAAATCTTTAATCAATTTTAATTGATGTTTATATAGGTAGAAGTTAATAGCTTCTACCTGTTTTTTTTTGTGCAATACTTTTTTATCAATATCACTTTAATAACGGTTCTAAAACTGTAGATTTTCTTCTGTTTTTATATCAATGAATGATATATCCATATATTTCTATTATAAATCCATATTAAAAAAAAGTTTAGAAAGTAACTTTGAAATTGAATTATAATTGAATAAAATGAAAATATTTAAATTTTTTGTACCTGTTTTTTGTTTGGTTTTTTTAACATCTGTAGTGGTTTTAAAAAAGAAGAAAGATATCTATAAAAAAGGATGGATTGATTTTAATAAAAATGGAGTTAAGGATGTTTTTGAAGATCCTACCCAAACAATAGATGCAAGAGTCGCTAATCTTTTATCTCAAATGACTGTTAATGAAAAAACAGCTCAAATGGTTACTTTGTATGGGTATTCTAGGATTTTACAAGATGAATTACCTACTGAAGAATGGAAAAATAGTGCTTGGAAAGATGGAATAGCTAACATTGATGAGCATTTAAATACGATTCAAAACCGTCCTTCAACATATAACGATTATTCATTTCCGTATAGCAGTCATGCAGAAGCTATAAATACCATTCAAAAATGGTTTATAGAAGAAACAAGACTTGGCATACCTGTAGATTTTACAAATGAAGGAACACATGGTTTAACACATGATAGAGCAACTCCGTTACCTGCTCCTATAGGAATTGGTAGTACTTGGAATACGGAATTAGTAAATAAAGCAGGGAAAATTATTGGAAGAGAAGCCAAAGCACTTGGTTATACCAATGTATATGCTCCTATTTTAGATGTTGCAAGAGATCCTAGATGGGGAAGAATTGTAGAGAGTTTTAGTGAAGATCCATTTCTAATTTCTGAATTAGGAATACAAATGACAAAAGGAATTCAATCTGAAGGGGTCGCTTCTACATTAAAGCATTTTGCCGTATATAGTGTGCCTAAAGGTGGACGAGAAGGAAAAGCGAGAACAGATCCGCATGTTGCTCCAAGAGAATTACATCAAATGTATTTATATCCTTTTAAAAAGGTTATTGAAGAGGCAAAACCTATGGGGATAATGAGTAGTTATAATGATTATGACGGAGTTCCGGTTACTGGTAGTCATTATTTTTTAACAGAATTATTAAGAAATCAATATGGGTTTGATGGCTATATTGTGTCAGATAGTGATGCCGTTAAGTTTTTATCCTCTAAACATCATGTAGCAAAAGATTATAAAGAATCTGTTAGGCAAGTTGTAGAAGCAGGTTTAAATGTTAGAACCAATTTTAAATCACCAGAATCTTATTTAGAACCATTACGCGAACTAATTAAAGAAGGTGCAATATCAATGAAGACTATAGATACTCGTGTAGCCGATGTTTTGTCTGTAAAATTTAGATTAGGCTTATTTGATCAACCTTTTGTAGAGAACCCTAAAGAATCTAACAAGTTAGTTCATACAGAAGAAGATGAGGAGTTTGCAAAGCAAATTAGTAGAGAATCATTGGTTTTATTAAAGAATGAAGATAATTTATTGCCATTAAACATTAAGAACTACAAAAACATTTTGGTTACAGGTCCGTTAGCGGATGAAGTAAGTTTTACGTATAGTAGATATGGACCTGCAAACAATCCTGCAACTTCTGTTTATAAAGGAATAAAAGAATATGCAGGCAATAACCTAAATGTAAATTATGTAAAAGGATGTAATGTAGTAGACCCTAATTGGCCAGGGAGTGAAATTATACCAACAGAACTTTCTGCAGAAGAACAACAAGGTATAGATGACGCAGTTGCAAAAGCAAACGAGTCTGATATTATAATTGCCGTACTTGGTGAAGATGAAAAAAGAGTAGGAGAATCTAGATCTAGAACAAGTTTAGGTTTACCTGGTAGACAATTTCAACTAATACAGGCTTTATACAAAACAGGAAAACCGGTTGTTTTAGTTATGGTTAATGGACGTCCGTTAACTATTAATTGGGAGGATAAATTTATACCAGCTATTTTGGAAGCTTGGTTTCCTGGACCATCTGCAGGAGAAGTAATTGCCGAAACTTTATTTGGAGATTATAACCCAGGAGGAAAGTTACCAGTTACGTTTCCTAAAGCTGTAGGTCAAATTCCATTAAATTTTCCATTTAAACCAGGTTCTCAAGCAAGTCAACCAGGAGAAGGACCAAATGGTTATGGAAATACAAGAGTTTTAGGACCTATTTATCCCTTCGGATTTGGATTAAGTTACACTACGTTTGATTATAGCGATTTAAAAGTAAGCCCAACAAAAGGGAAGATTAAATCTGATATTCATATTTCATTTAAAATTAAAAATACAGGAAAGAGAGAAGGAGATGAGGTTGTTCAACTGTATTTAAAAGATGAAGTGAGTAGCGTAACTACTTATGAATCTCAGTTAAGAGGTTTTAAGCGAGTTCATTTACTTCCAGGGGAAACAAAGACAGTAAGCTTTGTATTGCATTCAGATGATTTAGAACTGTTAGATAAAGATATGAATTGGGTTGTAGAACCAGGAAGTTTTAAAATAATGATTGGAAGTTCTTCTGAAAACATTCATTTAACAAAAGGGTTTGAAATACTACCAATTGATTAATTTTAACTGCATAAGTTCATTATAAGTTAGAATATGTAAATCATTATAAAAACAGTAATTGTACTCATAAATATGATAAATAAAAGCTTTATTAATAAATTTTCGATGGTGTTTGTTTTAATATTGATGTCAAAATCAATGTTTTCTCAAGAGCAAAATAAAGATCAATTTGATTATCAAAAAGTATTAGATTATTGTATTGATAAGAGTTTACATACTGTTTCTTCTTTAAGTGATAACGATAAATTTCCAAGATATATAGAAGCGGATGCTACACATTGGGAGTCTGATAAAGTAGAGAATTGGATTAGTGGTTTTTGGCCAGGTATTTTATGGTATTCGTTTGAGGCCTCTAACAATCTAGCATTAAAGCAAAGTGCAGCATTATATACCCAAAAGCAACAGGTTATAATGTATAAACCTATTCGTAGTCATGATTTAGGGTTTATGCTTTATTGTAGTTATGGTAATGGCTATAGACTTACAAAAAATCCTGCCTATAAAACCTTGCTTTTAAGTGCAGCAGATTCCTTGGCAACACTTTATAATCCTACAGTTGGCACTATACTTTCATGGCCATCTAAAAGAAAAAATAACAATTGGCCTCATCATACTATTATAGATAATATGATGAATTTAGAACTTTTGTTTTGGGCTGCTAAAAATGGAGGTGATAAAAACTTGTATAATATTGCTGTTAAACATGCCGAAACAACAATGAAACACCATATTCGTACGGATAATACAACTTATCATGTGGTTTTTTATAATGATAAAAATGGTGATTTTATCAAAGGAAAAACACATCAAGGATATGCTGATGATTCATTATGGGCTAGAGGACAAGCATGGGGGATTTATGGTTTTACGATGTGTTATCGAGAAACAGGAAAAGTAGAATTTATGGAAACAGCTATAAAGTTGGCTGATGCTTATATTAAAAACTTACCCAATGATTTAATTCCGTATTGGGATTTTAATGACCCAAGTATTCCTAATACTCCTCGTGATGCTTCTGCAGCTGCTGTTGTAGCGTCTGCTTTATTAGAATTATCCAGTTTAAAAATAGATGCTTTAATATCAGAAAAATACAAGAGTATTGCTATTGAAATGTTGCAATCATTGTCTTCGGATATGTATTTAAGTAAAGATAAAAACGATGCCTTTCTATTACATTCTACAGGAAATAAACCTAAAAATAAAGAAGTAGACGTGTCTATAATTTATGCCGATTATTATTTTATAGAAGCTTTACTGTTATTAAAAAAAATGAGTTTAAAAGGATAATCAATAAAAAGTATCTTAACCTTAAAATGAAATTGTAAAGCAAATCAATTTATTAAATTGCTTATCAAACTAATCTTTACCACTGTTTGAAATATATTTATTTTAAAAATGTGTTGTCTTTTCTACTTATTTGGTTGGTTTGAGTTATATATCCATATTTAAAAGAAATAAATCCATATTGTTTAAATGACTAAATGGTAGTTTTGAGTATCAAACTGAAAAATATAAGAAATGATTTTACTTAAAAAGAAAATAGTCAAGTTGCTGGCACCTGTCTTTTGCTTGCTTTTTTTAACATCGGCAGATGGCTTAGAAAACAAACAAGATATCTATAAAAAAGGATGGATTGACTTTAATAAAAACGGAGTTAAGGATATTTTTGAAGATCCTAAACAGACAATAGATGCAAGAGTAGCAGATCTTTTGTCGCAAATGACAATGGAAGAAAAAACATGTCAGATGACAACGCTATATGGTTTTTCTAGAGTTTTAGAAGATGAATTACCTACTGCAGAATGGAAAAATCGTGTTTGGAAAGACGGAATAGCAAATATTGATGAACATCTTAATACAATTGCGAATCGCCCGTATACAAATACAGAACATGCTTTTCCGTATAGCAACCATGCAGAAGCTATTAATACCATTCAGAAATGGTTTATAGAAGAAACAAGAATGGGTATTCCGGTAGATTTTACAAACGAAGGAGTACACGGTTTATGTCATAAAAAAGCAACACCACTTCCTGCTCCAATTGGTATTGGTTCTACTTGGAATAAGGATTTGGTTTACAAAGCTGGTCAAACTGTTGGTCGTGAAGCTAAAGCATTAGGTTATACTAATATTTATGCACCAATATTAGATATTGCTCGTGATCCTCGTTGGGGAAGAGTAATTGAATGTTATGGAGAAGACCCTTTTCATATTGGAGAATTGGGTGTAGAAATGTCTAAAGGAATTCAGTCGCAAGGAGTTGCTTCTACTATTAAACATTTTGCAGTTTATAGTATTCCTAAAGGAGCTAGAGATGGTGAAGCAAGAACAGATCCGCATGTTGCTCCAAGAGAAATGCACCAAATGCATTTATATCCTTTTAAAAAGGTTATTAAAGAAGCAAAACCAATGGGTGTTATGAGTAGTTATAATGATTATGATGGAGTGCCAATTACGGGGAGTCATTATTTTTTAACAGAACTATTAAGAGAAGAATATGGTTTTAATGGCTATGTGGTTTCAGATAGTGATGCTGTAGAGTATTTAAATGAAAAACATAATGTTGCAGAAGATTACAAAGAAGGAATTCGTCAGGTTGTAGAAGCAGGATTAAATGTACGTACTCGTTTTAAAACTCCAGAATCTTACATTGAGCCATTACGTGAATTAATTACGGAGGGAAAACTTTCTATGAAAGTTATTGATGAAAGAGTTGCAGAGGTGTTAAGTGTAAAATTTAGATTAGGATTGTTTGATCAACCGTATGTAGAGGATACAGAATTAGCTAATAAAATTGTTCATACAGATGAAGATGAAGAATTTTCTAGACAAATTACCAGAGAATCTTTAGTGTTATTAAAGAATGAAAATAATTTATTGCCATTAGATCTTTCTAAACTTAAAAACGTATTAGTTACTGGTCCTATGGCGGATGAAGTAAATTATACATATAGTAGATATGGTCCTTCTAGTAACAATTCTGTTTCAGTTTATAAAGGGATAAAAAAATATGGTAAAGGAAAATTAAATGTTAATTACGTAAAAGGTTGCAATGTTATTGATGCAAGTTGGCCAGAAAGCGAATTAATGGATGTGCCGCTTTCATCGGAAGAAAAAGCAGGTATTGCAGCAGCTGTAGAACAAGCTAAAAAATCTGATGTTATTATTGCTGTAATGGGAGAAGATGAGGCTGCAGTTGGAGAGAGTAAAACACGTACCAATTTAAATTTACCAGGTCGTCAATTAGATTTATTAAAAGCATTGTATGCTACTGGAAAACCAGTTGTTTTGGTAATGATAAACGGAAGACCATTAACCATTAATTGGGAAGATAAATATTTACCAGCTATTTTAGAAACTTGGTTTCCTGCAGCGTCATCTGGAGATGTTATTGCAGAAACTTTATTTGGAGATTATAATCCAGGAGGAAAATTATCTGTTACATTCCCTAAATCTACAGGTCAAATACCTTTAAACTTTCCTTTTAAAAGAGGATCACAAGCAGGTCAGCGTGAAATTCCTGGAAACGGATACGGATTAACAAGAGTAATTGGACCAATTTATCCGTTTGGGTATGGTTTAAGTTATACTTCTTTTGAATATAGTGATTTGGTGGTAAAACAAGATACAAAGCTTAATCAGTCTGATGTTCATGTTTCATTTAAAGTGAGCAATACAGGTAAAAGAGAAGGAGATGAAATTGTACAACTTTATATAGAAGATTTGGTAAGTAGTGTTACCACTTATGAATCTCAATTAAGAGGTTTTGAAAGAGTAAAGTTATTACCCGGAGAAACTAAAACGGTTAATTTTACACTTCATCCTTCAGATTTAGAATTACTAGATAAAGATATGAATTGGTCTGTAGAGCCAGGTAAATTCAATGTAAAAATAGGAAGTTCATCTACAGAGATAGAATTAAATGGAAGTTTCGAAGTGCTTTCATATTAATTAGAATTTATAGAAAAAAGGGATTGATTAAATACCGATTTTTAATTGAAATGTAAATTGTAAGATGTTTTTCTTATGTGATTACATCGATTAGAAATCGGTATTTTATTGTAACAATAAATTGATAAACGTATGAATTATAAAATAATATTAATAGGTGCTTTCATATTTAATTTTGGGTATTTAGTTAGCCAGAATAAAAGTCATCCGCGTATTTATACTGGCAATACAAGTAATGTAGCGTTTTTAAAATCCACCGAAGGTGTAGTTTGGAAAGCGCAATTAATTCAAAAAAAGAAAGAAAATCTAGAGGTATATCTAGAGAAATGTAAAGTTGACCCAGAATGGTTGGTTTCTCGTTTACAAATGAATTGGAAAACGAAGCACACTAAAGTTTTTTTACACGGAGGTAATTTTTCTCATTCTACAGGATCTGCACCGGTTCCAACAGTTCGTTTTTCTGGAACTAGAGATTGGGCAACAGATTATTTAACGCCAAATTTAGAAGAAGTTATACCTTATTTAGATGATGAAAGAGGGATGTTTCTTAAAAATAAAAACACGGGTAAAAAGGAGTGGGTGCATCCGTCTAAAGTAGGGTTTGCTATCGAAAGAATTAATCAAAAAATAATGTTATTGGTAGAAGATGCAGCTTTTTTGTATTGGCTTACTGGTGAAGAAAAATATGCCAAATTTGCAGAACCAATCTTTTTAAAATACACTGAAGGAATGTATTATAGAGAGCCACCTTTAGATCTAGATAATACGGTACAACAAGGTGTTTCTGGTTTGTCTACTTTTGAGGTAATTCATGATAAAATAATTGCGAATCTTACTATTAGTTATGATTTTTTACATTCTTATTTACAAGAAAATAATAGAGATTTAAGTAAAACTACAGCTGTTTTTCAGAAATGGGGAGATCAGATGATAAAAAACGGAATTCCAGACAATAATTGGAATCTTTTTCAGGCAAGGTATTTAACATATATTGCTTTAGCTTTAGAAAGTGATAAGGAATATGATAATGGAAAAGGGCAAGAATATTATTTAAAGTATACTTTTAATCAATCTACAAAAAGACAATGGTCTATAAAAGAAGCTGTTTCTGGTTATGATCAAAAAACAGGAATATGGGCAGAATCTCCATCTTATTCACTACACGTAACTACCACGTTACTTCGCTTACTTACTCTTCTAGATAATGTTACTCAACAAGATGAACTTTCTAATTTTCCTATTGTAGAAAAAGCTGCATTAGCTGCGTTTCAATATCTTTTTCCTAGTGGTTATACAGTTGCTTTTGGTGATGCGCGTCATGATATTATTCCTCCAGAAAACTTTGAATTATTAATTACTAATTATCGAAAGTATCATAAAGAAGAAAAAGAATTGGTAATATCTGGTTTGCTTAAACAGTTAATAAAAAAAGAAGAGTACAAAAGAGATAGTAAAGACCTTTTTCAGCTGTTTTTTTATGTAAATAAGCTTAAAAAAACAAATGATTTAGAGATTAAAGAACTCTCTGAGAGTTTAATAACACCAACTTTCTATGCGCCCAATGTAAGCATGTTTGTGCAACGAATGGGAGAAGGTGAGCAAGCAATGATGGTTTCTACTGTGGGAGCTTTTGGAAATCATGCGCACGTAAACGGAATTTCAATGGAACTATACGCTAATAATTATGTACTGGGTCCAGATATGTCTAAAGGGCCAAGTTATTGGCATCCAGATCATCGAGAATATTACTCTCAATTTCCTGCTCATAACACTGTTGTAGTCGATGGAATTTCTTCTTACGGTAGAATGAGAGGTTATCATCCGTATACGTTAAATAACCATTTTCCAAAGTCAGCAGAATCTAAAATAGCATTTGATAAAGTGAGTTATGCTAATGTTTCTTTGGTAGAACCAAAAACAATGTCAGATCAACAAAGACTTACAGCTATGATAAAGTCTGAGTCTGGTAAAGGGTATATTATTGATGTTTTTAGATCTAGAAAGAAAAATTTATCAACACAAAAACACGAATATTTCTATCATAATTTAGGTCAAAATCTTGATGTTTTTGATAACAAGAATCAACCTTTAAAATTAGTAACAACCAAAGAACTTGTAAGCGAACATGGAGACATGAAAGCTTACGATTATTTGAGTGATAAAAAGAGCGTCGCTACTTCTAAAAACATAAATGCTTTGTTCACTTTAAAAAGTAAAGGCAAACCAGATAATTTAATGAAGATGTGGATAAAAGGAGAAGAAAAGCAGACTGTTTTTACTGTTGATGCTCCTAAATCTAATGCAATAACAAAAGGAACAGCTCCAGTTGAAGTGTTGAAGCAGAAAATGAAAACGCTTATTTTAAGAAGAGAAACCGAAGCGTGGAGAAATCCTTTTGCAGTAGTTTTTAACCCTTATATGGATGGAGGTGAAAACCCTATTTCTAGCGTAGAATATCCTAGTTTAACTGAAACTCCAGATGCTCAAAAAATTGAGGTTATTCATAAAGATTTAAAAACAAAGGATGTTATTATAGCAAATGCATCACAAAATGATATTGCGTTAGATGATGATTTGTATCAAAACGGACTTTTGTCAGTTATTAGACATTCTGATACAGAAAAGGCTCCTACATTTTTATTCGTTTCTGATGTTTATAAATTTGATTATAAAAATTGGGGTATTTTATCTTATGCAAAAGCAGTTTCGTTAAGTATAGAAAAAACAGCGGAAGGTTATGTTATACAAAACGATAACCCAGTTGTAATTAAAATACCATATGTAGATGGCCATCATCCTTACAAATTAAAAATCTATGATGGTGAAAAACTAATAGAACAACGAGATGTTTTTGTAAACCGAAATAACCCAAATCAAGTTGATTTTAGATTGAATAAAGCTTACAAAAAAGTAGTTGTTGTACTAAAAAAATAGCGCTTAGTAGTATGGGGTTGAGTTAACGGAATGAGACAAAGTAAAAATGTAAAACATTTTTTTGTTTTTATTAAAACCCTTCATATCTAAAACCGTTACTATTTGCAAATTAGATATATAATTTATTTATTTTTTAAAAATAATTAAGACGTAAGTTGTTTGTAATGAGGTAGTAATGTTTAGTCCATACTTGTGATTAAAAAATCCATAGCTAAATTAAAGTCTAGTTCTATTTTTGAAATATAAAGAAGCGTTTCTTCTGTAAAATTTATCAACAATAAAAAATTAGAAGCATTTTTTTTGATTACCTAAATTGTTAAGAAATATGATTATTAAATTGAAATGGAAAAAGGTTAAGCTGCTATTTATAATAGTTCTCTTTTCAATTAACACCCAGTTGTCTGCTCAAAAAAAGGTGTACTTGGTGCAAGGTGTAAAAGCCAATAAAGTTGAAAAAAGTACTGTGCTTGATTTTAAAAAAGATTTATTAAAAGTAATTAATAAAGAAGTTTTAATAATTACAGATACGGTTAAAACGCCAAAAGACGGAGTTGTTTTTTTGTTAGGTACCATAGAATCTAATAAAAAAATAGCGAAACTTTCTAAAACGAAAGAAATTAATTTATCGTCAAAATTCCCTGGATCTCGTGGAGGATTATGGGCAAAATTAAATTCTAAAAAACAAAGTAAAGTAATTGTAATTGCTGGTTCTGATGTAGAAGGATTACAGTATTCTATTTATGATTATTCTCATCAGATTTTAGGTGTTGATCCTTTTGAATATTGGACAGGAAAGATTCCTGAAAAGAATAAAAAATTAGACTTATTTAACTTCAAAAATAAAATAATCAGTCCCCCTTTAGTACCAATAATGTGTTATTTTGAAAATGATGTAGACGAGTTAGCAAACTATAGAGGCAAGTTGTTAGAATACGACTGGGAATCTTATACAGAGATGATTAACTCTTTAGTGCGAATTCGTTATAACAGCATTCAGTTTTTTGATATGTTAGGTCGACCTGAATTTTTTGTACGTCCAGAGTATAAAAAAATAAGTCCAAATTATCAGATTGATGTAGCGTATCTTGATAAAATGATAGACTATGCACATCTTAAAGGAATGAAGGTGCAAATAGATTTGTCTTTAGGATATCAAATGAAATCATTGTCTATAGAAGAATCTTATTGTTGGTCTACTTATAAAGATAAGTGGATAGAAGCATGGAAATATTATTTTGAAAAAACGCCAGTAGGAAAAGCGGATATTTTTTCATTAAGACCTAGGCACCAAGTTTGGGATTGGGAATATAATAGTAATTGTGGAGAAGATAAAACAACCGTTTTTAACGAAGTATATAAAGAATTAGACAAGCTAATAGACCATTATAAACCAGAAGCTACAAAGATTGCCTTTTGTTATCATGATGGAATGGAAATGTTTAATGGCGATTTTAATCCCCCAAAAGATTGGATTGTTGTTTGGTGTGATGATGGTTTTGGAGATTTCGATTATCTACCAAAGAGTACAAAAGGATACGATTTTGGAACTTATATGCATGCCGGTTTCTGGAAAAATCATACCGTTCATAACCCTTATCCTAAGAAAGTGGATACAGTGATGAAGGAAATGTTTAAGGATTATGGAGCTGATAAGTATTGCCAAGTAAACGGACAAAATTTTAGACCTTTTTTATTAAACTTAGAAGCTTATAGTGAGGTTAGTAATAACCCAAAAGAGTTTGATGGAGAGCGATTTTATAAATCATGGACGGAGAGATATTTTAGTAAAGATGCTGCAAAACATGCTGTAGCATCAATGAAAGTATTACATAAAACACAAGTAGGTCGTAATGGTTACGTGCAGCATTTATGGGGAATAAAAAAAACGACCTCTTATCTCTCTAATTCTCCTTTAGAGCGTCCCGGTAAAACTCCTATACCTTATAATTATGATAGAGTTTATGAGGATATAGATAATTTAAAACGAGAATTAGATATGTTTCAAGAAGCTGTTAAAGCTGCAAAACTTGGTGCAAAGGTTAATAAAAAAAACAAAGATTTTTATAATTCTTATATTCTTTTACCTGTAACATTATACTCAGATTTAATAACGTTTGAGCGTACACTGCACCAGATAGCTTTATTAAAGAAAGAATTTGAAGAAACGTGTAAAAAAGAATTAATAGTAAAAGCATTATTACTTTTAGATAAGGCAGAAACTCAATTAGAGTTGGTGTACAAGAATAGTTTAGAAGGTGATAAAAATGAGAAGTGGGCCAACTGGTATAACCCAGAAATTAGAAGACCAAATAACGGTTTTCCTAAGATGGAAGATATTTCAAAAATAAGAAAAGTACTAAAAGAGATAGAATAATATTAATAGATTATAACCAGTTTTTAGGCTAGTTATATTAAACAAAAAAGAATGAATCAGACGAAAATAAAATACTTAAAAAATTTTAAAGCCATATTTTTGGGTTTAGGAATTTTTGGATTATTACTGCTAAATAGTTGTGGTTCATCAGAAATAAAAGAAACTACGGCAGTTGTAGAACCTGTTGACATGGTTTATCCTTTGTTAGATACAGAGAATTCTCGTTGGTTTTTCTTCTCATCTGCAAGTCGTCCTTTTGGTATGGTTAATTTAAGTCCAGATACTCAAGTAGGCGGAGCATGGGGAAGTGGTTATCGTTATAAAACGGATACTATAAAAGGATTTAGTCATATTCATGCTTGGCAACTTTCTGGGTTATCTGTAATGCCTGTTGCTATTAATAATGATAATAGAAAAACAATTTATACAGATTTCTACTCTAAATTTAATCATGAAACGGAAGAAGTATCTCCAGGATATCATCAAGTTTTTTTAGATAGATCTCAAACTAAAGTAGAATTAACAAGTACAAAACGAGTTGGTTTTCATCGTTATAATTTTTTAGAAGAAAAACAGAAAGCTATTTTATTTAGCTTGAATGGAAAGTTAGGTCCTTGTATTATTACCGATGGAAAACTGATTAAAACAGGAGATTATGAGTTGTCTGGAGAATTGGTAAATGCACCAACAATTAGAAGACCAAAACCAACTAAAGTGTTTTTTAGTGTTCAATTAAATACTAAAGTTAAAGCTGTAACTAAAGATGCTCTAACGGGAAATTATCTTATAGATCTTTCTGATGACAAAGCAGAAGTACTTATGAAAGTTGCTATTTCGTACACGTCTGTTAAAAATGCATCAGAAAACATGAAAACAGAGTTAGACCATTGGAATTTTGATACTGTAATAAAAGAATCAAGAACCGAATGGAATGGCATGTTAGGTAGAATTAAAGTGGAAGGAAATTCTGAAACAGCACAAAGAAGATTCTATACAGATTTATGGCATGGTTTACAAGGTAGAAGAACTATTAACGATGCTAATGGTGCGTACCCAGATAATACTGGAGATGCTTTTAGAATTGGTCAATTACCTGTAGATGCTAACGGAAAACCTTTGTTTAACCATTATAATACGGATGCTTTTTGGGGGGCACAATGGACTATAAACACCCTTTGGGGACTTGTATATCCAGAGATAATGGATGAGTTTGTGAATTCTTTAATGCAATATTATAAAGACGGAGGTATTGTTCCTCGTGGACCTTCTGGTGGTAATTATACGTATGTAATGACCGGAGCTTCAGCTACGCCATTTATGGTTAGTGCAATACAAAAAGGTATTGTTACTGATAATTTAGAAGGTATTTACCAAGCATTAAAAAAGACACACATGCCTGGTGGAATAATGGAAAAAGCAGGTTATGAACACAAAACATCATTAGGAGGTGGTTTAAAACATTACTTAGAAATAGGATATGTTCCTTACCCAATTCCAGAAGGTAAATTTGGTCATCATCAAGATGGAGCTAGTTTAACAATGGAGTATGCGTATCAAGATTTTACGTTGGCGCAATTGGCTAAGAAACTTGGTCATAAAGAAGATTATGAATACTTTTTAAAAAGATCTAATAATTATAAAAACACTTTTGATACTGCATCTGGTTGGATGCGTCCACGTGAGGTTAACGGAAAATGGCATGGAGATTTAGATCCTTATATGTATGAAACTGGGTTTAATGAATCTAATGGAGCTCAATCAACTTGGTTTGTACCTCATGATCTTGCTGGTTTAGCAGATTTAATGGGTGGAAAAGAAAAAGCAATAGCACAATTAAATACTCAGTTTAAAACCGCAGAAAAAATTGGTTTTACTTCTGGTAGCTCTCATGATAGAGAATTACATCCAGAATATAGAAGAATTCCTATCAATTACGGAAATCAACCTTCTATGCAAACAGCACAAATATTTAATCAATTAGATCGTCCAGATTTAGCTCAATTTTGGACTCGTAAAGTAGTAAAAAGTGTGTTTTCTGGGCTAGGTCCAAATACTGGGTTTAATGGTGATGAAGATCAAGGTTTAATGGGAAGTTTATCTGTATTATTAAAGATTGGTTTATTTCAAATGAATGGAGGAACTGAGAAAAATCCAGAATATCAAATTGGAAGTCCAATTTTTGATAAAGTAACAGTACAATTAAATCCTGATTATTATTCAGGGAAAGAATTTGTTATTGAAACAAAAAATAATTCAGAAGAAAATTTTTATATTAAAAATGTAAAACTAAATAATCAATCGATAGATAATTTAAATATTAGTCATCAAGATATTATAAATGGAGGTTCTTTGGTTTTAGAAATGACAAATACATTAAGCGAATAGATATTATTAATTATATAAAGTACTTAAAATGAAGAAAAAAATAAATTTAATACTTGTACTGTTCATAACTTGTTTTTCTGTTTTTGGACAGCTTAAGAATAAACCCCAACTAGATGAAGATTTTATGGATATGGGTTTTGGAATTTTTGTGCATTGGAGCATGGATTCTCAATTAGGGAGTGTGATAAGTCACTCTTTAGTTGGAGCCTCAGACAATTATGTAAATAAATATTTTAATGAACTTCCAAAAACATTTTATCCAGATAAATTTGATGCGGAAGAATGGGCTCGTTTATTTAAAATATCTGGAGCAGAATATGTAGTTTTTACAGCAAAGCATCATAATGGTTTTTGTATGTGGGATACCAAAACTACAGATTTCAATATAATGAATACTCCTTACGGAAAAGATATTGTGGCAGAGCTTGTTGCAGCTTTACGTAAATACGATTTAAAAGTAGGTATTTATTTTTCTCCAGAAGATTTTAGTTTTATCCATAAACAAGGACACTTAATTTCTCGAAAAGGACCAATGACACAAATTGGAGCTAATAAAGAGCTTTTTGAATATGATAAAGCTCAGGTTAGAGAGTTAATTAATAATTATGGACCAATAGATGTTATGTTTTTTGATGCATTTCAATCTAAACCTATGGCGCAGTATGTTCATAAAATAGCTCCGGAAATTGTTGTTACTAGAGGTGAAATGAAAACACCAGAACAATCTATTCCAGGAGGCGCAATGCCAGGACCTTGGGAAACCTGTATGACTATGGGAACACAATGGCAGTATAAACCTACCAATGATGTTTATAAGGATGGTTCTGAATTAATAGAGAAATTGATAGAAATTCGTGCAAAAGGCGGGAATTTCTTGATGAATATTGGTCCTAAACCAAATGGTGAAATCCCAAAAGAGCAAGAAGAGCGTTTACGTGAAATTGCATTGTGGATGTATGTTAACGAAGAAGGTGTTAAAAATGTGAGAACAGTTCCAACAATAATTAAAGATGGAGATATGTGGTTCACAAAAGGTAAAGATGATAAAACAGCTTATGTTTTTATTACGGGACAAAAAAATTGGTTTAAAGGTGGTAGAAGAAATTTTCTTCTGAAAAATATGAGAGCTACATCAAAAACTACGGCTTCTGTATTAGGTCAGAATGATTTAGTGGTAGAATACTGGCCAGAAAACTTACCAACTACAAGGTATATTCAACATAAAGAATTATTAGAAATTTCTGTAAGTAGAGCCCAACGCCTCTATAATAATAAAATTTGGCATAATCCAATTGTTGTTAAATTAACAGATGTTGAATTTATTAAATAAACTTTATTCTATTAAAAGAATAAATAGATACGATTATAGTAAGTTACTACCTTTAAACTAGATTTTATGAGAAAAATATTAAGCATTTTGGTAATTATGATGTTGCCATTTTATGTGTTTAGTCAAGCTAAATATCCTTTTAATAACCCAGATTTACCAATAGATACTAGAGTAGAAGATTTATTAGGTAGGTTAACAATTACAGAAAAGGTATCTTTACTTGTTAGTACTGCAGAAGAAATAAAACGTTTAGAGGTAGATAAATATTACCATGGTAATGAAGGATTACATGGGGTTGTTAAAGGAGGTCGTTTTACGGTGTTTCCTCAAGCTGTTGCACTTGCTTCAACTTGGAATCCTAACCTTATTCACAATGTAGCAACTGCTATTTCTGATGAAGCGAGAGCTAAATGGAATTTCTATAATCAAGGAAGAGATCAACTAAACCCATATAGTGATTTATTAACCATGTGGTCTCCTACAATTAATATGGCAAGAGATCCACGTTGGGGACGTACTCCAGAAACATACGGAGAAGATCCTTATTTAACAGGTAGAATAGGTCTTTCTTTTGTAAAAGGTTTACAAGGTGATGACGATAAATATTTAAAAGTAGTTTCTACGCCAAAGCACTTTGTAGCCAATAATCAAGAAGAAAATAGATTTGCTTATAATGCAGAAATATCAGAAAGAGCTTTAAGAGAATATTATTTACCCGCTTTTAAAACAGCTATTGTAGAAGGAAAAGCACAATCTATAATGAGTGCTTACAATGCAATAAACGGAATTCCTGCTACAGCAAATTCTATGTTATTAAATGATATTTTAAGAAAAGAATGGGGCTTTAAAGGATATGTTGTTAGTGATTGCGGAGCACCTACTTATTTAAAAAAATCGCATCATTATGTTAGTAATGATACTTTAGCGGCAAAAGTAGCTATTGAGGCAGGTTTAGATTTAGAATGTGGCGATAATATTTATAAAAAATATCTTATTCCTGCATTAGAACAAGGATTAATTACAGAAGAATTAATTAACCAATCTGTTAGAAGAATCTTAGAGTCTAGATTTAAGTTGGGTATTTTCGATCCTAAAGAAAATAACCCTTACACAAGAATTTCACCAGATGTTATTGGTTCACAAAAACATCAAGATCTTGCATTAGAAACTTCTCGTCAATCTATTGTATTGCTTAAAAATCAAAATAAAATATTGCCTTTAGACGCTACTAAAATTAAAAAAATAGCAGTAGTTGGTTTCAATGCAAACCAAGTAGTTTTTGGGGATTATAGTGGGTTATCTGTTATTGCTCCAGTATCACCACTTAAAGGTATTCAAAATAAAGTGGGTAAAAATATAGACGTTAAATACGTAAAATGGAAAACTGCAGCTAGAAATTTAAATCTTTTAGAATCGGAATATTTACGTAACGATAAAAACGATGAAAAAGGGTTGTTTGCAGAATATTATGACGATAAATTTTTAGAAGGAACTCCAAGAACAAGAACCGATAAAGTAGTTAATTTCGACCCTGTTAATCAACCACCAGATTCATATAGTAATTACCGTCACAAATCTATGAGATGGACAGGTTATATTACGCCTAATATTACTGGATCTTATAAAATAGGAGTTAATTCTGATGATGGAGTTCGTTTATGGTTAAATGATAAATTAGTTGTTGATGAATGGCACAATAGAGGTAAAACGACCGACCAAGTAGATATTAAAATGGAAGCTGGTAAAAAATACAGCATTAAGTTAGAATATTTTGATAATGGAGGAGATGCTATTTGCCAATTATTATGGAAAGTTCCAGGTGGTTCTGGAGATATATATGAAGAGGATTGGAAAGCTGCCAGAACTAGCGATTATGTTATTGCTGTAATGGGAATTAATAAAACTATAGAAAAAGAAGGAAAAGATAGAACTGAGTTAGGATTACCTGAAGATCAAGTAAACTACTTAAAGAAAATGTATAGCATAAACAAAAATGTAGTTGTTGTACTTGTAGCAGGAAGCTCATTATCTGTTAATTGGATGGATAAAAATGTGCCTGCAATTGTAGAAGCTTGGTATCCTGGAGAAAGTGGTGGTACAGCTATTGCTGATGTGTTATTTGGAGATTATAATCCTGGAGGCCGTTTGCCTTTTACGTTCTATAAATCTGAGAAAGATTTACCACCAATGGATGATTACGAAGTAACAAATGGTAGAACTTATATGTATTTTGAAGGTGAAGCTCTTTATCCTTTTGGATATGGTTTAAGTTATACTTCTTTTGAATACAATAATATGTCAATTGATAGAAAAGACGATACTATTACTGTTTCTATGACTGTAAAAAACACAGGTAAATATAAAGGAGATGAGGTTGTTCAGTTGTATGTAAACGATGTAAAATCATCTGTAAAAAGACCTATTAAACAATTAGTTGGTTTTGATAGAGTTTCGCTTAAAGTTGGTGAAGCAAAAACAATATCATTCGAAGTTTCAAAAGACAAATTAATGTTTTGGGACGAAGAAAGTAATCAGTGGGTTTTTGAAGCGGGTAAATTTGAATTTATGTTAGGAGCATCTTCAAGTGACATCCGTTTAAATAAAACGTTTAAGATAAAATAGGTTTTACCCTTTATGAGTCTAATTGTATAAAAATAAATTAATGAAATTAAGATCTAAAAGAAAGTATTATTTTTTTCAAGCCATCTTTTTATTATCATTCACTTTTGTTCAATCGCAAATTACAAGTGCGCCAACAAAGAATGATTTTGAAACAGAACTCGTTAAGCCTGTAAAAGTAATAAAGGTAGCAGAAGGTCATTATTTTATCGATTTTGGTAAGGCTTATTTTGGTACAGTTGTTATGCATTCTAAAAAGCAACAAAACGATAGTTTGATTGTTCATTTAGGCGAAAAATTAAATGATAATAAACTAATTGATAAAACACCAGGAGGAACAATACGTTATCAAAAAGCAAAGTTAAATCAATTAGATGCTAATCAAAATATAGTTATCAGCCTAAAGGCTGATAAAAGAAACACAAAAGTAGGTGCCATTCAATTGCCTAGTTCTTTTGGGGTAATTATGCCTTTTAGATATTGTGAAATAGAGAATCTTAAAATTCCAATTGAGGAATTAGATATTTATCAAAAAGGATATTATTATAAATTTGATGATGAAGCAGCTATTTTTAAATCATCAGATACTATATTAAATGCAGTTTGGGATTTAGGTAAACATACTATAAAGGCAACAAGTTTTACAGGTTATTATGTAGATGGAGATAGGGAACGCATTCCGTATGAAGCTGACGCATACATCAATCAGTTAAGTCATTATGCTTTAGATAGTGAATATTCGTTAGCACGTAGAACAAATGAATACTTTATAAATCATCCTACTTGGCCAACAGAATGGCTTCTTCATACGGTATTATTGTTTTATCAAGATTACATGTATACAGGAGAAGTGGAAATGCTAGAGAAGTATTACGATGTTCTAAAGACAAGAACTTTAATGGACTTAGAGCGTAAAGATGGATTAATTAGCTCTAAATCTGATAAATTAACAGGAGATTTTAAGTTAGAACTAGGTTTTACAAAACCAGATACTAGAGTTAGAGATATAGTAGATTGGCCAGCAGGACAAAAAGATACAGGATGGAAATTAGCCAATAAAAATGGAGAACGAGATGGATACGAAATGGTGGCTATTAATACCGTAGTGAATTCATTTTACTATTACAATTTACACTTAATGTCTAAAATTGCTGATGCTCTTGATAAAACAGAAGATGTTACCTTTTTTACACAGAAAGCAGCACAAGTTAAAGAAGTTATAAATAATAAATTATTTGATGAATCTAGAGGGATATATATTGATGGAGAAGGATCTTCTCATGCTTCTCTGCATGCTAATATGTTTCCTTTAGCATTTGATCTTGTACCAAATAAACATAAAAAAACGGTAACAGAATTTATTAAAACAAGAGGAATGGCTTGCAGTGTTTATGGGGCACAATATTTATTGGAAGGTTTATACAAAGCCAATGAAGCAGAGTATGCATTAGAATTGATAACAGAAACAGAAAGTGATCGTTCTTGGTGGAATATGATTAAAATTGGTTCTACAATGGCGTTAGAAGCTTGGGATATGAAATACAAACCAAATTCTGACTGGAACCATGCTTGGGGTACCGCTCCTACAAATATAATTTCTCGTTATATGTGGGGAATTACACCAAAAACACCAGGGTTTGGAACTGTTCAAATTAAACCTCAATTACATACTTTAAGTTCATCAGAAATAAAAGTACCAACAATTAAAGGAAGTATATTTGCTAAGTATAGCTTAACAAATGAAGGTTATGAGCGTTATGAAATAAAGCTTCCTAAAAATATGGACGGTGAATTTATTATTTTGGGTGATAAGACAGAAGTACTTCTTAATAAGAAAATGATGAGTTCTAATGTGAAAACTGTAAAATTAAAAAAGGGTGTAAATGTTTTGCTGATAAAGCGTAAGTAATCTTTTTTTATCTTAGTCTTGTTAAATCAAAATATAGAATCAGATATAAATAGTTTGTTATGAGATTAATTTTCACGGTACTTTTATTTTTTGTGATATTACTTAGTCAGGCACAAGCTAGAGATACTATATTCTTATGGCCTAACAAAGTACCAGGTGAAATAGACGTAAAACATACTGCAATAAAATCTAAGAATACAAAAGGGAATGTAATTCGCTTGTCTAAAGTTACAAATCCTTCATTAATAGTTTTTAAGCCAGAAAAAGCAAATAAATCAGGTGCAGCCATTATTGTTTGTCCTGGAGGAGGTTATAATATTTTAGCTGTAGATAAAGAGGGGTACGAAGTGGCAGAGTGGCTAAATAAATTAGGCTATACTGCTTTTGTTTTGCAATATCGTGTACCTCAGAAACAAAAAGGTGCGTTAAACGATATTCAAAGAGCTATTAGATTTGTAAGAAGTAAATCTAATGAGTATCAATTAGATTCTAATAAAATTGGAGTTATAGGGTTTTCTGCTGGCGGAAGTTTGTGTGCTCGTGCATCAACACTATTTAAAGAAGTTTCATATTCTAAAATAGATGCTATTGATCAGTTGTCTTGCCGACCAGATTTTTCTATGTTAATTTATCCGGCTTACCTTGATAAAGGAAAAAATAGAAGTCTTACTCCTGAATTAAAAATAAGTAATAACACACCGCCTTGTTTTATTTTTGGAACTGCTGATGATAAGTATGGAAATAGTTCTTTAGTAATGACAAGTGCTCTTAGAGATAATAATGTTCCTGTAGAGTTGCATTATCAATATAAAGGAGGACACGGTTATGGGTTACGTGCAGGTAATGTTGCCGCAGAAAATTGGCCTTCTCTTGCAGAAGATTGGTTAAGACGTATGGTTGATTCTAGTGAGTTGAATAAATATGTTAGAAATCAAAAATAAACAAAGTCTAGAAGAATATTTTTTTAGAGTTCTGTTGTTGTGTGTAGTTAATATTCATTTTTCTTAGAACGCTTTGTTTATATTAAATGATTTGTCCATATATATGAAGGATTCATTCATATAGAAGTGATCTTTTTTCTTGAGATTTGTGATAGGACCTATAATTTATTTAAATGATCTTATTAAAAAATAACTACTCATTTTTAGCGGCTTATTTAATTTTCTCAATATTTACTTCTTGTGTAGAAAATAAAGCAGCACTTAAGCTAAATGACATACAAGTTATTGGTAGTCATAATTCTTATAAAATCCCTATCGAAAAACCACTTTGGAATTACTTGTTCTCGCAAGATTCAGCAAAAGCAAAATCATTACAATACGGACATGTTTCTATTTTAGAACAATTAAATTTAGGTTTAAGAAATGTTGAGTTAGATGTTTTTTTTGATCCAAAAGGAGGCCATTTTTCTAATCCAAAGGGTTTAGAGTTACTTAGAAATAACGGAGAAACTCCGTTAGCATATGATCTAGAAAATAAATTGGCAGAACCAGGTTTAAAGATGTTTCATGTTCAGGATATCGATTTTAGAAGTCATCACCTTTTATTTAAAGATTGTTTAAAGATGATGAAAAAATGGTCTGATAAAAACCCAAATCACACTCCAATTTTTGTGTTGATGAATACCAAAGATCAAAAAGTAAAAGGAACACGCAACCCTCTTTCCTTTAGTAAAGAAGCTTTTAATGATTTAGATAAAGAAATTTTGTCTGTTTTTTCTAAGGACGATTTAATTACCCCCGATTTGGTTAGAGGTAATTTCGAAAGTTTAGAAGAAGCAATTTTAACAAATGGTTGGCCAGAGATGGAAGCTGTAAATGGACGTTTTCTTTTTGTGTTAGATGAAAAAACTGAGAAAATAAGTCGGTATTTAGAGGGACACGCAGGCTTAAAAGATAGAGTCCTTTTTGTAAATAGTCCGGAAGGAAATCCAGAAGCAGGTTTTAGAATTATTAATAACCCAATTAGAGATTTTGATTATATAAAAGAATTGGTTAAAAAAGGATATTTGGTTAGAACCAGAGCAGATGCAGCAACTAAAGAATCTCGCACAAACGATTATACAAGGTTTGAAAAAGCAAAAGCTTCTGGAGCACAAGTAATATCAACAGATTATTACATTCCAACAAATTTATTTCCATCAACTTTTAAAGTTAGTTTTAAAAATAATACTTACCAACAAATTAAGCAGTAATAGAATATGAAGAATCTAAAAAAGATATTAATAGCTTTTATGCTGTTTATAGGAATTACCGTTTCTGCACAAAAAACAAGCAAGTTTTCAGTGGTTACAAAAGGAGTAGCTACATCAATTCTTTTTGATAAGGATGATGCAAAAGTGGTTGAAATAGCATCAGAAATACTTTCTCAAGATATTTTAAAAGTATCAAATTCTAAAGTGTTATTAAATTCTGGCTCTTCAAAAAATGTAATTATTGCAGGAACTATTGGAGAAAGTAAATGGATTGATGATTTAATTTCGAATAATAAAATAGATGTTTCTAAAGTAAAAGATAAATGGGAAACCTATTCTATTCAAGTAGTAAATAATCCTACAAAAGAAATTGATAAAGCATTGGTTGTTGTAGGTTCAGACAGAAGAGCAACTGCTTTTGGTTTGTTAGAAATTTCAAGAATGATTGGCGTTTCTCCGTGGGAATGGTGGGCAGATGTTACACCAGCAAAACAAAAAGAGATTGTTTTAAAAGTTGAAACTAAAATTTATGGATCGCCTTCTGTTAAATATAGAGGTATCTTTTTAAATGATGAAGATTGGGGTTTACAACGTTGGGCAGCCTTAAATTTTGAGCCAGAAACTGGAGATATCGGACCTAAAACTTATGCAAAAGTTTTTGAATTGGTGTTGCGTTTACGTGCTAATACGCTTTGGCCTGCAATGCATTCTTGTACAGCGCCATTTTATTCGTATCCTAAAAATAAGCAAGTAGCAGACGATTATGCAATTGTTGTTGGTACTTCTCATTGCGAGCCAATGTTGTGTAATATTAATTCTGAATGGGAAAGTAAAAAAATGGGAGAATGGCGTTATGATAATAACGAAACTAGCATTAAAGAACTTTTTAAGGATAGAACAAAAGAAACGAATGGATTTGAAAGTATGTATACGATGGGAATGCGTGGAGAGCACGATTCGCCTATGATTGTTGGTGAAGATGACTCAGATTCTCAAATGAAATTATTAGAAAAAGTAGTATCTGATCAACGAAATATTCTAGATTTAAACTCAGGGAAAAATAAAGAAGATGTGCCACAAATTTTTATTCCGTATAAAGAAGTGTTAACCTATTATCAAGGAGGTATGGAGTTGCCAGAAGATATTAGTTTGGTTTGGACAGATGATAATTATGGTTATATACGTCAGTTAAGCACTCCCGAAGAACAACTAAGAAGTGGTGGCGCAGGTATTTATTATCACACATCTTATTGGGGAAGACCTCATGATTATTTGTGGTTAAACTCTACAAACCCTGTTTTAATGTGGGAAGAAATGTCTAAAGCTTATGAGTTTAAGTCTCGTAATTTATGGATTTTAAATTGTGGAGATATAAAACCACACGAATACAATATTGAGCTGTTTTTAGATATGGCTTGGAATATGGAAAATTTTAAAGAAAGTACTCAAGTAAAAGAACATCATACAAATTGGGCCTCTAGAGAATTTGGAAATGAAAATGCGGAAGAAATAACAGCTTTAATGTACAATTATTATCAGTTAGCGTTTCAGCGTAGACCAGAATTTATGGCTTGGAGTGAGGTAGAGCCTGTAACAAAATCTGGAAAAACAGAATTAACACAAATTCATTATGCTGATGAGGTGTCTAAAAGAATTGAATCTTACAGTAAATTAATAGATAAAGTAGAAGATTTATATACAGATGTTGCTGTAAATAGAAAAGATGCTTTTTATCAATTAATATATTATCCTGTAATTGGTGCATCTAGCTTAAATAATAAATGGTTGTATAAATACAAAAATGAATTTGTTGCTAAACAAGGTAGAAAAAGTGCTATTTCTTTTGGACAAAAATCTTTAGATGCTTTTAGTAGAATTGAAAAAGAAACTAATTATTATAATACAAAACTTAATAAAGGAAAATGGAATCATATAATGAATATGGCTCCACGATTTTTACCTGTTTTTTCTAAACCTGTAGTGGCAAGTACTAGCCAAAACAATAATTTATCTTTAGGTTTGGCTTTAGAAGGTTATGAAATGGAAATGAATGAAGAAATTATAAATTCATATGCCGACGTTTTACCTGTGTTTAATGCGTATACAAAAAGCACTTATTTTATTGATGTATTTTTAAAAGGAGAAGGAACTTTAAATTGGGAAGCAAAACCAAAAGCAGATTGGATAAAAATTTCTAAAACAAAAGGAACCTTAAATAATGGAAAACTAGAAGAACGACTTTTTGTTACCATAGATTGGGCAAAAGTACCTGTTGGAGATAATAAAAAAGAAGCACCATTAGGACACGATTTTCAGTTAATTCCACCAAGTTTTAAAGTTAATTCGGCAATAGAATTTATCAGTAATAATAAAGTACAAGCTATTGGGGTTTCTGTATTTAATCCGAAATTAAAAGAATTAGAAAACTTTAAAGGATTTGTAGAAGACAAAGGATTTGTTTCTATAAATGCAGAACACTTTTCAAGAAAAAAAGCAGGAAAAAAAGCTAATTGGAAAGTTTTAGAAGGTGTAGGATATAGCGGAAATGTAAGTGTTGCATTACCAAGAACTGTAGCATCTGAAGTTTCAATTTCTGCTATTAAAAAAAATAGTCCGGTATTAGAGTATGATTTTTATACCTTTAACTTTGGTAAAGCCAATGTTGTTGTTCAAGCAGTTCCAACACATGCTTTTTATGAAGGAAAAGGCGTTAGATGTGCTGTTTCTATAGATGATGCAGAGCCTGTTATAATAGATTTTCAGACTTTTGGTAGAGATGATGAATGGAAACAAAATGTATTAAAAAATGCAACACAAAAACAAGCAAAACAAATAATTAATAAAGCAGGAAAACATACGTTAAAAATCTGGATGGTAGATCCGGGTGTAATGATTGATCAGGTACTGATTGATTTAGGAGGAAAAAAAGAATCGTATGCTTTTCCGAAGGAAACAAAAATGTAATATAAATGTTTAAAAAAGTATTTCTTTTACTTCTGATTATAAACTTAATAGGTTGTAAACAAAAAGAAAGTGTAGATTCTAAAAAAATACAGATTGCTTTTATGGCAGATGTACATTTACAGGATATTTACGGAGAACTTTCGGATTCTGAATACAAAGGAGTTTTTAATACTAAAACAAATACGTATGCATTGGCAAGAACAATGCAATCTCAATTAGAATCTACCAGATTATTTAATGAAAACTATTTTGCATTTATTACTGCGTTAGATAATGTGGTAGAACGCGGAATAAAATATGTGGTTTTACCAGGAGATTTTAGTGATGATGGTCAGCCTTTAAACATTAGAGGTTTAAAAAGAATTTTAAAGGAATACGAACAGAAATATAACATTCAGTTTATTGCAGCCACAGGAAATCATGATGTGGTAAAACCTTTTTATCAAGACGCAGGAAAAAAAGATTTTTTAGGCGAAGGAGGTAAAAATCAACCAATATATAGTAAAGAAGGAATGTTTGAATCAGAAAATCCTTCATATTTAAAACCGATTATAACTAAAGATATAGCTAAATTAGGTTACGAAGAAATTCTATCTGAATTAGCAGATTTTGGCTTTTATCCAAAGAAAACAGATGTTTATTGGGAAACTCCTTTTTCTACATATAATTATGAAGATTATAGTTTTAAGAAAGCAAAAGAACAAGCTGATATTTTAAAAAGAAATTATAAAATTCCGCCATATAAAACGGTAATGCCAGATGTTAGTTATTTATTAGAACCTAAAGAAAATTTATGGTTTTTATCAATAGATGCAAACGTTTATATTCCAAAACAAATGGCAGAAAAGGAATCTGAAGAATCATCTAATTATAACTCGGCAAGTATTGGTTATAATAATGTTTTAACACACAAAAAACACTTACTTACTTGGGTTAAATCTGTGGCAGAAAGAGCAGAGAAATTAGGTAAAACTTTAATTGTTTTTAGCCATTATCCTATGGTAGATTTTAATGATGATGCATCTGATGATATTAGAGAATTGCTAGGAGAAAATAAAATGCAATTGCATAGAGTACCAAAAGAAGAAGTTGCTAGTTTATTTGCTAAAGCTGGTGTAAAAGTACATTTTGGAGGGCATATGCATATTAATGATACTGGTGTAAGAAAAGGATTAGTCAATGTTCAAATACCATCATTATCAGCATACATTCCTGCCTACAAAGTATTAACAATATCAGAAAATGAGTTTGATGTTGAAACAGTTGTAATTGATAAAGTTTCAAGGTTTAAAGAGTTATTTCCTTTATATGAAATGGAGTTTAATTATTTAAAAGAATCTAAGGCAAAAAATAGCTGGAATAAAGAAATTTTAGAGGTAAATTCTTATAAGGAATTTACCAATTGGCATTTAAAAGAACTAGTAAGATTACGATTTTTGAAAAAAGATTGGCCAAAAGATTTTAAGGATTTCTTTTTAGAAAAAACAGGAGAAGAATTAATGATATTAGCGGGTAAAACCTTAGATATTGATGTTCGATTTTCTGCATGGACAGGTTTTGATATGCTGTTTGATTTGTATCGATTACGCTCTGCGGATGCTTTAGCAATAGAAGATATTGGTGCGCATAGAATGAAAGAGTATAAGGAGTTAATTAAATTATACAAAGCAAAGTTTATTTTATTAGAAAATCCGACATCATTAGAAATGGAATTCTATCATTTTTGTGTTATTTTCGAAAAGTTTTCTAATGGAGAACCTACTAACCACTTTAAAATAGATTTATCTACTTTAAAAATATCAGAAGTAAATTAATTAAAAATAGAAATCTAAAGAATGATAAAGAAATTATCCCTCTTATTTACATTACTTTCAATACTACATATAAATGGGCAAAGTTTAAATTTTGAACATTATGGTTTAAAAGACGGATTATCTCAAAGTTCTATTAGAAACATTGTTCAAGATAACCATGGATTTCTTTGGATTGCTACTTTTGGAGGAGTCAATAGATTTGATGGTTATGAATTTAAAATGTTTAAAAGCGAGTTTAATGACCCTAATTTTATTCAAGCAAATGAGGTGGTCGATATGGAGTTGGATAGCAAAGAGAATCTTTGGGTAGGTACAACGTTTGGGTTATTTAAATATCATATTCCTACAGGAACTAATAAAACATATAATCATAAATTAGACGATAAAAGTAGTTTAGCAGGCGATGAAATTCGTACTGTATATCTTGATAAATCTAATCGTTTATGGGTAGGAACTAAATTTGATGGTATTAGCTTTTATGATGATGAAAAAGATAGTTTTCATTCTTTAAAAGTAGAAAATGTTAGAAATGTTAGATCAATTCAAGAAGCTCAAGATGGTAGATATTGGTTTTCAACATTTAATAAAGGTATTTTTAGTTTTGAATTATCAGAAAATAATGAACTTGTTGATTTAAAATCTCACAAATTAATAGCAAAAAATCAAAGTGTAATTCCAGAGATTTATTTTTTGTTTGAAGACAAGAAGTTTGATTTATTTGCAGGAACAAAAAAAGGAATTTTTAAGCTTAATAAACTTAAAAATGAATTTGAATTATTACCACAAAAAAACGAGGAAGATTATTTTAGATGTATTACAAAAGGACCAAATGATAATTACTGGTTGGGTACATTAAATGGTCTAATTAAATGTAAAAATATAGAAGGAATTTCTAGTGGAGAGTATGAGCGTTATAACTCTAAGAACACAGAATTACATTCTTTAAGCAATAATTATATATTATCATTATTGTTTGATAAATCTAGTGTTTTGTGGATTGGTACAGAAAATGGATTTGAAAAATATGATGCATATGACAATCAATTTAAGTCTATTTCTAGAAATTTTTCTGATCATTATTCTTTTCCAAATGTAAGTAGTTTTGCAAAAATAATAGGAGGAGAATTATTAGTAGGAACGCATTCAAATGGTTTATATATTAATAAAAATAATAAGTTTAAAAGGATTCTTCCGCAGTATAATAACATTGCAACAATTTACACAGTAGACAATAAAATCTTTTATATTGGGCTGTGGAGTGGACAAATAGTTAAATACAACTATCTAAATAATAAAGAATCTTTAATAGATGTTGGTTTTAAAAACTCTCCAATATTTTCATTTTATAAAATAAATGAAGATGAGTTTTTAATAGGGGCAAAAGGTGAAGGTTTAATATTATATAATTTTAGCTCTAAAAAATCTAGATTTGTTAATAGAGAAAAGTTAGGGAAATTAGATATTAATAAAATAGTAAAAACATCAAACAATATATTTTGGATTGCAAGTGAAGATGGAATTTATAAATTAAACTATGAAACAGAAGAAGCTAAGGTTTACAAATCTGAGGTTAGTGAATTATCTAATGATAGAATTAAAGATATTGTAATTGATAAAAAAGGTAAAGTTTGGGTTGGAACCAGACAGGGTTTAAAATATTATGATCCAATTTCTGATTCTTTTAAAGTTGAAATTGAAAATGTTAATTTACATAAAAACTGGGTTACAGATATTGCAATAGATAGTACTGGTGTAATGTGGTTAAACATGAATTACAATCAATTAGGAAAGTACAACCCAAAAGAAAAAGATTTTAGATTGTTTTATGTAAATAACGGAATTAGATCTAACGCAGAAAATAAGAAAGGGTTTTTGTTATTTGATAATTCTAAAATTTATATTGGAGGAGATAATGAAATTATTTACTTCTCACCTTCAAAATTAAGAGAAAATAAGATTGCTCCGTTACCAATTATTTCCGAATTTAAAATTCAAAATAAAATTATTAATCCAGGTACAGAAGTAAATGGAGAAGTAATTATGTTAGAAGAATTAAACTATAGTAAAAAAGTAGATTTAAGTTATGAAAACAGAAATTTCTCTATAAAATTCTCTGTTCCTTCATTTGTAAAAGAAGGTAGAAATGAATTTAAATATAAGTTAGAAGGTTTAGATGAAGATTGGCATACCGTAAATAATGATTCTAGAACAATTCAGTACGCTAATTTATTTCCGAATGAATATGTTTTAAAAATAAAAGCAGCTAATAATGATGGTTATTGGAGTGAAACTGTTTCGTATTATATAAATATAAAACCTCCATTTTGGCTAACTTATAAAGCATTTTTACTATTAATTCTTGTTTTAAGTGTTTTAGTCTATATGGTTAAAAATCAAATTAGCAATCGTTTAAAGTTAAAGAACGCATTGTTAATGGAAAAAGTGAAACGTGAACGTGATGAAAAGTTGAATAATGAAAAATTACGATTTTTCACCAATATTTCTCACGAGTTAAGAACACCATTAACTTTAATATTAGGACCTGTTAAGCAGTTGTTAGAAAAACAAGATAGAAGCGATTACGAGGTAGGTAGAATTAAATTAATAGATCAAAATGCAATGCGATTATTGCAATTGGTAAATCAAATATTAGATTTTAGAAGAGCACAAACAGGAGAATTAAAGTTAAAAGTATCTGCAACGGAAATTGTAAGTAGTACAAAATCTATATTCTCTTCGTTTAATCAATTGGCAGATGACAAGCAGATTAGTTATAGTTTTAATTCAGAATTAGAAAAAATTGAAGGTTGGATAGATGTAGATAAGTACAATAAAATACTTTTTAACTTACTTTCAAATGCTTTAAAATTTACAAAAAATTACGGAACAGTAGATTTGTTTTTAGGTATTTCTGAAGATAAAACAGATAGAATAGTAATTGAGGTAAGTGATGATGGAATTGGCATTCCTAAAAAGAGTCAAGAAAAAGTTTTCGATAGATTTTATCAAGCAACAAATAGTAAAGATAACACCACAGGTACAGGGATTGGCTTGTCGTTAGTACAATCTTTAATAAAACTTCATAAAGGAAAAATTACTTTAGAAAGTGAGGTAGATAAAGGAACAACGTTTATTGTTGAAATTCCGTTTTGTAAAGAAAGTTTTTCTAAAAAAGAAATTTTTGAACTTCCTTTAAAACCCGTACAAGAAAAAAGTAAAAAAGTAATTACTAAGGTTAAGCAAAGTACAGAAGTTAAACAAAGAATTTTACTAATAGAAGATAATGTTGAGGTACGTAAGTTTCTGGTAGATTATCTATCTGATTCTTATAAAGTTTATGAAGCTGATAACGGAAAAGAAGGATTACAGGTCTGTAGAAAAATAAAACCAGACTTATGTGTGGTTGATGTAATGATGCCTATAATGGATGGGTTTAAGTTTGTAGAAGAGTTAAAAGCAGATGAAAACATTAGTAATACAGCCATTGTAATGTTAACAGCACTTTCTGAAAACGAGAATAAAATAAAAGGATATTCTATTGGAGTTGATGGGTATTTGGTAAAACCATTTGATGCATCCTTATTAAAAACAAGAATTGAAAATATTTTAAAAATAAGATTTAATTTAAAACAACAATTTTCTGGTGAAGTAGAAAGTGATGTAACTGCTTTGGCACATTCTCAAATTGATGTTGAGTTAATTTCTAGATTAACAGAATTAATAAAAGAAAATATATCTAATCCAGATTTATCTTCTACATTTTTGTGCGAACAATTAGCCATGAGTTCTTCTAAACTTTATAGAAAAATAAAACAACTTACAGATTTATCTCCAAACGAATTTATAAGAACAGTTCGTTTAAAAAAATCGGCAATATTATTAAAAACAAAAAATCATAATGTATCTGAAGTGGCAACTATGGTTGGTTTTAACGATCCGTTGTACTTTAGTCGTGTTTTTAAAAAACAATTTGGTTATTCGCCAAGTAAATTAATCAAGTAAAAACTGCGTCCATATTTTTGATTGATTAATCTATATTCTAAAACTTTTTCAAGTCTACATTTGTAAATAGGATACTATTATTTAGTGATAATATATCCTTGATTTTATTTAAAAAAAAATCAAACTGTAGTGCAAACAATAAGTTAAGGATAGGTAAATAATGAAAGAATCAAAATATAGTATTGGTTGTGATATTGGTGGAAGCCATATTTGCTGTACCATTATCGAAGTAGAGACAGGAAACGTTTTAGAAAAATCATTTGTTAGCATGATGGTTAACCATGCAGAACCTAAAGAGGTTTTAATAGATACTTGGGCAAAAGCAATAATAGCATGTAAAAAACAGCTACCAGAAAGCTCTAGTTTTGTAGGCGTAGGAATTGCTATTCCTGGTCCTTTTAATTACGAAGAAGGAATTGGTTTGTTTGATAATTCTAATAAAAAATTCATCCACTTAAAAGACGTAAATGTTAAAGAAGCACTCTCTAAAACTTTAGCATTATCAAAAAATAAAATACAATTTGTTAATGATGCCACAGCCTTTTCCTTAGGGTGTTTTTGGTATGGAAGCGGTAAAGGAAGTAATCAAATGGTTGCAATTACTTTAGGTACTGGATTTGGTTCTTCATTTATTAGCAAGGGAAAAGTTATTGAAGAAGGAAATACGGTTCCGGAAAATGGATATTTATGGGATAAACCTTTTAAAGAAGGAATTGCAGATGATTATTTTTCTACAAGATGGTTTGTAAATAGTTTTAACGGGGTTTCTGATGAAGAAGTAACAGGCGTAAAACGTATTGCAGAATTAGCAAAGTTAGGAAACACAGATGCAGTTTCATTATTTAATAAGTTTGGTCATAATTTAGCGTCTTGCTTATCCGATTACTTACTTAATTTTAATGCAGATGTAGTAGTAATGGGAGGGAATATAGCGGAAGCTTTTGATTTATTTAAACCAAGTTTATTTTCAGAATTACGAATGAGAGGAATAGAAATTCCTTTTAAAGTATCAATATTAAAAGAAAGTGCAGCTATGTTGGGTGCAGTAACCTTGTTTAAATAAAAAAGATGAATAATAAAAAAGTAAGTACGTTACCAATATTTTTAGCCTTTTTATGTATGGGTTTTGGAGATGTTGTAGGCCCTATGGTAAGTTTAGCAAAAGAAACTTTCGAGTTAACTAATTTTTTAGCAACCTTATTACCTTTTAGTGGGTTTTTAATGTTTGGAATATTATCTATTCCAATGGGAATCTATCAAGATAGAAAAGGAAAAAAGAAAGTGTTATTAATAGGATTGGTAATTGCTTTTATAGGGCTTTTAATTCCTATTTTATCAGGAATGTACGGACCAATAATAGATACAGGAACAGTAGATTTACAATCAAAGTTTTACGTTATTTTGGCATCTATATTATTATTAGGAGCAGGAGCAACTGTATTACAAGTTTCTGGAAATCCAATAATGAGAGATGTATCTGTACCAGGAATGTTCTCTAGTAATTTATCATTAGGACAATCTATTAAAGCAATTGGTTCTTCTTTAGGATTCTTATTACCGCCCTTCGCTGTTATGGCAGGTATGGATTGGACTTTATTATTCCCAATTTACGCAGTACTTATTTTAATTACCACAGGGTGGATCAGTAAATTAAAAGTAGAAGAAGTTAAACATGAAGACGAAACGCCTGCATCATTAGCAAGTTGCTTGTCTTTATTAAAGAATAAATATGTGTTAATGATGGTGTTTTCTATATTTGTTTATGTAGGAGCAGAGGTATCGATGAGTTCCGGAATACCAATTTTATTAAAAGAAGAATTTGGTATAGAAGGTTTTAGTTTATGGTTAAGTTGGGCATTATTTTTCTTGCCAATATTAATTGGTCGGTTTTTAGGAGCCGCAATTTTAACAAAAATTAAACCAATTAAGTTCTTATTTGTAACGGTAATTTTATCAATATTAGGTGTGTTGTTATTAATTTTAGGGAACACGTTAATAGCTTATATTGGTATTATTTTGGTGGGTTTAGGGTTTGCAAATATTTTTCCTTTAGTATTTTCTATAACGGTAGATAAGTTGCCAGAAAGAGCAAACGAATTAAGTGGGTTAATGGTAACAGCAATTGTAGGTGGTGCTTTTATACCTCCAATAATGGGGTTTGTAGCCGATTCTTCTAGTGTTTTATTAGGTTTTTTGGTGCCATTAGTTTGTTTAATATATATATTGTTTTCAACGATAGTTGCTTCTAAAAAATAAGTTAATTTAATAGAAAGAAAAAATTTTTCTAAACGAAATAATTTTAGATAAAAAGTTCTGTGTTTAATTACACTGAACTTTTTTTTGTTTTTATAAAGAGATAATAGACCTACTTATAATTTCGACGGAATTGAAAAATGAGTTTCAATTTGATAATTTATGTGTGTATTTTTTAATAAAATAACATTTTTGTTTAATTATTTTCCTTAAATCATCTTTTTTGATATTTATATGATAATTTGGTCTATGAAAGATAAATAGTTTGCTTAATATATTGTGTTGCGGTTACAAGATCTTTAATAAAGTAAAAAAATAGAGTAAAATTTATGCAAGAATATGGAGAATTAGCATTGGCTTTGGTAGCAAAAAACAATCTTAATACATCTGCGATAAATCAAGTAATAGAAACAAGTGAAAGTAATATTTTTCCTGTAGAAAAAACGGATGCATTAATTTGGAAGGAATTAAAGAATGGTAAGAAAACAGCTATAGAAGAGCTTTATAATAGATACGTAAATATATTATTTTCTTATGGTATGTATCATTCAAAAGATAGGGGCTATGTTATGGATTGTATTCACGATTTATTTGTAGACTTATATAAATACAAAAACAAGCTTTCTAAAACAGATAATGTTAAGTATTATCTTTTTAAATCCTTAAAAAGGAAAATTAATAAAAAGTATCATAAAAAAAATACTTCTGTTTCTTTAGATGATTTTGATTATGAAATTGATGCTATGAATAAAAAGCATTCAGATTCTTGTGAGAAACACATTATAACAGAAGAAGGTATTTCCGAAAGAAACTCAAGGTTAAGAAATGCTATGAAAACCTTAAGTGATAGTCAAAGAAAAGTTTTGAGTTTAAAATTTGAGCAAGAAAAATCTTACGAAGAAATTTCGATGATTATGGAGGTTTCTATTGAATCTGCTAGAACGTCTGTTTATAGAGCAATTAAAGCATTAAGAAAATTAAATTTCAGTGTTTTATTACTACAATTATCTTTTTGTTTTTTATAAAAAACACATTTTAACGTCTATAAAAAACTGAAAACGTGCTATTAATAATATAGCAGTCAAATAAAGTTTTTAAACTAATAATAAAGAATATAAAAAGATCATGAAAGTTAATGAATCTAATAAAGTTAAGATTTTACCAATTACAGAATTGGAAAAAACGGCTTTAAAGAATAAAATTTTTAATTCTGTTGATAATCTTAGCTATAGAAAAAGAAATAGAAGAAATAAAGGTTTAGTAATGAGTCTTGCTTTTTCTTTAGTTTTTTTGATAGGTATTGTTTTATGTTATCAAAATGAACCTAATAGTTCTATTACAGATTTTGTAAATACATCAAAATTGGTAGATTTTAATAAAACTGATGAAGTTGTATTGGTTTTAGGAAATGGAGAGAATTTAAAAATAGAAAAAAAGGATAGTAATATAAATTATTCTAAATCAGGAAAAAAATTAACAATAGGAGAAGATACCGAAATAGAACAAGAAACCTCTAAAAATAGTAAAGTAGCATACAATACACTTATTATACCTTATGGTAAACGATCTAAAATAAATCTTTCAGACGGAACGATTGTTTGGTTAAATTCTGGTTCTAAATTAATATATCCGGTAGTTTTTAATGGAGATAGAAGAGAGTTGTATTTAGAAGGAGAAGCTATTTTTGATGTTGCTCATGATAAAAAGCATCCTTTTATTGTAATGTCTAAAGAGCAGGAAGTTAAAGTTTTAGGAACTGTTTTTGGAGTAACAAGTTATCCGGAAGAAGGAGAAATTAATACGGTTTTAAAAAGCGGAAGTGTGCAAATTAGTTATCATAATGATCCCAAATTAAATCATTATTCAGATAAAATTAAAATTACACCTGGTACAAAAGCAACGTATAATAAAGAAACTAAGGGTATTGTATCAGAAAAAGTGAACGTAAATAATTATTTCTCATGGAGAGATGGTGTTTTAATCTTTAAAAATAATGATTTGAGTTATGTTATGAATAGAATTTCTAGATACTATAATTTAAAAGTAGATATTAAAAATAAAAATTTAGCTAAAGAAAAGTTTTCTGGATATTTAGATTTAAACGAAAGCATAGATAAAGTGGTTAAAAATATTAGTGCAAGTACAAATATGAAATATACCTTAGAAGAAGGTAAAATAATAATTAATTAAACAAAAAGAATTTATGAAGTGAACTACTATTATTTGAATTAGTAAAAGGCCGGAAGATGCGCCAACATCTTCTGGCTTATTTTAATCACATTGCTGTAGAGAACAGCAAAACTTAATAATCAAAACAAAAATATGAAAAAAAACTCACGCAAAGGAATTTTAATACTTATGAGAATATTTCTATTATTAATTAGTTTGGGAATCACAGCAGGTAACATGAATCCGCTGATGGGACAAACGAAAATAAATATTGATGTAAAAGGAATATCAATAGAAGAATTTTTTAAAGAAATTCAAGGGTCAAGTGATTACATGTTCTTTTATAAGGATGATGTTTTAAACACAAATAAAAAAGTATCAATAAAACTTAATGAAGCAAATATTATTAAGGTTTTAGATAAAGCTTTTTCAAAAATAAATTTAAGTTATAAGGTTGACGGAAAACAAGTTATTGTTAAAAAGATACAACCAAAACCTACTATTGTTTTAACTAATAATCAGGTAACACAAGAAAAGGTAGTTACTGGTTTAGTCGTAGAATCAGAAGGTTTTGCTTTGCCTGGTGTAAGTGTTCATGTAAAAGGAACCTCTACAGGAACTGAAACCGATTTTGATGGTAAATATTCTATTAAAGTACCAGCTGGTGCTGTTTTAGAGTTTTCTTATATAGGTATGATAAAACAAACTGTAACTGTTGGAGATAAAACTGTTATAGATGTTAAAATGGAAGAAAGTACTGCTTCTTTAGAAGAAGTGGTTATTGTTGGTTATGGTTCTTTAAAAAAAGAAGAATTAACGGGTTCTGTTGCAGTAATGAAAGGAACAGAATTAGAACAAGCGCCAACATCTTCTTTTGAGCAATCTCTAAGAGGTGGAGTAGCAGGTATACAAGCAAGTGCTCTTGATGGAGCACCAGGATCAAATACAGAAATTAGAATTAGAGGTATTGGATCTATTAATGCATCTAGTGAGCCTTTATATGTTATAGATGGTATTCCTATTCAAGCAGGTAGCCAGTCTACAAATGATAATGATGGAGCTAGCTCTAATGTAATGGCATCTATCAACCCAAACGATATTGAAAGTATTAGTATTTTAAAGGACGCTGCTTCTACAGCAATTTATGGATCTAGAGGTGCAAATGGTGTTATTTTAATTACTACAAAACAAGGAAAAACAGGTAAAGCAACTATAGAATTAAAAACATTAACAGGGTTTAATTCTCAAGCATCAAAAAATATTTTAAAACCTTTAAATGCAGCTCAGTATAAAGAATTATATATTGAAGGTTATGTAAATTTAGGACTTACAGAGGCAGAAGCTCAAACACAATTAGATAATTATTATACACAACAAATCGATCCTTCAACAGGTGAAGCTACAGATACAAACTGGTTAGACGCTATAACAAGAACTGGCGTTACACAAAGTTATGATTTAAGTATAAGAGGAGCTACCGATAAAGTTAAATACTTTATGTCTGGTGGTTTTATGGAGCAAGGAAGTTATATTATAGGATATGATTTTTCTAGATTTAGTGGTAGAACTAATTTAGAATATAAAGCAAGTAAATATTTAACAATATCTAATAACATATCAATTGCAAATATTACATCTACAACTGCACCAGATGCAGGTTCTTGGAACAATCCGTTTAAGAGTACTTTAGAGCTATCTCCGTTAATTCCTATTTATGACGAGGAAGGTTTATACAATGCAGATCATTTAGCATATTTTCCAATAGGAAGTAATCCTGTAGGAAGTTTAAGCGGAGACGATTTATGGGAAACAAAAACAAGTAGAATTATTGACAATTTAGCATTTACAGTTACTCCTATAAAGAATTTAATATTTAGATCTCAATGGAATTTTGATATTTTAAGCGTTAACGAATCTACTTATTATAACAGACGTTACGGAACCGGATATGATACAAATGGTTATGCTTATGAAGCAAATACAACCAACAAAACATGGGTAGGTACACAAACGTTAGATTATAGTTTAACATTAAACGATAGTCATAATTTAAACTTTTTAGCAGGTTATGAAGCGCAACAAACCGTACGTGAATCATTTTCTGCTTCCGGTTCAGATTTTCCTAACGATGTAGTTAAAACATTAAGTACTGCAGCAGCAGAATATGCGGTTTCAGGTACTAAAACAGAGTATACTTTTAACTCTATGTTTTTAAGAGGTAACTATAATATTGATCATAAATATTACCTTTCAGGTAGTGTAAGACGTGATGGGTCTTCAAGATTTGGTGCAGATAATAGATACGGAACATTTTATTCTGTAGGTGCAAGTTGGAATATGTTTAAAGAAAAATTTATTAATAATATTTCTTTTATCGATGTTCTTAAATTAAGAACATCTTATGGTTTAACAGGTAATGCAGCTATTGGTAATTTTGCTTCCTTAGGATTATATAGTTATGGTGATGATTATGACGGCTCTCCAGGAGGTACTCCTCAACAACTTGAAAATCCAGAACTTACATGGGAAACTCAAGAGAATTTTAATATTGGGTTAGATTTTGGTCTTTTTGGTAAAATTAATGGTACTGTAGAGTATTTTGATAGACAATCTTCAGATCTTATTTTAGATGTTCCTATTTCTCCAACAACAGGGTTTACAGAATTAACACAAAACTTTGGATCTATGTCTAATAAAGGTTTAGAGGTTACTTTAAATGCAAACATTATTAATAATAAAGATTTTAGATGGAGTGTTGGTTTTAATACAACTTTTATTAAAAATGAAATTACAGATTTAGATGAAGATTATACAAGCGGAGCCTTTAGAAGACAAGTAGGACAAGATTTTCAGTCTTTTTATATGTATGGTTGGGCAGGTGTAGATCAAACAAACGGAGATGTACAATATTTTACAGATGCAAGTGAAACTACCATAACAAATGATATTGGAGACGCAGAGCGTTATTTATCAGGTAAGTCTGCAACACCAGATTTTTACGGTGGTTTTAATACTTCTTTTTCTTACAAAGGCTTTAGCTTAAATGCTGGTTTTATGTATTCTTCTGGTAATTATTTGTTTGATAGTAGAGCAAAAGGATCTTTAGGAGATGGTAGATTAACACCAAGAAGTACTGCAACTTATGTTTACGAAAATAGGTGGGTAGAAGGTAAAACAGATGCTTTATTTCCAAAGTTTCAATGGGGAGGACAATCTGGTAGTAATCAAAGTAATGTTACAAGATGGTTGTACGATGGTAGTTTTATCCGTTTAAAAGATCTAACATTGGCATATGATTTTCCTGAAAAAGTAGCATCATTATTACACCTTAGTTCTGCAAGAATATACGCAAGAGGTACAAATTTATTAACGTTTACTAAAGATAAAGATTTGTATATAGATCCAGAACAATCTATAAGCGGAAGTTATAATGGTTTAACACCAGCGATGAAAACTGTTTCTGTAGGACTAGATATTAAATTGTAATTTAAAAAGAAACTCATGAAAAAATATAATAAAATATTACTATTGATTATGGTAGGGTTCTTCTTATCATGTTCAGAATCATTTTTAGAACTTACTCCTCAATCTTCTGTAGCAAATGAAGATGCAATAACTAATTTAGAAGATTTAGAAACATCTATTACTGGGGTTTATGATGAAATATCAGGCGCATATTATTATGGTAGATATATGTTTTTAATTCCTGATGTATTAGCAGATGATGTAAAACAAAACTTATCTGCAAACAGAATTATAGATTATGCAGAACATGTGCAAAACGTTTCTGATGCTCAAGCTAGTTCTCTTTGGGAAGGTATGTATTTTGCTAATAATGCTTTAAATAATATTATCAATTCAGATGTAGAAGTAACTGAAGCATCTCAAGATAATAAAGATCATATTTTAGGAGAAGCTCATGCTTTAAGAGGTTTAATTTATTTTGATTTAGTAAGGTTTTTTGCCCAGCCTTATTCATATACAACAGATGCAAGTCATGCGGGAGTACCTTTAATTTTAGAGTTTGACCCAACATTAGAACCATCAAGAAATACTGTAGAAGAGGTTTATAATCAGGTGATTTTAGATATGACAACGGCTTTATCTTTAATGAGTGATACCTCTAGAAGCTCAAATTCTAGCACATTATCAGCTACATCTGTCAAAGCTTTATTGTCTAGAGTTTATTTGTATAAAGAAGATTGGGCAAATGCAGAAGCAATGTCTACCGATGTAATTAATGCAGGTTATAGTTTGGTTGATAATGGCAATTATGCAACATTATGGGATAACGATAATACTTCTGAATCGATTTTTGAAATTTCTATGACAGAATCAGACAACGTAGGAGGTAACGGTATTGCTGGTTTATACATTTCTGCAGCAGCAGGTGGTTACGGAGATTATTTACCATCTAACGACGTTGTTTCTTTATATGACGCAGACGATGTAAGGATGGGAAATTTTGTGATAGATGAAAATTTAGCGGGAGATTATGCGCCTTATAGAGTAGACAAATACTCACATGTTTTGGGGTATGATAATGTAAAAGTTGTACGTCTTGCAGAAATTTATTTAATAAGAGCAGAAGCAAGAGCACAAATAGGTACAGATATTACTGGAGCTCAAGAAGATTTAGATATAATTCGTAAGAGAGCACTTCCTACAGCAATAAGTACAACGAGTACAGGAGATGATTTAATAGACGCTATTTTTCTAGAAAGAAGATTAGAACTTTGTTTTGAAGGACAAAGATTATGGGATTTAATGCGAAGAAAAAAAGATATTGTAAGAACAAATTGTACATCTAGTACTTGTTTTATTCCTTATGCAGATGATACCAATATATTACCAATACCACAGGATGAAACAGATGTAAATCCTAATATAGAGCAAAACCCAGGATACTAATTATATAATTGTCCCAACTTAAAATATTAAAGACACATATTGATAAAAGGAAAAGTTGTTTTCAATGTGTGTCTTTAACTTATGGCAGTCAAGAATTCTATATACTTAGCGTTTTAGGATGTCTTTCTGTTCATGTAAATTCAATTATAAAAAATAAAATATTTTGGAAAAAAATCGTAGAAATTTAATAAAATTATTATCAATTGGTACAATTTTTCCTACTCAGATAGCAAGTACTTTTGCATCAATATTAGAATCTGTTGATATTAATCCGAATCAAAGACTATCTAATAATTTGATAACAAATCTTCAAGACACTAAAATTGAAGAGTTGTATAAAAAAGCAATGGTTATTGATGGACTTATTATTCCTAAAGGTTGGAATAAAGATTCTTTTGATGCTTTAGCAAAAACGGGATACTCTGGTTTTGGTACCTCTTTACTTTCTGGAAATTTAAAATCAGCTTTAAAAAATATAACAGAATGGGATAATCGTATTAAAAATAATTCGGATGTATTAATAAAAGCAACAAGTGCGGCAGATTTTATCAGAGCTAAAAAAGAAGATAAAACAGCTGTTTTATACGGATTTCAAAATGCTACAATGATGGAGAAATCTATAAAAAACCTCGATACTTTATATGATGCTGGTACACGCTGGATTCAATTAACCTATAATCAAAGAAATTTGTTAGGTGATGGAAGTACAGAACGTACAGATTGTGGTTTATCAGACTTTGGAATTGAAGCCATAGAGCGTATGAACGAACTTGGTATTATGATTGATTTATCGCATTGCGGAAAAGAGACAACCAACGACGGAATTAAGTTTAGTAAAACCGGAGCGTGTTTTAATCACACAATGTGTGAGTCTTTGTATAAAAATCATCCAAGATCTAAAACCGATGCGCAAATAAAAGCCATGGCAGATAAAGGCGGTATTATGGGCGTAATTTGTTTAGGGTATATGATAGGCCCCGAATTAGGTACAAAAACAACCTTAGAAACTTATGTAGATCATATAGATCATGTTGTTAAAATTGCAGGAATAGATCATGTTGGTGTTGCTGCAGATTTTGCAATACAAGGTTTACAAGCAACAGGAGCAACCAAAGAAAACTGGTACGAACCAAGGTTAACAAAATTTAAACCTTCGTACAAAGTACAATGGCCACCTTGGATTCCGGAATTAGATAAGCCAGATCGTTATTTACAAGTAGCTAAGATTTTAGATAAAAGAGGTTATAGCACTGGTGATGTCGAAAAAATATTAGGTTTAAATTGGTTAAGATATTTTAAGGACACTTTAAAATCTTAATAATTTAACATGAATAAGATGTCTATAAAAAGAGACTTATTTACTTACAATAGTATACTTAAACTAATTAATAGCTAAATTATGAAGTACATATTATTTGCACTTTTTACAAGTTGCATGCTTTCTGGTTACTCTCAAAAATCAAAATTTTATAATAGTAATAGAACCATTCTGGGCATCCATAAAGAACGAACAGCTTCTATGGGAATTGGTGATATTGATGGTGATGGCGATTTAGATGTTGTTATAGCTAATGGTAGGCATTGGCCAGGACAAAATAAAATATTTATAAATAATGGTCGCGGAATTTTTACAGTTTCTAAAAATTTAGGAACAGAACAAGAAACAAGTTACTCTACAGAGCTTGCAGATTTTAATGGCGATGGATATTTAGATATTGCTGTTGGTAATGATATGGCACCTAATTACATTTTTATAAACGATGGTAAAGGGAATTTTACCAAAGGCGCTAGTTTTGGCGCAAAATATAATCCTACAAGAAATATTGTTGTTGCAGATTTAGACAACGATGGCGATATGGATATTTTAATAACCAATAGAGGAAGTGAAAACGAGATTTGTTTAAATAACGGAAAAGGTGTTTTTACAGAGGTTATTGGGTTTGGAAACAAAAAAGATTCTACCATAGATGTTGAGGTTGCAGATATGAATGGTGATGGCTATTTAGATTTAATTTTAGCAAATAGAGATGACCAACCAAATTATGTTTATTTAAACGACGGGAAATTAAACTTCAATGAAAAAATCCCTTACGGAACTGGTAATGATGTTACAAGATCTGTAGCAGTTATTGATATTGATAAAGATGGTTATAAAGACATTATTACCGCAAATATAGGCGAGCCTAATGTTATTTATTTTGGAAGTAAAAAAGGAACATACGAACGTAAAATTGTTTTTGATGCAAGTTCAGATAAATCATATTCTTTATCTATTGGCGATTTAAATGGTGATGGAGAAACAGATATTATTATAGGAAATACAGGGTCACCAAATAATGTTTTTATCAATTCTAATAACGGCACAAGTTGGACTAAAATTCAGTTAAATGACGAGAAATTTAGTACATATGATATTTTAACGTTTGATTTAAATGGTGATAAAAAACTAGATATTATAGAAAGTAATTCAGGCGAATTAAATCAATTTTACTTTAATAAATTCACTCCAAAATTTCCTTGATTTTAATCAAGATTGATATTTATAACTCTTAAAAAATATAAAATGATATATAAAAATAAATCAAAGCATAAAATGAAACAAGCAGGTTACTTATTAAAATTAGGTGTGCTGATTCTAGTTACAGGATGTTCTACAAGTACTCCATCAAAATGGGAAAACATAAACGAAGAAGGTGCTTTCTTGGTATATAGAAGACAATCTTTAATTGGTAAAGAAACCTATTCTATTACATCAACTAAAGATTCAATTATTGTAAAATCACTTCAAGGAGAAAACGAAAGAGGTAGAATTACAGGAGTAGAAGCAGAGTTACATTTAGATATAAATTTAAATCCTTCTTCTTACAGAAATAGACGTATTACAAAAAATGATACAATTGTTAATTTAGAAGTTAAAAAAACTGCTGATGGAATTTCTGTTTGGGAAAAAAATAGAGATTTTGTAAAAAAGGAAAATATAGATTTTTTTCCGGTTCATAGTAATATTCCTGCAGGTGTAGAAATGATGTTATATCAATATTATTTTAAACAAGGTGGTACAGGAAGTATTCCTACTATACCAAGAGGAGAAATTACCATGAATTTTATTCAAAAAGATACCGTACAAATTAAAGGTGAAAAAGTACCTTTAAAAAGATATGTTGTAGAAGGTATCAATTGGGGAGGAAGAACTATTTGGGTAGATGAAGCAAATAATTTAGTGGCACTTGTTAAGGCAAATACACAAATTAGAGAATATATTAAAGAAGGTTACGAAGAAGCAAAACCATTTTTTGTACAAGGAAATGTAGAGGAAGAAATGGCTGCGTTATCAAAATTCACTAAAGATTTAAAAGGTACTCAAGCAAAAATAAAAGCATTTGTTGGAGGAAATATTGTAGATGGACTTAGCAACACTGCTAAAGAGGATATGACTTTAATTATTACAGACGGAACGATTTCTAAAATAGGAAAACGTTCTGAAGTAGAAATTCCTGAAGGAGCAGAAGTTATTGATGTAAAAGGAAAAACATTAATTCCTGGTTTGTGGGATATGCATGCGCATTCTAATCAAGTAGATTGGGCACCAGCATATTTAGCAGGTGGTGTTACTACAATTCGTGATAACGGAAATGAGCTAGAATTTGCAACCTCATTTAGAGATGCCATTGCAAAAGAAGGCGCAATCGGACCAGATATTTTATTAGCAGGTATGACAGACGGAGCCGGAATACAAGGTAACGGAGTTGTAAGAGCAAGAACTGTTGAAGAGGCTAAAAAAGTAGCAGATTTATATTTTTCTAACGGATACAAACAAATAAAAATTTACTCTTCAGTAAGTTCAGAATTAACAAAAGTATTGGCAGAAGAAGGACATAAAAGAGGCATGTCTATTACAGGTCATGTGCCAAAAGAAATTGGTAATGCACGTGGTGCTATTGATGCAGGAATGGATATGTTAAGTCATAGGTCTAGAATTTTAACGGTATTATTTCCTGGTAAAACAATTAAGGAATTAGGTAGTTATTATATCAATAAAAATGATATTTCGCAGAAACAAATAGACGAAGCTATTGCTTATCTATTAAAGCATAAAACAGTTTTAGATCCAACAATTGCTCTAGATGTAGCAAGAGCAATGACTAAAGGATCTGTTTTAGAAACCATAGAACCATTTTCTGATAGAATAGCGTATGAATTATTTGAAGGAAAAAGATTTAGAACAGGTTTATCTGCAAAAATAGCAGAAACGGCAAAAGCAGATTATATAAAAGCAATGGGAATTCTTGGTCAATTTTATAAGGCAGGAGTGCCAATTGTTGCAGGAACAGATAATATTGTACCTGTTTTTGGTTTGTATTTAGAGTTAGAAACATATCAGAAATACGGAGGGATGACACCGTTAGAAGCTATAAAAACAGCTACAATTGTACCAGCAACAGTAATGGGATTAGGAGATAAAACAGGAACTTTAGAAATAGGAAAAGAAGGAGATATTGCAATTCTAGATAAAAATCCTTTAGAAGATATTTCTAATATTAGAACAGTTTCTGCAGTTGTTACTAACGGAAATTATTACAAAAGTAATCCGTTATGGAAAGCAGCAGATTTTAAACCAGCGGAATAGTTTTAAGGTTTAAAAATTAATAAAAACACAAAAGAAATTAAATATTAAAATTATGAGTAAAATTATAAAGTTACTTTTTGTTGCTCTTTTAATGATTGGTTGTGCTAAGCAAGAGTCAAAAGAAATGCCAGATAAAGATTACAATCCAGAGGCAAAATTAAAAGAATTAAATATTGTATTGCCAAGTCCGCCGCAACCCATTGCAAATTATGTAAACGGAGTAAGAACAGGAAATCTTATTTTCTTGGCAGGAAAAGGTCCAAAACGTGTAGACGGAACAGAAATAACAGGAAAATTAGGACAAGATATTTCTATTAATGAAGGGTATGCAGCTGCAAGGTTAACAGCAATAAATCAACTAGCCGTTTTAAAACATATGCTAGGCAATTTAAATAAAGTAAAACGTATTGTAAAGGTTTTAGGTTTTGTAAACTCAGATCCTAATTTTTTAGATCAACCAAAAGTAGTTAACGGTTTTTCTGATTTAATGGTTGATGTTTTTGGAGAAAAAGGAAAACACGCAAGAGCTGCAGTTGGTATGGCTTCATTACCTAGAGCACAAGCGGTAGAAATTGAGTTTATTGTAGAGGTTTACGATTAATTATAAAAAATAAGATATGAAAATATATAATAGAAAAATTAAAATAGATTCAATAGTAAAGTCTTTCTTCTTATTGATATTCGTTTTAACTTTTACTCAAAATAGTAAAGCCCAAGAATTAAAGTTAAAATATTTTGGAGGTGCAGGTTGGGAAATGATAGAGGGAGATTTAAATATTTTAGTCGATCCATATATTTCTAGATTAAAGTTAGGTGATAGTCCATCAAACAGTAAAGAAGATACTCGCAAAAATTATTATCCATCAGATATTTATGTTTCAGATACGGCAACAATCAATAAAGTATTAACAAATAAAGTAGATTATATTTTAGTACATCATTCGCATTTAGATCATTTGGCAGACGTTCCTTATATCGCCAAAAAAACAGGAGCAATAGTAATTGCAACAGAAACAAGTTGTAAGATTTTAAAAGCGTATGGTATTCCAGAAAAGCAATTACTTAGAGTAAGAGGAGGAGAAGATTATCAGTTTGATGAATTTTCTGTAAGAGTAATTCCGTCTATTCATTCTGCTTTAGATGATAAGCATTATTATGATTCTAGAATGCATAATGAAGAGGTGAAATTACCTTTAAAATTAGAAGATTTTATTGAAGGTAAATCGTTAATGTTTTTAATTCGTTTTAAAAATCATAAAGTGTTAACGGCAGGTTCTATGAACTTTTTAGAAAGAGAAGTAGCAGGTTTAAAACCAGATATTATTTTACCAGGTGTTAATTTTTCTAGATTAGAAATTTATAAATATACAGAACGTTTAATGCAGTTAACAAACTTTCCTAAAATAGTCATTCCAACACATTGGGATAATTTTAGAGTTCCTTACGGATTTACTCAAGAGAGTGCAATTGATAAAAAAATTAAACCATTTTTAAAAGAAGTAAAATTAGCATCGCCAAAATCTAAAGTGATTGTTCCTGTACATTTAGAAACAATAATTATAAAATAAAGAGAACATTAAAGATAATTTTCTGTCACTTGTTTTTTAATACTAAGTGATAGAAAAGTTATTTATTCTAAACATTAAATTAAAATAGCTCTTTTCCTTCTGATAAAAAAAAGTACTTTTATCGCTATTTTAATTCTATATATGAAACCATTCAAATTTAAAGAGTTTACTGTTCATCAAGATAAAACAGCCATGAAAGTTGGTACCGACGGCGTTTTATTAGGTGCTTGGTGTTCTGTTGATGATTATCCGGATAATATTTTAGACATCGGTTCTGGTACAGGCGTTATTTCTTTAATGATTGCGCAGCGTTCGGACGCTATGACAATTGATGCTGTAGAGATTGATGAAAATGCGTACGAACAAACAGTAGCTAATTTTGAAGAATCGGATTGGGGAGATCGTTTATATTGTTACAATGCAACTTTTAATGAATTTGCAGAAGAAATTGCAGAAGAGGAAGAAACCTATGATTTAATTGTTTCGAACCCACCATTTTATAATGACGATTTTGAAACTGATGATGTTGCTAGAAATAAAGCACGTTTTACATCTTCTCTTTCTTTTAAAGAGCTGATTGTAGGAGTTTCTAAAATATTATCAGAAAAAGGAAAATTTTGTGTCGTCATTCCTTTTAAAGAAGAAACAAATTTCATCAATTTAGGAATAGAAAACAATTTACGTTTAAATAGAATTTGTAGAGTTAAAGGCAATGAAACATCAGAAATTAAAAGATGTTTATTAGAGTTTTCTTTTGATGAAACAGAAATACAAGAAGAAAGTTTAATTATAGAAATAGAGCGTCATCAATATACCGAAGATTATATTAATTTGACCAAGGATTTTTATTTGAAAATGTAGGTGTTTTAATTGCAAAGGGCGCAAAGAAAAAGGTTTTTACTCCGTGCAACTCTGTGTAACAACCACACTATCCAACCACATAATTAGGATTATACCCCAAATAAGGCACTTCTTTCTCCGTAAATTTTATTCCGTAATTTTCTAATTCTTTTAAAATAGGTTCATAGACTTCTTTGGAAATTGGTAGTTGTACTCCAGGAGTTTTAATTTCTCCTTTTAATATTTTTAAAGCTGCAATACCAACAGGTAAACCAACTGTTTTAGCCATTGCTGTATAAGTTTGGTTTTCACCAATAACCACCAAACTACTTTCTATTTGATGTTTTTTACCATCAACTTCATAACCAAAAAGATGCTGCATTACAACCATATCTTTTTCATCCTCTTTTAATGTCCAAGAATCTTCAAGTATTTTTTGTAACATTTGTGCAGGAGTAGCATTTGTCAAACCAATTATTTTCTTCGGATTAAAAATATCGAGTTCAATTAATTTTTCCCACATTACATCATCTTGATCAATTTTTAAGTAAGAACGTAGTTTTAACTCAACAGAATCAGAAGGAGAATATGCTAAAAATAAGTTTACAAAATCTCTATAACTCATGTTTTCAGAATCCTCAATAATGTAAGAATCATCTGTCATACCTAACTGTACAAAAATGTTCCAAGCTCTAGAAAAACCAACTTTTCTAATGGTTCCTCTGTACATTGTTGGTATCGTATCTAAACCATAAATACTTCTATATTTTAAAGAATCTCTATTTGCGTATGCTTCAAATTTGCCATTTTTATTGATGTTTAAAAACTCTGTTCTTCTAAACAATTTATTATACGGTATGTATTTATAAGTACCTTCTTGAATAAACATTGCAGCGCCACCTTGTCCCGCTAAAACCACATTTCTTGGGTTCCAAGTAAATTTGTAGTTCCATAGGTTGTTGTCGCTTTCTGGGGCTACTAATCCTCCGCAAAAAGATTCGAATAATAACATTTTGGCACCTTGCCTTCTAATTTTATCAAGGACTTGCATGGCACTCATGTGATCGATTCCTGGATCTAAGCCAATTTCATTCATAAGAATCAATCCTTTTTCCTTTGCAGCTTTATCTAATGTTTTCATTTCATCAGAAACATAAGAAGCCGTAACCATGTGTTTGCCAAAAAGAATGCAATCTTTTGCTACTTCAATGTGAAATCTTGCAGGTAACATGGAGATTACAACGTCCGTTTTCTTGATGATTCTTTGACGCTGCTCAGTATTAAAAACATCTAGAATGATGCTTTCTGCATTTTTATGATTGTTGATAAGCTTGTCTGCGTTTTCAGTAGAAATATCACCAATTGTTATTTTTAAGTTTTCTTCATCAGATTTTTCTAACAAATACTTTATTAGAAAAGAACTTGATTTTCCTGCACCAATAATTAGAATATTTTTCATCAATATATCTTATTTTTGTAGTCTTACGAAGATAGTAATTTTGTTTAAAATTTAACAAAAACCATTTAAAATGTTTAAAAATTTAATTATTACATGTGTTTTAGGGATGTTAGCCATTGTTTTAGGAGCTTTTGGAGCACATGCTTTAAAAGAAGTTTTAACTAGTGCAGAGTTGTTGAGTTTTGAAACTGCGGTTCGTTATCAAATGTATCACGTAATTGTGTTGTTATTTATCAATATTTATGACGGATTTACTACTTCACAAAAAAATAATATTAGCTATATTTTTTTCTTAGGGATTTTACTTTTTTCTGGTTCTATTTATGCGATTCATTTAACGCCAATTACAGCAAAATCTATTTGGTTTGTAACGCCTCTAGGAGGATTGACATTAATAATTGGTTGGTTTTTAATGATTATGATATTCTTAAAGAAATATCGAAATAGTAAATAAATTGATAATTTTATTGTAAGATATGTTGCTGTTTGGAATTAAAGTGTAATTTTGTCAGCAATTAATCTATAAATAATTAAAAATATTGATATGGTAGATACAAATACGAAATCGATTTCGTTAAATAGTCTAGGAATCAAAAATGCAACAGTTCGCTATCAATTAACCTCAGACGAGCTACATAGTGAAACTCTAAAAAAAGGACAAGGAAAAGTGTCTTCTTTAGGTGCTATAGCGGTTAATACAGGAGAATTTACAGGTCGTTCACCAAAAGATCGCTTTATTGTAAAAGATGAAGTAACTAAAGATGAGGTTTGGTGGAGTGATGTGAATATTCCTTTTGAGTCGGATAAATTTGATGCACTGTATACTAAAGTTGTTGATTATTTATCAGGTAAGGAAATTTTTGTAAGAGATAGTTCTGCTTGTGCGGATGAAAAATATAAATTAAATATTAGAGTTGTAAATGAGCAACCTTGGAGCAATATGTTTGCGTACAATATGTTCTTACGTCCTACAGAAAAGGAACTGGAAACTTTTTCTCCAGAATGGACTATTATTAATGCTCCTGGTTTTATGGCAGATGCAGATGTAGATGGAACGAGACAACACAATTTTGCTATTTTAAACTTCAGTAAAAAAATAGCTTTAATAGGTGGAACAGGTTATACAGGTGAAATTAAAAAAGGAATCTTTTCTGCTTTAAACTTCATTCTACCAGTTTTTAAAAATACGTTACCAATGCATTGTTCTGCAAATGTTGGTAAAGATGGTGATACTGCTATTTTCTTCGGATTATCAGGTACGGGAAAAACTACATTATCTACAGATCCGGATAGAAGTTTAATTGGTGATGATGAGCATGGTTGGACGGCAGAAAATACGGTGTTTAATTTTGAAGGTGGTTGTTATGCAAAAGTGATTAATTTATCAGCAGAACAAGAACCAGAAATTTTTTCAGCTATTAAAAAAGGTGCAATCTTAGAAAATGTAGTTATGGATGATAAAGGAGTTATCGATTTTGCAGATACTTCTATTACTCAGAATACTCGAGTTAGTTATCCAATTCATCATATAGAGAATATACAAGTACCATCCATAGGAAAAAATCCGAAGAATATTTTCTTTTTAACTGCGGATGCATTTGGAGTTTTACCTCCAATTTCTAAATTGACACCTAACCAAGCTGCGTATCATTTTATTTCTGGTTATACAGCAAAAGTAGCAGGTACAGAAGCGGGAGTTACGGAACCAACACCAAGTTTTTCTGCTTGTTTTGGTGCTCCTTTTATGCCATTACATCCAACAAGATATGCAGAAATGCTAAGTAAGAAAATGAAAGATGCTGGTGTAAATGTTTGGTTGATTAACACAGGGTGGTCTGGTGGACAATATGGAGTAGGTAGAAGAATGCCCTTAAAATATACAAGAGCAATGATTACGGCTGTTTTAAATGGCGATTTAGGAAGTTATAAATATGAAGATTATCATATACATTCTGTTTTCGGTGTTGCGCAACCAAGATCATGTCCTGGAGTGCCAACAGAATTATTAAGTCCGAGGTCTACTTGGAATAATGATGAAGCTTATTATAAGACGGCATTTAAACTCTCTAATGCATTCAGAAATAATTTTACGCAATTTGAAGAAGTTGCAAGTGAAGATATACGTAGAGGTGGACCTCAGCGATATGCTTTTTAGTAGTTTTGTTTTTTTTTAGTAAAGCACCTCAATTTGAGGTGCTTTTTTGTTTGAGCTAAGATTTAAATTTATAGAGTTAATAACGAGGTTGTTAATAATGTATCTTTGTGTAAGTGAAACACACTAAGTTATATTAATCAAAAAAAAACAAAATTATGAGCAATAGTAGCAATACAGTAGTAGGTTTATTAGCAGGAACAGTAATAGGAGCAACATTGGGTATTTTATTTGCACCAGATAAAGGAGCAAAAACTAGACAAAGAATTTCTGATGAAGCATTAGCTGCAAAAGATAAGATAGTAGATACGGCAAGTGATTTAACGGATAAAGTATCATCTTCAGTAGCAGGTCAAAAAGAAAGTTTAGACACTCAATTAGAAAATGTAGTATCTAACGTTAGTCATAAAGCAGAAGATGTAATTTCAACTTTAGAGAAAAAATTGAAAGAGTTGAAAGAACAAAATAAAAAATTACAAAAATCTGCCTAATCGATGAGCATATTCGACAATATAAAAAATTCCGCAGATAAAGGAACTGAAGCTAGTAAAGAATATGTATCCAAAACTATAGAGTATTCAAAGTTAAAGGCATTTCAAGTAACAGCTTTAACCCTAAGTATGATAGTTAAACTTTTTGTAATAGGAAGTTTATCTGTCTTAGGGTTTATATTTTTGGCAATTTCTAGTGCCATTGCTTTGGGAGAACTTCTCGAAAACGCGGCTTTAGGATATTTATTTGTGGGATTATTTTTCTTTGTTATTTCTATAGTTATTTATCTTTCGAGAAAATCTTTTGAGAAAAAAGTAATATCTAAAGTGTCTAAAATATTCTATGACTAATCACTAATGCCTAAAAAAACGAAAATGAAAATATATCAAAGTTTTGAAGAAATAAATACTGATTTAAGGCAGCTGTCATTAGAAAAACAAATTGCTTTAGAAGAACTTAAATTGGTTAAAAGTGATTTTGAAGAAAGTATAAAACCTATGACCCTAATAAGCAACGTTGTTACTACATTAGGGAAGTTTGGAACTTTAATGTTTATTAAGAAAATATTTAAATAGTAGTTGATTTATAAAGGAGTTACACAACGGATAATAATTTTTTCTTAAATCCGTTTGGAGTAATTCCATACTTTTCTCTAAAAATTTTAGAAAAGTAACTTCTACTACTAAATCCAATACTATAAACAATTTGAGATATATTTAAATCTGTATTCTTTAAAAGATCTCTTGAAGACTCTAAACGAATATGTCTTATATACTCTGTAACAGTTCTGTTGTATAAAAACTTAAAACCATCTTGAAGTTTTGCTTGTGTTAAACCAGAAGTTAATGAAAGATCTTCTAATGTATAGTTTTTAGCAGGATTTTTTACAATTGTTTTACCTAATTTACGAACAATTTTTAACTCATCCTTGGCAATGGACTTAGGTAAAGGGACACCTTCTAGAAGTCTATTGTGTTGTTGTATGTGTAAAGATAATACTTCATAAACTCTAGCTTCAATTTTAAGAATACGCAACATTCCTTTCCCCTTTACGTTTTTTATTTGGGCAATTATATCGGCCATTTTTAAATTAAGCGTACCGTAATTTATAAATCTGTGATCATGATCTGTATCTACGAAAACTTCATATAATTTTTCATTTAATGTAGAAACGTTTGTAGTTCTTTTTTTTAGAAATTTCTTTCTGACAATTTCTATAAGGTTAATTTCTACTTTTTCATTCTTAGGTAAATGGATATAATTATAACCATCTGTTTTATTTGTAAAAATTAAGGATTGAAATTGTTCTATTTTGCTTTCTTTATTATCAATACCAAATCGATGTTTAAAAGAACCAAATGAAGGGTACATAAATCGAAGAGGATTAAATTCTGGAACTGCTTGAATTTTAAAAATAAATTCTTTGTGTAGTTTGATATCAAAATCTAACAAGTTTACACCCCAATCGAAAGGTATAAATTTAATTGTTCCAATAGCGTTCTCATTATTAATTGTAAGTACATTTTCACTCCAATTACTAGTAACAGAACCTCCTATTTTTATAGCAATTTGCTCTAGTAAATCTTTGTCACTATCAGCAATTATTTCAATCTCAATCATTGTAGCAAAGTGTTTTAAAGGAACAATTATTTAATGTTCAGTACAAAAAATAAAAATAGTTTAAATTTTAATAACAAAGTTGACTTTTTTATCAATATTTCAAGTTTTTTATATGCTCGTTAAAATATTTAACAATAATTTAAGTAAAGTATAAAAACTTAAATGAGTTAAAATTTAGATTATATGCAATCACAACTAAAGCTTAATTGAGATATATTTGTATAACAGTTAGTTAGTTAGTTAGTTAGTTAGTTAGTTGAAAAAAAATTAGATAGATGTACATCGTTTGGCATCATTAAAGTAAACAAACGTTCATTTAAAATATTAAAATTATGTTACGTTGGACAATCACTTTTATAATAATCGCATTAATAGCAGGTGTTTTAGGATTTGGAGGAATTGCAGGAACTGCAGCAGGAATCGCTAAAATTATTTTTGTAATCTTCATTATTCTTTTCTTAATATCTTTAATTACAGGAAGAAAAAAAGTATAATTCTTATTTTTAATCCCAATTTAATATGGGCATATAATACTTGTTAAAAGTAAAAAGCATCCATTTTCGAAAATTTCGAATGGATGCTTTTTTTATGAATTGAAGTGTAAATTCTTAATTATTATTGAATAGTAACCTCTTTTTCGTTTTTTACAACATTTACAGATGCTACTTTTCCTGCCTCTTTTGCTTTCTTTTCAATTTTAGCTTCTTTTTTTATAATTTCTTGAGTATTCGTTTCATCAATAGTTATAGAAGTTATTGTGCTAGATAAATCTGTAGAAGTTTGAGTAGTTTCTATTTTTACTTCTTTATTAGTATTATTATAATCAGAAATTGCAGTGCTATTTAAAGCAATACTAGGAGCTATAACTAAAGCTACAACAGACATTAATTTTAAAAGAATGTTTAAAGAAGGTCCAGAAGTATCTTTAAAAGGATCTCCAACAGTATCTCCTACAACCGCTGCTTTGTGGGCATCTGTTCCTTTTTTACCTTGTTCTTCAATTGTTTTTTTAGCATTGTCCCAAGCACCACCTGCGTTAGATTGAAAGATTGCCATTAAAACACCACAAGTTGTAACACCTGCCAATAAACCACCTAACATTTCTGCGCCACCAATAAAACCAACAGCTACAGGTACCACGATTGCTAATAAACCTGGTAATACCATTTCTCTTATGGATGCTTTTGTAGAGATATCAATACATTTTCCATAATCTGCTACACCATCTGCAGCATCAAAAATAGCTCTATCTTCTTTAGAAGCTTTTGTCATATCAGAATCGTACTTACGCATTACTTCTAAGGCAGCTTTTAACTTTGGAATATCTCTAAACTGACGACGAACTTCCTCAATCATAGCCATTGCTGCTCTACCCACTGCATTCATAGATAAAGCCGAAAATACAAAAGGTAACATTCCTCCAACAAGTAAACCAGCCATAATTTGAGGTTGAGAAACATCAATAGCAACAACATTTGCTGTTTTCATAAAAGCAGCAAATAAAGCCAAAGCGGTTAAGGCAGCAGAAGCAATTGCAAATCCTTTACCAACCGCGGCAGTTGTGTTACCAACGGCATCTAATTTATCTGTACGTTCTCTTACTTCATGAGGTAATTCTGCCATTTCAGCAATTCCACCTGCATTATCACAAATTGGTCCGTATGCATCTACTGCTAATTGAATACCTGTATTGGCTAACATACCTACTGCTGCAATAGCAATACCGTATAAACCTGCATAATAGTGAGATACTATAATTGCAGCAGCAATTAAAAGAATAGGAATCATTGTAGACATCATCCCCACACCTAAACCAGCAATAATGTTTGTTGCTGCTCCAGTTTCCGATTGCGCTACAATAGACATTACAGGTTTTTTACCTGTAGCGGTATAATATTCTGTTATTTTTCCTACACCTAAGCCAGCTACTAAACCAGCTATTGTTGCTTTAAAAACACCCATTGCTCCAAAAGGTAAACCTTCTATAGATTCTGGAATTAAAGCTGTGATTATAAAATAGGAAGCCACAACCATTAAACCTGCCGAACCAAATTCTCCAATATTTAAAGCTGTTTGCGGATTTCCACCATCTCTTACTTTTACAAAAAATGTACCTAAAATAGACATCAAAATTCCTACAGCTCCAAGAACTAGCGGTAAATAAACTGCTCCTAGACCATCAAAATCAGGTGTTAAAATAAAAGCACCTAAAACCATTGTACCAATAATAGAACCAACATAAGATTCAAATAAATCTGCTCCCATACCAGCAACATCACCTACATTATCACCTACATTATCTGCAATAGTTGCAGGGTTTAAAGGATGATCTTCTGGAATACCAGCTTCTACCTTACCAACTAAATCTGCTCCAACATCTGCGGCTTTTGTGTATATACCACCACCAACACGTGCAAATAATGCAATTGAAGACGCACCTAATGAAAAACCAGATAATACATTTAATACTAATGTTAAGTTCTCTGCTCCAGGCCACATCGATTGGTACAGCATAAACAAGCTACTTAATCCTAAAATTCCTAAACCAACAACTCCTAAACCCATTACTGCACCTCCTGCAAAAGCGACTTCTAATGCTCTACCTAATGAGGTTTTTGCTGCTTGTGTTGTTCTAACATTTGCTTTGGTTGCTACTTTCATTCCGATAAAACCTGCTAAAGCAGAACAAATTGCTCCAATAATGAAAGAGACTGCAACCATTCCATTAGAGCCTACTTCTGTATTTCCTTTAAAGAAAAGTAAGATGGCTACAGCAATTACAAAAATTGCTAAAACTTTATATTCAGCTTTTAAGAATGCCATTGCTCCATCTGCAATGTTTTTTGCAATTCGAGACATTTTTTCATCACCAACCTCTTGTTTTGAAACCCAACCGCTTTTTAGAAAAACGAAGAGCAATGCTACCACACCAAATAGTGGTAGAAATTTTACGATTATTTCCATATTATCTAGTTAATTTAAGTTATATTTTTTTAACATTGTTAAAAATAGTTAAATTAAATTAATAAAAAAAAGTCTACATAAATTAAAGATTATATATTTAATACCCGTTTATTTTATATTATCTATACTATGACTTATGTCAGTTTTGTTGGTAAATCCTATTGAATTTTAATATTATCATGTTTTTTTTGATAACTATAATCGATATAAAGAGTGTTGATTTTTTAAGTTTTAAACAAAAAAAAGCACCTTAATTTTTAAGGTGCTTTTTGCTTTTATTGAAATTTACTTAGATAGTAAATGTTCTTTTTTTCTTGTGTTCGCTATCGTCATAACGTTTAACACATTCATCATAAATTTTAATTGCAGCAGCAGCATCTCCCCAACCACCAGTATCAACTTTTTTCTTTTCTAAGTCTTTATAAACTTGAAAGAAATGTTCTATTTCTTTTAATCTGTGAGGATTTAAATCTGCAATATCTTCTTTGTTACTCCAAATAGGATCAGAAACAGGTACACAAATTATTTTTTCATCAGGACCTTTTTCATCCGTCATATAGAAAACTCCAATAGGTCTAACTTCCATAACAACCATTGGGTAGGTTGGTTGATGACCTAAAACTAATACATCTAATGGATCTGAGTCTAACGCTAAAGTTTCAGGAATAAATCCGTAATCACCTGGGTACATCATAGAAGAAAAAAGCATTCTATCGAATCTAATTTTATGTAAAGTAAAATCATACTCATATTTATTTCTACTTCCTTTTGGTATTTCTATCAGTACGTCAAAAGTTACTGGTTTTTTCGTTTCTTTACTCATTGTCTTAGGTTCTTTCATTTTTTGGTTTTACACAAAAATAGTTATAAATTAAATTTTATTTTAGTTTTGAGGGCATAAATTTACGCAAAGGATTTCGATTTGGTTCTTAAAACGCTTCAATATCTTATTTTAAAAATTAAATAGCAACCCTGCCGTTACTCCAAATTTTCTTGCTTCTGAATTATCAAAGTAGTTTCCTCTAAAGTTAAAATCTACTCGTAATACCTTAAAAATATTAGCAACACCAATACTATATTCATAATAAGGTTCTTGATTGGGAGCAGTTAAGGGTATTTCAAAACTATTACCAGTTGTATTTAGTGCAACGTTTTTGTCAGAGATATCTCCTAAAAAGGTTTTAAAACCTATTACAGTTCTTAATTTTGTCTTTTTTAACAACGGAATTCTAGAAAAAATTCTACCATTAAAATTATGCTCTAAATGAAAGGAAGCATATTTATCTGTTACAAATTCGTAGAAATTTAATAGGTTAAAGGTATTATTAAACATAAAATAAGTTTGATTTCCTGGAGCAACACTTAATAAGCCTAAAGGAACTTCCCCAAAAGTTTGTCCCATTTCTAAAGAAGTTTTTAACCTTCCTAGACCGCCAATTTCCCATAATTTAAATAAAGAAAGCTGCACTTTAGTATAATCGAAATCACTACCAAAAATATCTTTAGTTCCTCTTGTTATTTGAGTAAAGTATTTTGTGTAGTTTGTATTTGCAGGCTCTCTCTGTACTCCGAAACCAGACATTTTTCGTTTAGGGTAATAGCCCATAGAAAATACGGTTTCTAATTGTCTTATGTTAGATGAAATACCCGATGTGGCAGTAAGATCATTATAGTCTAAACTAAAACTATTTGAAGCTGAACTTAGTGTTTTATAATTTGCAGAAAGCTTTAATATTAAATTTGGTGCTGGTTCTATTTCTCCTGTTAGCGTAGTAATATTAATGTTTGTTAGTTTATCATTGGTACCAGTGCTTATTAACGATGAAGAGCCATCACTTCTCCCTAAAACATCTGTATTGGCAGTTAAAGTAGCTCCAATTTGTTCTATATCATTTTTCTTTCCACCAGTAATTATGAATCTATTTTTTTCATTTAGAAGCCATTTTGCCTGAAAACCATATTTTAAATTTTTATCCTTTAAACCATAAGCAGTATAGGCTTCTAGTCTAAATAAATCATTAGAAGATTTATAAGTTCTTGCCCCGACTCTTACTCGCAATCCTTCTACATCATTATAGCCAAAAGTAGAAAAAATAGGGCCATAATCTATGTTTAAGGATTCAATTTCAAAGTATCCAGAGTACGAAGTCTGAACAGCTTTGTTAATGTTTTTAAACTTTTTAACCGTTTTTAAGGTATCTATTAATTTATAAATACCTTTTTCATTTTTGTTGAGTTCTTCTAACCTATTATTGTCCCAAAACTCTCTAGATTTACTATAAATGGAGTCGTTGTTAGGGGGAAAAACTTTTTTATCATAAAAGCTGTCATCTTTTAGCGGTTTATTAAAAACGTAATCTTTATAAATGGTTGTCTTTTTACCATAAATTCCTCTTGATTTATCTTTTTTACTAAGTGAAAAATCAGATAATAGGTAGTCTCTTTTTAATACAAAAATAGAATCATTTAACAATTCAAACTCTTGCTCTATATACACATCTTTAACCCAGTTTATATTGGCATTTTTTACTACTTGTAAATTAATTTCTTTTACAGCAAATGTGGAATCATTTACCCAAAAATTACCTTTAAAAGTAAGTTCGTTTTGTCTTCTAGGATAGTAAATAATATTATAACACCATTTCTTACCTATAAAAGAGCTGTCTGCTAAAACATAATTATAGTTGTTGATTCCTGTTTTAGACAATGGACTTACAAAGCTTTTATCGAAGATTTTTAAATAATTATCATAAATATCATATTCAGCATATAAATCATCTACATAATCTATAAGCTGTTGATCTTTACTAAAACCAGAGTTTTGGTTTGCAATTAAAACTTCTTTTTCTTTCTTTAAAGTATTGTCTCCATATACGTGTGTAAGGTTTTCATTTAAAAAAACTGGTAAAAAAGTTTTTCCGGTTATACTAGAGGTATCTACATCTTTAAAAACAAACTCTAATCCTTTAAATATTTTTTTCTCTTTTAATTTTTCATCAATAGTATTTAAATCAAATTCTACCTTTTGGTATTTCTTATAGGTATACTGATTAAAATGGGTTAAACCATTTTTACGTTTTTGAGCCCAAATTTTTCTAAGAATGTCTATTGCAGGATTGTTCTTTTTTGGTTGTTTACCAGTTGCTATTATAATTTCATCTAAAGCATCTGTTTCTTCTTCAAGTGTAATTTTTAAGTTATAGCTAATTCTGTGTTCTAAAGGCACTATTAGTGTTTTATAACCAATAAAAGATACTTCTATTTCTTTCCAAGTTTCTTTAGATTCAAAATAAAAACCACCATTTTCATCACTAGTGGTTCCTTCTATAGAACCCTTAAATTGGATACTACAATAAGGAAGAGGTGTGTTGTCTGCGTCTGTTATAATTCCCTTTACTTTTGTTTGTGCTAATAAAGAGATAGAAAATAATAGAGAATAAATTAAAGCGAATTTTATTTTCATTAGTAAGAATAATTCTTGTTGTTTTTTTGTGAATTAGATAACGTAATCTTCAAATAATTATTTCCTAGTCGGTGTATTATTTACGTCCTTACTAAAAAAAAGATATTTTGATTGATGTAGTATTTAAAAGTAGAAAATACGTGAGATTTAGATAGTGTAGAAGTGTTTTTTTGAATTTATACAAATAAAAAAAAAGACTAATAAAATATATTTATTAGCCTTTTTTAAGAATTTATTGAAGTTCTTTTTATTTTTTATACATCACTTCTTTTACCGCTTTTATAACATCGTTATAATTTGGTATCCATTTCTCAAATAAAACAGGAGAATAAGGAGCAGGAGTATCTGCAGTAGTAATTCTTTTAATAGGAGCATCTAAATAATCGAATGCTTCTTCTTGTATTCTATAAGTTATTTCTGTAGAAATACTAGCAAATGGCCAAGATTCTTCTAAAATAACTAATCTATTTGTCTTTTTTACTGATGTTAAAATGGCAGCATGATCCATTGGACGTACTGTTCTTAAATCAATAATTTCACAAGAAATATTTTCTTTTGCTAATTCGTCAGCAGCTTTATAAGCTTCTTTAATAATTTTTCCGAAAGAAACGATTGTTACATCTGTTCCTGCTCTTTTAATGTCTGCAACTCCAATAGGGATAATGTATTCTCCTTCTGGAATTTCCATTTTATCACCATACATTTGCTCAGACTCCATAAAAATAACCGGATCGTCATCTCTAATAGCAGCTTTTAATAAACCTTTTGCATCATAAGGGTTAGAAGGTACAATAACCTTTAAACCAGGAGTGTTTGCAAACCAGTTTTCAAATGCTTGTGAGTGAGTTGCGCCTAATTGACCAGCAGAACCTGTAGGTCCTCTAAATACAATTGGGCAATTAAACTGTCCACCAGACATTTGTCTAATTTTTGCAGCATTATTTATAATTTGATCAATACCAACCAAAGAGAAGTTAAAAGTCATATACTCTACAATTGGTCTAAGACCATTCATTGCAGAACCAACTGCAACCCCAGCAAAACCAAGCTCAGCAATAGGTGTGTCTATAACACGTTTAGCACCAAACTCATCTAACATACCTTTAGATGCCTTGTAGGCACCATTATATTCTGCAACTTCTTCACCCATTAAATAAATGCTTTCATCTCTGCGCATTTCTTCACTCATGGCTTCACAAATTGCCTCTCTGAATTGAACTGTTTTCATCTAGTATTAATTGTAATTAGTAATTTCAATTGCAAAAGTAAGGAATTATGAGAATAAAAATACTCAAAAAAAAATAAATAATTAGATGAATTATTTTCATCTCTAATATTTTAATTTTTAATTGAAAATACTAAGAGACTTTGTATGCTTAAATTCCTTTATATCAGACAGATCAAGGATGCTGTGAAATAGGAAATCTGTGGAGATTGAATTGTTTTTGTTTAAATTAAGATTTTCTACTTTTTTAGGATTTTTTTGTTTAAAATTTTCAGAATACCAGACCAACATGGCAGGGTTTTCAGAGGCTTTATGTTTTTGAGCATGAAACCATTTACCGTCCTCACCTAAAATTTCTCCATGGTCTGATAGGTAAATTAATATGGTATTCTTAGAAGACTTTTTTAAATCTTCGATAATTTTATTTAAAAAAGAATCTAAATATAAAATGGTATTATCGTAAGAATTTATAAGTGCTGTTTTAGAGGAAGATCCTACATATTTACTGGTTACTATTGGTTGGTAAACGGTAGAATTTTCATCAAACCTGCTATTGTAGTACCAATGACTGCCTATCATGTGAAGGGTTGTTATTTTATTTCCTTTAAAATTTTTAGTAAGATCTATGTTATTTAATATTTCTAAATCCTTTTCTTTTTTAAAGCTTAAAACGGAATGGAATTTATCTATAATTTGTATTTTATCATTGGTGTTCACAATGTCTTCGTAGCTTTTTTCTAAAGATTGATTTCCAATCCACTCTGTTTTAAAAGCTGCTTTGTTAAGTACACTATACAAACTTGTTGCGGTGTTTAAAGTGTCTGTAATAGATTTATCTGTTAGAATTTGTGGTACACTAATAGCGGTGTAAGTTAAAGGAGTATAGACATCTTTGTAGCTAATTATATTTTTCTGATGCTCTAATAAAGGAGTTGTTTTCCGGTTATATCCATTTAAAGAAAGGTGATCTGCTCTTACCGATTCCCCAAGAACAAAAACAATATGTAGGTCGTCTTGAGAACTCACAACATGTTTATCTACATCTTCTAAAATTAAATCTGTTTTTGCTAGATATTGTTTCACACTAAAAAATGCTGAGTACGGTAATCTTCGTTTAAGAGCGCCAAAACGATAATTTTCAACCATAAAAAATGTGATTATTCCAAGTATAGATAAAATAAATAAAGGCGATTTTATAGTGTTCTTTTCAAGTTTTGTAAATGTTTTTAAAATGATAAATACAGCAAGCATAGCAAGCAGTATATAGCCTAAAAACAGCCAACTAAATACATCTACGGCAATATCTAAATTGGTTTCAGAAATGGCTTGAATCATACCAAAATCGATACTAATATCTTGTGTGTACACCCAAAATGATAAGCAAGCACATATTAAAAATAGAATAGGAAAAAGTAGGATAAATACTCTTTTAAATAAACTTAAAATATATATAAAACCAAATACAGAAAACTGAAGTAACAGAAAATGTATTACGTAGATAAAAAATGCTTTTACAGTACCGAAAGGTACATGAACATAACAGGCAATCGTTATAAATAGAGCTACAAAGATATTTAGTAGTAAATGAAACTGAATTTCTTTTTTATATACTTTTATTTTTTCCATTTAAAAAGGGTACATATTTGTTGATTAATAATAAAACAGGAAACATTAATAATAGTTGAAAAAGGACTAAGACTATTTTTTCTAGTTCTGTAAAGTTAAAAACACTAGATCCTATAGTTAAAACGATCACTAGTTTTATAAAAGTTAAAGATCTTACTTGCATTGCTAAAATTGGTATGGTATTTTTTCCGAAAAAGGATAAGAATTTAAAAATAGGTAACACTTTAAAAAGGTTACATCAAAAGAGAACTCCTACAAGTGCATTTATAATAAATAAAAACTCATTGCCATATTTAGATCTATACATGTCTACTTCTTGCAGAAAGAATAAAGAAAAAATTAAATGAAGTATACCTAAAATAAAAAGAGCTGTTATTTCTCCTTTCCATTTATTAAAAAATAAATAGTTTTTACTGTAATAGCCAAAGGTGTAAAAAATTAAAGAAACTAAAGATACGTCTAAGCTCCAGATCAGGTTTATGTTTGTGAATCTAGGAATTAAAAAACCTATAAATACACTAATAGTTATGACTAGGAATTGATTTTTTTTGTTTTGGATGAATTTTTTTATCAACCAAAAAATAAGAAAAGTTAAAAAAATGGATGGTAAAAACCACATTGGAATTCCCCAATTCATATAGTCAATGTCTCCTTGAGCATAAAAAATACCTATAAAATTTTTAATTGGAGATAGTTCTAAAGCAGCTGATTCTCCATATTTTCTACCTAAAAAGAACCAAAAGAAAAAAAGTATAAAACTCCAGAGAAAGTATGGTACTAAAAGTTGTTGAGCCCTTTTTTTAACGATTTCGAAATTAGATTTCTTAGGATGAAAAACGCCTGCAATTAAAAAAAATAAACGCATGTGAAAACTATAAATATAATTTTCGATTACAGGGAAATTATGTCCATAAACAACTAGAATGATACCAAAACCTTTAATTTGGTCAATCCAATTTATTCTTTTTTGATTTGAAACTAGAGCGCTGATATTTTTTTGAAATTTTATTTTACTATTAATTTTATTTTAACTGTAAAGAACATACTTTTTTTACATTTTATTAAATAAATGTATCTTCTTAATGTGAAAAAGTTAAATAATTGAAAAAAATACTATGCATGCATAGTATTTTTTTAAAAAATTACGTATTTTCGTTGCAGATAAAAAGTATAAAAATAGAATTTTATGAAAATATTGGTTTGTATTAGTCATGTTCCAGATACCACGTCTAAGATTAATTTTACAGAAAACGATACGAAATTTGATACAAATGGAGTACAGTTTGTTATTAATCCTTACGATGAATTTTGTTTAACAAGAGCCATGTGGTTTAAAGAAAAACAAGGTGCTTCTGTAACAATTGTAAATGTTGGTGGTCCCGAAACGGAACCTACATTGCGTAAAGCTTTAGCAATAGGAGCCGATAATGCAATACGTGTAAATGTAAACCCAACAGACGGATTTCAAGTAGCAAAAGAATTGGCAGCAGTAGTTAAAAATGGCGAATATGATTTAGTATTGGCAGGAAAAGAATCTGCAGACTATAATGGTCAAATGGTTCCAGGAATGTTAGCTACGTTAACCGATTTTAATTTTATAAATGGTTGTGTTGGTTTAGAAGTAGAGGGTACTTCTGTTACTGCAACTAGAGAAATAGATGGAGGAAACGAAACTTTATCTACAAGTTTACCTTTAGTAATTGGTGGACAAAAAGGAGTGGTAGAAGAAAAAGATTTACGCATACCAAATATGCGTGGAATTATGATGGCACGTAAAAAACCATTAGAAGTAGTAGAGCCAGTTAGTAATGAAGCGTCAACAAGTATTCAATCTTTTGAAAAACTACCAGCAAAAGGAACTGTAAAATTAGTAGATGCAGATAATGTAGATGAGTTAATTAGCTTATTGCATAACGAAGCAAAAGTAATATAAGAGAGTGTAATTGGTGAATTGTTGAATCGTGTAATCGTTATAACGATTACCCAGCAATTACACAGTAAACAACTACACATTTACACAATTTTTAAAAAAAAATAAATATATGTCTGTTTTAGTTTTTGCCGATTCATCGGAAGGAAAATTTAAGAAAACTGCTTTAGAAGTAGTTTCATATGGAAAAAAGGTTGCAGAACAATTAGGTACTAATGTTGTTGCACTCACAATAAACGCAAGCGATTCATCAGAATTATATACGTACGGAGCAGAGAAAGTAGTTTCAGTTTCTAATGATTCTTTACAAACTTTTAATGCAAAACAATATGCAGCTGTAATTACAGAAGTTGCAAAAGCACAAAGTGCCACTGTTGTAGTTGTAGATTCTAGTACAGATGGTTTGTATCTAGCTCCAATTATTGCAGTAAACTTAGAAGCAGGTTGTGTTTCTAACGTAGTAGATGTACCTTCAAGTACGAGTCCGTTTACAGTAAAAAGAAAAACATTTTCTAACAAAGCATTTTCAAATACTGTAATTTCTACAGAGCATAAAGTTATAGGAGTTGCCAAAAATTCTTATGGTGTTCATGAAAATGAAGTGGCAGGAAGCACAGAAACTTTTGAAGCTACAATAGTTGAATCAGGAGTAAAATCGGAAAAAATAGAAAGAGTTACTGGTAAAGTAACTATTGCAGATGCAGAAATTGTTGTCTCTGCAGGTAGAGGTTTAAAAGGACCAGAAAATTGGGGGATGGTAGAAGAATTAGCAAGTGTTTTAGGCGCTGCAACAGCTTGTTCTAAACCAGTTTCAGATTTAGGATGGCGTCCACATGCAGAACATGTAGGACAAACTGGTAAGCCAGTTGCATCTAATTTATATATTGCCATTGGTATTTCTGGAGCAATTCAGCATTTAGCAGGTATTAACGCATCAAAAGTAAAAGTAGTTATAAATACAGACCCAGAAGCACCGTTTTTTAAAGCAGCAGATTATGGGATTGTTGGTGATGCTTTTGAAGTAGTACCCAAATTAATAGAAAAATTAAAAGCTTTTAAAGCGTCTTAATTATAAAGAATTATTTTTTGGGCGTGCCCAAATTATTTAAAGTGAAATATTAGAAACTTATCAGAAGTAAAATTTTGATAAGTTTTTTTATCAACTTTTATCAAAGTCAAAATAATTTCGTCAGGCTTGGAGTTTATCTTGAGCCAGACGAAAGGCACTCGCTTTTTTATTTTAAAAGAAAAATAAAAAGAGCTCAAACAGGTGCTTCAATCCTTCACGCAAGAGTAAAACTCACTTTTTTGAGAAATATCAGCATTAACCTATTATTTTTATTAAATTGTGCCCCTCTAAAAGTTTGTAAAAATGACTTCAAAAAGTTTTGCAAATATATTTTAGTTTTACGTAAATAAATTTATGAGTTTAATACAATTAACTATAAAGGGTATTTCTTACAGTCAAACTCAGAGTGGTGCTTATGCATTGGTTTTGAGTGAGATGGAAGGAACGAGAACTTTACCTATTATTATTGGAGCCTTCGAAGCACAATCTATTGCAATTGCTTTAGAAACAGAAATTAAACCTCCAAGACCACTTACACACGATCTCTTTAAAACATTTTCAGACCGCTTTTCTGTCACAGTAAAAGAGGTAATTATCCATAAATTAGTAGATGGAGTATTTTTTTCTAGCTTAGTTTGCGAAAAAGACGGCGTAGAAGAAGTTTTAGACGCAAGAACTTCAGACGCAATTGCAATAGCAGTTCGTTTTCAAGCTCCAATATATACTTATGAAAATATTTTAGAAAAAGCAGGTATTTTTCTTAAGATAGAAGAAGAATTTGGAATTGAAGATACACCAGAATCTGAAGAAGACGTTATTGATATAGATACGTTAATCCTTAAAAAGGAGTCTTCTTTTTCTGACGTTAGTTTAGAAGAACTTCATGACCAATTAAATACTGCAGTTTCTGATGAAAACTACGAATTAGCTGCAAAAATTAGAGACGAAATTAGTAAACGCTCTTAATATTATAATTACACATTATGAAAAAAATATTTATTGCTGTTTTCTGTTTGTTGTCAATCTCAGTTTTTTCTCAAAGTACAGAAACAGTTTCTGCTGTAACAGAAATTATACCTAGTCAAGGTTTTTCTTTTCAGAGTTTATGGCGAGGAATTTTAGGAATGTTTTCATTAATTTTAATAGCTTTCTTATTTAGTGCAAATAAAAAAGCAATAGATTGGAAAAAAGTAGCTATTGGTTTAGGATTGCAATTATTAATTGCTATTGGAGTTTTAAAAGTTGAATTTATACAATCTATATTTGAATTTGTAGGAGGTATATTTATAGAAATATTAGCTTATACAAAAGCAGGTAGTGAGTTCTTATTTGCTGGTATTGTAGGAGATATGAATAAGTTTGGTTACATCTTTGCTTTTCAAGTATTACCAACAATTATATTCTTTTCTGCATTAACTTCTTTATTGTTTTATTTGGGAATAATTCAAAAAGTTGTAAAAGTTTTAGCAATTGTATTGTCTAAATTTTTAGGAATTTCAGGTATGGAAAGTCTTTCTGTAGCTGGTAATATCTTTTTAGGACAAACCGAAGCGCCACTTCTAATTAAAGCTTATTTAGAGAAAATGAATAAGTCGGAAATGTTATTGGTAATGATTGGTGGTATGGCAACCGTTGCAGGTGCTGTATTGGCTGCTTACATTGGCTTTTTAGGTGGTGGAGATAAAGAATTAGAATTAGTATTTGCTAAACATTTATTAGCAGCTTCTGTTATGGCAGCACCTGGTGCTATTGTAATCTCTAAAATATTATATCCACAAACAGAAGAAGTAAATTCTGACGTTACCGTTTCTCAAGAAAAAATAGGCGCTAATATTTTAGATGCTATTGCTAACGGAACCACAGAAGGTTTGCGTTTAGCCGTAAATGTAGGAGCGATGCTTTTAGTTTTTGTAGCTATCATTGCGATGTTAAATGGTATTTTAGGAGCCGTTGCATCTTTTGATGGTTTTACAATAGAATTTTTAAGCTTAGAATGGCGCTGTACTTCGGTTAATGAACTTATCGCAAATAACACGCTTTACGACGGTCTTTCTTTAGAGTTTATTTTAGGATATATATTTGCTCCTTTAATGTGGCTTATTGGTGTTGCTAAAGAAGACATGGCTTTAATGGGGCAGTTGTTGGGTATAAAATTGGCTGCAAGTGAATTTGTAGGTTATATTCAGTTAGCAGAACTAAAAAATGTTGCAAGTGCAACGCATTTAACATATAACAAATCTATAATTATGGCAACATACATGTTGTGTGGATTTGCAAATTTTGCGTCTATTGGTATACAGATAGGAGGTATTGGTTCTTTAGCTCCTGGACAACGTAAAGTTTTGTCAGAATTTGGAATTAAAGCTTTAATTGGAGGTACTATTGCTTCTTTAATGTCTGCAACAATTGCAGGTATGATTATAGGATAAAAATAAAAGTGTAAGCGTGTAAATGTTTGTTTAAACCTTTACATGTACCTTAATAAACAATTACATAATTAAAAGATTACACAACTAAATGAAACAATATCACGATTTAGTAAAACACGTTTTAGAAAACGGAAACGAAAAAGGAGATAGAACAGGTACTGGAACCAAAAGTGTTTTTGGGTACCAAATGCGTTTTGATTTAAGTGAAGGTTTCCCAATGGTTACTACCAAGAAACTACATTTAAAATCTATTATTTATGAATTGCTTTGGTTTATAAAAGGTGATACAAATATTAAATATTTACAAGAAAACGGTGTAAGAATCTGGAATGATTGGGCAGACGAAAATGGAGATTTAGGTCCTGTTTACGGACATCAATGGCGTAATTGGAATAGTGATGAAGTAGATCAATTAAAAGATGTAATAACGTCTTTAAAGACCGATCCAAACTCAAGAAGAATGTTGGTTTCTGCTTGGAATCCTTCTGTATTACCAGATACTTCGGTATCTTTTTCAGAAAATGTAGCCAATGGCAAAGCAGCATTACCTCCCTGTCATGCTTTTTTTCAATTTTATGTAGCAGATGGTAAGTTATCTTGCCAGCTATATCAAAGAAGTGCAGACATCTTTTTAGGAGTACCTTTTAATATTGCATCTTATGCATTATTTACTATGATGATTGCACAAGTTTGTGGTTATGAGGCAGGCGAATTTATTCATACTTTTGGAGATGCTCATATCTATAATAACCATAAAGAACAATTTGAAGTTCAGTTGGCTAGAGATATTAGACCTTTACCAAAAATGAAAATGAACCCAGCTATAAGAAATATCGAAGATTTTACTTTCGAAGATTTTGAGTTGGTAGATTATAACCCACATCCACATATTAAAGGAAAAGTTGCGGTTTAATCGCAGGGCGATAGCCAAAGATTCAATTTCCGGAGGCTTGCTTCAAATGAAAAATAGTTGTATTGCAAGCATACCTGGTGCCTTTAGGTAGAGGTTGTTGGTTAAAACAACTCATAGAAATTAAAACAAAAAAGAGCTTTCAAAATTAATTGGAAGCTCTTTTTTTATATATCAATAACGTTGTTATTATAAATTTAACACGCTATTTTCTGCTCCTGCAAAGTCGTTCCAAGCAAGTCCATCTGCTTCTTGTTCGTTTGTATATGTACCATCTATTAAGTATTTAAACTCATAAGATTTTCCAGATTCTAAATCTAAAGTACCTTTAAAAGAACCATTTTTCAATTTCTTTAAAGGAGCCGATTTTTCATTCCACTCATTAAAGCATCCTACTACCACTACTTTTTTAGCTTCTTCAGCAGGTACAGTAAAAGTTACTTTACAAACTGGTTTGCTTTTTAAAAATTGTTTTTTAATTGCCATAATTATTCTATTCAAAAATTTTAAGTAAAAATATGTAACTACTTGGTTATAAACATCATTATTTTGTAAGAAAATAAAAGAATTATCAGTTATGTAAAATGGCTATATAAAATATTGATAATTCAAAATGAAAGGGAATTAAATTTATTGTTTATATAAAATAAAGCATATTTGTTTCTGCTTGATTTTCAGTGTTTTCAGTTCGAAAACGTATTCGTAAGTGTGCTATTTTGATTTAAAGTGCCCTTAAAACGTCAAATCTTAGTAGAAATATTCTAATTTTGTTAAAATTTTAGGATTCTATGATTACAATTATAGCAGCAATTGCAAAGAATAATGCTTTAGGAAAGGATAATGATTTAATTTGGCATTTACCAGCAGATTTAAAAAGGTTTAAAAAAGTTACTACCGGACATCACATTTTAATGGGCAGAAATACTTTTGAGTCTATAGGTAAACCATTACCTAATAGAACTACTATTATAATAACCCGAAATAAAAATTATTTTAAAGAAGGGTGTTTAATAGCCAATAGTATTGAAGAAGCCATAGAAATGGTAGAAAATAAAGATGATGTTTTTATAATTGGTGGCGCACAAATTTATAAAGAAAGCATAGAGAAAGACTTGGTAGATAGGTTAGATATTACACAAGTGCATCATGAATTTGAAGCAGATGTTTTTTTTCCAGAGATAGATTTAAAAACTTGGAAAGAAACAGCAAGAGAAGATTTAGAAGCAGACGAAAAGAATAAATTTGATTTTAGTTTTGTAAGATATTCAAAGAAAACTATCTAATTCTACTAGAAAAACCTCCCCCTAAATTCATTTTATACTTTTGTTGGGCAAATAAAAAGTAATTAAATAATTTATAGTTTACGTCGTAACCGTAATCAGTAGTAGATTGGTAGTCAACGATGTTTTCATAGATATTTGTGTTGAATTGAATAGGGTTTCTAGCTCTATTATTCCATTCTAAAACCCAAGTTCTATTTCTAGCCTCTAGGTAGTTTTGAGAATAATAACCTTCTGGTTTAGCTATGGACTCTAAAAAGGCATTAAAACCAGGGTCTATAATAATTACTTCGTATTCTAAACTTTCATTCGCAATAACAACAGGTTTTTCTTCTGTAGTTGTATTCTTTTTTATGGGTGATGAACCACAAGCATACACAAACAATCCAAAAGAAAAAAGTACAAGAAGTTGTTTTAATAGTTTCATAATCAATTGTTTTATTTAAAGTAAAGTTCCGAAAAATATTCTAAAATAGGTTGGTTTTTAATTGATTTAACATTAATTTTCAACCTTAATAAAAAAGGATGAAACAAAGATGTTTTTGGGTAACAGACAGTGACTTGTATAAAAAATATCATGATGAAGAGTGGGGAACACCTGTCTATGATGATGGTGTTTTATTTGAATTTTTAATCCTAGAAACCTTTCAAGCAGGTTTAAGTTGGATTACAATTTTAAACAAAAGAGAAAATTTTAGAGTTGCTTTTGATCAATTCGATTATAATAAAATTGCAACTTATTCCGAAAGTAAATATGAATCTTTATTATTAGATAGTGGCATTATTAGAAATAAGCTAAAAATTAAAAGTGCCATTACAAATGCACAATTATTTATAGATATTCAAAAGGAGTTTGGTTCTTTTTCTAAATTTATTTGGTCTTACGTTAATAACAAACCAATTATTAATAAGTTTAATAAAAGAGAGGAAGTACCTGCAACAACAGCGCTATCAGATAAAATTTCTAAGGACTTAAAAAAGAGAGGTTTTAAATTTGTAGGATCTACTGTAATGTATGCATATATGCAAGCTGTTGGTATGGTAAATGACCACACTACAGATTGTTTTAAATATTTATAAGAATGAATGTATTTGAAATACCCAAAGATGATTTAAAAAAAATAATTTCTATTTTTAACAGAGAAATTGGTCGTTTTATTTTTTTTGTTTTCGTCTTGTTTTTTGATAGTATTTATTTTGCAGAAAACGTAACAAGCTCGCAGCTATTAATTAATATTTTAATGTTAGCAGGTTTTTTTAAAATGTACTTTAGATCTACTCCAAGAGTAAAAGAACTAATGATTTATGCTGTAATTTTGGGTTTTGGAGGAGAATATCTTTTTTCTAGAGCATTAAGTATGTATACTTATAGATTAGAGAATGTGCCGTTTTACGTACCCATTGGTCATGCCGCTTTGTACGGTAGAATTTTAATGTTTAGTAAGGCATCAGTTGTAAAAAAATACAATAAAGCTATTGAGCAATTGTTTGCAATTGTAATTGCAATTTTTGCAACTACATATCTTGTTTTCTTTTCAGATGTTTTTGGTTTTGTAATGACAATAGGTGTTTTTCTATTACTATGGAAAAGGCCTAAGGATAGGTTGTTTTTCTATGCCATGTATATTTTAGTAGCAATTCTAGAAATTGGCGGTACTGCTTTTGGATGCTGGAGATGGCCAAGTATAGGGTTTGAAGTTTTTGAGTTTTTACCAAGTAATAACCCGCCAAGTGGTATTAGTTTATTTTACTTTTTATTAGATATTGGTTGCTTTGTGATTTATACTCAAAGACATAAGATAACTTGGAGTAGGCTTAAAAATATACGAAGTATACGCGCTTAAAATTTGTACCTTTATACATCAATTATAAATTTAATAAAATGAATATAAAACAGATGATTTTTGGTTGTTCAGTAGCTGTATTATTGGCTTCTTGTACTGCGGAACCAAAAAAAGAAACCGAAAAAGAAAATGAAAAAGTAGCCACTGAATTTAACCATTTTGTAGAGCAATTTGCAGATGTTAAAGTACTGCGTTATAAAATCCCAGGATTTGAAGAACTTACTTTAAAAGAAAAAGAACTTGTTTATTACTTAACTCAAGCAGGTTTGTCTGGTAGAGATATTATGTGGGATCAAAACTATCGCTATAATTTAAGTATTAGAAAAGCGTTAGAAAGTATCAACGAAAATTATAAAGGAGATAGAGAAAATGATAATTTTAAATCGTTTAAAACCTTTCTAAAAAGAGTTTGGTTTTCTAATGGTATTCATCATCATTATTCTAATGATAAATTAAAACCAGCATTTACAAAAGAATATTTTACAGAGGATTTATTAAAAAACTCAAACACAGAATTGTCATCAGAAATAATTGAAATTTTATTTAATGATGCTGATAATAAAAAAGTAAATAAGAAATCTGGAGTTGACAATATCTTGTCATCAGCAATTAATTTTTATGGACCAGATATTACCGACAAAGATGTTGCTGAATTCTATAAAACAGCTTATAAAGGATCTAAAGAGCAACCAATTGAGGCTGGTTTAAATTCTAAATTAGTTAGAGAAAACGGTAAATTGGTAGAAAAAGTTTGGAAATCTGGTGGTATGTATGGCGCTGCATTAGACAATGTTATTGGTTGGTTAGAAAAAGCAAAAGGAGTTGCAGAAAATGATAAGCAAGCACATACGTTAGAGTTATTAATAGAATATTACAAAACAGGTAGTTTAGATGTTTGGGATCAGTATTGTGTTGCTTGGGCAACTTCTACAGAAGGAAATATCGATTGGATAAATGGTTTTATAGAAGTATACAATGACCCAAAAGGATACAGAGGTTCTTATGAAACGATTGTTCAGATTAAAGATTTTGACATGTCTCGTAAAATGAAAGTTTTATCTGATAATGCACAGTGGTTTGAAGATAATGCTCCGTTAGATCCTTCTCATAAAAAAGAAAATGTAGTTGGGGTTTCTTATAAAACGGTAAATGTTGCAGGTGAGGCTGGAGATGCATCTCCAAGTACGCCAATTGGTGTAAACTTGCCGAATAACAATTGGATTCGTGAACAACATGGTTCTAAATCTGTTTCTTTAGGAAACATTATTGGGGCTTATAATAATGTAGGCGGAACAGATCGTTTAAAAGAATTTGCCAATGATGAAGAGGAAGTTCGTTTAGAAGAAAAATACGGTCAGATTGCAGATAAATTACATACTTCTTTACATGAAGTTGTTGGGCATGCGTCTGGTGTTATTAATGAAGGAATAGGGCAACCAAAAGAAACGCTTCAAAATTATGCTTCTACAATGGAAGAAGGTCGTGCAGATTTAGTTGGTTTGTATTACTTAATGGATGCCAAATTACAAGAATTAGGGTTGACAGATAATTACAAGGAGTTAGGGATGGCTGCTTATGATGGATATATTAGAAATGGATTAATGACACAATTGGTGAGAATTAATTTAGGAGATGATATTGAAGAAGACCACATGGTAAACAGACAATGGGTTTCTGCTTGGGCTTTTGAAAAAGGTAAAAAAGACAATGTAATAGAGAAGGTTGTTAGAGATGGTAAAACGTACTTTAATATAAATGATTACGATAAGTTAAGAGAAATATTTGGAAGCTTATTAAAAGAGGCGCAACGTATAAAATCTGAAGGTGATTTTGACGCTGCTAAGGCTTTGGTAGAAGGCTATGGTGTTAAAGTAGATCAACAAATACATGCTGAGGTTTTACAAAGAAACGAGCAGTTTAAATCTGCACCTTATAATGGTTTTGTAAACCCTGTTTTAGTTCCGGATGTAGATGAAAATGGAAAGGTTATAGATGTACAAGTTACACACCCTAAAGATTTTGAAGAACAAATGTTATTTTATTCTAAAAATTATAATTTCTTAGGAACAGAAAATTAAAATTTATTATTCCTGATAAGGAATATCTTTAAAAGTAATTTATGTAAAAACCGACTCTAAACAGAGTCGGTTTTTTTATGAATATCAAATTGTGATCTGATTTTATTATTTCTAGGTAAACAATAAACAGTCTAAAATTAAAGGGAATGCTTTAAAAGTAGCAGCGGTTATGAAACAACCAGCGTGTATTTCTTTTTAAATCTAAATCAAAACTAATTATAATTTCATGAGAGCTTAGATTCTCTCCATAATTAGCCAGTCTATTATCATAAGAGTATCCAACTCTATATTTTTTATTGACAACTATAGCAAACAGAGCACTCATAGATTCTTTATAACGGTAAGACAAACCTGCTTCAATTATTTCTTTATAAATAAAATTAGCATTTAGATCTACAGAAACAGGTAGACTAGGGGTGTATTTTATAATCGTTGAAGGTTTAAATTTTAATTCTTCAGACATCTCATAGATATATCCTGATGCTAAAAAGAAATTGTGATTGCTTATTCCAAAGCTTTCATCAAGGTTTTCTAAAGTTTTAAATTGTCTAGATTTTAAAATATTTGGAATGGATAATCCTATAAAAAAATCTTCAGTGTAATACAATCCACCAAAACCAATATTGGGATAACTTCCATCTGTAGAAGCATATATTTCATTATCTGGTGTTACACCTCCTGCATAATTATTATTAAAAAAAGTAACGCCACCTTTTAAACCAAAAGAGAGTCTTTCGTAGCGAGATATAGGCAATGTATAAGAGACGTCTAAATTTATATTAGTACTATTTGCTAAACCTAATTTGTCGTTTATAACCGTTGCACCAAAACCTAAACCAGCTGCTGTTCTTCCGTTTATGGAAAACGTTTTGGTTTCTGGTGCCCCTTCTACACCAACCCATTGTTGACGAGCTAGTAAAGAGATGCTTAGATCTGCTCTAGAACCTACAAATGCAGGGTTTATTACCTGCATATTATACATGTATTGTGTATAATGTGGTGTCTGTTGTGCGTAATTAAATGTGTTAAAGAAAATAATTAGTAAGACACACGTAAAAAGCGTTTTATCTGTAATTCTTAAATTGTTTTGGGGGCTTTTTTGTATCATCTTATTAATTGGATAAAGCTTTGTTTAGGTTTTGTAATACCATCATTATAATCTAAAGAGTAATAATAGATGCCTTCCGTAACAGGTTTTCCGTTGTTGGTGCCATCCCACCAAAGTGGATTTGGATTACCATTGTTTTTATAATCGAATACTTGACCTCCCCAACGGTCAAGTATCGTTATTCTAAAGTTTGGATATTCTTCAATTCCAGAGATTTCAAATACATCACTTTTTCCATCATCATTTGGTGAAAAAAGATTTGGGTAGTCATTGTCTTTTATGGTTCCAGTACCAAAAATTGTTGAAGAATAGTTAGAAACACCTGTACTTGTTATTTCTACTTCTAATAACATTGTTTCTGTATCTTCATTTATAGTATCATCTATGGTTCTTACATCTTGAGTTATAGATGTTTCAAATGCTGGTATGTAAGCCACGGTAAATTCCGGATTATAGTCTTCTAAATCACTTGCTGTTTCATTAACCGTTTCTAAATTAAAGTTAATCGGTAAATAATTCTGCATTGGTTCATCCGTATCTGGGTTTACCAATGAAACTGTAAAAGTTAAAGTACGTCCTTCAATAACAGTAACATTATCTATTATAACTTTAGGATCTGGGTTTATATCTAAAATTGTACCTGTTTTAGTTAAATCTTGAGCTCCAATATGAGTAGAAGAAACAAGGCCGAAAACGTTTATAAATTCATCTAGTTCATTTATATTGTCTATAAAAGTAGGAATGCTAAAAGAGCTTTCTGTATTTGCGTTATTAGGATCTGTGGTTTCGGTAATGGTTAAAGATTTATAAAAACTTTGGTAATCTTCTGGACTAATTGCAGTTCCGTCTGTTGTGTGAATGTCTATGTAAATAGGTCTAGAAGATGGGCGGCTTAAAGTAACTTTATGTTCTAAATCATCACCTTCATTACTTATAGCGTTATTCATTGTAATAGACGGTGCGTCTTCATCATCTAAAAGAGTACCAATCCCTCTTATTTCTGTATTAATGGTGTTGTTAGAAGTTATGTTACCTTTTAAAGTAAATAATTCATCTAGCTCATCAATATTGTCATCTAAAGAATTTACCGTAAACCTATTTGTATCTGTAAAAGGATCTATCGTTAAGGTTTTAGAAGTTACTTGCTTATAATCATAAGGAGCAATTGCTATGTTGTATGTGTCTGCAGTTTCGGTACCATCTACTGTTGAAAAGCTAATATTAATTGGTGATGCACTTTGAATCAATTTTGAGTGATCCGTCTTTTTAACTAACAAGATTGTGAACTCTAAATCTTCTCCTTCAATTACGGATACATTATCAATAAGTACAACAATGGCTATGATCTCTCTCCAATCTCTTTCGGTTGTATCAGGGTCATCATTATTTGGGAAATCAGTAGGAACTTGACCGTTTGTTGGGTTTACCAATGCAGTATTATTGTCATATGCATCATCTAAACCATCATTGTCAATGTCTATATTTAGTGGGGTAGTTTCTGCAATTCCATCATTATCTAAATCCCAAGCTTCAATAGCATCATCACGAATGTCATTATCAGAATTAAGATCAATATAATCAGGTTTACCATCACGATCTGTGTCTGTTGGAGAAATTCCATTTGGGTATGCAGTATCTATACCTAAAGCATTAATAATACCATTTGGAGCTTTGTAATTAGCGGTAGTTTGTCCTTCAATATTATCTACAATACCATCTCCATCTGCATCAATATCTATAAAATCTTGATTGCCCTTGGTGTCTGTATTCGGAATAGTGTAATTAATAGAGGCATTGGTAGTATCGTTGTTTTCTTTAGTGTTATCAAGTCCATTTTTACCGACAGGTTTATTGGTACGACCATTACGGTTTGTATCTACAGACTTATTTCCTGCTTCTACAATATCTAAAATTCCATCGTTATCACTATCTAAATCTAAATGATTAGGAACTCCATCAGCATCAAAATCAAAAATATCTACAATACCATCGTTATTAGCATCAACACCAAAATCGGTATCTCTGTAATTAGGTATAAAGTCGTTGTCATGATCATCTAAAGGATTTAACCCGTTGTATTCATTAACATCTAGTATGGTATCGTTATCATCATCAATATCAACAGCGTTAGAAATACCATCATTGTCAGAATCTGTAGTGGCATTAACAGCTACAAAATCAGATGAGCTTATAATTTTATTTAATGGGTCTGTTGCAGTAAATTTAGAAGTGTTATTGCCAATACAGTCTTCATAAAAAACAACTGTAAATTGAACCGTAATTGTTTCTCCTCGCATTAATATACCAGAAGTACCATCAAAAAAATTGATATCTGATGTTCCGTTGTAATTAGGGTTTAATATTGGATCTTTTGTTGCTGTTGAGTTCTCTATAAAAGGAGTTGTAACAGAAACAATATTACCAGAACAAATTTTATTTAAGTCGTCTTGTAGATTTAAGTTTTCTAATTGAACAATGTTACTATTGTTTTTGATGGTAAGTTGAAAGGTAACTTCATCATGTTCTAAAATACCATTAGGAATTTTATTAACTTCTGAAATTGCTTTCTCATTATTATTGGCAGAACTAAATAACAATACCATATTAGAAGAAGCGCAACTGCATTGCATTGCAGATGTTACTGGTGCTGTAGACGAATTTGTTGGGTAATATCTATCTAAATGATTTCCTAAACCATCAGACCAATTAACAAAAGAGAATTTCTTGTTGTTAGAAGAAGTTGACTCATCTAGTCCGTCTAAATCTCCTTGTGTTTGTGAACGGTTTAATTGATAAAAATTGTTAATTCCAGTAGAAGAGAAAGGTTCTGTTAAATAATAGATTTCTAAAATTACAGTTTCTCCAGGTTCAAGAGAGTTATTTGGCATTAGTAATTTTGTGTTTGTTCCTCCGTTATAAGAAGTATTAACAGTAACATCAGGACCAGAAACCTGAGTAACTTTAAGCTCTCTAAAAACAATACCCTTGCTTAAGAAATCGCCTAAACCCATGTTATAATTAATATTATTAGCTGTAGCAGTACCTTCATTTGTTAAGATAACTCTATTGTTATAATCAAAAGTTCCGTCTGGGTTTACATTAGGATTTCGTTCTGGTACATATAATCCTCCAGCCACAATAGCTTCTGTAGTATGAAAATCTTCAAGTAAAATACTGTTAGCGTCGTTTCCTATTGTAGAAGTTACCTCTGCTACATGATTAAAATCGATTCCAGAACCAGAAGGAGTAGGGTTAGGTCTACCACCACAAAAAGGATTTACCGTTACGCAAAATTCAATATTTATAGATTGCCTTGGGTATAAAATGAAATTATCTATAGCATCTTTGTTAAAAAGAGAATTTGATGTAGCATTTAAAAAGTTATTATTTACAGCATCTGTATTAAATTCGGTAGGGTATGGGTTGTCTACAAAATCTTGAACAGCAGTAGTATTTACCGTAACTCCTTCTATCTGTTCTACACATCCATTTCCGTAAATGCTGTTTAAATCATTTGTTAAATCGATGTTTTTTATAAGGTTTTCTGCATGGTAATCTCTTGCAGTACTTTTATTTTTAAGGGTTAAACTGTATTTAATCTTATATACTCCATCTACTGTATAGCCTTGGTTACAGCTAGATATAGAGCTTATTTCTAGTAAATCGGTTATATGTTCTACTGTTAAATATAAATTAGCTGAATCTGTAAAAGTTCCATCAGAAATAATATATTTAATTACAGGAATGTTCCCTGTATAATTTTTAGTAGGGATAAAACTATAGCTACCATCTGGTTTAAAAGAGATACTACCTCCTGCAAAAATTGCTTTTTGATCTGTGGTATAAGTTGTTCCGTTTATAATAAAATTGATAATCGATAATGAGTTGTTATCTTGATCACTATCATTTATAAGTACACCAGGAGCATCTACATTTAAAGTAGTGTTTATGTTTGCTGTATCATAATCATCCTTAGCATTTGGCGGATATAAATTAATGATTTTTACAGTTAAGTTAGCAGTACTTGTAAAAGTTCCGTCTGAAACGGTATAACTAATTGTAGGAATTTTGTTGTTATAATTAGCAGCAGGTATAAAAGAAAAACTACCATCTTCATTAATAGTAATAGATCCTTCAGTAAAACTTGCTTTCTCGCCTGCAGTATAACTTATAGTATCTATTTTAAATTTTGTAATGGATAAAAAACTGTCGTCTTTATCTGTGTCGTTACTTAAAATACCTGGTGCATCAACATTAAGTGTTGCATTTGTTTCTGTTGAATAATTGTCATTGTTAGGATCCGGTGCATATAGGTTGTTAACTTTAATACTCAAGTTCGCAGAAGCAGTATAGGTGCCATCAGAAATTACATAGTTAATTGCAAGAGAGATATCATTATAATTAGTAGCAGGTGTAAAAACAAAACTACCATTTGCATTAATAGTAATTGTTCCATCAGTTAAGTTTGCTGTGTCTCCTGCAGCGTATCTAATACTGTCTAATGTAAATTCTGTAACTTCTAGTTCGTCATTGTCTATATCAGTATCATTACTTAATAAACCGGGAGTTTCAATTCTTAGTTCTGTATTTGATGTAGTGGTATAAGTATCATCTACAGCTACAGGTGCCGTTTGAGCAGATGTAAATTGATAGAAAAGTAAAAAGAATATAAATATTTTATACGTATTGTATTTAGGGGGTATCATTTTTTGGGGGATTAAATGATTTTTAATAAAAAAGTTTGAATATTGTTAGATAATTATGTGGTTTTGGGTGTGAAATAATTGAGTTGTAAATCTGTTAAATTAACAGATAGGTTTAAAGATTTCACCTTTAAAGTAGTATTATTTTGAGAAGAATTATGATCCTTTTTTGACTCAGGGTCTGCTATAGCAAACTGATTGAATAATATATAAAATAATAAAAATAGTAGTACTAAGGATACTACATATAATATAAATGTACTGTATTTGTTTTTTTTAGTAGATATCATTCTTGGGGGATTAAATGATTTTAATATTTCTATTAATTATTAGTATAAGTGTTTGTGTTTTTTGGAATATAACAAATAGGGTAACTCGAATAAAAACTAGTAACCAATTGAGAATTTTCATTTGGCCCTATGTGATTAATAAAAGCGTCTCGATTGTTAACTGATAATGTAGTGTTTGTTTTAATGTCGTAATTATCAGCTGGAGCAACAGAAGTTGCAGTAGCAAACTGATAAGGAAATATGAAGAATGCAAGTAGCTTGCATTTGTTTTTATTTAAGGGTATCATTCTTTGGGGGATTAAATGATTATGTATTTCTAATAATATGTTGATAAATGTAGCTAAAAATATTTTAATTATAACTCTATTTCTCTTTTTTATTTTTGCGAAATTATAAAATTATTATGAATAACAACGTTTAAAATTGATTTAAAATAAAATTAAGTGTTTGTAAATTAGCTTATTGACCCCAAAGTATTCTGATGGCAACAAAAACAGCTATAACAATTGCGCCGTAAATAAGCACTTTTTTACCCGTTCCTTTATAATAGCGTTGGTGGTTTTTTATGTCTTTTCTATAACTGTAAATCATTAAAGCTACAAAAGAAATGAAAAATAAAGTCATAAAAATAATTCTTCCTGTTGTAAAATAAGCACTTAAAAACATAATTTGTATTCTTTATAAGTTGTGGGTTAATGGTAAACAAGAAGCTTTTATTTTATCAGAAAGTTTCTATATATTGTCTAACTGAAATTAATAAAATTCTATTCTGCAAAATTACAAATTAAAAGAAGAATGTCCTTGTTTTTGGTGTAACTTCTAAAATTGAATCTTATTAATTAAATCAACAATAAAAAATATAAATAAACCTTAATATATAATGAAAAACAAAATAGCAGCAGTAACTGAGTTTCACACCGCTTTTAAATTAAATATGAATCAAAAGCCAATTGCAAATATTGGTAAAGATAGAAACACGCTTCGTTTTAATTTAATGAAAGAAGAAAATGAAGAATATTTAGAGGCAGCAGAAAATAATGATTTGGTTGAGGTTGCAGATGCTTTAGGAGACATGCTGTATATTTTATGTGGAACAATTATAGAACACGGAATGCAAGATAAAATTGAAGAAGTTTTTAATGAAATTCAGCGTAGTAATATGAGTAAATTAGGTGCAGACGGTAAACCTATTTACAGAGAAGACGGTAAAGTATTAAAAGGACCTAATTATTTTAAACCAAATATTGGTGCTATTTTAGACAAATAGACAATTATAATAAGTGAAACTTGTATGGAGAATTAATTGTTGTTTATAAATTAGTTCTCCATAAAAGTTTTTAATAAATAGAACTTGCAATAGCAATATAAAAGTGAATTAGACTTTACAATGTAAACAAAGATAGATCGTTATAAATACCTATTGTACCAGCTTTCTTCAAGAGGAATTTCCCAATTGTTATCAAAGTCTACTTTTGTAGTTATTAAATTATCAAAAATGATACTCTTTGCTGTTACAGCTTTATTTTTAAGTAGTTTTTTAAAGTCTTTTAAATCTTTGTATTGTACATATTCTCCTTGTTTAAAACAAGCATTCATTTTGTCTAACAATTCTACTTCATATTCTTGTTGTAATCCTAAGATAAAAGAAACAGAAGTGTCTATATTTGAGTTTGTTAACGTTGAATTTTCATCATCTGCAAATAATACAATAAAACGATTGTATAAAAATTGGTAGGATGTTTTAAAGTTTTCATCGTCAGATTTCCAGCTTTCTAGAAAATCTTTTACTTTACTTTCAATTCCTTCAATTTCATTTGGGTAAAATTTTCTACTAGAAGGGTACACCCAAACTTTTGCTTCTTCGGTAATTGTGGAATAATCTACAAACATTTATATATAATTTTCGCTGCAAATATACAGAAAAGAGAAGTGCTTGTTTAAAAAGTTTTCACATTGTCATATAGAACTTATTTCAGGATCTCAAATTACTGAAAACTCAATAATATTACGATTCTGAAATAAGTTCAGGTTGACAATAAAAGTTCTTTTAAGACGCCTACTTTAAATTACTTTTTAGATTTCTTTAGCAAGTGTATTTGTAAAAAGTTCTATAAAATCGTCTTGTATATTTTGTCCTTTGTTTTTGTTATACCAAATTTGTAAATCTTCTTTAAACTGTGCGTCTATTACACCATGTTTGGCTTTGTAATCTGCAACCATTTTTGTAGCTTCACTAGGTCTAGGTCCCCAAGTGTTAATTAAATTATTGTCTTTATCTAGAGCAACTAATTTAGGTATTGATTTTCCTCCGTTTGTTAAAAACAGGTTCATTAAATCTTCATGCTCATCTCTTAAAACTAATTTAAGATTAATAAGACTATTTGTTGTTGCAATTTTGTTTATAACAGGTAAGTTTTGAGCAGCATCTCCACACCAACCTTCTGTAATAAGTAACCAAGTTTGAGGTTCGGTAATTTCTTGCATTTTATTAATAGTAGCTTCAGAAATTTTTATGGTTTTGTCTAAGCGCTTCATTCTTCTGTCGTTTAACATACTGTAATTTGTTAAATCTTCAGATTGTTCTTGTCCTGTTGCTTTTCCTTCAGCTAATAAATTACTTACTAAATCTCTATATTCACTATAAGATAATACGTTTTGTAAACTTTTTTCAATAATATTTTTCATCTCTTAATGTTTTATGCAAAGGTATTTTTATTGATTATAAAAAACGGTAACCTTTGTTACAAACCTCTTGTTTTTATTATTAATATAGACGAGATAAATTGAATAACTTACAGGCTAATTTTTAGGCTTAAAATAAAGACTTTTGTTACAATTTCCTTAAATAAATAAGAGATGTTTTTAAAATGCTTATTTTTACCACTTATTATAAAAAATCGTGAAACAAATTATTTACTTATTGCTGTCTGTTATTTTATTTTCTTGTGGTAATAATAAGAAAGAAACTGTTAGTACGCTTCAAGAAACACCAAAATTAAGTATTCCTGTAAAGCATATTACTGTAGAAGGTGTTAAAGCTATTTATGAGCCAGAAATAGAAGACTGGCAAGAACTTAAAACGGTAAGTACTTTTCTAAAGAAATTCGAAAAAGTATCGCCTAACGAGGCTTTAAGTAATGCCTTAGAATTAAGAGATTTGGTTATCAGTTTAAAAGACAGTGTAAAGCCAGAAATTTTCGATACTCCTCCTTTTGAAACAAGAATTAACGTTTTGCACAATGAGGTATTGCGTTTGGCAGATCTTACTTTTATACCCGCAATTACCTCCGAAGAAGTTAATTTACAAGTAGATAAAACAATAGCTGCTTTTTCTACTGTAAATTCAAAAATAAATAGCATACTTGCCAAAAAACGTTTCGAAGAAGAAATAGATATAGATTTCGCTTTTATAGGAATAGATTCTACGCAAATGGATAGTATTTCTAAGAAATCTATCAATTTAAAAAGGTTGGAGCGAGATTCTATTAAAGAGCAAGAACTCATTAATAATTCACCAGAAAATCAAGATTTTTTAAAGAAAGAATAGGCAATGAAAAACTGTTTTTTAGTCTTAGTAGTACTTGTTTCTTTTTTTAATTGTAACGTTAAAAAAGAGATTAAAAATACTCCTACAATTACATCGATAAAAAGCAATGTGAATACTTTGCTAGATGATTGGCACAAAGCGGCTTCTGAAGCAAATTACGAAGGTTATTTTGGTAAGATGGACAGCCTTTCGGTTTTTATTGGCACAGATGCAACTGAAAACTGGAGCAAAACACAATTTCAAAAATTTAGTAAACCTTTTTTTGATAAAGGCAAAGCATGGTCTTTTAAACCTTTAGAAAGAAATATTTATGTAAATGAAGCCAAGGATTTTGTTTGGTTCGATGAGTTGTTAACTACTTGGATGGGGACTTGTAGAGGTTCTGGCGTTTTAGAAAAGAAGCAGAACGTTTGGAAAATTAAGCACTATGTTTTGTCTGTAGAAATACCAAATAATGATATACAAGCCGTTATTTTAGCCAAGAAAAAAAGTGATTCTATATTTCTAAGTACACTTAATCAGTAGTATTAGAAGTTATTTCCTGCTTGGAATTTATCTTGAGCGGTGTCGAAAGACTATATCTTTTTGCAGAAAAAGCAAAAAGGATGTCGTTTCAATCAGGGCTAAACTTGTTAGTAAGCTGTTGGCATTTAAAATGTATGTAATGATGGTTTATTCCTTAGAGTGCTATTTATATTTAGCGCATACAAACCTCTAAGAAACTACTTCGGCAACAACTTTATAAATCAACTCGCTTTCAAAACCTTTTCGCATTAAAAAACCAATTAATTTTTGTTTTCGTTTATAAATATCAGATTCAGAAATTACTTCATTTCTATTTTCTGTAATTCTATAAATAGTTTGTACGTACTCTTTTTCGTCAATTTCTTTTAAGGCTGTTTTAATATTGTAAGCAGAAATATCTCTGAATTTTAATTCTCTAACAATACGTTGTTTTCCCCAAGATTTAATTCTGAATTTTCCGCGTGCAAAACTTTTAGCAAAGCGTTCTTCATTTAAAAAGTTGTCTTTCATTAAACTTAATAAAATCATTTCTCTAGCCTCAGGAATCAGCTTGTATTCGCGCATTTTCTGCTCCACTTCTTTGTGGCATCTATCTTGGTAAACGCAGTAGTTCTCCAATTTTCGTTTTAGTTCATCAACCGTAAAAGACTTCTTTTTTATCATTGGTTCGAAAATACAAAAAGAGATGAAATTATATGAATTTCATCTCTTTTTTATAAAAATATATGTTTAAAATTTAGAATTTATTTTTTCCATCAATTCTTTTATCTTCAGAAATTACTTCTTGAGGAACCATTTCTTTTGAAGTTGTTTTGGTTCTAATCCACATTTTAAATAAGGTTACTAAGTAGAATAAAACAGGTACAACAATTAGCGTTAAAAAAGTAGCTATTAATAAACCATAAATAACGGTCCAAGCTAAAGGTCCCCAGAAAACAACGTTATCTCCACCCATATAAATATGCGGGTTGTATTCTGTAAACAAACTAAAGAAGTTTATATTTAATCCAATTGCTAAAGGAATTAATCCTAAAATGGTTGTAATTGCCGTTAATAAAACAGGTCTTAAACGTGCTCTACCAGCATTTACAATTGCTTCGAATAACATTTGTTTGTCTAAATAATCTTCGTGGTCTATTTCTAATTCGCCTTTCTTTCTGTCAATTAACAATTGTGCGTAATCTAATAATACCACTCCATTGTTTACTACAATACCGGCTAATGAAATAATTCCCATCATGGTCATCATAATAACAAAAGAACTACCAGAAATAACGATTCCTCCAAAAACTCCAATAAAGCTTAAGAAAATTGCCAACATGATAATTCCTGGTTTAGAAACCGAGTTGAATTGAAAAATTAAAATAAAGAAAATTAAAGCCAATCCAGTAAAGAATGCACCTACTAAGAATAGCATTTGTTTGTTTTGTTCTTCTAGCTGACCTGTATAATCAATTTTTATTCCTTTAGGTAAATCTTTAAAGTTTTTCATTTCTTCTCTAATTTTACCAACCACGGCACCAGCATCAGTTTCTCCAGGAGACAATGCAGAATATACAGTAACAAGTCTTTTTATGTCTTTGTGCTTAATAGCGCTAAAACCAGAATTGTTAGATTGTGTTGCAACTGTAGAAACCGGAATTTCTTTTATTTTACCAGAAGCCATATCTCTAAAGATAATATTCTGATTAAAAATTGCACTCTTATTATATCTGTCTTCTTTGTTAAAACGAACGTAGATATCATAATCATCACCATCTTCTTTGTAAACACCTGCTTTGTTTCCAAAAATAGAAGCTCTTAATTGTTGTCCAACCTGCCCTGTAGAAACACCTAATTCACCCGCTTTTTTACGGTCTACAATAACTTCCATTCCGGGTTTGTCTCGGTTTACATCAATCTTTAATTCATCTATACCAGAAATACTTTTTGTGTTGATAAAATCTCGCATTCTTTGCGCTACATGAATCAATTCTGCATAATCATCACCTTCAATTTCAATATTAATTGGAGATCCTGCAGGTGGTCCGTTAGCATCTTTTTCAACAGAAATTAAAACTCCAGGATAAATACCAACCAATGCAGTTTGTACTTTTTGGCGCATTAACTCACTATCTAAGCCTCTTCTATATTTGTATTCTCTCATAGAAGCGGTTACCTTTCCTTTGTGAGGCATTTCTGCCGCAGAACCACCATCGGTTTGTGGGTTTCCTGCTCCTTCACCAACTTGAGAAATTAAACTTTCAACCATAAAATTATAGTCGCCATCCATATACTCATCAGCATATAAAACACCTTCTACTTTTTCTTCAATCTGTTTGGTAATAGCATTTGTTTTTTGAATATCTGTTCCTTCTGGATATTCTATATAAACAATTATTTGATTTGGTTTATTGTCAGGGAAAAACTCAACTTTAGTTCTTTGAGTACCTAAAGACCAACCGAAAACCATGAATGACGCAAATAAAAGAATAGTGGTACCAATTACTAAAAAGTAAGGAGTTTTACCTCTTAAAGAAAAACGCAAACTACTTTCGTACCATCTCTCTAAAACTGGCAATACTTTGGTTTGAAAACTATTAGCCCATCCTCTTAAGAGTAAACGATACACCCAAAGCATTACTGCTACAAAAATCATTAATGCACCAATGGCGCTATAAGTTCCGCCTGCAATTAAGATTAAGATACCTATTACTGCCATAACACCTGTTACGATTGCAATTTTTTTAATAGGCATGTCTACATCTTCTACACTCATAAATTGAGAAACCAATACAGAGTTAAAGAATATTGCAACTAATAAAGATGAACCTAAAACGGTGGATAATGTAATTGGCAATAAAACCATGAAATCTCCCATAACTCCTGGCCACATACCTAAAGGGATAAATGCCGCAACGGTTGTTGCTGTAGAAATAATGATTGGAAATGCAATTTCGCTAATTCCTTTTTTAGCAGCATCAATTCTATTCATGCCTTCTTCGTCCATTAAACGATATACGTTTTCGACGACGACAATTCCATTATCTACCAGCATTCCCAGTCCCATGATTAATCCGAAAAGAATCATGGTGTTCATGGTGTAGCCTAATAAGTTTAAAATCATTAAAGACATAAACATAGACATTGGTATTGCAAAACCAACAAATACTGCATTTTTAAATCCTAAGAAAAACATTAAAACAGTTACCACTAAGATAACTCCGAAAATAATGTTATTTACTAAATCGTCTACCTGACCGATGGTTTTGTTAGATTGATCGTTGGTAATGGTAACACTTAAATCGTGAGGAAAATGATTTTCAATAGCATCGCTTACAATTACTTGTATTTGCTCTGATGCAGCAACCATATTTTCTCCAGCACGTTTTTTAACATCTAACATTACAACTTCTTGTCCTCTTTCTCTTGCAAATGTTGTTTTGTCTTTGTCTTTAAAAGAAACGGTTGCTACGTCTTTTAAATATATAGGATTGTCGAATTCAGATTTTATTACAAAATTCTCTAAATCATTTGGTTTATCAATTTCACCAATAATTCTTACCGTTCTCCTTTGTCCTGAGGTTATAAAGTTACCAGCAGACATGGTTACGTTTCCGTTGTTAATTGCAGAAGTTATATCGTTAAAACTAACTTTTGCAGCCATCATTTTATAAATATCTACAGCAACTTCTACTTCTTTTTCTTGAGCACCTCTAATATCGGCTTTTTTAATTTCAGCTAAATCTTCAATATCATCTTGTAAATACTCTGCAAATTCTTTTAATTTATGAACAGGGTAGTCTCCAGAAATATTAATATTTAAGATGGCTATTTCTTCAGACATACTTAAATTGAATACATTAGGCTCTACTTTAGCGTCATTAAAAGTTGGCCAATCTTCACTAGATGTTTCTGTAGAAAGCTCGTCTTTAACCTTTTGTTTTGCTAGCTCTACGGAAATGTTTTCATCAAACTCAACAACTACCATAGAGTAATCTTCTTGAGAGGTTGAGGTAACTTCTACTACGTTACTAATGGTTTTTACTTTATCTTCTATAGGATCTGTAATCAGTTTCTCTATATCTTCTGCAGTGTTACCAGGGTAAGCAGTACTAATATATATCTTGGTCTCTTTAACTTCCGGGAAATTCTCTCTGGCCATACTTAAATAAGCAGAAATACCGTAGAAAAATAAAACACCCATTAGCACGTAAATGGTTGTTTTATTGTGAATTGCCCAAGCGGATAACTTAAACTCTTTATCGACTTGTTTTTTTTGTTTTGTCATCTCTAATGTTTTTATTTATTGATAACTTTAACTACTTGTCCGTTATTTACACTTCGTGCACCTTCATCAATAATTTCCGTGCCTGCAGGTAAGTTTTCTAAAACCTCAATGAAATTTCCTTGTGTTTTACCTGTTTTTATAATAACTCTTTCTGCAGTTGCTTCGTTGTTAGATTTTTTGTCTTTAATGGTGTATATAAATTGTTCTCCATTTGCGTTTTCAGAAATAATACTTTGCGGAATTAAAATAGCATTTGCATCTGTATAATCATTAACTTGAAGTTTTGCTGTTAAATTTGGCTTTACATTTCCGCTTTTGTTATCAACAGGAACTTCAATTCTAAAAGATCTATTATTTGGGTTGATAAAACTACCAACTTGTCTTACTTTACTGTTTACACTTGTACCAAGTACAGGAAATTCTATTTTTACTTCTTTGTTTTTTTGAATACTTGTAATGTATCTTTCTGGCACTTCTGCTTCTACATACATATTATCTAGGTTTACAATTCTAAAAATTTCTGAACCTTGCCCAGGAGCAATTACGGTTCCAGCTTCTTTCATAACATCATCTATAACCCCAGAAAATGGCGCTCTAATAGATGCTTTATTTTGCTGACTTTTTAGTTGTTTTAAAGAGTTTCTTTGAGATTCATAATTTGTTTTAGTTTGTAAAAACTGAATTTCTGACCCTATTTTTTGTTCCCATAAACGTTTTTGACGTTCAAATGTAGTTTTTGCTAATTGTGTAGTTGCTTCTAACTGTGCAACTTGATTACCGATACCACCATCATCTATAGTTGCTAATAATTGTCCTTTAGAAACTTTTTGACCTTCTTTAACAAAAACTTTTTTTAGAATTCCAGGCATTTCTGGGTAAATTAAAATATTTTGTTTGGTCTTTACACTTCCTTGAATTTCTAAATAATGTTTAAAAACGGCCTCTTTTGCGGTGAAAGTGGTGATTAAAGGAAGTTTCTTAAGCGTGTCCTTTTTAGCAATTGCATTATTTATAGCTTCTAAATCTGCATTTATAGTTTCTAAGTTTGCCGTAATTTCTTTCTTTTTAGCAGTTAATTCTTTTAAATCTCCTACAGAAATAATAGCTGCAACTGATGTTGGTTTTTTTTCTCCACAAGAGATTAAAACAAGTGTGATTGCTAATAATGTATATATTTTTCTCATGCCTGGTTATTATTTAATTGGTGTGTTTAATGCGTTTTCTAAGGTTGCTTTACTAGCAATTACATCTAACATAGATTGGATGTAGGTTTGTTGTTGTGTGTATAGTTGGTTTTGTGCTTGTAGTAAATCGAAACTAGTAGAAATTCCTTCAAAAAATTTAATTCTTTGTTTCTTTTCTATTCTTTCTGCTAAACCTACATTCTTTTTAGCAGTGTTATAGTTTTCTATACTTAGTTGATATTCGCTTTTTGCTTTTTCAGCTAATAATTCTAAACGTTGTTTGGTTTCTTCTAACTTAATATCTGCTGTTTCTAAAGCAATTTTTGCTTGTTTTGTTTTAGAGCTTCTTCCTAAACTACTAAAAATAGGGATGTTTAAACTGACTCCTAAAAGAGAAGATTCAAACCATTTCTGGTCATTATCAAAGAAAGTGAAATTGTTTGAATAACCAGAATATCCGTAGTTTACAAAAGCCGATAAGCTAGGTAGTGCTTTACTTTGCTCTAAACGAACTAGTAAACGTTTAGATTCTCTATCATTCTCTGCTATTTTAAAATCGATATGATTAGAGAAGCTAAAATCTTCTGAAACTAAACTTAAGTTAATATTACTTTCTGTTAATGAATCTAAAGAATCTGTTAGTGTAAGTACTGTTTCAATTGGAGCTCCTAAAGAAAGGTTTAGCATTTTATAAGCTATAATTTTCATTCGTTTAACACTGTTTAGTTGACTTTTTAAGTTTCCTAAAGTAATTTCTAGTTGCTCTACGTCTTCTTCTTCATTAAAACCGTTTTCATAGATTTGTTTTGCATCACTTAAATTTTTCTCAAGAATTTTAATGTTTCCTTCTAAAATTGTAATACTATTTTCTGCTACTAAAACGTTTCCATATGCATTTATAACAGTTTCTCTAGTTAAAAGTTCTGTTTTTTCGTTTGCTTGTTTAGAAATTTTTAAATAGGTTTTAGAGGCTTGCAATCCTACTAAATAAGAACCATCGAAAATTAATTGATTTAAAGTAACAAAACCACTTAAACTTTGTTTCGTACCAAAAACCAATTCATCCTCGGTTCCATCTCCATCAATATCAATTAAACTTACTTGTTGTTTTATCCAATTTTGATAATCTACTGCGGCACTAATTTGAGGTAAACCCGTTGCGGTTGTTTCCCATACTTTTTCGTTAGCAGATTTAATATCATTTTTAGATGCCTTAGTATTGTAACTGTTATCAATAGCAAAATATACAGCTTCTTTTAGTGATAAGGTCATTGTTTTTTCTTGTGCATTGGCAATAAAGAAAAAACAGGTACTTAAGCATACCAGAATTATTTTTTTCATGTGGTTTCTATTTCTGTTTTAATTGGTTTTCTAATTGTTCTATTCCTTTTTCTGTGCAAATTCCTCTTAAATGATAATTCAAATACTTATCCATTAAAGTGTTCATAGAGTAATGGTCTAATGGAAAAACATCTTTGTCTTTAATAGACATCATTCCAGAGAAATAGATGCGAGAAATAAATTCCGTATCAATTTTATCTCTATAAATACCTTGCTGTATACCGTTTTCTAAGTTTTCTATAACGCAATTTTGCATTACTCCAAATTGTTTTCTACTTAGAGAGGTGTAAATTTTAGGGTAATATTTTTGTAATTGATATTGAGGAGAAGATTTTTCGTCTTTTAAATTTGATATTACAAATCTTTTAATTTCAAAAATTTCTTCAATAGGATTCTTTTTTAATACACATATTAAATCAATTCCTGTACAAATACTAGAAAACATAAAATCTGCTACAGCGGCAACAAGTTCTGTCTTGTTTTTAAAGTATTTATAAATTGTTTTTTTAGAAACTCCGCAATCACTAGCTATTTTATCCATAGTTACACTCTTAAAACCTAGGTTTAAGAAGAGTTCACTCGATTTTTCTAATATTTTATCTCTCATAATTAAAAAAAAGTTTCCTTTAGTTTTTTTAAAGGTTTCTTTTGAAATTGTCATTCCCGTGAACACGGCAATCTAAATATTGAATTTTGTAAAAAATTAATAATATTCGGGTGCAAATGTACGAACGGAAACTTTAGAAACAAAAAAAGTTTCCGAAGTTTTATTTATTTTTTAACATTGTATTTGTGAAGTAATATTTCTTTACGTTATTTTTACAAAAAATAACGGATTTGGAGATTTTACATTATCAGAAAGATTTTATCAATTATTTAGAATCTAAAAAGTGGGTTAGTGAACCTAGAAATTTATATGAACCTATAGATTATATATTAAAATTAGGAGGTAAAAGAATGCGCCCAATTTTAACACTAATGGCGGCAGATATTTTTTCTGGTGAATATAAAAAAGCAATGCCAGCAGCATTGGCGGTTGAGGTTTTTCATAATTTCACCTTAATTCATGATGATATTATGGATGATGCCCCTCTTAGAAGAGGAAAAGCTACGGTTCATGAAAAGTGGGATTTGAATACAGGGATTCTTTCTGGAGATGCAATGCTAATTTTAGCGTATCAGTATTTTGAGAATTATGAGCCTGTTGTTTTTCAGAAATTAGCAAAATTATTTAGTAAAACTGCTTTAGAAGTTTGTGATGGACAGCAATTAGATGTCGATTTTGAAACCAGAAATGATGTTACTATTGATGAATATATAAATATGATTCGCTTAAAAACATCTGTTTTAGTAGCGGCCGCATTAAAAATGGGAGCAATAGTAGTAGAAACAAATGAAGAAAACGCAAACTTAATATATGACTTTGGTTTAAATTTAGGTTTGGCTTTTCAGTTACAAGATGATTACTTAGATACTTTTGGAGATCCTAAAACATTTGGTAAACAAATAGGAGGGGACATTATAGAAAATAAGAAGACTTTCTTGTATTTAAAATCATTAGAGATTGCATCTGAGGAAGATAAAAATAAATTAAGTGTTTTTTACAATCAAAATTTAACAGAGAATTCTTTAAAAATTAAAGAAGTAACTCAGATTTTTGAGAAAAATGATATCCCTGTTTTAATAAAGGAACAGATTAAGAATTATACAGAGAAGGCTTTTGATACTTTAAACACGATGGATGTGTCGGAAAAAAACAAAGAAAGTCTAAAGAATTTTGGACTTTGGCTAATGAATAGAACCGTTTAGAAAAAAAACTAATATTTTATTTAATAATGTAATAAAAAGTATTACATTTGCAGCCAATTATTTTGGTCCCATAGCTCAGCTGGTTAGAGCATCTGACTCATAATCAGAGGGTCCTTGGTTCGAGCCCAAGTGGGACCACTTAAAAGCACTCTTATAGAGTGCTTTTTTTGTTTAAAATGTGCTTATTCAGTGTTTTACCTATATTCCCAACATTTTCTTTACCCCATAATTTCCTATAGTTTTGATACTACATTGATACCCGTGTAAATTTGGGTATCAAAACTGTGAAATGTTAGTTTAATGTTCTCTCTCTAAACTCACTATCATTCTCCGTTTTTTAGCTGTTTTTAATATCTCTTACTTAATGTTTTAAGTCCCATAAGTTTGTCTCAGAAAATATAATATTATGAGCGAAATATATTTTAGGGCTATATTCTATAGAAAGAAAAAAATAGGTTATTTATCATTAAATATTTTTCTTATTACTTATGCATAACAGTTATATTATTCTATTTTTACTTTTTTTAAATTAAAGTAGGTGAATATCTTTGAAATTCACGTAGATGCTAAAATGAATAAATACAACGTTGGGTTTTTAGTGAATAAATTTTTATTTGTTTTTTTTATGATTATTCTATTCTTTGGATGTGCAAAGAAGGTTTCATATAAATGGTACAAAACAGTAGATGACAAATTTTTGTTATGGACTTCAGATTCTAGTTATGATTATTTATGGGAAGGAGAGTCTATTGGTGGGATTGCAAATGGAGTAGGTCAGTTGAAAACGCTGAAAGCAGATTCTATTATTTCTTTAATAAAATTCACAAAAGCGAACCCGTTAGTTTTTGGAGCACTTGATAAAAACTCAATAGAAAATTTTGATGACGATCTTTATGTTGGAGAAACCAAAGATCGTAAAATGCATGGATTTGGAGTATATATAAAGGAAAATAATATTGTATATATTGGAGAATTTAACAAAGGTTCTATAGATGGTGAAAATTCAAAGTATACAGACGGAAAGCTATTGTATCAAGGGAGTTGGTTGCGAAATAAAAAAAATGGTTTTGGAATATTTTACCAATCTGATGGTTCTATTAAAGAAGGATTTTGGAAAAATGGAAAATTAGATAGCTTACAAGAACAAAAGTTAAGACTAAAACAAGGAAACTATACAGGGTATGTTGTTAATGGAATACCAAATGGATTTGGGGAATTAATTTTTAAAGATTCTTCTAAATATATAGGGAATTGGAAGAATAGTTTAAGGGAGGATTATGGTGTTTTTACAAATAAAAAAGGAGATACAATTGATGGAGATTGGTCTAAAGATGAGCTGGATGGTGATGTTTCTATAATTTCAAAACTTTTTGAATACGAGGGGAATTATGTTAACGGAAAAAAAGAAGGGTACGGAGCCATAGTTTTTTCTAATGGAACTTTATATTCAGGAGATTGGAAAGGTGGTAATATGAATGGTTTTGGCGAACTAATGACTAATGATGGTGTTCTGTATGATGGTGAGTGGTTAAATGGAATTCCAGATGGTATGGGGCGATATTCGTATCTAAATATTGAGGAATATGAAGGTGAGTGGAAAGATGGTAAACCTAATGGAGTCGGGATATTTGATAGCGAGGATTATAAATACGAAGGAAGTTTTACAAACGGATTATTAAATGGTTTTGGGGAAATTAATTATAAGATATCAAAGGATAAGTATCAAGGTTATTTTAAAGAAGGGGTAAAAGATAATATAGGAGAATATTTTTTTAATTCAGGCAATAATTATAAAGGAGCTTTTGAAAAAGACCAATTTAACGGTATAGGAATTTTTACTTATAAAGACGGCTCAAATTATCAAGGAGATTTTTCAGAAGGTTTATTTTATGGTGAGGGAACATTAACTTTAAAACAACCAGAAGGTGATGTTGTTATTACGGGAAACTGGAATGGTAACAGTGAGTTTCCTGAAGTAGCAAGTATGCTATTTGCTAATGGAGATTTATATGAAGGACCATTAGTTAATGGAAAGCCAACAGAAATGGGTTTATGGTCTTCTAAAGAAGAACGGATTGCTATTGAAAAAAACGAGCAATTAAAAAAAGACAATAGGTCTTTATTTGAAAGAGCGTTTGATTTTTATAAAAAACATAAAGAGACTTTTGATGATGCTCTTGATAAAGTAGCTATTATTCTTGATGTTGTTGAAGTTACAGCATATACATTTGCAGTAGTTACAGGCCCAGAAACACTTGGAATTGGTGCAGCTATTGGAGGGGGAGTTCTTTTACTTGCTAGAGGTATAAATATTGGATTACATGGCATAAAGGCAGGTTTATCTAGTCTAGAGGTTGTTGAAGCATTAGGTGGAGGAGAAAAAGGAAAAGAATTATTATCGGTCTTAACCAAATTTATTCTTAAAATTAAAACGAATGCACCAAAGTTATATGAATCAATCATAAATTTAGAAGATATTAATTCTGATAAACTAATACAGGATTTTAAGAAGTTTGCTATAGTAAATGGTATTGATGAAGACTCTTTAAATGCTATTGATCAAGAAACATTAATAACATCTTTAGAATCATTAGCAGCAGATGTATCAATGTTAGCTTTAACTGCTATTGCTATTCCAGGATCAAAACTTGGTAAATCGATAGGTAAATCTTTTAGCAAAGGAAGTGAGGTGGTTTATAAGGCAGTTAAATCTAGGAAAGTACTAAAACCGTTATTTAAGACAGGTAAAACATTTCAGAAAAAAATAACAGTTAATTTATCTAAAGGGATTACTAAAGCTATAGCAAAAACAGGGGCTAAATCTTCAGTAAAGGGAAATGATCTTTTTTTAAAGAGTATTCTGTTAAAATCTTCTAAAAACATCAAAGAAGTAAAAAAGAAATTAAAGAATAAAAGAGAATCAAGTGATAAGTTACAGGATATAAAACCTTCAAAAAAAGCTAAAAAAAAGAAACGAAAAAAAGAGAATAAAGATGGTTTCCCTTTTAAATTAGTTAATTGGAAAAATAATCAATTAAAAAGAGGTAAAAAGTTTACACTACAAAAGAATAAACGAAGTATCTCTATAAAGATGAATGGAGTAACAAAAGCTAGAGCTTATTCAGTAGGACCTAAAATAGTAATTACTGTAGCTAGTCATTTTGATGGAGAAAGAAAGATAAACCCAGTTATTTTAGGTCCCTTAGTAAGAAAAGCAACATACAAAGTTAATTCAGCTATTTACACCACGGATAATAAATCTAGACCTAAAAAAGCAGTTTTACCAGTTATAACAAAAGGAATGTTTTTAGGTTCGGTAGATAGATATTCGATAACAGGAGCTACAGAAAGTGAAATTGCTATTGAGCACGACAGAATTAGTGGACAAATTGATGATGGAGGTCATTTAATAGCACATACACTAGGGGGCGTAAAAGCTAACATAAATATTGTTCCTCAATATAGAAAAATGAATAGAGGTCCTTTTAAAACAGTAGAAAGTTTTATTAAAGACAATCAATCTTATATAAAAAATTATAATGTAGAAGTGCATTATAACGTAAGTTCATCTACTTTTAGACCTAATCAGTTTTACCAATCATTTTATTTTTATGGTGATATTCAAAAAATTAAAAATTTACAACGAAACTTACTTGGCAAAAATCAAAAATTAAAATTTATCGAAATTAATAAAGGTTTTTACAAATGTATCTTAGGGACGTCTAATGAGCCTTTGGAAATTATAGAAAATAAAACATTAAAAATTGCAGCATAAAAACGAATTATGAAAAGAATTAATCAATTAGGAAGTAACAAATTAAAGAAAGGAAATCTATATGATTTCGAAGTAGTGTCAAATAATTTAGAAAAGGAAAATTTAATTTCTTTAAAATTAAATGAAGAATATTACACAGTAAATTTTTTAAAAAATCAAAAAAAGAAAGATTTACCTAAAGTTTTAAAATGTGAAGTTAAAAGCATACAAAATGGTGAGGTAGTTCTAGTTCAAAAAAAGAAAAGGACAATATTTTTGTTGTTATTAGCATTATTAGGATTACTTTGTGTTGTAAGTATTGCTTTTTTTTATCAAAAAGACTTAAAGGGTTTTGAAGAGGATGTAGATAATGAATCTGAAATTATTGAAGTTAAAAAGCCAGTTATTAAAGAAGAAAAAATTGAATTTAAAGTTAATGGTTTTGGTGCTACAACAAATGTAAAAGATATGTCAAAAGATGAATATCAAGCCTTTCTACAAAACAAAAACAAAGATGGATTAGCATCATCTTCATTGTCATCTCCAAGTTCTACTCCTGCTGTTTATTTTAGTTTAAATGATTTTAAGGAAAGTATAGCAAAGAAAGGAGAAGTAAATATTTCAGGTTTTAAATTTAATAAAAAGGAAGCATTATTAACTGAAAGCCATAAAACTTATATTAAAGAGGTGGTTGAAACTTGTAATAGGATAAATAAAAAAGGTGTTTTTAATATTTCAGGTTTTACATGTGATTTAGGTACAGATCAATTTAATATGGCACTTTCTAAGGCAAGAGCTATCGCGGTAAAAGAGTTTTTAGAGACTTTAGATTTAAATGAAAATGAGGTAGAAGTATATTATTATGGAGAATCTAAATTTAAAGCTATGGGAGATTTAGAAGAGAGTAGAGCTTTAAATAGACTTGCAATTATCTCTTATGTAGTTGAAGAGTAAGTTTGTTTTTCAATAATTAGACTATAAAAAATAGAATCCATTTTGGGTTCTATTTTTTTTTAATGTTTTTATTGATTTACCTAATCTTACGGTTTTATATATTTTTGATACCCTTGTAAATTTGGGTATCAAAATAGAGAAATGCTAGTTTAATGTTCTCTCTTTAAATTCACTATAACTCACTTTTATTCCCTTTTTTTCTTGCTGTTTTCTATATCTCTTGCTTAATGTTTTAAGTCCCATTAGTTTAGCTCAGAAATTATAATATTATGAGCCAGATACATTTTACGACAGTGTTTAATAGAAAGAAAAAACTAAATAAAAAAGGAGAGGCTTTGATTCAGATTTGTGCCTATCATTTAGGTCGAAGAAAATATTTTTCTACAGAAATTTATATAAAGCCAAATCAATGGGATTTGAAAAGAACAAAAATTAATGATCATCATTATGACCATGATTTTTTAAACGATGAAATTGATAATACCATTAAACGTATTAAAGCTATTATTAGACAAAAAAAAGAGCAAGGAGAACAGGTTTCTCTTTCCAAGATTAATGAGATAAAAGATTCTAAATTATATGATTCTTTCTACGATTTTATGAAAGAAGAAATTGAAAAATCTATTATAAAAGAATCTACCAAGAAAACACAAAGAAGAACACTTTCAGTTATGAAGGAGTTTAAAAAAGAATTAGAGATTGATGGCGTGAATGTTGCTTTTCTTATTGGATTTGAACGTCATCTTAATAAATTAAATTTAAGTGTAAATACAATCTATAAATATTTTAAAAATATTAGAACCTATGTAAATAGAGGTATGATTTTAGATTTAATAGAAATAAATGATTATCCTTTTAAAAAATTCAAGTTGAAACAAGTAGATGGTAAAAGAGATTTTTTAACTCCTGATGAATTAGAGCGGTTGGAGAAATTAAACTTAGGGAATGACTTAGAAAAGGTAAAAGACTTTTTTTTAATGAGTTGTTATTGTGGTATGAGATTTAGTGATTTAGTTTGTTTAACTGAAAATAATTTTTATCAAGATTCCGGTATTAAATGGTTAAAATTTAAAATGATAAAGTCTGAAATTAAAGGAGATATGACAACAAGGAAGGAAGTGAAGTTGCCAATTTCAGAAATGTTTTCGTCAAAAGCAGTGGGGATATTTGAAAAATATAATGGTATTAAAAAATATTTGTTTGATGATTTTACCAATACAGAGATTAATAAAGCTTTAAAAGATATTGAGAAGAAGTTAAAGTCTGGAAAAAAATTAACGTATCACGTTGCAAGGCATACTTGTGCAACTAATTTAATTTATTTAGGTGTACCTATTACTACAGTTCAAAAAATTTTAGGGCATGATAAGATAGAAACTACTCAATTATACGTAAAAGTGTTAGATATTACCATTGTAAATGATTTAAAAGGTGTTAATTTTGGTGATTAGTAAATATATTATATTGCGTGTATGAAAATTCTAAAACCAAAACATTATTTGAATAGAAGACTTAAACCAAAAATGGTTGGTTCGGTTAAAACTTATCCAGTATATATTCGTTTTACAATTGGCACTAGCAATCATCGTGTGAAAAGTTTTTTATTTGATTATCTTGAAAATGAGGAACAGCTTCTAGAATATAAAAATAAAATAGATTTGGAAAAGGAAGTTATTAATTATTTATATACTAGATTTCATAATTATTCTTTTTCTAATTTTAATTCTGATGCGTTTTATTTATGCAGTCCACTCAATGTTATTATTGATATGTATATAAATATGTACTCTAGTGATGGTCTTGATGTACCGTCAGAATATTATAAAAAAGAGTTGTATAATTATCTATTAACTAAAACTAATTTTCCTAAACTTTTTCTTAATGAGATGATTCATGATATTAATTTTAATACTTATGTTCCTTCTGAATTTATAAAGGATGAATCTTTGAAAATTGTTATAGAATCTTTCAATTTCTGTATAAATTTTAATGAGAATAAACCTGATCTTTTATGTATGTACAATTGGTTAAATACAAATATTAAAGATGAGTTTAGAGAACAGTACGGTTCCTCTTATTTTAAATTTGTTAATAATGTTGTTGCATTATATTTTAGTTCTTTAAATTGTACTTTAGAAGATTAGTTATTTTTTTATGAATTAAGGCTTAAATTAAAAACATTTTCAAATTAAGTGATAAAATATTTTATCATTCCCTAAAATTTACTTTAATTTGTAGATAATACGCAAATAATGATAATATTTGCCAAAAATAGGGAATAATAATTAAAATTAACACTAATGAGAGAATTGCAAATTAAAACAATCACTGTTCCTAGTGAAGAATGGGACAAAGTCGTCAAAACTTTAGAGAAAATGAGTAATAGCTTGTCTGGTCTTACAGGTAAAAAGGTTGAAAAATATTTAACTAAAAAAGAAGTTATGGGTATTCTTAAAATAGGACGTACAACTTTAGACAGGTATTTGGAAGAAGGTTTCTTACATGAGGTAAAGTTAGGTAAAGGAACAAGAGGATATATTAAACAGTCTGAACTAGACGATATAATGGGTAATAAATAAAAGCTTTGATTTCGAAAAATTTGCTTTATTATTTCTCGAAAAAAGGAATTGATTAAGTCACTATACTTTTCGTAATAAAAAATATTCTAAAAAAAATAAAGCGTTCAAAAATCCACTTTTGAACGCTTAAAAATAATCTTTTATCTAACTTAAAGAGTATGTGCAAATATATGCATTATACTCTTTCAATTATTATTTATGGGAGAAATAAATGCGTACGATGTGTCAGCACACAAAGATTCTGTGTTTGACAAAATCCACGAAGAATTAAGTAAATATTTCAAGATCAAGTTTAACGAAATTGCACTTGAATATGAAATATATAATATCTATAGCAATGAAAAGCTCGAATTTAACGAGTCTTCAATTTTAATACACCTGCATAGAGAAAAAATTAATGTAAGTTCACAAGTATTTAAAACATACTTAAAGGCACATTTTGTAGAACATATTAATCCTATAACAGAGTACCTTGAAGCTTTACCTACTTGGGATGGTAAAAATCATATCAAAAAGTATGCAAGCTATGTAAATACAGATGATAATAAATTGTTTTCTAATCATCTTTTAAAATGGGCAGTAAGAGCAGTAAAAACCGTTTATAATAAAGAATCGATAAATAAACACGCACTGGTTTTAGAAGGAGGTCAACACTTTGGCAAATCCTATTACTTAGACTTTTTATGCCCTAAAGAACTTTCAAAATATTTATATACAAATATAGGTGTAGGAAAAGATGAACGAATTAAACTAGCTAAAGCTTTTATAATAAATATAGAAGAATTAGATGTAATGGGTAAATATGATATTAATGCTATTAAAGCATTAATTAGTCAGGTTTCAATAAATGAGCGTTTACCATATGGAGACAAATCAACACTGCTTTACAGAATTTGTTCCTTTGTAGCTTCAACAAATCGAGCAGAATTTTTATGTGATGACACAGGTTCTGTTAGGTGGCTAATATTTAGCGTGCTTCAAAAACTAGATTATTCTTATAGTACAGAATTTGATATAAATAATTTTTGGGCACAGGCATATCATATTTTTAAGAATGATAAAGAATTCAAATCAGATTTAACTGTAGAAGAAATTCGTGTTAATGAAAATAGGAACGAGCGATTTACAATACAAACAGTAGAAAATGAATTTGTTTTAAAATACTATTCAATTAGTGAAGATATTGAAGATTTTAAAACATCTACAGAAGTCGTAACCGATCTTCAATTTATCGGACAAAAACTAAATATTCAAAAAATAGGCTCTGCTTTTAAAAAATATGGTTTCAACAGAATTAAACATTCAAAACGTCAAGTTTATGGCTATTTAGCAAAATCAAATCTTGTTGGTTCTGCTTGGAATCTTACAAATAAAGAATAATCTATAAATATACTTACCTAGTTACCTAAGGGGTTTTAAATAGTTGATTATTAGGTTTTTATTTAGGTAGGTAACTTTAATAAATTAATATTTTACTTACCTATATAGGTAGCTTAGGTAAGCTGAAAAAATAGATTACCTATGTTTTAATTAGTTGATTATTAGTTTTTTAAATACTTCAGGTAACTAGGTAGGCTTAAAATCAAATTAGAATGAACGATATAAATAAATTAAGAAATATTCCAATGATAAATGTTTTGAGAAAATTAAACATTGAAGCCATTGAAAAGAAAAAAGAACAATATTGGTTTAAAGCCAAATGGAGAGATGAGAGTACAGCTTCTGTTAAGTGTGAAGGTAATCTGTATTATGATTTTGGAGAAGGCTTAGGTGGCAATACAATAGATTTTATTATAAAGTGTTTTTCTATTGATTTTGTACAAGCTGTTAAGTGGTTAAGAAATGAGAGTAACTCTTTTTCTTTTGACCCGCCAAAACAAAACTCATTTTCAGAACTGAAAAAGAAAAAATCGTACTGTATTGATAATGTTCAACAATTACATAACCATGTTTTAATTGATTACTTGAAATCAAGAAGATTGAATATTGAAGTGTGTAAGCGGTATTTAGTTGAAGTGTATTACAGAGTGAATGAAAAAAAATATTTTGGAGTGGGATTTAAGACTAATAAAGGCTCGTATGAAATTCGTAACAAGTATGCAAAATTAGCATTGGGGCAGAAATGGTTTACTTGGATTAATAACGGTCATAAATCAATAATCGTTTTAGAGTCTTTTTCAGATTTTATTGCAATAATAACGCTCTATCCAAAGTGTGAGAAATCTAAAGATTTTTTGGTTTTAAATTCCTTGTCTATGCTTTCAAAAGTAGATGAAGTATTAATTAGTTATCCGGAAATTTTATTTGCATTAGATAATGATACTGCTGGTTCTAATTCTTCGGAGAAATGCTTAAAAAAATGGAATACAGATATATCCTCTAGTAAAGATATTAGACGCCTATTTGAAGGGTTTAAAGACGTCAATGAATACCTATTATATAAATATACAAATTTATAAAAATACAAATGTACAAAGAGGTAAATGTATAAAAATACAAAGGTATAATTTTATAAAAACACAAAGTTATAATTGTGTAAAAGTATAAGTATATAAATGTATCCGTACAAAGGTATAAGTTTATAAAAATATAAAAATACAAAGCTATAAAACTATAAATGTATTTTTTTCGAGAAATAATAAAGCAAGAAAAATAGTGGGTATGAGTAAAAAATGTAAATGTCGATTGAGCAAGCGGTGTATAATGTGGGTACATTTTCACTACGTTACAAGCCCCACATCATACAAGCTTGCTCTACGAGGTTGATTTTTCTTAACGCTATCGCTAAAAAATCTAAAAAAAATGGAAAAAAAAAAGAAAGACGAGTTTTTTAAATTCAGAATTACAGAAAAAGAGAAGGAGTTAATTAGAGAACGTGCAAAAAATAGTGGTAAAAACCTTAGTGAGTTTTCACGTTTTATGCTACTAAATGGAGAAGTAATTTCAATCTCTTTAGAAGAGAAAAGAATATTGGCGGGTTTGGCAAATAATATTAATCAACTTGTAAAGCTGTTCCATCAAAAAAATAAAGAACCAAATAATCTTATGGAAGAATTAAGAACAACATTAATACATTTAAAAAATGCCTATAGGAGAAGCAATTAAAAGCGGTGGTAGTTTTAGTGGATTATCAGAATATATTTTAGCACAAGGAATTTATAAAGGTGATAATGAAATAAAAAAACCAGAAATTATTTTTAGAAATCATGTGTATTCCTCAAATTATTTAGAATTAGGTGCTGAATTTAGAGAAGTAGCTAATGATAATAGAAGAGTAACAAAACCTGTAATGCATTTAGTAGTAAACTTTGCAACATCAGATAATATTTCTATTGAGAATCAAAAAAAGTTTGTCCTAAAAATAATGGATGAAATGGGTGTTAAAGAAAATAATCATCAATTTTTAGTGGTGAAGCATAATGATAAGCATCCTCATTATCACGTTCAAATTAATAGAATTGGTTTTGATGGTAAAACATTATCCGATAGAAATACTAAATTACGTATTGGAACTGCTTGCGATAAAATTGAAAAAGAAATGGGTCTTGATAACTATCTTCATACAACACGAGCTTTTGTTTATGACGAAGTAACTAATAGTCATAAAAAAAATAAAAGCCGAATTATAAATAGAGGTTTACCTGTTGTAAAAGCTTCCAGAAATAGGCAAGTAGGTATTCAAAAGAAAAAAGATTTTATTCAAATTGAAACCTTAAAAGCTTTAGATAATCATAACGTAGATTCTTTAGAAATACTAAAAAAGGAATTGAAAGAAAGAGGTATTTCGTTTAAATATTCAGTAAATAAAAAAGAGCAAGTAGCAGTTTCTTTTCAATATAAAGGTTTGGCGGTAAAAGGAAGTCAAATTAGTTTAAAAGGAGGTCTTATAAAAAATCAGTTGTTAGCGAATAATGAGGCTAGTAAAGAGTTGAAAAGTAAACAAGAATTACTGGGTCTTATAAGAGATGCAGAAACTCGTATAATTAAAAGTGTTAACCAAATTAGGAAACAGTATAATTTAGGTAAAACACCAGAAATTATTGCTGTTTTTAAAGAAAATGAAATTTTTTATAAAGAGGATGGAAATCTTGAATATCAAAATTTGACTTTAGAAGCTGAATTTATAAAACATATTTTAGAAGAATTTGATGAGAAGCTTGAAAAAGCCAAAATAAAACATCAAACCAAAATAAGAGAGTTTGAATTGTTACAAAGTACTGAATTTAAGAAAGGCTTTTTAGGTGTTTTAAATAAAGAACAGAAGGAATTTAATACAACTTTGAAAGAAGAGAAGGAACAGACAAAACGACCATTATTGGAAGTAGGGCTTGAAAGTGTGTATTATAGAAATGAGGTGATTGATAATATATATGAAATTTATCATGAAGAGAAAGAAAAAAAAGTGATTAGATATTTTGGGTATTCAGTAGATGATAGCCTTGATTTGAGTAAAAAAGAAGTTTTAAGAGTTGCCATAAAGAAGAGGTTTACCTTGAATTCTATAAAAAATGACCTTGAAAAATCTAAATATAAAACAAATGTCATTACTGATTCAGAAAATACGAAGATTGGTATAAAACATGTTAAGAAAAGAAGTTTTAACTTATGAATCTTGGTGTAGTTTACATTTTTATGCTAAAACTAAGCATAATGTCAGCATGCCCTGGGGCTCATTTTAAAAATAAGTTGATTTATATTAGTAAAATTTTAAAGGAATGAAATCAATTTATTTTTAAAATGGGAAAAAGTAATTTACAAAATAGAGCAAGTGTTTTATTAATGATTTAAAATTAATAAATTAAGTAGACCTTTTTGTATGTTTATAGCTTTATATAAAACTATAAATACACAAACAAAGTTTACTCAAACTGGAATAAAAACATGGAAAAGTTAGTCGATAAAATACTAGATAAGATAAATAGGCTAGGGGTTAGTAATTTATCATTAGATGAAAGAATTTATTTAAAACAGTATAATGAAAATGAGATTGACTCTAACTTAGAGAGCTGGTTAAATAGCGAGGAGGATCATACTTATGATAATGATGAAAAGAAATTACTGTATGATGAGTTTGAAGATGATGAAGATATTTTTTATAATTATGAAAAACTAAATCGAGTTATAACAAAAGTATTAAACAAAAAACCATTTACTAATAATGCGGATTGGGGAGGTGCAAGCGTATGGAATGTTAAATCAAACGATATTTTTACTGGTTTATTTATTTATCTCGGAGATGATGATGATTTAGTATTGCTCAAAAGAAACATAAATGAAGATGAGGATTATGAAGACGAAGTGGTAAATATAATTACCAGTACTAGAGAGTTAAATAGTGTGTTTTTAAAAATCAACTAATTATAAAGATTCAATTGAAGATTATTCAAATTAGTATAATCTTTAGGTATTCACTTATCTTGTTGAATAATTATTTATAAAATTATTAAAGTCGAGATTAAGTAGTTTAAAGGTTTAATATTAATCATATTTTGTGTCTTTTTAGGTATGCAATTCTTACATTTGATATTAATTGAATTGAAACAATATTTGTGGGTAAAAAAAAATTAAAACATATAGAATTATTTGCCGGTTGCGGAGGAATGAGTCTTGGTCTAGAGTCAGATGGTTACGATTTGTATTTTGCAAACGAATTATCTCCTATGGCTGGAGAAACTTTTGCTTATAACATTCTTGGTGAAACACTCGAAAACAATACCAATCCTAAAAAAACACTTTGGTTAAAAAGTCAATTTAAAAAAAAGGAAATAGCAAATAGACTACGAGAAAATCCTTTTGAAGCTTCTGAAGGTAAATATTCTGACATAGACAAAAACACAAGCTTAAAAGGAAAATTGTTAATAGGAGATATAAATATTCTATTAAACTTACTTAAGAAAACACCTGAGTTAGTTGAAGAAATAAAAAATGAAGATATTGACTTGATTTCTGGTGGACCACCTTGTCAAAGTTTTAGTCTTGCTGGTTTAAGAGAAAAGGACAACCATAAAAACACTTTACCCGCATCTTTTGCTCAAATAGCAGGAATGATTCAACCTAAAACTGTTCTTTTAGAAAATGTGAAAGGAATAACTTCACCGTTTACTGAAGATGGAAAAAAATATTATGCTTGGTTAGAAGTTTCTAAAGCATTTGTTTTAGAAGGTTTTGTACCAGTTTGTATGATGTTGAATTCTAAGTATTTTGGTGTTCCACAAAATAGACCTAGATTTATTCTAACTGCATATAGAAAAGATGTTTTTGATAAAATATTTAAAAAATTTCCTAATAGCAAAATTTTAAAAACATCTGAAGGCTTTTATAATAATGTTTTAGCAAATAGAGAAAACTTGATTAATGTTACTGTAAAAGATTTCAAGTATTACGATATAGAATCTAACCCTGAGCTTTTTGATGGGGAAATCTTACCAAAAATAACTCACTTTGAAAGAGATTTCATAAATACAAGTGAAGCTATTGGAGATATTAGAAGACCTGAAAGAAGTTATGTTTTTGATAACACGAAGGGGAAGTATGCTAATTTACTTAATAGCACTTTCCCTAAATATTTGTACAATGGCTGTATTATTAAAAACCACGAACAAAGGAATCATAGCTTTATTATAAAATCGAGATTTAGGTTTTATCAAGTGATTGAGCAATTTCAAAATGGTTTAAAAAAAGGAGCATCAGATTTATTTACAGGAAAAGAGGTTTCTGAAGAAATAAGAATTAAACTTCTTGATGAATTTTCACATCATCGCTTATTATTCTTTTCAAACGAGAACAATAGAGATGCTTTATTATTTCCTAAAGATATAGATGAAATAGAAACTTTAATTAAATCAATACCAACAAAAAAGCACTCACAACGAGCATTAAAAGAATTTGAACCAGCACCTGCTCAATTAACAATTCCAGATGATTTATGTCATTACGATTCAGAACAAACAAGAACTTTGACTGTCAGAGAAATGGCGAGATTCCAATCTTTTCCAGATTGGTTTGAATTTAAATCTAAAGTGACCACTGGAGGTAAAATGAGGAGGTTTGAAGTACCTCAATATACTCAGGTAGGTAATGCAGTCCCACCTCTATTAGCTAAAATTTTAGGTGAGACCGTAAGAAAACAACTAAAACTAATTCTTTTATATTAATATAATGACTTTAATAGAGTGTTTTAAAAATGATTGTCTAAAAATAGAACCTGAAATTATTGTTCAAAAATATTTATTGGAAGGATCCAGCTATTTTTTCGATAAAGAAGCTATTTTAGATGAATTTCAATTTAAAAAAGATATTTCACTAAGTCTGGGAGTTCACATTAGAGATATTGTTATTGTGGGGTCTGGAAAACTTGGTTTTAGTATAAAGCCCGACAAGGTTGAACCTGGTTATTTTCCTTTTAAAACATTTGATCAAGTTAAAAGATCTGATTTAGATATTGCAATAGTTTCAAATAAATTATTTGACGATCAATTGGTGAGACTCTATGAACATACTAGTCAATATATCAATAAAGAAATATGGAAAGAGAAAGGAGATAGAAATGCCCTTGCTAAGTATATTTTAAAAGGCTGGTTAAAACCTGATTTCATACCTAAAGAATTTAAGTTTTCTGATAATATACAAGAAGAATTAACTAAATATAAAATGAAATTTGGTAGAGATGTAAATATTGGTATTTATAAATCTTGGTATTTTTTTGAAAACTATCACATAAATAATATTAGAAATATTAATTTAAACCTAATCGCAAATGGTTAATTTAAAGGATAAAAAGTTAGAAGAAAGTATACCATCAAACGGTATAAAAATAATAGAGCTCTATAATAAGGTTGATAGTGGCTTATTAAATACAAGACCTAATTATCAAAGAAAACTTGTTTGGAAAAAACAACATAAATTTGCTTTTATTGATACAATTCTTCATAATTATCCATTTCCTGAAATTTATATTGCAAGTGCAGATATTGATGTAGAAAAAATGGTTGCTAAAGAAGTAATTGTAGATGGTCAGCAAAGGTTAACTACAATTGTGGAATATATTAAAGGAGAAGGAGATTTTTTAAATCAAAAAAAACTTACAGCGTTTAGAGATCTTTTATCAAATGAGAAAAAAGATTTTTTAAATTATAAAGTTTCAATTAAAGATTTAAAAGATATTGGTGATAATTTAGTGAAAGAAATTTTTCAACGCATAAATAGTACTGAATACTCTCTTAATACTGTAGAAAAAAATAATGCTAGATTTGGTGATGGTGAAATAGCTTTGTTTTGCAAGCAATTAATAGATTCAGAATATATTGCTTCAGAAAATGAAACGGATATCATTATAGAAAATGAAATAAAAAATGAAATAAATAACTTTTTTAGTGAGAAAAATATATTTACTCAAAATGATATAAAAAGAATGTATGATTTTCAGTATTTAATGCTAATTACTGCAACAATACTTGAGGGGAATTATTTTGGTAGAAGTAGTAAAATTGATGAATACCTTGATAAATTTAACAGTGAATTTAGTGAAAATAAGATTGTATTGAATCTATTACTTGACTCTTTAAGAGTTATTTTAAAATTAAATTTTTCTGATAAAAGCTATTGGTTTAATAAAGCTAATCTATTTACCCTAATAATTGAGATATCAAAAACTGACAAGACCAAATTAGATATAAGTAAATTAGAGTTAGAACTTTTAAACTTAGAAGACAAGGTTGACATATACTTTTCTGCAGACGCAGAAGAAGATCTTAAAGGGATTACAGAAGAAGAAAGAAAGTATTTTGAAATGGCAAGACACGGAAGTCATGAAAAATCATCAAGAGAACATCGAGCTATTGTTATATCCAATTTGATTAAAAAATCCACTATTAGTGATCAGCTTGAAGATAGCAACATTATATTTCAAAACATTAAGTATTTTAAAGAACAGAAATTAAATTTTTCTATTATCATACCAACAGAAACGGGATTAAATAAAGGTATTCTAGATGCTGTATCAGAAGTAAGGAACTTTTTAGCTATTGAAAAAATTCATGATTTCAAATCACAAGAATTAGGTCCTGATCATAAGGTAAAGAAAAAATGTTTATTTAACAAGGGGGAGAGTAATGTAGAATCTGAAGTTTCTTTGTATAGATCCAATGGGAGAGGAGATTATAGAATATGGTTTAGTTCATTAAATGAATTTGCAGAAGCAAATGATAAGTTAGCTTTAATAAATGAAAAAGGAATTATCAATGTTCTTAATTTCTCAAAAATAGATTACACAACAGAATTCAATTAAACGGTGATTTAGATTATGTTCACAATTGGCAACACATATGAAAGACCTGAACTTCTAAAATTTATTGGAAGTAAACAGCCTCAGTCAGGTATTCTTTGGAACAAAGAAGGTTCTGACACTATTATTGTTACAACTGGTGGACGACATACGAAAAGAGTAGGGTATAGTGATAATCTACAAACTGATGGTAGCTGGATTTATACAGGTCAGGGTGAAAAAGGGGATCAAAACCCTCATAGTTTTGCAAACTCTCTTTTAACAAATCTAGATAAAAAAGTATTATTATTTTCTACTCGTGAACCAAATGCTAATGAAGTCCGAGAACGTGGTAATCATAGAAAATTATACCAGTATGAAGGTTTATTTAAAGTAAATTCTTGGGAATTAGAGACTCAAAATGAAGGAGCAAGAAAAGGTGATAAATTATTAAAATATAAACTTAATCCTTTCGTTGAACTCAAAGAAGAATCAACTTCATCAATAGAGGACCCACTTAAAAATATTTTATTAGAACCTTCAGAGATTTATAATCTTCGGAAAAAAATATTGAAAGATAATAAAGGCCAAGTAAAAAAAACGGGAGAAGCAATATCTCCAAAAGAATATATAAAAAGATCTACTGATGTTAAAAAGTATGCTCTTTTAAGAGCAAATGGAAAATGTGAAAACTGTGAAAAAGATGCACCTTTTGTAAATTCCGATAATGTTCCTTTTTTAGAAGTTCACCACATTTTTAGTCTATCAGATGATGGTCCGGATCATCCAACAAATGTTGCTGCGATTTGCCCTAATTGCCATAGAGAAGCTCACTATGGAAAAAATAGTCAAATCTTAAAAGAAAAATTATCAAAAAAAATTGAAGATAAAGAAAGAGTAATTTAATCAGTTGGTGAACTAAGCCTCCCTATATCTAGTCAATTTGCTCCATCTTTTTATATTAGAATTGTAAACTTGAAATAGGTTAGTAAGAAGTACTTCTTTTCCAAGTTCATTCATTTTTTTAATTTCAGTAAAATCATTCTCGGGGATGTTATGGATAGATATGGTCCTATCGTTAACAACTATGTTTATAGAGAGGTCTTTAGAGTTAAATTTTACATTTATACTCTTTAATAAAACTATTCTATCCCAATTCTCGGGTTGTGATTTAATGATTTGATGAAGTGAATTACATTTAAATAAATGATCACAAAAATTACAGATGTTAGGTTCTGGACTTGCTAAATTATCTATACTCTCAGAGTTTATAATTTGGTTGGTTGTCTTTATTAAATTATCAATTTTTAAACCCTGTGTAATATATTCTTCTTCGGAACACCTGAATGAAAAAATTTCATTATTCCCCAATCCTTTAATAACTAATTCAATATTTTCTGCTTTAACTTTCTCTGTGTTATAAATAATATATCCATAAGTTTTTAATTGCTCGATATAAGTTTCTTTCACACTTACATTTACACCATCTTCAACTGTAAATATAATACCTGTTTTAAAATCTGTGATACGTATTTTATCATCACTTATTTCGTATAAATCAACAACTCCATAAACATTTTTAAAACGGACTTTCTTTTCCGGATAAACTATTCCATTAGTTAATAAAGCATAATTATTTAGAGTTTTTAAAGTATTTAGTTTTTTAGGATAATAAGATGACACCCAGTATTTAATGTATTCTAAAACATCAACATCTTTTTTATCAATATGAACTTTTTTACTTAATTCCAAAAAAGAAGCTTCCCACTTTCTATCAAATAATTTTAAGTCATAAGTTTCATTGTAATAGTTCTCTAAAACTTTGTGGATTAATGTGCCCATAAAGGAGTTAGGGTTAAACTCGTAAGTTTTCCCTTTCCCTCTTCTAGCATTGCTATCAAGAACAAATTTTAACCGACATTTTTCAAAGGCTCCAAGCATGCTTGGGCTTATTTGTTCAATGTTATTTAACAAATTTATTTATTTTTTATTACTGTTCTTTATCCATTTAAAAAACTCTTCATAGCACCAAGCCATTCTTCTATTTAAATTAAAGGTATCTGCAAAAAATATTCTATCAGCGTTTTCACATTCAGCTACAACTCTTGAAAGAGCAGTTGGATTTGGAAAACTTTTCGTATTCCAAAAAGGATGTGTAATTACGATATTAATATTTTTAAAAGTGATGATTGGAATATTATCAATAACCCTGTAATAACTTCGGTTTTCAATAATATCAATACCTAATGTCATAGCAAAATCTCTAGCATATTCATCTGCCGTTTCTGGCCAATCAGCAATTTCAATATAGTCCCAATTATCATCCAAACCAGAAACATAAGATTTGTCGGATAAAACTCTAATAAGGCCTACCGCCAATCTCCAATCTAAAATTCCATGATAATTTAAATTCCTATAATTCTTTAGGTCTTTATAGCAAGAATCTTTACAACTTTTTGCGTGTTCTTTATTAATAAAACTATAAGTATATCTGTTGTTAGGAGTTGGTTCTAAACACATTCTAAAGAACTCATCAATATTATTATGAAGATATTCAACAAAACCAGAACCATTAGGTAATTCATCTGATAAAACTATTCTGCCTGTGCTTCTTTCTGTAATGTCATCTAATTGCTGTTCCGTTATTGCAGCTAATTCAATCTCTTCTGGAGAAACATCTAACAAGTCTGCTAAACATCTTTGAAGTAAATATGCTGCAGAATGAAATGCTCCTTTAGAGCTAACTTTGTTTCCTATGTTAGTTGAATGAAAAGGGTTTATATCCAAAGAGAAATCTAGGTTTTCTGGATGTAATCTAATAACATTTGTTGTTTTTTGAGCTCCCAAGGATAACTTTTTACCAACTTGAGTGTCATCAGATAATTTGTTATTAACACTAGTTTTTTTTATAGCCTCATTAAAACCAAAACCTAATTTCTTTTTTAAACCTAAATCAAAAAGCTGATTTGTGAAAGTTGCATAATATTTATCTGTTGTTTGTAAAAAATTAAATTCTTCTCCACCATTTGTATTTAATCTCCATGTATAATCGCTAGGAGCAATTCCAACGATACAATTTCCTGTTTTTTTACCTTTGTCGTCAGGATTAATAGCTTCAGAAAACAATAATGGCTTAGAAGTGCTAATTTCTTGATCTACTTCTCTGTCCTGAGGCTCGGGACTCCAATCTGTTCTAAAAGCATTTGGTGAGACTACTAGATAAGCTCTTTCACAATTTTCGTCAATTTCACCGTGGTCCTCACCTTCAGTATAATCAAGTGTGCGTAAAATGTTATTTTGTGAATTTACAACAACCCAAATAGGGTTTTTATAGGCATTTTCATCAAAATAACGTGCTTTCCAAGCTCCTTTATCACTATAGTCTTTATATATTTCACTTATAGCTGGGCTCAACCCAATACTTGTATATATTCTTTTATCTTTTGTCTTTTGAGAACCTGGAGCAAAATCAAAAATAGCTCTTTCTATAGGCCTACTGATTGTTTTTGCTTCAAAGCTTGTTTCAGATTTTTTTTCAAACCCTAAAATCATATTTCTTAATCCAGTAGGCATACCTGACATAGGTAATATTCCTGAATCCGCTAAAGCTAATGATAAATCACCCGATGCATTTTCTTTTTGAATGTTAGAAAATTTGGTGTAGAATATTTCTTCAATCCAAAGTATAAAATCATCAATATTATATCCAAGATATAATTCATTGTTAACAAATAAATTAAGAGTTAAGGAGTCATAAATATCTTTCCAATTATCTTCAGAATCAATCCATGTTTTTAGATCATTAAATTTGTCATATTCTTCATTGAAGAAGTCTTCGATTTTACCAAACTCTCCATGTACAGAACCTGATGTCTCTAAATTTTCAAAATATTTTTGTAGAATACCTTTAATAACCATTCTATAAAGAATTTGATCTTGAGATTGACTTAAAAAGGGGACTGGTGAAAGATCTCCAGTCATTCTTTCAGGATTGTTGAAAAAATATTCATCATGACTTCTCCCTCTACAAAACGTTAGGGCAATATTAAATGCTTGACCTGCTCGACCTGCTCGACCTACTCTCTGTTGGTAATTAAATCGCATCGGAGACATGTTTCCTTGATAAACAGCTTGTAGAGATCCTATGTCAACACCCACTTCTAAAGTTGTGGTTACACTTAATAGATCAATTTCCTCTACTATTTTGTTGTCACCAGTTATAATCCCTTTAAAGAGACGTTGCCTTTCAAGTTGATTATCTGTTTGGCCTGTTAATTCCTCGCATCTCATTCTAATAATTTCATGATTATCCAACAATTGTTTAGCATAAAAGTTATTCTCTCTTGCGTCCTTTGTTGTTAAATTAGATGTTTTTGGTAAAGGCTTAAAACAAGATTTACAGATACCCGCTGAAGGGTGAAGATGGATTGTTTTACAATACCTGCATTCATGAATTTTTTCATTATCTTCTGCAAAATAAATTCTTAAAGCTTCTAAGTTTAAAATTCCGTCATAGTGATTATAATCATTGGTTAATGAATTCCATAAGGCATCTCCTAGTTGCTCATCATCTAAACCTAAACTAGATGCAACACTTTTTATATATTTTTTTTCAGGTCTTTTTTTACTAAGTTTTAAATAACTTAATACTGGACTATGAATATAATCAACGTATTTATGCTTAAAGTTATCCCCTAAAATTCTAGCTAAAGTATTTAAAGCTTGTTCATAAACCGAATCATTAATTAAATTAGGTAAGGGGTTCTTTATTTTAGTAGATACTTTAACCATTCCTAAAGCGGAAGATTCCATACTATAGAATAATCGTCCGAAAATAAAAGAACTTATTTCCTTATAAACAGGGATTCTTACGCCACTCATTAATTTTTCTTCAGAATGTGTACCAACAACTTTTCCTTTGTTTATTGTGGCTTTTTTCCAATCAAAGCAGTCTTTCCAATGTTCAGTACTTTCAGAATAATTCCCTTCTCGAACAACTAATCTTTCTCTTGAAGAAGCGGGCCCCGCAGGGTTAACACCTATTTTAACTAAACCAAAAATAATTTTATCAACTAAATCATCTAATTTGATAGTAGCCTGTTTAACGTCAGAAACAAATATTTTATCCTCTATTGTTGGTGGAAACATATCATCATGGAGGCCTTTATACGCTTTATTTATTCTTCCCGCGTATTCCTTGTCCATTTTTGATATTAGTAACCTCATAGAGTGTTTATCTCCGGCCTCCATTGAATTAAGTAATTCCTTAGCTGATATGATTTCATCACGCTGGCTTAATAATAATTCCTTAATTATTTGGTTATAATTCTCTTTTTCAATGTCATTAGAAAATCTAGCAGACTCTTCTCTACTATCTGAAAAAGCTACTAATTTTCTTCTTTGTTTTTGAGTATCTGGAATTGCAGTAAATAACTCTTTCGCTAATATTTGATTTGTTTTACCAAAACCAGTTCTAAATCCCCTGATAGGTGATTTTCTTTTCTTCCTATATTGGTAGTCAGCTGCACAACTGGGACAACTATGGGGTAATGCTGTACCTGCTTCGTCTGAGAGTTCTACACCTTTATTTGGATTAAAATATAACCCCTCAACAGTATTAGGCTTTTTATTAGAATAAAGTTTTCCATTATTAATTCCCAAAAACCTTTTCTCCCATAAATTTTCTTCTAATAATTCCGAAATAATTTCATCTCCCTCTAAATACTTTGGCCAAAAAACAGCGTAATCTAACTGTGTGCGTCTCTCTACCATTGCAGATTGTGATTTTTCTGGAATACTTTCAATTTCCGGTGGAGTTGTTATAATTTCATCCCAAAATGTTTTTTTATCGGTATATTTTATTTTAGTTCCGCCAACAAAGGTAGTACCACAGTTTTCACAATAAAGAGACTCATAAACTCTTTTTTTATCATGCTTTATTTTCGAAAACTCCAACAATTCATTAAATGGGTCTTCATTTCTGTCTTTACTTAATTTACCATCTTCATCGTTTTTTAATGTTGTCCAAAGTCCTTCTATATTCCTAATAAAAAAATGCATCCTGAATCTAGGTAAATTACACTTTATTCCTTTTCCATGTTTTGTATCGAAAAGGCCGCGTAACAAAAGAAGTCCTTTAATTGCCTTATAAATTTCTTCGTCTTTTTCTAAGTCACCAAATAATTGCCTTCCTAACGAGATAAATTGTTCTGTTTTGTCTTCATCATTTTCTTTATTGAAAACTGGAAATGGTCTAAATCTATAATCTTTTGCCCCCAAATCCTTTGACTTAAAAGCAAAAATTAATCTAGATTTTAAATTTTCATCTCTATTTACATTTGCTAATAGTTGAGGAATTCCTTCATTAGTGCCACATTGCAACCATTCCTCTACTTTATTGGATAACTGATCAATAAAAGCCTCTTCATCTGAAGTTGATATTTCAGAAGATAATTCAGCTATTTTAGTAAACGTTGATGGGTCAATAGGCTCCTTAACTTCTTTTGGTAATTTATAGGTTCCGCCAATTACTTGCATCTCTTTATTAATACCAAAAAAACCTTTAAGAAATGACTGACTATCCTCATATTCCTGACTTCCTTCTTGACCGTCCAATGAAGCTGAAGAAGCTAAAAATCTTACTTTAGGAGAAGAGGGATCTAAATCTAGTCTGGAATATAAAAGTCTTAACAAATATGATATTTCAGTACCAGGAGTACCACGATATAAGTGAAGTTCATCAATAACTATATGAAAAATTCTTTCTTCTTTCTCTTTCTCAATTTGCTCTGTGCTTAAGTTGTTTAAATCCCAATCAGTTCTACATTCTAACCATTTTTTAGTCTCTTCAAGCATACCGCTTTCTATCGCTCTCATGAGAACAATACTAAGCATTGAAAAGTTAGTAATTAATATATCCGGAGGGGTTTCATGCATATCAAAACGTGACCTCATTTCTGCCCCATCCAATCTTTGGAAATTAGTTTTTAATTCTATTTTTTTATCGTCGGATAGATTTTGACCTTCACCCGATGATAAATAAGTTTCTATTTCATTAAATGTAGTTTCAATATTTTCAAGTTGTTTTTTTAACTGAGACCACTTCGATTTATTTTTTACAATTTCACCTTCATCATTCATTTTAGAAAGACTCCCTGAAACAGGTGTTGTACTATTGTATCTACCAAAAAATATCCGATTCCCATTTAAATGATCATCACAGAATTCACGAATGTTATCATTGTCTAAGGTCATTCTTAACCTAGTAAGCTGATCTTCTACAAGTGCATTCATAGGGTAAACAATTAATGCCTTCATTACTTGTGGACGATTTTCATTAGAACGCTGTAATACTCGATCACTTAACTTGGCAACAGTTCCATCAATCAATATATTAGTTGGTCCCTGCCTATAGGAATGAGGTCCAATTTCATTAACACTTGCAGGAGAGTGAATATATTTTGATAAATCTTTTAGTAAATATGCTACAAGTGGAAGTAAAAAGGCTTCTGTTTTACCTGATCCAGTTCCAGATGTTATTACACAATTATTGCCTTTTAATGCTGACTTAAGCATTCTGTACTGATGCTCGTATAAAGGGAAATCACCAGTAAATAAACCTTTAGAGACAAATCCTTTAAAAAGATCAACATCTTTTTTGGAGAAACCATACAGATCTTGTTCTGTTAAATTTTTAATCTCTTTGTCTTTGGCACTTTTATATTCAAGAAGAGGCTCAATCCAAGGCTGCCTATATAATACTTTGTCAGTGTTTAGTAATTCTTCTCTATTGATTTCAAATTCATCATAACGAGTACCGAATGCCGTTTTTATATATGAAATATAACCTTCTTTTACTTTTTCAAAAATGCCTAATGGATTTATCATTGCTAATTTATTATAGTAGTCTTTTGGTTTAATTTATCTTCTATTATTTTGATAATATCATCATGGATATTTTGATATTTTCTATATGCCTTTTTATCTACCCATTCTATGACGGGAATTTGTGCGTTGATCAGTATTAACCCTCTCTCAATCCAAAATGGTAGGCTAATATTTAAGGGTACATAAAAATTAGAAACTGGATTTATTTTATGTCGTTCTGCTAAAAAAATGTTTTTTTTCATTAATTTAAAACTAGCTAAAGCATAATTATCCAATACTTTGACTTCAAACTCATCCTTATAAACATGAATAATCTGTCTGTCCTTAAATCCATCATACCTTATTAGTACTGGCGATTCCATGTCACTAACATTTCTATTAGTTTCTCTCCATAAATAATTTTCAGGATCAAATACTAGTTTTCTATGATGATCCGTTTTATAATCTAATTTTGTTTTTAAATAGTCGTCAAATTCTTCTACGGATCTCTGCGTGTAGAAACAGGCTAATTGGTATATAGAATAACTCGTATTATATGGATTCTCAATATTATTAATAAATTTAATACCTACTCTTGTGGCTAAGGTTTTAAATTTATCTAGATTACCTAATTTGTCATAGATTTCAATCTTAGCTGGCAATATGTTTTTGTACTTCTCATTGTGATCTGATAATTTAACTATCAGATTTAGTTCACTACAAACCTCGAGTAATTTATTTATAAATAATTGATTTCGGAAACCTGTTAAGAATGCTTTTAAACCTTTTTCAGTTTCAATAAATAATAAAGTTGAGGGAGATACTTTTATTTTACTCCCATAAGATTCAAAATTTATGTAACCTAAATCTTTCCAATAATGCATTATTCTTTTACTGAATTTCGTGTCGATTTCTGGATTTAACTCTCTAATTAACAGTGGTAATTTATAAGTATCAATATTATTTACTATGGCCAAATAATTCAATAATTTTTCAGCATTTTGTTTTTGAGTATAGGTATTGCTAGGGTTATTTCTTGTAAGGTAATCTCTAACACTTGGTTTGAATACTTTCCATAATTTATTATGCCAGGTGTTAAAGTCTACTGTGTCAAAGTCTTTTTTATTAAAGTCATTAGGAATATCAAATATATCATTATCTTGAATTTCTCGATCTTTTTTATTTAGTCCATCTTCATCTTTTGAGTATGGTCGACTAATGTTATTTAAGGTTCTGGATTTAATACCCTCAATTGAAAATGAAAAATGACTTTTTATACCTGAAGTTTTCTCATAAATATGGAACTGAGTGTTTTCTTGAATACTATTACCAAGTAGAAATACAGCTTCTGATTTGTTCGGTTCTTTAATTAATTCCCATTCCTGACCACTTATTTGACACTTTGCAATTAATTGTGGGTTAGCGACAGGTCCAGAATATTTAAACATGTTGTCAAATTCTTTTAAAATCACTCTTCTACGATCAACTAAAAAACTTCCAATGAGTTCAATTTTACCTTCGATCTCCTGACTAAATCCAAGTATATTAGTTAGTTTTTTAAATTGAAATTCTTTTAAGTTATCAAATTCAAGAAAATTGTAATCCAGCCAAGGTGTTTCATAAACTTCAATATCAGAATCAATTGTATTTTGAATTGAATTAACTATTTCTGCTGTAACAAGTATAAGGATATTTTGAGCATTTGTTGGAGTCACGACTTCAACCCATTCCTCTAAATCTCTATTTAGAATTAACCATTTAAATTTATGTTTAATTGAATATCTTTGATTCTCTCCTTTAATTAAAATAGTACTGTCTTGATTTGGAGCCCAATTAAAGAATATTTTTTTTGAATATTCTTTATATTCGTGTTCAATTTTTATAAATGAATCTTGATACTCAATAACGTCTTCTTCTAGTTCAGACGAAAAAGCTCGAAAATAAATATTATTGATATCTATTTGATTATCCCATTGTGGTGTTTCTTTTAAGCAAAATAGTATTGGGATAGATGGTTTTCGAATAGTTCCGGAATTAGATGATATTAATGAATCAACAAAGTTAGTCTGATAATAATCATTGATAAGTTTTACAATATTTTCCTTTAGTTCCGATTCCTCTTTTAGGTATTCAATAACTTTTTTTGAATTGCTAATCTTATGTTTATACTCTTTAAATATTTCTAACCATTTTTCAGAAGTAATTTCTTCTTTTGGTACTATTCCAGTTTCAACTAAAACATCGAATAATTGCTCAAAATGACGTGAATTAAATAATCCATGACGTTCGAGTCTTGATACAAATTTTCTTTTAGAACTAATTGGGTCTTTCATTTTAAAGTACCCTAAACTCTTGGATTTGTAGTTTTTTGACCAATCTTCTAAATCTTTCCAAGATAGTTCTAGAATATTTTTTGCAAAAGAAGTGTCAATTTTTTTCCATTTCTTTTTAAATCTTTTTTCACCAATATCATTTATTCTATTATATACGTTTGATATATTTAAATCATCATTTTTTGATTCAGATAGACTCAAAATTAAATAGATTAATAGTCCGAAATATTCAGGAAAAGCTTTTCTTAGATGTCTCCCGTTTATTTCTCTGGGTATACTTGAATTATAAAATTCCTCAAATTTATCCTTAAAAGATTTAGATCTTAAACTCCTTTCTATAGACAATTCAAAATCAGAGTAGGTAAATTTAGTCTCCGATATTTCTTCGAATAATTCTCTAGTAACGAGAAAACACTGAATTTCTTTTCCTTTATTTTTTGAGTTGAAGAAATACTCTAAGAGCAGTTTGTTCCACTTTTTATAATTAAAAATATAAGTTTCTGTTTCATTATCTTCGTCCTCAATTCTGATATAATCAGAAGAATTAATTAAAAAATCACTTTCTTCTTCTTGACTTGAATAAGTTTGAGGTTGATCTTTAATTAGAATCTCTTCAAAAGGTATTGCTATTTGAAAATCCCTATTTAATTCAAGTTCATTCCAAACCTGCACACTTAATTTATTCATGTTTCCATGACTATAATTTCCAGATCTTTCTAAATTTCGAAACATTAAAGTTTGTGCTTCAGTTGAACGAACTGTTCTACCTAACTTTTCAGCTAAAAATTGTATTTCAGGATTGTATTCATGTAATCCAATCCCATTAAGTTTTTTATAAAGGTGATAAACTTGAATTATTTCTTGTTTAGTCCATCTTTGGCCAGTCTTCAAATTTTTTTCACCTCCTTCTATGCGTATATATGACATATATATATATTCTACTTTATAGAAGATTTACCTATTAAATCTTCTCTTAAATTAGTTCGTAGTTTTCGTATTATCTTAGAGTGTCGAAAAATATAATAAATGAAATGTTTTCTTTTACTGATTCCCGTAATTGGTAGAAAAAACATCTATTTTTAACAATTTCATAATAAAGATATCTTAACTATTGTTTGTATAGTTTTTGAGGAGTAGAATAGTTTTAAAGTCTACGATTATAATCTTTACCATTTTTTAAGTAAATGTAAATAAATAATAAGAAATTACTTCTTTTTTGTTGTTTATATTTAGGAAAGTGTAGCAGATGTGTTCGTGGATTTTAAATCGGATATTTCAGAAAATTTATTTAATACTGTATTTATAAGAAATATTAATAATTATCGTTAATGGAGCCTTTTTTAAAATCACATCAATTAGGACTCCTTATCGTAACAAGCTTTAATAAAAAACACTCCAAATATTTATAACATAATTATTGAAACATATTCACAAATAGTGAAGTATGGAGTAAAAATGTGAAAGAGTTTTTTTAAAACGAGAGAAAATATGGTGATTAATAAAGTAAAGGATAGATAACTTTCTGTTATTTATTTTTATAGAGTGTTATCTCTGGATTCATAGAGTGTAATCTCGGGATTATTTGTTGTTTTGTGATATTTTTATTCTTTTTACCTGTACAAGTAATTACCATTTAATGGTTTATTTTTCTTTATAGTAGTGTAATCTCGGAATATGCAGAGTGTTATCTCTGGATTTAAAAAAGGTGTTAGTGAAATAACTAATACCCTATCTAAGAATGTTTTTGATACTGTTTTGATACCGAATTTTATAATATATTTATAAAACACTGTTAATAAGTGTTTTATTTAATTCTCACACATACCAAGTGGGACCACATTTAATAGCAAGCCTTTACAGAGATGTAGAGGCTTTTTTTTTGTCTAATTCTTTATATTGTTTGGGTAAATCCAAAGGTTGTTGTAGTTTAGAATTACGAAAAAAAGTTATTAGATTAAGCTTACTGTAAAAACGAAAAAAAGGCGCATTGTTAAATGCACCTTTTTAAAATATGATAATAAAGTATTTTTGTTTTAGAATCCTTGAGCAATTTTGTCTAATTCAACACTATTTAATATTGAGATATCCTTTCCTTTAAATTCAATAATATTCTTCTTTTTTAACTCAGAAAGTAAGCGGATTGCAGACTCTGTGGCTGTTCCTATAATATTAGCAATGTCTTCTCTAGAAAGGTGAATGTCTATTGTGCCTTCTCTGTTTGTGCCAAATTTTTTATGTAGATTTAGAAGTGTTTCGGCTAAACGTTGCTTTACGGTCTTTTGAGCCATATCTACAATAACATTATCAGCTTGCTTTAAGGTTTGTGCCATATCTTTAAGCACATTCATGGTAAAGTTTGGGTTTTTAGATAGATCCTTTAAAATTTCTTCTTTAGGAATAAAACAGACTTGCATGTCATTTAAGGCAACTGCTTTAAGATTAGATGCTTCGTCGGATATTAAACTTCTTTCTCCTAATAAGTCTCCTTTGGTAACCAAACTAATAATTTGATTTCTACCATTTTCACTCATTTTAGAAACCTTGCAAACACCGTCCTTAATACAAAAAACACCTTTTAATCGCTCGCCTTCCTCAAAAATAGCCTCACCTTTTTTTATAACTTTAGTTGTTTTACAGTTAGAAATCTTAACCAACTCTTCTTTAGTTAAGTGTTGTAAGGAATTAAATTGACGAATAATACATTGCTCGCATTTACTCATAATGACTAATGGTATTTGAGAGTCAAAGATATTAAAAATGTGATATATATCATGTTCTAAAACATGATTCTTATCGTAAATTTGCAAAAGGCAAAAGAGTAAATATGAAATCTACACAATGTTATCACTGTGGTGATTCTTGTGATGATAATTTAATAAAGTTCGATGAAAAGAGTTTCTGTTGCAATGGTTGTAAAACTGTTTATGAAATTTTTTCTGAAAACGATTTAACTTGTTATTACAATTTTCAAGACAATCCAGGAGCAATCCCATCTGAAATTCAAGGAAAATATGATTTTCTAGATACAACAGAAATAGCGGAGAAATTATTAGATTTTAATGATGGCAATACGCAGATTGCAACGCTTTATATACCCCATATTCATTGCAGCTCTTGCATTTGGATATTAGAAAACTTACACAAATTAAATGATAAAATATCTTCGTCTCAAGTAGATTTTCCGAAGAAGCAAGTAAGGGTTACTTTTAATTCTGAGAAAACCACTTTAAAAGAAATTGTTCTTTTAATAAGCTCTATTGGTTATGAACCTTACATTAGTTTAGATGATTATGAAGGCGGCAAAAAAGCTGTAGACAGAAGTCTAATTTATAAATTAGGGATTGCAGGTTTTGCATTCGGAAACGTTATGTTTTTGTCTTTTCCGGAATATTTTGAAGTAGATGGTTTTTGGATTGAGAAATATAAAACGCTCTTTAGGTGGTTAATGTTTGCTTTTTCTTTACCAGTTGTTTTTTATGCAGGACAAGGTTATTTTGTTTCTGCTTTCAAAGGGTTGCGGTCAAAAATTTTAAATATTGATGTTCCTATTGCGCTGGGTGTTTTAGTGCTATTTATTAGGAGTACTGTAGAGATTATTTTCGATCTAGGAACTGGTTTTTTCGACAGTTTAACTGGGTTGGTTTTCTTCCTTTTGTTAGGGAAATTTTTTCAGCAGAAAACGTACAATTTCTTGTCTTTTGAACGAGATTATAAATCTTATTTTCCTATTGCAGTTACGCGTATAACTTCTAAAGGAAAAGAAGAAAATGTGGCTATTTATGATATTGAAAAAGGAGATAGGTTACTTATTAGAAACCAAGAATTAATTCCTACGGATGGTATTCTTATCAACGGAACTGCAGATATTGATTATAGTTTTGTTACCGGAGAAGCGGAGCCTGTTTCTAAAAAATCTGGAGACAAATTGTTTGCTGGTGGTAAGCAGCTTTCAGGAGTGATAGAAATGGAAGTTTTAGCTTCTGTTTCTCAAAGTTATTTAACGCAATTATGGAGCAATGATGTGTTTAATAAAGATAATAAATCACCTTTTAAAACCATTACAGATACAATTAGTAAGAATTTTACAATACTAGTTTTACTCGTTGCTTTCTTGTCTACTAGTTTTTGGTTGTTTTATGATGCAAGCAAAGCATTAAATGTGTTTACTGCTGTTTTAATCATAGCATGTCCTTGTGCAATTGCTTTAGCAGCACCATTTACTTTAGGGAATATGCTACGTATTTTTGGTAGAGAAAAATTCTATTTAAAAAATGCAACGGTTGTAGAGCAATTGGCAGCTATAGATTCTATTATTTTTGATAAAACAGGTACGTTAACCACACATAAAGAGAATACGATTTCTTACGACGGGGTTGAATTAAATAATCAAGAGAAAAGTGTTTTAAAAAGTTCATTAAGGGCTTCTAATCATCCGTTAAGTAGAACATTGTATAACAGTTTAGGGGAAGTAGAAGTACTTGCTATTTCTGATTTTAAAGAAATTGTAGGAAAAGGTATTGAAGTAGGTTGTAAAGATGTAAAATTAAAATTAGGCTCTTCTTCTTATGTGAAAAATACAGATGATGCCTCTGCTTTAGATACCTCTGTATATGTTAGTTTTAATGAGGTTTACAAAGGGAAATTCACTTTTAAAAACTCTTACAGAGAAGGGGTGAAGCCGTTATTCGAATCTTTAAAAAAGGGATATGACTTAGCTGTTGTTTCTGGAGATAATGAAGGTGAGAGAGTTTATTTAGAAGAAAATTTACCCAAAGGAACCAATTTGTTATTCAATCAAAAACCAGAAGACAAGTTAGAAGTCGTTGCAGATCTTCAGAAAAAACATCAAAAAGTAATGATGATTGGAGATGGTTTAAATGATGCAGGGGCTTTGGCAAAAAGTGATGTTGGTATTGCGTTATCAGAAAATATTAATGTGTTTTCTCCTGCTTGTGATGGAATTTTAGATGCATCAAAATTTAATAAAATAGGAGCCTATATATTGGCTTCTAAAAAAGCGATTAAAGTTATTAAATACAGTTTTATACTGTCTCTATGTTATAATGTAATAGGATTGTATTTTGCTGTAACGGGACAATTAATACCTGTAATGGCAGCAATTTTAATGCCTTTAAGTTCTATAAGTATTGTGGTTTTTACAACAATTTCTACCAATTTAATCGGAAATAAAATAAAATAATTATGAGTGTTCATATCGAAGCAAAAAAAGGAGAAATAGCAGAAACAGTTTTGTTGCCAGGAGATCCTATGAGAGCCAAATGGATTGCAGATACTTTTTTAAAAGATGTTAAGCAATACAATGATGTGAGAGGTATGTTGGGTTTTACGGGTACTTATAATGATAAAAAGGTATCTGTGCAAGGAACAGGAATGGGAATTCCATCAACCTTAATTTATTGTACAGAATTAATTACAGAATACGGTGTTAAAAATTTGATTAGAGTAGGTTCTGCAGGCTCTTATCAGAAAGATGTAAAAATAAGAGATATTGTTTTGGCAATGTCAGCTTCTACTAATTCGGGTTTAAATACCATCCGTTTTAACGGAGCAGATTATGCGCCAACCGCAAGTTTTAAATTATTTCAGAAAGCAATAGAAGTTGCAAAAGAAAAAAATATAACTGTAAATGCTGGAGGGGTTTTAAGTTCAGATGAATTTTACGCTGATGAATTTGATAGTTATAAAAAATGGGCAGATTATGGTGTTTTATGTGTAGAAATGGAAACGGCAGGTTTATACACGGTAGCAGCAAAACACAATGTAAATGCATTGTCTATTTTAACAATATCAGATAGTTTGGTCACTAAAGAAAGAACTACCGCAGAAGAGAGAGAGCAAACGTTTAAAGAGATGATAGAAATTGCTTTAGAATTAGCATAAGATAGTAAATGTTTCCTCGAGCGCAGTCGAGAGGTTAATTAGGTCTCGACTGCGCTCGACCTGACAAAAAGTTAAAAAAAAATGAAAAAATCACTAGTACAAAAATATAACATTCCTGGGCCAAGATATACCAGTTATCCAACAGTGCCTTATTGGAACAAAGCAGGAATAGACAAACAAGATTGGATACAGTCTTTTCAAACATCTTTTAAAGAAAGTAATGCCTCCGAAGGTATCAGTATTTACATTCATTTACCTTTTTGTGAGAGTTTGTGTACGTTTTGTGCATGCCATAAACACATTACAAAACGTCATGAAGTAGAAGATGAGTATATAGATACTGTTTTAAAAGAATGGAAATTATATGTTGCTTTGGTAGATGAAGTACCTGTTGTAAAAGAATTACATTTAGGTGGCGGAACTCCAACTTTTTTCTCAAAAGAAAATCTAAAATATTTAATGGATGGCATTTTCGAAATTGCAAAAAAACATCCAGAAGCAGAGTTTAGTTTCGAAGGACATCCTAATAATACTACCAAAGAACAATTGCAAACCTTGTTTAATGAAGGCTATACAAGAGTAAGTTTTGGTGTACAGGATTATAATGAAAAAGTACAAAAAGCAATTCATAGAGTTCAACCTTTTGAAGCTGTAGAACAAGTGACCAGATGGTCTCGAGAAATTGGATACACTTCTGTAAGTCACGATTTAATTTTCGGGTTACCACATCAAACCAAAGAAAACGTCATTTATAGCATCAATAAAACAAAAGAATTACAACCAGACAGAATTTCATTTTACAGTTATGCACACGTACCCTGGGTAAAAGGTGTTGGGCAAAGAGGTTTTAATGAAGATGATTTGCCAAAAGATGATGAAAAAAGAGCGTTGTATGAAATAGGTAAAGAACTTTTTGCAGAGTTAGGGTATGTAGAAATTGGTATGGATCATTTTGCATTAAAGACCGATAGTTTGTATAAAGCCACCATCAACAAAACATTGCACAGGAATTTTATGGGCTATACTGCCAATAAAACAAAGCTAATGATTGGTTTAGGAATGTCTGCAATTTCCGATTCTTGGTATGCATTTGCACAGAATGTAAAGACGGTAAAAGAATATCAGAAAATTGTAAATAAGGGAGAGATTCCTATTTTTAAAGGACATTTATTATCTGAAGAAGATATTATTATTAGAAAACATATTTTAAATATTATGTGTCATTTTTCCACTTCGTGGGAAGACAAAACAATGAACATCAATAATATTGAAGAACATTTAGCATTGTTAGGTGAAATGGAGCAGGACGGATTGGTTAAAATTGATATAAAATCTAAATCTTTGTCAATACCAGAAGAGGCAAGACCTTATGTACGAAACATTTGTATGGCATTTGATTTACATCTTTTAAAAAATAAGCCAAAAACACAGTTGTTTTCTATGACTATTTAACAAAAAATTAAGATATTTACTAAACATGATATTTGTCATGTTTTAAGAAACGGACCAATACTATTTTTGACAAATCAATTATCAGGCAAGATATGAGCGTAATATACCTACTACTAACTATTAGTATACTAGTAGCAATCTTATTTTTTATCGCATTTATTTATTCAGTAAAAACTGGACAATTTGACGATTCTTATACACCATCTGTTCGTATGCTGTTTGATGATGAATTAGTAAAAGATAAAAAAGAAAAATCAACTAAAGACTAAACATTAAATTATGGAAATGCAGCAATTTTATTACGATAATAAAATCGTAAAGAAATTTATCTATGCTACCCTGTTGTGGGGAATAGTAGGGTTTACAGTGGGACTTTTACTCGCTTTTATGTTTTTGTTCCCTGGGCTTACAGAAGGGATTTCATGGTTAAGTTTTGGCCGTTTAAGACCATTACATACAAATGCCGTAATTTTTGCCTTTGTAGGTAACGCTATTTATGCAGGTGTTTATTATTCGCTTCAGCGTTTACTAAAAGCAAGAATGGCTAGTAATTTTTTAAGTAATTTTAACTTCTGGGGTTGGCAAGCAATTATAGTTGCGGCAGCCATAACATTGCCTTTAGGATATACTTCATCTAAAGAATATGCAGAGTTAGAATGGCCAATAGATATTGCTATTGCATTGGTGTGGGTTGCGTTTGGTGTAAACATGATCTGGACGATCTTACAAAGAAGACAACGTCACTTATATGTAGCTATTTGGTTTTATCTAGCAACATTTGTAACAGTTGCTGTGTTACATATCTTTAATAGTTTGGCATTACCGGTTACCTTTTTAAAATCATATTCTGTGTATGCAGGAGTGCAAGATGCTTTAGTTCAATGGTGGTACGGGCATAATGCTGTAGCGTTTTTCTTAACAACACCGTTTTTAGGATTGATGTATTATTTTGTGCCAAAAGCAGCAAACAGACCAGTATATTCTTATAGATTGTCTATTGTACACTTTTGGTCTTTAATATTTATTTATATCTGGGCAGGACCTCACCATTTATTATATACTTCATTACCAGAATGGGCTCAGAATTTAGGAGTTGCATTTTCTATAATGTTATTAGCACCTTCTTGGGGTGGTATGATAAACGGTTTATTAACTTTAAGAGGAGCTTGGGATAAAGTAAGAACAGACCCTGTTTTAAAATTTATGGTTGTTGCAATTACCGGTTATGGTATGGCAACGTTTGAAGGACCAATGTTATCTTTAAAAAATGTAAATGCAATTGCACATTACAGTGATTGGATTATTGCCCACGTTCACGTTGGTGCATTAGCTTGGAACGGATTCTTTACTTTTGGTATGTTATACTGGATGGTACCAAGAATGTTTAAAACAAAATTATATTCAGTTGCCTTAGCAAACGTGCATTTCTGGATTGGTACTTTAGGTATTATATTATACACGTTACCAATGTATGTCGCAGGTTTTGTACAGGCTTCTATGTGGAAACAATTTAACCCAGATGGATCTTTAACATACGGTAACTTCTTAGAAACTGTTAGTGAAATTATACCAATGTACTGGATGCGTGCAATTGGAGGAAGTTTATTTATTCTTGGTGCATTTGTAATGCTATACAATATTATTTTAACAGTAAGATCTGGTAGCAAAGTAGAAGATGAGTTAGCAGAAGCAGCTGCTTTAACAGTTGTGCCTAAACACAGAACTAAAGGAGAAGGATGGCATACTTGGATTGAAAGAAAACCTATTAAATTAACAATTTTTGCAACGATTGCTATTTTAATTGGAGGAGCAGTTCAAATTATTCCTACCCTATTAGTGAAATCTAATATTCCTACAATTAGTAGTGTAAAACCTTATACTCCATTAGAGTTAGAAGGACGAGATCTTTATATTAGAGAAGGGTGTGTTGGTTGTCACTCTCAAATGATAAGACCTTTTAGAAGTGAGGTAGAGCGTTATGGTGAATATTCTAAAGGAGGTGAGTATGTATATGATCATCCATTTTTATGGGGATCTAAACGTACAGGACCAGATTTACATAGAATTGGAGCTAAATATTCAGATAGTTGGCACTTAAACCATATGTATGATCCACAAAGTACTTCTCCAGGTTCTATTATGCCTTCTTATAAATGGTTAATTACAGATGAATTAGATAAATCTAATACTGAATCTAAAATGGAGGTGATGGTTACTTTAGGTGTTCCTTATTCAGAAGATGAAATAGCAAATGCACAACAGCATATGTTAGACCAAGGAACTAAGATTGAGCAAAACTTATATGCAGATCCAGATTTTGCAAAAAATTATGAAGCAGATAAAAAGTATGCAGAAGAAAATGGTGAGGCTTTCATTGAAATGAGAAACAGAGAGATTGTTGCAGTAATAGCTTACATACAACGTTTAGGTACTGATATAAAAGTAAAAGACGAACAACAAATAACTAAAAACTAAGACGATGTTAAAATTTGTAAAAGGTCACATGGAGAGTATTTTAGGAATCGAAATTTATCCTTTAATATCATTAATCATATTTTTTACTTTTTTTGTTGCCTTATTCTTGTGGGTATTTACAGCGAAAAAAGAATATATAAATAAGGTAAGTAATTTACCATTAGAGAACTAAAACGAAAAAAAATGAAAAAATATTTTCAATCTACAATCTATATAATCTTTGTCATTGTTACATTTTTAGCGCTTGCAAAGTCGTTTATGGTGTACGAAAACCCATTTGATATTTATGAGAATCCTTTAGTTTGGATCGCTCTTATTGGTTTCGTTTTAGTTGTTGTACTAAAGGAAATGGTAAATGTAATTGCCATTGCTAAAGCAACAGAATTAAAAAATGAAAAATTAGGTATTGTTCCTGAAGAAAGTAATGCTTGGATTAAAAAGCTATTACAATCATGGACAAAGTCTAAAGATATTGATAACGAGCAAGAAATAATTTTAGAACATAACTATGATGGAATTCAAGAGTTAGACAATACGTTACCTCCTTGGTGGGTGTATATGTTTTATGCTTCTATTGTTTTTGCAATTGTGTATTTAGTAAGATTTGAAGTCTTAGATGGCGATAATCAAATTGTAGAATATGATAAAGCGGTTGCAGAAGCGAAAGCTGCTTTAAAAGAATATAAATCTACAGCACCAGCAACAGATTTTATAACTGCAGAAAATGTAACTTTATTAACCGATGCTAAAGATTTAGGTAGAGGTAAAGCCGTTTTTAAATTGAACTGTGCATCTTGTCATATTGCAGATGGTGGTGGAGCTATTGGACCAAACTTAACAGATGAATTCTGGATTTTAGGTGGTGGTATTAAAAATGTTTTTAGTACTATTTCCAATGGAGGTAGAGATGGTAAAGGGATGATAGCTTGGAATAAAACTTTAAAAGCAGATGATATTGCTAAAGTTGCGAGTTATGTAATTTCTTTACAAGGTACCACACCTGCAAATGCTAAAGCTCCTGAAGGAGATAAATGGGTTGCAGAAGGTGTAACGGTAACTTCAACTGAAGAGGAAGCTCCTGTAGAAACAGAAGTAGAATAACTGATAATACAAGTTAATTAGTAGATTTATGGAAACTCCTAAAAACGAACAATTTAGAGATAGTATTGGTACGATTGATAAATCTGGTAACCGTTCTTGGGTTTTTCCTAAAAAGCCTAGTGGAAAATTTTATAAATACAGGTCTTACGTAAGTTACTTTTTATTAGCTTTTCTTTTAGCAGCTCCTTTTATAAAGATTAATGGGAATCAGTTTTTGCTCTTTAATGTTATAGAACGTAAATTTAATATTTTTGGATTTCCTTTTTGGCCACAAGACTTTTACTTATTGGTAATTTCAATGATTGTAGGTGTTGTGTTTATCATTCTATTTACAGTTATTTTTGGTCGTATTTTCTGTGGATGGATTTGTCCGCAAACCATTTTTTTAGAAATGGTTTTTAGAAAAGTAGAATACTGGATTGATGGAGATAGAGGAAAGCAAATACGTTTAGATAAACAAGCTTGGAACGCTGAGAAAATTAGAAAAAGACTTTTAAAATGGTTTATTTTCTTTGTTATTTCTTTTCTGATTGCCAATGTGTTTCTAGCATATTTAATTGGTGGTGACACATTAATAACTTACATAACTGGCAGTCCTTTAGACAATACAAGTACGCTAATTTCATTAATTATATTTACGTGTGTTTTCTATTTTATTTTTGCATGGTTTAGAGAGCAGGTTTGTATTATTGCTTGTCCGTATGGTAGACTGCAAGGAGTTTTATTAGATAACAAAACCATTAACGTAGCATACGATCATAAACGAGGTGAACGAGAGGCAGGAAGATCTAAGTTTAAGAAAAACGAAGATAGAGAGGCTATTGGTAAAGGAGATTGTATAGATTGTAAACAATGTGTTGTTGTTTGCCCTACCGGGATAGATATTAGAAACGGTACACAATTAGAGTGTGTAAATTGTACTGCTTGTATTGATGAATGTGATCACATGATGGAAAGTGTTGGTTTACCAAAAGGATTAATACGATACGAAAGCGAAGAAAATATCGAGAAGAAGAAACCTTTTAAACTAAATGCAAGAATTAAAGGGTATTCTGCAGTCTTATTTATTTTAGTAGGAGTTTTAATAGGAATGTTGTTTTTAAGAAATGATGTTGAAGCAACTATTTTAAGGTTACCAGGGCAATTGTATCAACATAAAGAAAATAACATTATTAGTAATGTGTATACTTTTAAGGTGATAAATAAAACAACAAAAGATATAAATGACGTCAGTTATAAATTAATGTCACAAAAAGGAACTATAAAATTAGTAACCAATCAAGATTTTAGTATTCCTAAGCAAGGTTTAGCCGAAGGGACTTTATTTATAGAAATAAATTCATCAGCATTAAAAAAAGATAAGATTAAGTTAGAAATAGGTGTTTATAGTGGCGACGAATTAATTGAAACTACCATAACCAACTTTTTAGGACCTAGAAGTTACAAATAAACAACATTATGAAATTTAATTGGGGAACAGGAATTACTATTGCAATAGTCGCTTTTATGAGTTTTATTTTATACATGGTTATTACTATGAGTACAGATAAATCTTATAGTTACGATTTAGTTACAGAAAATTATTATCAACAAGAAGTACATTTTCAAGGTGAAATTAATGCAGAGCAAAATGGCGCCAAGTATAAAGATAAAGTAACTATTCAAAGAACAGTAGAAGGTTTAAAAATAGAATTTCCTAAAGAGTTATCTCCAAATGAAATTACAGGAAAAGTGTTCCTATATAGACCGTCTAATAAACAATTAGATTTTGAAATACCTATTTCAATCTCTAATACATATTTGCTCGTGCCTGAGAAACGTTTATTAGATGGTCGTTGGAACATTAATTTAGCCTTCAAATATAAGGATAAAGAATACTTAATTAAAAGAGAAATACAGTATTAATGTTTTTATCGGCAATATTATTTGGGTTATTAGGTAGTTTCCACTGTGTTGGTATGTGCGGACCTATTGCCTTTATGTTGCCAATTGATAGACAAAATAAAACTAAAGGTTTTCTCCAAATTTTAAGCTATCATTTTGGTCGGTTATTTAGTTATAGTCTTATCGGTTTATTATTTGGGTTTTTAGGTAAGGGGTTTTATTTCTTCGGATTTCAACAGCAACTATCTATAATTGTTGGTGTCAGTATGATTTTGATGGTGATTTTTCCTAGATTTTTTTCAAAAATAAATTTTTCTAAGGGCATCAATAAAGTTATTTTTAAAGTAAAGAATGCATTAGGCAAAGAGTTGAAAAAGAAGAGAAATGACACTTTTTTTACCATCGGTTTTTTAAATGGATTTTTACCTTGTGGTTTGGTCTATATGGCTGTTTTTGGAGCTTTAGCTACTACAAATGCTTTTTCAGGAAGTTTATACATGTTTTTATTTGGTTTGGGTACTATTCCTTTAATGACTTCTGTCGTTTACCTGGGCAACTTTACCAAAGGTACTCTTAGAAAAAAAATTCAAAAAGCAATACCCGTTGTGGTTGTATTTATTGGGGTTTTATTTGTTTTAAGAGGACTAGGTCTTGGAATTCCTTATGTTTCTCCTGCTCCGGTTATAGATGTCATTAATGCGAATGAAATTTGTCATTAACGGTTTTTATTCTCTCTCTTTAAATTTTCTGTATTAATCATAATTTTAGCCTGTTAGATGAAATGTATACAACTAATTGTGCAAAAATTTTAACTTGAAAAGTGTTTTCTATAAGAAAAAGAATATATTTGATATCTTATAATACTTTTCCTTTAATGAAATTAAATTACGTAAAATATTGTTTACTGTGTGTTTTGTTTTTTTCTTTAAAAAATTACGCACAAGAAACTTTACCTATTTATCAAGATTATTTATCTGATAACGTGTATTTGGTGCATCCATCTGCTGCAGGTATTGGTAATTCTAGTAAATTACGTTTTACAGCAAGACAGCAATGGTCTGGTATACCAGATGCACCTGCTTTGCAAACTATAAGTTTCCATTCTAGATTTGGCGCTGAAACAAATGCAGCTTTGGGTGTGGTTTTGTTTAATGATAAAAATGGATATCACTCTCAAAAAGGAATTCAAGGTACGTATGCGTATCATTTACCTTTAAATGATAATGGTAATTATTTTGAGCAATTATCTTTCGGGTTGTCTTTTACATTTGTTCAAAATCAATCCGATCAAAGTAGTTTTACTGGAGATCCATCTATCAGTCAAACAATAGAAACTAGTAGTTATTATAATTCAGATTTTAGTGCTGCTTACCATAGAGGAGGTTTTTCATCTTATTTTACAGTAAAGAATTTATTATTAACAGCTAAAAATAATTTAAATGTTTCAGAACCTTTAAATTTAAGGAATTATGTTTTTTCTGCTGGATATTATTATGATGAAAATTATTATTTTCAATTAGAACCTTCTTTTATGCTTCAAGTAAAGGAAAACACAGGACAAAAAATTGCCGATTTTAATTTAAAAGGATATAAAACACTTAACAACTATCAGTTGTGGTTAGCATTGTCTTATAGAAGAAGTTTTGATGCCGATGCTGTTGAGAATTCGCAATTTGTTTCTCCAATAGTTGGTTTAAATTATAAAAACGTTATGTTTTCTTATACCTATACAAACCAAATAGGAGATGTTGTCTTAACTAAATCTGGATTTCATCAATTAACTTTAGGTATTAATCTATGGACTCAAGATAAAACTTGGCGTAGTATGCCTAATATTAATAATTCATTTATCGGTTTCTAAAAATCTTTTTCAGTAACTACTCTTGTGTTGCTTTTATCAGAAACTAACATTTCTAAAACATTTTTTTCTTTGTTGATAAAAAATTGATGTATACCTTTTTCTCTATTCGTATTTATTAGTAAATGTTTTTCTAAAATATTTTTGGTTTGTCTTGCTACGGCTTGACCAGAATCTATAATTTGAATTTTATTTCCAACCAATTTTCTTATTTGTGGAATTAAGTAAGGGTAGTGTGTGCAACCTAAAACTAAGCAATCTACGTTCTCTTCCATTAAAGGATTAACATAGGCTGATAATAATGCTGTCATCTCCTTAGAGTGCAGTTTACCATCTTCTATAAGCTCTACTAAACCAGTTCCTATTATTTCTTTGCGTATAATTTTTTGGTTGATGGAATGTGATGTTTGCTCAAACAACTCACTATTTAAAGTTCCTTTTGTAGCAAGTATGCCAATGGTATTGGTTTTTGTTTGCAAAGCAGCAGTTTTAATAGCTGGCTCTATTCCTATAAATGGAATATCGTATTTTTCTCTTAAAACTTTTATGGCGTTTGTAGTAGCGGTATTGCAGGCTACAATTATAATTTTACAATTTTGTTTTAGTAAAAACTCGGTGTTTTTAATAGATAAATCAATAATCTGTTGTTTGCTTTTATCACCATAAGGAGCGTTTTTACTATCTGATAAGTAAATAGTATTCTCTTGTGGTAAAAGTGCATTAATTTCTTTCCAAATGGAAGTGCCGCCTACACCAGAGTCGAATATGCCAATAGGAAAATTATTTGGTTTTACCATGTTCTGTAAAAATAAAAAAACCTACTGAATTTCAGTAGGTTTTAATTTGTAATATTAAGTAGATTTATTAAAAACCTAATTTAGCTTTTACATCGTTAAATAAGTCCTCACCTTTTTTAACTAATAAACCTTTACCAACAGAAGCATCTAAAACATATACTACACCTTTAGAAGCAGCTACAGCATCGATAGCAGTTTGCGCTTTTTCTATGATTGGTTGTAAACCTTCATTTTGTTTTTTCTGCATGTCTTGGTAAGCAAATCTTCTTGCTTGCTCAATTTTTGCAGCTTCTTGTTGTAATTCTTGAGCTCTTGTATCATTAGTTTCGTTGGTTTGTCCTTTAGACTCTGCAACATACTTTTGTCTAGTAGCTTCAATTTTCTTTTCCATTCCTGTAATCTCATCTTGGTACGTTTTACCAAGCTTCTCCATATCTAATTTTAGAGTCTTAGTCTGAGGCATTTCAGCAACTAATTTTTCAAAGTCTATATGACCTATTTTTTGTGCATTTGCAACACCTGCTAGTCCTAAAGTAAATACAGCGATTAATAGTAACGATTTTAAATTTTTCATTCTTGTTTTAATTTAATTATTATTCTTGTTCTTCTTTTTGTTCTTCTTTTTTCTTTCTTAAAGCTTCTTTCTTAGCTCTTAACAATTCTCTCTTTTCTTCTCGCTCTTTTAAAAGTTTTTCTCTTTTTTCTGCGATTAACTTCTTTTTTGCTTCAACATCAGCAATTCTCTTTGCTTGTGCTTGTTCTTTTTTTGCGAGAGCTTCTTTTTGTCTATCTGTTAACTCGTTTTTAGGAGCTAGGTTTCTCTCTTCTCTTTGTTTTCCTTTTTCAGCAATTAATCTGCTACGATCTATAGTTGCTAAAACAAGGTCGCTAATATCGTATTTTTTATTTGAATATAGCATCACCAAGTCAGTAGATTTATCAAAAACAAAGTCATAATTTTTTCTTAAAGAAATACTTTGTATTGCATTGTAAACTTGATCTTGAATTGGCTTAACCAATTGTTTTCTTACAGAAAACATATCTCCATTTGGGCCAAAGTACAAAGATTCAAGTCTTCTTAATTCTACTTGTTTTAAACTAATTTCTTCTTCTTTCTCTTCAATTAAATCTTTTGTTAGAATTGCTTTTTCATTTGCTAAGTCTGTTTTTAAGATTTCTATATGTCTAGCTTGTTCATCTAGTTTTTTTCTCCATTTTGCAACTTTAGCATCCAACGTGTTTTGCGCATCTAGATATTCTGGAACATTTTCTAGAATATACTCCATATCTATATAGGCAATTGATTGACCCCTTTGAGACCAAGAAAAAGTAACACTAAGTAAAAGAACGATTACTAAAAATATTTTTTTCATTTGTATTATGTATTTAGAAAAAACCGTGCCAAAAAAACTTTTCCTTTACAATGCTGCAGTTTTTTAGAATTGTTTTCCAATTATAAAGTGTGTTTGCCAACCAGATTTTTCACTCTGTAAAGGTAATGGATCAAATCCATGTGCAAAATCAATTCCTAATAAACCAAATGCAGGCATAAATATTCTTACCCCAACACCAGCTGAACGTTTTAAATCAAATGGGTTAAACTCATCGAAATCATCATAAGAATTACCAGCTTCTAAGAACCCAAGTGTATAAATAGATGCAGAAGGTGCATCTGTAATTGAATAACGTAATTCTAATTGAAATTTATTATAAATGGTTCCACCATAGTTAGATGAAAGTCCACTGTTTTCATATCCTCTTAAACCTACTGTCTCTCTACCATCTAATTGGTAAGCAGCAATACCATCTCCACCAACAAAATAACGCTCTACAGGTGTTGCTCCTAAATCACTATTATAAGAACCTAAGTAACCTGCTTCTGCATTGGTCATTAATACCAATTTGTCTGTAAATGCAGTATACCATTTTCCTTTAAAATTTAATTTATAGTACTCTAACCATTTGTATTTGTCTACAGCATCTAAACTACTGTCATTATAATCTTTATTATTCAATAAAGAATAAGGGAATGTTGCTTTTGCTCCAACCGTAAACTCAGATCCGTATGTTGGAAATATTAAACTTGGTCCTGCAGAGTTTCTTGATAAAGAAATATTGTAAGAAAGGTTGTTTAATGTACCATTGTTTAAGTTTAAACCTGCTAAACCAAAGTTATAGTTGTTAGATTTTAAAGCTTGGTAACTGATAGATTGTGATAATTGGAAAAAATCATCTGGCCATTTTAAACGCTGTCCTAATCCTACAGAAGCTCCAATAATACCTAAGCTTTTACTTTTATCTACATCATAAGTAGTATAATCTAATTGATATTGATTAGAAGAATATACAGAAAAAGATAATGATTTTGGTTTTTTACCACCTAACCATGGTTCTGTAAAAGAAAAACTATATGTATTGTATGTTCTACTCGTTTGTAATCTTAAAGATAGTGTTTGACCATCTCCCATTGGTAAAGGCTTGTAAGCCTCTTTGTTAAAAATGTTTCTTATAGAAAAGTTGTTGAATGATAAACCTAAAGTTCCTATAAAAGAACCACCACCATAACCACCTTGTAACTCTATTTGACTACCACCTTTTTCTACAACAGAAAAGTCTATATCAGCTGTTTTATTTTGATAATCTGGTATTACATCTGGCGAAACATTAGAGTCAAAGAAACCTAATTGACCAATTTCTCTAATAGATCTAATAATAGCACTTCTACTAAATAAGTCTCCCGGTTTTACGCGTAGTTCTCTAAATAAAACATGGTCATTCGTTTTGTCGTTACCAGAAACAGTTACTTTTTTAATACGAGCTTTTTCATCTTCTCTAATTCTAATCTCTACTGTAATAGAATCATTTTTAACTTTAGTTTCTACAGCATTCACAGAAGAGAATAAAAAACCGTTATCTTGGTATAAAGTAGAAATATCTTGAGATGTTGGACTACCATCACCTTTAACTCGCTCTTCTAAAACAGCACCATTATATACGTCTCCTTTTTCAATTTTTAAATATAATTGAAGTTGTTCTGCAGTGTATTCTTTATTACCAACAAATAAAATTTCTGCAAATCTATATTGTCTTCCTTCTTCTAATTCTAAATCAATATCGATGGTGTTGTCATCATTCCAACTAATTTTATCACTAAGAATACGTGCATCTCTGTATCCTAATCTACTATATTTATCTAAAATACTTTCTAAATCTTCCTGAAAGTCTTCTTCTATATATTTAGATCCTTTCCAAAAACGACCAAGAAGTTTTTCTTTGGTGTTTTTCATCGCTTTTTTAAGTTTCTTATCAGAAAGCGCTTTATTTCCTACAAAATTAATGTCTTTAATTTTAATTTTTTTGCCTTTATCAATAAAAATAGCCATGTTAACAATGTTAATATCTGATGTATCTTTTTTAACATCTAAATTAACTTTTGTTTTTAGGAAACCTTTATCGGTATATTTTTTTGTGAAGTAATTTTTAGTAGTAACAATAAGGTTGTCAGTAACCATTGCTCCTTTTTTTAATTCAGCATCTTTTTTAAGTTCTTTTGCTTTTCCTTTTTTAATACCTGCAATTGTTATATTGTTTAACTGAGGTAATTCTAAGACATCAAATTGTAGGTAAACTGTGCTACCATCTAATCTAGCTAGGTAAACATCTACATTACTAAACTGCTTACTTTCGTATAGCTTTTTAATGGCACTTGTAAGTTTGTCTCCTGGTAATTTAATAGGTTGCCCATTTCTTAAGCCTGTAAAAACCCTAACAGTTTCTTCACTAAACTTTTTTAAACCGGTTACACTTATGCCTCCTAGCGTGTATTCTTTCCCTTTTTCAAAGGATGTATCTTTTGTAGAGGTTGTGTCTATTTTTACTGTCGATAAACTATCTATTTCAGTTTGTGCCTTAGCACTAAAAGTAAAAAATAATGCTGTTAACATTATTGATGCAGAAAGTAATTTCATAAAAAATTTATTCTGTAATTTGTTCGCTTGTTTTTCCAAATCTTCGTTCTCTATTCTGATAATCTATGATTGCATCGTAAAAATGCTCTTCTCTAAAGTCTGGCCAAAGTATATCTGTAAAATATAATTCGGCATATGCCATTTGCCATAATAAGAAATTACTAATGCGTTGTTCTCCACTAGTTCTAATCATTAAGTCTACGTCGGGCAAATTAAACGTATATAAATGGTTATTTATAGTATTTTCATCAATTTCTTCGATATTTATCTCATTATTAACAACTTTTTTGGATATGTTTTTAATAGTATTAACAATTTCTTCTCTAGAACCATAGCTAAGAGCAAAGGTTAATACAATATCTGTGTTGTCTTTTGTTTGAGAAATTACATCTCCTAATACTTTTTGTGCTTTTTTTGGTAAGCTTTCTATAGCTCCAATTGCGTTTACTTTTACGCCATTTTTCATGAAGCCAGGTAATTCCTTTTTTAAAGAATTAATTAATAAACTCATTAAAGCATCAACTTCTAATTTAGGGCGGTTCCAGTTTTCTGTAGAAAAAGCGTATAAAGTAATTGCCTCTATGTTTACTTGAGAAGCTGCACTAACAGATTCTCTAACAGCAGTTAAGGCGTTTCTATGGCCGAAAATTCTATTCATTCCTTTACCTTTAGCCCAACGGCCATTACCATCCATTATAATGGCAACATGTTTTGGTGTTCTTTGTAGGTCGATTAGTAATTTTTTATCCATAGTTTTTTATAATCCGTTTGTATAACAAGCAGGTCTACCAAAGGTGTAGATTAAAGAAACCCCAGTAAACATATACCAGTCATTACCTGTGCCGTCTAAATTTACATTTGGTGTATCGTTAGAAAGGTAATCTAAATCATCTTCAAAAGTATATCTAAATTTTGCTTCAATTGCAAAAGCTAAAGTACCATATAATTTAGACTTATAACCAAAACCGAAAGGAATAGCCAAAGACGTTTTCTTTCCTAATTTTTCTATTCCTCCTGTTGGTAAGTATGAACTTACGTTTGTATGATTAAAAATAGCCAATTCTAAGATTAGGTAAGGAGTCCAAGTTTTATCATAAGATGATAAATCATACTCATAGAAATTATATTCGATACCAACAGCTAATTCATTTATATTGTTAGAAAACTTGTATGTTTTTCCACTAGCGTCTAATCGATCTCTTCTATACCCCGTGTCTGCATCTGCATCATTTCCTGAAATAGGTAGAAGGCTGTAAGTTGCTCTTAAAGCAATTCTAGGATTCCAATTATACTTGTATGTAATGCCACCAGCGAGTTCATTCGGGTAAAAGTAGTAGTTTTTACCAATGTCACCAACATAGTTAGTACCTCCAATAGTAAGGCCTACCTCATGAAGTTGCCCCATGAAAATGGAGGTAAAACTTACAAATACAAAAAATAATATTCTTTTTTTCATTATAAAATAGTGGGCAAATATAGAAATTTCAAATTGCTTTATAAAGTTAATATATAGTCTTTTTTGAATAACAACATTTTTAAAGAAATATTGTAAGTACTCCGTTAAACATTTGTTTTGTTTCTAATGTCTTCTCCCCACAAAAGTTTACTTCTTAATGTCTTTAAAAAAGATTGGTTTTTAGGTAAGATACTTTTAATGGTAAAATCTGTTTTTTCTATTAAAATTTTTGTGTGGTTCGCTACCGTAGTAACTCTAGAATCTAAAGATACTAAGTAGCTTTTTTCTCTAGAATCTACTTCTAGTTCTACTTTAGTTTCATCGGAGATTACTATAGGTCTTGCATTTAAGTTGTGCGGTGCAATTGGTGTAATTACAATGTTCTTAGAATCTGGTAAAATTACAGGTCCGTTACAACTTAATGAATAGCCTGTAGAACCTGTTGGTGTAGATATTATTAAGCCGTCTGCCCAGTAGTTTGTAAGATACTCTCCGTTTAAATAGGTTTTTACTCCAATCATAGAAGTAGTATTCTTTTTAGCAACAGTTACTTCATTTAAAGCAAAATTTAACTCTTCAAAATCTTTTGTTTTAGGTTCTGTCCTAACAGATAAAAGGGTTCTTTCTTGTATCGTGTATTCACCTTTTAAAACCAGATTTATACTTTCTTCAATAACATCTTTGGCAACGATGGCTAAAAAACCTAATCTACCTGTATTTATACCTAATATAGGAATGTCTAAATCTCTAATATGGGTTGCAGAACGTAAAAATGTACCGTCTCCACCAAGCGTTAGCATGATATCAAAAGTATTGTCTAAATCATTAAAATTATCAAATGATTTGTAGATGTCTTCTAATACTTTGTGTTCTATTAAAAGATTGTAAAACTCATATTCAATATAAAAATCAATCTTATTTTTTTGTAAAACGTGTATTAATGTTTTAACTTCTTTTTCTGATGTAATCGCGTATGATTGACCGTAAATTGCTGCTTTTTTCAATACGTTTTTTTATTTTTTTTGTAAATGTATTCTTAAAGGTTTACATTTCTAAATATTTCTGTAAATATTCAGACCTACTTTTTAAATCTTCTAAATAAATGTCATTTTCATGCATAGATATAATTTTATAATCATACCTTCTAAAAGTTTGCATAATTTCATTTATTTCTTCAGATATTACTTTGATGGTAACTTGTACATGATCTAAGTTCTTTTCGGAGATATACAAGCCTAGTAATTGACCTCCACTGGCTTCTATAATTTGTACAACCTGACTCATAGAGTAGTCGTTCCTTAATTTCTCTATAATTAAAGTTTCACTTTCTTCAACCATAAACGGACTTGTAGAAAAAACATCTAAAACATCACGCAAATCAAAATAACCAATATAATCTTTGGCTTCATTTAAAACAGGTATAAGATTGGTATCATTGTCTGCAAAAATCTTTAACAGTTCTAAAACAGTTGCTTTTTCATCAGCAAAAAAAGAATTTAGTAAATGTGCATGTTCAACTAACTCTTCGTCATTATTTTCTATGGTTTGTATATCATCTTCAGCAAAAGAACCTAATAACTTATTGTTTTCAATAATAGGAAAATGTGTTATATGATTTTTTCTTAACACTTTTTGAGCACTTTTAATAGTGTCTTTTAAGCGAAGTGGTTTTATTTGATCTAATAAATAGTCGTTCATATTCATGCTTTACGAATATAGGATAAAATGATTTAATAAATTATATTTGCAGCCTAATTTTAGACAATGACAAAGTTAAGTGTAAATATTAATAAAATAGCAACTTTAAGAAATTCTCGTGGAGGAAATGTCCCTAATTTGTTAAATGTTGCCAGCGATATTGAAAGTTTTGGAGCTCAGGGAATAACAATTCACCCAAGACCAGATGAAAGACATATTCGTTATCAAGATGCAAGAGATTTAAAAAATATTGTTACTACTGAGTATAATATTGAAGGAAACCCTATAAAGTCTTTTATGGATTTGGTTTTAGAAGTAAAGCCAACACAGGTTACTTTGGTGCCAGATGCTTTAGATGCTATTACCTCTAATGCAGGTTGGGATACCATAACACATCAGTCTTTTTTACAAGAAGTAATTAAAGAGTTTCAACAAAACGGAATTAGAACTTCAATTTTTATTGATACAGATGCAAAATTGATTGAAGCAGCGGCTAAAACAGGAGCAGACAGAATAGAATTGTACACAGAAGATTTTGCAACGCAATATGATTTTGGTAATTTTGATGCTATAAAACTATATACAGAAGCTGCAATTCTATCTCATAAATTAGGTTTAGGTATTAATGCTGGGCACGATTTAAGCTTAGATAATATTAAATTCTTTAAAGAGAATATTCCTAATTTGGCAGAAGTTTCTATCGGTCACGCACTTATTGCAGAAAGCCTTTATTTAGGTTTAGAGAATGTTGTAAATATGTATTTACATCGTTTAAAGTAAGTTTGCAGTCTCAGTATTCAGTTAACAGTAAAAATGTCATTTCTAAATATGCTTTTTTAAGCGATTGAGAAATCTATTAATCTAATAATCGAGAAATCTTAAATGTCTAATAAAATATTACATTCAACCATAAAAGGAGAAGGAAAACCATTGTTAATTTTACATGGTTATTTTGGAATGTCTGATAACTGGAAAACAATAGGAAATCAGTTTTCAGAAGATTATCAAGTCCATTTAATAGACCAAAGAAATCACGGACGTAGTTTTCATGAAGATGAATTTAATTATGAGGTTTTAGTAGAAGATTTACATACTTATATTCAGCATTACCAGCTAGAAGAAGTAAATATTATTGGACATTCTATGGGCGGCAAAACCGCGATGTTGTTTGCTGTTACGTATCTAGATTTAGTTGATAAATTAATTATTGTTGATATTTCTCCAAGAATGTACCAACCACACCATAATGCTATTTTAGCTGGATTAAATTCTATTGATTTTTCTGTAGAGAACACTAGAACTTTGGTTGATAAAAAATTATCAGCTTTAATTCCAGATTTTGGTGTGCGTCAGTTTTTGTTGAAAAACGTGTATTGGAAAGAAAAAGGACAATTGGCGTTTCGATTTAATTTAGAGTCTTTAACAGAAAATAATCCTGCTGTGGGAGAAGCTTTGCCTTCGTTTACAGTTTTCGAAAAAGAAACGTTGTTTTTAAAAGGATCAAAATCGGACTATATTACACAAGACGAAGAACCAATTATTGAAGCACATTTTCCGAATTCTAAAATTGTAGAAATTAAAAATGCAGGGCATTGGCTGCATGCCGAAAATCCGAAGGATTTTTATTCAGAGGTTTCTGAGTTTTTGAAGTAAAAGAGAAAGAAGTAAAAATGCAACTATATTAAGTTCGGAAATAGACCTCAGTTTTTTATAGAGTATTGCCAGCAGTATTTTTTTAATCGTAATGAAACCTGCATTTCGCAATTAATATTTCGCTTTCGTTATATTGGTAAATCAGTCTATGCTCACTATCAATTCGCCTAGACCAAAATCCAGCATATTTATGTTTTAACGGTTCTGGTTTACCTATTTCGTCAAATGGATTTCGTGATATTTCTTTCAGAAGTTCATTAATCTTCTTTAGTTTTTTCTTGTCGGTTTTTTGCCAATATAAATAATCTTCCCAAGACTCATCAACGAATATATACTTCATTTTAATTTTCGATTAGCTCTTTACTTAAAGTCGTTCCGTTTTTTAGTTTGTCAATTGCAGCATCTAATCGTAATTCATTTTTTCTAGAAGAAAGTTCGTGATTTGTAGCCATTAAAGAATTATATTCTTGTAATGACATTACTACAATTCCAGAATCTTTTCCTCTATTTATAAATAAAGTTTCAAAGTTCTTTGTTACTCTGTCCAAGTAACTTTTAATATCTTTTCTAAAGTCAGAAACAGTTGCTATTTGCATAATATTGTATTTTATAATGTACAAATATATGTACAAAAAATGGTATTTGCAATTTTTTTCGTATTGCTGACAATTGAAATAATATAACGTCTGTTTAAATCATTAATTTTAGAGGTAATTGAAGTTTGTTTTTTTACCTTCAGAAACAAACTAAATAATTTTAGAATCAATATCTTTGAATCTTACAATTTTTCAATCTTTTAATAAAGAAAAATGAATATAGAAAACGCACAGAAACAAGTAGACGATTGGATTAAAGCTCATGGAGTTCGTTATTTTAACGAATTAACAAACATGGCACAACTTACTGAAGAAGTAGGGGAAGTTGCACGTATTATTGCAAGACGTTATGGAGAGCAAAGTGAAAAAGAATCTGATAAAAATAAAGATTTAGGAGAGGAGCTAGCAGATGTAATGTTCGTAGTTTTATGTTTGGCCAACCAAACAGGAATCAATTTACAAGACGCTTTTGAAAAGAAATTAGATATTAAAACAAAACGTGATCACGATCGTCATCACAATAATCAAAAATTAAAATAATGACATTTTTAGAAAAAATAAAACAACCGCTGTTTTGGAGTAATTTTGCTAGAGTAGCTATTCCTTTCTTTGTAATTGTAACGGTAGTTTCTTTGTTAATGGCTAGTTTTAGCGATTTATTCTCTGCAGACTTTGCGAAAGTTATAGAAACCAATTTTGCAGATGGAAAATGGAAAAACTTCTTTGGATTTAAAGTTGTTTTTAGTGCGGCTTATGGTTTGTATATGACCAATAAAAAAATGGTGTAAGTGAAAAGAAATCCCCAAGGTTTCAGCTTGGGGATTTTAATTAAATTGTTGTTTCTGCTCTTGTTAATAGTAAGTTATAACAGAATTTTAAAATACTTATTTTTTATAAACCTTAATTCCGGCTTTTATTTCTAAATCTAAATGATTTTTTCTAGGAGTTAATGGACAAGAATATTTGTCGTTATAGGCACAATAAGGGTTATAAGTATTGTTAAAGTTTAATATTACCGTGTTTTCTGCCGTAATATCTGTGGTCATTACATCCATATAACGCCCGCCACCATAAGATGCTTCTCCAGAAGTATCATCTGTAAATGGTAAAAATAAATAGTCTTTATATTTTTCGTCGTCTAAATCATCTTGACTTTGGTAAATGGTTAATTCGTGATTTTTTCCTTGCAAAGTAAAATGCAACTTCCCGTATTCTTTGTACAAAGGCTTTCTATCTGTGGTGGTTGCCATCTCAAATGTTGGTGCATTTTCTGTTCTAACTAATTTTGAAGTTACAATAAAAGTAGAATCAATATCAAAAAAATCTAATCCTTTAAAGTGTCTTAAATCTTTCTTTTTTAAAGGTGATATGGATGCGTCTTTAAAACTAGCATTTAGTTCTTGTTGATAAACAGTTTTTCCCATTAAAGGTCTTTTGCTTTGTGAATTACAAGATATCAATAGAAAAGTGACAGAGAGTAGAATTACTATTTTTTTCATTACAATTTATTTACAAATCAAAAATACAACATTCAAATAATTTATGTAGCTTTGGCACAATAATAAACAAATAATGAAAAGAGTCTTAACATTTTATATTGCCAAGTTATCGTGGGGAAACTACAGTAATCGGTATATTTATATGTTTTGATGAGTTCAATATAATAACAAACAATTATAAAAGTCCGACTTCACCGTCGGACTTTTTTGCTTTATATACATCAACTAAACCAAAATGAAAAAACTTTATAACAATTACATAAACACTTTTAGAGGGCTCTCTACAGAAGTTTGGTGGCTAGCATTAATCACTTTTATTAACAGATCTGGTACAATGGTTATACCTTTTTTGTCTTTATATCTTACAAAAAGTCTTCACTTTTCATTGTCAGATGTTGGTTGGATTATGTCTTTCTTTGGTTTAGGTTCTGTTGTTGGTACTTGGATTGGAGGAAAATTAACCGACATAATTGGCTATTACAAAGTAATGTTAGTAAGTTTATTTGGTACAGGAATTCTATTTGTTTTTTTGCAATTTGCAAGCACTTTTAACGAATTCTGTTTTGGTATTTTTATGGTTATGCTAGTAGCAGATGCTTTTAGACCCGCAATGTTTGTAGCTTTAAGCGCGTACAGTAAGCCAGAAAATAAAACACGTTCTGTAACTTTAATTCGCTTGGCTATTAACTTAGGTTTTTCTGCAGGTCCTGCAATTGGAGGTTTAATAATTACTGGAATTGGGTATGAAGGCTTATTTTGGATGGATGGAATTACTTGTGTCTCGGCAGCCTTTTTATTACTGAAAGTATTGCATCCTAAGAAAGCAAAAGTACAAGATGAGGTAAAAGTAAAAAACCCAATTTCTGTATATAAAGACAAAGCTTTTTGGGTCTTTTTTATAGCTATGTTTATTTTCGGATTTGTATTTATGCAATATTTTTCTACAATACCTTTGTATTATAGTGATAAGCGTTTTTTATCAGAATTTGAAATAGGACTATTAATGGGCTTAAGTGGTTTGTTTATTTTTCTGTTAGAAATGCCTTTGATAAAATGGTTAGAAGATTTAAAGAAATCTAAAGTGAAATTAATTGCTTTAGGACTTTTTCTAGTCGGTTTTAGTTTTATCATTCTAAACTTAACAGGTTGGGTGGGTGTTTTAATTATCGGAATTTTATTAATGTCTGTAGGAGAAATGATTGCTTTTCCGTTTTCGAATGCTTTTGCTATAGATAGAGCAGAAAAAGGAAATAAAGGAGAATACATGGCTTTGTATAGTATTGCGTTCTCTTTATCACATATTTTTAGTCACAATGTTGGTATGCAATTGGTGGCTAAATTTGGTTTTGAAACCACTTGGATACTAGTTACAGCATTCGCATTTGTTGGCGTTTTAATTCTATTTTATCTTTTACGAGTTTTAAGGAAAGAGTTGATATAAAAATCCATCAAGTTTTCTTGATGGATTTTTTAAAATTAAATGTTTACTATTTTATTTCAATACAGAAAATTCAATACTAGAATCTGTAAAAATAGTATGTGTTTGTGTTTTAAAATCTTTTTCGTTCGCTTTGTAAATATTGTCTACATACGTTTGCGGGTTTAAATCGATTAAAGGAAACCAGGTACTTTGCACTTGAATTTGTACTTTATGCCCTTTTTTAAACGTATGAAAAACATCTTGTAATTTTATATTTACATCCGTTTTTTTATTTGGGATAAAAGGTTCTGGATGCTCAAAACTATTTCTGAATCTACCTCTTAAAACTTCACTTCTAACCATTAAATGATAATTGCTCATTTTTAAATGATTTTGTAGTTTCTTGTTGTCTTCTTCTGCATCCGCAGGATGAACGTCTATCACTTTTACAATCCAATCTGCTGCAGAACCAGTAGTTGCAACTTTTAGTTTTGCTAGAATATCTCCGGCTAAAGTAAAGTCATCTGTTAAAATATCCGTTTCAAAAACCAAAACATCAGGTCTTCTAGCAGCAAAACGTTGGTCGTCTGTCATGTATTTACGAGGTGTAAAAACCGTTTTAATATCTTCAGAATATGGAACCGGACGTTTAATATCGCTAATGAAATTTATTTTTTCTGTAGATTTTTTTTCTGAACTTAATTCCTGGTCTTCAGACAAAAACCAATCTTCCTTTACTACATTTTTAGGAGGCCAAGCGTCATAAGATTTCCATTCTTTTTTACCAGTATCAAAAACATAGGCTTCTGGCAATCCAGAGTTTTTATCACCTTTTCCTTTTAAGAAGTGATTAAAGAACTTTGTTTCTACATGAGATTGATATTTTAAAGAAATAGAATCTCCAAAATAATAATTACCAACATAATTTTCTACAGTATTTCTAGCCCATTTTCCATGATCCCAAGGACCAAAAACTAAGGTATTGTAATTGTCTTTTCCGTGTTTTTCTATGCTTTTATAGGTTTCTAAAGGTCCGTATAAATCTTCTGCATCAAACTCTCCTGCAACAACCATCGTTGCAACGGTAGAAGGTACTTTGTCTAAATGCTGAATAATGCCTTTACTTTGCCAGATAGAATCGTAATTAGGATGTTCTACAATTTCTTTCCAGAAAAAATCATCTATTCTATTTTTATCTTTTTCGGTATTTGCGACATCTAATTTATCATACTGAAAATATTCATTCAAGTTTTTTAAAGGACCTTTGTCTAAGAAAAATTGGTATTGATCTTGAGAATTCATTTTAGGAAACGAATACCAAGCCGAATCTGTTGGAGCATCTTTATAAGTTCCAAATAAAGAAATGGCTCTAAAATAACTTAATAAAAAAGCACCATTATGATGAAAATCATCAAAGAAAAAATCTCCAATTGAAGCCTGTGGAGAAGCTGCTTTTAATGCCGGATGAGCATCTATAGTAGAAACGGTTGCGTAATGCCCAGGGTATGAAATTCCCCAAGTACCAACATTTCCGTTGTTGTTTTCTACGTTTTTCACCAACCAATCAATGGTGTCATAAGTATCAGAAACTTCATCAGATTGTTTCGCTGTTTTATTCGGAATATACGCACGCATATTATCATAGACGCCTTCGCTCATCCATCGACCACGAACATCTTGATATACCACAATATTCAATTCTTTCATTAAATGAACATTCGGACTAATTTTTGCCTTCATTTTTCCTTCTCCGTAAGGAGCAGAACTATAAGGCGTTCTTTGCATTAAAATAGGATATTCTTTGCTCGTATCTTTTGGGGAATAAATAGTTGTATGCAATTTTGTGCCATCTCGCATAACAATATCTACTTCCTTTTTGGTGTAATTATCTGCTACAAAAGTGTCTTTTTTTTGTTCTTTTTCTATTGTAGAATTACAAGAACTTAGTAAAAAAAGACTGAAAAATGTTAAGAGTAAAAGTTTCTTCATATAAAGATAAATTAGTTTTTGCTAAAACTACAAAACAAAAAAGAGTTGGTAAAAATTCTTTTGTTAAAATGAAAATTGTTTTTTTTTAGAAGCTATTTCCTGCTTTACACTATATCTTTTTATGTTGAATTTAGTTCAGCATTTACTCTTTTTTATCAAATAGCATTTCTATAAACCTAATGACAATGAAACGATTTTAGCATAAAAAGGATGCCGTTTCAATCAGGGCTATGAGTTTTTGCCTATTTTTAAACTTTACTAAAAGCCAAAAGATGAAAAAAGTATTTTTGTTATTGTCAGTAATTTTAATAATAAGTTGTCAACCTAAAGAAGTAGAAAAGAACACTGAAAACGTAAAAGAAATTCAACCTAAAAAAGTATTTCCAAAATTAGAAAAAGGCAGGTATAATGTTGCTTTTTTAATTATGGACGGAACTTTTAATACAGAACTAACAGCACCTTTTGATATTTTTCAGCATACTATTTTTAGAGAAAATATTAAGGCAATGAATGTGTTTACCGTTGCAAATACAGACAATGTAATAACTACTTTCGAAGGAATGAGAATTTTACCCGATTTTAATTACTTAAAAGACTCGTTGCCAAAAATTGATATTTTAGTAGTTCCGTCTGCAGAACATCATTTGGATTCCGATTTAGACGATACGGCAATGATAGACTTTGTAAAGCGAGTAGATAAGGATGCAACTTATATTACTTCTCATTGCGATGGCGCTTTTGTTTTAGCAAAAGCAGGAGTTTTAAATGGAAAAGTGTCTACAACTTTTCCGAGTGATATTGATAAAATGCGAGCAACCTTTCCTGATTTAGATATTAGAAAAGAAGTTTTATTTGTTCATGATGGAAAATATATAACTTCTGCCGGTGGCGCAAAATCTTTTGAAGCTGCTTTGTATTTATGTGAATTTTTATACGGAAAAGAAGTGGCAAAATCTTTAGCTGGTGGTTTGGTTATTGACTGGAATGTAGATAATGTTCCGCATTTAATTGTGGAGTAATTCATTTGTCTCTTATAAGAAAGTATATTTTTTTATACAATTGTCATTTCTCCTTTCGTCGAAATGACAAGTTTGCGAGTTTTTGTGTTTTTCTAAAAAAAAAATAGATTTTATTCTTAGTTTTTCTATTTGTCGACAAACAAGTCTAGCCCTGATTGAAGCATTTGTTTGAGCTCTTTTTTATTCTTTATCTGAATAAAAAAAGCGAGTGTGTAAAGCAGGAAATAGCTTCAAATACTATTCTAAGAGAGATTTGAAAAATAAGTGTTTATTCAATAAAATTTCTTGTATTTTTGCAAACTATGCAAGAACCAAAAAAACATCAATTAACCGACTGGTTACCAACAACAAACAAGGAAGTTAAAATTCGTGGTTGGGAAGAGTTAGACGTTATTTTATTTAGCGGAGACGCTTATGTAGATCATCCATCGTTTGGGCCTGCAGTAATTGGGCGTATTTTAGAGAGTTATGGATTGCGAGTGGCTATTGTGCCGCAACCAAGTGTAAACGATAATTTACAGGATTTTGAGAAATTAGGGAAGCCTCGTTTATTTTTTGGAGTTACTGGTGGTTGTATGGATCCGATGGTTTCTAATTACACCGCAAGTAAACGAAGTAGGGATAAAGATGCGTATACGCCAAATGGAGATAAAGGTTTTAGACCCGATTATGCAACATCTGTATATTCTAAAATATTAAAAGATAAGTTTCCGGATGTGCCAGTTTTAATTGGTGGAATTGAAGCTTCTTTAAGACGTGTAACACATTATGATTACTGGTCTGATAAGTTATTGCCTGGTATTTTAGAGACTTCTAAAGCAGATATGTTGGTGTACGGAATGGGGGAGCAGCCTTTGCGAGAAATTGTAGAATTATTGCAAAAAGGAGTTCCTTTTTCTAGTTTAAAAAATATTAAACAAACAGCTATTTACGTTAATGAGAAGGTTGAAAAATTACCCGTTGTAAATGATTGGGAAGATGTTACAATTAATTCTCATGAAGCTTGTTTAAAGGATAAAAAGACATTTGCTTCTAACTTTAAAGTGATAGAGCAAGAATCTAATAAGTTAAAAGCACGTAGAGTTTTACAAAAAGTAGGAGAAAATACGTTGGTGATTAATCCGCCTTACCCAACAATGACAGAAAAGGAAATTGATGGTTCTTTCGATTTGCCTTTTACACGTTTACCACATCCAAAATATAACAAACGTGGGCCAATACCTGCGTTTGAAATGATAAAATTTTCTATCAACATTCACAGAGGATGTTTTGGTGGTTGTAGTTTTTGTACAATTTCTGCGCATCAAGGAAAGTTTATTGCAAGTAGAAGTCAGGAGTCTGTTTTAAGAGAAATTGATAAAGTGGCAAATATGCCGGACTTTAAAGGGTATTTATCTGATATTGGTGGACCTTCTGCTAATATGTATCAGATGAAAGGAAAGGTACAGTCTATTTGCGACAAATGTGTTGCGCCTAGTTGTATATCGCCTGTGATTTGTTCTAATTTAGATACGTCTCACAAACCTTTAACAGAATTATATCAAGCAGTTGATAAGCATCCAAAGATTAAAAAATCTTTTATTGGAAGTGGAATTAGGCATGATATGTTGGTGCCTGAATTTAATAAAAATGCAGATCCAAAGGAGTTAGATGCATATACTGAAGAGGTAATGACAAAGCACGTTTCTGGTCGATTAAAAGTTGCGCCAGAACATACTTCTGATCCTGTTTTAAAATTGATGCGTAAGCCGTCTTTTAAATATTTTCATATGTTTAAAGAGCGTTTCGATAAGATAAATATTAAGAAGAAATTGAATCTTCAGTTGATTCCTTATTTTATTTCTAGTCACCCAGCAAGTGAGGTGGAAGATATGGCAAATTTAGCTGCAGAAACCAAGGATATGGGCTTTCAGTTAGAACAGGTGCAAGGTTTTACACCAACACCAATGACGGTTGCAACGGTAATTTATTATTCAGGATATCATCCGTATACTTTAAAACCAACGAAAACTCCGAAATCTAAAAAAGAGCGTGAAGATCAACATAAATTTTTCTTTTGGTACAAGAAAGAGAATAAAGATTGGATTAAAAACACGTTAAATAAAGTAGGAAGACAAGATTTATTACAAAAATTATTACCAGAAAATAATTCTTGGAAAAAGAATAAAAATGCAAAAGAAGTAAAAAATACTTTTGATGATGCAGTTCCTGTTCCTTTTAATAAGCGAAAGAAAAAAGTAAGTAGAGCTCCAAAAAGAAGGAGGTAATATTTATAAAATTATATAGCAAAAAAAGGTCTGGTTTATTATAAACCAGACCTTTTTTACGAATAAGAAATTTTTAAATAATCAGTTATGATTTTTTAAAATTCTTTTCTGCTTTTGTAACGTTCTTTTTTAGCTTTTTTATTTTATCTAACCATTTTTGGTCGTCATTAGGAGATAAGTCGCCTTTCTTTTTAAGCTTATTGTATTTTTTAATACCACTCTCTAGTTTGTCGTTTGCTTTGCTTAATTTTTTCTGAGCTTTTATTTTACTCTTTAACGCCTTTTCAGCTTTTTTTAGTTTCTTTTGGGTTGCTTTTTTTTCTTTCTCTGCTTTTTTTGCAGCTTCTATTCTGTCTTCATTTATTTTATGAATAGCAAAAATTTCATTTACTTTTTCAGGTTTTAAGGTTTTTGTTACATCTACTTTTGCTAAATAAATTGATTTCCTTTTAACAGTATATGTTGTGTCTTTATAGACTACTTCTTGTGCGTAAGAAGTTGCTGCTAAAAAAAGAAATATTAAAACTAATAGGGATTGTATTTTTTTCATGATTGTATTTTATGTCTGTTACTTATTAGACACGTAAAATTATAAAAAGTAACATAGAATATAAAGATAATGTAAATGTTTATAATGGGTTTTCTGATTTTAATGAAAATTAGTTCAAGAAAGTTACCTTTTAAAATAAATGCAGTATTTTTACTGTTCAAATAGAGTGAATTACAAAAAATAGTTATAATTGATGAAAAAGAAAGTATTTGTATCAGGTTGTTTTGATATGCTACATAGTGGGCATATTGCATTTTTTAAGGAAGCTTCTACATATGGAGATTTATATGTAGGTATTGGTTCCGATGCTACTGTGTCTGAATTAAAAGGGCGTCATACTATAAATTCTGAACAAGAAAGAATTTATATGATTAATGCAATTAAATATGTAAAAAATGCTTTTGTGAACTCTGGTTCTGGAATGCTAGATTTTAAAGAAGATCTAGAAGCATTAAAACCAGATTACTTTATTGTAAATGAAGATGGTTTTTCGCCTGCAAAAGAAGAATTGTGTGACGAATTAAATATTGAGTTAAAAAACTTGAAAAGAATTCCGGATGCAGGTTTACCAGAAAGATCTACCACTTCTTTAAGAACCGGAGGTAATTGTAGTTTGCCTTACAGAATAGATCTTGGAGGTACATGGATCGATCAACCTTATGTATCTAAATTTCACCCAGGTTGGGCAATTACACTTTCTTTAGAACCAATTATTGAGTATAATGAACGTTGCGGAATGTCTACTTCTACTAGAAATGCTGCAAAAAAAATATGGCCTCATTATTTACCGTTAGAAAAACCACAAAAATTAGCAGAAATACTTTTTAAGTTTGAAAATACACCAGGTTCTACCATGGTTTCTGGAGCTCAAGATGCAATAGGTATTTGTATGCCAGGTCTTGTTAGACATTATTATAATGATGGTTATTGGCCAACTCAATTTGAATCTGTACATGATGAATCTATTTTAGGTTGGTTAGAAGATCATATTCAGATGGTATTATTATGGCCTAGAGAACAAGGTTTAGACTTATTAGGTGAAACCTATATTACGGAAGATAATGTAAAGTCTTTAGCAAATGCTTCTGAGGAAGTTTGGGATGCGATTCAAAATAAAGATTTAGAAAAGTTTTCTGCAGCATTTTTAAAGTCATTTGATGCACAAGTAAAAATGTTCCCAGCAATGGTAAATGATAGAATTCTTAAAGAAATAGAAAAATATAAAGAAAAGTCACTTGCTTGGAAACTAGCAGGAGCTGGAGGAGCAGGATATTTAATTTTAGTTTCTGACAAACCTATTGAAGGTGCAATGAAAATTAAAGTAAGAAGAAAAGAAGCTTTATAGTTTTTATACGAAATACAATTAAAGTTTTTTATCCTTTTTTTAAAGGATGAAAAACTTTTTTTTTGCTTTAAAATAACTGAATTAGAAACTCAATTGTTCTTTAAATAAGTAAGATTGTCTTCTAGAAATTTCTATTTCTTCGCCAGAATTCATTTCTATTTTTAACTTTCCGTTAAACCAAGAAACCACTTTTTTAACATGGTTAATGTTGATAATCTGTTGTCTGTTAGCTCTAAAAAACACTTCTGTTGGTAGTTTTTCTTCTACTTGTGCTAATGATTTGTAAATTAATGGTTTTTTCCCATCAAAGTAAACCCGCGTGTAATTGCCTACAATTTCAAATAGCGAAATATCCTTTAATTTTACCAACCAACAATTTTCTCCGTCTTTAATAAAAATTTGTTTCTCTAAACTTAAAGCATTCTCATTTTTAGTAATAGTAGTTGTTTCATTTTTACTAATACTTTCAATTACTTTCTCAATACTTTTAGAAAATCGTTTTTGATTAATTGGTTTTAATAGGTAGTCAAAAGCATTGTATTCAAAAGATTTAATTGCATATTCATCAAACGCAGTGGTAAAAATTGTAATAGGTACGTCATCTAACATTTCTAAGAGTTCAAAACCATCTTTTTCTGGCATATTGATGTCTAAAAAAAGGAGATCGGGCTTTGTGTTATTAATCAATTTAAAAGCATCATCTACATTTTCAGCTTCTCCTATTATTTCTATTTCCTTGTGTACCTTAATAAGTTCTTTTAACTCATTACGAGCTAGACGAGAATCTTCTACAATAACTGCTTTTAACTTTATCATATTAGTGGAATTTTAATAGAGGCAATTACGTGATTTTCTATTTCTACTAATCTAAAATTAGCAGTTTCTCCATAGAGTAGTTTTAACCTCTTTTTAATATTTTTTATTCCTAATTGAGTACCTTTTTTAGTATTTTGTAATGTACCTGAATTTATAACTTCGATTTGCAAATGATTACTTTCTATAGCGGTCGATAGGGTTATTTTACCTCCTTGTTTTAAATTAGAAATTCCGTGTTTCAATGCATTCTCAATTAACATTTGAATGATCATTGGTGGAATTTGTTTGCTTAAAGAATTTTTATCAATATGAGTTTCGAAGTGCAAACGATCTTCAAATTGAATTTTAGAAATTTCTATGTAATTTTCTACCATTTCTAATTCATCTTCTAGAGAAATTGAATTTAGAACACTTTTTGTAAGAGAATAGCGTAAAGTTTCTGATAAGCTAGTAAGCATATTTCTTGCTTTATCAACATCTTCTAGCATCAGCCCACGTATATTATTTAAGCTGTTAAACATAAAATGTGGATTGATTTGTCCTTTTAAAGTGTTTAATTGAGATTCTTTTAGGGTAGCTTTTAATTCTAACTGTTTTATCTGAACCGTTTTTAATTGATGGTAAATTTTAATGGTTAAAAAAACAAAAAGCCAGATTACAAATAAGGTAGAAAAATAAAAAACATTATATATTTTACCTACAAAAGTCATTATCTGAGCAGATTCGTAATTGGTGTACTCTTGAACAAAATCTAACATAGGCCAGATAAATAAGGAGTATAATGCTTGTACAATTGTAAAAATTAGAAGAATTTTCCAAGTAATAGGCTTCCAGTCGCTGTTAAAATTAATTTTTTTATCAACATAAAAAGAGATTAAAAATGTTAGCGTAAAAGCAAGCAGTGCACATGTAATAGTTTCTAGCCAATAATATAATATCTGTTCAGGAGCTAAGATAGTTCCAGAAAGAAATAGTTTTGGTCCAGCCAATGTTGCTGTAAATAAAAGGACCCACCCAATGAGATTGAATAGTATATAAAATCTTTTTAAAGATAAATTCATGTATTAAGTATTCTAATTGTCTAACTTACAAATTAAATCTAATTTTAATTTTTTTTTATCAATTATTGAATGAATTTATCACAAGAATACTTGAAAAACAAATTCAATTGTTTTTTCAACTATTTCTATTACTGCTTTTACAATTACAATCATAATTTATTGTTTTTAGAATGGTTTGGTAAATGTAAGTGAGTAAACTACTTTTTAATTTGATAATATGATAAGCGGTAATTTGAATGTGAGCAACGGGAATTTCATCTAATCAATAAAATAAAGAATGATAAGTTTTACAATAAACATCTTAGTGTTCTGATTGTCAGTGTTTTTTTTAAGTATGTTTTCGCGTTTTAAGGTTAAAAATTATTATCCTTTTTTCTTTCGATGTTTGCCTCTCGGTCCATCTCCTTTATAAAGTACAATTTCTGAATGTAATAACTTTGCAGCCTCTTCGGAATCTTTTACTTTGGAAGCACTGCGAGCTATCATTTCAGCTTCAAATTTAGTGAGCACACTTTTTCGTAGTCCAATTTCTCTCCATTTAGATAGTTGTTTGCAGTTTTTAGTAATGCTTCGTGCAAGCGATAAAGCATCTAACAAAGCTTGGTTTGCTCCTTGTCCTTTAAATGGACTCATTGGGTGAGCTGCATCTCCAATTAGTGTTACTTTAGAACCTTTTTCTAATAATTCGGGTTTTAGTAATTCTCGGTCATAAACAGGATAACCTGATATTTGAGCTTCATTGGTCGCAGTAACAATTTGTGGAATAGGACTGTGCCATTGCGTTCTTTTACAGGCTTCTTCTTTAAGATATTTAGCTCCTTTACTATTAAGTTCTTTTGCTTTTTTTTCTGATAAAGGAAAACTAAGTTGCCACATGATGGTATCCGAATCGAAAGGCATCATATAGATGCGTTCATTACCATTAGCAGTTTGAAAAACGGTAGCGGAATCTAATAATGGGCTTACAATTCCTTCTAGATTCTTTAGAGGGCAAATACCTAAAATAACGATACAGTTTAAGTAGCGTAAAGGAGAAACATGATTGCCAATTAACTGTTTTCTTACAGTACTTCTAATTCCGTCTGCACCAACAATTAGATCTGCTTTTTCTGTTCTAACTTTGTGGTTTACTTTAAAGCTGAGATCAATACTTTCATCTTCAGACTCTTTGTAATTTAATAATTGATGTCCCCACTTTATGCTATCAGTATTGCCCAACTGCTCTAGCAAAGCCAAACGTAAAGATTGTCTTGCAATGTGAATATTTGTCCGTTTTGGCGATGTTTTTGTTTCTGATCTTCCCCATTTTCTAACTCCCCATTCGCCAATTATTTCTCCTTCGGTAGTATGAACTACATGTCTGGTAGATGTAATTCCGTCTTTTAAATTTACAATACCTAAACCAGCCATTGCTTTGCTTGCTTGTTGAAGGGTAAGTCCGTAGCCTTGAGAGCGAGTATTAAAACTAACATCTCGTTCATAAAGTGTAAAAGGGATTCCGCGATGCAAACAGGCAATAGCGAGTGCAACACCTCCAATTCCGCCACCAATAATTGCAATATGTGGGTAGTTCTCTTTGTCTACAGTCGGTAAGGTATTAGATTCAATAAGTCCAGTTCCTTTACATTTAACACAGGTGTCTAGTTGTCCTTTAGGTAAAACCGGAGCGGTAATTTCTCCATTAGACTTTTCAAATTGTTCTAATGTTTTTTTGTAATGGATTCGTGTTTTTTTAGGAAGACTTTTCCTTTTTTTTCCCGTGCCTTTACAAGTTTTGCAAACTCCCCAATAGACTTCTTTATCTGTCACTTTAGTTATTTTTATCAGTTTATAGATTTTTCTAAAGACTATTTCTAATTATCTCTGAGGCAGATTTATTTTATATAATTTTTAAAATAGAAACGAAGTTATTTCTTTACAGCAATCATCATATGCGGACTAAAAGGTAATAAATACTCATCATTTTGAGTGAGATTTTGCAATGCTTTTAATGTTTTCGATTTTTTCTTATCTAACATATTTGCAAAATATTCATTGTCTAACCAAATCATTCCTTCTACGGCAAAGAGGTTTATAAAGTTGAGGTTTTGCTCTAGAAACTCCGCTTTTAATCCTGCTGGTTTGTGGTAAAAAGCATCTGCTAATAGAAAAGGAAAATCTTTAGGCGCATCATGAATTCCTGTAGTAAGTTCTTCCTTGCACATATTAAAGAAAGAGTTTGCATGAATCATTCCATTCATTAAACCAACAACGGTAGAGGCAGTTGCGTTAATAGCAAAACCTAAAATAATTCCGCCTTTTTTTAATACTCTTTTAGCTTCAAGAATGGCCGCAACTCTATCTTCTCTTTTTTGTAAATGATATAAAGGTCCGTGTAAAATTACCAAATCGGCAACATTGTCTTCAAAAGGTAAATTTTTAGCTTCACCTATAGCAACAGAAAAAGGGTTTTTTAGTTTTTTGGCTCTTTTTTCAGCCAATTTTATATGTTTTAAAACAGGTTCTATTAAATGAACAGTATGATTATTTTTTGCCAACCATTCAGAATATTTACCGGTTCCACCACCAACATCAATAATTCTAGATTTTGGGTTGGAAATATGTAATTGTATGAGATCTTTAATACGTTCAAATTCAAAAATTCCCATTCCTTTTTCTAGTCTGGTTTCTTCTGAAGCTTTGTTGTAAAAATTGTCTAATTCTTTACTGATAAGAGTTTTATTTTTCACCTTAAATGTTTAAAAGATAAAAGTAAATAATTATAAACATTAAATTGTCATTCCGAAGAAAGAATGAGGCAAAATCTATTTAAAGAATAGATTTATCAATCGTTTCTCATTATAAATTGAGAAACGATTGTAAATAAATACATTTTATACTATTCTTCCTTGCAACGATAAAATTATTCTTTTAAATGCTTGTTAAAAAAATCGATGGTTCTTTTCCAAGATAAATCAGCTGCTGCCTCATCATATCTAGGTGTTGTATTGTTATGAAACCCATGGTTTACCTCAGGGTAAAAATGTGCTTCGTGTTCAATATTATTTTCTTTTAAAGTTTTTTCAAAAGCAGGCCAACCATCATTAACCCTTTTGTCTAAACCGGCATATTGCAATAGTAAAGGAGCCTTAATTTTTTTAGCATCTTCTGTTTCTGGTTGCCTTCCGTAATATGGAACGGCAGCTGCTAATTCAGGTATTCTTACTGCCATCATATTAGAAATCCAACCACCAAAGCAGAAACCAACGACTGCTACTTTTCCGTTACATTCTTTGTGAGATTTTAGGTAGTTGTAGCCAGCAATAAAGTCTTCTAGCATTTCGCCTTGGTCTCTCTTTTTTTGCATATCTCTACCATCATCATCATTACCAGGGTAACCTCCCATTGGAGAAAGTGCATCTGGCGCTAAGGTTATAAAATCTTCTAAGGCAGCTCTTCTGCCAACATCTTTTATATACGGGTTTAATCCTCGGTTTTCGTGGACAACTATAATTCCGGGTAGTTTACCTTTTGGATCTTTAGGAATGGAGAGTAAGCCTGTCATTTTTTTTCCACCTTTAGGAGAGGCATAATTTATGGTTTCAGATTTTAATCTAGGATCGTTAGGTTCTACCAAAATAGAATCTACATAATTAGGAGAAATAAAGCTCAATAAAGCTGGCAATGTAATTGCACCAACAGCATATAAGGATAGTTTTTTTAGAAATTGCTTTCTGTCTATTTTGTTATGTGCATAGTCGTCATATAAGTCAAATACTTCTTGACTAATGTCTTCTTTTTTAAGTGCTGCCATAGTTGGGGTATTTTAATTTTTGTTAAATTTAAACTAAGATAAATAATAAGATGATGTTTATGGTTAATTTATTTACAAACTTTACAATCTTCTTTTTCCTTAATTTCTCCAACCAAATTACCATCATCATTTAAAACAAAACCGCAACAATCCATAAAGCCCTCTGCAATTAATTTTCGAGCACGTTGTATTTGAGATTTTGTAGTTGGTAAAGACTGTTTTAATTGATCTGCAACCTCTTGCTGTTTCATCCCTTTTATATCCGAAAGAAATAATGGGTCTCTGTACTTTTTTGGTAAATGATTTAAAATGCCTATTAAACAGTCTTGTTCTGTATGTTCTTCTTTTAAAATACTAGTTTCAGCTTCAAAATTGGCAATTTCAAAAGTTTTATTGTTAGTTCTCCAGTAATCTAAAATAGAATTTCTAGCAACCGTAAAACACCAAGGTTTTAGCTTTTTAATATCCTTTAAGGTATGTAGTTTTGTATGGATTTTAATAAAAGTATCCTGCAAAATATCATCTGCAATAGTGGTGACTTTTACTTTGCTGATAATAAATCGTTTTAAATCTTCAGAATATAAAGTCCAAACTTGTTTTGTTTTCATACAGTATTTTTTATTCTAAAATGTCATTCCGAATTAAAGAATCAAAATTTTTATCAAAACTTAATTCGGAATGGCAGTTATTTAACAATTACAATTGTTACAAGTACAGTTTGTACAAGTACAATTTTTACAATCTCCGGTTTTACAACCTTCACAATTACAGTTACAGTTTGTATTTTTCATGATATTCTATTTTAATGTTCACCTAATAGACGGAGTATCATTTAAAAAGATGCATTAATTTAAGAAATATTTTTTTAATTCTTTTCTAATATGATTCTTTTTTACTGGAGATATGTTGGTACCGCCTGTATTGCCTATAGGAACCCAAATTAATGTAAACAAAATAGATGCAAAAATTCTTAAGACTTGCCCAATAATTTCTTTACTGTTTTTTGTTTTACAACCCAATATCAACATGTAATAATGACTTAAAGTATGTCTGTACAAGTTATTTTGTCCTAAGATATGTGCGTTTTCTAAATGATAAAAAGCCGTTTTATACTGCTTTTTGGCTAGTGCTACTTTTACGATATTTAATTGGTTCTTGAATTCTGATTTCAATTTTTGATTGCTCATATTTTTTCTAATAGACAAAGCGCTATCTATAAAGATGCAGAAAATCTAAAAAAAATATTGTTATCAATTACCATTTTGCTCCAATAAAATGTTTGGTTTAACAAAAATAAAAGTATTTTTTTTATTAGAGTATTGATGATTGCTTATTTTAGCTTATTCAAACATTTTCTATTTTAGTTTTTATGATTTTAAAAAAGAAAAGATTATGGCAATTAAGTTTTGCGATGTCTTTATTACTATTGTTTTTAGCTTGTTCCAAACAAGATGTTATTCGCCCGAATATAAAAAATAAACTAGCTAGCTTAGATAGTATTACGCAAACACAAACAGAAGATTTTTTTTTAGAATTAGATAGTTTATTACAAAATAGTAAAGATTTAACATCTTTAGAACGTGCAATGTTGCTGTTTAAAAAAGGAGAATTTTTATATATAAACTTTAAATATCAAGAAGCATTTAATACGCATTTAAAGTGTTATAAATTATTTGTTGAATTAAATGATATTTATAACCAAGGGCGTAGTTTGATAACATTAAGTGGAGCTTCACTACATATGGGAGATGTAGAAACATCGCAAATATATGCGCTTAAAGCATTGCATTTGGCAAAGTTAATAGAGGATAAAAGAATAGAGGGTAAAGCTTATAATCAACTATTTAATCTTCATTATAAATTAAAAGATTATAGCAAAGCATTGTCTTACATAAATGTAACAGACAGCTTATTTTCTAAGGGTATTGATACTGCTTCTATTATCTCTATAAAGAATAACAAAGCAAGTGTTTATTTACAATTAAAGGAATATAACAAAGCTTTAAATAGTTATGCTGAAGCGATGTCTTTAAGTCAATCTAAAAAAAGCCCTAAAATATTAGCGAGTATTCTAAATAATATTGGCTTTACTTATATAGAAGCTAATAAATATGAAAATGCAGAGAAGTTTTTAAGAGGTGCTGCTACTTTAAATAACAATATAAAAGCTGTAAATGCTGCGCCTTATAAAGGCTTGGGGAATTTGTTTTTATTAAGATCTAAGAATGATTCTGCACAGGTTAATTATTACAAAGCATTAGATATTTATGTTGCTAATAAAAATGTTAAAGAAGAAATAGAGGTAAGGGATAAATTGGTTGCAATATCTATTCTGACAGGAGATTATGCTAAGGCTTTAGATAACCAAATAATTAGAGATAGCTTGCAGTTGAATGTGAGTGCTTTAGAAAAAGATAGACTATTAAATTTTGCAAATGTTAATTATGAAGTTAAACAAAAAGAAACTGAAATAAATCATCAAAAAGAAATAAATACCAGAAATCAGTGGCTTTTAATAAGTACTATTTTGTTGTTTATATTTCTTGCGATTGCAACGGCTTTTTATGTGTATAATACCAAGTTAAGAGCAGCTAATAAAGCATCAAAGTTAGAGCAAAGTTTGTTGCGTGTACAAATGAATCCACATTTTATATTCAATACATTGGCTGCTATTCAGAATATAACTTTAGAAGGAAATGCTATAAAATCATCTAATTATATTGCTAAGTTTTCTAAGTTGATTAGGCAAAACTTCGATTATGTTAGAAAAGAATCAATCTCTTTAGATAAAGAAATTGCCATGATTTCTAATTATATAGAAACACAACAATTGCGCTTTAATAATGTTTTTTCGTATACAATAGAAATAGATCAATTGATGGATGTTTCTAAGATACAAGTGCCGCCAATGTTGTTACAACCTTTTTTAGAAAATGCTATAGAGTATGGTTTAAAAGAGAAAAAAGAGGATGGTAAATTATTGCTTCAAATAGAAAAAAAAGGAGATGAGCTGTTATTTGTTATTTTAGATAATGGAGTAGGGAGATCTGCAAAAGCAAAAGAAGAAGAAGTAACGGAAGACCTACATGCAACAACTATTTTTAAGGAGCGGTTAAAAATGAGGAAAAAGGGAGAAGAAAAATCGTTTATACTTCAAGATTTATTTGATAAAAACAATAATCCCTCAGGAACAAAAGTATTTTTTAAATTAAAACTTTAATGATAAAAGCAGTTATAATAGAAGACGAATTTAATGCATTAAATACATTAGATAAATTGATGACCTATACTCAAAAAGACATTGAGGTTGTGGCTAAAATAGACAATGTTGAAGAAGCTATTTCATTTTTAAAAGAAGAAACTCCAGATTTAGTTTTCTTAGATATAGAGTTGATTGGTGGTAATGCTTTTCAGATTTTGGAAGCTTTAGATAGTATTGCTTTTAAAATAATTTTTACTACTGCTTATGATGAGTTTGCTATAAAAGCAATAAAGTTTGATACGATAGATTATTTGTTGAAACCGATCGATTCAGAAGAACTATCAGAGTGTATAGATCGATTTAGGGTTGGTTTTAAAAAAGAACAAGTTTATAAAAATGCATTAAACCAAGTTTCTGAAATTAATAAAAAAGAAATTGATAAAACCTTATTAATAAAAACAGCGGATGCACAATATTTTCTTCAAACAAAAGACATTGTTCGCTGTCAGTCTGATGGTGCGTATACTATTTTTCATACTGTTGATAAAAAAATAATGAGTGCTCGTAATCTAAAATATTACGAGAATATTTTAAGTGAACACACCTTTGTGCGCATACATCAATCACATTTAGTAAATATAAAATACATAAAAACCATTAACGCCAACAACACTGTTTACTTAACAAACGGTGAAAAAATACCTGTTGCTACACGTAAAAAATCGTACTTAAAACAGATTTTAGATACGTTATAAAAGCAATTATAAAACGAAGAACGACAAATGTAAAACGGTTTCAAAAACATCCTAATCAAATCTTAGTTTTGAGGTAAATAAACAAATAACCTTTAAATTAAAATATCATGGGATTAAAAGAAAACAGATTTACAAAGACATTTCAAGAAGAACAATTTCCAGAATTGAAAGCACAAATAAATGAAGCTGCAGGTTTTGATGTTACTCTAAACATTGAATGGAGCACTTTATTTGAAGATCGTTTTTTACATCTTTATTCAGATTCATACCCAAAAATATATTTCTTACCAATTATAGAAGCTTTTAAATCTATTGCTAGTGACGATATGGGAAAAGAAGCATTAGCAGAAAGCTTAAAAGAAATACACATATTAAATACCAAAGATCATCACAATCCTGCTAATGGATTTACATTTTCAGATGGAGTTTTAACGATAGATCATAGTCCTATTTCAAATGCACCAGACGTTAATAGTAGAATTAAAGTGCTTGTTAACTTATTGGAAAATAATTTATAAGAAGCATTTTATATTTAGTGTAATTGGTAAAAGATATTGGTATGCATAAAATCATTTTATATAGTGTTTTAATCGGAATTTCATTCTTGTTTGTTGGTTGTGGAGTTTCTAATACGAACGCAAAAAAAGGGTTTGTAGCGTATTTAAAAGAGCACCATAATAACAAATATGAAATTCTAACTTTTGAAAGAAATTTTAATGCTGCCAATATGGACCCTAATTTATACTGGGTAGAATTAGCGCTTAAAGAAAACCTTAAAGTTGTTATAAATTTTGAATGGGATGCTAAAGATAAAGCGCTTTGTGTTTCGTCTCATGATACTGAAGATAGGAGTATTAAGGCGTTAACAGAGTATCAAAAACAAGAAATTGTATTGAGAGAGGAACTGTACGAAGTGTTAGATGAAGATGTTTTAAGTGTTGATGTAAATGTCTTTAATCATTCTATTAGTATTAGTTTAAACTCTGAACCTACATTTAATAAGTTTCATTATTTTTCAAATAAAATTGGTAACGTTTTAGATAAATATCCAGATACCTGGACAAGAGAAGCTCATGTAGATTTTAAAATAGAAAAGGAAGAAAAGGGTTTTTATGAATTGATAGTAAAACCCACTGCATATAATGATAGCACAGAATTATATAGATATAAGCAAAATGCTATTGTTGCAAATAATTATGGATCTGTAAAGGCAGAAAATATAGATTACATAATAAGAAAAGAATTTTCTAAGCCAAATTCTCCTGTTTTTTTAAGTAATATTTGGGTCAATCAAAAAGATTTAAATTCATTTTATATCGCTTTTGAAAAACATGAACCAAGAAAAAGACTAGAAAAAGATCAGTCTTTAACCGAAGTAGTAGGGATGTATTTAGTTGAAATGAATTATCCGAATTTAAAAAAGAAAAATTTAACCTACTACGATTATAAAACTACAGATAAAGATGATATTTTTCTTTATTTATTTACACAGTTGCCACAAGATTACCAATATCTCATAGCAGATTTATAACACTATTTTTTATCATGAAAAACACACATTATTATAAAGCGTTTGTAGCCCAAACGCCAGAGGAAATCTTACGATCTGTTTTTAAGAAAGAAGAAGACATTTTAATTGCTATTTCATTAAACAATGGAGGTTATGTAGAAGGCATAATTCTAGATTTAAAAGAAGACAATAACCATAATAAATCGGTTTGTATGCTTTCTCAGCATGAAGAAGTAACTTTTTTAAACCTACATAGTATTGCAATGATTACTGTAAAACAACCTGAAAAAATGGTTGTAGAATTATCTAAAGGAGCTATTAGTAGGCCTTTATCATCAGAAAACGAAGATTTAACTGTTTTGCAACTAAAACGTTGGTTGCAAAGTGAAAAAAGTTTACTTGGAAGTCATATAAAAGAATTCGATATCAATGATATTTCTCTAAGTGAAATAAATACGAGACTGAATATTCAGGATGTTTTTACAGCATTAAAAAGTGCGATACATCAAGTTATAACAGACGAATTAGGTAAAGAAGCTTGGCAAGGTGTAGAAACTATTATTCTACAACAAGCAGATAAATTAGATCTTAAATATCAGGGAGAAATACTAACCATAGCAATTAGTATTGAAAAAGCATTACCAGAAAAATTAGCTACTATTTTTGAAGAAAAACTACTTCAAATATTATAAAATAAATACAAAATTAATAAAATTAAAACAACAGAATTATGGGACTTAAAGAAAAAAGAATTATCCAAGCATTTCAAAAAGAATTATTTCCAGCATTAGAAACAGAAATTAATACGGCAGCCGGTTTTACGGTTCCTTTAAATATTTCTTGGAACACTTTAATGGAAGATCGATTTTCTCATTTATATAATGATACGTTTCCTAAAATCTATTTTCAGCCATTAATAGAAGGTTTTAAAGCAATTTGTGTAGATGATATGGGAATTGAACTTTTAAAAGCCGGATTAAAAGAAGTTATTATCATTAATGAAAACGACGAACATAATTTAGAACGTGCAATTACTTTTGAAGATGGTGTTTTAAAAATTGACCATAGTCCTATTGTTAATGCAGATCAAGTAGATCGTAGATCTGCTCGTATTATTTCATTATTAGAAGATAAGTTAGAGGAATTTTCTGAGAATGGAAGTACAAATACTACTTCGGAATCTGCCGAGAGCTCAGAAAATAAAACCACTGAAAGTTCTCAAAAGAAAACAATCGACATTAATGAAATGTACAACCGATCTTTTGTAACATCAATGGAGAAACAAGAGATTTTTAACGAAATGGTATCAGGGTTGGACTGGAGCTGTGATATGGCTGAAGGTAAACTGACTTTCGGTGAAGATAAGGTGTTTGATATTCAAATATTTGGTACGTATTCTGAGAATGAAAAAAGTTGGATGTGGGCATGGGCAAATACCCAAAGCGGAATATCTGAAACATTTTTACAGACCTCATTAGCAGTAAAAGCATTTGGTAAAGCATTAAATATAACTGATTTTACTACTCCTAAGTTTGAGGTGGAAAGTGATCCCGGTGCTTTTTTCGCTACCATCGCAACTGCGTCTATAGGTGAAAGCTGCTATGTACCCTTAGCTTTTAAAGGTGTAATAGTTTATGTAACCATAAAATCTGAAGAAGCAGATAGTAAAGCTAAAAATACAGCAGACTCCATATGTTCTCATATTTTAAAAGTAACATCTGAATATACTTTTCCGCAGAAGTTTAGCCTGTACTTTTATCTAACAGCTAAAGGTTACGATGTAGCGTTTCCAGGTAATAATCTTGTAGCGAAAAAAGGAGAAGATCAAATTTTAGGAATATTTGATTTAAAAGGACGATTGATGAAAGTTTCTAATTCAAAAATAACAGTTCAAGCCTAAAAAGTATGTCATATATAGCAGAAACACTTTCAGAATTAGAAAAAGAACATCAAGCGGCTTTAAATACGGCGCAAGAAAAAATGTTAACCGATTTAAATGATGCACAAGCGTCAGGAAATTTCGATAAAATACAAGAAGCTAGTATTGTTTTTCAAAATTTAACAACAGAACTAGCGGCAGAATATACCAAACGTATAGAAGAGATAAATGCTTTAAATCATAAGGCAGAAGTAGAAACCGTAGAAGGAATCTATACAAATAATAGAGCTGATATCGACCTAAACCTATTAGTTTATGATGGTGATAGAGATTATGTTATTGCTTTTCAACAAGACGATTTAATACAAAAAACGTTAGAAAAAGTAAATAAGAATAGTGGTAAATTTAAGTCTAGAAAGCATTTATTAAAATCTAGTTTAAGGTTGACAAAAACCTTAGCGCCAATGCTTCATGAAATAGGAGAACATTGTAAAAAAACATTAAAGCTTAAAGCAGATATTGAGTTTTTTGTATATCAAGGAGATACTTTTAACGCTTCTTGTTATCCGCCAGACGACAATAAATTATACATTATTTTATCATCCGGAATTTTAGAGCGTTTCTCTAAAGAGGAATTAACTTTTGTTGTTGGTCATGAAATAGGACATGTACTTTTTGAACATTTTGATTATCCTGTAAGACAAATTTTAGATACTGGAGAAAATGATTTAGCTCCAATTCACGCAATGAAATTGTATGCTTGGAACAGAAATGCAGAAATAAGTGCAGATAGAGCAGGATTGTTATGTTGTCAGAATTTTGAAGCTGTAGGTCGTACTTTCTTTAAATTATCATCTGGTGTAACTACAGATTCTTTAGATTTTCAATTAAATGCTTACATAGAACAGTTTGTAGATTTAGAAGAGGTTTTAAACGATTCTAATTTAGATCCTTCAGATTGGTATAGTACTCATCCGTTTAGTCCGTTAAGAATTAAAGCGTTAGAGCTTTTTAATAAAAGTGAAACGTATGCAGCTTTTAATGATTCTATTTCAGGTGAAATTACAGAGGAAGCAATGGAGGTAGAAATTAAGCGAATTATGTCTTTAATGGAACCTGAAAATTTAGAGGATGAAGGTGAACATTCTGAGAAAATACAACGTTTAATGTTTTTAGGAGGATATTTAATTTCGAATGCAGATGGTGTAGTAGACGATTCTGAAATACAAGCTTTAAGTAGTATTGTGGCTCCTAAAGTTTTTGCCAATTGTATGATGACCATAAAAGGGCTTACAGAAGATGAAATGATTAGCGAAGTACAACAGCTTACTAAAGACTTAGATGTTGTGTTATCCGTGATGCAAAAGTTAAACATTTTAAGAGATTTATCTATTATATCTTATGCTGATGGAGAAATAGATGATAGCGAAGTAAATGTTTTGTACAATTTAGCAAGGCTTTTATATATTAATACAGATTTTATAGATCGTGTTATTGGTGATGCACAAGGAGTTTAATAAAAAATAAGTAGATACTGTTTAAGAGTTGGGGGACTTTTATTACAGTTAATTAGAAAGGCAGTTTTTTATAATACTGCCTTTTTTAAAGACTTTTATGCTTCTAAGATATTTAATTTTGGTTGTTATATACCTTATTATTGTTGATGCATAATGAGTTTAATATATAATTAATAAATACTGTCTAAGGGTTGGGGGATCCTTATTACAGTTAGTTCGAAAGGTGGTAATTTTATATTACTGCCTTTTTTTAAACTCTAAAGCTACTGAAACTTCTTGTTTTGGTAATCTTCTACTGAATATACTATCAACAAAAATGGAAGGTTTATAGGTGCAATCTCAAAATTAGATGAAGCCAAGTTTACTCCAAATTCTATTTTTAACTTCATTATCACAGACCCCTATAAAACTATAATCAAGGCTTTTGAGACAATGTCATTCTATTAGGTCTTGTGTTTTTCCAGTTGATAAAAATGTAACTGTTATTTTTTAATTGATATTGAATTCCATACCCCGAATAGTTGTCTTTTTTATCTAAACCAGTGTATGTTCTTTTTTGGTTGTTAATTTGGTAATAAATTCCTTGTTTTTAGTTTATGTATTAAAAAAATGTTGAGTTTAATCTTATGGCACAATAAAATATTCCTCTTTTGAAATTTAATTTATGTTGTTTTTATGTAGAAAAAGGAAATAAATAAATGGGAAATAAGGTGGTTTAAGAAGTTTATAAAAGCTAAAATCCGCTCATTAAGAACGGATTTTTAATAATACAGTATGTTTAAAATTATTTTGTTTGAAACTTTCTATTTTGTTTTAACAATTATAACACCATTAGCACCTCTCACACCATATCTAGCTGTTTCTGGACCTTTTAAAACCGTTACAGATTTGATATCTAAAGGTATAATTGCACCAAAAATCTCTTGTGATACATTAGTTTCATTTAATATAAATAAAGGAGTCATATTTCCATTTAATGAATTGTATCCTCTAATGGATATTACTTCGTTTGATGATACATTTACGCCAGGAATTTGTCCTCTTAAATAATCGTAAATAGAATTGAACTGACCGGAATTTGTTTGTTTTTGATTTTTAGTATTGCTGGTTATTGGTATATCATTTCCTTTTTCAATTTTTATAATGATGTTTTCTTTTCCGTTATAAGCTATTTTTTTTATACCAATTTTTGGATGAAAAGCACTAATTTCTTTTGGGACAAATTTTAATTTTGTTTTAAAAACACCACTAGAATTTGTCCACGCACTTTGTTTAACGTCATCTAACAGTATAATAGCTCCTGAAACAGGTTTGTTGTTAACATCTTTTACTCTAATTGTTAATTTATTTGCTTGAGAACTCATGCCAAGGCTAAAAAATATAGTACTTAATAGAATAATAATATGTTTTTTCATAATCATAATCATAATTTTTATTTTAGTGCTAAATATAGCTTTTTATTACATATTCCTCCTATACTGTCCGCCAACTTTAAATAACGCTTCCGTAACCTGACCTAAAGTACAAACTTTTGTAGCTTCCATTAATATATCAAACAAGTTTTCATTTTGTATAGCTGCTTCTTGTAAAATTGCAATTTGCTGTTCAACTTTCTTCGGATTTGCTTTGTTGAGGTTTTCTTTTGTTTTAATTTGATGTTGCTTTTCCCCTTCAGTGGCTCTAATAACTTCTGCAGGTTGAACCGTTGGAGATCCTTTAGAACTTAAAAATGTATTTACACCAATAATTGGGAATGCTCCATTATGCTTTAAAGTCTCATAATATAAACTTTCTTCCTGTATTTTAGAACGCTGATACATCGTTTCCATAGCACCTAAAACACCACCACGTTCTGTAATTCTGTCAAACTCTTCTAAAACGGCAGCTTCTACTAAATCGGTTAATTCTTCAATAATAAATGCTCCTTGTATTGGGTTTTCATTTTTAGTTAATCCTAATTCTTTGTTGATAATTAACTGAATTGCCATGGCTCTTCTTACGGATTCTTCAGTTGGAGTGGTAATCGCTTCATCATATGCATTTGTGTGTAAAGAATTACAATTATCATTAATAGCGTACAATGCTTGCAGTGTTGTCCTAATATCATTAAAATCAATTTCCTGAGCGTGCAAAGAGCGACCAGAAGTCTGAATATGATACTTTAACATTTGAGCCCTTGGGTTTGCGCCGTATTTATTCTTCATCGCTTTTGCCCAAATTTTACGAGCAACTCTTCCAATTACAGAATATTCAGGATCTATTCCGTTAGAGAAAAAGAAAGATAAGTTGGGTCCGAATTTGTTAATGTCCATTCCTCTGCTTAAATAGTATTCTACATAGGTAAACCCGTTAGACAAGGTCAGGGCTAATTGCGTAATTGGGTTTGCGCCGGCTTCTGCAATATGATATCCAGAAATAGAAACGGAATAGAAATTTCTGACTTGTTTTTCTATAAAATACTCTTGCACATCACCCATTAAGCGCAACGCAAATTCTGTAGAAAAAATACAGGTATTTTGCGCCTGATCTTCTTTTAAAATATCTGCTTGTACGGTTCCTCTAACTTGAGCTAGTGTGTCTTTTTTTACTTGTTGATAAACCTCAGACGGTAAAACCAAATCTCCCGTTAAACCTAATAATAGTAAACCTAAACCATTGTTTCCTTCAGGTAATTCACCTTGATATTTTGGTCTCTCTAAGCCTTTTAAATCATAAAACTCTATAAAAGTAGCTTCAACTTGTGCTTCTAATTTATTTTCTATAATATATTTCTCACAATTTTGATCAATAGCGGCATTCATAAAAAAGCCTAACAACATAGGTGCTGGTCCATTTATGGTCATCGAAACGGAAGTCATTGCGTGACTTAAATCGAAACCAGAATATAGTTTTTTAGCATCGTCTAAACAACAAATTGAAACACCTGCATTACCAATTTTTCCGTAAATATCCGGTCTTTTTCCAGGGTCGTTTCCGTATAAAGTAACCGAATCAAAAGCAGTAGAAAGGCGTTTTGCATCCATTCCTAAGCTTACGTAATGAAATCTGCGATTTGTTCTTTCTGGACCACCTTCACCTGCAAACATTCTAGTTGGATCTTCTCCTGTTCTTTTAAACGGATATAATCCTGCGGTGTAAGGGAATTCTCCAGGAACATTTTCTTGTAAATTCCAACGTAATAAATCTCCCCAAGCTTGGTACTTTGGTAAAGCTATTTTAGGAATTTGTGTGTGTGATAAAGACTCTGAATGTGTTTCTATATTGATCTCTTTATCACGTACTTTAAACGTATAAATTGGGTTTTTATATTTTTGAACTTTCTCATCCCAGTTCAAGATAATTTCCCAATTTAAAGGATGGAGGTTTAGTTTTACTTTTTCGAATTGGGCAAGTAGTAATTTTAAGAAGTAGGTTTCAGATTCCTCGTCACTCGTCCCTCTTTCTGTCGGAATGACATTCGACTTGTCATTCTGAACTTGTTTCAGAATCTCATCTTCATCAAGTCCTGTTTTAGTAAGAACAGATTGCTTTGTTCTTTGCAATGACTTATTATTTTCTGTAATAGAAAGTATTGTCTGATAAATTCCGTACAATTTCTGAGCAACCACTACCTGATCATCAACATTTTGATCATACGTTCTATTGCTTTCTGCTATTTCAGATAAATACCGAACTCTTGCAGGCGGAATTACAAATATTTTTTCAGACATTTCTGTGGTAATTTCCATGTTCGATTTTAAATCTACACCTGTTTTTTCAACCAACTTGTCCATAATACTTTTGTACAAAGTATTCATTCCTGGATCGTTAAATTGAGATGCAATGGTACCATAAACAGGTAAATCATCTTGGTGTATATGCCATAAATTATTGTTACGCATGTATTGTTTCTTCACATCTCTAACAGCATCTAAAGCGCCACGTTTATCAAATTTATTGATAGCTACTAAATCGGCATAATCTAACATGTCAATTTTTTCTAATTGTGTTGCAGCACCAAATTCGGGAGTCATTACATATAAAGAAGTGTCAGAATGTTCTGTAATTTCGGTATCCGATTGCCCGATTCCGGAAGTTTCTAAAATAATTAAATCGAATTCAGCTGCTTTTAAAATATCAATAGCTTCATTCACATTTTTAGATAAAGCTAAGTTAGATTGACGAGTCGCTAAAGAACGCATGTACACGCGAGAATTGTTTATGGAGTTCATTCTAATTCTGTCTCCTAAAAGTGCTCCGCCTGTTTTTCTTTTTGATGGATCTACAGAAATTATTCCGATTGTTTTTTCTGGAAAATCAATTAAAAATCGACGTACCAATTCGTCAACTAAACTAGATTTTCCTGCACCACCAGTTCCTGTAATTCCTAAAACTGGGGTAGAAGTTTCTATTAGTTTATCTAAAGGTGAAAATATCTTTGTAAAATCAGTATGGTTATTTTCTGCTAATGAAATTAATCTTGCAATTGTATTTACGTCTTTGCTTTTTAAGTTTTCTAAAACTTTTTTACTTTCTAATTCCAATAGCCAACCTCCATCTTCATTACAAACTTTAAGAGCATTATTTGAGTCAGATTGGAGTTCCTTCCCTTCGGGAAGGTTAGGATGGGCCTCGGCTTTTTGCACCAATTCATTAATCATTCCTTGTAAACCTAATGCTCTACCATCATCTGGAGAATAAATTTTTGTAACACCATAATCCATCAATTCCTTTATTTCTTTAGGAAGGATTACACCACCACCACCACCAAAAATTTTGATATGTTCAGCTCCTTTTTCTTTCAATAAATCAAACATGTATTTAAAATACTCAGTATGACCTCCTTGGTAAGAAGTGATTGCAATGGCATTTACATCTTCTTGAATGGCACAATTTACCACCTCTTCCACAGATCTATCATGACCTAAATGAATTACTTCTACGCCTGTAGCTTGAATAATTCTACGCATAATATTTATAGAAGCATCATGTCCATCAAAAAGAGCAGTAGCAGTTATAATACGTACTTTGTGTTTTGGTTTGTAAGGTGTGATTTGTTTCATTCGTAAAATTTATGTAAAATTAGCATTGCAATTTAGTGAATTATTAAAATAATATACATTTTTTTGGTTTATTATTGATTTTTAAGGATTTTAGGGTTAATTCCATTTACGTACTCTTCAACAACGTTTAGGTCTTTTGCGTAAGAAAAACCTTCAAATCCTTTGATGTTTTCTAAACCAATTGTTGTGTTATAATATTTTAAATAGAGTGCTGAGAGTGGTAAATAAGTCCAATGCCATTTTTCTTCACTATAACCTGTTCTTCCATTTTCTTTGGAAGTGTACACTTGATAAAAACCAAATGTATGTGCATTTTGTAACAACCAATTGTATTCTTTTAGTCCTTTTCCTTGTGTAAAATAAGAATTAGTAAGACTATTAATGTCCATATCTGTTCCCCAATGATGACGAGAAGTAGAAGGCATAGAACTAAATTCTAAAATCTTTTTAGCCCTTTCAACAGACGGTAGGTTTTTATATTTATCATTCCATTTGTAATCCCAAATACGTTTTTGATGATCAAAATTTCTGGTTCCAGATAGTATTGTAAATGAAATATCTTCTTTTAAAGCTGCTGCATTCATTTCTAAAAAGGCTTCTAAAACCTCTTTTCTTAAGTATATTTTTTTTGATGAATTTTCTTTAGGAACAACTGTAAAATCTGAGTTTTCTGTATAATCAAATTTCCCTAAAACATAATTTGTGTTTAGATATTTTGGAAATGACAAAGTGGAATCTTTTTCCTTAGAAACTTCAGTAGTTTGTATTGCAATTTTCTTTGGTGCTGGCTTGCAACCATTAAAACATCCGAAGAAAAAAAGAATTACAATTAGTTTTAAAAGTATTTTATAAATGCCCAAAATTTTCGATTTTTTATGTAGTTAAAATTATTTTCATTTTGATATGCTTCACGTTCGAAACTTAAGTTTTTATAAGCTAGATATCCGTTTTTATGTCTTAAAAATTTTAAAATCCACTCTAAACTATAAAAAATGTAGAAGAATATCAGTAGTAATTCAGCTTGCTGTTTTAAATGTATTTTTTCATGGTTTATTAAAACTTGATCATCTTTTAAATCTTTCTTTTTTAGGAGAATAAAAGGAAATAAGGTGATGCCTACAAAACCTTTCGGAATTAAATATTTAGTAATTAAAATCATTTCTTAAAATTAAACAATATTCATTACAAAATAAATATATTTGGGTAAACTTCTTCACAAAATATGATGAAGTAAGGAGTTTTTTAAATCTGATTTTACAATTATCAATCAAACATAGAAGCAGATTTTTTTTTACAATGAATGTATTTCTATTTGTTATAAGATTCATTTTGGTTGTTAATAAGAGTTTTACGATTCTTTTGGCATGTTTATTGCTGATTGTAAGTAATGTACAAGCATTTAGAAATTGCATTTTTTTGAAAGGAAACAATGTGGTTTTAAGAAGATGTAAGACAAAAAATAAGGTAGTCTTGTAAGTTATTTAAAAGATAGTGAGTGTGTGAAAATACTTATTTGTCATGCTTTTAATAGTGCTTTAATCGAATTAATAATATAAAACAAATCTCATGAAAAAAACATTTTTACTTTTGTTTAGTACTGTACTTTTAGCATCTTGTAGTGCTATAAAGGTTACAACCGATTATGATAATAAAGTAGATTTTACTCAATATAAAACGTTTGCTTTTTACAAACCAGGAATAGATAAAGCAGAAATTTCTGATTTAGATAAAAAAAGAATTTTACGTGCTATTGAGTCAGAATTATCAGCACAAGGATTTACAAAATCTGAAAATCCAGATATGTTGGTGAGTATTTTTACAAAATCTAGAGAAAAAGTAGATGTAAATCAAAATAACAATTTTGGCTATGGTTACGGTTGGGGATGGAGTCCTTGGATGATGGGAGGTAGAAATAACATAAGTGTTTCTCAATATACAGAAGGTACATTGTTTGTAGATTTTATTGATAAACAGAAAAAAGAATTGATTTGGCAAGGAATTGGAACTGGAGCTTTAAAGCTTCAAAATAGAGAGAAAAAAGAAGCTAGAATTAAAGAGTTTGTAAAAGAGATTATCTCTAGATTTCCTCCAGGAAAAGATAAATAAAAATTAAAAAGCGTTCTTAGGAGCGCTTTTTTTATGGATTATAAACTATTTTTGCAAAGTGTATAATAAAAGAGTAGCATTAGAGGAAGGTGATTTTTATGTAAACGAACAAGGTTATAAGGTGTTTACAGAAAAATTTCATCTAAAAAGAGGTCATTGCTGTAAAAGCGGTTGTAAACATTGTCCTTATGGGTACGATAAGAAAACAGATAGTTTTAAATAAGAAAGTGACTTTTAAGTAGAAAGAGTTTCTAAATAGTAGATAAAATATAATAAAAATGATGAAAAAAATTTTAATTTTAGTTGTTGCCCTTCAGTTTGCAGGGTGTGCAGAGTTACAAAATGTAGTGAATCAGGTAAGTCAAAATACAGGTTTAAGTGAAGAGCAAATAGGTAACGGGCTGCGTGCAGCTTTAGACAACGGAATAAAAAATCAAGTTTCTAAATTAACTGCAACAGACGGGTTTTATAAAAATGATTTGGTAAAAATTATGTTGCCTGCAGAATTACAAGCTGTAGATAATGGTTTGCGTAAAATTGGTTTAGGTAACTTGGCAGATGAAGGTATTAAAGCCTTAAACAGAGCTGCAGAAGATGCTGTTAAAACAGCGACTCCAATTTTTGTAGATGCAGTAAAAGATATGACGTTTGCAGATGCAAAGAATATTCTTTTAGGTGACCAAAATGCGGCAACTTCTTACCTGCAAGTAAAAACTACTGATAATTTAACTACTAGTTTTAGTCCAGTAATTGAAAATTCTTTTTCTAAAGTAGGAGCAGATAAAATTTGGAGTAATTTAATTGGTAGATATAATTCTATTCCTTTTGTGAATAAGGTGGATCCAGATTTAACTAAATATGTAACAAACCAAGCTTTAAAAGGAGTGTTTACAATGATTGAAGTTGAAGAAAAAGGAATTAGAGAAAAAGCAAGCTTACGTACTTCTGCTTTATTAAAGCAAGTGTTTGCGCTACAAGATAATAAATAGATAAAATAAATATTAAAGGCTTTGTATAAAATTACAAAGCCTTTATTTAGGTGATCTAGATTAAAATAAATTTGGAAAATTATCTTTTAGAACGTTATTAAGCATCTCAATTGTTAACGGTTTTGGTTTAAATTCGCTTATTTCTCCTATTTCTTTAGCCTTTTCTCTATCAATAGGGTCTAAAGAAGTGGTCAACATTATAACAACCATTTCTGCTTGCTGGTTCTTTTCTAGCTTCTTGTAATGTTCTAAAAATTCCCAACCATTCATTCCGGGCATATTAATATCTAAAAAAATAATATCAGGATGAGGATGTTTTTCGCTTTCTATAGATAATAAATAATCTAATGCAAGCTGGCCACTTTGTTTACAAACAATGTTTTCAGTACAGTTTGCTTTTTCGATAACAAATTTATGAATGTAGTTTGTTGCTTCGTCATCATCAATTAATAAGATGCATTTTAATTTTTTCTTCATTTTTTTTCTTTTTCGTTTAATATCGTGAAATAAAATTTACTTCCATTATTTAGAGATGATTCTACCCAAATTTCTCCACCGTGTAGATTAACAATTTTTTGGCAATGTGCAAGACCAATCCCTGTTCCTTCATATTCGTTTTTTAAATGTAAACGCTGAAAAATAGCAAAAATCTTTTTTTGATATTCTTTAGCAATACCAATACCATTATCTTCAACAGAGAATTCTATAAAATTTTCTTTTTTTATTGCATTAATTTTAATGATACAATCTGTATCTTTTTTTCTGAATTTTATAGCATTCGTTATTAAATTTTGCAACAACAATCTAACTCCTGTTTTATACCCGCTAATTTTTGGTAATTTTTTAAACTCTATTTTAGTATTGGTTTGTTTTATGGTAGTGTTTAAATCTTCTATAATATCTTTTATTACTATGTTACAATCAATTAGTATCAATTCTTCTTCATAACCTAATCTAGAATAATCTAATAAAGCTTTTATTAATGAACTCATCCTACCAGTTGCTTGTCTTATAAACCTAAAACTAATTTTGGCCTGCTCATCTAATTTTTCATTGTATTCTGTATATAGAATATTACAAAAACTGGTAATAGTTCTTAATGGTTCTTGTAAATCGTGCGAGGCTATATAAGCAAATTGTTCTAACTCTTTATTCTTTGTTTCTAATTGTTTAACATATTTAGATGCTAATAACTCTTCGTTTTCTTTTCTTTCGGTAATGTCTTGTTTGATAGCCATATATTCAAAGTTATTGCCCAGCTTGTCTTTTAAGGGAATAACGGCAGTTTCTGTCCAATATAATTTGCCATCTTTTGTCTTGTTTTTTATTTCACCAATCCAAGTATTATTAGAATCATTAATTTCCGATATTTTTTCTATAAAATCTTTAGAATGGTGATTAGAACTAGTTATTTCATAGGTGTTTCCAATGATTTCTTCTCTACTCCATTTAGAAATTTCACAAAATTTATTATTAACATATTTAATGATTCCTTTATTGTCAGATATAGATACAATTGCAATTCTATCTAAAGCTTCTTTAAATTGCATTAATTCTTGATTTCTAAGAATTATATTATTTTCTAATTTCTTTCTTTCTGTATCAGACTTGTTTAGCCCTATAGATATAATTGATGTGTAAGTTACGCTTATTGAGATTAGTATTACAGTATATAAAACAATACCAAAATTGATTTCAATAGCATTTTTATTTAAAAGACTTAAAAGAAAATAACTTAATAAAAATGGAATTAAAATAACAAAAGGTAATAGTTTTCGTAGTAAATTACTCCCAGATTGTTTTCCTATAAGAACCCTTGTGAAGCCCAAATTAGGTGTTTTTGAGGCAAGTAAACTAGATATTAATAAAAACAAGATTGAAGTGTGAATAGCCATTGTTTTGTAAAAATCAGTTTTATATTCTGCGGGAATGTCTAGAATAAAAGTGACTGTACTAATAAATGCAATAATTATTATAAAATAAACAATGTTCTGACTACCTTTTTTTGTTTTATCAGACCTTAACCCTAATAGACTTAAACTAAATAAAAAGAAACACAAAGCTGTTGCAGTGGACATTCTTCCAGGGTTCTTAGAGGAGTAAATATCTTCTACAAAAAGATTATCAATAAATAAATTGATGTCAAATAGATTTTCAATTAATGTTAAGAAGCTAATTATTAGTACTAAAAGCGTAAAAAATAATAAAATAAGCGGGTGTTTTTTCTTTTTACTTTTAATAACACAAAAACTTGATAGAAAAAATAACAATGCCGAGTTAAATTTCATAGTAGCACTTCCAGGGATAATGCTTAAAATTTTCGGATAATTTAAAAACCATCCTAACATTACTAAGGTACTTAGAAGTAAAATGAAAGCAATAATTAATTGTTCTGCAATTTTAGGAGTTTTTTTGAGCTTTATCATATAGCAATGTAATTATTTTATTTATAAATACATTGCTTCTTTAAAAAAGGTTAAATTAATAATTATAAGTATTCTTAAATAACATAAATAAATGATTATAAGAAATAAGATAGTTTTAATTGATGTTAAAAATAAAACTAAAAAAGTGTTAAAACGGTTTTTTTAGGTGATTTCGTCTGTTTTTTTGTGAAACAAAATGAGGGTAATTTTTTTGTGTAATTTTTATAAAATTGAACTTTACAAAAAGTTTTGTCTTATAAGTTACTGTTCTTTAGGTTTTTAGTTGTGGGTGTTAACGTAGTTAGTCTTTTTTTGATGTTTTAAGAAGAAATTAACAAAATGAAAAAAAAACATGTTAATTTGATTGTTACTTTAATTAAGGAAAATGAAGTTGAAAGTTTTGATATAAATAACATCTAATTAGTTAATTTATTAAATAATTAACTTTAAAATTGTTGTTTGTGTTCTTTTTGTGTAGAAATATTGTCATATATATTAACTTATTGTTAAATAAAAAACACTATAGTTTATTAAAGAATGTTCAGTGGTTTGTTGAAAATGATAAATATTATTCAATAAAATTAATGTTTGTTATTTAAAAAATAAATAAATGTTAATCTTTATTTTTTATATTAAGAAAATTTTAAGATTTTTGGAACATAATTAATTCAAATAGATATTACAATGAAAAAATTTTTAAAGGTATCCCTCATACTATTTTTGGGGTTGATTGTGCAAGTTACTTTTGCTCAAAAGAAAACTATTTCTGGGACAGTCTCAGATGAGTCAGGGAGCTTACCTGGTGTAAGTGTTTTAGTAAAAGGTACTAATACAGGAGTAGAAACAGATTTTGATGGAAACTACAAAATTGCTAGTAAAAGAGGTGACGTATTAGTGTTTAGTTACTTAGGGTATAAGTCCACACAAAAGAAAGTTGGTGCTTCTGCTGTTATTAATGTAGTTTTACAAGAAGATAGTAGTGTTTTAGAAGAGGTTATTGTTGTAGCATATGGTACAACAACTAAAGAAGCTTTTACAGGTTCTGCAAATGTTGTTGGTGCAAAAGATTTAGCACTTAGATCTGTAACGTCTCCAATTGGAGCTATTGAAGGTAAGGCGACTGGTGTGCAGTTTGTTGCAGCATCAGGTCAACCAGGTTCTTCTCCATCAATTGTAATTCGTGGTGTTGGTACCCTTAATGGTAGTTCAACTCCGTTATACATTGTAGATGGAATACAGTTTGATGGTTCTCTAAGTTCTATCAATCAAGATGATATTGCTTCTATGACAGTTTTAAAAGATGCGGCTTCAACGTCATTATATGGTTCTAGAGCAGCAAATGGTGTAGTTATTGTTACAACTAAAAAAGGAAGAAATAATAAAACAACTGTTAGTGCATCAACACAATACAGTGTTATTACAAGATCTGTACCTAATTATGATAGAGTAGGAGCTGGTTCTTATTATGAATTAATGTGGGAAGGTTACAAGAACACAATTAGTGGTGCAAATCCAGAAATTGAAGCTTCTGCAAAAATATTTAATCAATTAGGTTATAACCCATTTAATGTAGCAAATGATCAAATTGTTGGTACTGACGGTAAATTAAATCCTAATGCAGAACTTAAGTATGAGTCTTTAGATTGGTTCGATTATTTAGAAAGAACTGGTAGTAGAAAAAATCACTCTGTAAATGTTGCTTCTGGTGGCGAAAATCATTCTATATTTTATTCTGCATCTTATTTAAAAGAAGAAGGATATGTTATTGAAAGTGATTATGAAAGAGTAACTAATAGATTAAATGCAGATTTTACTCTAACCGATAATATTTCTGCCGGTGGTAGTGTTTATATTACAGCTACAGATTCTCATGGACCAACTAGTGGGGGAGGGTCTTCTACAGCAAATCCTTTTAGTTGGGCTAATAACTTAGGTCCTATTTACCCTGTTTACCTAGTAGATAATAGTGGTAAAATTGTAAATGATGCTTCAGGTAACCCTTTATACGATTTAGGAGAAGGATATCCGGATAGTAATATTCAAACAAGACCTTACAATCCAGGAAGACATGGTATTGCTGAGTTAATTTTAAATGAAGATCAAGATAAGTTAAACTTATATGGATTTAGAAATTATCTTGAAGTTAAGCTTGCAGAAGGATTAAAAGCTAAAGTAACTTATGGTAGAGATATTCAAGATAATATTACTAAAGGTTATGAAAACGAAACAGTAGGTGATGGAGCACCATCAGGTAGATATAGTGAAGATAGATATAGAAGAGTTGTAGAGAATTTTAATCAAATTTTAACTTATAATACTTCTCTAAAAGATGTTCATAATATAGATGTTACTTTAGGTCATGAAAGTTTTGATAGAAACTTTTCTACATTAGGAGGTATTGCTAATACTCAAACTGCTACAGGTATTTATGAATTTGATAATTTTGCTGCAGGTGATAATGTAAATGGAAATAGTACAGATCACAGAATAGAAGGTTATTTTGCTAGATTAAACTATAATTTTGATAGTAAATATTACTTAAGTGCTTCTGTAAGAAGAGATGGTACTTCTAGATTTGCTAAAGATGCACGTTGGGGAACTTTTTATTCAGTAGGTGGTTCTTGGAGAATTGATCAAGAAAAATTTATGGATAACGTTTCTTTTATAGATCAATTAAAATTAAGAGCATCTTACGGTGAAATTGGTAATGAAAGAGTTGGTTCTTATTACGCTTCTCAAGCATTATATGAGATTATTCCAAACGCAGGTGCACCTGGTATTATTTGGAGTAATACAGGAAATGTAGATTTAGAGTGGGAAAACCAAGTTAGTTGGGATGTTGCTTTAGAATTTAGTATGTTTAATAATGTATTAGATGGTTCTGTAGAATTTTACAAAAAATCTTCTCAAGATTTATTATATGAATTAGGTATTCCTCTTTCAGAAGGATTAGATGTATTCCCTACAAACTTAGGAGATCTTTACAACCAAGGTATAGAGGTTAGTTTAACAGGTCACTTATTAAGAACAAAAGATTTTAATTGGGATTTAAGTGTTCAGGCTAGTACTTTTAAAAATGAAATTACAAAAATTGATAGTCCTGCAGATAACGGTACTAAACGTTGGGAAGAAGGAAGATCTATTTATGATTACTACATCTATCATTATGCAGGAGTTGATTCAGCAAATGGGGATGCTTTATACTACATGTTTGAAGATACAGATGGGGGTGGAAGAACAGCTGTTTTAAATGCAGATGGAACACAAGCAACTACTAACGATTATCAAGAAGCTGGAGAAGCATTTACAGATAGTAGTAGTATTCCAGATTTATTAGGATCTGTTTCTAACTCATTTAGATATAAACAATTTTCTTTAGATTTCTTATTTACTTTTGGTATTGGAGGAGATATTTTAGATAGTGGATATTCTTCATTAATGCACCCAGGTACTTTTGGTAGAGCTTTACATGTAGATGCAGAAAATGCTTGGAGAGCTCCAGGAGATATTACAGACGTACCTCGTTTAGAAAACGGAAACCCAAACCAAACAATTGCTGGTTCTACTCGTTTCTTAACAGATGCATCTTACATTTCTTTAAAAAACGTAAACTTAGGATATAGTTTTGATAACGATGTTGCAGAAAAATTAGGTTTAAGTAATTTACGTATTTCTCTTTCTGGTGAAAATATTTTTATTAGCACAGAAAGAACAGGTTTAAATCCTCAATATAGTTTATCTGGTACATCAAGCGGATATGATTATAGCCCTTCTAGAACAGTAACTTTAGGGTTGAATTTAACTTTCTAGAAATTATTAAATTATAAATTATAAATAAAATATTATATTATGTTACGAAAAATTAATCTATTAATTTTAGGATTATTAGTAGTATTTGTTACCAGTTGTGAAGAAGAATTTCTAGAAACAACACCAACAGATTCTATTGCAGAAGCAGATGCTTTTGCAAGTGTAGACAATATGTTTTTGGTATTAAATGGATTGCATAGGGTAATGTATGCTCAAAATCCTATATCAGGAGGAACTTCAAGTAGAAGTGGGCAGAGTTTTTATATGCCAGCATTAGATGCAATGGGTGCTCAAATGATTCACTCATCACCAGGAAATGGATGGATGACAAATGAATTAAGATGGTTAACACATACAAATGCAAATTTTACAACAGTAAGTAATTTTTGGTATATGCGTTACCATATTATAGCATCATCTAACAACTTAATTAATTTAATTGAAGCAAATGGTTTTCCAGAAGCAGATGAAGATGTAAGAAATATTCTTGGTCAAGCTTATGCGTATAGAGCTTGGGCGTATCATCAATTAATTTCAACATTTGCAAAAGGGTACTTAATTGGTGATCCTGCGACAGATGCAGGTGTTCCTTTATTGTTAATTACAGGAACTCCTTATACAAGTGCTCCTAGATCTACAGTTCAAGTTGTTTACGATCAAATAAATTCAGATATAGCAAATTCTATTAGTTTCTTTGAAGGTGCTTCTAGTCCAGCTGATAAATCTCATTTATCTATAAATGCAGCGCAAGGTTTAAAAGCAAGAATAGATTTAACGCAAGGTAAATGGCAAGATGCATCAGATGCGGCAATAGCTGCACGTGAAGGTTTTCCTTTGTTAGATGAAGATGCTTGGTTATCTGGTTTTAATACAGTAGATCTTTCTGAAGTAATTTGGGGAGGTACTGTTATTGAGTCAGAAACAAACTTTTATCAATCTCTCTTCTACTTTATTAGTCCAACTTTTAATGGAAGTCAAAATAGATCAAACCCTAAGTTAATGAATAAAGAAGTTTATGATGCAATTCCATCTACAGACTTTAGAATTAATATGGCATTAGCTTGGGCTCCAAATACAAATTCTTCTGCATCTAACGGAGAAGGTGGTAGTTTTGAGACTGATCCTAATTATGATACCGAAGAAGAATTTTTTGCTGCTAAAGATTCAATTATAAACAAATATGGAATGACTTCTGCGCATAACACACACCCATATATGGCGGTTAAGTTTTTGCAGGAAAATCCAGGATCTATTGATCCAGATGATGTTCTTTATATGCGTTCTTCAGAAATGTATTTAATAGAAGCAGAGGCTAAAACAATGTTATCTGATGTTTCAGGTGCTCAAACAGCTCTTCAAGCTTTTGGTTCAGCAAGAGATACTGATTATGATTCTTCTGTATTTACTTCTGTAGATGCTTTAATGGATCATATTAAATGGCAAAGAAGAGTAGAACTTTACGGAGAAGGGTTTAGTTTCCATGATCACATTCGTTGGGATGAAGGAATTGATTTAACGAACTCTGGAGCTGATGATAATTTATATAGAGATGGTTTCATTCAAGAAAAACCTTCTTTAAATGATGATTGGATTTGGAAAATTCCACAAGCAGAAATTGATGCAAATCCAAATTTAACGGAAGCAGATCAAAATTAACAAGTTATTTTTAACTTAATTAAATATTAAAACCACCTTTTTAAGGTGGTTTTTTTATGATTAAAGCTTAATAATAATTTATTTTTTTTTCTAAAAGGCTATTTTTAATGAAGTGTTTTAAAGTACTCGAACGCTTTTATTAACCGACTTCCGTACCAAGAAAACATTTCTCCATCTACTAAAACAGCCTTGGCATTTTTAGTGTAGTTTTCTACTTCTGCTAAATGTTCTTTTTTAAATGGATAGGGTTCTGATGATAAGAATATAAAATCTAGTTCGGACTGTAGTTTCATTTCATCCAAATCGATTTCAGGGTAGCGCTCTTTGTACTGATAGATGTTATCAAATTTACTTAGGTCTAATAAATAATTGATGAACGTATTACTTCCAACAGCCATCCAAGGAGTTTTCCATATAAAATAAACAACTTTTTTAGGTTCCTTATTTTTGATGAATTCATTAAAAATTGCTAATTCAGAATTGATTTTTAGAATAATTTCTGAGGCTTTATTTTCTACGGAAAACAACATTCCGTATTGCTTTATCAGTTCTAAATTATCATCAATAGTAAAAATATCCGAAACATGCGTTGGTGCAATTTTTTCACAGTTCTCTACAACTTCTTTAGTATTCTCTTCTTTATTACAAAGAATGATATCAGGCTGTAAAGCCCTTATTTTATCAATATGAATACTTTTTGTACCACCAACAATCGTTTTAGTTTCTTTTAAATGATTGGGATGAATACAAAACTTAGTAACACCAATAATTGAAGTTTCTAAACCTAAGTCTACTAATAATTCTGTTAAACTAGGGACAAGACAAATAATACGTTTCGGTGTTTTATCAAACGTTAAAATTCGCCTTATTTGATCTTGAAATTCCATGAACTTATTGTGCTAAAATAGTCGCCATTTCTTGTTGTAATTCTTCGGCTTTTATAGCTGCATTTTGTGCAAAATTTTCATCTTTAGAAGCGTAAATAATTCCTCTAGAAGAATTGATTAGTAAACCAATATTTTCTGATAAACCATATTTACAAACATCTTGCAAGTTTCCGCCTTGTGCACCAACACCAGGAACTAAAAGAAAAGAATTAGGGACAATTTTTCTGATTTCTGTAAAATATTCTGCTTTTGTAGCACCAACAACATACATTAAATTTTCAGAATTTTTCCATCCTTTAGAAGTTTCTAAAACCTCTTTATATAGTTCTCTTCCGTTCACTTCTTTTGTTTGAAAATCAAAAGCACCTTCATTAGACGTTAAGGCCAACATAATAGTATGCTTGTTTTTAAAGGCTAAAAACGGCTCTACAGAATCTTTTCCCATATAAGGAGCAACAGTAACAGAGTCGAACGCTAAATCTTCTAGAAAAGCTTTTGCATACATGGTTGAGGTATTACCAATATCGCCACGTTTTGCATCTGCAATGGTGTAAATTTCAGGGTAGTTTTTATTAAGGTACTGAATTGTTTTTTCTAAAGATTGCCAACCTTTTATTCCGTATGCTTCGTAAAAAGCGGTATTTGGTTTATAGGCAACACACAAATGATGCGTAGCATCGATAATTGCTTTGTTAAATGCAAAAATAGGATCTTCTTCTTTTAAAAGATGTTGTGGAATTTTATTCAAATCCACATCCAATCCGATGCATAAAAATGATTTTTTCTTCTTAATCTGGGCAATAAGTTCTTGTGTTGTCATTTGTTTTCTATAAGTTTTGCAAAAATAGGTATTTTTGTTTTTAAACAAAGCGTCTAATTGTAAGTATTGAGATCTTTAGGTGACAAAAAACAAAAAATAAGTAATGTTCAAAAAAATAATAGTCTTAGTTCTCGTATCTATTTTAGCGAGTTGTAGTTTAGAAACTCCAACCGAATTTACAGAAAAAGCGCTTCAAGAAAAAGTGTACGATTTAAACGACGAAGTAAGTACGTTTAAAGAAGTAATTGATCAACATAAAGGAAAAAAGATTTTAATTGATGTTTGGGCTTCTTGGTGTAGAGATTGTTTAGTCGGAATGCCGAAAGTAAAAGAATTGCAAACAGCGTTTCCAGAAGTGGTGTATTTATTTTTATCTGTTGATGAAAAGAAGGACTCGTGGAAAAGAGGTGTAAAGCGTTATGATGTAATTGGAGAACATTACAATTTACCACAAGGAATGAAGACAGGAGATTTGGTTGATTTTTTAAATCTTAGTTGGATTCCGAGATATGTTGTGGTTGATGAAAACAGTCAAATAACATTATTTAATGAAATAGATGCTTCCGATAAAGATATAATTGAAGCTTTAAAAGAGTAAGTATTTTTGATTGAATTTTATCCTTTTCGTTTTCTATAAGAATAGATGTTTATTAGCCCTTTTTCTATCAGCGATAGCGGTTTAAAGTCTTTTTAACACATTAAAAAAAAACTATATAAAACGTTATAGTAACTATTTGCTTTTCTAAGTGTTTTTTGTCTTTCCATTTCTTAAATTTACATCCAAATTAATAGAAACATTAACAAGGGCCTTTTAGGTTATAAAATAATAATTATGAGAACAAAAATAGTAGCAGGTAACTGGAAAATGAACAATGATAAGAAAGAGAGTAAAAAACTTATCAAAGATTTAAAAAAAGCAATTAAAAAAGAGAAATTAAAAAATACTCGTGTTATTGTTGCTCCTACTTTTGTAAACTTATCGGCTTCTTTAAAAGTAGCATACGGTTCTGCAATTGAAGTAGTTGCTCAGAATATGCACCAAGCTAAAAATGGTGCTTATACAGGAGAAATTTCTGCAGATATGTTAAAAGCAATCGGAATTAAAACGGTTATTTTAGGACACTCAGAAAGAAGAACTTATTTTAATGAAACAGATGCGTCATTAGCAGCAAAAGTAGATGCTATTTTAGAAAATGATTTAGAAACTATTTTTTGTTTTGGAGAATTGTTAGAAGACAGAAAATCTGAAAACCATTTTGCAGTAGTAGAAAGCCAAATTTCTAATGCATTATTCCATTTAGGAGCAGATGCTTGGAAAAGCATTATTTTAGCTTATGAACCAGTTTGGGCAATTGGTACAGGAGAAACTGCAAGTGCAGAACAAGCGCAAGAAATGCATGCTTTTATTAGAAGTATTGTAGCTAAAAAATACAATCAAGAAGTTGCAGATGCTGTTTCTATCTTATACGGAGGAAGTGTAAAACCTGCAAATGCAGAAGAAATTTTCTCTAAACCAGATGTAGATGGTGGATTAATTGGTGGAGCTGCTTTAAATGTAGATGATTTTACAGGAATTATTAAAGCTATTTAAGCATCGTACTTAAAGATATTTACAATAAATTTGCATCGAGATTTTAAAATCTCGATGCATTTTTTTTACAAGACATTTATGGACAATATTTATATAGAATACAATTTTACAGTTACACCAAAAGAACCAGCAACAGAAATTTTAATTGCAGAATTAGGAGAGGTTGGTTTTGAGAGTTTTGTTGAAAATGAAAACGGAGTAATAGCTTACATTCAAAAAGACGATTGGAGCGCTACTGTTTTAGATGATATTTTTGTTTTAAATTCTGAAGAGTTTTCTATAGAATATGACCAAAAGGAGATTGAGCAAACTAACTGGAATGCAGAATGGGAAAAGAATTTTTCACCTATCCAAGTGGAAGATGTGGTAAGTATTAGAGCACCATTTCATGAAAACCCTAATTTAAAATATGATATTGTAATTGAGCCAAAAATGAGTTTTGGTACTGGGCATCATGAAACGACTCACATGATGGTACAGCATTTATTGCAATTAGATTTAGAAGGTAAAAAAACGTTAGATATGGGATGTGGAACCGGAATTTTAGCAATTTTTGCTGAAATGAAAGGAGCAAATCCTATTGATGCTATCGATATTGATAATTGGTGTTATGAAAATTCTGTAGAAAATGTTGAGAGAAATAATTGTAAAAATATTTCAGTTTTTGAAGGAGAAGCAGCGCTTTTAGTTGATAAAAAATATGATGTTATTATTGCCAACATCAATAGAAATATTTTATTGATGGATATGCAAGCATACACCAATTGTTTAAACGATAACGGCGTGCTTTTATTAAGTGGCTTTTATAAAGATGATATACCTGTTATAGATGCGGAGGTTTCTAAATACAATTTAAAATTAGAAACTGTTATAGAAAGAAATAATTGGGTTGCATTAAAATACAATAAATTGTAATTTTGTAAAATGAGTACAAAAGAAAAAATACAAGAAGAGGTAGATGTCTTAGAACAAGAGGTTTTTCAGCATGAGATAGTATTGCATAATGATGATGTAAATACTTTTGATCATGTTATAGAATCTTTAGTTACTGTTTGTGAACATTCATTTGAGCAAGCAGAGCAGTGTGCTACTTTAGTGCATTATAAAGGAAAATGTACCGTTAAATCTGGAGAACTTAAAGATTTAGAACCAAGATGCTCTAAATTATTACAATTAGGTTTATCGGCAGAATTAGTATAATTGAAAATAAGTAGTTTATGGAAAATGTTTTTAAATATTACGAGTTTTCACCTTTCTTTTTAGATGCATCAGACAGTTTTTCTGGAAATGAAATTAGTTTCACAGAACTAAACGAAACTCATTTTTTAATTTTTGAAAAGAATAATGACACATATAATTTATATGTATCTAGATATCTACAAAAAAATGATATTGGAGTAAATGCCCCAGAAATATTAGAATTATTAGTAGAAAACTACGATAAGAGCATCCCTGCTCACCGAATAATGATTAAGCAATACCTTCACTAAAGTACCTTTCACCGAATAACTTTTTAGAAATACCTATTTTATTTTTTATTTGTAGTGACTTTTATAAACAATATGAGTCTTATAGATAAGAAGCAATATATATGGTTAAAAAATTTACTTTCTTATTAGTGATAATTTTTATGGTTCCTGCGTTAGGATATAGTCAAGCTGTTCCTATGCCTGCAGGTCCGCCACCTCCTCCGGGATTGCCTATAGATAATTTAATAGGTGTTTTGTTTTTAATAAGTTTAGGATTGATATACGGGTCTAGAAAGATCCTTAAAGATAGTAGTAGTTAGTTTTTATACTAAGTTTGGTTAGACGAAAAGGCCTTGGACATTTGTTCAAGGTCTTTTCTATTTATATCGTTTTAAGATTATTATTTAAATTAAGTCTAAATAAGAATAATAAAGTATATTTGCAGAAAATAACTAAAGCTAAATAATGATGCTTTTATAATTTACTCTTTTATTTTGGGATAGTAATAATGGTTAGATATGTATAATAATGTAAATAGGTGCTAAAAGTAGATGAATAATATTTTTAAAAAATTAAGAATTAACGCATAATTTTAAATAGAAGAAATAAGAAGAAATCATCACCCTTAAATGCTTTACGTATTTTCTTAAAAGCTGTATACATATGTGCTTCTACTGTTTTTATTGAAATGCCTAATAGATTTGCTATCTCTTTGTATTTAAGTCCATCAAATTTATTAAGTTTTAATATTTCTTTGCTCTTTTCTGGTAAAGATTCAATTATGATTTTTAATTTTAAAATGCGTTGCTCTATTATTTCATCATCATCATTAATTCTATCTCTTAAAGCACGTTCTTTAATTTCATCAAAAAAACTTTCTTTATGTATCTTTTTTCTATAAGTGTCTATATAACTGTTATGGGTAATTCTGTATAAATAACTTTTAATAGATTTTGTTGTGTTAATGTTCTTTCGATTAGTCCAAAGAGTTATAAACGTTTGTTGAACAATGTCTTCTGCCTCATGCAGATTACTTGTGTAGGACAATGCATAGTCAACAAGTTTTTTATAATAACGATCAAATAATGTTTTAAATGCTTTTTCATCACCTACCTTAATATTAGTAGCCAGTGTAAGATCGTCTAAATATAAATTCAAATTGTTTTGTTTGTTATTATTAAAAAAACAAACATAATTAAAATTTAACTAAGGGTATAGTGTTAAATCAACGTATTGTTAATATAAATTTAATAAAACAGCCTTTCTGTTGAAGAAAACAATAATAAAATACATCGCCAATACAATTACAGACCAAGAGTTAGAAACTCTTAGGTTGTGGCTGAAAAAGGAAAATAATCAAGAAACATTTGATCAATACATAAAAGCTTCTTATGATATAGATACTGTAATGAATAAACCAGATTTAGATACTGCTTATAAAAAAATAAGGCATTCTATTGATACTGAAAAGAAATCGAAATTTAGAATTCTACCTGTTTGGTCTCGATATGCAGCGGCTGCAGTTATTGTATTTATGTTTTCATACGTATATGTTTTTTATAATAAAGAGCAACCTGTAGAGGTTTTAAACTCTTTTGTAACTGTTGTAGAGTCTAGTGTTGATAAAGCAACTTTAACACTAGATGATGGCTCTAATATTGTTTTAGAAGAGGGGAAAGTTTTTAATAATAATACTGTAGCTAGTAATGGTGAAGAAATTATATATCAAAAAGAGCAAGAAACAATAATTAATCTTGATGATAAAGTGGAAGCAAATAAGACAGAGTCTAAAATTGCTTACAATTATTTAACAACTGCAAGAGGAGGAGAATTTCAAATTACGTTAGCAGATGGAACACATGTTTGGTTGAATTCTGAAACGAAATTAAAATATCCTACATCATTTAAAAAAGGAGAATCTAGGCAAATAGAATTGGTGTATGGTGAAGCTTATTTTGATGTTTCATCAAGTAAAAACCATCATGGAGCAACTTTTAAAGTTATTTCTAATTTGCAAGAAGTAGAAGTATTTGGAACAGAATTTAATATAAAGGCTTATAAAGATGAAGCAAGTGTATATACCACATTAGCTGAAGGTAAGGTAGCTGTTAGTAATTTTGCTTTTAAAGAGAATTTAAAAGTAGGGCAACAATCTGTTATTGGTAAATCAACAGGGAAAATTACTGTAAAAACGGTAAATATTTATAATGAAACAGCATGGAGGTTAGGCGCTTTTTCTTTTAAAAATAAAACTTTAAAAGAGATTATGAAAGTCTTATCTAGGTGGTATGATATTGATATTGTTTTTGAAAATAAGGAATTAGAAACCATTAAGTTTAATGGTGTCTTAAATAAAAAAATGACTCTTGAAGAAACTTTAAATTCTATTAAAAGGAGTTCTAATTTAAATTATCTCGTAAACGATACCAAAATAATATTAAAATAAAAAAAAGGGATAAAGTCAATACCGCTCAAAGTACATCGCTTTATCCCTAAAGAAATATTAATTAAATGCATAACTAATACTTTACAAATTTATGAAAATTAATTTTACTCAAGAGTGGCTCAAAAAGCTAACTCAAAATTTTATTATGAGGACAGCATTTTTATTATTTTGTTCTACAGTATTTAGTTTTACTCCAATTGATGTCGTCTCCCAAAATGCGGAAATTAAAATAAGTCAAGATAAAACCGTAACTGTAGATCAAATATTTGACATTATTCAAGCACAAACAGATTACACTTTTATTTATCGTTCAGATATGTTTAAAGATGTTTCTCCAATGCATTTAAAAGAAGGTATAATAAAAGCAAAAACCTTATTGATAAAAGCATTACCTAAAAGATTTTATAACATAGAATTGCTCAAAAACAATACCATTGTTATCGGGAAAAGAGATTTTTCTAAAAAAATAGAGGTTAGAGGTAAAATTGTAGATATTAATAACCAACCTCTTTCTGATGTTAATGTAATTGTTAGAGACTTAAATTTAGGAACTTTTACAAATAAAAACGGTACGTTTTTGATGACTTTACCTCATCAAAATTTTAAATTAAATGTAAGCCTTTTAGGGTATAAAACAGAAGAGGTTGATTTGTCCTCAGAATCAGATTTGTCTACTATTAGAATTACGCTTAAAGAAGATTTATTAGGTTTAGATGAAATTGTTGTTACTGCAAAAAAAACGGTAAGTAGAGAAGGTACGTCTACTTATAAAATAGGTAGTCAGGCAATGAAACAAGTTCAGGCAATGAACTTAGGCGATGTGTTAAGTTTAATTCCTGGTAATAAAATGGAGCAAACAAACTTAACGGCTACTAAACAAGCTAATTTACGAAGTGCAGTAAGTTCTGATGTAAACTCTTTTGGTACCGCTATTATTTTAGATGGTGCAGCAATTAGTACAGATGCAAATATGCAAACCAAAAACTCATCTACTTTAGATGGTGGAAAATCTGTAGTTGGTGGCGGTGTAGATTTAAGAAGTATAACCTTAGCAAATGTAGAATCTGTAGAAATTATTACTGGTATTGCATCTCCAAAATATGGTAATTTATCTTCTGGAGGAATTTTAGTAAAAAGTAAAGTAGGTAAATCTCCTTATATTGTTTCTGCCAATGTCTCATCTACAAATTATCAGGGATCTGTTGCAAAAGGATATGAATTAAATAAATTAGGCGTTTTAAATACAGATTTATCTTACGCGTATTCTTCTGGAGCACCAACAGAACGTAAATTATTTTATCAGAGTTTTAATTTAGGGTTACGTTGGAAATTACCAGTATTTAAAGATGTTAAATGGAATCATTTTACCTCTCTACGAATAGGGCATTCCGATGATGGAAACAACCATGAACCAGAAGAAGTTTTTAAAAATGAAGCAGATGTAAAAAGTACTTCTTATCAGGCAACGCTTTCAGGTGATTTTCATTCATCCCTTTTAGGGAAAATAAGTTATAATTTTAGTGGTAGTGTTGTTAATCAACATTCTTTTTATGATACTTATGTTATTAACGGACCTTTCCCAATTATAGAATCTATAGAAAGCGGAACTGATGCTACTACATATTCTCCGAATGCATTTAATCAAACTAGAGATATTAAAGGAAAGCCCATTAATTTAAATGGAAGAATTGAGGCTTCTCAAAATGCAAGTTTTAAGAGTTTAGACTTTAATTTTGAAACGGGTTTGCAGTATTCTTTTGATGATAATACAGGTAGTGGTAGAGTTGCAACTGGTAATATTGTTCATACACAAGATATTGCTGGGAGTAGATCTGCAACTTTTGAGAAAATTCCGGCTTCTAAAACTTTTTCGGCATATCATCAAACAATTATAAAACGATCTGGAGAGGCGTCTAATCAACAATTAAATTTAGGGCTTAGATATGATAACATGTTAGAACGTTATAACTTGCTATCTCCTCGCATGTCTTTTTCATCAAAACATAATAATTTTACGGCAAGAGGAGCTTGGGGAGTTTCGTATAAAGCTCCAGCAATGGTACAATTATATCCAGGAAGATCTTATATAGATTATATCAATTTTCAATATTATGCAGAGAATCCAGACGAGCGTTTAGCAATTGTAACAACCTATGTTTATCAGCCTACAAACGAGCATTTAAAACCTAATTATTCCGATTTAAAGGAAGTTGGTTTTGATTGGTCTCCTTCTTTTATGAATTTTAATTTCACCTATTTTAAAAAAGACATGCGTAGAGGTATTACAACAACAGACGAGTTGTTATTATTGCCGAAAGCTGTTTATGAAGTAGTAGATGCGCCGATAGGTGTGCAGCCAACGGTAGCGCCAACAGGAGAGGTAAACAATATACCAAGAACAGTAAGTGTAATGAACAACAATTATTACGTTGCTACCAATGGAGTAGAAGCCACAATAAGTCCAAAGAAAATAAAGGCAACCAATACGCAGTTTAATTTTAGGTATAGTTATTTAGAAAGTGTGGTAACAAATACAGGTTTTGATATTGATAAGTCTAGTTATGTTGTTGGCGACAATTCTGTAAGATATGGTGTTTATGAAAATAGTTTAACAAAAGCGATTAGGAGTTTTGGTACTTTAACTTTAGTGCAACATATACCTTCTTTAAGGTTTGTGTTAACACTTTCAGCGGAATTAAACTTTAAGGAAAGTTCTAAATACATAAGAACAAGTTTATATCCGTTTGCATATTATGATATAGATGGTGCTTATATAGAAATTCCTGAAGAAAACAGAATGGATACAGAATTTGATGACTTAAAAAGAGATCCAAGTTCATTTACTACAACAGCAACTCCCTTTTACAGCAATTTTAATTTACAAATACGTAAAGAAACTAAACAAGGGCATTCTTTTAGTTTTTACGCTAATAACGCACCATGGAACAACCCAACTTATGAGTTTTTAGGAAGTAGAAGAACATTGAATAATAAAATATCAGTAGGTTTTAATTTAACCTTATTAATTAAATAGTAATCCCAATAATTATAAATCAATAACATGAAGAAAACAATTTTAAAACAACTAGGTTTAACAAAGTTAATTGCATTATTTCTCTTAATATCAGTGATCGTTAGCTGTGAAAGTGATGATGATATTCCTAATTTAGGAAATTTAGAAATTCAAGTAACATTAGCAAGTGGTCTTAGTGATATATCTTTAACAGATATAGATGTTGCAATTACACAGACTATAGATAATTCTACTTTAACGATGAATACTGATGCGAATGGTTTGGCAATTTTTTCTGATATTTCTGTTGGGACTTATACTGTAGTAATATCACACTCTACAGATGATTATACTTTAAGTGGTACCGCAAATAATATTGTAGTTGCAAGACAAGAAACTGTTGCAGCAACAGTAGAAGTAAATGCGGTGAACCAAGACGGAGGTTTGGTTATTAAAGAAATATACACATCTGGATCTGGTTATGTTACTTTGTTTAAAGATTCGTTTATTGAAATCTTTAATAATTCAGCAGAAACTTTATATGCAGATGGTATGTATATCGCTAATTTATTTGGAGATTCTGGTACAACAGGAAGTGTTTCAGTTTATTCTGTATTAACAGATGAAAATTATGTGTATACAGATGTAATGAGTCAAATACCAGGAACAGGAACAGATTACCCTGTAGCTGCTGGTAAAAGTATTGTAATAGCTTTAAATGCTATTAATTATAAGGAAGCAAGTGCAAATCCAGATGGAGAGTTAGATAATACAGATGCAACTTTAGAGCATTATTCTATAGATTGGTTAGAAGCACAAGGTCGTACTGGAAATTCTTTCTTTGAATTTGATAACCCAGCTGTACCAAACATGACCAACACTTATATATTTGAGGGTACTAACTTTTTTAGATTGTCTACTCCAGGAAGTATTGTTTTAGTTAGTGGTGATGCAACTTTTGATACTTCTGCTATTGTAGATTATACAAAACCAGGATCTACAACCACTTCTAAATTAATGAAAATTTCTATTGAAAACGTAGTTGATGGAGTAGATATTTTAGATAATTCTGGAGCAGCAGATTATAAACGTATGCCTTCTGTAATAGATGGTGGTTTTACTTATTTAACTGCTGATGGAGCAATTTCATATACAGGTTTAAGTAATAGAAGAAAAATTGATGAAGTAGCTACTGCTCGTTTTGGTAGAACTATTTTACTAGATACAAATAATTCAACGGTAGATTTTGAAGCAATTGCTTTCCCTGATAAATATGGTTACAACAACTAATAAAATAGACCATTTAGCAATAAAGAGAATGTTTTTAACATTCTCTTTATTATTAAGTGTGTTCAGTAGTTTTTCTCAAACAGCAATAACTATAGATAGTTTGTCTGTTATTGAGAGAGATTTTCAATTTGAACAATTTAAAAATAGGTACTTTCAAATACCGTCATTAATCAATCAATCTAACCTTAAAAAGTTTTCTTATGGAGAAGGTAAGTATTTGTATGGTGAAGGGAAATTAAGGCATCCGCAGGAGTTTAAAAAACAAAACGGATTGTATTTAAAAACGGCCTCTTTAGCAGCTTTAGAAAATACCAATTGGACTTTTTATGGTAGTTTAGAATATTTAAATACTAGAATTGAAGATGTAGAAAATAATTTAACATACGGAATTTCAGAGTATAATTCTCCATACTACTTTTTTCAGAAAACAACAGGTATATGGAATCATCAGAATTATAATTTTGAAATAAGTGCGGCTCATAAAGTAAATTCTAAACTGAGTTTAGGTGGTTATTTAAATTATGACACCAATTTTTATTTTAGAAAAACAGACACTAGAAATGAGCTAACGGCTTTAAAAATTAATGGAAAGATTTCAGCAAGTTATCAGTTTAACGAAAAACATTTATTGAGTTTAGCTTTAAGTACAGAATTTTTTAAAACAGATTCTGAATTAGGAAATAAGTTTCCAGAAAATAATACAGAGGTTACTGCAAACTATTACTTAAACACGGGTTTAGGGTCTTATATAAAAAATATAGACAACGGCTTTCAAACCAAAAGAGTAATACCTCAATTACAATTGCATTGGCTTTTTAAACAAAATAATTGGGATTTATCTGTAGAAAGTGCAACCAAATACGGTGCAGAAAGATGGATAGATAAAAACATTGTAAGAGTAGAAGAGAATGGTGAATTAACGAAGTATAGTTTTTTAAATCAACAATTTAATGTTGTGTTTAATCAGTATAAAAAAAACAGTCTACTGTCTGTTAATTTAAATGCCGAATATTTAAAAGGGAAAGGGGAAGTTTGGCAAGAAGTAGGTATTTACTATGCTAAAAACTTTAATGCTACAAACTATAATTTTAAAACTGAGGCAAACATTTTATTCTATAAAAAGTTATTGAATAAAGTGAGCTTAGGAGTGAATTATTCTAATGTAGAGCAATTAGATTTAAACTATGCATATCAATTCGATTATCAGTTTTTAGAACCTAAAGTAGCTTTTGGCTTACATAAAGATGTTTCTACTAAAACATCATTTTTTACAAATATTTCTGGTTTGTACCATCATGTTTTAGATATGCAACACAACCCTTATGCAGCCAACAATATTTATGTAGATTGGATTGGTAATAGTGTTGCAGATTATACCGGAACCAGTTCTTTTAATTTTAATACCAAATTAGGTTTTAATATAAAACTTAAAAACGAAAATACCTTAGAATGTTCTCTTACTGGTGATTATTGGAAAGCGACAAGCTTATCTAACGAAACAATTAATTACGTTTCAAAAAGCGATGATTATCTAAGTTTAGTGGTTGGGCTTAAATTGTATTTTTAATGGATACGCAAGCTTTTTGCTGTAAAGAGTTCTTGTTATTATAAAATTTAAATTAAAAAAATGAAGTCATTATTTAAAGTGTTCATCTTGTTTATTCCGCTGGTTATTTGTGGACAAAAGATGGACAATGTTCATTTTGAGGAATATGATTTAGCAAACGGATTGCATGTTATTCTTCATAAAGATGTAAACGAACCCAATGTAATTGTTGGTACTAAATACCATGTAGGTTCTAAAAATGAAGAGATAGGGAAAACAGGATATGCACATTTTTACGAGCACCTTTTATTCCATGGAACAAAAAATATTCCGCAAGGAAAATTTGAAAGTATTATTTTAGATGCTGGTGGGTATTGCAACGCTTATACTAATTATGATGTAACTTATTATTATCAATTATTGCCTGCACACAAATTTAAATTAGGTCTTTGGGCAGAATCAGAGAGAATGTTACATCCAGTAATTACATCAGAAGGTATTAATCGAGAAAGAGAGATTGTAAAAGAAGAAAAGAGAATGCGTTATGATAGTAAACCATTGGGTAATTCTTACTTTGAAATGATGTCTAAACTATTTTCTGATGAAACTTACGGACATAATATGATTGGTTCTATGGAAGACCTTAATGTTGCTTCTAAAGAAGATTTTGATGCATTTTTAAAAACGTATTACACTCCTAATAATGCCTGTTTAGTAGTTTCTGGTAATATTGATATTAAAGAAACTAAAAAATGGATAAAGCTTTATTTTAAAGATATTCCGAAAGGGAAAAAGATAAAAAGACCTATAAAGTTTGATAGAATATCTGGACTCGAAAAGCATACAGAAAGAACTGTAAAAGGCCTAAAAGGAGAATCTATATTAGTAGGATATCCGTTAATGTCACAAAGTGATGCAGATGCTCCTGCAATGCAAATAATAAATGCTATTTTATCTGGTAGTAGTAATTATTCCTATTTTGAAAATCATCTAAATTTAAAGAAAGATACCATTATTAAACGTATTAAATCTTCAGTTGATTTTTGGGAAAAGGAAGGAACATTGCGTATTACTGCAAATGTTGAGAGTAGAAATAGTGAACCTTATTTACTAGAAAAATTAGAGGAACAAATAATGCTTTTAAAAAATGAGCCTGTAGACGCTGTTGTATTGCAACAAGTAAAAAAGCAATTCGAATCTGCTCATGTAGATTACTTTTATCATGCAGAAACATTTGCAGATAAGGTAACTAATTATTATCACTTATATAATAAAACATCAGACATTAGAAATCTTATAGATGATTTTAATAAGGTAACAGCGGATGACATTCAGCGAGTTGCTAAAAAATATTTAGATAAAAAGAATCGAGTAGTAATTGTTTACCACCCAGAATAATTTATTAAAAATGAAAAATATTTATATATTAATATTTGCTATTTGTTTTAGCTTTAAGGCTATTGCACAAGTAGATCGTTCTATGCCTCCAGAAGCAGATGAGCCTGTAAAATTAAATGTAGGTAAATTAATTCCGATACAATTAGACAACGGACTTCGTATTTATTTAGCTCCGGTAAAAGAGTATCCAAAATTTACAATATCGGTAAATATAGAATTACCGGGTTATGATGAGGAAGAAAGATTAGCAGAAAAGAAAATTTTAAATTCAGCGTATTCAAATAAACTATCAGAGAAATACCCTAAAGGAGAAATTGATTCTATATCTAATTACTACGGCGCTTTGTTAAATGCGAGTATGTATGGTGGTACAATTAAAGGGATGAAACAAGACGTAAACCTTTTGTTAGATGTGTATGTAGATGCATTATTACATCCTGTTATTACGGATGCGTACATTCAAAAAAGACAAGAAGAACAGGTTGAAAAAGATAAGAAGAAAATATCAAAAGTAAATACACCTAAAAGGCCGTTTTCGATAGAAAAAATTATAGATTCCTTGTTATTTGGCAATGAGAAGAAAGTTATTGAAACTCAAGAAAAAGTGAAAGCTAATTATAATGGTTTAACAGTTTCTGATATTGAAAACTTTAAAAATGATAGAATTGTATCTAATAATTCTTTAATAGTAGTTGTTGGAGATTTTACAGAAAAAGAATGTAAAGAATTAATGATGCGTTATTTTGGTGCTTGGAAATCTGGAGAACCTTATGTTAAGAATAGCCCTATAAATAAAAAAACTTCTATTATTAAAAAAAGGAAAATAGTGGTTGTAGATGCGCCAAATGCAGTTCAGTCTGATATTTCTTTTAGATGGCATTTAGGGGATGCATATACTTATTTTAAAGATGATATTAAGTTACAGGTGTTAAATGAAATTTTTGGAGCAAGTCAGTTGTCATATTTATATAAAAATTTAAGAGAAGATAAAGGGCTTTGTTATTTTATAAGATCCTCTGTTGGTGCTTCTGCGGTTGGTGGTAGTGGAAGTGTAAGTACAAGTGTACGTAATGATCAAACGGCGTATGCTATAGAAAACATTATTTTAGAAATGTTGCGATTAAGAAACGGAAAAGTAAGTGCGTCAGATTTAAAAATTGCTAAAAACAGTTTAATTGGTAGTTATACACGATCTTTAAATGCAATTGCCCCAATTCCGTATATTACGTTTGCCATGCAAAAAGATGATTATAATTTACCTGATGATTATTTACAAAGCAAAGTAGAAAAATATTATGAGGTAAATGTAGATGATATTATGGCAATGTCTCAAAAATATATAGATCCTTTTAAATCGGTTATTTATATTAAAGGTAAAGTTTCTGAACTAAAAGGGACGCTAGAAAAATTTGGAGATGTAATATACTTTGATGAAAAAGGAAATACAATAGAATAAGCTTATTGTCCCCTTTTTTTATTGATACTAAAAATCCCAGAAATTATTCTGGGATTTTTATATTAAAAAGAAATACTAAATTTAAACAATTAGTTTTCTGTTTGTGTCATATTATCTGCAACAACAATGATATAATTGGCTATGGTTGCTTTTTGCTCTTTGGTTAATTTATTCCACTCAGATGCTGTTACGGTTGTAATTGATTTTAATGTTAACCCTGGTTTAATTTTATGAACCCACCAAATAATACCTTGTTCGTAATTTGAGTGGTAAGAGCCTTCTATGTGAAGTAGTAAATCTCCTTTTTTAAAGTTTTTAAGAGAAAAATGTGCCATAGTAGCGTCTTTAGCAGCTTGTGCTGTTTGTATATTTAACATGTTTGGAGGTACGTGTCCTCCCATATTATCCGCCATTTCTGCATATGCTTTTACAGTAGGATCAAAATATGTTTCTAAATCAGGACCAATTAAAGCAAGTGCTTCCGGGCTTAAATCTTTTAAAGCACTTATTCCTTTTTTACTAATTAAAGAAGCATATCTTCTAGGGATGTTTGTAGCAATAAAACGCAGCTTATTCTCTTTAGCAAATTCAACCAAAGGTCTATAATCTGTGCTGTAATTATTCCACATTTGTGTCATTTCAGGAATCATCTTACTTTCTGGATACAATCCAGATAAATACTCATTTAAAACCAATTGATTTCCGATTTCTAACATTTCTGCTCCAAAGAATAATGAGTTTCCTTTTATTTCAAACAAGCTTTTACTAACTTCTAATTGCATCCAATGTGAAATTGGATTGTAATGATATTCGCCAAAAAACACCATATCGCTATCAGCAAGATCTTTAATCATTTTGTTGTAATTAGCAGTCTTTCCATTATTTTTAAATAATTGATAGGCAGGTTTATCCTGTGCTTTGGTCGTGCTTATTATGGATATTAATAAAAGGCTTGTAAGTATTAAATATTTCATGTTTTGTTAGTTTAGGTTTGCGAAATTAGAGGATGATATAAAAGGTTGTAGTTAAAGGATTGTTAAATATAAATAGCTTTTTAATTATTGTTTTTCACGCTATTTTAGGTAGTTTATCTAATGAGTTTTTCTTTTTATTATTTTAATGCAATTTAGTTGCAATAATATTAAAAATAGAATATGTTTGCAATTGCATTAACGCAACTTGATTGCTTTAGTAGTAGTAAGGTCTTTTTATATTTAATTGTAAAAAGTATTTGTAGATAAAATAATTAAATCATTATTTAATGTCTTAATGAAATTCAGTCGCTTAAAAAATAGTATCACTTATTTGTTTCTTGTTCTTTTTCTATCAATGAAAATGGCAGGTTTACATGCTTTGTCTCATACAGATGATAAAGAGCATGCACTATATTGTGCAGTATGTGATAATGCGATTGTAAACAATCTAACTCCAATAATTAGTTCGGATGGACCTGATCTCGAATTTAAAAATATTGAATTTTTTATTCAGAAAGAAGTAATAACAAACTATAAAAGTATTATTTCTAAGAATACTTTTCCAAGAGAACTCTTTTCTCGACCTCCACCTTTTTTAGTATAAGTTTTTCTATGCATATTATTTATGAATTCTATAAGTAATTAGTTCTGTGTTTATTCAATTGATTTCTTTTGAGTGGTTTATTCAATTCATTTTTTTATGGATGTTTTAAACACCTTAATTGCTACTATTTGTCAGTTTTATAAAACAAGCTATTGGTTAGTCTTTATGTATGTATAGATTTTGTCGTGGTTCTTTTTTAAGAACAAGTGTTCAAATCTTATAGTATACAATTATGTTTAAAAATATGTTGAGTATATGGCTATATTTTAGCCTGTGCTCTAGTGCGTTTGCGCAAGATTCTTATCAAATAAAAGGGTCTGTGTTAAATGATAACAACTTACAGCCTATAGAAGGTGTTAATGTTGTAGGAGAACATTCATTTTCAATTTCATCTAAAACAGGAGAGTTTACAATAGATCTTAAGGAAGAAGGTGTTTATACTTTCAAGATTTCTCATGTTGGTTTCGAAGCTAAAACGGTTACAGTCACTGTAAAATCTAAAATAGTTACCATGCCCGTTTTCTTAAGAGAATCGTCTACGTCTTTAGATGAAATTAAGGTTTTTGGAAAATCAAAAAAAAGAGTGCTAAAAGAGAATCCGATTGTTTCTCATGTTGTTTCTAAAGAGTTTTTAGACAATAATAGAGAAAATAGTTTGATGCAAACTTTAAGTAAAATACCAGGAGTTAGTACAATTAGTATTGGTTCTGGGCAATCGAAACCTACAATTAGAGGCTTAGGTTTTAATAGAGTTGCTGTGGTGCAAAATGGTATAAAGCACGAAGCGCAACAATGGGGAAATGATCATGGTTTAGAAATAGACCAACAAGGTATAGAGAATATTCAAATTATAAAAGGTCCTGCTTCTTTGTTATATGGATCTGATGCTATTGCAGGTGTTATAGATATTCAGCCTAATAAAATTCCGTTGGCGAATTCTTTCGGTGGAGAGGTAAATATTTTGGGAGAAAGCAATAATGATTTATTAGGAATTTCTGCAGGGATTGAATCTAGAAAAGAGAATTGGTTTTACAGAAGTAGATTAACGTATAGAGATTACGGAGATTATAAGGTGCCTACGGATAAAATTAATTATGAAAATTACATTTTCGATTTACATGATAATAATTTAAGAAATACTGCGGGTAATGAAGCAGATGCAAGTGTAAGTATTGGTTATGTTTCTGATAAAATTACATCAGAAACTACATTTAGTAATGTAAATGCTAAAAACGGATTTTTTGCAAATGCACATGGTTTAGAGGTGAGAACTTCTACTATCGATTATGATCGTTCTAATAGAGATATCGATTTGCCTTTTCATAAAGTAAATCACTTTAAAATTACCAACAATACTACTATAAACACAAATAGCCATAAAATACATTTTGATCTTGGTTACCAGAACAATCGTAGAGAAGAACACTCAGAACCAGTTCCGCATGGTTATATGCCAAAACCTTCAGACACAAAAGAACGGGTCTTTAATAAAAGCACCTATTCTTTAAATATAAAAGATGCGTTTAAACCAAATGATCAACACGATATGGTTTTAGGTGTTAATGCGGAATATCAAGATAATAATATTGGTGGTTGGGGATTTTTAATTCCGGAATATAACCGTTTTACAGCAGGTGTTTTTGGTTATGATCATTTTCAAATCAAACCTAACCTACACATTTTAGCAGGTGTTCGTTATGATTTTGGATTGGTAGATACCAAATCGTATAAAGATTGGTTTCTGTCAACGATTAATAATGAAGACGGTTCTACTTCTTATAAGTATTTACAGAGAGCGCAAGATAAAACATTGAATTTTGGTAGTTTAAGTGCTTCTTTAGGTGTTAGTTATATTAACAATAATACTACGTATAAAGTAAATGTGGGTAGAAGTTTTAGAATGCCTTTGGCTAATGAATTGGCATCAGACGGAGTGAACTATCACATGTATTGTTATGAAAGAGGGAATTTAGATTTAGACCCAGAAATATCCTATCAATTAGATGTTGATATCGATCATACTAGAAAATCGTTTAGTGTTGGTGTGAGTCCGTTTGTAAATATATTTCAAAACTATATTTATTTAAATCCTACTTCTAATTATTACGAAACTTTGCAGATTTATGAATACACACAAGCCAAAGTTTTTAGAGTAGGAGGAGAGTTTAGAGCAAATACCACAATATCTAAAAACTTGCAATTAGATGCTTCTATAGAGTATGTGTATTCTAGACAAACTAGCGGACCAAAAGAAGGGTTTACACTACCTTTTTCTCCGCCATTATCGGGCTTGCTGTCTGCTAATTATCAATTTAAAAAAATGCTCTTTTTTAAGAAACCACAATTAGTAGCAGATTTTAGAATGACTTCGTCTCAGGATGAAATTGTACCTCCAGAAGAAAAAACGGCAGGTTATCAGGTGTTAAATATGTCTTTTTTAGCTGAGGTAAATCTATTTAAAAATGATGATCCTGTACATATGCGTTTAAAACTAAATAACGTATTCGATACAAAATATTACAATCATACTAGTTTTTACAGATTGATAGATGTGCCAGAAGCAGGTAGAAATCTATCCTTATCTGTAACGGTACCTTTTTAAAATTAATCAATAACCAATAATTAAATTAAAACAAATGAAAAGAATGAAATCGAATTTAAAATTTTTAGCAATTATCGCTTTTGTAGGGTTTTCCTTGCAGTCTTGTGAAAATGATGAGGATTTAGAAAATAGCATAGATCAAAATTCCGAAAGGTTTGAAGGTCTTGAAATTGGAAATACCGATTTTAAAGTCCCACAGTTTAATCCAGACTTACATATAGAATTTGATTATACAGGGAAAACCAAAGTTAAAAAGATCTATTTTGATATTAATCCTGTAAATGTAAGTGAGCCAAGTACGGACAAAGTAAACTGGGAGGTATTAGATTATTTAGTGCCAGAAAGTTATTACTTAAATCAATTAAATCCACATATACATTATCATATTCTTTTTGATTCTTCAAACGAAACTTTTCCAACGGTAAGGCCTTCGGAAGGTGTTTATAATTTAAAGATTACGGTAATAGAAGAAGATAATTCAGAAAGTTATATCACTAAAGAATTTGAAATAATAAAAAAGTTCTCAGAGGTAGAAGTAGGGGTAGATAATAAGGTTATTGCAGGAAGTGATGAGATCGATACCGAATTTTATTATAACGCAGGTAGCAATACGATAAGTGAGATAAAGTATGAATTATGGTTCGAAGAATGGAGAGAAGGGCAAAATGTAGCTGTAGGTGAGTGGGATACAATAGTAATTACACTTCCAGAAAATCTTTATGAGAATCAGAGTAATCCACATATTCATTATCACATGGCAATAGATTCAGGTTTTCCACTTGGAGATTATTGGTTAAATATATATGTGCAAGAACAAGGAGAGGAAGCAGTAAAACTATCTGTTCCATTAAGCATCGTAGAATAATTATAAACTAAATTAAATAAACACCATGAAAACAAATTTTAAATTTTTAGCAGTAATCGCTTTTATCGGATTTACACTACATTCTTGTAGTAGTGATGAAGCCTTGGACTTAAATGCTCCAATAATATCAGGTTTTGAGTACGGAAAAGGGAGTGAGCATACTACAGATCAAGTAGCTTATAAAGGATCGGATATTCATTTAGAAGCAGAAATTAATGCAGAAGCTATTGTAAGTAGTATTACGCTTTCTATCCATGCTCATGATTTGGTTTTAGGAGAGGATGAGGTTCAATGGGAGTTTGAGCAAGTATTTACGGATACAAAGTACTTGGTAATTAATCCAACTTTTCATGAACATATAGATGTTCCTTCAAATATTCCTGCAGGAGAATATCATGTAGAGTTAACAGTTACAGATGAGTTAGGGAATAGTACAGAAGTAGAGGGACATATACAAATTTTAGATTCTATTACATTAAGTGAAGTTTCTATAGATGAAACGGTTGCTAGAGGAAGTGATTTTCATGCAGAATTTTTAATAGATGCTGTAAATGGTATTCACAGTGTTTCTGTTGATGCACATGCTCATGGACTTACTGTTGCTGATGGAGAGGTAGAATGGAATTTTGAACAAGAGTTTTTAGAGAAATACCATGAAGAAACTTCTATTGAGTTTCATGAACATATAGATGTTCCTGCAACTGCTCCAGTTGGTGAGTATCATATCATTTTTACAGTAGAAGATGAAGATGGAAATACGAAAGAATATGAAACACATATTGACGTTACGGCTTAATTAAAATAAAATTACCGCATAGCATTAAATGTTGCTGTGCGGTTTTAATTCTATAAAAATGAAATTTACACTAAAATATATTTGTTTTTTATCATTTATAATATGCATTGCTGCATGTTCAGATGATAACAGTATTGATAAGGACTTAGATAAACCAACAATTACTATTAATTATAATGAAGGGTTTTCTCAGGGCTGTACAGAACTCTCAAGAGGGGAAGCTTATAATTTTAGAGCTCAGGTTACAGATAATAAAGAATTAGCTTCTTACAGTATTGATATTCACCATAATTTTGATCACCATACACATGACGACCAAGGAGTGCAATGTGATTTAGAAGCTATAAAAACAGCTGTAAATCCATTAATATTTATGGAAAACTATTCGGTCGAAGACGGAGTAACGACTCATGAAATTAATATTTCAATTACAATTCCTAATGATATAGACCCAGGAGATTATCACTGTGCGTATTCTGTAACAGATGTAACTGGTTGGCAAAGTAGAATTTCTGTAGATATAAAGATTATTTAAAGAGTCTTAATTATAGAAAAGTAGGCAAATTTTCTGCAAATAAAAAAACCAGTAATTTACAAATCGTTGTAAAGTACTGGTTTTATTGGTGACCATGCTAGGATTCAAACCTAGAACCTCTTGAGCCGTAATCAAAATGTGGGTTATATCGTTGTTGTGTGTTTATACGTGTTTTTCTTTACTATGCTTGGTTTTAATAGGTTTTGGTTAATGCTTGTTTATTGTTGTTATCTGTTTATTTCGTTATTTTTTCTGCAAATTTTCTGCAAACTATCTATATTTGCAGAAAATAATTATTGTGAAGGAGAAGAAAACGGTTAAAGAATATAACATATCTATAAGGTTAGATAATAGGAGAAAAAAGGTTACAGGCAAATATCCTATTAAGTTAAGAGTTTATGGAAAAGTTACTACAAAAGAAAAATGGTATTCATTAGGAATTGAATTGTCCGAAGAGGAGTTTGATGAACTTTGGCATAATCCAGGTCGAAAAACATTTAGGGGAAGTAAACGTGAATTAGAGTTGAGGTTAAGAACGATAGAAGCTAGAGCAGAGCGTGAGGCTGAGGCGATGACTGTTTTTGATTTTGCTAAATTCGAAACAAAGCTATTTCGTAAATCTTCACATAAAAATAATGTAAAATATTATTTTGATTTAATTATTGACAAGCATATTGCAAATGAAAAGATTGGTACAGCTGAGAGTTATAAATACACACTTAATTCACTAGCCGATTTTAGTTTAAATAAGAAGAAACGAGATATAGACAAATTATCTTTTACTGAAATTTCGGTTGATTGGCTAAAAGGATATGAGAAGTTTATGATTGATAAAGATAGAAGTTATAATACAATTGCTATCTATCTTAGAACTTTAAGAGCGGTATTTAATAAGGCCATAGAAGCTAATGATATTGCGATAGATATTTATCCATTTGGAAAAAATGGATATAAGATACCACGAACGAAAAATGTAAAGAAAGCGTTAAGTAATGCAGAACTTAAAACTCTGTTTAATGCAGAGGTTTCAAATGCTAATGAGCAGAAGGCTAAGGATTTTTTCTTTTTCAGCTATGGATGCAACGGTATGAATATGAAAGATACTATTCTGCTTAAATATTCAGATGTTAAAGGAGATAAATTTAGTTACTATAGAGCTAAGACTCATGCTAAGTTAGCAGAGAAAACAAAAATCTCTATTTACTTAACGGATTTTACAAAAGAGGTTATAAGAAAATATGGTAATAAGAAGAAGAGTGGATTTGTTTTTAATATTGTAGATGAAAAAGATGATATTGAAACTCAACACAAGAAAATTAAAAATTTTACACGGTACATTAACGACCATATCAAAAGAATAGCTAAAGCAAACGATTTACCTAACGGTATTTCGACCTATTGGGCTAGACATTCATTTGCTACTAATTCGATACGTAAGGGTGCTTCTATGGAGTTTATTAGTGAAGCTTTAAATCATAGTGATTTAAGTGTAACCAAAAGTTACTTTGCAGGTTTTGAAGATGAAACTAAAAAAGACTTTGCAAACAAATTGTTGGATTTTTAAATAAAAGTATGAACAGATATAAAGATATAGTTACAAAGGCTTCTATTGAAAATGATAATAATATTGCATTGTATTTTTATCAAGAATATTATCAAGTAAGACAAGGTTCAAGCGCTAAAATTATATTTGGTCAGAATCAATTTTTTAGAGAGTTAATTTTATACATAGATAAATTAATTGAGGGGACAATTTATAAGGCTAAAGAGCCAGATTTATCTAATATGCCTTGGGATGAGAAGGATGAGTATCTTAGGGATCTGCAAAGGAAGAAGGATGAATATTTAGAAGGTTATTCTATGTATTATCATGATATGGTATCTATTGGTTTAAGTATAAGTATTCCAGATTGGGAAAAATGTAATGATGCTGTTAAATTATTGAAGGCTATTAATTCTGAGTATGTAGTGTTAAATGATCCAATAGCTATAATTACACCAAATAAAGAAATTCAGGTTAAAGCATTAGTTTTAAGAAAATCAAAATTAGAGTTCTTAAAAACCGAAGCTATACGTGCAAGCAGAGTCAATGATATCAATGAGCTAGATGAAGACTCTATAGATTTACCTCAACAGGATACTGATGATTCTTCTGTTCGTGCAAAAGTTAGTAAAGCTTTTCGGTTTACTTTAAGTAAAGATTTTCGTAAAGATAAGCAAATACTATCTCAACAAGATTATGATAAGTTAGTGAGTTGGGTTACAGAATACTATGAGGAAGATTTTACTTTGCCTAAAATTACAGAGCCTATAAAACAGGTTAATACGTCTAAAGGGAATGTTTTTCAGGTTTTTAAAGATTTGTTTTTAGAATTATGTCCAGAAAAATACAAGTCTAAGCCAGATAGTTTTTATAACTTAATAAAAGCATGTTTCTATCAATATCGAAATGATGAAATTTCTAATATTTCGAAATCAAAACGTCCTACTAATTATGAAGAAGTAGTGGGGGAATTACCTAGAAAATAAATTCCCGTAAACACGTGTTTAATTCCCGTAAACACGTGCTCGTTCCCGTTAGATTTAGCCTCATTTACATTATAATTTTGCAAACAGATTAAGTACGCGAAGTATTTGATATAATCAAAATTATAATAAAATGAATAAGATATCATTTGATTTACTACCACAAGTAGTACAGGAGTTAAACTCTAAAATAGATAACCTTACAATATTAGTTCAATCAACTAAGCCAGAAAATCAACAAAATGATATTATGGTTATAGGAGAAGCAGCTAAATTCTTAAACCTTTCCGTAGCTACCTTATATGGTAAAGTTAGCAGGAGAGATATCCCTTATATGAAACGAGGTAATAGACTTTATTTTTCTAAAGGAGAGCTTATCAATTACGTCAAATTAGGCAAGGTTTTGTCTGAGAAGGAAGTAGAAGATGATGTAGACAGTTTTTTATCTAACTCTAAAAAATAAAAGTTATGAAAAATAGAGAAGAGGGTGATTTTGTTTTGCCAGACTTTACTTCTAAAGAATATTTTATAAAAGAGTTCTTGAAGTTTTCTGAAAATGCTACATATACCAAAGCTAGAAAAAAAATAATAGAGGAGCCTTTTGGTAGTTTTTTTCTTGGAGCTATGAAACGCATTGAAGCTAAGTCGATGGATATAACACAAGATTATACCTGTATACCAATCATTGGCCTTTCGTTGTCATATGAATATGGGGAAAAAGCAAGGGTTTACTTTCATAAAATATGTAAACAAAATATTAAGTACAATATTGATGTGTGTAATAGAGAATATTCTAAATATTTAAAGAATGAATCGATATTACTAGGTATGCTGCCTGTCTATTTTTTATATGCAGAAAAAATTAGAGAAGAATTAGGTGCTTTGATTGAAGAAAAAGAGAATGCTTCCAAGCTTTAAAAGATGAAGGGTAGGGGGAAAACTGAAAAACAAAAAATATTAGATATAGGTAGTTTTGGGACATACAATAAGCCTTTTGCAATAAATATGGGAATGGATGCAGCTTTAGTTCTTAACTTATTAATAGATAAGTATGATTATTGGGTGGAAGAAAAAGGTGAATTTAAGAATTATGGTAAATACAAAGCTTTTTATATAACATATAAGGATTTAAGCGAGAATGGCGAGATTGTGAGTATGAGTAAATTAAATAGAAAGAGTGGTAATAACCCTTTAGAGATATTAGAAAAAGCTAAATTAATAAAACGATACCATGAATGGAATAATCTTAAGCGTGTAATTTATTATGTTCTATTTTTTGAAAATATTATAAAAGCATTTGAGGATTCTTTAACGAATTTAAAAGAAAAAAGAAGGATTGAAGGTGAGGTTATGAAATCTAAGAAAATAGAACAGGATAAAGAACGAGGTGGAGAAATTGATAATTTTTTAAAAGAGTACGGTTTAGAGGGGCAAAAGAGTCTTAATCTCAGTGATAGTAAGAAACTGCAAAATAACAGTACGGAGACTATAAGAAAAGCAGCTTCGAAATTGCAGAAAACACCTATAACTAAGAACAGGAAAACTAAGAACGAGAAGAAAAAGAAAAAACTAACCAAAGAAGAAGGTGATAATGCAGTTGAGAATGATTTTTCTGAAGAAGAATTAGACAGGATGGTTAACCATGAGAAGTATGGTGAGGTAAATATATATAATTGTGATGAGTCAAAAGATGATGATTTTGATACTAACTTACTTTATGATATGATATTTGAAACTCGAAGAGGATTTAAAAGTGTAGAATGCTTTTTCGATTTTATAGTCAATGTAGTTTTAAAGGAAGAATTTAATGGTTTTAGGATGTCTTCTGAAGACGGGTTGTTAATTTATGAAGCTATCGTTAATAACCCAATGTTTAAACTTGAAGATGAAGATATAGAGGAGCGAGATGAGGAAATGGAGTATTTAAAATCTCAAAATAAAGACGAGCTAGAAGAAAATCTTGAGTGTATGGTTGATTTAAATGAAGAACGTTATGAGCATTTATATAATGATCTTTGTGAAAAAATAAGAAAGAATTGTTTAAGAATAAAAAAAGGTAAGTTAAAGGCAAGGTTTGGTAATATTTTTGTTGGGGTTAAGGAGTTTTCTGAAAATTACGAACCACACATGAAAAGATATTATTAGATTGAATATATTAATTATGAAAAAACAATTCAAAATAACAGGGTTCTACTATACAGAACAAGAATTTAAGTTCCGTAAGTACTTAGATATAAAAAACATAGGTTCAAGCCTTACAACACCTGATTTAATGGTGATAATGATGAATCCTGGAGGTTCTAAACCTATAGATGGTGTAGATAATGGATGCATAGATACATTGGCTGTGCCTGACAGAACGCAAGATCAAATAATGCAGGTAATGCTAAATTGTGGTTTTGGATTTGCTAGAGTATTAAACCTATCAGATTTAAGAGAGCCAAAGAGTAGTACATTTTATAAACAAATTCCAGAGCTAGATTCTAAAGGAATTCCACACTCTATTTTTGATGAAAACCGTCAATTCGATTTTGATCAACTTTGGGTAAAAAATGTGCCTGTCATTTATGGTTGGGGTGTAAATTATCATTTAAAACCTTTGGCTTTAAAGGCTATTGCTGCTAGCAGCGGTTCAAACACCTACGGTATTTTAAAGCTAGGGAAAGAGTCTGCTTATTATCATCCATTACCTCGTACTTCTGGTAAGCAGTTAGAATGGGTAAAGGAACTTACAGTGCAACTAACCAGTTAGGGTTTTGTAATTATAATAATTTAAACAGGAGTGGTTGAAAAATCACTCCTTTTTTGTTACATTTATCAAAAATTGTTAGACTTCTATATACTTAAAAGATAAATCCAAATTTACTACGGATGAATAAGGTATAAAGAGGTATAAAACCACATAAAAATTAATGATTACAGGAGAATTAAAATCACAAGTAGATAAAATTTGGGATGCCTTTTGGACAGGCGGAATATCAAACCCTTTATCTGTTATAGAGCAGTTTACATACCTACTTTTCATCAGAAGATTAGACGAACGTCAGTTACTAGAAGAAAAGAAAGCCAATATGGTGGGGATTCCTGTTAAAAATATCATTTTTACAGCAGCACAAAAAGAACTAAGATGGAGCTCTTTTAAGAATAAAGATCCGCAAAGCATGTTCGACCTCTTTACCAAACCATTGGTAGATGAAATGACGGTTTTCGATCACATGAAACAAGTAGGGACTTCTGCAGGAGTTTTTGCAGAGTTTATGAGCAAAGCAAACTTTATTATTGCAACACCAAGATTGTTAGACCAAGTAGTTCAGTTGATTGATAAAATCAATATGAACGATAGAGATACCAAAGGAGATTTGTACGAGTACATGCTCTCTAAAATAGCATCCGCAGGAACCAATGGGCAGTTTAGGACCCCAAGACACATCATTAAAATGATGGTGGACATGACACAGCCTAAAAAGGACGATGTGATCTGCGATCCATCTTCTGGAACCGCAGGATTTTTAGTAGCAGCAGGTGAGTATTACCAAGAAAATCATAAAGATTGGTTTTTAGATAAAGATTTTAGAGATCATTTTAATAACGAAATGTTTAACGGAGTTGAGATAGACGATACCATGATTCGTATTGGTGCCATGAATTTGCAACTACATGGTATTGAGAGCCCAAACCTTATAAAAAACGATGCGCTAAGTGAAAGTGCAGGCGCTATTAGAAGTAAATATTCGCTAATCCTAGCCAATCCTCCTTTTAAAGGAAGCTTAGATTATGATGCTGTAGAAAACTCTTTACTGAAAACCGTAAAATCTAAAAAAACAGAATTACTATTTTTGGCTTTAATGTTAAGAATGCTAAAAACAGGTGGTAGAACTGCGGTAATTGTACCAGACGGCGTACTTTTTGGAAGCTCTAATGCACACAAACAAATACGAAAAGAAATTATAGAAAAGCACAAGTTAGATGCTGTTATTTCTATGCCAAGTGGTGTCTTTAAACCGTATGCAGGGGTTAGTACTGCGGTATTATTCTTTACCAAAACAGGAACAGGTGGTACAGACAAAGTTTGGTTTTATGACATGACTGCAGATGGTTATAGTTTAGATGATAAACGTAACGAAATTAAAGACAATGACATACCAGATCTTCTAAACAGATACCACAATTTAGCAGAAGAAAAAGATAGAGCAAGAACTGATAAAAGTTTCTTAGTGCCTTTTGATGAAATAAAAAACAACGATTGGGATTTATCTATAAACCGATACAAAGAAATTATCTACGAAGAAATTGAATATGCAGAGCCTGCAGCGATTATAAAAGATATTGAAACTTTAGATAAAGATAGAAACCAAGCCTTGGCAGCTTTAAAAGAGTTGTTAGGATGATGGTATTTAAAACTATTGGTCAGATTTCAGAAGTAATAAGAACAGGTAAAACACCACCTTCAAAGGAATTAAAATATTTTCATGGAGATGTAAATTGGTATACACCAGGAGATTTAGATTTAACTAAAAAATTAGGGGTATCAAGGAGAACATTAACAGAATTAGCTTTAAAGGATAAGAAAGCAATTACTCACAAGACTGGTACCTTGTTGATAGGTTGTATTGGAGATATAGGAAAGATTGGAATTACAACTAATGAATGTAGTTCAAATCAGCAATTAACAGGGGTTTTTCCTAATAAAGATACTGATGTAAACTATTTATATTATTGGTTTAAAGGGAATAAAAAAGTTCTTGAATCATATGCTAACAATGCAGTTGTTCCTATTCTTAATAACAAGACTTTAAGTACTGTTAAAATTCCACTACCACCACTAGACCAACAAAAAAAGATAGCAGCCATTTTAGATGCAGCAGATAGTTACAGACAAAAAACAAAAGCAGTAATTGCAAAGTATGATGAATTGACACAAAGTTTGTTTCTAAATATGTTTGGAGATCCTGTTAAGAATCCTAAAGGGTGGGAGAAGGTTGCTTTTGGAGACTTAATTTCAGTTTTAACAGATTATCACGCTAATGGCAGTTATAAAACGTTAAGTGAGCATGTAAGTTTAAAAAACGAGCCAGATTTTGCTTTAATGGTAAGAACAACAGATTTAGAAAAGAATAATTTTGAAGATGATGTTAAATACATAGATGAACATGCTTATGATCATTTAAAGAAATCTAAAGTATTTGGAGGAGAAATCATTATTAATAAAATTGGTAGTGCTGGAAAAGTATACAGAATGCCTCATCTTAATAGACCTGTTTCTCTTGGGATGAATGCTTTTTTATTAAGGTTTAATGAAAATGTAAACCAAGTGTTTTTATATTTTCAATTGATTTCTAAATACGGGGAAAGAGAAATTCAAAAAAGAGTAAAAGGAGCAGTAACTAAAACGATTAGAAAAGATGCAGTTAGAGAAATACCTATTATTTCACCACCTTTAGTGCTTCAAAGCCAATTCGCAGAAAGAATTAAAGCTATAGAAATTCAGAAATCACAAGCAGAAGAAAGTTTAGTGCAAGCAGAAAATTTGTTTAATAGCTTATTACAAAAAGCTTTTAAAGGAGAGTTGGTATGAATATATATATAGATTATTTACCTGATAATGATCGAAATAGAAGTGATTATATTAAGGCTAAACAATTAGCTACAAGTGTTGATGAATTAAGAGAGTATGACAATAAAAATGATCTAATTGATTATTTAACAAACAAGAACTTAGAAGAGGTTAGGTTTGTTTCTATAAATTCACATGGACTACCAGACCCAGCTTGTTTTACTAGGTGTTTGAATATTACAGAAGCAATAGGTTACAATAAGTTAGTTGAGGTGCTTAATTCAACCATAGAAGGAGAAAATATAATATTAAACTTAGTAAGTATTTGTAATAGTTCAGTTATAGAATATTATTTGAAAGATTTAGACCCTAAGTTTGTAGAAGTTTGGGTATCTACTGACAATACACCTTCTATTGATGCTACATTTAGGTTAATTCATGACAACGATTTTGAAAACGTTGTTGAGAATACAGAATTGCCATTAAAGAGGATTAAAAGAAATCTATAAGAATATGCGAATAAGCAATTTTAAATTCCTACTTAAAGAGTGGCCTGCCATTTATAAAGAAGCAAAAGAAGCAGAACAGCTTACTTTAGTTTCACCAAAGGCAAGTGCAATGATTGCTAGAAGTACGCTAGAAAAAGCCGTACAATGGTTATATCAAAATGATGTAGAATTAGAATGGCCTTATGATACTAAGTTATCTAGTTTAATTCACGAACAATGTTTTAGAGAGGTTATTAAGCCCTCTATGTTTAGAGAGATAAATCTAATTCGTTTAAATGGTAATGCAGGTGCGCATGGTACCGCAATTAAGCAAGATCAATCTATTGCAAGCATTAAAAATCTATTCAGATTTCTAAGCTTTTTAAGTGTTTATTACGGAGAAGTTGAGGTAACTATTCCTGCCTTTACTATGACGCTAATTCCAGACGGAAATGAGCAAAAGGAGACCTTAAAAACACTGCAACAGCTAGAGCAGCAATTAGATCATAGAAGAGAAAAAGACAAAGAAGAACGTACTAAATTACTCGCACAAGCAGCGCAAATAGAACTGTTACAAAAGCAATTAAAAGCACAACAAAAAGAAAGTACAGAGCGAAGAATAGAAAGGGAAAAGACCAAAGATGTAGAAAAGGTAATACCCATTCTTATTCCAGAATCTGTAACTAGAAAACTCTATATAGATGTATTACTAAAAGATGCAGGTTGGGTAAACCTAACAGAAGGCAGAGAGTTAGAATACGAAGTAAAAGGCATGCCAAAGAGCACAAATCCGTCAGGTATTGGTTATGTAGATTATGTACTTTGGGGTAAAGATGGCAAACCTTTAGCGGTGGTAGAAGCCAAAAGAACCATGGCAGATGCTAGAAAAGGAAGGCATCAAGCAGAATTGTATGCAGATTGTCTAGAGAAAATGCACGCACAACGTCCTGTTATTTTCTACACCAATGGTTTCGAAACTTTTCTTTGGGATGATACTTTTTATACCGATAGAGAAATACAAGGTTTTTATACCCAAGACGAATTACAATTACTTATTGATAGAAGAACCACAAGAAAAGACCTTCGAAAATTTAAGGTAAATGCAAATATTGCTGGTAGAGATTATCAGTTAGAAGCCATTAAAAGAATTTCAGAAAATTTAGTAGTAACCGCTAAAGATGGCAGTTTAAGAGGTGCAAAAAGAGAAAGCCTTTTAGTAATGGCAACAGGTAGCGGAAAAACAAGAACAGCCGCTGCAATTGTAGACATGTTAACCAAGTGCAATTGGGCAAAACGAGTGTTGTTCTTAGCAGATAGAAACGCCTTAGTTACACAGGCTAAAAATGCGTTTAAAGAACATTTACCAGAGTTATCTTGTATCGATTTAACCAAGGAGAAACAAGATAATAGCACGAGATTAGTGTTTTCTACCTATCCAACTATTATCAACAAAATAGACAAAGTAAAAACCGATGATGCTCGGTTTTATGGTGTTGGTCATTTCGATGTCATTATTATTGATGAAGCACACAGGTCTGTGTATCAAAAGTATCGCGCTATTTTCGATTATTTTGATGCGATGATTATTGGTTTAACCGCAACACCTAAAAAAGAAATAGATAGAAATACCTACGGACTTTTTGGTATCGAAGATGATAATCCAACCTTTGCTTATGAATTAGATGCAGCCGTTGCACAAGGATTTTTAGTTCCGCCAAAGGCGATAAGTGTCCCGTTAAAATTTCAACGAGAAGGCATTAAATATGCAGAATTATCAGATGCAGAAAAAGAAGAATACGAAGAGAAGTTTGGAGACCCTACGAATGAGGAAGCTCCAGAAGAAATAGGAAGCGCCGCATTAAACAAATGGCTATTTAATACCGATACGGTAGATAAAGTATTAGCACATTTAATGAATGATGGTATAAAAGTGAGCGGAGGTGACAAATTAGGTAAAACTATTGTTTTTGCAAAGAACCATGATCACGCTGTTTTTATAGAGAAACGCTTTAATAAGAATTATCCAGAGTATGCGGGTAAATTTCTAAGAGTTATAGATAATTACGAAACCAAAGCACAAGATTTACTAGAAAAGTTTGCAGATCCTTTTGAAGAACAAGAACCACAAATTGCAGTTTCTGTAGACATGATGGATACAGGAGTAGATGCACCAAGAGTAGTCAATTTAGTATTCTTTAAAATTGTAAAAAGTTCCTCTAAATTTTGGCAGATGATTGGTAGAGGTACACGATTGTGTCCAGATTTATTTGCACCAGGAGAAGATAAAAAAGAATTCTTAATTTTTGATTACTGTCAGAATTTCGAATATTTTGATGAACATCCAGACGGAGCAACTGCTAATAATATGAAGCCGTTGTTACAGCAGATTTTTGAAGCCAAGTTAAAAGTTTCTCAACTAATCACACATTTACCAGACAAAACACCTGATGAGGTAGAGATTAAAGATAGCTATCTAACAGAACTACATAAAGCAGTCATAAATTTAGATGAAACTAGATTTATTGTTAGAAAAGAGTTACGATATGTAAAAGAATTTAGCAATAAGAGTAAGTGGTTAAACTTATCTAAAAGTGATGTACAGGAAATAAATACGCATTTATCACACTTACAACCTGCAGCAAAAGGTGATGATGAATTAGCAAGAAGATTTGATATGTTAGTGCTTGTTTATCAGATTGTTTTACTTACTGGTTCTAGTAATACGGCTAAATATATGCGTAAAATATTTAGTACAGCAGTTGCATTAGAGAAGAAAGACAATATTCCACAGGTATCTATACATTTACCATTAATAAAAGAGCTGCAAACGGATCATTATTGGGAAACTATTAATGTAAAGAAGTTAGAAGAACTTAGAGTTGCTCTAAGAGATTTGATTAAATATTTAGATGCTATTACACAAGACCCTGTCTATACTAATTTTCAAGATGAACTAGATTACGATGGTATTACAACTAGAGAGCCTGTAACGGCTTATGTGAGCTTACAGTCTTATAAAGACCGTGTAGAAAGCTACATCAGAAAGAATAAAAATCATTTAACAATCCATAAACTTTCTACCAATTTACCGATTACAAAAGGAGAGTTAGACGAGTTAGAAAAAATACTCTTTGCAGAAGGAGTTGCAGGAACCAAAGAAGAGTTCGTTGCAGAATACGGAGAAAGACCTTTAGGTGCTTTTATCCGAAGTATTACAGGAGTAGAGCAAGCAACATTAAATGAGGCTTTTGCAGAGTTCCTACAAGTAGGGAACCTAAAAGCAGATCAAATGACGTTTATAAAAACGATCATTTCCTATCTGTCTAAAAACGGCACCATTGACAAGTCAATGCTCTATGAATCACCTTTTACAGATCTTAACGATCAAGGTTTAAGTGGTGTTTTTGACAATGACTCAGACGTAATAAAGGTTGTGAGAATTATTGACCTAATTAATGGAAATGCTGAGGTTGGGTAGATTGAGGAAATAGAGAATATATATTAAACACGTCTGCTTTACGGATTCCCGTAAGTAATGTTTGATTATGTTTTATACTATTGTTAGGTGTTACTAATGCTTTAACTCTTATGTAAATCTAATCTAGATTGTAATATATCATAAGATAATATAAAAAACCTATTTAAATTGCAGAATTAAGTATTAAAAAAATAAAATATGAAAAAGAAAATCAATTACCACAAAGGCTTCTTAGTTGTTTTTAGTTTAGTGGTTTTAGCTATTGTCTCTTGTTCTTCAGATACAGAGGAAGATTGCATCACTGTTCCTTCTTTAACAATTGGTTCTGCTACGGGTTTGACAGATACCTCTGCTAAACTTGCTGGAACCATTGAATTACCAACGTGTGACCCGAGCTTTATTTCACAAGGTTTTGTTTATTCGGAAGGAGAAATACCTAAAATTACTGATATGTTTGTTGAAGTAGGTGGCGAAAATCTATCAAAAGAAATAGCTTATTTGAAGCAAAACACTACTTATTACTATCGTATTTACTTTACTAATAAAACTGATACTTATTACAGCGAGCAAAGATCATTTACTACAGAAATAGGGGACTCTTCCTCTAACCTTGGTAATATAACAGAAATTACCGCATTTTCCGCTAAATTAAGTAGTCGCATAGAAAGTGATGGAGGTTCTTCAATTACTAAAAGAGGTGTTTGTTGGAGTACAAATTCAAACCCAACTACTTCTGATAGTAAAACCGAGGATGGAACAGGTATTGGCTCTTTTACAAGTAATTTAACAGGATTAACACACAGCACTCTTTATTATGTAAGAGTATATTCGATAAATGAAACTGGAGTTACTTATGGTGAAGAACAAACTTTTACGACTAGAGATGGTGTTGCTGAGTTTACAACTAATACTGTTAAGGATATAACAGTAACAACTGCAAATATAAGTATTGAAATCAAGGATGATGGAGGTTCCTCAATTACTAAAAGAGGTGTTTGTTGGAGCACAAATATGAATCCAACGACAACTGATAGTAAGACTGAAAACGGCTCGGGTTTAGGTACTTTTACTAGCAATATAACAGGACTAACAGCGGGTAACGTATATTACTTAAGAGCTTATGCTGTAAATGAAGTCGGAGTATCTTACGGAGAAGAAAAAATATTCACGACAAAGGATGGAGAAATTGTTTTTACAACTAACCCTATTAAAGATATAGAGTTTACTTCAGCTAATGTAAGTATAGATATTACAAATAATGGAGGCTCTGAAATAACCTCTCGTGGAGTATGTTGGAGCACAAATATGAATCCAACGACAACTGATAGTAAGACTGAAAACGGCTCGGGTTTAGGTACTTTTACTAGCAATATAACAGGACTAACAGCGGGTAACGTATATTACTTAAGAGCTTATGCTGTAAATGAAGTCGGAGTATCTTACGGAGAAGAAAAAATATTCACTTCACAGATGCCTCTATTTTATTTAGCGGAAAATGGAGTGACTATTAAGGCAACTAACGAAGCTGTGGTTGGTGATACATATGAATTAAACGGGGCGACCTATGTGTTAGTAAATAATGCGAGTTTAAGAGTTATGATTTCCGAAGGTAAAGATGTGAGTAAAGCTGTTACGACTGGTATTACAGAAATGGGAAGTTTATTTAATTCTAATGCTAATTTTAATCAGGATATAAGTTCTTGGGATGTTAGTAGTGTTGTTCAATTTGATTTTATGTTTCAGGGTGCCACTTCTTTTAATCAAGATATAGGTTCTTGGGATGTGAGTAATGCGCGCAATATGATGGCAATGTTTCCTATGTCTTCTTTTAATCAAGATATTAGTTCTTGGGATGTAAGTAATGTAACAACTTTTTGGGCGATGTTTCATAAAACACCATTTAATCAAGATATAAGTTCTTGGGATGTAAGTAATGTAACTGATATGACAGGTATGTTTTCTCATACACCATTTAATCAAGATATAAGTTCTTGGGATGTAAGTAATGTAAGAGTGATGTCCTCATTGTTTGAAAATAATGAGTTTTTTGATCAAGATATAAGTTCTTGGGATGTTAGTAGTGTAACTAGTATGGGGTTGATGTTTAATGGTGCTATTAGGTTTAATAGAGATCTTAGTTCTTGGAATGTGAATAATGTAGCTGATTATAAAGGGTTTAGTGATAATACTCCTTATTGGTCGTTGCCAAAACCTAATTTTAAGTAAGTTGGTAATTCATAACCTCAAAAGTGGATGAGGTTCATTTTTAGCCATAGTAATATTTAGTTTTAATTTTCAAGTAAAGGGTAACTTAATTGTTGCCCTTTTTTTTATGAGATGCTATTATATTTTTAGTGAATATATATAAAGGTATGTTTCATGTATAAAAGTATAAATACGTCTCTGTAAGATACTATAGAACAAGACTTTAATGAGTTGGGTAATAAGGTGTCCCTTTGGCACTCCACTTAATTTCGTACAGCATAATTAAAAATTCTCCTACGTCTAATTTGTACTTACCATTCGCTTCACTACAATTTCCGTTCCAGTAGGTACTCATTGCAGCTCTCTCATTTGCTCTACTACATACGTTCCTTTTGTCGGATACCCATAGCTTCCTTTTATCTTAAAATCTTTTAAAGGGTATGCTGCGCAAGCATTTTATTAAGAGAAAAACGCTATTCCGAGTTATGCGAGCCCGCTCTGTCTCTCAGACTATTTGATGGCACAGTTTTTATAGATAATTTAATGAAGTTTTGTTTAACTAATCCATTTGGAGAAATCACGTGCTCAGAAAAATCGCACAAGATTCTTCCAACGCGCACAAGAGGAAGACAAACATTCCATTTCACTTAGATTCGTATTTTTAATTTACTTTATAGAAGCTATTTTATTAGTGATTATTAATGAACACCGTTTCAGCGCGCATTGTTTACAGTTACGATGGTTTACTTAATAGCTATTGTTAAAGGCTATTTTATTTTGTTAATATCTATGAAGTTGTCGGAAAGGAACTTGTAAATCAATGCTTGCTTCCACTAATAGAATCGAATCGTTACATTTTACTTATTGTATTCCCCTTGCCTTCCAGCCGCCACTTAGATAGGTTGTATATAATTTAGTTATTAATAATAGTCAAAAACAGCGCCATCAGCGTTTCACGTAGCCTTGGCACGCACTTATTCATACTTCAACGTGCTCTTGCCACGACATCTTCGTTCCGCTCGCGGCGGCTTCGCAGGAGAGTAAGCTAGAATAGATATAACAATATAATTTTGATAGGTATATAACAATTGCAATAAAGAAGTGTAGTTATATTTTAAAATAATGTAGATATCCTTAATGAGTTCTAATGCGATGCTATTAGGTATTCTTAAATTAAATTTCAGACCAAATGAGAACGAATGCAAATTTAATCTCCTCCCTACACCAGCCACAATTTTAATGTAAAGGTCAAGCCTTCGGTGATGCTATAAATCTCCAGCGGACTTAAATTCGTCATATAAATATAATTTTAGAGCGCTAGTATTTATAGCATAAACCTTGACATTAAAGCCTCGCAGCTATCGTCGTCATTCTTTACTAATTCGGCTTGAGAAAACATCAAGTCATAAAATTTATACAGAATGATTGACGTTAATTACAGTATTGCAACCCATAAACTTGGGAGAACTTATGATTTACCGCATTTCTATATTCTAAACAAAGGATTGAATAGTGGAAGGCCAATGTCGGAACCTTGTCCTAATTGTTTCGTAGTAACTATGCAAACAGTGGAACAGAGAGAGACTTTGTATTATCTATGTTTTTCGCTGCAAATAGGTAGCTATTTTAGCTACTATTTAGTTGGGAGTGTTATTCCTTTTATTAGAATAGATGATAGTAGAAAAGTGCTTGATTTGGCCTTGAGAAACTATAAACAAGAACAATGGGCGCTGCGAGTAGAGAAACTTAAGAAGATTACTGTCTATGAAGAGAATTTAAAGAAACAACTTAAAACAATTGGTCAGTTAAAGTTAGCTTTCTTAAGAGCTTAATAGGTGGAAATATAAACTACTTGTGTTAATTCGCAAGTAGTTTCTTTATGCTTGTTTCTGATAGGTTTTTGTCATATAAAGCCCCACCCTAAATTATGTAGTAAATTAATAAGTGATATATGAAGGCAGTAGGGTACTTGTTGAGACTTGTTTTTAAGCCTATTTGTCCATCTTTACGTGTTCATGTATGTAGTATAGTAGTTACTTCTCAGGTGTCTTTAAAAAAGGTTATTTTAAGTATAAAACTTCACTTTTTCAACAGTTCAGTCACAGTAACCCTCACTATATAGATCACCCCCGATCGAAATTGGGGGAAAAACAAAAATTAGAGAATCACGGGTGTAGTGTTGTTTTAAGTGATTTTAAATTTTGGGGTAGAGAGGGTGAATATACTTTGTGGAATGTTTAGTTCTTAATAAGATTGTTTTAATATTTAGTTATTTGCATGGTGAGTGATTGTATTGCTTAGCTGTGCAATATGAGTTTTTTGATCATAAAGAGTGAATAAGTGGGGGTGTATAACTTTTATTTTTTCTGCAAATTTTCTGCAAATAAAAAAACCAGCCTTTACAAATGTGATGTAAAGTGCTGGTTTTCAAGTGACCATGGCTGGATTCAAACCAGCAACCTCTTGAGCCGTAATCAAGTGCGCTATTCAGTTGCGCCACATGGCCGTTAAGCGGGTGCAAATATAGTATCCTTTTTTTAAATTAGAAAGATAATTCTAGTTTTTTTATGAATTTATTTCAGTTTTAAATAAATCGACAATAGATTGCGCTTTTTCTAGGTCGTTATTTAGTACAAATAATTCTACGGAGTTTGTAGGTACTCCAAAACCAGCCAATCTTCCAGACTCCACACGATCAATGATTTTAGATTCGATATTTGCTTCGTCTAATAAGTGTTTTAATCTGTTTACTAATATAGAATTATCAGTAAATACTTTTGTATAATCTTCTGACATAATATTGTTTTTTTTTAGGTTAATGAATTTTTAGTTATAAAAGCTCTCCATCCAATAATAGCTAATTGAAGTTTAGATGCTTTAGAAATATCCAATCCTTTTTTTGTAAAGGAAGGTAAAATTAATTTATTAATCTTTGCAAGTGTTTTAAAAACTTGTTTTTTCATGAGTTGTAAATTAGCTTTCAAATTTACTAAAATAAACAACTCAGTGTTTAAAGATTGAGTTGTTTAAAGATAAGCTACTTTTTTCTCTCTTCATAATCTAGTTCTGTTATTTTTTTGTTATAATAAAATCAGAAATATAATATCAGACAGGTCTTTAATAAATTTAGTTATAATAAGAATCATAATAGTTTGGGTTTTAAGGTTAGTAATTTAGGTCAATTTCGAAATTGTTTTATCAATATATAACCACTGTAGGCTTGTTTCCAAGAGAACTATTACTTATTAATCAAATTGATTTTTTATTTACAACTAAAATCGTGTTATATGTAATAATGTGTAATTAGTATTGTTTATTTTTTGTTGTTTATTGTAATTGTAATATGTTTTTATTATTAAAAAGTGTTAGGTTTTAAAGGGAGAGATTTGTGCTTTTTTTAAAAGTAAAGGGAAAACTATTTTTAAAATGAATACTTTTTGGCTTTTCATTTTTTATTTTCTTCTTAAAGTGATAAAAATGTATCTTCGCAAAAAATAAAATTGATGAGTATTTTTTATGTTATTATTGGATTAATCTTATTAGTTGTTGGTGGTGAGTTCTTGGTAAGATCGTCTATCGGTTTATCTTTTAAGTTAAGTATATCTAAAATGGTAATTGGTATGACGGTGGTTTCTTTTGCTACTTCTGCACCAGAATTATTAGTTAGTTTACAAGCTGCCTTAGATGGATCGCCAGCTATTGCCTTAAACAATGTTATAGGTTCTAATATTGCTAATATTGGGTTGGTTTTAGGTATTACAGCTTTAATTGGTCCTATTGCGGTTAGTAAAGACTTTTATAAGCTTAATTGGCCTGTAATGATGCTTTTCTCTTTAGTTTTGTATTACTTTTTATGGAACGACAGTGTTTTAACACAGTTAGAAGGTGTTATTCTTTTAGTTGGGTTGGCTGTTTTTCTATTTGTATTGATAAGAAGTGCAAGAAAAGAAGATGTGGATGTAGAAGAGGTAGATGATGCTTTGGCTTCTATAGGTTATGGTAAAATATTTGGATGGTTAATAATAGGTGGTGTTGCGCTTTATTTTGGATCGGAATTTTTAGTGAACGGTGCAAAAGATATTGCTCAGAATATGGGGATTAGTGAAGGTGTTATTTCTATTACAATGATTGCTATTGGAACTAGTGTGCCTGAGTTAGCTGCTTCTGTTATTGCCGCTATGAAGGGTGAGAAAGCAATTTCTTTAGGGAATCTAATTGGTTCTAATATTTTTAATATAGCTTCTGTGCTAGGTTTAACAGCTATTATTAAAGAAATACCTGTTACGGAAGCCCAGATTTTATCTAGAGATATTTTTTGGATGTTAGGGTTTGCTGCTGTTTTATTATTGTTAGTATTTTTACCTAAGAAATTTGTTTTAAACAGGTTTAAAGGAGCCTTTTTATTTTTAGGGTATATATTGTTTATTTATTTAGTTCTTTAAATAGAAGGCATGTAAAATTAGATATAAAAAAAACGCTAACATTAATTTGTTGGCGTTTTTTTTCTGTCGATATGTCCTAGGTTTCTTTCTGGAGCGATAACGTCTCTAATACGTCGTTTTAATTCTGTAATTTCTGGAAATCCATTTTCCTCTTTTCTAGACCAAACCAATTGGTTGTTTGCTGTAATGTTAAAAATACCTCCGGTACCCGGTTTTAAGGTCAGCTCTGTAATTTCTTCGGTAAAAGTGGTTAATAGTTCTTGACTCATCCAAGAGGCGCGTAATAGCCAACCGCATTGTGTGCAGTATTCTATTTTTATAGTGTTTTCCATATATTAAATGTAATTGTTTAAAATGGTCTTTTAAAAGTACTGAACTTTTTGTTATTAAGGTTGCTTTTTTTGCGTTAGGGATAGAAGTGGTATCCTTTTTTAATTTTGGCGAAAGCTGAAAATTTAAAAGATATAACGGATAGCCCGACCTTTGGTAACGCCCAAAATAATTATATAAAAAAAGCACCTACATTGCTGTAAGTGCTTTTTAAGATTTTATACTATTCGTAATTATTTAACTGGTTTAACAGTTTTAATAATTCTAGCAGCTACTTTATATGGATCTGCGTTTGAAGATGGACGACGGTCTTCTAACCATCCTTTGTATCCTTTTTCTACAACGATAATTGGAATACGAATTGATGCACCTCTATCTGAAACTCCCCAAGAGAAGTCAGTAATTGCAGCAGTTTCATGCTTACCGGTTAAACGTTGGTCGTTAAACTCACCATAAATTTCAATGTGTTCTTTTACTACTGGGCGGAAAGCTTCACAAATTTCGATGTATTTTTCTTTAGAACCACATTCTCTTAAGATAGAGTTAGAGAAGTTAGCGTGCATTCCAGAACCATTCCAATCAGTATCTCCTAATGGTTTTGGGTGGTACTCAATGTACATCCCTTTTCCTTCAGTTAAACGATCTAATAAATATCTAGATATCCAGATTTCATCTCCAGCTTTTTTTGCTCCTTTTGCAAATAATTGGTATTCCCATTGTCCAGAAGCAACCTCTTGGTTAATTCCTTCGAAGTTTAAACCAGCATCAATACATAAATCAGCATGCTCTTCAACGATATCACGACCATGTGTATATAAACCTCCTACAGAACAGTAGTACTGTCCTTGTGGAGCAGGGTAACCACCTCTTGGAAATCCTAAAGGCAATCCTGTACTTGTATTCATAATAAAGTATTCTTGTTCAAAACCGAACCAGAAATCGTTATCATCATCTTCAATAGTAGCACGTGCATTAGATTCGTGTGGAGTTCCGTCTGCATTCATTACTTCATTCATTACCAAATAACCGTTAATACGATTTGGATCTGGATAAATAGCAACAGGTTTTAAAATACAGTCAGATGCTCCTCCAGAAGCTTGTTTTGTAGAAGAACCGTCAAAAGACCAAAGTCCCAATTCTTCAACTGTTCCTTTAAAATCTTCATGCTCCTCAACTTTGGTTTTACTTCTCATGTTCTGAGTTGGATAATAACCATCTAACCAAATGTATTCTAATTTAATTTTTGCCATAATATATATGTGTTTATGTGATGTTCGTCCTACAAAAATCAAATATTTTCATTAGATATCAAAAAAATTAGGGGTAAAATATTTAAAATAGCTAAAAAATAATTTTATCCCTAAATTTGAAAGGGTATATTTGTATAAAGTTAAAAATAAGTAGAAAATATTACTAATATGTCAAGGATTAGATTTAATGCATTGCAAGAAACACTACGTAGAAGTCCTATAAAAGTAGTTCAGAATGAAAAAAGATCAGCACTTTTTGGTCGGAATGTGTTTAATAAATACGCTATGCAACAGTATCTTACACGCACTGCATACGAAAGTGTGATGAATGCAATTGATCATGGAACTAAAATTGATAGAAAAATTGCAGATCAGGTTGCGGTAAGTATGAAAGATTGGGCAATGTCTAAAGGGGCTACTCATTATACACATTGGTTTCAGCCACTTACAGGTGCTACTGCAGAAAAACATGATGCTTTTTTTGAGTCTATAAATGGCAGTCTTGCAATGGAAAAATTTGATGGAGAACAATTGGTTCAACAAGAGCCAGATGCATCTAGTTTTCCTAATGGAGGAATTAGAAATATGTTTGAAGCTCGTGGTTATACGGCTTGGGACCCAACTTCTCCTGCTTTTATTTATGAAACAACACTTTGTATTCCAACAATTTTTGTTGCTTATACTGGGGAAGCTTTAGATAATAAAACGCCTTTGTTAAGGGCATTACAAGCTATAGATACACATGCTACTGCTGTTTGTAAATATTTTGATAAGAATGCAAATAAAGTAAGTGCAACACTTGGTTGGGAACAAGAATTCTTTTTAATTGACGAAGCTTTAGTGCTCGCAAGACATGATATACAATTTACAGGTAGAACTTTATTAGGGCATTCGCCGGCTAAAGGACAACAACTTGATGATCATTATTTTGGAACCATTCCTGCAAGGGCTATGAGTTTTATGCAAGATTTAGAGCAAGAGTGTATGTTGTTGGGTATTCCTGTAAAAACCAGACATAATGAGGTTGCTCCCAATCAGTTTGAGATTGCACCAATTTATGAAGAAGCTAATTTAGCGGTAGATCATAATTCATTAATAATGGATGTGATGCAAAAAATATCAAGAAGACATCATTTTAAAGTCTTGCTGCATGAAAAACCATTTGCAGGTATTAACGGGTCTGGGAAGCACAACAATTGGTCTTTGTCTACCGGTAACGGAACTAATTTGCTAAGTCCGGGTAAAACCCCAATGAAGAACTTGCAATTTCTTACCTTTTTTATCAATACTATTAAAGCGGTGTATCAATACGAAGAGTTGTTAAGAGCTTCTATTGCGTCTGCAAGTAATGAATATCGATTAGGCGCTAATGAAGCACCACCTGCAATTATTTCTGTGTTTATAGGTAGTCAACTATCAGCAGTTTTAGATGAGTTAGAAAATGTAACTAAAGGAAAGCTTTCACCGCAAGAAAAAACTGATTTAAAGTTAAATATTATAGGTAAAATTCCTGAAATTTTATTGGATAATACAGATAGGAATAGAACTTCTCCGTTTGCATTCACAGGAAATAAATTTGAGTTTAGAGCTGTTGGTTCTTTAGCAAATTGTGCAATACCAATGACTGTTTTAAATACTATTGTTGCAAAGCAATTAAAAGAATTTAAGATTGAAGTAGATGCTCTAATAGAGGAAAAGGATCTTAAAAAAGATGAAGCTGTTTTTAATATACTAAGAGAATATATAAAAGACTCTAAGGCAATTCGTTTTGATGGAGATAGTTATGGAGAAGCTTGGGAAAAGGAAGCTAAAAAAAGAGGCTTAACTAATTATAAAACAACTCCAGAAGCTTTAAACGCAAAAGTTTCTGAGAAAACAATTTCTTTGTTTGAAGAAATGGAAGTAATGAGTAAAGTAGAATTAGAAGCTCGTTATGAAATTGATTTAGAATCGTACGCTAAAAAGGTGCAAATAGAAGGACGTGTTTTGGCTGATATTGCAAGAAATCAAGTAGTGCCTACTGCAATAATTTATCAGAATACTTTATTGGAGAATACTAAGAACTTAAAAGAAATTTTTGGTGATGAATATAAAAATATAGCCAAAGAGCAAATTGAGCTAGTTATGTTAATTTCTAAACATATTACTAAAATTAATGCTTTGGTAGTAAAAATGGAAGCAGAAAAAGTGAAAGCTAATAAACATTTTGGTTTTAAATTAGCAGAACAATACAGTAACAAAATAAAACCTTTTTTTGTAGATATAAGATATCATTGTGACCAATTAGAAACCTTGGTAGATGATAATTTATGGCCATTAGCTAAGTATAGGGAGTTGTTATTTATTAATTAAATGATAGGTAAATTGGTAATATCTTAAAAAGTAAGGGCTAAAAATGATAATTATTCATTTTTAACCTTTTTTTTTATAGGTGTTTTCCCCTGTTTTTGTTTATTTTATTTATGTTTAATACGTGTAAGTGTTTGATTTTAAGTTATTTGTGTTTTTATTTTATTTGTGTTTTTTATTTTTTTTGGAATTAGACAAATAAATTTCTATATTTGACTTGTTTAAACACAGAATCGATCAAGCTATATAGTTTACAACAACTCTTTACTTTAAGAGTTGACTGAAAATGAAAAGTTATCCTTAATAACTTAACATTTTATCCCTAATAATTTTAATTACCCCTAAAAATTTATTGTAGTATATCATATTCAATTTATATCGGATAGATTTTGATATGCTTAATTTTTAACTAACGTATTTAAATTATTTATCATGAAAAAATTAGTAATTATGGCTATGTGTTTAGCTACAGGTGCGCTTTTCGCACAAACTCCACAAGCAAGTTGTGATGATTGTTCTTTTACTCAAATGACTTCTGGAATTAGAGGAGCAGTTGACAATACGAGTGATATCACTCAAAAAGGTATCTTAAATGATGCGAATGCTTATCAAATAGGAACAGGAAACTACTCTATAGTTAGCCAAGACGGTGATAACACTTTAGGAGCTGGTAATGGAGGGAGTAGTAATGAAGCTTTAATTTATCAAAGTGGTTGGAGAAACCATTCAGATATTAAGCAAGATGGAGATAATAACTCTGGTGTAGTAGAGCAAAGAGGAACTCTTAATTATGCTAAGCAAGATGTAGGGGTTGGACAAGCGGAAAATAATGATGCTAGTGCTAATCAAAACGGACTTTTAAATACTTCGTTCCAAAAGCAACGTTTTGATAACAACTCGGCAACAGTAATGCAGGTTGGTGTAAGTAATTACGCAGAACAAGATCAAAATAGTGGTGCTAATGGTGTTGCGGGTAGTGTTGCTCAGATAAACCAAAGTGGTACAGATAATGAAGCGAAACAAGCGCAAATGGGAAGTAATAATAATGCGTCTTCTACTCAAAATGGATTTGACAATACATCTTCTGAAGACCAAACATCTGTTGCTGGAGGTGCTTTTTCTAATACTTCTACAGTGAATCAAGATTTTCTTTTATGGACTACTGGTACAGGTAATTTAGCTTGTGTAACTCAAAATTCAGTTGGAGGAAATAATACTAGTTCAATTACACAGACTAATTTAGCGGGTGTTTATGGTTGGACACCAGGAAACACTGCAGTTGTTACTCAAACAGCTAATTTATCTAGTAATATGAGTACTATTATGCAAAGTGGAGGTGCTAATCAAGCTTGTGTTGAGCAAATTGGTAACTAAAAAATAAATTATTAACTTAATTTATAAGTAAGGAGGGGTTCTTCCTCCTTACTTATTTTTCAAACACTTTCTATCATGAAAAAAAATAAAAACATATGGTGTTTTCTTGTCTTTTTATTGTGTAGTTTATACGTTACTGAGGTTTCTGCACAACAAGAAAAACTACCTACGTATTTTTCTAATAATTTCTCTCAGTTAAGTCCATATAACACTTCCTTACTAGTAGATAGTAATAGTTTGTTGACAAATGAGAATAGTCAAAATAGCTTATTTCAACAGCAATCAGGAAACATAAATAGTGTAGTACTTAACCAGGTAGGTTTTGAGAATAATGCGGACATAAAGAGTTCAAATCAGACTTCTCAAAATGTAAATCAAATAGGAAATGAAAATTATTATAGTTTTATTAATTACTATAATAGTAACCCTATCAACTTTGGTGTTCATCAACAAGGAAACTCTAATTCGTTACAAATTTACGGTACAAATTCAATGATGAACGGAGCTGCTATAATTCAAAACAGCAATAATCAGGCACTTATTATTAAAAACTACTAAATGCATTTTTCTAAAATTGTTTTTTTTATTTTATGTTTAAGTTGTAGCATTGGTTTTAGTCAATCTGAAAATGATGTTTACGGCAAGATTAATGTTGATAAAAAAGATAATTTTATTACTTTAAAAGCAGAGGTAAATAATGATGGTTTGTTGCATATAGATAAGTTGTTTTATAATTTAATTGCCTTAAAAAAAGGAAAGGGAGGTAATTACTCTAACAATAGACAGTCAGGTGAGTTTTCGATACAACCGAATAAAAACATGGAGGTTTCCACCATAAAAGTTAACTTAAATGGAGACGAAGAATTAAAAGTTTATTTATTCATTAAAAAAAATGAAAAATTAATATCTAAAGATTCACTTTGGATATTACCTAAAAATATACAGCAGGAAGTTGCTGAGAAAACAGACGAGAAAGATTTTTTTCTTAAAGGCATAGTCGTAGATGAGGCTATAACTAAATTAGGTAAAGATTACCATGATCTTTTTTATCAATCGTATTTATTATCTGGTATAAAGTATCCTTTTATTATAAAAATAAAAGAAAAACCAGGTATGGGTAGAACGAGTATTATTCTCGTAGAGGTAGAAGAAATTAAAATACATGAGTTTTTTTCTAGACCAGATGAAGAGTTTTTAAAATCGAATGTAGGAGTTGCATTAGAGCGATTGTACTTTTATGCAAAACAAAGAGAAGAATTAAGAAAGAAAAGTAAAATGTAAATAAAATTGTTATGAAAGAAAAAGTACTATTATTCGTGTTATTTGTTTGTTTTTCTAGTTTTTCATTTTCACAGCAATTGGTTTATAAGTCGATAAACCCGTTTTTTGGAGGGGGAGATTCATTTGCATACCAGCAGTTGTTAGCTTCAGCGAATGCTCAAAATGATTTTCAAGAGGAAAATACAAATCCATTTACGCAATCTTCAGAGATAGATAATTTTACAGATAACTTAAATAGGCAATTACTAAATTCACTCTCACAGGGCTTATTTCAGGAACAAATTGGCAGTCAAGGATTGTCAGAAGGAACTTATGTTTATGGTTCTTTGGTTGTAGAGATTAGTCCGGGTGTTGGCGGTTTAAGCGTAAGTATTTTAAACACATCAACAGGAGAACAAACTCAAATAACTATTCCAAACAATTAATTGAAATCTATGAAAAGGAAGTACTTTATTTTATGCTATTTCCTAATAGCAATGTTTTTTTCGAGTTGTGGAACTTATTTTAACCAACCTTTAGATCAATCAAGAGCTAGAATTGGAGAAAATTCATCTCCTGAAATGTCTATAAAAAGTTTTTCTCCAAAAGAAAAAACGGTAGTGGGGGTTTATAAGTTTAGGGATCATACTGGTCAATATAAACCAGTAGAAAATGGTTCTACTTTTAGTACAGCTGTTACACAAGGAGGTACTTCTATACTATTAAAATCATTAGAAGAATCTAATTGGTTTAAGCCAATTGAAAGAGAGAATATAGGAAATTTATTAAATGAAAGACAGATAATTAGAAATACTCGTCAAGAATATGCAGGAGATAATAAACCTATTAAAATGCCACCATTATTATTTGCAAATTACATTGTAGAAGGTGGTGTTGTGTCTTACGATTCTAATATTATTACGGGGGGTACTGGTTTGCGTTACTTTGGAGTTGGTGCTTCTGGAGAATATAGACAAGACAGAATAACGGTATATTTAAGAGTTGTTTCTACATCCACGGGTCAAATTCTTAAAAATGTGTATGTGTCTAAAACTATTTTGTCACAAGGTCTTTCTGCTAATTTGTTTAAGTATGTATCTTTAAGAAGGTTATTAGAGGCAGAAACAGGTATTACAAAAAATGAGCCAGCTCAATTAGCTGTTAAAGAAGCTATTGATAAAGCTGTAGAATTATTAATTACAGAAGGTATTATAGATGGTATATGGGAGCCTAGTGGTGGACAGGAAGTTGTAGATTTTGTGAAAAAGAACTATAAGAAAGAACAAGAAGAGGCGGAGTTAACAGAATTATTTAATAGAAAGCAAGAATTTAGAAGGGGTAAGATTAGTGTTGGGGCTGTGAGTGGAGTATCTAAAATTGTTGGTGATTATTCTGATGCAGAGTTTGGTCTTGGGACAGATATGCTACTTAAATTCATGCTAAATAAATCTAGATTTGCATTTTCTTTAGGATTAGGTTCTAGCACGCTTTCTAATAAAAACATATTTGAAAAAAGGATTTATGATTCTAATGTGAATTTTGAATACTATCTATTGCCTAATGACAGGATGACTCCTTATGCTTATGTTGGTGTTGGTTCTATTTCTACTAAAAACTTAAGTGATAACTATTTTAAGTATCAATATGGTATTGGTTTAGAGTATCTTATTACTGATAAATTGGGGTTTATCTTAAGAGGTGAGCAAAATATTATATCAACAGACAATTTAGATGGTTTGGTTAGGGGAGATAAAAATGATAAGATTTGGAATGTTAGAGCAGGAATTAATTTCTATTTTTAAAAAATAAATTAGTATGAAAACCTTACAAAAAATATTAATACTCATAACTATATGCTTGTTTTTTAGTTGCGGAGAAGAAGTTACTATTGATAGTGTAGAATTTGGGGTAATCACAGGAAAGGTTGTGGGAAAAAGTGATTTTGAGCCTATTGAGAATGCTAAAGTAACTTTGTCTCCAACAAATAATACTACATTTACAGATGCGAATGGAGAGTTTTCTTATGAAGAGGTTCCGGTAAATGAATACTCTATAGAGGCTTCTAAAGAAGGTTTTCTAAATAGTTTTGAGCCAGTTTCTGTAGAAATAGGGGCAACAATAAATGTTGTTTTTGAAATGCAGGTGGAAACAGCATTTAATGTTCCGCCAACAACGCCTGTATTGTTAATGCCAATGGATGGTGCTTTAGACATTGATAGTTCAGTAGAGTTGGTTTGGTCTTCTTCTAGTGTAGATGATGATGAGTTAACGTATAGATTAGAGATTAAAAATGATTTTGATAATAATATAATTCAAGTTCAAAATCTTAGTGATACAACTTATGTGGTTCCTAATTTAAAATTTGGTGGTAAGTATTTTTGGCAAGTAGCAGTAACAGATAATATAAATTCTGAAGTGCTAAGTACTTCAAATTCATTTACAGTAAAGGGTGATCCAGAGAATAGGTATACTTACGTTAGGGTTGAAGGAGGTAATAATGTAATTTATTCATCTAGTTTAGATGAGGGGCTTGATGAAATTAATACTGTTAAATTAACAGAATCTAGCACAAATTCTTGGAGACCTAGAAAAAATAACACTGTAAATTTAATTGCTTTTTTAAGATTGTATAATAATGAGGCCCATATTTTTACCATGAAACCAAATGGGGCGGATGTAAAAAGAGTAACTTCTGATATCCCTGTTAATACTTTTGATTTGAATGAAGTGGACTTCTCTTGGTCTACAACGGGTGATCAACTTATTTATCCAAGTTTTGATAAGTTATATATGATTAATAAAGATGGTAGTGGTCTTCAAATGATATATAAAACAGCAAATGGACACTTAATTACCGAATGTGATTGGAGTAATGACGGTACTAAAATAGTGTTGAGAACAAATAATTCTGATGGTTATGATGGTGCTATTTATACTATTGATATGAGTGGAAATGTATTAAATACAGTTGTTTCTGCAAATGTTGGTGCTTTAGGCGGTTTAAATTTGTCTGTAGATGGTAACTTATTAATTTACACTAAAGATGTAAGTGATTTTCAATCATCAAATTATAGAAGATTGAATAATAAAGTTTTTAAATATAATTTTTCAACAATGACAGAAACAGAAATGATTCTTTCAAAAGCATCAGGAACGAATGATTTAGATCCAAGATTCTCACCTAATGAGGCCGAAATAATTTATGTAAATACATCTAACGATGGTATTTCAGAAAAGAAAATATTTACCTCCCCAATTGATGGAGATAATAGTAGAGAGGAAATTTTTACAGGAGCAATTATGCCAGATTGGGAGTAATTAAAACTGAAATATTAATAAGAAAGAACCAAATGATCAAAAATCATTTGGTTTTTTTATGATGCCACATAAAAGAAAGTTAAATTTGCACCCAACAACAACACAACAACATGAGTCAAGAGGTTTCTAAAAGATACGCACAAAGAGGTGTTTCGGCATCAAAAGAAGATGTACACAATGCAATTAAGAATATAGATAAAGGTTTATTTCCGAAGGCATTCTGTAAAATTGTTCCAGATTATTTAACAAATGATGATGATTATTGTTTAATCATGCATGCAGATGGAGCAGGTACTAAATCTTCTTTAGCATATATGTATTGGAAAGAAACTGGCGATATTTCTGTATGGAAAGGTATTGCTCAAGATGCTTTAATTATGAATATTGATGATCTTTTGTGTGTTGGAGCAACAGATAACATTATGTTGTCATCTACAATCGGTAGAAATAAAAGTAAAATTCCTGGAGAAGTTTTATCAGCAATTATAAACGGTACAGAAGAGTTAATCGAAGATCTAAAAGGTTTTGGAGTTACCATTCATTCCACCGGTGGAGAAACTGCAGATGTAGGCGATTTAGTTCGTACAATTATTGTAGATTCTACTGTAACTGCACGTATGAAACGTACAGATGTTGTTGATAACGCAAACATAAAAGCAGGTGATGTAATTGTTGGTTTAGAGTCTTTTGGACAAGCAAGTTACGAGACTGAATATAATGGAGGAATGGGGTCTAACGGGTTAACTTCTGCAAGACACGATGTGTTTCATAAATATTTAGCAGAAAAATACCCAGAAAGCTTTGATGCTGCGGTTCCTGAAGAATTAGTATATTCTGGAAATACAAAATTGACTGACGCAGTAGCCGATTCTCCTATTGATGCTGGTAAATTGGTATTGTCTCCAACAAGAACGTATGCGCCAATCATTAAAAAAATACTATCTAATTTTTCTTCGGATACAGTTCACGGAATGATTCATTGTTCTGGAGGAGCTCAAACTAAAATATTACACTTTGTAGATAATTTACACATTGTAAAAGATAACATGTTTCCAATTCCACCATTATTCAAATTGATACAAGAGCAATCTAAAACAGATTGGAAAGAAATGTATCAGGTTTTTAACTGTGGTCATAGAATGGAAATTTATGTAACTCCAGAAATTGCAGAAGATATCATCGCTATTTCTAAATCTTTTAATGTAGATGCAAAAATTATTGGTAGAGTAGAAGCTTCTGAAACTAAAAAATTAACAATTACAAGTGAGTATGGTGTTTTTGAATATTAAAAAACCAAGTCATTATTAAATTATATTAAAACTCCAACTACTTTTAAAAGTAGTTGGAGTTTTTAGTGTTAACTAATATTTTTTTGTAGTTAATTATTCTATTTCACTTTTAGATAAAAACTCCAGAATAAGTTTTGCTACTTCTCTCGTTTTTTCTTCTGCAGCAAAATGACCTGCATCCAATAAATGCAACTCTGCATTGGGTAAATCCTTTAAGTAAGCTCTTGCACCATTGGCATTAAATTTCAAATCCTTTTTTCCCCAATTAATTAATGTTTTTGGTTGATTTTCTTTCAACATTTTTTGCCATTTAGGGTATCGAATTAAATTGGTGTTATAATCTTTAAATAATTGTACCTGAATTTCTCTGTCTTTTTTAGATCTTAAAAATGCCAAATCGTGTGTCCAAGCATCTGGACTTTGAATATTGATATTTGTGCTATCTAAATCAAATAAATACTGCTTGTTTATTATAGCATTTTCACTTGTTAAACTATATAAAAAATCATGTTTTTCTTGCGAGGTATCTGTTTGTGCTGTTCTAAAAAAATCTTGTCGCTTGGGTGTTAAACCCTCTAAATAAGCATTGGCGTTCTGGATAATTAAAGCTTCTATTCGTTTTGGATTTTTCATCATCAGTCGATAACCGATTGGAGCTCCAAAATCTTGCATGTACATCACATAATTTTTAATTTGAAGCGTATCGATTAACTTCTCTGTATAAGCTGCCAACAAATCAAACGTGTACGTTGTAGTTGCTGGATCTAAATGTGTGCTATAACCCGAGCCTAAATTATCTGGTGCAATAACATGATAATGCGTTGCCAACATAGGAATTAAATTTCTATAACTATGTGAAGAAGAAGGATAACCATGTAGCAACACAATTGTCGGATTACTTTTATCTCCTGCTTCTCTATAAAATAGTTTTACACTATCAATTTCTGCATAATTATACGTTGTAGCTGGCGGTAAAAAGAACTGTTTTTCATTCTTTTCAGTTGTATTCTTACAGCCAAATAAAGAGGCTATAATTATTAAAACTAGTGTAAATTGTTTCATTTTATATGTCTATTTATTTAGGTTTCTCATAAAAACTCTCATTTTTGTAATAATAGCATCACCATCTTCCTCTAAAGCGAAATGACCTGTATCGTAAATGTTGTAATCTATGTTTTTTACATCTCTTTTAAAAGCTGCCGCACCACTTTCAGGAAAAAAAGCATCATTTTTACCCCAAACAATTAGTAATGGTGGCTGATTATCTCTTAAATACTGTTGCCATTTTTGATATAATTTTATATTATTCTGATAATCATAAAATAAATCTAAATTTACGGCATGTGCGTTTGGTCTAGACAAACGCAAGAAATCTAAATTATAAGTATCAGGGTCTACAGTTTTAGTATCTCTAACACCATGTGTGTATTGCCATTTTAAACCTTCTAAAGAAAAAGCAGGTAATATAGCGTCTTCGTTTTCTTTAGTTCTATTTTTCCAAAGTGCTCTTATTCCAGCCCAAGCTTCACCTAAACCTTCTTCATAAGCATTTCCGTTTTGGTTTATGATGGCGGTAATTCTTTCGGGATGCGCTGTGGCTAATCTAAAACCAATAGGAGCACCATAATCTTGAATCATAATCGCATAAGAATCAATCTTTTTTTGCTCTAAAAAGGAGTCTACAATTGTTGCTATATTATCAAACGTATATTTAAATGTCTCTGAATCTGGAAAATCACTGTTACCAAAACCAGGATAATCTGGAGCAATTAAATGATACTCGTTAGATAATTGCGCTAATACTTTTCTGTATTGATACGATGATGCTGGAAAACCATGCAGTAAAACAATGGTTGGGTTATTAACATTACCAGTTTCTCTGTAGGCAATGTTAATGCCATTAACTTCTAATGTTTTATATTTTATAGTTGATTTTTTACTTTCACTAATCACCAGTGAAGTGTTAGAGCCTTTTTTCGTTTCTGATATTACCTGCTCTTTACAAGAGATAAAAAGTAAAAAGATACTTAAGGTTAAGACTAAGTTTTTCATAATTTAAATCTCAAATTAATTTGAGAAAAGTTGAAAAGTCATAACCTAATATATGTATAGGTTATGACTTTTTTCTTTGTGTTTTTTAGTTTCTACCAGCCATAACACCACCATCAGTATCCCAAATAGCACCTGTTACCCAAGCAGCTTTATCTGATAATAAGAAGATGATACTATTAGCAATATCTTCCGATTCACCAAAACGACCTATTGGATGAAAACCATTGAAACCAACCAATGCTTCTTTAGCAGCTTCTTCACCTCCAAAAACACCATGATAAACAGGTGTGTTTACTAGGGCAGGAGAGACCGCATTCACACGAATGTTATCGTCTGCTAATTCCATAGCCAAGTGTTGAGTTAATGAATGTAAACCTGCTTTTTGCATAGAATATGCCGTAGAAGGCGTTGCTTTTACAGCTTGTTTTGCCCACATAGAACCTACATTTACAATAGCACCTCCGTTGGTTGCTTTCATTTTTTTAGCGGCACTTTGCGTGATAAAAAAGAACCCTCTATTTAAATCTAAATACGAATTGTAATCTTCCATGGTATGATCTAAAAAAGGTTTAGGACCAAAAATTCCTGAAGCATTTACTAAATAATCTAAGTTATCTAAAGCGTCAATCTTAGCTATTAAAGCATCAACTTCTGTTGTGTTAGAGATGTTTGCTGTGTGTTTAATTAAGTTTGCTGCATCGGCAATTTTATCAGTATTTCTTCCTACAACATGTACCGTTGCACCACCTTCTAACAATGCATTTGTTGTTGCATTACCAATACCACTTGTTCCTCCAATTACTAAGGCTACTTTGTTTGCAAATTCTTTCATTTTATATATTCTTTAATTATTAATTAATTCCAATTTGGTTTTTTCTCTATTAAGTATCCGTCAGAAACAGTGCTTCCTTCGAATGAATTTTCTTTGGCTTGTATTACAATAAAAGAGAAAAGTGCATCCGAGTTATTTCTGATGGCTCTTTCTGTATCTGTTGCAACTCTTACAACCGTTCCTTCTTTTAGATCTACATAATTATCATTGAGAAGTAATTGTCCTTTTCCTTTAACGGCTATATATATTTCTTCGTTCTCTTTGTGTTTATGAAGTAGAGGGATTGCCGTGTGTGGTACCATTGTATTAAACGATATTTCTGAGGAGGTTAATCCGAGCTCATCTTTTACAAATTTTTTACCATCTAATTTAAAATCTGGACTTGGTTGAAATACATTTTCAGTTAGATTTGAGAATTCACCTAATTCTAGCTTTGAATACTCTTTTGATATTTTGTTTTCCTTCATTATGAATTGTTGTTTAAAGACAGACAAGTCTGTCTTTGTTTAGTTAAATTTTTTTAAGTTATTATTTTTTCACATAAATTTTTAGACTCTATAATAGGCCAATCTTCTTGGTGTAAGTGGCTTTCTCCCACCGCACTTTCGTACAGTAAATAGATTTGTCTTGCTAATGAATTTACTTGCTCGCTTTTAACTTGCTCTAAATTGTTTGTAATTAGTTTTGTTATAAGTGCAATGAAATCGTTTTTTTGAGACTGAATTTCATGTCTAATAATTTCATTGTCTTTTGGTATTTCTGAAACCGTTTTTATACACCAACACCCATTAAAATCTTTATCTTGATAAAATAATTGAAGAAAATCGAATATCGCTAATATCTGATCTGTTCCTTTTGGTTTTGATGTTGTAAATTTTTCAAAATCTTCAAGAAAATTGATGTTCTTAAATTGAAGATAGGCCAAACAAATCTCTTCTTTAGATTTAAAATGGTTGTATAGCGTAGCTTTAGCAATACCAGCTTCTGCAATAATCTGGTTTATACCTGTAGAATTATACCCATTCTTATAAAATAAAAAGGAGGCTGTTTCAGTAATTCTATTTTTCACTTCACTATGTTTCATACTGCAAATATATAAAAAAACATTTAAAACAGACAGGTCTGTCTGTTTTTTATTTAATAACTTAATTTGCTACTACTATTTATAAAAAAATAGATTGCTTTTCAAATTAGGTGTAAGTATTATAAAAGATGATCCTTATTTATAATCATTATAAAAATACAAAGTTTTATGGTTTTCCGTACTTTCAAATAGTGTCTAGTAAAAAGTCATAAAAATGGTATTATTTAAGTTTATTTTTAGCCCAAAAAGTCCTTTATTTTTTATACAAATGGTCTTAGTGAAATTTAAAATACTGATAATAAGTAATGTTGTTTAAAGTGATGAGAATTCAATAAAAATAAAATTATTTGTTAACTTTTTTGTGTTGATAAGTTTTATTTAATTGATTTTAAGTGTATTGTGTTTTTTTATTGTAAACTTTATGATAATTGTCATCTTTTAGGTTGTACATTTGTGGGATATTTATCAAACAAAAAAACAATCTAATTGCTGTATAATACAATGAAATCTTCTACAATACTTACTCCAACAAAAACATATTCTAGAGACGAAGCTTTAAAAGCTGCTCTTAACTATTTTAAAGGCGATGAATTAGCTGCATCTGTGTGGTTAAATAAATATGCTTTAAAAGATTCTGCTGATAATATTTACGAAAGCACTCCTGATGAAATGCATCAAAGAATTGCTTCGGAAATAGCAAGAGTAGAGCAAAAATATAGCAATCCATTAACAGAATCAGAAATCTTTGATGCTATTAAAGATTTTAAATATATAGTGCCTCAAGGAAGTCCGATGGCAGGAATTGGAAATCCTTTTCAGGTAGCTTCTTTGTCCAACTGTTTTGTAATTGGTAATAATGGCGAATCCGATTCTTATGGAGGAATCATGAAGATAGACCAAGAACAAGTGCAATTAATGAAACGTAGAGGTGGTGTTGGTCATGATTTATCTCACATTCGTCCAAAAGGATCTCCTGTAAAAAATTCAGCATTAACATCAACAGGAATTGTTCCTTTTATGGAGCGTTATTCTAATTCAACAAGAGAAGTTGCACAAGATGGTAGAAGAGGCGCTTTAATGTTGTCTGTTTCTATCAATCACCCAGATGCAGAAGATTTTATTGATGCAAAACTAGAGCAAGGAAAAGTTACCGGAGCAAATGTTTCTGTAAGAATTGATGATGCGTTTATGAAATCTGTAAAAAGTGACGGTAAATACACGCAAAAATATCCAACGTTTAGTGAAAATCCTTTGTATACTAAAGAAATAGAAGCAACTAAAATTTGGAAGAAAATTGTACACAATGCATGGAAATCTGCAGAACCAGGAATTTTATTCTGGGACACCATTATTAATGAATCTGTGCCAGATTGTTATGCAGATTTAGGTTACAAAACAGTTTCTACAAATCCTTGTGGTGAGATTCCTTTATGTCCGTATGATTCTTGTAGATTATTAGCAATAAACCTATTTTCTTATGTAGAAAATCCTTTTACAAAAAAGGCTGCTTTTAACTTTGAATTATTCAAAAAGCATATTGTTATTGCTCAAAGAATGATGGACGACATCATTGATTTAGAATTAGAAAAAATTGATGGAATTTTAGCTAAGATTGATGCAGATCCAGAAGAAGAAGTTGTAAAAGCTACAGAAAGAAACCTGTGGATGAATATTAAACACAAAGCAGAAGAAGGTAGAAGAACAGGTATTGGTATTACTGCAGAAGGAGATATGTTGGCTGCTTTAGGTATTCGTTACGGAAGTAAAGAGGGAAATGTTTTTTCTACAGAAGTACATAAAGTTTTAGGAGTAGAAACGTACAGAGCTTCTGTAAATTTAGCAAAAGAAAGAGGTGCGTTTGCTATTTTTGATGCAGACAGAGAAAAAGAGAATCCTTTTATTTTAAGAATAAAAGAAGCAGATAGTAAACTGTATTATGAAATGTTAGAACATGGTCGTAGAAATATTGCTTTGTTAACGATTGCGCCTACAGGAACTACCAGTTTAATGACACAAACTTCATCTGGAATTGAGCCTGTTTTTATGCCTGTATATAAGCGTAGAAAAAAGGTGAATCCTAATGATAAAAATGTACGTATTGACTTTGTAGATGAGGTTGGCGATTCTTGGGAAGAATATGTGGTTTTTCATCATCGTTTTAAACAATGGATGGACGTAAATAACATCGATTCTTCTAAGAATTTTACGCAAAAAGAAATAGACGAGTTGGTAAAACAATCTCCATATTACAAAGCAACGTCTAATGATATTGATTGGAATAGCAAAGTAGAAATGCAAGGAGCTATCCAGAAATGGGTAGATCATTCTATTAGTGTTACTGTTAATTTACCAAATGATGTAACAGAAGAATTGGTTGGTGAGTTGTATTTAAAAGCTTGGGAAGTTGGTTGTAAAGGAGTAACTGTTTATAGAGATGGTTCTCGTTCTGGAGTTTTAATTTCTACGGATGAAAAGAAAGAAGATAAAATAACAACCTCTAATTTTTCTAAAAAACGTCCTCAAGTTTTAGAAGCAGATGTAGTTCGTTTTCAAAATCAAAAAGAAAAATGGATTGCTTTTGTAGGTTTGGTTGATGGAAGACCTTATGAGATTTTTACAGGATTAGCCGATGATGAAGACGGAATTTTAATTCCGCGTTGGGCAGATAAAGGATTTATTATTAAGAATAAAAATGAAGATGGAACGACTCGTTACGATTTTCAATATAAAAATAAGAGAGGGTATAAAACCACTATTGAAGGATTGTCTCATAAATTTAATCCTGAATTTTGGAACTATGCAAAACTAATTTCTGGAACCATACGTCATGGAATGCCAATTGATAAAATTGTAGAGTTGATACAAAGTTTACAATTCGATTCAGAATCTATAAGCTCTTGGAAAAATGGTGTACAACGTGCTTTAAAACGTTATGTAGAAGATGGTACGGAGGTAAAAGGACATACTTGTGAAAATTGTAATTCTACAAATTTAATTTATCAAGAGGGTTGTTTAACTTGTAAAGATTGTGGTTCTTCTAAATGTGGGTAGACTAACTTAGATGAAATGAAAAGCGCCAAATACACTTTGAGTATTTGGCGCTTTTTTTGTTTGTAAATTTTTGATGTCGTTATCGTGTTTGTATATGGTTAGTTGCGTGGTTAGGCAAGAACCAAGCAATTAATTATACACGCTGTTGGCTTTTAGTGCTTTTATTTTATCGGTTTTTGTTTTGTTCCTCTAAAGTTAATTATTTCAAGTAATTTCTCTTTTGGTTGAATTCTGTAGATTATGTAATTGTTTTTATCAATTAATCCTTTGTGAACATTTTTAAACTTTCCAGTTTGAGGACAAATTTTAGGATATTTACTAATTCGGGTTAACAGGTCATTTAGATTTTGTTCTAAATTCAGAATTTCCATTATAGTCCATTCTTTTTCTAAATAATCTAAAACCTTATCTAATCCATTTTCAGCTTGTGGTGTCCAAACAATTTTTAACGCCATTTATCAAAGCGTTTCATTACTGTTTCATTAGCTTTATGTTCCCCTTTGTCAGCTTGAGCTAAACCAGTCTTGATTTCTTCTTGTTCCTTTTTAGACATTTCACTCCACCAATCCACTTGCTCTTCCTCAAAAACAGATTTGAGTTTTTTTAAAATGCTTTCTTTTTGTGTTTGAAGTAAAAGATGCATTAATTCTAATTTTGTGGTTTCTATATTCATAATCCTAACTTTTATTATAACAAAGATAGTTTTTTATCCACAAACTTTATTCCGAATTAATTTGATAGAAATATTTTTTAGTTTGGTCTTAAAGTTTGATGTTTCTATGTTCTCCAGCATTAAAGCCAACTTTATTGATATGTCGAGTTTTAATTCGTTATATCAGACGATAACGAAGTTAGCCTTTTTAAAGGTTAGATTCAAACTAAATTATATAGACTTCTCGAAAGTTTTAAGAGGTTTTTTAAATTTTATTAAGCTTAATACTTTTTTTAAAACTATTGAGATTTCTCAATCGTCCAAAAAGGTCTCATTTCGAAATGACATTGTGAGTTTTTAATCAGTTTGTGTCATTCCGAGCGAGGTACGACGAGGAATCTCATAGTATATGTTTTTATATCGAGATTTCTCAATCGTCTAAAAAGACTCATTTCGAAATGACATTCTACGCTCTTATTCTTTTAGCTCACTAATTACTTGGTATAAATCTTCTTTAAGTTGCAAAATCATACGATTGTTTTAGATAATTTCTGATTGAGTCCAATCTCAATTTTTAGATAATTTTCGGTAAAAGTATTTCTTAAGTACTTTATATTAAGTTAAGTACAGTTAGTTAAAGTGCACATGTCGTTTCGAGTTTATGTTTTACAAGTATAAAGTTTTGCTTTAGTGTTTTTCTAACGTTTTTTATGAAATAAAGAATGTGTTTTTAAAATAGTGAGGTCATCTTTAAATTTCATTTCAGATTCAGCTCTATTGTAGGACTTAATAGAATGTTGCATTGCTATTTCTTTTAATTCTGGATTGGCAAGGGTTTCTATAGCTGTTAATGCTTTTTGTAATCTTAGCATCACCTCAATATTATCGGCACCGTCTCTGGCAATTGGTCTAAAAGCATCATCAAAGAAATCTTGCATCGGGATTTTAGGGACTTCAATACGATCAAAAGGAACCGTTTCATCATTGTTATCACTATTTTTTGTTTTTTCGTTCCATAAAAAAAATAATCTTTCGTGACTTCCGATAATTTGAATTGCCGTTCCAGGGTCATTAATACCAGGTGATAAAGCTCTACTTGCAATTTCAGTTAATGAGATTAACCCAAATCGAGGATCTTCGTCAAATAACCTAGTTTGCCCTATATGAATAGAATTGTTTATGTCTTCTTGCGCTTGATCAAAATCTAAAGTGTTTTCTGACTTAAGGTATGCAACAATAAAGTTTTTATGGACAAACTTACCCGGAAGACAGTTTAATTGAATTTTAAACTCTTTTTCTTCAGCTAGTAGTTGTAAAGATTCCATGTTGATATGCTGCACGTATCCAGTAGAACTTGCAAAAATTGTTTTTCCATCAATAAATTCATCTTTTATTGGAAGCCCTTTTAAATAAGGATGTTTTATATATGTTGATAAGGATTTGGATGCAACTGTTTCTACTTGACGTATGGTGTGTTCTAAACGTCCTAATCTCGAAATTCTGTCTACCCATCTTAAAAAGATGAGTATTACAATTGTAAAAAATATTAAAGTGAACAAAAAGAGAATAAATCTCCCCGCTTTTCCATAATAGCCATTATCAAGTGCAATTGTAGCGACGATACTAAATATAAATGCTCCTATAAAAACAGACAGTGCGTTCTGAGATACATCATCTTGGATAACGATTTTGAAGGATCTTGGAGTTGCTGTATCGCTTGCGGAGGAGAATGCAGAGATGATTGATGCAACAGCAAATGTGGATATGACCAACATACTTGCAGAAATTGTGTCTAAAAGTCCTTCAATTGACTCTATATCAATATCAGGAACAAGATTATTAATTCCAAGTCCATCGGCTTGATGCGCAAACAAAGCACCTGCAACGGAGAATAAACAAAAGAGTAGTGGTCTAAACCATAATTGTTCGCGAAGCCTGTTAAAATAAATTCTGAACTTTTTTTTCATTTGATTTTTCCTTAATTTATTTGATGAAGTTACCTTTTTTAGAGGTTAAATTCAAATTTTTAATCAAGTTGTGTCATTCCGAGCTAGGTACGACAAGGAAGCTTAAAGTTTGGGGTTTATTCTGATGAGATTTCTCAATCGTCCAAAAGGCCTCATTTCGAAATGACAATGTGAGTTTTTTAGTCGGATTGTGTCATTCCGAGTGAGGTACGACGAGGAATCTCAAAGCTTACGTTTTCTTATAAAGAGATTTCTCAATCGTGCAAAAGCACTCATTTCGAAATGACATTATGAGTTTTCAGTCGATTTGTGTCATTCCGAGTGAGGCACGACGAGGAATCTTAGAGTTTATAGGTTTATTATGATGAGATTTCTCAATCGTCTAAAAAGGCTCATTACGAAATGACATTGTGAGTTTTCAGTCGATTTGTGTCATTCCGAGTGAGGCACGACGAGGAATTTTAGAGTTTATAGGTTTATTATGATGAGATTTCTCAATCGTCTAAAAAGACTCATTTCGAAATGACATTGTGAGTTTTTAATCTTTTAGCTCACAAATTGCTTGGTATAAATCATTTTTCAATTCCAAATTCATACTGTTATTTTTAGAAAACTTTTGATTGAGTTCAACCTCAATTCCTACATATTTTTTACTAAAAGCCTTTCTTAAATACGTTGTAAATCCGTCTGCTTTTCCTAAATAAGGATAGTTAAAACGGACATTCCATTTGGGGTTTATTGTATACAAGCTAGCTTTAAGTTGTATGGCAATATTTTTTTCATGCGGATTTGAAGAATCATATAGCAAGCCAATATCACAATTCCGAACATCGTCATTTAAAATAGGCGTAAATGAGTGTATAGAAAGATGTATAACCTTTTTTTCCTTTGTAATAAGTGCTTTAATTTTATTTTCTACCCTATTTCTATACACCTCATAATAACTTTTAATGAGGTGTTCTTTTTCAATAAAAGATAGTTTTTTAGTGAATTCAGAGAATAAGTTTTTATGCCAAAGAGATCTATTTAGCTCAATTAACAGTCTACTTGTTTTACTGTAATCAGTGTAGGTTGCTAACGTTTTTAGCGAATTAAAAACATCTAATGCTCCTAAATCATAACCTCTGTGCGTGCTTAATATTTCTTTATCAGTAAAAAGAGTCTTGTAGGTATTTGGAATTTCATTTCCTCCATGCTCGCAAGTTATAATAAGTTTCATTCCTAATTATTTGGAATAAAAAGAGTGTTGGTTTCTAAACAATCTGCTAATTTGTTGTAGGTATTTATAATGTTTTCTTCAGAAAGATCATTGCTAAGATTATTTTCAATTCTTGTTGCCAATGTTCCGTGTTTAAAGATAATGTGCAATGCTTCTTTGTAGTTTTCAGAGATATCTTCTTTCACCAACTCGAAGAGTTGTTTCCATATTTCTTGAATTGTACTGCTTTTATAAATATTAAAAAGAGCTAAATATTCTTTATTGGTAATTTTATAATCTTCACCTTGTTTTATGGCATCGTCTAAAATACTGAATAGGTCTTGTTCTTTCCATTCCTTTTGCAATTGTAAACTAGACAACTTTCCGTTTACCAATTGTTTTAAAACTTCAATAATTAAAACACAAATAGCTACATCTGCCTTAGGGCATTCTTGTATGTCTACCAATCTAATTTCTATGGCATTTCTATCAAAACGAGCAATGGCTCCTCTAGAATTTAGAAAATGATGATCTAAAATATTGTTGGTGTCGTGTTTTTTAATCTTTGTCTTAATAGGATCAAAAATAGTTTTATGATAATCCGATTTAGAAAAAACTTGCTCAGGAATAACGCTACCAGTCATTTCCGGAATCTCTTTTTGATTGGTTTTGTAAAACTCTAAGCGAGTGTCTTTAAAACCTGTAAGTTTACCTTCTAAAACAGGAGAACTAGCGCATAAGCCAGGGATTAATGGTAGAATAACACGAATTGCAGCATGCAGCTTTTCAAACTCAGTATCATTATAAAAAGGTAAATTAATATGGGTACTTTGTACGTTAGACCAACCGTGTCCTTTACAATCAAAAATACGATTGTATAATTCATAAACCTCACTATAACTGTGTTTCCATAGTTGTGTGTCTTGTGCAGGATTCATTAAAGGATGGCACGCCGTAGGTAATAATTTGGTGTTTAATGGTTTTAAAAGCGCATTAATTTCAACAATATTTTTATGAAATTCATCCGCTAAATTGGTAAGATCAGCTGTTGGACCATTGGTTTTAATTTCTACAACATGTGCCACCAACTCGTTACTCCAAGCAATAGCACCATTTTCGATGTCTGATGTTAATTCGCCATTTTTTTTGGTCAATAAAGTATCTACAATTGGTGCAACTTTAAAAGAAGTATCATTAATTAGCATGTATTCTAACTCGATACCATACACTTCAAATAATTTATATTTTTTAGCCATTTTATTCTAAACGTTTTTTTAATGCTGATAAAATTTCGGTGTACACCAAATCACCATAGAAAGCATCTTCAACTCCAAAATCTACATTTGGGTTGTCGTTAATTTCGATGACCATTGGTTTGTTATTCACTACTTTTATATCTATTCCATAAAGTCCTTTTCCCATAATTCTGGCCGACTTTAAAGCCATGTCTAAAACTACTTTTGGTACTTTTTCTATTGGCAAACAATCTGCATCTCCATCTTGTTCATTTTTCTTTTTTGCACTCCAATTGTAAATCTGCCAATGTCCTTTTGCCATGTAATATTTACAAGCAAAAAAGGGTTTATCGTCTATAATACCAATTCTCCAATCGTAATCAGAAGGGCAAAACTCTTGCGCAATGATAAGTTCAGATTCTTTAAGCATATCATTTACTAAATCATAATACTCACTTTCTGTTTTTGCTTTTTTTACACCAAAAGAAAAAGTAGAATCTGGCGCCTTTAGCACACATGGTAAACCTACATTATCAATAACAGCGTCCATATTGTCTTTATGAACTATAATTGTTTTTGGAGTCGCAATATTGGCATTGTTTAAAGCTTCTGCCATAAAAACCTTATTGCAGCATTTTAAAATAGCGTCTGGGTAATCTATAATTGCAATACCTTCTTGCTGTGCTTTACGGGCAAAGGCATAGGCTTCATTATTAACTTCGGTACTTTGGCGGATAAATAAAGCATCAAAAGACGATAATCTGCTTAAATCTTTTGGTTCAATAATTTCTGCATAAATATTCATTTTCTCGGCAATGTCTACAAACTTTTTTAGTGCTTTTGCATTGCTTGGTGGTGCAGGATCATTTGGGTCTACTAATATGGCCAAATCAAAATCTGAAGTGGTTAGTTTAGGCGTGTCATAACGTTTTTTAGAAAAATACTGGTTGGCAAATTCATAGACACTTTCTAAGTGTTCATTTGGTATTTCAGATTCAGAAATAGCTTTGATACTTTGTATGTTCCACTTATTGTTGAAATTGAAATTTACACGTAAAAAAGGTACTTGAAAATGTTTGTAAAACAAGCTGCTTAATCCTTTGTATTTTTGAGCAACATTCTGACCAAAGTAAATACTTAAAGTAAAAGATCTCGATTTAATGTTTTTTAAGCTTTGCTGAATTTCGTCATCAAACTCATCAGAAACTATTTTTACCAGTTTTAATGTTTTTAAATCTACAATATTTTTTACGGTAGGTATTGCTAAATGCCCTCTAGCTTCTGCTAAAAGAGAAACATAGTAGCCTTTAGATTGGTAGCTGTAGTTTTTACAAAGGTTAAATATCCTCGCTTTTTTTATGGTAGAATATTTGGGATTTGTAAGATATTCTTGTGAGGAAATTACGGTAATATTATCAATAGAAAAAAGCCATTTTTCTGGTTGATTGGCAACAATGTATTTGTTCATTTATGGTGCATAATCGCGATATGTATTTTAAGTGAAATTATACTTTTTTTTGATTGAAAATACATGAGTTAAAAAATATAATAAATTATTTTTTAGTTGTTAACTTTCATTATAACAGTAGTTAAAGGATTTAATATTTATCTATTTTAGTATTTTATGCTGATTAAAATTTCGTTTTATTTCATGATTGCTAAAAAGAACCAACTATTTGGTTTTGTTGTGAGTGATAATTAGTTATTTCTAAGTATAAAGAAGCTTACTTTTCCTTGTAGGAAAAGCAATGATTTATTCCTTTTATGTAGAAATATTTGACGGTTTTATATGAGATTCTCAAAAACTTAAGTGCTTATTTCTGTTATTATAAGCTATTTTTAAAATCTAAATAGAATTGTTTCTTCCTTTAACCACTATTTGTAAGCTTTTTTAATGGCAGGTTTTTAGGTAAGGGTTTAATTTAAAGGTGTTTTGGGTCTGTTTCTTCTAAAAAGTATGTTAAGTTGCAGTTTTAACTTTAAAAAGTGAAGATTATGTAGGTATCAAAATAATATCTGTTATTTTTGCGGTAACAAATTCTTAACATTGAGTAATACAAACCAAACTTTTTTCGAGAGTGATTTTATCGCTGAAAACCAACAAGTTTTTCTTCCTATTTTAGAAGAAAAAAATATAGAACTTTTTATAAAAAGAGAAGATTTAATTCACCCTTTTGTTTCGGGTAATAAATTTAGAAAGTTAAAATACAATTTAGAAGAAGCTAAAAAGCTTAAAAAGAAGGCGGTACTTACTTTTGGAGGTGCGTATTCTAATCATATTGTTGCAACTGCAGTTGCTGGTAAAATGGAAGGCTTAAAAACCTTTGGTATTATTAGAGGTGAGGAATTGGGGAAGAACTTAGAACAAACTTTAGAAGAAAACCCAACATTAAAGGTTGCGCATGAACATGGCATGAAATTTCATTTTGTTTCTAGAGAATTATACAGACAAAAAACGTCTTTTGGTTTTATAGAGAAAATGAAAAATAAATGGGGTGATTTTTATTTAATTCCAGAAGGAGGAACAAATTTTTTAGCAGTGAATGGCTGTGAAGAGATTTTAACAAAAGAAGACGCTCAATTTAATTATGTGTGTGCAGCAGTTGGTACTGGAGGTACGTTAGCTGGTTTGATAAAAACATTAAAAAGGAAACAGAAAGTACTAGGTTTTCCAGCGTTAAAAGGGAATTTTTTATCCGAAGAAATAAAAAAATATACCATTAAAAATGATAATTGGAAATTACAAAAAGGATATCATTTTGGAGGTTATGCTAAACATAGTGAAGAATTAATTACATTTATTAATGATTTTTCAGATAAAACAGGTGTTCTATTAGATCCTATTTATACGGGTAAAATGGTGTTTGGTATTATAGATTTAATTAAAAAAGATTTTTTTGCTGAAGGGACTAAGATTTTAGCAATTCATACTGGGGGAATTCAGGGGATAGCTGGATTTAACCAGATGTTAGAAAAGAAAAATGAGCCAATAATTAAAAGTATATGAAGTTAAGAGTTGTATTATTTTGTGTGAGTTTATTAATTTTATCAAGTTGTGGGTCTAGCAAAAAAGCTAGTAGAACTAAAAGGGATGCTGGTGTTGTTTTAAATGAACCAAAGCCTGTAAAGATTCCTACATCAAGTGAAGTAGAACGAACTACAAATTTAATAACTAAAAACTCAAACTTAAATAAACAAACTTTAGATTATATTAGAGAATATGCCGCAGTTTCAGTTAAAGAAATGCACTTGCATAGAATTCCTGCCAGTATTACGTTAGCCCAAGGTATTTTAGAATCGGGCAGAGGAAGGAGTGAATTGGCTTTAAAATCTAACAATCACTTTGGTATAAAATGTCATAGTGAATGGCAAGGACAACGCGTTTATCATGATGATGATCATAAAGGAGAATGCTTTAGAAAATACCAGTATGTAGAATCTTCTTATGATGATCATTCTGCCTTTTTAACACAAAGAAGAAGGTATGCTTTTTTGTTTGATTATCATAGTGATGATTATAAAGGTTGGGCTAAAGGGTTAAGAAGGGCAGGATATGCTACAGATAGGCAATACCCTAATAAGCTTATTAAAATTATTGAAGACTACAGGTTGCATGAATTTGATAAAATAAAAAGCAATGGCTTTAATGTTGATCGTAAAAATACAAAAGTTGTGATAGAGGATAAAGGTCTCCAAAAAACTATTAGTAAATACTATGAAGTTAAAAAAGGAGATACGTTGTATTCTATTTCTAGAAAATTTAAAATAAGTGTTGAGGTTCTTAAAGAAATTAACGGCTTAAAAGATAATACAATATCTATTGGGCAACACTTGCTTACTAGATAAAAGCAAGTTTGTTATTTAGCTTCTATTAATTGAGCTAATATCTTTTCTACCCCATAGTTATCATTACTTTCGGTAGCGTAATTAGCAATTTTGGTAATGTCTTTATGAGCATTTTTCATAGAAAAACTAAAATCGGCCTCTCTTAACATTTCTATATCATTATGGTAATCACCAAAAACCATCGTTTCTTCTTTGGTGATATTTAAGATTTTTTGAACCTCTCTTAAAGCATTTCCTTTATTTGATTTTTTATCAGAAATATCTAGCCAGTTTTTGCCTGAGATTTTAATTAATAAATCTTCATCAAAATCTTTTATAAGTGGGTATACATATTCTTCTGAAGATGTAAAATGATAAATTGCTACTTTTAAGAAATCCTCGTTGTCTATAATGCTATATAAATCATCTACAATTTGGTATTTGGTATAATATTCTTGAAACAAATCAATAAAATCTTCATCTTTAGAATCTATAAATGCGCCATTTTTTCCACACAAAACCACATGAGAGTTTTCTATACTTTTTAAAATCGGAAGAATTTTTTTAATTTTCTCTGCAGAAAGTAAATTTAAGACTAATAAATCATCATTTTTTTTTGCAATTCCACCATTTTCTGCAATTACATAAATATTATTTTTAATGGCATCTAGTTTAGAGACAATGCTATTGTATTGTCTTCCGCTTGCAGCGCAAAAAGTAATATTTTTTTCTTTCAGTTGTTTAAATAAGTCAAAGAATAAGGTACTTACTTCACCTTTTGAGTTTAGTAATGTTCCATCCATATCAGAAACTACTAATTTTACTTTAGATAAATTCATTGTGCTGTAAATAGATGTGAGATTATAATATGTTTTTAGTAGAATTTCTTTCAACTAAATCTGTTTTAACAATAACAGTTTCATGTTTTTTCTTAACCTTAGATTTGTCTTCTAATCTGTTAATTAGCATTTCTGCAGCTGTAGCTCCCATAATCTCTCCATGTTGGCTAACAGTAGTCATTCTTGGGCTAGAGTGTCTTGCTAAGATTCCGTTAGAAAAGGAAATAACGGAAAAGTTTTCTGGAATTTTATGTCCCTGTTTTATAGCTACTTTCATTGCTGCAATAGCAGAAGATTCATCTGTAGCAATAACACTATCTATGGTGTTGTCTTTAAAAATAGGAGTTAAAATATTCTCGTAGTTTTTATAGTTGTCATCTATATTTATGATGAGGTTTTTTTCGGCTTTAAGATTATAATCTTCCAAACCTTTTAAATAACCTAATTGTCTTCTTCTTCCAATATCTAAATTATTCATTGTAGAAATAAAGGCAATATTTTTATGACCAGATTTTACTAAATAAGAGACGGTACTTCTTGCACTGTCAAAATTATCTGTAACTACCTTGTCGCACTTTAATTTTTCTGCAACTCTATCAAACATAACAATTGGAGTGTCATTGTCTAAAACTTCTTGAAAGTGTTTATAATCTCCTTTAGAAACCGTTTCTTCTGCAAGCGATAATATAAAACCATCTATACTTCCGTTAGAAAGCATTTCAATAGTTTCTACTTCTTTCTTAAAAGATTCATTAGAAATACATGAAATTATTTTATACCCTCTGTCGTTGGCAACTTTTTCGATACCATTAAATACCTGAGCAAAAAAATAGTTTAACATATTCGGAATGATAATTCCGATAGTTTTGGTCTGTCTATTCTTTAAACTTAGTGCATTAAAGTTAGGTTTGTAGTTTTTCTCTTTAGCGTATTTTTGAATTTTATCTTTTGTACTTACGCTAATTTCATAACTGTCATTAAGTGCTTTAGAAACAGTAGAAATAGAAACATTAAATTCTTTAGCAATGTCTTTTATGGTAAGTCTTTTCATATTTGATTCAAAAATTAAAGACTAAAATACAAAATTCTCGGAATATAATAGCTAAAATTGATTATTTTACAATTTTATAATATTGAGGATTCTTTAGAAGCTCAAAAAGTAGAAATCCATAGAGGATAACGTATTCTATACCAACAAACCAAAGGTTTTCTTTCCAAGGAATATTTGCATAGGCTTGATAGCTAAAAATAATTACAATTGTCCAAATTACAGGAAAACGATACTTCGTAAATACAGAAAAAATTAAAGGTGTTGCTAGATACCAAGGATGTACAGTTGTTGCTGTAAAATAGTAAAAACACAATCCAAATAACATTGCTGTAATTAATGGAATTATAGTGTTGTTTTTTCTGAAAAAAGTGATTATAACAAGAAATAAAATAGTTAAAATAGGAGTGATTTTTCCAATAATTGCAATTTCATTATAGCCTCTAAATTGGTAACCAATTTCTCTAAAAATATAATAGAAACTTGCATTAAATTCAAAGTTTCTAAACCATAAACCAACAGAATTAGCATAATTATTAATGAATTCTGATGAATAAAAAGGAAGAAATAAAATAATGATTGTTGTTAATGTTATTGCATAAAACCCTATTAGTTTTTTTATTCCTGAGAAGGCAGGAATCCATTTTACACCAAAAGTATTAAGGGGAGTGTTCGAAGAAGTAAGTTCTTCTTTATTAGAAGATTTTTGAACAAACCATTGAAAAAACAAGGGTAAAAACAATAGCGGAATTAACTTTACGGAAACAGAACAAGCTAAAAGTACTGCGGCCCATACCCATTTTTGTTGATGTAATTTGTAAAAACTCCAAATTAAGAAAAATAACATAACCGGCTCAAAATGCAAGTTCCCCGTCATTTCTATAATTATAAATGGATTTAATGCATACAAAAAAATGTTTTTTACAGGCAAGTTTAATCTTTCTAGTAGTTTCTTTCCGAAATACAGGATTCCAATATCTGCAAGAATAATAATTAGCCTTAAAACTACAATAGAACCAAATATACTTTTACTAGCAAACAACGCAGCTATTAAAAAACAAAGCTGGTTAATAGGTGGGTAATTAGTAAAATGGCTTCCATTCATCTCGCCCATACCAACATACAAATTAGATGTTTCTGCTATTGGGTGAAGACCTTGTTGAATGTAGGTTTTTGGTAACGATAAATACGGATTCAACCCTTCAAGAATCATACGTCCATCCCAAATAAATCTGTAGAAATCTTGAGATAAATTTGGGATAGCAAAGAGGAAAATCAACCTAAAAAGAATAACTAATCCAATTAAAGTTGACGTGTTTATGGATTTGCTTTTGATCAAAAAAAAGAAACAAGTAAAAAGTGAAAACCATAAAAATAAAAGTTTATAGAATTCTGTTCTTTCTAAATAATAGGCAAAAGTTATATATAAAAGTGTGCTAATTAAAATTAGGAATAGGTCTTTGTATTTATTAAAAGACAACATTAAGCTTTAGAAAATATTGATTTAACGAATACATAACTATACCCAATAAAAAGCATAAAGTGAAAAGGAAATAAACCGAAATCTCCACCTTGGTTCCCAACAATAAATGCACTGTACATACCAAAAACGAAATATAGCGCCAATAAACCTTCTAAAATAACATGAAAAGAGGGCTTTTTCTTAATGTATTTATTGCTTTTCCATTCTCCTTTTAATCCATTAATATTAAATTTTGGAGTTCTTATAAATTCACTTTTTTTACCTAAATGACCTTCTAAAACAGCAATTGTATTGTGTAAAGAAAAACCCATTGCAATGGAGAAAAAGGTGAAAAAAGAGCCAATATATTTTATAAATTTTACAAATCCGCCACCGTAAATTGCTTTAAACATAAACCAATAACAAATAAAAAAGATAAGTGAACTTATTACAAAAAAGCTCATGACATAAAAGTATATTTTTAGATGCGCATATTCATTTTTAATGTACAACATAGGCACACTTAAAACTGCTACCAAGAAAATACACGTAAACATCGAACTGTTTAATAAGTGTAATAAACTATGAATTTTAGTTTTAAAAGGAACGTTTTTACTTTTAATAACACGTTTCATCATTTTCTGAAAATTCTCTGCGCCACCTTTATTCCATCTAAACTGTTGAGATCTTGCAGCACTAATTACCACAGGTAATTCTGCAGGTGTAACTACTTCTTCTAGGTATTTAAATTTCCAATTTTTTAATTGTGCTCTATAACTTAAATCTAAATCTTCTGTAAGCGTATCTCCTTCCCAGTTACCAGCATCATAAATACATTCTTTCCTCCAAAGACCAGCAGTACCATTAAAGTTAATAAAATGTCCCTGACTATTTCTACCCACTTGTTCTAACGTAAAGTGTGCGTCTAAGGCAAAAGCCTGAATTTTGGTAAGCGTAGAATAATCTCTGTTTATATGTCCCCAGCGTGTTTGAACAACACCAATTTCTGGATCCTTAAAATAGGGAACAGTTTTGTATAACCAATCTGGTTCTGGTAAAAAATCTGCATCAAAAATAGCAATGAATTCTCCTTTAGCTGTTTTTAAACCTTCTTTTAACGCACCTGCTTTAAAGCCTTGTCTATTGCTTCTTCTAGTATGCTGAATATCTATGCCAAGTGCTTGAATTTCTTTGATAAGTTTAGCGGTAATTTCTACAGATTCGTCGGTAGAATCGTCTAAAACCTGAATTTCTAACTTTTCTCTTGGGTATTCTAATAACGCAATGTTTTTTAACAAGCGCTCCATTACATACAACTCGTTATAAACGGGTAACTGTATGGTAATAAATGGAATCTCATTTGTATTTGAGAAATTATATTTTTCTGAGTTATCTACTTTCTTTCTTGCTTTTAAATAATTTAAAAGCAAATTTAATTGCGCTAATGCATACATAAAAATGAGCAATAACGATAACGAGTAAATAATTATAATAATGTATTCTATAACCACTATTTAAAACTGTATTTAAAAATCCAACCTAATATTTTAACTCCTGCAAAGATACTTCCTTTTACAGTACCTGATACTTTAGAAACGCCTATTCTATTTCTATATTTTACAGGAATTTCTACGTAACTTAATTTTTGTTTTAATGCTTTTAATTGCATTTCTACCGTCCAACCATAAGTCTTGTCTACCATGTTTAGAGCTAGTAATTTATCATATTTTATAGCTCTAAAAGGACCTAAATCTGTATATTTTGCGCCAAAAAATAACGTCATTAAAAAAGTAGCTAGCCAATTGCCAAACACCTGTTGCGGTGTCATAGAACCACTTTCTCTCGTATCTTTTACACGAGAACCAATTACAAAATCGATATTATCATGTAAGATTGGGTGAATTATTTCTGTTAACTGTTCTGGGTAATCAGAATAATCTCCATCTAAAAACACAATAATAGTTGGTTTTATTTCTTGCTGACTAATGTATTCCATTCCTTTTAAGCAAGCAAAACCATATCCTTTTCTAGTTTCTGTTAAAACAGTTGCACCTGCATTTTTTGCATTAACTTCTGTATTGTCTGTAGAGTTGTTGCTAATTACAATAACTTCATTTACTATTTTAGGAATGTCGTTAATAACATTTGCTATAGAATCTTGCTCGTTATAAGCAGGTATAATTACTTTTATTAGTTGATCCATTAAAATTTTACATTTGGATTATCCTTCTTAAATACAAAATAAGATGTCCACTCTCCAGTTTTTTCGTTTGCGCTATAATGCTCTGCTTTTTCTAGACGATTATTTTTATAAACTAATGCATAACCATCTTTAACACCGTTTTTAAACTGAATTTTTTTCTTCTCTTTATTAGTATAGAAGGTCCACCAATTATTAGCAGAATCATTCGTATAAGTACCTTCTTTTAATAATATTTTATTTTCGGTGTAAAAGTACCAATATCCATTTTTTTTATCGTGATTAAAATGACCTTTTTTTGAAATGTTCCCATTTGAATGATAAAAAGTCCAAAAATCTACCTTTTCATTATTTTGAACCCATCCTTTAGATTGTAAATTTCCTTGTGTATTAAAATTTTGAATAAATTCTTTTTCCTTTTGAGCATAGGTTGAAATAAAAAAGAGGCATAATGCATATTTAAGAATCATATTTTTTTGTTTATAGTTTCTTGTTCTTTAGTGTGTTAAAATTAATTAGTTGCTATTTATAGGTTAATTAATAAAATTCATAAACTCATTAACCTTTTATGTAGTCGCTTATTTCTTGTATATAATACATACGTAATTTTTTTTATTTAAGGTTTTTTTAAAAAATTTTAAAACCGCCACTTGTTTTATTACGTAAGTATGGTGTCACTAACATTTAAAACAAAACAATTATGACAATTAAAAAAATGAATAATATTGGAACTCTTGCAGGATTATGCATGATGTTTACCACTATTTGTATGGCTCAGAGCCCAGTAAGTGGATTTATGAAAAAAACAGGAGAAGGCGCTTTGGTTTTATCCTATTCTCAAGAATCTTATAGTAAGGTGTTTTTAGTGCCTAATGAGGTAGACGGAGTACCTGTATTTAATGATGTAACTACAACAAGTATTTCTTTATACGGAGAAATTGGTGTTACTGATAATTTTAATATTGTATTAAATGTACCTTATATTAAATCTGAAGGAAATGCAAGTAGTGAAGTTTTAGCTAATAATGGCTTTGAGAATGAAAGAAAAGGATTACAAGATTTAAAAATTTATGCGAAGTATAAAATTCACACTTTTGATTTTGATAAAAACTCTTTATCTCTAATTGGAGCTGCTGGTTTAGAAACACCTTTAGGTAGTTACAACGCAGATGAAGGTTTACAATCTATTATTGCTATTGGAAATGAATCGACTAAATTTAGTGCTTTTGGTATTGCTACTTTTAAAAACGATTCAGGAATGTTTGCAACAGGTCAGGCTGGTTACAGTTTAAGAGGTAACGATGTTCCAAATGCTTTTATCACAGAATTAAAGTTAGGGTATGCATCCTCTAAATTTTACGTAGATGCGTTTGTTGCCAACCAATTATCAGATAAAGATGGTGTTGATATTTTAGGCGAAGGTTTTGAAGGCTTTTTTCCTGCAACACGTGTAAATTATACAAGAATAGGTGTTAATGGTTTTGTGCCATTAGATGAATCTGTGGGTATAACAGCGGGAGTTAGTAGTTATGTAAGTGGTAGAAACGTTGGGAAATCTACAGGGGTTTACGGTGGTGTTGTTTACTCATTTTAATCAATAAATAAAAAAATATATACAATTATGAAAAATTTATCTATATCAAAATATATATTAATGTCAGCGATGGCTATTAGTACATTAAGTTCATGTGAAACAACATCAAATTACGAAGAAGAATTACCTTCTGTAGCTAATATTGCTGTTACAAACCAAGATTTTAGTACGTTAGAAGCTGCAGCTGTAGCTGGTGGTGTTGCTGTTGTTTTAAGTAACCCTAATCCAGGAGATGTTTCTGGAGATTATACCGTTTTTGCACCAACTAATGATGCTTTTGCAAGATTAGGATTAAATGAAAATACTTTAGGAGCACTTCAAAAATCATTTTTGACGAATACATTATTATATCATGTTTCTAATGGAAACTTACTTAATTCAGCAATTTCTGCTGATGTTTCTTCAACATCTGCTCTTGGAATTGACAGACGTTTTGTAACTCGTGATGGGGGTACTTATATCAATGGTTCTAAAATATTAGCAACCGATGTTATGGCAAGTAATGGTACTGTACACGTAATTGATAAAGTTATGATTGCTTCTGGAGCTGATATTGTACAAACTGCAATAGCACTTCAAACGGCTCAGGTTTTTACATCACCAGAATTAACTTATTTAGTGGAAGCTGTTCTTTATGCAGATTTAGCTGGAGCACTTTCTGCTTCGGAAGGTAGCCCTTCGTTTACAGTATTTGCTCCTACAGATCAAGCATTTGTTGATTTAGGAACTGCATTAGGATTAACTTTTACAAAACCAGAAGATATTCGTCAATTACCTGTAGAGGTAGTAAGATCAGTACTTTTAAACCATGTAATAGCAAACGATGGTAAATTTACTTCAGAGTTAAGTGAAGGAGCAGTATCTCCATTAGGAGGAGATGATTTAACTTTAGGTGCTTTTACGAATGGTACACTTACGGTTACTGGTTTAGGTAACGGTGGTGAAGTTGCAAATATGGTAATACCAGATGTACAGACTACAAATGGTATCGTTCACGTAATAGATAGAGTATTATTACCAAATCTATAATAAAATAGAGTGTTAGTTTAGTTTGATTTTTAAAGCCACAAATTTATTTTGTGGCTTTATTTTTTTACAAAAAATTGAATTTTTATACTTAGGGATTTATGTTTAGTTTGCTTGCTAACATAAAGAAATGTTTTTAACGTCTTTAAAATAAGTCGTAAAGTTTACTTTTACTTCTTATTCCAAACGAATTTATCATCAATCATTTTGATATTTATTTGTATTGTCTATCAAATCCATTACGTTAAGATTGTTTCCTTATACAATTTCTATAGGATTAATTGGACCTTCTTCGGGTTCTTTTTATGGTGTTAAAACTCCTCTTAGATAAATTGCAGAACACAAACCACAACTAATACAGCTATAATGTATAATGTTTACTCCTTTTTGTTGTGGATAAGCTTTTGCATCAATTCCTAGCTTACAATGCGTAGAACAGTTTTTATAAGAAATATATTGTCGTCCATTTGTGGCAAGTATCAATGGTATCGTTTAGGTGATAGATAGAGTTTTATGACCAAGTCTATAATAAAATTGAGTGTTTGGTTCGTTTAATTTATAAAGCCACAAAAATTATTTTGTGGCTTTATTTTTATTATAAAAAAATGAATTTTTACATTCAGTAATATGTGTTTCGTTTTCTTACGAACTTAAAGAAATGCTTTTCAGGATATCTTTAAATAGCTTTAAAATAAGTCGTAAAGTTTACTATTATTTTTTATTCATCAAATCCATTAAGTCAACATCATTTCCTAATAAAATTTCTGTAGGATTAATTCTACCTTCTTCTGGTCCGTTTTCTAATTTTAAAACTCCTCTTGGGCAAACTGCAGAACAGATACCACAACCAACACAACTAGAACGTACAATGTTTTCTCCTTTTTGTGCATAAGCTCTTACATCAATTCCTTGCTCACAATACGTAGAACAGTTTCCACAAGAAATACATTGTCCACCATTTGTGGTAATTCTAAATCTTGATTTAAAACGTTGTACAAAACCTAAATACGCAGCCAACGGACAACCAAAACGACACCAAACTCTATTCCCAAAAATAGGGTAGAAACCTGTACCGATAACTCCCGCAAAAATAGCACCTATTAAAAAGCCATAAATATCTTGAATGGTTTGTGTTTTAATACCTAAAACTTGACTTTCTTGCGTAAAGAAAGTGTACAAAGCAAAACCGGTCATTACTAAAACAAAAATTAATACAGTATGAATTACAATACGTTCTACTCTCCAAGAAAGTAAGGTTTTACTAGAGTTTTGTCTGTAAGGATCTCCTAAAGTTTCAGCTAAACCACCGCAACCACAAACCCAAGAACAGTACCATCTTTTTCCGAAGAAATAAACCATTACAGGTACAACTACAATAGTTAAAACAACTCCCCAAACTAATATGAATAAACCAAAACCACCGCTAGCAAGTAGTTCTTCTAGATTCCATCTAAAGAAAAAGTCGTAATCTAAAGGGAACGCGTTTTTAAAATCGTACCAAGGTTTTTCGAAACGAACTAAAATTTCTGGAATTAAAAATGCAAATACAATTTGAAAGAATAAAACAGAAGTAGTTCTTAATATTTGATATTTATTATGACGGTATTTTATATACATTCTCACTGCCATAACTGTCATAACAACACAGTATAAATATCCATACAAAAACCATTGTCCAGCAGGGTTACCGCTAAGAGATTTACTAATTGGATCGACTAAATACACCCAGTTTACAATAAAATCTGGATAAAAATAAAGCAGAATATAAAAAGTTACTAAAAATACAAAAGTAAACCAACCAATCCAACCACGGTTGGTTACTGCGCTTAAGAAAATTCCATCGTTTTTAATTCCTGGTTTACCTAGTAGAATTACATCTGGTATTATAAACATAAGTGCACCAATAATACCTAAACCAAAGGTTAAAAACCATGCCCATCCTGTATTGTCTGCAGCAAAACCTTTACCAGATTTTTTTGCCAGTTCAAAACTGACACTATGTGGTTTTCCTGAGATTTTATATTGAAATTGTTTTCCTTTTGCGTCCCAATTTTTCTCTGAATCATATTTAGCAATTAATGCATCGTAATGATTATTAGAGGTTTCGTAAGCATTAATTACACGGCTAGAGAATTGAAAAATATTTAAGTTTTCTTGTGTTACAATTGCCTTTGATAATTCTTCTTTTATAATTTCACTTTTATAGCCTTTTTCTTTTATAAAAGTATCTAATTCGGCTTGTTTTAAGTTAAAAGAACCTGTGAAAACTGTAGCTATAAAGAAGGTTAATCCTGCTAAGAAAATTATTAAACCTGATTGTTTTATGAGTTTCAAAATAATTATGGGGTATTATGAGTTAAAATTGGATTTCTTTAAACGTCTTTCTTTAATTAAGAGAAAAAATACGTTTCCAACTTTTCTTTTTTGGTTGAATATTGGTGTTGTTTTCTGTATTGAATTTTGCTAAAATTTCAGCTTCATGTAATTTAAAGAATTCTGGATCAAAATTAGCATCGGCTAAATATTCTAATACATGTTCTATAGATTGGTTTTCGGTTAACCATTTGTCAAAAATTTCATGGCGCATTCTTATTCCAAAAGTATTTATCCCTAAAAAGGTATTGGTGTTTTTATCAAAAGAAATGGTAATACATTTATGGTCTGTTGGATGTTGCCATTGAAAATAAGTTTCATTTTCTTGTCTACTTCTTTCACTAAAAACCCAACCATACGTTTGGTATTCAATGTCTAAAAATTTAGCAGAATTAAACCAATGACCAGGTTTATAAGCTGTTTTGTTACCGCAAATGGTTTGCGCCAAAGCTTCTCCCATCATTCTACCTGTGTACCAAACAGCTTCAATATTTCTACGTTGGCCAATTGCTTCGTGTTGTTCTGCACAATCACCAATTGCAAAAATATCTTTTATGTTGGTTTCTAAAAATCGGTTTACTTTTACACCTCTACCTAACTCTATTCCAGATTCTTTTAAGAAATCTATATTTGGTGTAACACCAGCTGTTAAACCAACTACATTACAAGGAATTTCTTCTCCTGTTTCTTGAATAATAATTGATTTTACACGTCCGTTTTCATCAGATTTAATTTCTTTTAAGTTGGTACTTAAACGTAAGTCTATATGATGATCTTTTATATGATTGTTGATCATTTCAGATTCTTGAGCAGGTAAAACTCCGTTCCAGAAACTATCTTCTCTTACTAAAAAAGTAACTGGAATTTTTCTACTTCTTAGCATTTCTGCTAATTCAATACCAATCAATCCACCACCAACAATTACTGCTCTGTTACAAGCTTTATTATCGGGAGCATATTTTTCTAATTTTTCTAGATCTTGTTTATGATACATACCCAATGTACCTTCTAGATCTTGACCCGGCCATCCAAATTTATTGGGTTTAGATCCTGTTGCAATAATCAGTTGGTCAAAAGAAAGAGTAGAAGCATCGCTAAACTCCAATTCTTTTTTGTCTGTATGTACTTTACTTACTAATCCTTCTTTTAACTCGATTCTATTTTTTTTCCAAAACCAATTTTCATAAGGTTGGGTGTGTTCAAACTTCATGTGTCCCATGTAAACATACATAAGGGCGGTTCTAGAAAAGAAATATTTAGTTTCTGCGGAAACGATTGTTATTTTATGATCAGAATTTTTTCTGATATGTCTCGCAGTGGTAACTCCAGAAATTCCGTTACCGATTATTACAATATGTTTCATAGGGCGATTGATTCTTGAGGGTTAAGTCGAAGCTAAAGTTAAGAACTTAATTGTATAGATTAATTTAGAATGGATTTAAATAAAGGAATCGGTATTTGTTGAATGCAATATGAAAGTTATTAAGGAGAATATTTTAGTTTTTAAATAGTTATCTTATGGATGAAAGTATTTATTAATTGTGGTTAGTATTACTTGTTTTTAGATACTTAACTAAAAGATTAGCATAATTCCTGAAATGGATAAAAGAACTAATAATGATTTTTTAAACACGTTTTCATTAATTTTTGTAAAAGTTCGTTTACCTAAAAATTGTGCAAAAAGAAAAAAAGGAAATACTAATACTGCCATCTTTAAATGGCTGAAATTTAAAATTCCACTTACTGCCAAAGCAGGAACACGTGTTAAAGAAACAATACCAGAAATTCCTATCATGGTTGCTCTAAATACTTTCATGTTTTTTGCGGAATTTTCGATGCAAATAGCATGCAACGGACCTCCAGAAGAAAAAACACCGGAAAAAAATCCAGCCATAACACCAAAGCTAATAATGCCGCCGTTGTTTAAAATGACCTTTTTTTTACTAAATAATACATATCCTACATAAAATAAGATGAAAATTCCAAGTGCTTTTTTTAGTACAATTGGGTTGGAGAAAGTGAGTACTAAAATACCTGTTAGAATTCCTATGATTGATGCGGTTGCAAGTTTTAAAATTATTTTTTTATCAATATTTTTATATTCTTTTCTAATTAAAAATATGCTAGAAAATAGATAGAAGATGGAGATATACGCAATGGCATCTGGCAATTTTATCGCAAATAATAAAATAGGTAATGCCATTAAAGATCCAGCAAAACCAATTACTGTTTGTACGTAAAATCCTACAAAAATTCCAATTGTTAAGATTAATAGGACGGTTATATTCATCAGGAAATAGTTATTTATTTACTGTAAAATTATTTAATTGAGGTTCAAAACTAAAATGGATTAATTTGTTTAAACGCCATATATGTAGTTTAAAAATGTATTTTTGAGTGAATTAAACTTGAATCAATGGTTAGTGAGATAGATAAGGAAATAATCGAAATATTAAAAAAGAATGCGAGGGCTTCATTTGCAGAAATAGGAAGAAAAATTGCACTTTCACCATCCTCTGTAAGAGAAAGGGTTCAGAAATTAGAAGATTTAGGAGTTATAAAAGCATATAATATAAAATTAAACCACGCTATGTTAGGTAGTGGCTTAGAGGTATTTGTAATGTTAAAAATATTTGATGGTAAGCTTAATTATATTTTATCAGAAATTACTACGTACCCAGAAGTACAAGAGGTTTTTAGAATAACGGGGCCTTATAATATTCATATGCGTGTAGCGCTTCGAGATCAATTACATTTGCAAGAGTTTATAGACGAGCTTATTAAATATGGTAGTCCGTGTACGTATCTTATACTTTCTGAACTTAAAAAAGAAGAAGTTTTGTAGTTGGTAAAATAATATGAATTAATGATTTTGATTGTTTTCTAAAGAAATATTTAAGATCCTCCACATATGCCAATTATTAAACAAAAATTAGAAAGTAAATCAGTATGCGGAATATTTATGCTATTGGTACAAAGTTTTAACATTGGTTTAAGAGCATTGTTTTATTAAAAAGCTATTTTCGGGCGATATGAAAACCTATAAACTCCTTTTTTTATTGTTGATATTCATTCAGTTATCATGCAATAGTCAACAGAAAAAAATAAACGGATTAAGCTTTGTTGCTTCAAGAGATACAATAAATAAAACACATATAAATTCGGTCTTAGAAGCGAAAAGTAATTATGTTGCATTAATGCCATTTGGATTTATTAGAGACCTTTCTTTTCCTGAAGTTGGTTTTAATTCTAGCAGACAATGGTTTGGAGAAACTAGAGGAGGTTTATTGCAGTATGCAGAAGAATTTCAGAAAAAGAATGTAAAAATTATGGTGAAACCTCAAATTTGGGTTGGTCATGGTTTTTTTACAGGTGATATAAAAATGGATTCTGAAGAAAACTGGAAAGCATTAGAAGTTTCTTATTCAGATTTTATCTTAACTTATGCAAAAGCAGCACAAGAAATTAATGCAGACATATTTTGTGTTGGTACAGAATTAGAAAAGTTTGTAATGAACAGACCAGAATATTGGCATCAATTAATTAAAGAAATCAAAAAAGTTTACAAAGGAAAATTAACTTACGCTGCAAATTGGGATGAATATAAACGTGTTATGTTTTGGAATGAATTAGATTTTATTGGTGTAGATGCTTACTTTCCTTTAAGTGATAAAAAAACACCTTCTGTAGAAGAGTTAGAATTAAGTTGGCAGCCTCACAAAAAAGAAATTTTACAAGTTCAAGAGAAATTTAAGAAACCAATTTTATTTACAGAGTTCGGTTACCGAAGTGTAGATTATACCGGGAAAGAACCTTGGGATGCAAATAGGGTAGAAGGTAGTGTAAATTTGCAAGCTCAGGTAAATGGTTTACAGGCAATCCATAATCAGTTTTGGAAAGAAGAATGGTTTGCAGGTGGTTTTATCTGGAAGTGGTTTCATAAACACGATAAAGTTGGTGGAAGCAACGATAATAGATTTACACCACAAAATAAACCAGCAGAAGCAACAATTAGAAAATTATATCAAGAAAATTAGCATTCTAAAATATGACGAATGTCCTATGTATTTAGGTCATTAGCGCTTAAATTAGCATATTAACTAAAAACTACTACTACCATGAAAAAAATAATTGTACCCATAGACTTTTCTGTACATTCTGAGCATGCCTTAAAAACGGCAGCTTTGTTAGCCAAAAAATACAAAGCAACTGTTTACGCGTTGCACATGTTAGATTTACAAGAAATTTCTTTAACGGAGAGCGAAGATAATCAGCATGAAAAAGCAATTTTTTTCTTAAAATTAGCAGAAAAAAAGTTTAAAGATTTTCTGGTAAAAGATTTTTTAGAAGGTGTAAAACTTATTCCTGTTATAAAACAATTCAAAGTTTTTAGTGAGATAAATGATATTGCAAAAGAATTAAATGCAGATTTAATAATTATGGGATCTGAAGGAGCAAGTGGTCTAAAAGAATTTTTTGTAGGTTCTAATACAGAAAAAGTAGTACGATTTGCAAACTTGCCGGTTTTAGTTATAAAAAATGAAATGGTAAATGCCGATTTTTCAGACATTGTGGTAGCCACAGATTTTTCTGAAGAAAGTATACCTGGATTTCAAAGAATGTTAAAAACATTAGACTTTTTAAATGCTCAAAAACATATTTTATATGTGAATTTACCAAATGAAGAATTTAAAACAACTTCTGAAATGGAAAAAATGGCAAATAATTTTTTATTGAAAGCAGAAGGAGATGTTCATAGAATGATTAATGTAAACTATGTTTGCGATAGAACTATAGAAAAAGGGATCCTAAATTTTTCGAATGCATTAGGAGCAGATTTAATTTCTGTAATTACGCATGGTAGAAAAGGATTATCTCATATTTTTGCAGGAAGTATTGCCGAGGATATTGCAAATCATTCTACCTTGCCAATTATTACGATTAAAATTTAAAAAGATATGACTATTAAAAATTTTTTGAGAACAGTTTTTGTTTGCTTTTTTTTATTTTCTTGTACCGAAGATAACGATATTACTGTTCCAAGAAATTTACAGGAATATATAGATACTTCATCAAACACAGATTTAGGAGACGTTTTTGCATATGCAGCAAGTGCAAGTGGAGACACTAGTACAACGTACATATATACAGCACCAGAAGAAGGAGCTACAGATATTAGATATTACGAAGCAGATAGCTTAAGTGTAGATCAATTAGATTTTTCTAATTACAGAAGACAGAATCTAACTGCAACAAATGTTTATGAAGGAGAATTGAAGCGTTTTTCTAGGTCTGGTTCCGAAGAAAATTGGTGCATTGTTACATATATGTTAGATGGCGAATTACATAAATCGAACCCAATTCGTTTAAAAAATGCAACAAACCCAACAAGTTGGACGGATGAAGTTACTATAGAATATCCAACAACATTAACCCCAAAATTCACTTGGTCAGATTTTGGAGTGAGTGATAATGTAATTTATTTTGAAGCTATTTCTGAAGTAGACGATGAAACTTTTGTTTCCGGAACATATACTTTAGATAAAACATTTCAATATTATGACACGTCTAATGTAGAGAGTTCTTTAAACGGTTCTGTAACGCCAGATGATTTGGTAGAAGACACAGAGTATCTTTTTACAATGATGGCAATTAGTGATGATTATTGGGTAAATACTGTAATTCTAGAATCATTTGTTCCAAGAAACTTGGAAGAGTATGTGGCTTTAAATTCAACAAAAACTATTGAAAGTGCGCTAGCTTTTGCAGCAAGTAGCAGTGGTTCTCAGAGTCTTTCTTATATTTATTATGATTTCTTAACAGGTTCTTCTGCCATGAGATATTATGAAACAGACAATACGTTGGTTGATGAAAATGATTTTTCTAATTATAGAAGAAAAATGCTGACAGATGAAGCTGTTTATGGAGGTGAACTTAGAAGGTACAATAGAACAGATGATGCAGAAAGTTGGTGTATTGTTACCTACATTATTGATGAAACATTGCATATTTCTAATCCAGTAAAAATTAAAAATCAAACAAGGCCTACAGAATGGTTTACGGATCTTACCATAGATGCTTCGGAATCATTAATGCCGATATTTACTTGGACGGATGGTTCTTATGTAGAGAATGTTGAATATTTACAGATAATTACGGATGCTGATAGTGATTTTTTATCAGGTACTTTTACAGAGGATAAAATGTTTCAATATTATGATACTTCGAACGTTACTTCAAAAATAAATTTAGAGACACCAGAAGCCTTAATTTTAAATGAAGATTATAAAATAACTGTAATGGGTTTAAGTGATGATTTTTGGGTAAACCTGATGATTCAAGAAACTTTTACTGCAGAGTAGATTCTCTAGAAAATGTTTATAAACATTAATACTTTTGTTCGGTATTCATTAGTTTCCGATTAATCCTTTTTTTAATAAGTGGTTTTACGTATTTTATAAATGACACCCTGGTTTTTTGAAATAATTTTATTGAGAAAAGGCAAACTAATTTTAGCTTAAGTTCGGGGTGTTTGTAAAGTAGTAGAAACTAAGTCTTGGTTCTTGATTCTAAAAACGAAGTGGTCTTATGTCTTTTATCCGTTAATAATGTTTGGTAATCTAAATTTAATCTTACAATTCTTGTTCTCTTATAAAAATACTTAGTTTTGTCAAAAATAAATTTAGATGAGAACTTTTGCAATTGGAGATATTCATGGAGGATTAAAAGCATTAATTCAGGTTTTAAATAAGCTAGAATTAAAAGATGGAGATAGAATTATTTTCATGGGAGACTATGTAGATGGTTGGAGTGAATCTGCACAAGTTGTAGAACTTTTACTAGAGTTGTCTCAAAAATTCGACTGTGTTTTTATCAAAGGAAATCATGATGTTTGGTGTCAGAATTGGTTAAAAGATGCAAATGATGTAAATCCTATTTGGTTTTTACACGGAGGTAAAGAGACCATGGAAAGTTATGAAGGTTTCTCTGTTGAAGAAAAAAAACAGCACCTCACTTTTTTCGAGAACTTACCATTATATCATATAGATACAGAAAATAGATTGTTTTTACATGCTGGTTTTACTTCTTTACATGGTGTAGAAAAAGAGCAATTTAAAGAGCTCTTTTATTTAGATAGATCTTTGTGGGAGATGCTTTTAGCTTTAGATTCTAGAATCGAAAAAGACTCTTTATTTTATCCAAAAAGAATACAACACTATAAAGAAATTTATATTGGACATACGCCAACAACAAACTACAATGAACCAAACCCAATAAACATTGCAAATGTTTGGAATGTAGATACAGGTGCAGCTTTTAGAGGGAAAGTAACTGGTTTAAATATTGATACCAAAGAGTTTGTACAAAGTGATAGTTTACCAAGTTTGTACCCGAATGAAACAGGTAGAAATAAGTAATTAAATAGTTATAATTGTCATTCCGAATGAGGAACGAAGAGGAATCTCATAGTTCCAGTTCTTTTTTTTTAGAATGTGTTAATGTATTAAGTCATCTCAAAGAGGAACAACTTCGAAACCTACTATGTGGTATTACTATTTAGTGACAGAAATACACTGAATTTTCAACAAAAAAAAAGGTTTAAGAAACATTTATTTTCATGTTTCTTAAACCTTTTTTAATACTTAATATATAGTTTAATTATTTATCTTTCTTCGGATATACGATGGTCATTTCATCAATTAAATGAGTCGCTCCGGCATATTTATCAACAATAAATAATACATATCTAATATCTACCATAATATTTCTACAAATTTCAGGATCGTAGTTCATATCACTCATGGTTCCTTCCCAAACTCTATCAAAATTTAGACCGACTAAGTTTCCTTCAGCATCTATTGCAGGACTTCCAGAATTACCACCTGTTGTGTGATTTGTACCTAAAAAGCACACAGGAACTTTACCATTTTTATCTGCATATTGTCCGTAATTTTTAGTTTTGTGAAGTTCTCTCAACTTTTCTGGAACATCAAATTCATAATCTCCAGGAACATACTTTTCAATAACTCCATCTAAATAACTAACAGGATTATAGTAGACGGCATCTCTTGGAGCATAGCCTCTAACTTGTCCGTAAGTTACACGTAAAGTACTGTTTGCATCCGGAAAATAACGCGCATTTGGCAATGCTTCCATCAATGCTTTCATGTAGGTTTTTTGTAAAGCTACAATCGGTTCATTTTTTAGTTGATACTCTCTATTCAGATCCTTGTAAAAAGCTTCAATCATTGGTTTTGCATATTGATATGCAGCATCATTATTCAAGTTTTTAAGCACTTTTTTAGCTTTTCCATCAAACAATTGTAAAGCGGTATCTAAATTTGTGAAAGCTGTTTTTTCATAAATACTAGCATCAACGTTCTCGTTATAAAAAGGCATTACATTTTCGAATACTCCTTTATCTACATCTACATCATAATTTTTGTGAATACCTTTTAAAGTGCTTTCTATAGCAGCTTTTGCTTTGTCAAAAGACTTTGGATCTTTATTAATAGCTTGCTCAAACTGATATGCTCTAAAAGTCATGCTCATAAGCTCATTAGTTACCAAAAAGACTTCAATAAAGTTTCTTCTTTTAATGTTGATAGGAGCAAACTCTTTATATAAACGATCAAATTCAGGAAGGATATTTCCATATTTTTCCGTTAAGTTTTTTTCTGCCAAGGCTTTTGTAAATGTAGCTTCAAAAGCTTGTCTTTTTTCTACAGCGTTACTTTTCTGAATTCCTAAATTTTCTCCAATCCATTTCTTCCAAGAATTTGCAATTCCAGCTTGTTTAGAAGCATATTTAATACGAACCTCATCACTCTCTTTCATTTTTGCATCAATAACCTCTAATGCAGCTTCTCTAATGGCAATATTTGTTGGGTTGTACTCTTCAGTAATATGCTTAATTGCAGTAGCAGGTAAGTATTCATTTGTAGTTCCTGGAAAACCAAAAACTAAGGTAAAATCTCCTTCTTCTACACCGTCTAAAGAAATTGGTAAAAAGTGTTTTGGTGTATAAGGTACGTTGTCTTTACTGTATTTTGCAGGGCGATTATTTGCATCTGCATAAATTCTGAACATAGAAAAATCTCCAGTATGTCTCGGGAAAACCCAGTTGTCTGTGTCGCTACCAAATTTACCAATACTTGTTGGAGGCGCACCTACTAAACGAATATCATCAAAACGCTCTGTCACAAATAAAAAGAATTGATTTCCTTGAAAAAAGGATTTTATTTTAGTTTGTTGCCAAGCTTCTTTGGTAATTGTTTTTTGTAAAGCATTCCCATTTTTTGTAATGATAGATTGTTTCTCTCTTTCAGATAAAGTGTCATTTACACCTGCAAGAACGCTGTCTGTAACATCTTCTATACGTACAATAAACTCGATATATAAACCAGGATTTGGTAATTCTTGTTCTAAATTCATCGCCCAAAAACCATCTTTTAAATAATCATTTTCTAAGGTAGAATGAGATTGAATTTGACCAAATCCACAATGATGATTGGTTAAAATTAAACCTTTTGGAGAAATAATTTCACTAGTACAGCCTCCATTAAAATGCCCAATAGCATCTTTTAAGCTAGAATTGTTGACGTCGTAAATGTCTTTTGCAGTTAATTTACTTCCTAAAGAAGTCATTTCTTGTTCATTCATTCCTTCTAAAAGAGACGGAATCCACATACCACCTTGTTGTGCAGAAACTTGTACAAAAAGGAATAAAAATAGAATTTTAATATATTTCATATAGTTGTTTTTAAAAAGTGATAAAGATACAAAAAGAGTTACTTTTTTACTATAGGATATAGTTCTTGTTCGATGAAGTTTTTAGGGAATTCTTCATCACCTTCAAAACCTAATTCGATATCTCTACCAGAATACGGAATGTAGTTTGTTTTAAAAATATAATCCCAAATACTTAATGTAATTCCGAAGTTTACACCATTTTTTCTGTCTTCTGGTAATACTTTAACGTGATGCCAAATGTGCATTTTCGGATTGTTTAAAATGTATTTTAACCAACCGTAATCCCAATTAATGTTTGCGTGGTTTAAATGCCCAATAAAAATGTTAAAAAAGTGAACTATAGCAACATCTTGTGCAGAAAATCCACCAATAATTGCTAATGGAATGTATTTTAAAGAACTGTAAACTACGGGTTCCATCCAATGATATCTCAAGTGTGCAGCAAAGCCCATTTCTTTTACTGAGTGATGTACTTTGTGAAAATTCCAAAGAAACTCGAACGTGTGTAATAGTCTGTGCGTCCACCACTGTACAAAATCTACGACAATGAAAAAGATAAAAATACGTGCAAAAAATGGTAGTTTGTTAATTTCTAGCAATTGAAAATTTGCAATTGACAAACCTACAATTCCTAAAATATCATTAAACAATTCTGCAGCCGAATTAGATAAAGCGATGAGGACAATTAAATTCAGTATAAAGAAATTGAAGAACATATAAAATGTATCTAACCAAAAGTCTTTTCTAAATAATGATTGGTTTTTTCGCCAAGGAAAAATAGCTTCCAATCCCCAAACAACTAGAGAAATAATAATTAATCCGTAGAAATAGTTCTCCCAATTAAGATCCATTAAAACAGATTGTTTTACGTAATTCCAATAATCAGAATAGGAACTTTTTATGATGTCGATGTATTTATTCATTGTGTCGGTAATATAGATCCTTCAGTTTTTTGAAACCTGAAGAATCTTAAAATTATTGTTATTCTAAAAAGATATTTTTGTTTTTTTCTGTAATTATAATTTTCCTTTCTAAATGAGTTTCTTTAAAATTTTCGTTTCCATCAAAATAATTTACAACATCATTTCTTTCAATATTTGTTTCTTTGTTAGATAGAATAGATTGATAAGAAGAGTACTTGAATTTACTAAAATCTTTAGAGATTTGATGATGTTCTGGGTTAAGGTGAATGTATAAAATCAAGTGTTTTAAGTAAATTTCATTCTCAATTTTAATTCTTTTAAAAGGTTTTTCAAATAAACTTCCTGTTCTACCGTATTTCTTATTTATAGACTTGGTGTAAGCGTTAAATAAATTTGAAAAATGTTTCGAAGATGTTTCACAATTATCATTGATTCTCAACAATAGATGAAAATGGTTTTTTAGAAGACAAAATGAATAGATTTTAGAAACCGGTAAAAGATATTTTTTAATTAAATCTAAAAAATAGGTGTAGTTCATTTTTTCAAAAAAGATATCCTGACCATTATTACCTCTATTGTAAATATGGTAGTAATTTCCAGGTTCAATTTTTTCACGTAACATGATTGTTTTCTTAAAACAGACCCTTCAGGTTTTTAAAACCTGAAGGGTCTTAATTAGATTGTAATTTAAGAAATCTATTTATAACCTTTTTAGATCTTACTTAAATCACATGAAGAAATAATTAACAGTTATATATGTGTTAGAAATTTCTGAATTAAATTTTATCTCTTTGTGTATCTTTTATTTAGTGTCTTTAGCTATTTATATGTTGGTTAGAAAGGGCTGTGACGTACTTTAATTTTGTTTAAACCAAACTATATTACTTTTATCACCTCTTTAAACAGCGTAATCATTTTAGGTTCTGCTTCACCGGCAATAGCAATAATTTCTGTAATATCTACAGGTTGTAAATTTTTAGGATCACATTCATCCGTTAATACAGAAATGGCCGCACAAGGCAAGTTGAGTTGTTTTGCAACGATAACTTCCGGAACGGTACTCATACCAACGGCATCAGTTTCTAAAATTTGCAACATTCTATATTCTGCTCTAGTTTCTAATTGCGGACCTAAAACACTTGTGTAAACACCTTTGTGTAATAATATACCTTGCTCTTTGGCAACCGCTATAATTTTGGTGTTTATTTCTTCGGAATATGGTGCTAGCATATCTGCAAAGATATTTCCAAAAGTATTGGCTCCTTGAAAAGCTAAAGGAGAACTTCCTTGTAAATTAATGTGATCTTCAATGAGCATTAAATCTCCTTTTTTGTATGATAAGTTAATGGCTCCTGAAGCATTAGAGATTAGTAGGTTTTTAATGCCTAAACCGTGCATAGTTCTAATTCCGTATGTTACCTCCCATGGATTATAACCTTCGTATAAGTGAAAACGTCCTGCCATTACAAGTACCTTTTTTCCAGACAATTCTCCGTAAATTAATTTACCAGAATGGAACTCTACCGTTGCTACTGGAAAATTTGGAATATCTGAATACGAAATTTCTTTTTCTATTGAAATTTCGTCAACTATCTTTCCTAATCCTGTTCCTAAAACAATTCCGATTTCTGGGTTTGTAATTCCGTTTGATTTTAAAAAATCGATGGTTTCTTGTAATTGTTGTTTTTTCATGTATGCTGAATTTAGTTCAGTATCTGTTGTATGGTCGAGCGCAGTCGAGGGTACTTTTGTTATTGTAAAAATTGTGCAAATGCAGGATGATGCTCGATATCTTCAAAAACATCCACATCATTTAATTCCTCTAACAAAAATACTGCTTTATCTTGTAAATCTGCTAAGGTATCTTTTCTAACTGAAGCCGTTCCCCAGTCTTTATTTTTAAAGATGTTTTCTTGTAAAGCATTCATTCCTAAAAGATAATAACCACCGTCTTCTGCAGGTCCTAAAACCACATCATTTGAGTCTAATTGTTGGAATGCATTTTCTATGTTTTCTGATGTTAAATCATATAAATCGCTACCAATAATCATTACTTTTTCATATCCCACATCAAAACTATTTTTAAAAGCATTTAACATTCTAAAGCCTAAATCTTCTCCAACTTGTTGGTGTTTTTGATAGCTACTGGCATCCCAAATATCGTTTTCTCTAATTTTTACAGAATAATAAACCGCTTTATCAGATGTTACTTCAGAGGAAATATTACGTGTTTTTTCTAATAAAAATTTATAGATTTCTAAAGCTTTTTCATCACCAACCGTTTTTGCTAAACGTGTTTTTGCTTTGCCTAACTCTGGATTTCTGGTGAAGATTAATAATAAATTTTCACTATTTATTTTATTTTCCATTAATGTATCAAGTTTTTACCACATAGAAGCATAAGGAACATAGGCTATGTTTTAATGTGGTAAGAATTTTTTAATATATTTTTATTTTAAGTACAAGATTAATCACTGAAAACAGCAACTGTCTACTGCAAACTTATTTAATAAACTTTCTCTCCTTTTGTAAGCCATTTGCTCCATTCTTTATTATAAGTGTGGACTTTCTCTGTTGGGGTACCCAAGGTATCTATTACTTGAAAACCGTTATTTTTCCATTCAAAAATTCCTCCGAAAAGATTATAAACATTTGTATAGCCTTTTTCTATAATTTGATGTGCAATAATTTCTGAACGAACACCAACAGAGCAATACACTACAATTTTTGCATCTCTATTTTTAGGTAATTTATCTATTGTTTCGTTGATGTTAAAATGATCAAAACCAACAAGTATCGCATTTTCTAAATGACTGACATTGTATTCTTTTTGCTCCCTAGCGTCTAAAAGAAAAGTTTTTGTAGTTGCTAATGTATCTACATAAATATAAGGAACATTGTTCTTGTTGAATTTGTTCAACAATTTATCTAACTTCTTTTGTGCAGATAGTGTTGATGTTATCAGTAGAAAGAGAATTAAAATTTTCTTCATTATATATTTATTTGCTCCTTTGGTAGATGTTATTTGAACCTAACTTCTACAACGATTTTTTTTAGAGTATTCTTAAAAGCGAAGTTGGCCTGTACTAATTTATAAAGTTATAGTTTTTTTTGTTTTATACAATTGTTAAACCCTTTTTAGAATAGACAAAGAACCTGTTTCCAAGTTCTTTGTTGTGTTTTATGCTTCTTACAAATTCTATTTAATGTGCAACATCATAATCGTTTTTGATATTTATTTGAAAAATAAAAATACTATTTTCCGTTTAAAGACCAATCATATTTTAGATAACTAATTTTTGCTTCTGGGCTAATTTTAGTTTCCGAATATTTGTTTAAAAAATCGATAATTGTACCATTTTTGATAAAATCTTCTTTAAACCAATCGAAAATAGAAGATATTTGAATGTTGTTTTCTGTAATTTTATTTCTTGAAGTATCGTTTACAAAAACTTTCATTAAATGCGTTAATTCTGCTTCTACATTTTTTTCTGTAAATGCTTTGTTTCCTAATTTAGGACAAGAACCAGAAGCACAATTTACACCAACATGTATTTTTGGATCTGAGAATTGTTTTCTTAAAATGGTATGTTCTATATGATCTAAAGTGTAGGTTTTTCCACCAACTTTAGCAAACGGTATTTTCCAAGCAATAAGTCCGTTTTCTTTGATGTCTGTAATGCTTTTTAAAGGGTAATTGTCTAAAATAAGTTTAAGAGTATAGGCATTGTAGGCGTTTATCCAAAAGGCTTTTTGTTTGTTTTTTGACCATGAATTATCTGGAGTCGTTTTTTCTAAATAAGAAATATAACTATTTAATTCTGTTGGATCTTGTTTCAGTGATTTGTAATCTACAACTCCGTCTTTGGTTACGTTATTTTGTAACAAATTATGAAATATTGCTGTTTGCGCATTTGCATTTGATAATGCAAAAAGAGTGACGATTACTAAAAGTATTTTTTTCATTGATTTTTGTTTTCTAATTATATAGACGAAAATTTTTTAAGTTGATTACAAATAATAGTTGATAATTTAGTTATTTGATATTATTTTTAAAAGTAGTTCTTTTAGTACATTAAAAATATAAATATGTATAGGTTGATAACTACAAAGCTACCTAATTCATAAACCTCAAAGGTTTTAAAAAACTTTGAGGTTTTGCAATATAGAATGGTTAAATTTTTGATACCTGCTCATTGAATGAAGTTCTTGAATATGATCACCATTAAAATTTTATTAAAGATAAATCTATTTACTGTTTTATGATTACAAATAGTTGGCAAACAAGTTTAGCCCAGATTGCAGTACTTCGACTACGCTCTGTATAAACTAATGTTTGAGCTCTTTTTTATGCTGTTTCGTAATAAAAAAAGCGATTGCCTTTCGAGGAGGTTCAAGATAAACTCCTAGTGGGATTAGCTTCCAATAAAAATGATTATTTTTGCAGACAATTAATCAAACAAACAACGACACAAAATTACAATTTATGAAAGCATATATTTTTCCGGGTCAAGGAGCGCAATTTACAGGAATGGGATTGGATTTATACGAAAAGTCTGCATTGGCGCAAGAATACTTTGAAAAAGCAAACAAGATTTTAGGCTTCTCGATAACAGATATTATGTTTGAAGGAACGGCGGAACAGTTGAAAGAAACGAAAGTTACGCAGCCGGCAATCTTTTTACATTCGGTAATTTTAGCGAAAGTTTTAGGCGATTCTTTTCAGCCAGAAATGGTTGCAGGACACTCTTTAGGAGAATTATCTGCCTTAGTTGCTAACGGCGTTTTAACTTTTGAAGACGGTTTAAAATTAGTTTCTAAACGTGCTTTGGCAATGCAAAAAGCATGTGAAGCGGCACCAAGTACCATGGCGGCAGTTTTAGGATTGGAAGACAATGTAGTTGAAGAAACGTGTGCAGAAATTGATGGAGTAGTGGTGGCTGCAAACTACAATTGTCCAGGGCAATTGGTTATTTCTGGTGAAATTGCTGCGGTTGAAAAAGCGTGTGCTGTTTTAACTGAAAAAGGAGCAAAGAGAGCTATATTATTACCTGTTGGTGGTGCATTTCACTCGCCAATGATGGAGCCTGCAAGAGCTGAATTAGCAGCTGCAATTGAAGAGACTGTATTTAGCAAGCCTACTTGTGCTGTATACCAAAACGTAGTTGCCAAAGCAGTTACGAGTCCGGATGAAATTAAAGAAAACTTAATTGCTCAGTTAACGGCGCCTGTAAAATGGACGCAATGTGTGCAAGCTATGATTGCTGATGGTGGAACGGAATTTATTGAGGTTGGGCCTGGTAAAGTTTTACAAGGTTTAATGCGTAAGATTGATAGATCCGTTGCTGCTTCTGGAGCTACATTAGCGGAATAGATTTTAGCAAAATATTTATATATTAAAAAAACGAACTCGTGAGAGTTCGTTTTTTTTGTGGCCGAATTTTCGGTTTCGTTAACGTTGTTGTGTAATGAAAGTTGCGATTTTTGTGAACGGCTATTTTCCGTAGGAAAATTGTTGTTTGCAAAAATGCAACTGCTTTTAGTGCACTAATTTAGCAATTTTTTTACACGGTGTTGTGTGTAGTTTTTATTTCGTTTCATATTCCGATTTATATATTTCCATAAACTTTGAAGTAAGAAGATTAATTTCCTTTTTCTTTTTTAATCTAAAGTCAAAAAACGTAATCAGAAATGGTGTGATAAAAAATGGAATAGGTAAAAACCAATTTCCATAAGCTAAAGAAATAATTGAGAAAACTATTCCAATTCCGATTGCAATTTTCACAGCTATATTCATAGGGAACTTAAAGTCAAAATTTAATTCAAATTTATTTTCATTATTCAAAATTCCGATTATTCTATGGTTTCCACCAGAATTAAATAATCCGTATTTCCTATTCAATTCAATTCTGTTGGGACTTATATTTCCATCATAAAATCCATTCAGAATTAATTTATTCAAAATGTTAAAAGATTTCTCATTATTTGATATGGTTTCTGTCATTTCTCAAATTACACACAACTCTAATGATATGAAATCGTTTCAATGTTTTATATCAGAAGTTAACGAAGTTAGCTTTAAAAAAACTTAGAAACAAACTAAATTAGTTCTTTTGTGGTTATTTTTAATTTCGATTTTTTGTAAAAATGATTGAGACTGTTTTATGTGCTTTATTGTTAATTTAGTTTTTTGGTGGAGTAATTTATAAAACAAAAAAATCCCCAATTTCAATTTTGAAATTGGGGATTTTATAAAAATATTTTTAAAGCTAATTCTTGATTTTCTCAGCTCTTTTGTTCAATAAAATTGGTTCTCCATAACCCAGTTCTTTCATTCTTTCTAGTTGAGTTTCTGCATCACCCACAACTAACCAAATCATTTTATTAGGATTCACATATTTGTTAGCTAATGCTGTAATTTGTTCTTTGGTCATGTTGTTAACCGTATTTTCTTGGTCTTTTACATAATCAGCACTCCAACCATAATTACTAATATTAGACAACATATTTAGTTTTGCTCTAGAAGTTTCAAAAGCTCGTGCGTTACTTTTAATTAAGAAACTTTTTGTGGTTTCTAAATCTTTATCAGAAAAAGTAGTTGGGTATTCTTCTAAAATTTGCTTTACTAATTGAGCAGATTCTAAAGTAACATTAGAACGTACACTACTAGAAACGGTAAAAGCACCTTTTGCTTTTGTTCCAGAAAACCCAGAACGAACTCCGTACGTATATCCTTTTCCTTCACGTAATTCTTGTGTTAAACGAGAAGCAAAACCACCGCCACCTAAAATATAATTCATCACAGAAGCTGCGTAAAAATCTTTATCCGTTGCCGCCAAAGCTGGAGCACCAAATTGTAAAACAGATTGTTTTGCATTCGGAATGTCATAAAAATAAACAGCTGGTTTTGTTGGTGTATCTGGTGTCTTATAAGTTGGAATGGTAACTTCTTTAGCTTTCCAATTAGTGTTTAGTGTTGTTAAAGAAGCAATTACTTTTTCTTTAGAAATATCACCTACAACCAACATTTTAGCTACAGAAGGAGAAATGTACTTGTTGTAATACGTTTTTAAATCTTCTATAGAAATTGTTTCTACGGATGTTGTTGTTCCTAAAATATTTTTAGAACGGATGTTTTCTTTTCCGTAAATTAACTCGTTATAAGCATTTCTTGCTACAGAATTAGGGCTCGCTTCTTGCTGACGTAAATTAGCAATGGTTGCTTTTTTTAGTAAATCGAATTCGTTTTCATCGAACCTTGGTTCTAATAAAATTTCTTGGGCTAAAGCTAATGTTTTATCATAGTTTTTAGCTAAGGTTGTTCCGCTTAAAGTTATGTTTTCAACATCTGAATACACATAAATAGAAGCGCCTAATTCTTGAATAGCTTCTTCTAATTCTTTTACGCTTTTGTTTTTGGTTCCTTTATTTAATAAATCTGCAGTTAAGTTAGCAACACCTAATTTGTCCATAGATTCTAATAATTGCCCACCATCAATAGTAATATTGAACTGTACTAAAGGCACTTCGTCATTTTCAATTCCAAAGATTCTTAAACCATTCTCTAAACTACTTTCATATACTTTAGGAACTGCTAAAGATGGAGTTTCGCCATAATTTGGTTCTACGCTTCTATCAAAAGTAGAAGGTGTTTTCTCGTACGTTGCTGCAATTTTAGGATCAAAATTTTCTTCTGCACCTGTTACAATTTTCTCTTCAACAACATCTGCTAATTCAGAATTTGTCAGCGCTAATTCGGCATTACTTTTAGGAACAAAACTTGTTGCTATGTAATTTTTATTTTTGATGTATGTATTATAAACACGCATTACATCTGCTGTGGTAACAGATAATGTTCTCTTAATATCTTCTGTAACAAAGCCAGGGTTGCCTAAATAGGTATTGTAAGAAGCTAAATTTGTTCCTTTACCTAAAACGCTAGAAAGGCCTGCGTAAAAATTAGTTTCCTGACCTGCTTTTATTCTGTTTAAATCTTTTTCTGAAATTCCTTCAGTTTCAAACTTTGACAATCCTTTTTCAACTCCAGCTTTTACATCGTCTAATTTTACATTATTAAAAGCTCTTATCGAAATCTGAATTTCTCCTGCCAATTCAGAATTTCTGCTGTACATACCAGTTCTAGATGTCAATTTTAAATCATCAACTAAAACTTGATTAAGAGGTGCAGATTTACCATCTGTTAAATATTGAGACAATACATCTAGCGCATAAGAGTCTGGGTTGTATTGTTCTACTGTTGGCCAAACCATTGTTAATTGCGGAACTCTAGCAAAGTTATCTTCATAATATAAAGACTTAATTGTATCTACTTTTCCTGGTCTTTTTTCTAGCGCAGGAATGTCATCACCTTTAGGTATTTCATCAAAATATTTGTGAACCCATTCTGTAGCTTGTGCAATATCTATATCTCCAGATAATACCAAAGTAGCATTGTTTGGTACATACCATTTCTTATAAAAATCTTTTACGTCTTGTAATGTTGCATTTTGTAAGTCTTCTAAAGAGCCAATAACTTGCCAGTTATATGGATGGTCTTTTGGGTATAAGTTTTTACCAATTACATATTGGTTATGTCCGTACGGCCTGTTGTCTATACTTTGTCTTTTTTCGTTTTTAACAACTTGTTTTTCTTTTGCTAAAACGGGGTCTGTAACGGTGTTTATAAAATAGCCTAATTTGTCGGCTTCTGCCCAAATCATTTTTTCTAGACCATCTTTTGGTACCGTTTGTAAGTAGTTTGTTCTGTCTCTAGAAGTAGATCCATTAGCACCAGAACCACCAATTCTTGCACTCATTTTATCCAATCCACCTTTTCCTAAATTTTCTGATTCTAAGAATAATAAATGTTCAAATAAATGAGCAAAACCAGTTCTACCTTCCACTTCTCTTGCAGAACCAACATGAACCATTAATTCTACTGCTACAACAGGATCTGATTTATCTACATGAAAAACAACGTCTAAGCCATTTTCTAATTCAATTTTTTTATAATTGATACTCAGTTCTGGTGTTTTTTCTTCGGATGATTTTTTACAACTTAATAAGCAAGTTGTTGCTAAGAATACAAGTAATATTTTTTTCATTTAGGTTGATTTTTAAGCTTTTAAAAATACTATTATTTATTGATGGTCATATTTTTTGTATTGTTAAATATAATGCAAAAAAAATCCTAAACTTTAGTTTAGGATTTTGAATATTATTTAGATAAAACGCAGTCTTCACAAGCTTTAATTTCTCCGTAATATGTTTCTCTATATTTGTGTACCGTTTCTATAGGTATGATATTAAATAATCTTTTTTGAATGTAGGTTACATTGGTGTGTAGTTTTCCCATTTTGGGCGTAAATCGTTTTTCTAGGCGTGTTTTTCTTTTAATTTTAATCAGTTTCATGTTTTCTAGTATCATTAATAAATCGGCTGCAAATTTATTGTGATTTGAAAGGGCTGTCTATTTATAACTGTTAAAATCCGATAAAAGGGTGAAGAAACATGAATATGTAAAACATTACAAGAAGGTTTTATGGATATGATATTCTAAGGGTGATATAATTATCATATAAGAACATTAAAAAGCAGAAAACTGATTGAATAGCTTGAGAATTACTTGTAATTAATGTTTTTTGTTTCTTGTTTGGATGAATTCTGAGTTATTTCTGTAAGTGTGCTAAAACTTAGCTATAAATTATTTGTCAAATAATCAATCGGATTTAGATAGAGATTTTTTTCTACCTTTATTTGCTTTCATGATCATACTTCATAAAATAGGAGATTGATGTACCTATTAAATATTCTAAACTTATAAATTAAGCAGCAAAACGAGTTTTAATTATTGCTGACGGCGTCAATTGTTTATAGAAAAGAAGTTACGCGTTATTCATTTTCATAATCATGTACAAATGTGATGAAAGGACTGCTAGCCATTAAGTTCGGGTTCGTTCCTTCAATTCCTTCAGGAATTGGTTGGTTGCGTGTTTCATAGTATTTTTTCCAACTAGGCATAGGGTTTCCTGTGCTGTCGTTAAATGTCATTGGGTGCGTAAGAAAAGGAATAGAGTCTTTAGGTAAGTCTTGAGAAGAAAACATTTTATAAACTAATTCGGAACAATAATAAGAATTGTCATCCCATAAAAAAATCTCATCATAAGGTGTTTTTATTCTTTCAATACCATAGGCTATTGCTTTAGAAATATAAGGCTGGTAATAACTATCTAGTCTAGCCACTGTGGTTTGAGATTTATTGAGTTTATTTTTATTTCTATTCAGAAACTTTTGCAATGGAGTCTGACGAATACCTTCTTTTGGTATCGCTTCTACTACAAACCATTCTTTATTTTTTTGCATTGCCATACCAACATGCGAATAGTTTTTAGAAACTGAAGTTGCCGTTACGTTTTTAATAGCATTGTCTATTTCACCTGTTCCTGTGTTTTGAAATAGTAAGTCTCCTTGTTGCAGTTCAAATTTATTCTTTTGACTAGTTTTGCAACTGAATAAAATTAAAGAGAGTATAAGGAAAGGATAAGTCTGATTTAAGATTTTATTCATGATTTATTGTTGTTAAATTTAGGAATCGCAAAATTACAACGAACTAAATAGATCTAGAATTATTTTAGATTTTTATTTTAACGATTAATCATACCAAGTATGTTTCTGCTATTTTTTTAAACTAACATTTACAACTTGTTTAATATTCTCAATCTCCGTATAATCCTTCCCTTGCCAAATATTTTCTAACTCCAGTTGTTTGTCAATTTGGGCAACCATTTCAAAGTTTTTAAGTCCGTTGTATTTTGGACAAATAGTAAGATTTAAAAATGTTACAATCGAATTTATAGAAGTTGGATATGGGGAGTTATTGAAATGTTTAATGAGTCTTTAAAATGAAAAAACGAACAAGAAAGAGTTCGTTTTTATTTTTGTGATTGATTTTCGGTTTCGTTAACGGATTGGTATAAGAAACGTAGGGCAGTAGATAAGCACTATCGTTTCGGGTTTAACACTTAGCTAAATATAAATATTTTGATTTTATATTTTCGGATTTAAATGCCAAATTTTATATTTAGCGGACTTTGTAAATAAACACAGAACTTTGGAATTAAGACAAAAGCCCTATGCTTTTTATACATTGTTGGCATTTCGTTGTTTTTATTCCGATTTTTAATTATTCAGTTGAGTTTTGTTTTTTGAATGGAATCCATTTTAAAATTAATCCTAAACCTACAGCACATAAAAATCCTGAAGCTGTCTTCATAAAACTATTATCAAGTAATAAATATGCTATAATTGCGAAAATCAAAACTGCAATTCCCTTAATTTGTGATTTATTCATAATGTTATTTTTTCTAATTTATAATATTTTTCAATTCCGCAAACTTTCTAAATTCCGATTTTGAGTGATAATTCCGCCAATTTAATTTTCAGAGTTTGAGTAAATTCACACGTTTTGCAATTCCCACAATTCATAAATTTAATTTTGTTGACGAGCGAGAGAGTGTTCATAATTTTTATGCTGTACTTTTCTTCTTTTTTAAGGTAAATAATAGTGAAATAACACAAATTATTACAATACCAATTGGATTTACTTTTGAGTTTTCAAATTTTATAAACTCAAAAAAAATATTTAAACCAAAAAATAATAATCCTAAACTTTGTATAATTACAAATATCTTATTTTTCATACTTTTTTATTTTGTGTTGAGTGATTTCGCCAATTACTTGCAACTCTTATGATATTAAATCATTGCAATGTTTTATATCAGAAGCTAACGAAGTTAGCTTTTTTTAATTTTAGAATCAAACTAAATTAACTCTTTTGTGGTTGTTTTTAAGCTGAAAATTAGAGTGTTTTTTATACTTAATTTTTCAAATAAGATGTATAATTCTTCCCTTACCAAATATTTTCTGACTCCAGTTGTTTGTCAATTTGGGCAACCATTTCAAAGTTTTTAAATCCATTGTATTTTGGGCAAATAGTAAGATTTAAAAATGTTACAATCGAATTTATAGAAGTTGGATATGGGGAGTTATTGAAATGTTTAATGAGTCTTTAAAATGTAAAAACGAACAAGCAAGAGTTCGTTTTTATTTTTGTGATTGATTTTCGGTTTCGTTAACGTTGTTGTGTTATGGAAAGTTGCGATTTTTATGAACGGCTATTTTCCGAAGGAAAATTGAAGTGAGTAAAAATGCAACAGCCTTAGGCTAAGCTAAAAATAAGCAATTTTTTATACACGGTGTTTAGCACGTTATTTATCTTTTAATGCTTTTTCAATCTCTTTCTCAGCTGCAATTGAGGGTTCATTAATATTTGAATTTATTATTTTTCCATCTTTACCTATAAGTATATATCTTGGTATTGATTTAATATTATAATTTTTTCCAAATTCGGTATGCATACCTTTTCTTATAAATAGATTTTTCCCAAATTCATTATTTTCTTTTTCAATAAAAGACAACCATTTATCTTTTGATGAATCTACTGAAACAAATAAAACTTCTACATCATTATTGTTTTTGAATTTTTCAGCAAATTCTTTTACTCTTGGTCTGTGATTTATACAAGGTCCACACCATGTAGCCCAAACATCAATAAAAAGGACCTTCCCTTTTAAGCTTTGTAAATTAAAGTTTTCTCCAAATTTATCTTGAGCATCAAATAAATATGCCATTTCTCCATTTTGAGAGGCATAAAAAGAAGAAGAAGGTTGTTCAATTATGTAATGATAAGTATTATTTTTTTCAGAACTTAAAGCTTTAGATAACACTTCTGTATTGAATAGTTTTTCATGTTTTTGCCAATATGATGGATTCTCAATCAATGCTTTAATGTAGTTTGCTTTTAAATAATCGGCTAAATCTTTATTATTTGTCTTTTTTTCAATAAACATTAAAAAATCAGTAATACTTTCTATCGATTTATTTTTTCTCAAATACTCAATTTCATATTTATAGAGATAAATATCAGGAAGCGATTTTAATGTTTCGTTTACTTCCGGAATATTTTTAATAAAATCAAAGTAACTATCATTTGGGTTTAACCCTTTAGATATTCTGCCTAAAAAAAACAAAAATGAATAAATTCTTGCATCATTTTGGAAATATAAAATATCTGCTATTTCAGAACTGAATTGTTCTTTGAATTTCTTTATTTTATTTTCTCTTTTAGTTCTAAATTTTTCAAATAAGATTAGAATAGAATCTGTATTTTTAGTTTTAAATATAAATGAACTATTTTTAGATATAAATGGCACAGTACTTTTCCAGAGATAGTTGACCAAAGAATCGCTCTTGTTATTAGTAATTATCGTAGAATCTGAAAGAATCGATATATTCAAGTCTTTATTTCGAGCTAATATAGTCAGATATTGGTTGTTATATCTTTTATCGTGTAGGTTGGCTACAGTAGGACTATTTATTTGAACAGTTCTTATTTCGTTCTCCTTATAAATTTTGGTAATTGGTTTTTTAGTGATTAATTCGGAAACATATATTGTGTCCAATTTAATCTTTGAATTTAAACTAATCTCAAAGCTATTATTTTCTTCTTTACAGGAATACAGTAAGTATAAAACACTTAATACTAATATGTACTTTGATTTCATTTAGAATTTTTTTTATGTGCTACAACTCTAATAATATTAAATCGTTTCAATGTTTTATATCAGAAGTTAACTAAGTTAGCTTTTTTTAATTTTAGAATCAAACTAAATTAACTCTTTTGTGGTTGTTTTTAAGTTGAAAATTAGAGTGTTTTTTATACTTAATTTTTCAAATAAGATGTATAATTCTTCCCTTGCCAAATATTTTCTAATTCAAGTTGTTTATCAATTTTAGCAACCATTTCAAAGTTTTTAAGTCCGTTCCATTTTGGAGCAATTAGCAAATCTATAGGTGCTTGACTAATAAAGCGCTCTATAACAATATCTGGTCTTAATAAAGTAACAAATTTGGTTATAAAGGCAATATAGCTTTCTTGTGTAAACAGATTAAAATCTTCTGGGTTTCGTTTGTATTGAGACGCCATGATAGATTGCTTTACAATCTGTAAATGGTGCAGTTTTAAAGTGTCTATAGGTAGCTTCGAAATTTCAATGGCATGATTAAGCAAATCTTCTTTGGTTTCTCCTGGTAAACCGATAATTAAATGTGCGCCTAAATGAAAATCCCTGTTTTTACATTTATTAAAAGTAGCAATACTATCATCATAAGAATGACACCTGTTTACTTTTTCTAACGTTTTGTTTGAGGTGCTTTCCACTCCGAATTCTAGAGAGATAAAATATGTTTTTGATAAAAAGGATAAGTAATCGATCACTTCATCAGAAATACAATCGGGTCTTGTTCCAATAACCAAACCAATAACATTAGGAATACTTAACGCTTCCTCGTACATTTTCTTTAAGGTTTCAAAATCTGAGTAGGTATTTGTATAAGCTTGAAAATAGGCTAAATATTGTTGCGTTTTATATTTGGTAGAAAACCGAGAAATACCTTCTTCTAATTGTTGTTTTACACTTTTGTTGGGTTCGCAATAATCTGGGTTAAAGGTATCGTTGTTGCAATAGGTGCAACCTCCGTAACCTTTAGAACCATCTCTATTAGGACAAGAAAAGCCAATGTCTAAAGATATTTTTTGAACCCTTTCTCCAAAGGTTAATTTGATAAACGAAGCGTAATCTAAATAACGCTTCCCTGAAATCTTCATGAAAAATAGGTTTGATAAATTATAGCATTAATTTATTGAATATTTAGCTTTTATATGAGTTCTCTATAAAATTTCTCCCAAAATCGGAATCACTAGAACTGACATTTCTAAAGTTAATTACATTAGGTAAAACCTATATAGGTTTAGGTTTTTCAACTCGTTGTTAAAAAAGAACTGAAACATTCTAAAGAAAAAAAAACTCCAATCGGTAAAGATTGGAGTTTTTAAGAATTTTATTTTTGAGCTAATTGCCATTTCCAAGAAGACGCTAATGCTTCTTCTAGCGTTTTTTCTGTTTTCCAGTTCAACTCTTTATTTGCAATAGTTGTGTCTGCAAAAGCAGCAGTAATATCACCTTCTCTTCTAGGAACAATTTTATAATTTAAAGATTTTCCAGAAGCTTTTTCAAAAGCTTTAATTACTTCTAAAACAGAACTACCGGTTCCTGTACCCACGTTAAAGTACTCAAAAGCTTTTTTATTGTTCTTTTTAATCAAACGTTGTAATGCAGCAATGTGTGCTTTTGCTAAATCTACTACGTGAATATAATCACGAACAGCTGTTCCGTCTACGGTATCATAATCATCACCAAAAACAGACAATTCATCACGCATACCTGCAGCGGTTTGTGTAATATAAGGTATTAAGTTTTGAGGAACTCCTAAAGGTAATTCTCCAATCTTAATAGATGGATGTGCTCCAATTGGATTAAAATATCTTAATGCGATAATATTTAAACCATGTGCTCTACTCGCATCACTTAAAATTTCTTCGCCAATTTGTTTGGTGTTTCCGTAAGTAGATTCTGCTGCTTTTACAGGTGCATTTTCTGTAATAGGCAATTCATCTGCTTGTCCGTAAACTGTACAAGAAGAAGAGAAAATAAAGTTATCTAACTTTCTGTCTCTCATTTCTTGTAATAAATATACTAAAGAACCTAAGTTGTTTTCGTAGTAATCTAAAGGTTTGTGCATGCTTTCTCCAACAGCTTTAAAAGCAGCAAAGTGAATAATACCGTCTACTTTGTTGTTTTCGAAAAAGCTTTTTACATCACTTTTAATTCTTAAATCGATTTGATGAAAATCTGGCTTAATACCTGTTATAGATGTAATGTTATCTAGTACACCGATAGATGTGTTCGATAAATCATCGATAATTACTACTTCAAAACCTTCGTTTTGTAATTCTACAACGGTGTGAGAACCAATAAATCCTAATCCTCCTGTTACTAATATTCTTTTCATTCTGTTTTATTTATGCATCATTAAGAGGAATTGTAATGCAGTAATATGTTTGGTTATTATAAGATAGCAATGTTGTTTTTCCTCTAAATAACAATGCTGTCCTTTTTAGTTTACAAAATCTAAAATAGTCTTTGTAATAAACTCTAACTGTTCTTTGTCTAGCTCTGTGTGCATTGGTAAAGAAATTACTGTTTTTATCAACTCATTAGTAACTGGGAAATCACTTTCGTTGTAACGAGTATCTGCATACGCTTTTTGAGAATGTAAAGCTACAGGATAGTATATCGCATTCGGAATTCCGCTTTCTAACAAATGTTTGTGCAATGCATCTCTTTTTCCGTTTGTAATTTGCAATGTATATTGATGAAAAACATGGCAATCGCAAGTATCGCAAATTTCTCCACAACTTTGTGTTGCGTTCGAATTTGTTACAGGTGTAATAATGTGTTCTGAAACGGATAATGCTTTGTTGTAAAAACGAGCAGCATTTCTTCTTGCTTCACAATAAGTATCTAAAAGTGGTAATTTTGCTTTTAAAACTCCGGCTTGTATAGAATCTAAACGAGAATTTACACCTACTACATCATGGTAATAGCGCGTGTACATTCCGTGATTTACAATTCCTCTAATTGTATGTGCTAATGCGTCATCATTTGTGAAAATTGCACCACCATCACCATAACAACCTAAGTTTTTAGATGGGAAAAAAGAAGTTGTTCCTACGTTTCCAATAGTACCTGCTTTCTTTTTTGTTCCGTCTTTAAAGGTGTAATCTGCTCCAATTGCTTGTGCATTGTCTTCAATTATAAAAAGATTGTGTTCTTTTGCAATTTCCATAACAGCATCCATATTTGCTACTTGTCCGAATAAATGAACAGGTACAATGGCCTTTGTTTTTGGAGTAATCGCTCTTTTTAAAGCTTCAATATCTATGTTGTAGGTTTCTGCATCTACATCTACTAAAACAGGAGTTAGTTTTAACAATGCAATTACTTCTACAGTTGCTGCAAAAGTAAAATCGGCAGTTATCACTTCATCACCTTGTTCTAAACCTAGTCCCATCATTGCTATTTGCAATGCATCTGTTCCGTTGGCACAAGGAATTACGTGCTTTACACCTAGGTATTTCTCTAAATCTGCCTGAAATTCATGAACTAAAGGTCCATTGATGTATGCTGAAGTATCTAAAACTTGTTCTATAGAAGAATTTACAGCTTCTTTTATTTGTTGATATTGACCTTGTAGGTCAACCATTTGAATTTTTTTCATATAAAAAATTTTGCTCATCAAAAATACGAACTTACTTTCATTTTCTTTGTAGTTATCCGTAAATAATAATTCTGTTATCTTTGAAAAAAATCAATTTTATGAAGTTTTTAGGACGTTTTTTTAAAATTCTGTTAATTCTTGTAGTCTTGCTAGTGGTTTCTGTTTGGTTGTACTCTACAACATATCATCCAAAATATTCTGGGGAGTTAGAATTGAAAAATATTTCTGAAGAAGTAACCGTTTATTTTGATGATATTGGAGTGCCTCATATCAATGCTCAAAATCAAGAAGATGCTTATGTTGCCTTAGGATATGTGCATGCGCAAGAAAGATTGTGGCAAATGGAATTAATGCGAAGAATTGCATCAGGAAGATTGTCTGAGATTTTTGGAAAGGATTTGGTGAGCGTAGATCAGTTTTTTGGAGGATTAGGAATTGAAGAAGCTGCAGAGGTAACAATTGCTGGTTTAGATAAAACGACTCAATCTTATATTTTAACGCAGTCTTATTTAGATGGAATTAATCAATATATAGAAGAAGGAAAAACACCTTTAGAATTTACGTTGGTAGGAGTGGAGAAAGAAAAATATACGATGAAAGATATTTATAATGTTTTTGGTTATATGTCTTTTAGTTTTGCCGTTGCTCATAAAACAGATCCTTTATTAACTGAAATTAAAGAAAAACTTGGAGATTCTTATTTGAATGAATTATTGAATATTAATAATGAGTATTTAACAATTAACAGAACAAGTATTCCAACTAAAGTTGAAGCAACATTTTCTAAATCAGTAGCTGCAATTATGGACGATTTACCTGTTTCTCCTTTTATTGGTAGTAATGCTTGGATTCTAGGTCCAGAAAAAACGAAGAACGGAAAAGTGATTTTTGAAAACGATCCACACATTGGGTTTTCGCAACCTTCAGTTTGGTATCAAAACCATATAAAAACACCAGATTTTGAAATTTATGGATTCAATATTGCTTTAATGCCATTTCCTTTATTGGGACATAATAGAGAGTATGCCTATGGTTTAACGATGTTGGCAAATGATGATTTAAATTTTTATGTAGAAGAAAATAATCCTGCGGATGCAGCAGAATACAAAACCAAAGATGGTTATAAAAAATATGAGATTCGAGATAAAACTATTCGTATAAAGAATGAAGCGGATACTACTTTTCAGGTTAAAGTAAGTAAACATGGACCTATAATGAATAATTTAATAACACATATTATAGATGATAGGCCTATTGCTATGAATTGGGTGTACACGCAATTACCTAATGAAATGTTAGATGTTTCTTATAAAATGTCTCATGCAAACTCTATGTCAGATTTTAAAAGTGGAGTTGCTAGAATTCACGCACCGGGATTGAATGTAATGTATGGTGATGCAAAAGATAATATTGCTTGGTTTTCTTCAGCAAGATTGTATCAGTTAAGAGATAGTTTGTCTTATAAGACTTATTTAAATGGAGCTTCTGGTAATGATGAGATTTTAGAGTTTTTACCTTTTGAAGAAAATCCGCAAGCTATAAACCCAAGTTGGAACTATGTGTATTCGGCCAATAATCAAGTAGATTCTGTAAGAGGGAAATTGTATCCTGGTTATTATCAGCCGCAGGATAGAGCTAAAAGAATTGTAGAATTATTAGATAATAAGAATGATTTTACAAAAGAAGATGTTGCGAATATGACTTATGATGTGAAGTCGTCTACCGTGCCTAATATTATTCGTGATTTGTTAAAAAGTGTAGATAAGTCTGATTTGTCTGCATCGGAAAGAAAAGCATTTTCTGTACTTGAAAATTGGGATGGAAACTATTTAAAAACAGCTGTCGGACCAACAATTTACAATCGATTTTTATATGAGTTTTTAAGTGCGACTTATAAAGATGAATTGGGTGATAGTTTCGAGTTGTTTATCAATTCGCAATTGCAGGATGAAGTATTGCCAAATCAAATAAATAGAGAGCATTCTGTTTGGTGGGATAATATTTCTACGAAAGATAAAGTTGAAACAAGAAGCGATATTGGGTTGAGGTCTTTTAAAAAGTCTTTTTTATTTTTGCAAAATCAGTTAGGTGAAAATGTAGATAATTGGACTTGGAACAGAGTTTTTTCTGTAGAATATGAGCATGCAATAGGTAAAGCCGGTGGATTGTTGCGTAAACTATTTAATTTAGGGCCTTATGAAACTATTGGAGGAAATGAAGTGATAAATAATCAGATTTTTAAATTAGATAGTACAGGGTATTATAAGGTAACTGCAGGACCATCTACAAGAAGGGTTATCGATTTTTCTGATATAGAAAATAGCTTAGCAATTATTCCAACTGGTCAATCTGGGAATGTGTTTAGTAAGTATTATAAAAATCAAACTAAAAAGTATTTACAAGGGAAATTTGTGAAAATGAAATTGAATCAAGCTGAAATTGAACAAAGTAAAAATGTTGTAATTTTTAAGCCGATGGAGTAGTTTTTTGTTCTTGGTCATCTGAAAAAATAAAACACTTAGTTTTGTCATTTCTGTAAAGGTTAGCTAATTCGAGGACAGTTTTGATTAAACTTATTCGGAGGTTGACCATTTAAACTTTGATGTGGTCTTTCCTCATTGTAATAGTACAAATATTGTAAAATTTCTTCTTTTAAGTGTTCTTTAGATTCAAAATAAGTTTCCCTTATTAAATCTTCTTCTATGGTTCTCCAAAAACGTTCTATTTTACCATTAGTTTGCGGTCTATATGGTCTAATATACCTATGCTTTATTTCTAATTCTGAGAGCATTCTTTCAAAAGGGTGTTTGTCTTTTGATTTGCTTATTTTCTTTCCAAATTCAGGTCCATTATCGGTTAAAGCTTCTTGGAACTTAATATTATAGTGAGAAGCAAGAATATTAAAACTCTTAAGTGCAGCAAACATCGTTGTTAAAGCAGTTATATCATCAATTAACTCTACCCAGACGACTCTAGTACAAGAATCTATTATACCATATAGATAATATCTTTTTTTAGGTTCACTACTGATAATACCTTTTGGAAGATAATGGTTGTCTAAATGAGCTAATTCTCCTGCTTTTTTCTTGATTATTTGCCTTTTATTTTTCTGCATTTTAGGTGTTAATCTATTCATTCCATATCGTTTAGTGATATTGTAAACACCTGAAGGAGATGGAGTGAATTTCTTCAATTTTGGTTTTAAAATACAACTTATTTCATATTTATTGTTCCCTTTTTCTCTAAGGTCAATTACCTTCTGCTCAATAAAAGGTAATGGACGTCTACTTTTCCATTTTGGACCACGTTTTTGAGGTAGTAGATCTTGAGGTTTCCCGCTTTGTTTGAATCTATTATAATACTTGAGAAAACTTCTTCTATCAGTACCATTTGCAACATGAAAGTCTTGTACTAATTTATATTTTGGATGAACTTTTTTCTTAACTAATTCATATTCAGATATCAAAAATTGATACTTCTGAATGTAATTACGTGTTAATGTTAAATCATGATTGTTATCTCTCATAAAAACAAAATTAAATATTATTAATTTTGTCCTCGAATTAGTTGACTTCTACAATTTCGACCTTTTGGGAGAAATCCCATAAAGTTAGGTAGGTCCTTGTTATCACTGTTATGAGATTTCTCCTATCGTCGAAAAGACAATTGTTATGCGGTTTTGCAATCAGTTTGTCATTTCTATCCTTAGTGGAAAATTATATAAAATTAGGTAGGTGTTTGTTATCACTGTTATGAGATTTCTCCTATCGTCGAAAAGACAATTGTTATGCGGTTTTGCAATCAGTTTGTCATTTCTATCCTTAGTGGAAAATTATATAAAATTAGGTAGGTGTTTGTTATCACTGTTATGAGATTTCTCCTATCGTCGAAAAGACAATTGTTATGCGGTTTTGCAATCAGTTTGTCATTTCTATCCTTAGTGGAAAATTCTATAAAATTAGGTAGGTAAGTGTTATCACTGCTATGTGATTTCTCCTTTCGTTGAAATGACAATTGGAGTTGAAAATAATATTCGGAGGTGTTTTAAGAATGTAAAATTACAAGCAAGCGTTCCAAATAACTTCTTTTGGAGTTGGTGCTGTAACGGTAACTTGTTCTTTTGTTACAGGATGTATGAATTGAATTCTGCGTGCGTGTAAATGAATACTTCCATCTTTATTACTTCTGTCAAATCCGTATTTTAAATCTCCTTTTATAGGGCAACCAATATTAGATAATTGCGATCTAATTTGGTGGTGTCTCCCGGTTTCTAAATCCACTTCTATTAAGGAGTAATTATCTAGTTTTTTAATAACGGCATAATGAAGAATTGCTTTTTTACTTCCGTCAATTTCTTTAGCGTATGCTGTAGACTTATTATTCTTAGGATTCTTTTTTAAGAAATTAATTAAAGTGTCCTTTTCTTTCTTCGGACTATTTTTTACTACTGCCCAATACGTTTTATGAATCGTTTTTTCTCGCAACATCTTATTAAGACGCTCTAGAGATTTAGACGTTTTTGCAAAAATAATAATACCAGAAGTGGGTCTGTCTAATCTGTGTACAACACCTAAATACACGTTTCCGGGTTTGCTATACTTGTCTTTAATGTATTCTTTTACAACATCACTTAAAGGTTTGTCACCTGTTTTATCACCTTGAGTAATATCGCCTGCGCGTTTATTTACAATGATAATGTGGTTGTCTTCAAATAAAATTTGTAGATTTTCTTTAGTAGAATGCATTTTGGATTATTTAAAATCTTTAGCAACATCTTCATTCACTCCATCAATAAAATCTAAAAACTCTTCTCTACCAAGTCCGGTTGAAGAAGATGTAATAAAAGATTTAGGAAGCGTTTCCCAAGTGTTTAATAATTTCTTTTTATAAGAAGTAATTTGTTTGTTCAGTTTAGAACTTCCTAATTTGTCTGCTTTGGTAAAAGCGATACAAAACGGAATTTGGTTTTCACCTAAAAACTGCATGAATTCTAAATCAATTTTTTGAGGATCGTGTCTAGAATCAATTAAAACAAAAGTACATACTAATTGCTCTCTTTCTTTGAAGTAGTTCTCTATAAAAAACTGAAAAATGGTTCTTTTCTTTTTAGATACTTTAGCATAACCGTAACCAGGTAAATCTACTAAAAACCACTCATCATTTATTTTAAAATGATTAATAAGTTGTGTTTTACCAGGTTTTCCTGAGATTTTTGCTAAATCTTTACGCTCCATCAACATGTTAATTAATGAAGATTTACCAACATTAGAACGTCCAATAAATGCATATTCTGGCATTCTTTCCTGTGGAGCCTTCGTAACATTACTGTTGCTCATTACAAAATCTGCAGATCTAATTTTCATTATATAGTATAAGGTTCTTTAATTTTTATAATATTTCTCTGCGAGAATTATATGTTTCTAGAAGTAAGCCAAGTGTGAAGAATTGTATTAAATTCTTCTGGTTTTTCCATCATTGCTGCATGTCCACATTTATCAATCCAGAATAAGTCTGAGTTCGATAAAAGTTTATGAAAGTCTTCGGCTGCTTCAGGTGGTGTAACACCGTCTTGTTTTCCCCAAATTAAACATGTTGGATGTTTCATGTCGGGTAAATCATTCGCCATATTATGTCTTATGGCACTTTTGGCAATAGATAACGTTTTTAATGCTTTCATTCTGTCATTAACAGTACTGTAAACATCATCTACCAATTCTTTAGTTGCAATTGCAGGGTCGTAAAAAACCTCTCTAGCTTTTTGTTCTATATATTCGTAGTTTCCTCTTTTAGGAAAACTATCTCCCATCGCTTTTTCATACATTCCAGAACTTCCTGTAAGTACAAGCGCACTTACCTTTTCTGGATAGTGTTTTGTAAAATACAACGCTATGTGTCCTCCTAGAGAATTTCCTAAAAGAATGGCGTGATCTATATTTTTATGTTCTAAAAATTCTTTTAAAAACTTCGCTAAGTTTTTAACATTCGTTTTTATAAGGGGTAATGAGTATAAAGGTAATTCAGGTATTAAAACCTTGTATCCGTTATTGGAAAAATGATCAAATGTGGAGTCGAAATTACTTAAAGCTCCCATTAATCCGTGTAAAATAATGATCGCAGGTCCTTCTCCAGCTTCTGCATATGTAAATTTCCCTTCCTCTGTTAACTTATCAGTCATTAATTTTTAATTGGCTTAGAAGCAAATGTAATTCTTTTTTGCGAAATAAATATCGTTTTCGGAAACGACTATTTTTAAAATAAAATAGATTCTAGCTGCAATGAATTGTTAATAAAAGCGTTATTTATTAATAAAGTGGTAAAATGTGGTAAAAAGTGGTAAAATTTACATATTTTTGACTTCAATTAATATGTTTTAAGAGTGATAAACCTAATCGGTACATATGAGTGTAAATCAGATGCTAAGGGGAGATTGATGTTTTCATCAGCCTTTAAAAAGCAACTGGATTCTGTGTTACAAGATGGTTTTGTGGTGAAAAGAGCTGTTTTTCAACCGTGTTTAGAGTTGTATCCAATGAAAGAGTGGAACTTGATGATGGAAAAAATCAACAAACTTAACAGGTTTAATAAAAAGAATAATGATTTTATTAGAAGATTTACAGCAGGAGTAAAGATGGTAGAATTAGATGCTACTGGTAGAATTTTAATTCCGAAAGACTTGTTTGAGTTTGCGGGTATTAAAAAGCAAGTAGTAATGTCTTCTTCAGTGAATATCATTGAAATTTGGGATAAAGAGAAGTATGAAAAAGCCATTGATGATGCAGCAGATGATTTTGCTGATTTGGCTGAAGAGGTAATGGGAAATACAGAATTAGATGAATTATCATAATCCAGTTTTATTGCAAGAGAGTGTAGACGCGTTAGCTATTAAAGAAGATGGTGTTTATGTAGATGTTACGTTTGGTGGCGGAGGGCATTCAAGAGAAATTTTGAAAAGATTGGGTGCTAATGGAAAATTGTTTGGTTTTGATCAAGATCCAGATGCTTTAGGGAATGTGATTGATGATGAGCGTTTTACTTTAATACCTGAGAATTTTAGATATATCTCAAGATTTTTAAGGTTTAATGGTGTTCGAAAAGTAGATGGCGTTTTGGCAGATTTAGGCGTTTCTTCTCATCAATTTGATGAAGCGGAAAGAGGTTTTTCTACTCGTTTTGATGGTGATTTAGATATGAGAATGAATCAAAAATCTAAAACATCGGCTAAAGAAATTGTGAACACGTATTCTGAAGAGAAATTAGCGGAAATATTGTTTTTATATGGTGAGTTGAGAAATTCTAGAAATATAGCAAAAACAATTGTAGAGAAAAGACAAGAAGAGAAAATTGATACAAGTTTTCAGTTAAGGCAAGTGTTGCAAAAGTATTTGCCGAAAGCAAAAGAGCATAAAATAATTGCACAGATTTTTCAGGCAATTCGAATAGAAGTAAATGAGGAATTAGATGTTTTAAAAGAGTTTTTAGAACAGATGCCTAATTTATTAAAAGAAGATGGTCGTTTAAGTGTAATTTCATATCATTCTTTAGAAGATAGATTGGTAAAAAGGTTTATAAGAACTGGTTTATTTAAAGGTGAGTTGGAGAAAGATGTGTTTGGTAGAAGTAATGAGCCAATGCAAAAAGTTGGTAAGTTAATTGTACCAACGGTAGAAGAAGTGAAGCTTAATAATAGGGCTCGTAGTGCTAAGCTAAGAATAGCAACTTTAAGAAAATAGGATGTCTAAAGTTAAAAAAGGAGTCTACGATTTTCTGAGAGGAAGTTTTCTTACAGATGAAGCGGCTTTTAAAAATTGGCGAATCATCATTTTTGTGGTTGTGTTGTTATTGATTATGATAACGAGTGCGCACAAAGCGGAGCGAAAAGTTATTCAGATATCAAAGTTGAATAAAGAGAAAAGAGAGTTAAGAGCAGTGTATGTAGATACTGGTACTATTTTAATGAGAATGAAAATGGAGTCGAGTATCAGAGAAAAAGCAAAAGCAAGAGGTTTAGAGCCTTTAAAATCCCCTCCCAAAAAAATAAAAGTAACCATTAAAGATTAATAAAATTGGCAACTCACAAAAAAAGCATACTTACCAAATTCTACATAGTAGCTGCTTTTATGACGCTGTTTTTGTTGGCTATTGTGTTTCGTATTTTTTCCATTCAACATACGGAGGGAGATAAGTATAGAAAATTGTCTACAGAATTAACGATTAGACAAGATACTATTTACGCGAATAAAGGAAATGTCTATGCGGCAGATGGTAATTTGTTGGCTACTTCTATGTCTAAATTTACAATTAGGATGGATGTGGTGGCTGTGGATAGTGAGGTTTTTGAAAAAAACTTTGTAGCATTGTCTAAGGCTCTTTCTGGTATGTTTGGTAAAACACCTTACTATTATCAAAATAAATTAAGAACTGCAAAAAAGAGAAGAAACAGGTATTTGTTAATCGCTAGAAATGTAGGGTATACAGATTATTTGAAGGTTAAAGAATTTCCAATTTTTAACAAAGGTGTGTATTCTGGAGGTTTTATAGCGGAACATAAAACGGTAAGAGCGCATCCTATTGGTAAAATTGCAGAACGTACAATTGGGTATGATGATTTTAGAGGTGAAGCAGGGATAGAAGGAGCTTTTGCAGATTATATGCAGGGACAGAATGGATTAAGATGGAAACAGAAAATCGCTAAAAATCAATGGAAGCCTATAAATGATGTAAATGAAAAGGAGCCTGTTGATGGGCATGATATTATAACAACAATAGATGTTAATATTCAGGATATTACGCATCATGCTTTGTTAGATAAGTTAGAGTATTTTGAGGCGGAACATGGTTGTGCAGTGGTTATGGAGACTGCTACAGGTGAGATAAAAGCAATTTCTAATTTAGGTAGAACTTCTAGGGGTACTTATTACGAGAAAAGGAATTATGCTGTTTGGGAGAGTCATGAACCTGGTTCTACTTTTAAGTTAGCAAGTATGATGATTGCTTTAGATGATAAGGTTGTAGATACATCTACGGTTATAGATACAGAAAAAGGTAGGATTTTTGTAAATCGAAGAAAAGTAGAAGATTCTCATCACGGAGGTTATGGTAAGATTTCTGTTGGTCGAATTTTAGAGGTTTCTTCTAATGTTGGTGTGGTAAAAGTGATTCAGAAATATTATGATAAAAACCCTCAAAGGTTTTATGATAAAATAGCTGAATATGGTTTTACAGAGCCAATTGGTTTTCAGATAAAAGGAGAAGGGAAACCTTACATACCAAATCCAAAAGATAAAGAATGGAGTAAAATTTCATTAGAATGGATGTCTTGGGGCTATGGTATTTCTATAACGCCAATGCAAACATTAATGTTTTATAATGCTATTGCAAACAATGGTGTAATGGTGAAACCAAGATTTGTAAAAGAATTAAGAAAGGAAGATAAGGTTGAAAAAGTTTTTGAAACTGAGGTTTTAAATCCGAAAATAGCTTCTGATGAAACTTTAAGTAAGTTGAAAAAAGTGTTGGAAAACGTAGTAGAAAAAGGTACAGGTAGAGGTATTTATTCTCCTAATTTTTCTATGGCGGGTAAAACAGGTACTGCTAAAAAATACATTCCTAGAACTAAAAATAGTAAAGGAGAATGGGAAGGCGGTTTTTATTCAAGTAAACGTTATGTGGCTTCTTTTGCTGGTTTTTTTCCTGCTGATAATCCAAAATACTCTTGTATTGTAGTTATTCATGATCCGAAGAAAAAGAAAGGATATTATGGTGCAACAGTTGCTGGACCTGTTTTTAAGGAGATTGCACAGAAGATTTATACAACAACTCCTATAGACAATCAATCTGTAGATGATAAAATAGAATTTGCAGCTATTGATAAGCAGTATTTAGATTTTGATAAAAAATCAAATGTAGAGTATCAAGAAATTCCGGATGTTAGAGGAATGTCTGGTATGGATGCTTTGGCTTTGTTAGAAAATATCGGATTAAAAGTACAGTTTACTGGTGTTGGTAAAGTGAAGTCTCAATCACTAAGAAAAGGAGAAAAATTAATAAAAGGACGAACTATTATTTTAAAACTTTCATAAACTGAAGAATTTAAAAGACATATTATATCAGGTTGCTATTGATCAAGTATTTGGGATTACAGATATTGAAGTAAATGCTGTTGTTTTCGATTCTAGAAAAATTGAAAAGAATGACGTTTTTGTTGCTCAAAAAGGAGTTTCAGTAGATGGTCATTTATATATTGAGAAAGCAATTAGTTTAGGTGCAGTTGCAATTATTTGTGAAGATTTTCCTGTGGATAAAAAAACGGGAATTACATATATTCAGGTTGCAGATGCTAATGTTGCTTTGGCGATAATGGCGTCTAATTTTTATGAAAACCCGTCGAATAAGATGCCGTTAGTAGGTGTTACAGGTACAAATGGTAAAACTACGATAGCATCACTTTTGTATCAATTATTTAAAAAAGCAGGTTATAAAGTAGGTTTACTTTCAACAGTTAAAATTTTAGTTGATGATGTTGAGTTTAAGGCAACGCATACAACTCCAGATTCTGTAACCATCAACAGTTATTTAGATAAAATGATTGATGCAGGTGTAGATTATTGTTTTATGGAAGTGAGTTCTCATGGAATTCATCAAAAAAGAACAGAGGGATTAACGTTTGCTGGTGGAATTTTTACCAACCTATCTCATGATCATTTAGATTATCATAAAACGTTTGCAGAATACAGAGATGTAAAGAAAGTGTTTTTTGACTCATTACCTAAGTCAGCATTTGCACTTACTAATATCGATGATAAAAATGGCGACTTTATGTTGCAAAATACGAAAGCTAAGAAAGTAACTTATGCTTTAAAAACATTAGCAGATTATAGAGCTAAGATTTTAGAAAAGCAATTTTCTGGTACGCTTTTAAAAATAAATGAAACAGAAGTTTGGACCAAGTTAATCGGTCAGTTTAACGCTTCTAACTTATTAGCAATTTTTGCAACAGCAGAATTGTTAGGGTTAGAGAAGTTAGAAATTTTAACCATAATTAGTCAGTTAGAGAATGTAAGTGGTCGTTTCGAGTATGTTATTTCAAGTGATGGGGTTACGGCAATTGTAGATTATGCACATACGCCAGATGCTTTAAAAAACGTGTTAGAAACCATTAACGATATTAGAAACGGTAATGAAAAACTGATAACAGTAGTTGGTTGTGGTGGTGATAGAGATGTTACGAAAAGACCAAAAATGGCACATATTGCTTCTCAGTTAAGTAGTCAGTCGATTTTTACGTCAGACAATCCTAGAACAGAAAACGCGCAGACTATTTTAGATGAAATGGAACTTGGTGTTGCAGCTGAGAACTATAAAAAAACATTGTCAATTTTAGACAGAAGACAAGCAATTAAAACTGCTTGTAAATTCTCTGAAACAGGAGATATTATTTTAATAGCAGGTAAAGGACATGAAAATTATCAAGAAATTAATGGAGTGAGAGCTCATTTTGATGATTTAGAAGAAGTAAAGAACTGTTTCAATCAATTAAAAAATAATTAAGAATGCTATATTATTTATTTGAATATTTAGAAAATATAATGGATTTCCCTGGTGCTGGATTGTTTCAGTTTATCACATTTAGAGCTGCGGGAGCTTTTATTTTATCATTATTAATTTCAACCATTTATGGTAGAAGAATTATAGATTTTTTAAGAAACCAGCAAGTAGGTGAAACGGTAAGAGATTTAGGTTTAGACGGACAGAAACAAAAAACGGGTACGCCAACAATGGGAGGTGTTATTATCATTTTAGCAACTTTAATTCCTGTTTTGTTATTAGCTAAATTAGATAATATCTATGTAATCTTATTGATTATTACTACCGTTTGGATGGGATTAATTGGCTTTTTAGACGATTATATAAAAGTTTTCAAAAAAGATAAAGGCGGTTTAAGCGGTAAGTTTAAAGTTTTAGGTCAGGTTGGTTTAGGTGTTATTGTAGGTTCTATGTTATATTTTAATGATGGAGTTACCATAAAAGAGCAATTACCAAAAGAGCAGCAAATAGTAAATAAGGATGGGCGAAAAATTGTTTTTGGAGAAGCGCATAAATCTACTAAAACTACAGTGCCATTTTTTAAAGATAACGAATTAGAATATTCAAAAGCCTTCAGTTTTTTAGGTGATGGATACGAGAAATATGGGTGGATTGTTTTCATTTTTGTAACTGTTTTTATTGTAACAGGAATTTCAAATGGTGCAAATTTAACAGATGGAATTGATGGTTTAGCTACCGGTTCATCTGCCATAATAGTGCTAACCTTAGCGGTGTTTGCTTGGGTTTCTGGGAATATCATTTTTGCAGATTACTTAGATGTAATGTATATACCAGATTCTGGTGAAATGACTGTTTTTATATTGGCGTTTGCAGGAGCATTAATTGGTTTTCTGTGGTACAATACGTTTCCTGCTCAGGTTTTTATGGGAGATACGGGGAGTTTAACTATTGGTGGAATTATAGCGGTTATTGCAATTGCTATTCGTAAAGAGTTATTGTTGCCAATTTTAGCAGGAATATTTGTGATAGAAAACCTTTCGGTAATTATGCAGGTTTCTTGGTTTAAGTATACCAAAAAGAAATTTGGAGAAGGAAGAAGAATTTTTAAAATGGCGCCTTTACATCACCATTATCAAAAATCAAACTATCACGAAAGTAAAATTGTAGTCCGTTTTTGGATTATTGGAATCTTGTTAGCAGTATTTACAATTGTTACTTTAAAATTAAGATAAATGAAAAGGCTTGTAATTCTTGGTGGAGGAGAAAGTGGTGTTGGTACAGCGCTTTTAGGAAAACAAAAAGGATACGAAGTCTTTGTTTCAGATAAAAATAAAATATCAAAAGAGTATAAAGAAGTTCTTTTAAATAACGAGATCGATTTTGAGGAAAATCAACATACAGAAAGCAAAATTTTAAATGCTGATGTAGTGATGAAAAGTCCTGGAATTCCAGACACGGTTGCTTTAATTCAGCAACTAAGAGAAAATTCAATTCCTGTTGTTTCAGAAATTGAATTTGCAGCACAGTTTACAGCCGCGACTATTGTAGGGATTACAGGTTCTAATGGAAAAACAACCACAACATTATTACTGCATCATATTTTAAAAAAAGCAGGATTAAATGTAGGTGTTGCAGGTAATATTGGTGACAGTTTTGCGCAACAAGTTGCGGAAGAATCTTATGAAAACTATGTGTTAGAGTTAAGTAGTTTTCAGTTAGACGGAATAGAGAATTTTAATAGTCATATTGCAATTTTAACAAATATTACACCAGATCATTTAGATAGGTACGAATACGATTTTAATAAATATATAGATTCAAAATTTAGGATCACAAAGAATCAGACAGCAACCGATTATTTAATTTATGATGCAGATGATAAAGCCATCAATAATTGGTTAAAAGAACATAAAACAAGCGCAAAATTAGTTCCGTTTTCGCTTGAAAAAGAATTAGAGTATGGAGCGTATATCAAAGACAATAATATTATTATCAATATAAATAAAGACAAAATTAACATGCCGTTATCAACTTTATCAGTAAAAGGAAAACACAATACCAAAAATGCTATGGCAGCTACTATGGCGGCTCAATTATTAAAAGCTAGAAAGCAAGTTATTATTGAGAGTTTAGAAGATTTTGAAGGAGCAGAGCATCGCTTAGAAAATGTAGCAAAAGTTAGAGGTGTAGAGTATATAAATGATTCTAAGGCAACTAATGTAAACGCAACGTATTATGCGTTAGAATGTATGGACAAAACTACTATCTGGATTGTTGGTGGTGTAGATAAAGGGAACGATTATAATGATTTGTTGCCTTTGGTAAGAGAAAAAGTAAAAGCAATTGTTTGTTTAGGTGTTGATAATGATAAAATTAAAAACACTTTTGGAAACGTGGTAGATATTATAGTAGAAACTGCAGGAGCAGAAGAAGCTGTAAAAGTATCTCACAAATTAGCAGAAAGTGGAGAAGCTGTTTTATTGTCGCCAGCATGTGCAAGTTTCGATTTGTTTGAAAACTATGAAGATAGAGGTCGTCAATTTAAGAAAGCAGTAAGAAGTTTATAAAAATTGTGTAATCGTGTAACTGTTTATACGTTGTATTATAAAGTAAAGTTTAATATTTAAAAAATCTAAGTACTATTTAATGAAAACCATTTTTCAATATATAAAAGGAGATAAAACCATTTGGGCAATTGTTGCTATTTTGGCAATATTCTCATTTATGCCAGTTTATAGCGCAAGCACAAACTTGGAGTATGTTGTTGGTTCTGGTTCTTCTTTTGGGTACTTGATAAAGCATATTGTGCTGTTAATAATGGGATTTGCCATTATTTATGGGGTTCATAAAGTGCCTTATCGATTTTTCTCTGGTGGCTCCGTTATAATGCTTCCTGTAATTGTCTTTTTATTGATTTATACGCTGTCTCAGGGTACAACCATTGGAGGAGCAAATGCAAGTAGATGGATTAGTATTGGAGGAATTGGTTTTCAGACTTCTACTTTGGCAGGTTTAGTGTTAATGGTTTATGTAGCAAGGTATTTGTCTAGGAATAAAGATAACACAATTGGTTTTAAAGATAGCTTGTGGCAATTATGGTTGCCAGTTGCAGTTGTTTTAATCTTAATTTTACCGGCAAACTTTTCTACAACGGCAATTATTTTCACGATGATTTTAATTGTAACTTTTATTGGTGGATATCCAGTTAAGTACTTAGGATTTATAATAGGAGCAGGAATTGGTTTGTTGTTAATTTTTATTTTAGCAGCCAAAGCGTTTCCAGATTTAATGCCAAATAGAGTACAAACTTGGGAAAACAGAATCGCTAGTTTTTCTGATGATGAAGGGAAAGAACAGTATCAAGTAGAGAAAGCGAAAATTGCAATTGCAATGGGTGAAACTTTTGGTGTTGGTCCTGGTAAAAGTGTGCAAAAAAACTTTTTACCTCAATCTACATCAGATTTTATTTTTGCCATAATTGTAGAAGAATATGGATTAGTTGGTGGTTTTTTAATAGTGTCTATCTATTTTATTCTTTTGTTTAGAATTTTTGTAGTCATTAGAAAAACAACCACAATTTTTGGGACTTTGTTGGTGGTGGGAGTTGGACTTCCTATTATTTTTCAAGCGTCCATAAATATGGCGGTTGCAACCAATTTATTTCCAGTAACAGGGCAAACTTTACCGCTAATTAGTAGTGGTGGTACTTCTATTTGGATGACTTGTTTTGCTTTAGGAATGATTTTAAGTGTAAGTGCATCGACAGATGAAACAGAAGAAGATATTTTAGATGATAACCCTTTAAACATACTTCATGAAACACTCGATTAATATATTGATCTCTGGAGGAGGTACAGGAGGGCATATCTATCCTGCAATTGCTATTGCAAACGAATTAAAGTTGCGGTATCCGAATGCCAAATTTTTGTTTGTAGGTGCAAAGGATAAAATGGAAATGGAAAAAGTTCCGCAAGCGGGATATGAAATAAAAGGACTGTGGATTTCTGGAATACAAAGAAGGTTAACTGTAGACAATTTGTCTTTTCCTTTTAAGTTGATCAGTAGTTTATGGAATGCTTCTAAAATTATTAGAAAATTTAAACCAGATGTAGCAATTGGTACAGGTGGTTTTGCAAGTGGGCCAACTTTAATAATGGCAAATAGAAAGGGGATTCCTACGTTAATACAAGAACAGAATTCGTTTCCAGGAATTACAAATAAATTATTAAGTAAAAAAGCGCACAAAATATGTGTTGCATATGATCATTTAGAACGTTTTTTTCCTGCGGATAAAATTGTTAAAACAGGAAATCCTGTTCGCCAAGATTTATTATCTATTCATTCTAAAACAGATGAAGGAAAAGCATTCTTTAAATTAGAAAAAGAGCAAAAAACTATTTTAGTTTTAGGAGGTAGTTTAGGAGCAAGAAAAATAAATCAATTGGTGGAAGCTAATCTAGAATTCTTTAAAAAACAAGGGGTTCAGGTTATTTGGCAATGTGGTAAATTATATTTCGAAGAGTATAAAAAATACAACGAAATAGAAGGTATTCAAGTACATCAGTTTGTAAATAGAATGGATTTTGCCTACGCTGCATCAGATATCATTATTTCTAGAGCAGGCGCAAGTTCAGTTTCAGAATTGTGTATTGTGGGTAAGCCAGTATTGTTTATTCCTTCACCAAATGTGTCGGAAGATCATCAAACAAAAAACGCAAAGTCAATTGCAGATAAGCATGGCGCAATTTTGTTAAAAGAAAGTGAATTAGAGTCGTTTCCAATTGTTTTTGAAACGTTATTAAAAGATAAAGAAAAACAAAGTAATTTGTCCGAAAATATAAAAGAATTAGCGCTTCCAGGAGCAACTACAGATATTGTTAATGAAGTAGAAAAATTATTAAAAAAGTGAATTTAAATACTATACATAACGTCTATTTTGTCGGAATTGGAGGCATAGGAATGAGTGCAGTTGCTCGTTACTTTGCGTCTAATGGGAAAATTGTGGCTGGTTATGATAAAATTGCAACTCAAATTACTTTAGGTTTAGAAGGTTTGGGTGTTGAAATTCACTTTGAAGATGCTGTGAAAAATATCCCTATTTCATTTTTAGATACTGAAAAAACGTTGGTGGTCTACACACCAGCAATTTCTAAAAATCATGCTGAACTAAGTTATTTCTTAGAGAATGGTTTTACGGTTTTAAAGAGAGCTGAAATTTTAGGAAAAATAACGGAAACAACTTTCTGTTTAGCGGTTGCGGGGACACATGGTAAAACTACGACTTCTGCTATTTTAGGTCATATTATGAATACAGTAAATGCAACTTCTTTTTTAGGTGGTATTGCAGAAAACTATAATTCTAACCTAATTTTAGGTGATGATAAAGTTAGTGTTGTAGAAGCAGATGAGTTTGATAGATCTTTCTTAAAGTTGAGTCCTAATATTGCGTGTGTAACCTCTATGGATGCAGATCATTTAGATATTTATGGAGATTCTGAAGCTTTAAACGAATCGTTTATTGAGTTTACGAATAAAGTAGAAAACACTTTAATTGTAGCAAAAGGTTTGCCTTTAGAGGGGGTAACGTATGCAGTTAATGAAGAAGCAGATTATGCTGCATTTAACTTAAAAATAGAAAGCGGTAAATATATTTTTGATGTGAAAACACCTTCATCAGAAATAAAAAATATAGAATTCCATTTACCAGGTCAGCATAATGTTATGAATGCATTGGCGGCAATAGCTATGGCAGATGTTTTTGGAGTTTCGTTAGAAGTAATAAAAGAACGTTTATCAAATTTTAAAGGAGTAAAACGAAGGTTTTCGTATAAAATTAAAACAAACGATTTTGTTTTGATCGATGATTATGCACATCATCCAACAGCAATAAATGCAGTAGAGAGTTCTGTTAGAGAAATGTATCCTAATGATAAAGTGTTGGTTGTTTTTCAGCCACATTTATTTTCTAGAACTAAAGATTTTATTGAAGATTTTGCTGTTGCATTATCAAAATTTGATGAAGTTTTATTGCTAGATATTTATCCTGCAAGAGAAGAACCAATTGCCGGAGTAGATTCTGAATGGTTATTAAATAAAGTTGTCTGTAAGAATAAAAAATTAACTAAAAAAAATAATTTAGAAAAAGATATTAAAAATTCATCAGCAAAAGTAGTTGTAATGTTAGGTGCGGGTGATATTGGTATGATGGTTGATGAGGTAAGTAATGAACTTTTAAAAGCAATAGGAAATGAAGTTTAAGAAGTTTTTTAAATACATAGCATTCCTTTTGTTAATAGGAGGTTTGGCCTTTTTGTCTAGTTTTTCTGAAAAAAGAAATTCGAATAAAAAAGTATCGGAAGTTGTCATAGAATTTGAGGCTGGAGACAATCAATTTTTGACACATTCTATGGTTGATAAATTGTTAATACAAAATGATACAACTGTGAAAAACCAAGCGAAATCTGTGATAAATTTATACAGTTTGGAAAAAACGGTTTCAGAAAACCCTTATGTTGAAAATGCAGCAGTATTTTTAACCATATCGGGGACCCTAAAAACGATCATAAAACAACGTTCGCCTGTTGCTAGAATTATAAATAAAAAAGATTCTTATTATGTTGATAAACAAGGTGTAAAAATACCTTTGTCTCATAATTTTACAGCAAGAGTAATGCTCGTTTCTGGCGTTAAAGAAGATGAAGAAGTTAAAGAATTATTACCATTAATATCCTTTATTTTAGAGGATGATTTTTTGCATAAAGAAGTGGTGGGAATAGAGAAATTTGCCGATGGTGAGTATCAATTTTCTGTGAGAAGTGGAAATTATAAAATTGATTTTGGAAAATTATCCGAAATTGATGTGAAATTTAAGAAGTTAAAAGCGTTTTATAACAAGACATTTGAAGATAAAACGATTGAAGAGTATAAAACGATTAATTTAAAATATCACAACCAAGTTGTGTGCGCAAAATAAATCAAAATGGAGAACAATAAAATAGCAATTGGTTTAGATATTGGTACAACCAAAATCGCAGCAATGATTGGTCGCAAGAATGAATATGGCAAGATTGAAGTTATAGGAATTGGTAAAGCCAAAAGTTTAGGCGTAAAACGTGGTGTTGTAAGTAATATTACGCAAACCATTCAGTCTATTCAGCAAGCAGTAGAAGAGGCAGAAAGTGTTTCTGGTTTAAAGATTCACGAAGTTGTTGTGGGAATTGCTGGGCAACATATTCGTAGTTTACACCATAGTGATTATATCACAAGAAATAATGCTGATGAGGTAATAGATGATAACGATATTGAAGATTTAATAAACCAGGTTCATAAATTAGTAATGTTACCAGGAGAAGAAATTATTCATGTATTGCCACAAGAATATAAAGTAGATTCTCAAGCAGATATAAAAGAACCAATTGGTATGTATGGAGGACGTTTAGAAGCGAATTTCCATGTAGTTGTTGGACAAGTTTCTTCTATTAGAAATATTGGGCGTTGTGTTAAAAGTGCAGGTTTAGGTTTAAGTGAAATTACCTTAGAACCTCTAGCTTCTGCAAATGCAGTATTAAGTCAAGAAGAAAAAGAAGCAGGAGTTGCATTGATTGATATTGGTGGTGGAACAACGGATTTAGCTATTTTTAAAGATGGAATTATTAGACATACAGCAGTAATTCCTTTTGGAGGAAATGTAATTACAGAAGATATTAAAGAAGGCTGTTCTATTATAGAAAAGCAAGCAGAATTATTAAAAATAAAGTTTGGTTCTGCATGGCCTGGAGAAAATAAAGAAACAGAAATAGTTTCTATACCTGGTTTAAGAGGTAGAGAACCTAAAGAAATTACTTTAAAGAATTTATCAAGAATTATACATGCAAGAGTTCAGGAAATTATTGAGCATGTGTATTTAGAGATAAAAAATTACGGACATGAAACTGCAAAAGGGAAACTAATTGGAGGTATTGTGTTAACTGGTGGTGGTGCACAATTAAAGCACTTACGCCAGTTGGTAGAGTATATAACAGGTATGGATGCAAGAATTGGATATCCTAATGAACATTTGGCAGGAGAATCTGATGAACTTTTATCTAGTCCGGCTTTTGCTACAACCGTTGGTCTATTGATGGAAGGTTTAGAAAAACAAAAACCTGTTGTAGAAGAAGAGCAAGAAGTAATTGAGGAGGAGGTTATAGAACCAGTTGTTGATGAACATAAAGAACAACCTATAGAAGAAAGACCACCTGTAGTTGAAGTAGAAAAAGAACGAAAACCTAAAAAGAAGTCGTTTTTTGAAAAGTTTACAGAAAGTTTAAAAGATTTTTTGGACAACGCAGAATAAAGATTGAGATTAAGAAAAGAGAACAAAAATCAAAAAAATAATAATAAACAATATATCGGTTATTATGAGCGCAGAATTCGATAACATTTCATTTGACATGCCTAAGACACAATCTAACACAATTAAGGTAATTGGAGTTGGTGGAGGCGGTAGCAACGCAGTAAACCACATGTTTACACAACAAATTAAAGGAGTAGACTTTGTAATCTGTAATACAGATGCACAGGCTTTAGAAAACAGTCCTGTTCCTAATAAAATTCAATTAGGAGTAAGTTTAACTTCTGGTTTAGGTGCAGGTGCAAATCCAGAGGTAGGAGCACAAGCAGCTAAAGAAAGTATGCAAGAAATTCAGCAAATGCTGAATACCCAAACCAAAATGGTATTTATTACTGCTGGTATGGGTGGTGGTACTGGTACAGGAGCAGCTCCTATTATTGCAAAAATTGCAAAAGATATGGATGTGCTTACTGTTGGTATTGTTACAATGCCTTTTGCCTTTGAAGGTAGAAGACGTGCTAAACAAGCTCAGTTAGGAATTGATCAATTGCGCCAAAATGTTGATTCTCTAATTGTGATAAACAATAATAAACTTCGTGAAGTTTACGGAAACCTTGGTTTTAAAGCTGGTTTCTCTAAAGCGGATGAGGTTTTATCTACAGCTTCTCGTGGAATTGCAGAGGTAATTACGCATCACTATAAACAAAATATAGATTTACATGATGCTAAAACTGTACTTTCTAATAGTGGAACTGCAATTATGGGTTCTGCAAAAGAAGAAGGTCAGACTAGAGCTAAAACTGCTATTATTAAAGCATTAGATTCTCCTTTATTAAATGATAATAAAATTACAGGAGCTAAGAACGTATTGTTGTTAATTGTATCTGGTACTAATGAAGTTACTTTAGATGAAATTGGTGAAATAAACGATTACATACAAGATGAAGCGGGTTATGATGCCAATATTATTATGGGTATTGGTGAAGATGAAGAGTTGGGTGATGCTATTGCTGTAACTATTGTAGCTACAGGTTTTGCTGCAGATCAACAAAGTACAATTACAAATACAGAGGTAAAAAAAATTGTTCACACCTTAGAGGATGAGCAAAAAGCGACGTATGATTTTAGTGAAAAAACCATTACGAAAGCACCTTCTTTAAACGAGCCGTTAACTAACGCTGTAGAGGAAAAAGTTGTTCATACTTTAGAAGAGGAAGTAGTAACACCAAAATCAAACTTGGTTAAAACGACCAATGAGATTGTAAATATGGCGGTTGATTATGATGAGGTAGAAGTAGAAGTTGCCGCTGAGGATGATTTTGTTATTACAGATGTAACTCCAGTTCAGGAAGTACAAGCTGTAGAAGAGCCAAAAGCAGTTCAGCCTCACCTATTATTTGATTTACCTTTAAATCCGAAAGCAGAAGTAGAAACTCCTAAAGTAAACGAGATAGAAGCTACACAAGCAGAGGAGGTTGTATTTGAGAGAAAAGTGGTAGAAAAGCGTTATGTTTTAGAAGATTTTGATGCACAGCCAACGATTGGTAAAAGTTCTGGAATTGTTGAAAAAAAAAGTGTTGAAGAAGAAATTAATTTCGAACTAAAAACAAGAGCTCCTCAAGCAGAAGTTAACCAAATAGAAACGCAAAGTGAAGAAGTTTCTCCTTTAGATTTGACAATTACCGAGTTGCAAAAAAGAGCTGAAGAGAGACGTAAAACAATGAAAGGTTTTAATTATAAGTTCAATGATCAAATGAATAAGAACATTGATGAAATTGAGCGTCAGCCAGCTTATAAAAGACTAGGAATAAACTTAGACACAAACAGTTCTATTAGTAGTACAGAAACATCTATTAAAAAGAATACAGATGAAATTAGTTTTAAATCTAATAATTCTTTTTTACATGACAATGTAGATTAAATTTTAATAAGTTCCCCCAAAAATAGCATGAAGCCATATCTTTTAGATATGGTTTTTTGTTTTTTAAGGAGTTAATAAGTGGAATTGTATTAGCATTTATCTACCAAATTTATAATATATAAATCCTACTATTTTTATAATAAATTAAGAATAGAGTTGAAAAATATTGTTCTTAAAGTTAGATGTTTCTGATTCTTAATAGGCTAAAAATTCGTTTTAAGGTTATTTGCTTATCGGTTTAAAGTATCATTTTAACGGTTTATGATTGCTAATGGTCTAATTTTATATGAATTAACTTTAGTTAAGTTCTATATTTGAATAAGAATAAGAAAACAACGGACTATATTATTATTAAAATTTTGTCCCCCGATTAATCCTCTAATACTTTTCTTTATAAGTACTAAACCACATCTTTTAAAGATGTGGTTTTTTTATGTGTCTTAATTTATGAAATAAGAAGGAAAACAAGCTTGCGTGAAGGATAGAAGCAGTTGTTTGAGCTCTCACGCTTTTTAGCTTAAGCCTGACTTTTAGGGCACGGCCAAACAAAAAAAATCCACCTAATTAAAGATGGATTTCAATATAAATATTTGTTTTAAAGACTAGCTTAACGCTTCTTTAATTCTCTTGATTGCTTCTCTAATTTGTAATTCTGATGCTGCATAAGAAATTCTAATACAGTTTGGTGTACCAAAAGCTTCACCAGTTACAGTTGCAACATTTGCTCTTTCTAAGATGAATAAAGAGAAATCACTTGCTGTTTCAATTTTAAATCCGTTGATGGTTTTACCAAAGAATGCAGAAACATCTGGAAAAACGTAAAAAGCACCTTCAGGAACATTTACTTTAAATCCGTCTATTTCTCTTAACAATCCAATAATGATATCTCTACGAGTTTTAAACTCATCTACCATAAACTGAATTTTAGAAACTGGCGCTAAAACTGCAGTAATTGCTGCTCTTTGAGCGATACAGTTTGTACCAGAAGTAATTTGCCCTTGCATTTTTGTACATGCTTTTGCAATCCATTCTGGAGCACCAATATAACCAATTCTCCAACCTGTCATAGCAAATGCTTTTGCCAATCCGTTTACAGTAATGGTTCTGTCGTACATGCTTTCAATTGCTGCAAAACTAAAAGGTTTAGTTTCGTAATTGATATGTTCATAGATTTCATCTGATAAGATAAAAATCTGTGGGTGTTTTTCTAAAACTGCTGCCAACGCTCTGTATTCTGCTTCACTATAAATAGTTCCACTTGGGTTGTTTGGTGAGTTAAAGAAAATCATTTTTGTTTTAGGCGTAATAGAAGCTTCTAACTGTTCTGGAGTGATTTTAAAATCATTCTCTATAGAAGAAGGAATTTCTACATACGTTGCTTCACATAAAATTGCAATTGCAGAGTAACTTACCCAATAAGGTGCAGGTAATAAAACTTCGTCTCCTGGGTTTAATAATACCTGTGCAATGTTTGCTATAGATTGTTTTGCTCCTGTAGAAACAACAATCTGATTTGGTTTGTAAACTAAATCGTTATCACGCTTAAACTTTACGCAAATAGCATCTTTTAAATCTGCATATCCATCTACTGGAGAATACGAATTATAATTTTGATTGATAGCTTCAATTGCAGCGTCTTTAATAAAATCTGGTGTATTAAAGTCTGGTTCACCCAAACTTAAACCTATAATATCTTTTCCTTCTGCTCTTAGTTCTCTTGCTTTAGCAGCCATTGCTAAAGTTTGAGATACAGGTAAACTGTTAATTCTGTCCGATAATGGATTTTTCATCTTACTGTTAATTGTTGTTGTGTTACTTATGCTATTTCAGGGTTTTTACCCAAAACTCCCAAATGTCTAAAATGTTCTACAATCGCTTTACGCATAGTGTCGTATTCGTTATAGGGCAAATTAAATTCTTTGGCCGTTTCTTTTACAATTTTAGCTAATTTATCATAATGTACATGAGAAATATGCGGAAAAATATGATGTTCAACTTGATGATTTAAACCTCCTGTATAGAAGTTTACCAACCAGTTACTAGGGGCAAAGTTAGATGTGGTGTATAATTGGTGGACTGCCCAAGTGTGTTCTAAATTTCCGTCTTTATCTGGTAACGGCATTTCTGTATTTGGTACAATGTGTGCCAATTGAAATACCAAACTTAAAATCATACCAGCGGTATAGTGCATTACAAAAAAACCGATTAAAATTTTCCACCAAGCAACGTCTAAAACTAATAATGGTAAAACGATCCAAAGGGAATAATAGGCGATTTTAGAAATGACTAATTTGGTCCATTCTGTAGTAGGATTTGGAAATTTACCATAAGATAATTTACGTTTTAAATAACGATGCATTTGCTTAATATCTGTAGTAATAGCCCAGTTTATTGTTAATAATCCGTATAAAAAGATAGAATAATATTTCTGAATTTTATGAATTGGTAACCATGAAGAATGTTGAGAAAAACGAATAATTCGTCCTGCATCTATATCTTCATCATGCCCTTCTACATTTGTAAAAGTGTGGTGTAAAACATTGTGTTGTACTTTCCAGTTATACACGTTTCCAGCAAGAATATAAATACTGCTTCCCATTAATTTATTAACCCATTTTCTTTTAGAAAAAGAATCATGATTGGCATCGTGCATTACATTCATTCCAACTCCAGCCATTCCTACTCCAGTAACCACCATTAAAAGTGCCATTACCCATTGTGGCATAGTAACCGTTAGAATTAAAATAAAAGGAACCAAGAATAAAGAAAACATAATAATTGCTTTTGTGTACAATTTCCAGTTTCCTGTTTTTTTGATTTCGTTTTCTTTAAAATATGTATTTACTCTTTTGTTTAGAGTTCTAAAGAATTTCGCTTTATCTACTCTTGAAAAGTTTATTGTTTTCATTTATATGTTTATAATCTGCAAAAATATACTTTTTGAAATGGATTTTTATGATAAACGTCAGTTTTTGTTTAGAATTGTTCCAATACAAATAACTATTTTTGCAATTCAAATTTATTTATTAATGGAAATTATACTCAAGTATTTTAAGGACTTAACCCCAACTCAAATAGAACAGTTTTCTAAACTTCAAGAATTATACCAAGATTGGAATTTAAAAATAAACGTTGTTTCTAGAAAAGACATAGACGAATTGTATTTACGCCATGTTTTACATTCTTTAGCAATAGCAAAAGTGGTGCAATTTAAACCAGGGTCTAAAGTGATGGATGTTGGTACTGGTGGAGGTTTTCCTGGAATTCCGTTAGCAATTTTGTTTCCAGAAACGCAGTTTCATTTGGTAGATTCTATTGGTAAAAAGATAAAAGTAGTAAATGAAGTTGTTGCTGGTTTAGGTTTAACAAATGTAAAAACCTCTAACTGTAGAGTTGAAGAGATAAAAGAAACTTATGATTTTATTGTAAGTAGAGCAGTAGCACAAATGGAAACGTTTGTAGGATGGACAAAAGGTAGAATTGCTAAAAAGCAAAATCACGATTTAAAAAACGGAATTTTATATTTAAAAGGTGGAGATTTATCAGAAGAATTGAAATTATATACTTCTGCTACCATCTACGATTTACCTGACTTTTTTGAAGAAGATTTTTATGAAACCAAAAAAGTGGTTCACTTAGGGATGAAATATAAAGCGTAACGCTTTCTGAAAAATAATTATTTAGATTTTAAAGGTTGCTATTTATTAGCAGCCTTTTTGTTGCTACAACACTAATTATTAAAATTTGAGTTGCATGAAACAACATGAGCGGCAATAAGATAATACCAATAGAGGCCATATTACCAAAGATTATTTTTGAAAAAACCGTACCATGAACTAATGACTTTTTTGTACCACAAAATTGTGCTGTAATTTGATCTTCAGTATTTAGGTGTAGTTTTTTTGATAAAAAACCAGTGAGAAAAAAAGCTAATGAAAATAAGATAATTACTCCAACTAAGATAAGTGTTAGATCTAAAAATGAAACCGCACTAAATATGTTTCCTTCAAACGATTCTGCAAAACTTTTGTAGATAATTAAAAGGATAATAGATTTATCAAAAAGGGTTAATTTGCTGTTGTGTTTCTGAACAAAAGCACCCAAAAAACGTTGTAAAAAAAGACCGATTACTACAGGTACAATTATTTGAAGAATTAGTTTTAGGTAGATGTCTGTAAAATCAAAATCTGACTGAATTTCATTTACAAATAACCCCATCCATAATGGAGTTATGGCAATACCAATAATACCCGAAATGCTGGCGTTAAAAATGGCTCCAGGAATATTTCCTTTAGCTAAAGAAACCATAACCACCGAAGAAGATACGGTAGATGGCAATGCAGCCAAAAAAAAGAAAGCTAACCAAATTGTTTCTTGTTCTTGGTTTTGAATAAATGGGTGGACTAATAAAACGAGTAAAGGAAAAATTAAAAAGGTAGATAATTGTACTAAAACGTGTAATTTCCAGTTTTTGAGTCCTGCTTTTAACTTACTCGGACTCAGTTTTAACCCATAGAAAAAGAAAATAAGCGAAATACCAATAGAACTAATAGTGTTGATTGGGAATTTGTTTTCTTGTGTTCCCCATTGCGGAAATAGATACGCTAGTAGTATTACGATGATTATAGATACTACAAATTTATCAATCTTTATGTTCATATATTTTATTGTAAATTAACAAATCATCATTAAACGAGGTTCACCTGTTTTTTCCTTCGGAGCTCTATGTAAGCAAGGAGGTACTTCGCTTTCTGGATGATCTATTGCCAGTTTCCATAAATGACCAATGCCTAAGTTAATTGGTTGTGCTTCCGGCTTCGCCTTATAATGTAAATCAAAGAAAAATTCACTTAAAAAGGATTCAAAACCTTGGTCAGATTCTTCTCCATATAATTTTTTAAGTTCTGCTCGTATTTCTGGAATTAATATTTTTTGTGTGCCTTGTGCATTGGGTAAAATATCACTTGATGCTCCGTGATACGTGCATAAAAAAGTGTCTGCAGGTATTGGAGAGCGATCTACATGAAACGAATATACATCGGTAGAAAAAAAAGGAAATGCATCATCTCTTTCGTATTGCTTGATGATATTTAACGTTGGAATTTTCCCATGCTCTTTTAATACGTTGAAGTCATTTAAAAGAATTTCTCTCGCAAGTTGACCTTGTTCACTTAACTGAAGTTCTAGAAGTTGTTCAGGTAAAATTTCACTCATATTTCCATCTAGTGTAATTTTATTGACAATTTCAGAAAAATCACCTTTTAAAGTTCGGTTCCAACAGATTGCGTTAATATCTCCTTTAAATTTTGTAGATAGTATATCATTAAAGTTATCAACTTTATAAATTTGATTTTTGCCCATTATGATTTACATTTCTAATTTAAAGGTTCTAAAAATAACAGATTTTACTTCTTGCAAAGTTCCGTTTTTTTATGAAAGAATAAAGTTAAATTAAAACAAAATATTTATTCTTCAAACAAAACCATCATAGAAATTGCTGGTACATATACATCGTCTTTAGCTTCTTGTTTTCCTTCAAAATCAAAAGTATCTTTTATTACAGCAATTTTATAAGTTTGGTCTAATAGATATTTTATCGTTTTATTTTCTCTATTAAAAATCACTAATATTTTTGACCAAGAATCTTTATTTGCATTATTTTTAAGCTGATAAGAGACTAAACCGTGATCTATTTTTTTAAACTCTAAATTCTCTTGCACCTCTTTAGCAGTCGTCATTCTAAAGGCAGGATGTTTCTTCCTTAATTGAATCAGGTTTTTATAATAGGCTAGAACATCTGCATTTTTTACTTTTAAAGCCCAATCTATTTCATTTATTTTATCAGGAGATTTATACGAATTATGATCTCCTTTTTTGGTACTCATTATTTCTGAACCTTCATGTAAAAAAGGAGTTCCTTGAGAAGTCATTACAATGGCAGTTGCCAACTTATGCATCGCTTTAATTTGTTTGTAATTGGCATCGGGTCTAGATATTTTTAATTTATCGTATAAGGTGTAATTGTCGTGGCAAGAAACATAATTAATAGCTTGCCAAGGTTGCTGTGCCCATGGAAAATCTGTATGATTTATGTACATGTAATTTACTTGAGGATGTTCTATAACTCCTACAATTCCACATTTTAGAGATTCCTCTTTAAATTTTGCGCCACTAACAAACCCAGTACTTCTATCATCAAACGTGCTTCCTTTTATAGCGTCTCTAATTTCATCAGAAAAAGCTGCTATTTTTGGCATTTGGGGAATGTGTTTTTTTAACGCTCTTTTTTCTTCCGGTAACGGAGAATCTCCACCTGTCCAACCTTCACCATAAATAAGTGCACTTGGATTTATTTTTGTGACTTCATCTGCAATTAAATTCATGGTTTCTACATCATGAATTCCCATTAAATCGAAACGAAAACCATCTAAATGATATTCCTCTGTCCAATACTTAACAGATTCAAGTATGAATTTTCTGGTCATTGTTCGTTCAGAAGATGTTTCATTTCCGCAACCAGAAGCATTAGAATAGCTTCCGTCTTCATTAAAACGATAATAATATTTTGGGTTTTCTAAGTTAAAATTAGAGTTTTCTATAACTCCAGTATGGTTGTAAACAACATCTAAAATAACTCCAATTCCGGCATTGTGAAATGCTTGTACCATTTTTTTAAATTCGGGAATTCTTACTTCTGCTTTAAACGGATTTGTAGAAAAAGAACCTTCTGGTACATTGTAGTTTTGAGGGTCGTAACCCCAATTAAATTGTGGGATTTCTAAATGATTTTCATCAATAGAATATTGATCGAAAGTGGGTAATATATGAACGTGTGTAATTCCTAACCTTTTAATGTGATCGATAGCTGTTGGTACATCAAGATTGCTTTTTACGCCTTCTTCTATCAAACCTAAATATTTACCAGGATAAGAAGAATTGGCTTCAGTTTGAATGGTAATATTTCTAATATGCAATTCATAAATAATCGCAGCATTTGGCGAATCTAATTGTACATATGTATCCTTTTTCCAATTTTTAGGATTTGTTTTATTAAAGTTTAAAACCATGGCTCTTTGTCCATTTACACCTACTGCTTTTGCATAAATACCTGGGGTTTCTGCTAGCCAATTATTGTCAATACAAATTTGATAGGTGTAATAAGTTCCGTTTAAATCTCCTTTAACCATTTTTTGCCAAAGTCCATTTTCTTTAGCTTCTAAGTCTAATACTGTAAAGGCTTCAGAATTATTTCCGGTTTTGTACAAATTTAGTTTTACGGCAGTTGCAGTTGGAGACCAAATTTTAAAAGTAGTTTTTTCTTTAGAATAGTCTAACCAAAGACTTTTATCTGTTGTAGGGTATTCTTCAAATGAAGAAAATTTATGAGCATCTTGTTTCATTTCATGTCAATTGAAAGTACAAGAAAGTTCCTCATTTTTATTGAACTATGCAACGAAATTATTGAAAATATTTAGTCGTAAACAAATGCATTATTCAGGTAAATCAAAAGGATGTTGAAAACCTTTTTTTATTAAGTCTACACTATATAAGTTTTTTGTAGCCGTAACAAATAATGTTTTCTTATCAGATTTACCAAAAGTGCAATTTGTGGTTTGTTCTGGAAATAAAATAGCACCAGTTTTCGTTCCGTTTTTATCAAAAATCTGAATTGTAAGTTTAGATGCTACGTATAAGTAGCCTTCTGTGTCTAATGCCATTCCGTCTGCTTGAGATTTTACTTCACCATCATTTGCGTTTGTGATTGTAGCAAAAACTATTTTGTTGCTAATTGTACCGTCTTTGGGGTTGATGTCAAACTTATAAATATCATGCGTATCAGAATCGTTTACAAAAAGATGTTTTCCATCAATAGAAATTAAAACGCCATTTGGGAATGTGAATCCTGATTCGGTGGCAACTGTTAGTTTTCCTGCTGGAGTGATATAATAAACGCTTCTGGCAGATTGAAAAGGAGGATTCCTTCTTGTTGGATCGGTAAAGTAAATTCCGCCTTTTTTATCGATACAAATGTCGTTTGGGTTGTCAAAACGTTTTCCATTGTATTCGGAATGCAAGGTTTCAATCAGTGTTCCATCTATCTTTCTTCTGGCAATATTTCCAGCTCTAAACCCACAGACGATTAAATTAGAATCGTTATCAAACATTAATCCATTACAACCATCGGTATTATTATCAAAAGCTAATGAAAAGGTATTATTGGTTACAGAGTATTTGTATATTTTTTTATCAGGAATATCCGAAAAATAAATAAATTCAGCGCCATCCCAAGCTGGACCTTCAATAAAACGAAATTGATCTGTACTTAATTTTACAGGTGTTTGTGCTTTAACCTGATAAGAAAAAGTAATAATAATGACAAGAGATAAAAATTTAGTTTTCATAATTCATATTTTTAATTACGAATATAGAAAGTATGTAGAGGGTTAAAAGGACTTTTATTACCCTTTAGATAGCTGTTTTTATCTGATACGAATAGTTTTATTAGAATTTCTCTAAAAAATTGAAGAAGCTGTTTTTGATGTAAACTTCTCTAAAAATAACATCCCTTTATAAGAATTTCCTTTTTTATTTAATTTCGGACTCCAAACGACAATACAGTATTTATCAGGATGAATAGCAACAATGCCACCACCAACACCACTTTTACCAGGTAAACCTACACGAAAAGCGAACTCACCAGATTCATCATAAAAACCACACGTAAGCATAATGGCATTAATCCTTTTTGTTTGACTTTCAGTAATTACTTTTTCTCCTTTTTTAGTAGTAAAATTATCAATCGTTAAAAATAAAAATATTTGAGAAAGCTCTTTACAAGTCATTTCTAAAGAGCAAGTATGAAAGTAGAGATCTAAAACTTCTTCAACATTATTTTTAATGTTACCAAAAGACTTTATAAAATTACAAAGAGCTACATTTCTAAAGCCAGAAACTCTTTCAGATTCCGCTACTTTTTCATCATAATTTAAGGTAGGATTGTTAGAAATTTCTCTACAAAAATCTAAAAAATCTGCTTTTGGGTTTTTAAGATGACTTACCAATACATCACAAATTACAATAGCCCCTGCATTTATAAAAGGGTTTCTTGGTTTCCCTAAATCAGCTTCTAATTGTAATAAAGAATTAAAAGGGTTTCCAGATGGTTCTACATCAACTCTGTCCCATAATTCAGCACCTTCAAACTTATAAGCTAAACTTAGAGTTAACACTTTAGAAATACTTTGAATAGAAAATTTTGTTTCAAAATCTCCAATTCCAAAATTTTCATTTTTGATGTTCGTAATACTTATACCAAAACTATTAGCATCTACAAAAGCCAATTCCGGAATATAACTAGCTACTTTACCAATATCATCAATATTTTTAACGTCGTTATAAACGCATTCAATTACTTCCTTATATTTTTCCATTGATAATCTATAAAATTAGAGATTGCAAACCTATTAGAATATTTCTTAAGAAGCAACAAATTAGAAATCAAAAAAAAGGAACTACATTGCTGTAATTCCTTTTGTTATTTATGAGATTCCTCAATCGCCTAAAAAGGCTCATTTCGGAATGATAGTTGTTATATGGTAGTTAAACAATCTCTACAAACAAACCTTCGTCTGTTTTAGAAACCTTGGCAACTTTATGTTTTGTTAAACCTTTAATGGTTTTATCCCATTTTTTATTAGACAAACCAGATTTTACTTTTAAATCATTTAAGTCTATTTTTTCTGCTTTGGTAATAATTGCTAAAAGTCCTTTTTCATCATCATTTAATTCAACTGAAGCAGCCTTTTTCTCTGGTCTCATTTGAGGGAAGAAAAGTACTTCTTGTATCGATTGATTGTTAGTTAAAAACATGATTAAACGGTCCATTCCAATTCCCATTCCTGACGTTGGAGGCATTCCGTATTCTAATGCACGTAAGAAATCTTCATCAATAAACTCAGTAGCTTCATCATCACCTTTTTGAGCCAATTTAAGTTGATGCTCAAAACGCTCACGTTGGTCAATTGGGTCATTTAATTCAGAATAAGCATTTGCAACTTCCTTTCCACAAACCATTAACTCAAAACGCTCTGTTAATTCTGGGTTGTCTCTGTGTTCTTTACAAAGAGGAGACATTTCTTTCGGATAATCGGTAATAAAAGTTGGCTGAATGTAGTTTGCTTCACATTTTTCACCAAAAATTTCATCAATTAATTTTCCTTTCCCCATAGTTTCATCCACAGGAATATTCATTCCTTTAGCAGCGGTTCTAATTTCATCTTCTGTTTTTCCAGTAATGTCAAAACCAGTAAAATGTTTAATAGAATCTGCCATTGTTACTCTGGCATAAGGAGCTTTAAAGTTAATTTGGTGTTCACCAAAAGTAGCTTCAGATGTTCCGTTTACAGCTATTGCACAATGCTCTAAAAGTTTTTCAGAAAAATCCATCATCCAATTGTAATCTTTGTAAGAAACATAGATTTCCATGGCTGTAAATTCTGGGTTATGCGTTCTGTCCATTCCTTCATTTCTAAAGTTTTTAGAGAATTCATAAACTCCATCAAAACCACCAACAATTAATCTTTTTAAGTACAATTCATTAGCAATTCTCATATATAACGGAATGTCTAAAGAATTGTGATGCGTCATAAAAGGCCTTGCTGCTGCTCCTCCAGGAATTGGTTGTAAAACCGGAGTTTCAACTTCAAAATACCCAGCATCGTTAAAGAACGAACGCATTGCATTAAACAACTTTGTTCTTTTAATAAACACTTCTTTTACATGCGGATTTACAACTAAATCTGCATAACGTTGTCTGTATCTTAATTCTGGATCTGTAAAAGCATCATAAACTTTACCATCTTTTTCTTTAGGTAATGGCAATGGTTTTAAAGATTTGCTTAACAACGTAAAGTTCTTAACACGCACTGTTTTTTCTCCCACTTTAGTGGTAAACAATTCTCCTTCAATTCCTACAAAATCACCTAAATCTAGTAATTTTTTAAAAACATCATTGTATAAGGTTTTATCCTCTCCAGCACAAATTTCATCTCTGTTAAAATACACTTGTATTCTACCTTCTCCGTCTTGCAACTGCGCAAAAGAAGCTTTTCCTTGTATGTTGATAGACATTAATCTACCCGCAATTACCACCTGTTTCTCTGCAACAAAATCCTTTTTTATTTCCTTTGAATTTGTATCTACAGGATATAAATCTGCCGGATAAGGATTGATGCCTAAAGCGCGTAATTTTACAAGCTTTTCTCTACGTACAACTTCTTGTTCTGATAATTGCATTTGCTGTTTAGTTTTCTAATGTTTATTTAAGAGCACAAAGATACAATCAAAAGCATTAATAGACAATTGAGAAATAAATAAAAAACAACTTCTTTATTTGAGAATATTAAAAAACATCGTATATTTGTCGGCTGCTTTTTGTTAGGGCAGCATTAGTTGTGTTGTTTTGGCGCTTTAGTAAAAGCGTCGTGGTTTTGTTAACCAATGGAAAGCTTCCCTGAAACGGGACGCTTTTTTTATGCTTTTTAATCACTTCGAAGTACTTTCATTTATGTGATATTCTCACTTCAATTTTACATTTTATTTTTTTGTAGCTATTTCCAGCTTTCCGTTATATCTTTTTTCTTCTGTTCTCGATACAAATTTTTCATTCTTCAAAATTCACTCGAACTGACAGAAAAAAGGATGCCACTTTAATCTGGGCTAAACTTGTTTGTAGGCTTATAGCTTTAGGTTAATTTTATTCTGAACCTATGTTTTCTATGTTCCTATGTGTTCAATTTTTAAAAGAAATTTCCTTTAAACTCCCAAAACTGAATCACAAACAACACAAAATAAATAACTGAAATAGAAAACTTAATAGTTGTAGAAGCTAAAAAGCCAAAAAAAGCACCAAAAGAAGCCTTAATTGCTCTGTTTGTGTCTTTACTATCATAAAGTAATTCTCCGATTAGCGCACCTAAGAAAGTACCAATCAACATACCAAACGGAATAGGAGAGAGTAGGCCAACAATTAATCCGATTGTGGTTCCATAAACGCCATATTTAGTGCCGCCAAAACGTTTTGTTCCCATAGCAGGAATAAAATAATCGAGAATCCAGATTAGTAAAGCAATGGCTAATGTTATTCCTAGAAAGTTCCAATTCATCGGAATAATCTTAGTGAAATGTAATAAAAGTAAACCCAACCAACTAGTTAATGGTCCGGGTAAAACCGGTAAAAATGAGCCAATAATTCCAAGGCAGACAAATAAGAAGCCTAATAGAAGTAAAAAAATATCCATAGTTTTTTAAATAATTATACTGCTTTAAAGTCAATAATAACAGCATTTTTCTAATAATAAGACGATTACAAATTAGGTTTGTTACATTAATTACTAACTATAAAATTAGTTCAAACTAAATATTTAGTTATATTTGTATTATTAAACTAAAAACTTAGTTGAAATTATGAGCAAACAATTAACAAAAGCAGAAGAGCAAATTATGCAAGTACTTTGGGATTTGCAAGAAGCTTCCGTAAAAGAAGTAATAGATAAACTACCAGAGCCTAAACCGGCATATAACACCGTTTCTACGATTATTAGAATTTTAGAAACGAAAGAATTTGTAGACCATAAACCAGTTGGAAGAGGATTTTTATATTTCCCGATAATTGAAAAAGAAACCTACAGTAACCAAAGTTTACACAAATTAATGAATGGTTATTTCGATGGTTCATTTAAAAGTATGGTTTCCTTTTTTGTAAAAGAAAACAAAATGGATGTTTCTGAATTAGAATCTATTTTAAAGGAAGTGAATAAGAAAGAGTAGGCAGTCTTTCAGTATTCAGTTGGCAGTCTCAGTTTTCAGTACCTGTCAGTTCGAGTGATTTTGATTTTTTGTCAAAATTGTATCGAGAACATTTTTAAAATCAAAAACTATGATTAATTATATTTTACAAGTCATATTATTTCAAGTATTGTTCTTGGCTATTTATGATTTCTTTCTAAGTAAAGAAACCTTCTTTACCAAAAATCGATGGTATTTACTAACAACACCTATTTTATCTTTTGTGTTGCCATTTATAAAAATACCAACGTTTCAAAAAGCAGTACCGCAAGAATTGATTATCTATTTACCAGAAATTGTTTTATCACCAGAAAAAGCGATACAGAAAACAGCAATGTATCAATCTATAAATGAGGTAAACTATATAAACCTATTCTTTTATATTGGAGTTGCTATTTTTTTAATCTTATTTTTAGTCAAGTTTTTTAAAATTATCAGCTTAATTAGAAAAAATGAAATTGTAAAAAATCCGTCTTACAAGTTGGTTTTACTACCTGAAGAAACCAAAGCATTTTCTTTTTTTAACTTCATATTTTTAGGACAAGAAATTCCCGTTTCTCAACAGCAGCAAATTATAGCACATGAGTTTGTACATAGCAAACAAAAACATTCATTCGATTTGTTATTCTTCGAGTTTTTAAAAATCGTCATGTGGTTTAACCCTATGATTTATTTCTATCAGAAAAGAATCACTTTACTACATGAGTACATTTCTGATGAAGTTGCAGCAAAATCAGCCACCAAAGAAATGTATATCAATAATTTATTATCCAACTTTTTTCAAGTTGAAAACATAGCGTTTGTCAATCAATTTTATAAAAAAACCTTAATTAAAAAAAGAATTATTATGATGAAAAAAACACAATCTAAAAAAATGAATCAATTAAAATATTTGGTCTTGATTCCGGTATTGGCAAGTATGTTATTTTACACTTCTTGTGCCTCAAAAGCTACAGTAAATAGATTGACAGAGTCTGAAAAAATTGCACAAGAAAATTTAAAAAATGTTGCTTTAGAAAATCAAAATTTAAAGGATTCCATTAGTAAGTTAAATGATGAAATAGCATTTAATTTAAAATCTAATAAATTTTTGAAAAAGAAACTATATGATAAAGTTGATGAAAGAGTAAAAGCTGAGAGAGATGGTAATTTTGTTTCTTTTATGATAATTGACAAAGCACCTACTTTCCCTGGCTGTGAATCTGGAGATAAAAAATGTTTTTCTAAAGGTGTTCAAAAACATTTTGGAAAATATTTTGATGCAGATATGGTAAATACACTTGGTTTAGATGCTGGTAGAAAAAGAGTTTTTGTTGGCTTTAAAATAGATAGTGAAGGAAATGTTGTAGATATTGCAGCAAGAGCTCCACATCCAAAAATTAAAGCAGAGGTTATTAGGGTAATGAAGTCTTTACCTAAAATGATTCCAGGAGAACAAGATGGTGAAAAAGTAGGAGTAAAATATTCAATTCCGTTTGCAGTAATAGTAGAGAAAAAAGTTTAGAAAAAGAAAATTGTATTTTTATTTGAAATGGTTAAAGTCGGAGTTAAAAACTCCGGCTTTTTCTTGTTTAAATAGGTTCTTTTTTGTGTGTTAAATCTTTAGAATAAAAGTCGTTAAAGTTTTGTAAATTCACATTTTAATTAAAAGTATGTATTTAAGGTTTTTATCTTTTTTAATAATGATGGTTTTTATCACTTCGTGTGATTTATTTTGCCCTCCAAAAAGCAATAATAGTGCAGCTTTAGATACGATTGTAGATTTTTCTTCTGTAGATACTTTTCCTTCTTTTAAAGGTTGCGACGCTATCATTGATAAACAAGAAAAAATGGATTGTTTTAGAACAACTATCCATCAGAAGATAGGAGCGGAGTTGCAACAACATTCGTTGTCTGTTAAGGATTCTATTAATGAAATTGTCTATGTAGATGTAATAATTAATTCTGAAGGAATTTTTAGCTTAGATACTATTCAGGCTTCTGAAAAGCTTAAAAAGGAATTACCAGAATTAGATAGTTTACTAAAAGCGAGTGTAGAAAAACTTCCAAAAATTTATCCAGCAAACAAAAGAGGAATACCGGTTACTACTAAATATAGATTGCCGATTCGTGTAGAGTTAAAGCAGTAAAAGGTATATCGTTTATTATTTACTTTTTTGTAATCCTTTTTTAAGGAATAAAAGGAAAAAGTTCAACTTCAATTTTATTTTAGATACGATTTTTTTTATACCTATATTTTATCTTATAATTTATTTTTAGGTGTTAAATGTAAAGCTTTCGTAATTTTTATATCAAAAGATCAGAATTATAGTAACATTAATTTATTTTATAATTAATGTTTTATATTTACTGCAAACAAGAGTTTCTTTTAATCTTTTTTAGATCTATAAAGCAAGAATGTATTATTGTGTTATGGAATAAAAGTATTTCCAAGAAAAGTAAATTATTAAATTTTTATGAATAACCATCTTTTAATAGTTCAAATAAAAAAGAAAGATACTGTTGCTTTTAAAAGATGTTACGATTTATTTTTTAAAGACTTAGTAGTGTATGCTAATAGATATTTATCTGATTTTTCAGTAAGTGAAGACGTTGTGCAAGAAGTATTTGTTTATATATGGGAACATTCAAAAAAGATAGAAATAAAATCTTCACTTAAATCATATTTGTTTGTAATGGTAAAAAATAGATGCCTTAATCATTTAAAATCTATAAATATTACAGATAATGAAGATTACTTAAAATATAGTCAATCTTTAATTGATGAGGTAGAAGTCTCCAGTTTAACAGAAGATAATAACGGTCTTTATTTAAAAGTTTTAGAGGTGGTAGACAAAATGCCATTAAACATGCAGGAAATTTTTAAATTAAAATTTATAGAAAATTATAAGTATATAGAGATTGCAGAAGAGTTAAATATTTCTTTAAATACTGTAAAAACCCAGCTGAAAAGGGCTAAGGTTAAGATTAAGGAATCTTTAGTTGTTTCCGTTTTTTACCTCATAATTATCAATTTTTTCGCTTAATTGTTACTTTAATTTGAGTTTTTTTAAAAAAAAATATATTTTTTGTCACCCTTTTTTATTTTTATGTTGTCTTTAGTGTAAAGAATCTAATCATAGATTATAATCATACATTAAATAGATTTTCTAAAAATGGAGTTTTCCTTAATTATAAAAAAAATAAATAATTCACTTTCAGAGAAGGAAGAAATAGAGTTTAATAATTGGTATTCTGAATCAGAAAAACATAGAGCGTATTTTAAAAACGTAAAGGAGCATAAAAATTCAAAAGAATACCTTTTTGATAAAGAGAAAAATTGGAACTCGATTAAGAGTGAAATAAAAATTACAAAAAAAACAAATTGGACATATTATGCAGCGGCTTCAATTGCATTATTGTTTTCTATATCTTATTTATTTAATTCCGTAAATAAAACAAAAGAAATACCAGAAATTGTAACCAGCTCTGGTTATAATAATAAAGCAATATTAACATTAAGTGATGGTAAAGAAGTTGTCCTTTCTAAGGATAATAAAATAGAAAACCTACTTTTTAAAAGTGAAGATAAAAATATTGCTTATAAAACCTTAGAAAATAAAGATGCTACTAAAAAAGAGAATCAAGCAGAGATTGCTTATAATTATTTAACAACAAAAACTGGTGGCGAGTTTTCTTTAACACTAGAAGATGGTACTAAGGTTTGGTTAAATTCTAAATCTAAACTTAAATATCCTGTAAGTTTTACAAAAGGTAAACCAAGAAAAGTAGAGCTAATTTACGGTGAAGCTTATTTTGAAGTTTCATCTAGTAAAAATAATTCTGGCGATGGATTTATGGTTGTAAACTCTCTACAAAATATATCCGTTTTAGGTACTCATTTTAATGTAAAAGCGTATCCGGAGGATCATGCAATTACTACCACATTAATAGAAGGTAAGGTTTTAGTTGAAAATGAAAAAGGAGCTAAGGTTTACTTAAAGCCTAATGAACAGTCTGTTTTAAACATATTATCTTCAAAAATGAATAAGAGAATAATAGATGCAGAAGAACAAATTTCTTGGGTTAAAGGCTATTTTAATTTTAACAATACTTCTTTATTAGAAATTACAAAAATACTTTCTAGATGTTATGATGTTAATATAACTTTAGAAAATAATGACATAAAGAATTTAAGATTTAATGGAGTTTTAAGTAAAAAACAAGATATAAAGTTTGTCTTAAATGCAATTAGTAACACAACAGATATTACTTATAAAATAGAAAATAAAAATATTATACTAAGAAAATAAAAAGGAACGTGGTTTGTCCATCTCTCACAATATCAAAACCACTATTCCTTAGTTTCATGCTTATTAATCAATTAATTAAACACTTAACAAATTTATGGAAATTAAATTTACCGGAGTCTTTTTTCTATTACGAAAAAAGCTATTAACTATTATTATGAGAACGTTCATATATCTATTCTGCGCCATCTCGTTTGCATTTGTACCAAGCGAAGGATTATCTCAAAACGCAAAAATAAAAATTGATACAGATAAAACCATTTCTGTAGAAGAAGTTTTTGATTTAATTAAAAAACAAACAGATTATACTTTTTTTTACGAAAATAGTCTTTTTAAAGAGCTGCCAAAAGTTAAGCTTCATAAAGGAATTATTGTAGTAAAAGAACTTTTAGACAAAAGTTTACAAGAAAGTAATGTTGTATATATCTTTAATAAAGATGGTTCTATCTTATTAAAAAAACAAACCATTCAACAAAAAATTACAGGAACTTTAGTAGACAAAAACAATGTGCCTATTATAGGTGCATCAGTTAGTGTTAAGGGAACCAATAAAGGAGCTGCCACAGATTTCGATGGAAAATTTTCTATAGCTGCCTCTAAAGGAGATGTCTTGTTTTTTCAATCTTTAGGTTTTCAATCAAAAGAAATTAAAGTGGGTAACTCTTTGGTTTTAAGTGTTTTTTTAGAAGAATCATCAGAATCTTTAGATGAAATTGTAATAACAACTGGTTACGATAAAATTAATAAAAAAAGCTTTACGGGTGCAGCAACTACAATTAAAGCCGCAGAATTAAAAATTGATGGAATTAATGATGTGAGTAGAATGCTAGAAGGTAAAGTAGCAGGTGTTATTGTACAAAATATTACAGGTACTTTTGGTGCAGCACCTCAAATTACTATTCGAGGTGCGTCTTCTGTTTTTGGTAATAACAATCCGCTATATGTTATTGATGGTGTGGTGCAAGAAGATATAATAGAACAAGATATTGGTGCATTAACTTCTGGTGATGCTTCTACGTTACTTAGTTCTTCTATTGCAGGTGTAAATGCTACAGATATAGAAAAAATAGATATTTTAAAAGATGCTTCTGCAACTTCTATTTACGGAGCAAGAGCTAGAAATGGAGTAGTGGTAATAACCACTAAAAGTGGAAAAAAATCGAGTCCTCTAAGAGTAAGTTATACTTTAGAGCAAACTGTAAGAGATATTCCGTCATATTCTCAATATGATATTTTAGACTCTAAAGAAACAATTGGTGTTTTAGAAGGCTTAAGAAGTCAGGGTTATTTAAGATTACCAGATGTTGGTAATGCTAGATTTTCTGGAGTTTACGGTATTTTAGAAAAGCAAATTAATAGTTATGCTAACGGAGGTTTTGGTGTAGAGAATACACAAGAAGGTAGAAGAGCTTTTTTACAAGATTACGAATTAGAAAATACTAATTGGTTTAAAACATTGTTTAGACAATCTTTAATGCAAAATCATACACTTAATTTTACCGGTGGTGGCGAGAATAATTCTTTTTATGCTTCTATTGGTTTTTTACACGATCCAGGTTGGTCTGTTGCAGATAAAGTGTCTAGAATTACATCTAATTTAAAGAATACATTCTATTTTTCTGATAAATTTAATATTTCTATTGCTACGGTAGCTTCTGTTAGAAGTCAGAAAGCACCAGGTTCTTTTAATAGAGAAGCAAATGTAGTTGATGGTCAGTTTAGTAGAGATTTTGATATCAATCCGTTTAGTTATGCTTTAAATACATCTAGAGCATTAAGACCAAGAGATAACAATGGAAATTTAGAATACTATACAAATAATTGGGCCGATTTTAATATTTTAGAAGAATTAGAAAACAATACCTTAGATTTAGATGTAAAAGATATTAGGTTTCAAGTAGATGCTTCTTATAAAATTTCAGATAATATAACGTACGATTTAAATGCATCTGCAAGGTATGTAAATAGTGTTAGAGAACATCAAATTAGAGAAAACTCTAACGTTGTTAAAGCTTATAATGCAGATGAAACTACAGTAATAGCAAATGCAAATATTTTTTTATACACAGATCCTAACGATGTAGATGCAATTCCTATTTCTGTTTTTCCAGAAGGAGGTTTATATCGTAAGTTTGATAATAGTTTAACTTCTTATTACGTTAGAAACAGTTTAAAATTAAAGAAAAACTTTAATCAAAAACATGATTTTGATGCTTTATTAGGACAAGAGTTAAGATATGTAGATAGAAATAGCGAAAACTTTACAGGTTACGGTTTACAATATGAAAACGGATTTGTACCATTTACAGATTCAAGATTATTAGAAAAAGTAATATCAGAAGGAGGTAATTATTTTGGTTTAGGTAGAGAAAGAGAAAGAACAGTAGCTTTCTTTGGTAGAACAACTTATACGTATGATGATAAATATGTATTCTCTTTAACTGGTAGATATGATGGTTCTAACAGACAAGGTAGAAGTACAAAATCTAGATGGTTACCAACCGGTACTGTAAGTGCAAAATGGAATGCAAGTGAAGAAAGTTTTATACAAAAATCTAAAACTATTAATAACTTACAATTTAGAGCCTCTTACGGTTTAAGTGCATCTCCTGGACCTGCAACAAATTCTTTAGCAATTTTTAGTAGTCAAATTACAGATAGATTAACGCCATCTGAAAGAGAAACGTATTTGGATATTCAAGATTTAGAAAACTCAGAATTAACTTGGGAAAAACAATACGAGTTAAATATTGGTTTAGATGTAGGATTGTTTAATAACAAACTACAGTTTACAGGAGATATTTATCAAAGAGATATTTTTGATAATATAGATTTTGTTAGAACTTCTGGTATTGGAGGTGAGTTTGTTAAAAGCGGAAACAATTCTGATACTACCCAAAAAGGAATTGAGTTTGCTATTACATCAACAAATGTACAAGCGGGAGATTTTAAATGGACGTCTTCTTTAAACTTCTCTTATTTCGATCAAAAAATAATAGAACTTCAAAACCAACCAAGAGTAATAGATGTTGTTGGTTTACAAGGTGGGCAGTTAGAAGGATATCCAAATAACTCTTTGTTTTCTTTTAAGTTTGATGGTTTAAATTCAGACGGTATACCAACCTTTATTTTACCAGAAGGAGATAACCCGGTAACAGATGTTAATTTTCAAGACAGTTCTAATATTACAGATTATTTAGTGTACAACGGTTCTGTTTTACCAAACATTGCTGGTGGTTTTTCTAACTCATTTAGTTATAAAAATTGGGATTTAAATGTCTTAATAACAGGTTCTGGAGGTAATGTTGTAAGATTAAATCCATCTTTAGATAACTTTTATTCTGGTACCAATGTATTTACAAAAAGTAGTATAAATAGATGGGTTTTACCTGGTGATGAAAACATAACAAACATTCCTAAAGTTATAGATGTTAGAGATAACAATATTTATAATACTAGCGATTTATCTAGAGCATATAACGCTTATAATTATTCTGATGTAAGAGTTGCAGATGGAGATTTTGTAAGAATGAAAAGTATTTCTGTAGGATATAGTTTTAACAAAACGGTATTAGACAAATTAAGCCTTTCTCATATGAAACTAAAACTTCAAGGGACAAACTTGTTTTTATTGTATTCTGATGATAAATTAAATGGACAAGATCCAGAGTTTTATGGAACAGGTGGAGTTGCGTTACCTATAACTAGACAATTTACAATGTCTTTAAATATTGGACTATAAAATATAAGATAATGAAGATACTACAAAAAAATATATTTAAAATAACCACAATTATTTTCCTTTTTTTAATAATTAGTTGTGATGATTATTTATCTGAATTACCAGATAATAGAGCAGAAATAGATTCTCCAGAAAAAATAAGCGGTTTACTTACAGGTGCTTATTCCGAAGGGAATTATCAATTAATGGCAGAAATTATGTCAGACAATGCAACTTCTAGATCAAATATTAGAAGCTACATAAACGTATTTCTTGGTGAACAAATGTTTACTTGGGAAACTAGTTTTGCAGACGATCAAGATTCACCAACATTCTTTTGGTCTAATACCTATGAAGCAATCGCTCAGGCAAATCAAGCTTTAGCTTCTATAGAAGATTTAAAAGGAGAATTTAATTTAGACGGACAAAGAGGAGAGGCTTTATTAACAAGAGCTTATGCACATTTTATGTTGGTTAATTTTTGGGGTAAACAATACAATTTAACTACATCTAGTTCAGATTTAGGTATACCATATGTATTAGAACCAGAAACTGCATTAATACAAAGTTATACTAGAAATACGGTAGAAGAGGTATATAAACTTATAGAAGAAGATTTATTAGAAGGTATTGACTTGGTTGAAGATAGAGAAGAGAATTTTAAATTTCATTTTACAACAACTTCAGCAAAAGCTTTTGCGGCAAGGTTTTATCAATATAAAGGAGAATGGGATAAAGTTGTTATGTACACCAACGAAGTTCTTACAAATCCAGAAAGTCAGATTAGAGATTTATTAGCTTACCAAGATTTGTCTTACTCTCAAAGAGCACTTCAATATAGTAGTTCTTTAGAAGATTCAAATATTTTAATTAGTTCTACTTCTTCTTGGTGGGGTAGAAATTTTTGGAGAACCAATTATGGTTTATCAAACATAAATTCTGATGCTATTTTTCAGTCAGATAACCCTTTTAGCAAGAGTTGGGCTTATGATATCTTTGGTTCTAGTGAAGGTTTTAATATTCCAAAATTTGATGAGTATTTTAAGATAACAAATCAATCTGCAGGTACAGGTAGAGGTTATACAGGGCAAGTGCTTTTTGGTTTTGATGAAGCTCTTTTAAACAGGGCAGAAGCATATGCAATGCAAGAAGATTACACAAGTTCTTTAAAAGATTTAAATATTTTCTTATCAAAAAAGACAGAAGGATATAACAGTAGTACAGATGTTTTAACAGAAGAAATGGTTGTTAATATGTTTACTGTAAATGCAGATGAATTAACTCCTTTTTATGGCTTTAAAGATGATAAACAAGCTTCTTTTGTGAATGCTATTTTAAAGTTCAGACAAAAGGAATTTTATCATGAAGGAGTAAGATGGTTTGATGTAAGACGATTTAATATTGCAATTAAAAGATATTACAGAAAAGATGATATAGATATAGAACTATCTAAAGAAGACTTAAAAAAACAATTACAAATTCCGGAATCTGCCATAAATTTCGGCTTAACACCTAACCCTAGATAATTATGAAAAAGAAATATTTATACATAGCAATACTGTTTTTAGGAGTTATAACGGCATGTAACCAAGCAGAAGATAAAATAACAGAAAGTAATTTAGATACAGAAACTCCAGATTTAAATGCTACAGATTTGTGGCTTAGAGAAAATATAACAACACCTTATAATATTGATGTAAATTATCAATGGGATGAAGGTAGAGTAGATTTAGATAGATATTTATACCCACCAACTTTAAATAAAGTTGTGCCTATAATGAAGGTGATTAAAAAAGTATGGATAGATACTTATTCTGATCTAGGAGGAGAGGATTTTGTTAAACTAGTAGCGCCAAGAGAATTTGTTTTAGTTGGTGGTTCTAATTTAAACCCAAGCGGAACAAGAACTTTAGGTTTTGCAGAAGGAGGGAAGAATATTGTTTTATTTGAAACTGATTTAGTTGATGTAAAAAATAAAAGTCAAGTAACAAGGTTTATTCAAACAATTCAACATGAATATACCCATATTTTAAATCAACAAGTTCGTTATGATGAAGAAGCCTTTAAACAAATAACACCAGGTGGTTATACTGCACAATGGTTTAACCCTGCAGATGAAGAAGAAAGGTTTGATATTGCAAATAGTCTTGGTTTTATAACCGATTATGCAAGACTTAATGAAGGAGAAGATTTTGCAGAAATGGTAGAAACAATTCTTACCAACAATGCAGAAGATTACAAACAAATTATAGATAACATTAAAGCTAAAATTATTAGTAACGCTGTTGCTAATGCCTTAGATAATTTAGATGCAGGTGCAACCCAAGCAGAAATAGATGCAGCAACCCAAGGAGCTATTGTTACTGCAACACCAGAGGCGGATAATGCTATTGCACTTATAAAAGCAAAAGAAGTAATTGTTGCAGAATATTTTAAAAAATCTTTTAATATAGATTTATACGAGTTACAAAAACTAGCTACAGATAATATTTTAGAAGCAATTAAATAATATATAAGAAGATGAAAAAAATAAAAATAAATACGTATCAATTAATTGTAGCGCTATGTCTTTTTGTATTTAGTAGCTGTGATAACAATAACGATCCAGAGCTTTTATTTGAAGATACACCAACAATTAGAATAGAAAAAAGTATTGCAGAATTAAAAACCTCACTTCAGAGTGCTGAAAATGGTTGGAAAATGACCTATTTTACTGATGATACAGAATTAGGAGGTTTTACTTTTTTGTTTGATTTTATTAGTGATTCAGAAGTTCTAATGGATTCAGATTTTGGTACGCCAGATATAAATACAGCTAGTTTGTATGATATTACTTTAGGTTCTACGGTTAAACTTACTTTTACTACAAAAAATGTAATTCACGAATTATCAGATTCAAATAATTTCCCTGATGAAGATTTAAGAGGACAAGGATATAAAGGTAGTTTTGAGTTTTTATTCTTTAAGGTAGAAGGAGAAGACATTCTTTTTAAATCTAATAGAGATCGTAATATTGTTGTTCGTTTCTCTAAAGCTACTCAAGATGATTGGTCTAGTTTAACAAGTTTAAATAAGACAATGTTAGATAATAATATTCCTAAAAATTCATTAAAATCAGTTTTTAGAAACATTACTTTAGAAAATGGAGGTGCTACTACATTATATAATTTTTCTTTTAATAAAGCTAGAAGGTTTGCGACTGTTACAGCAATTACTCCAGATGCAGAAAAAACAGATCTTAGCTTTGGTATTGCTCCAACAGCAACAGGTTTTCTTATAAGTCCTGCAATAGAAATAGACGGAATTGAATTAAATGAATTTATTTATGAACCAGAAAATGATGAGTTTGTAGCTGAATCTGGAGATGTTAAATTGACTTTAAAATATGCTGATGATTTAAATTTTCTATTACCTTTTTATGATTTTGGAAATGAATCTAGGGGTAATAACAACATAAGATTGTATAGAACTAACTTACCAAACTCAGATTTATCTAGTGAAAAATTTATTAACTTTTTTACAGATTGGGAAGAACATTTTACGAGTACACAAGGTGGTAGAGCTGTTACTAGAGTTTATTTATATAATTTAGATACAGATGATAATTCTTTTATTCAAGTGCGTTACTTATCTAGCGGACGTACATTTAGTATCAATTTCGATTTTACTTATACCGTTACAGAAGATGCTGTAGGTAATAAGATTTACAAATTTACAGAAAGCTTACCAGTAACAACAAATAGGAGAGCGGGGATATTACCGTTCTTAGAATTTATGTTTAGAGATAGTGGTTTCTATGTTCAAAAAATGGTCAATTTTAATGCAAATCAAAATACTATAGGTATAATTCCTGTAGATGATACTACCATGCTTGCCCAGTGGTATGATTTTTAGATGTTTTAGTCCCCCAACTAGTTTATAATTAATGTTTTTAAATGAACCTTTTTTAATTAAAAAGGTTCATTTTTTATGTATTTATAAGGACCAAAAAAAAGGTTATAATTATTGTTTTTTACAGTAATTATAACCTTTTAAAATTTAGTATGATTCTAAGTTAAGAATCTAAAAAAAAACAAAATTGCCTAATTCAACATTTTCCAAAGTTTGTCTTTCAATTCTTGTAATCCTTTTTGAGCAACGGAAGAAATAAATATAGCCTCGACACCTTTTGGTAAATCTGCTTTTATTTCTGCTTCTAGCTCTTCATCTAACATATCTGTTTTAGAAATAGCTAATAAACGGTCTTTATCTAACAATTCTGGATTGTGTTTTTTAAGCTCGTTTAAAAGAATTTCATATTCCTTGTTAATGTCATCACTATCTGCAGGAACTAAAAATAACAACGCCGAGTTACGTTCTATATGACGTAAAAAACGATGTCCTAATCCTTTTCCTTCAGCAGCACCTTCTATAATTCCAGGAATATCTGCAATTACAAATGTTTGATGATTTCTATGTTCTACAATACCTAAATTTGGTTTTAAAGTAGTAAAAGCATAATCTGCAATTTTTGGTTTTGCAGAAGTTAATACAGATAATAAAGTAGATTTTCCTGCATTAGGGAAACCAACCAAACCAACATCTGCTAATAGTTTTAATTCCATTCTAAACCAACCATCAAAACCATCCATTCCTGGTTGTGCGTATCTTGGTGTTTGATTGGTAGAAGATTTAAAGTTCCAGTTTCCTAGACCTCCTTTTCCTCCACGTAATAAAACTACTTCTTTTTGATGTTCTGTAATTTCTATAATTACTTCGTCAGTATCAGCATCTTTAATAATGGTACCTAAAGGCACATCAATATAAATATCATCTGCATCTGCACCAGAACTTCTACTAGCACTTCCGCCACCACCACTTTCGGCTCTAAAATGACGTTTAAATTTTAGATGAAACAACGTCCACATGTTTTTATCACCACGTAAAATAATGTGTCCTCCACGTCCACCATCTCCACCGTCAGGTCCACCTTTGGTAATATACTTTTCTCTATGTAAGTGCATAGAACCTTGTCCGCCTTTACCAGAAGAAGCGTATATTTTTATGTAATCGACAAAATTTCCTTCAGTCATAATTCTTGTTTAATCGTGTAAATGTTTAAGTGTTTAATTGCCCTATGTAATATACGTTTAAAGGTTACACAGTTAAACAATTACACAGTTACACATTTTATAAAGTATCAAATACTTTTGCAATTCTTTGTGTAATTTCTTCAATCGAACCCAAACCATTAACGCCATAGTATTTATTCTGAGCTTCAAAATAATCTTTTAAAACAGCTGTTTTGGTATTGTATTCATTAAAACGGTTTCTAATTTTACCTTCATCAGTATCATCAGTTCTTCCGCTTGTTTTTCCTCTTTCTAATAAACGAGTTACTAAAGCATCTTCAGGAACTTCTAAAGCTACCATTCCGTTTATTTGTTCACCTTTTTCAGCTAAAAAAGCATCTAATGCTTCTGCTTGAGATTCTGTTCTAGGGAACCCATCAAAAATAAAGCCATTTGCATCAGCATTTTTTTCAACTTCTGCTTTTAGCATATTTATAGTTACTTGATCCGGAACTAAATCTCCTTCATCCATATATTTTTTAGCTAACAAGCCTAATTCAGTTTTATTTTTAATGTTAAAACGGAATACATCTCCTGTAGAGATATGTACCAAGTTGTACATGTCCTTTAAAAAATCTGCTTGTGTTCCTTTCCCTGCACCTGGAGGGCCAAATAATACGATGTTTTTCATTTTAGGTTGTGTTGATAATTGATAAATTGCAGGGTAGTTTCTCCCTAAACCATTATAATCTAATCCGTAACCAACAATAAATTTATCTTCAATTCCTTTTCCGATATAATCTATTGGTAGTTCTTTTCTAAATACGTCTGGTTTAAAAAATAACGTTGCAACTTTTAATTGTTTTAAATTTTTATCTCTAAAGATATTATAAATTTCTTGAAGAGTGTTCCCTGTATCTATAATATCTTCTAATATAATTACAGTTCTTCCTGTTAAATCTTCATTAATACCTACTAATTGTTTTACGTTTTCTGTAGAAGTTGTGCCGCTATAAGAAGCTAACTTTACAAAAGAAACCTCACAATCTCCATTAAATTCTCTAACAAAGTCTGCTGCAAATAAAAAGCACCCGTTTAAAATTCCTACAAAAATAGGAACTTCTCCTTTAGGTAAGTCTTCTTTTACTTGTACTGCTAATTGTTTTACGATTCCTGCAATTTCTTCTTTAGTGATAAAAGGTTTAAAATATAGATCTTGAAGTTTTATAATACTCATTAGATTGTTGTTTTTAATAGCTATTTGTTGAATGAAAAAACCGTTTTTAATCTGATCTCACAAATTAAAAACGGTTTTACTATATCTATAAATAAATTTAATTATTTTTTTCTTCTTTTTTAGAAGTATCAAACATAATTGGTGTTGCCACAAATAATGATGAATAAGTACCTACTACTACACCAATAATTAAGGCGAACATAAATCCTTTAATAGAATCTCCACCAAATAAGAAGATTGCTAACATTACTAATAATGTTGTTAAAGATGTATTTATAGTTCTACCTAAAGTAGAGCTTAATGCTTTGTCTACAACTTCGCTGTATTTCCAATTAGGATGTGTTCCTGTAAATTCTCTAATTCTATCGAAAATAACCACAGTATCATTCAGAGAGTATCCAACTACGGTTAGAATTGCCGCGATAAATGATTGACCTATCTCCATATCAAAAGGCATAAAGCTGTATGTAATAGAGAATACACTTAATACAATTAAAACATCATGGAAAACTGCAGTTACAGCTCCAATAGAGAAAGATACCTTTCTAAAACGTAATAAGATGTATAAGAAAACAACTAATAATGATCCAAATACCGCGTATAATGCTGATGTTTTAATATCATCTGCAATAGTTGGCTCTACTTTCATATAACTCATTACACCAGAACCTTCTTTTTCGAAACCTGGTTTAAAGTCTTGGTAAGTAGTTGTTCCTAAATAAGATTTTAATCCTGTAAATAATGCACTCTGAACTTGGTCATCTACATCTTGTCCATCTTCATCAATTTTATAAACTGTTGTTATTTTTAATTGACGATCAGAACCGTATGTTTTTACTTCTGGAGCCGTACCAAAAGCATCTTTTAAAGTAGAAGCAACTTCTGTAGCATTCATGCTTTGATCGAAACGAACAACGTAAGAACGTCCTCCTTTAAAATCTACACCTTGCTTTAATCCGATAGAGAAAATAGAAACAATACCTGCAATAATTACAGCACCAGAAACGATGTACGCAATTTTACGTTTTCTTAAGAATTCTATATTTATGTTTTGGAACCATCCTTTAGAGATAGAAGTGTTAAATGTTAATTTACCACCTTTATTAATAGATCTGTCTATTAATAAACGAGTAATAAATACCGCTGTAAATAATGACGTTGCAATACCAATCATTAATGTTAAAGCAAAACCTTTAATTGGTCCTGTACCAAAAACATATAAAATAACACCTGTTAAAAGCGTTGTAATATTTGCATCTATAATTGCAGATAAAGCTCCTTTAATAGAGAACCCTTCTTCTACAGATTGTTTTAACCCTTTCTTAATAGCTAAACTTTCCTTGATCCTTTCAAAGATAATTACGTTTGCATCTACAGACATACCAATGGTTAAGATAATACCTGCAATACCAGGCAATGTTAACACGGCGTTGAAAGAAGCTAAAATTCCGAAGATAAATAAGATGTTTACAGCTAAAGCGATGTCTGCATATAAACCAGCTTTTCCGTAATATAAAGCCATCCAAACTAATACTAATAAAATAGCTAATCCAAAAGATTGAATACTGTGATCTATAGATTCTTGACCTAAAGATGGTCCTACAACCTCTGCTTGAATAATTCTTGCAGCTGCAGGTAATTTACCAGCTTTTAAAACGGTAGCAATATCTTCTGCTTCCGTAATAGTCATACTTCCACCTGAGATAGATGTTCTACCACCTGTAATTGGTGTATTTACAGAAGGCGCAGTATATACATAGTTATCTAAAACAACAGCAACAAATTTACCTTGGTTTTCGGTAGTCATTTTAGCCCATTGTTTTGTTCCTGAACTATTCATAGTCATAGAAACTTCTGGCTTGTTTAATTGGTCAAATACTTGAGAAGCATCTAAAATAACATCACCTTCAATAGTAGCATTACCACTACGGCTTCCTTTAATAGCATATAATCCAATTAGCTCAGTTCCGTCTGTACCTTTGTTAGATTTATAATCCCATAAAAATTTAACGTACTTTAATTCGTTAGGTAATAAAGCTTTTACGTCTTTTCTGCTTAATAAATCATTTACCATTGCCGTATCTAACACTCTAGATTGTCCTACTAGAGAACTCATTTGTTGCTGAGATTGTGCTACGTTAGGAAATAAATAAGTGAAAAGGTTTTTTTGATTTACATCTGTAGAATCGATTGATTCACCTAATAAATCATCAATATCATCTGTTTTAGTTGAGTCGATTACTTTTTCTGCAGCACTGTTGTCTTTTAAGATTTCAGCAATTTTAGCATTTGCGGTAAAAAAGTAATTCTGAACTTCTGCATTGGTATAAACTTCCCAAAACTGTAATTCTGCTTTACTAGTGATTAAACGAGTAACACGCTCAATATCTTTTGCTCCTGGTAATTCAATCTGAATTCTACCAGAATTTCCAATTCTTTGAATGTTTGGTTGTGTAACACCAAATTTATCAATTCTACTTCTTAATACTTCAAAAGCAGTACCAATAGAACTGTTAATCTCTTCTTGTAAAGTTGCTTTAACGGTAGCATTTGCTTCGTTAAAAGTAATTTTCTCGCTTAAAGCTTTTGTTCCAAAAATAGAAGGATCACTTAATTTAGTGTCTCCTGCAACTTTTTCAAACTCTTCAAAAAATAAGTCTAAATAAGTAGCGTTACTACTTTTTTGAGCTTCATCTGCAGCGTCTAATGCTTGGTTAAAAGCAACGTTTTTAGAATCGTTAGCTAAGCTTTTTAAAACTTCTTTTACAGATACTTGTAAAATAGCGTTAATACCACCTTTTAAATCTAGACCAAGATTCATTTCTTTGTCTTTTACATCATTGTAGCTGTAAGAGGCAATGCCTAAATTAATAATCTCTTGGTTTGCAACACTGTCTAAGTACTTTCTCTCAAAAGTAGCTTTTTGTCTTGCATCAATATTATCACCTTTGCTCTCAGCGTAAGCTACAGCGTCATCTTCTACCTTAGTGGCTAAAAATGTAAATGATAATTGGTATAAACTTACTAGTCCAAAAAGGATAGCAAATAACTTTATAAGTCCTTTGTTTTGCATTTTATAATTATTTTATTGTCTAGGTTTTTAAAAAACGAGCAAATATATAGTTTCTCGTAAAATCTGACAATTATTTTTGTTGATTGTTTTTTGTAATTATGAGTTTGGTACTCATGATTTTAAAGTAGATATAAAAAAGTGTAAATGATTACATTTTTTATAGATGGAAGCTTCTGGGACCTGCTCTAACTTCTGGTTCGTTGTAAGATGTTTTATCCTTTATAAAAGGATTTGTTTTATGAACTTTATAAGTAGTTTTAAAGAGTTGATTTTCTTTGTTTTGGTCTGCTTTTTTTAGGAAAGCAAAAGAGTTGTAATTGGTGAGTTTATCTGAATTATATTTAAGTTCTACAACAAAATGAAAATCAGAATTAGAAATATCAGATTTGTTTGTTATTTCATGAATATCAATATGGTATTTATAAGAATTCTCATCTTTTTCTTTATGATTAGGGTCTTCATTTAAAACTAACGTATGTTTCTTAGCTAGTTTTTTCTTGATTTTATCAATATGAAAAGTACTGTAGTAAGAAATCTTTAAAGTTCCGCTGTCTGTTTCATTGATTTTAATATTTGAAACACCAATTTTTAATAGTTTTTCTTTTACGTCAGCAATGGTGCTTTCAATATCTTTTTGGTTAATTTTAACATCAACAAATTCGAGCACTATTTCTTGATTGGGTAAAGTAACCTCTTCATGAAATGCTCCGAAACAAATAAATAGTAAGAATAAAGTACCGATGTACCATTTTGTTCTCATGTGTCAAATATATAAAAAAGATTGCTTTATCGTTCTGTAATAAAGAATCTAATTTAATTTTATTGATAGGAACTTTAACTGATTATAATGTAATTTTAAATACAAGATAATTGTCATATTCTGGCTTCTTAAAACCCATTATATTTACGCTCTTCTTATATTGTAATTCTATGTTTTATGTTTTTTTTTAGTTGTTTACTTCTTTGTTTTCTAGTTTTTTAAAATCTATTAGACTAGGTATTGTGCGTTTGTTTTATTACTTAGAATAGCATCATTATATTATACTGTTTTTATAATATTTTTGATTTTTTTTAATTGCGTTTTATTTGTGATAATAGAGTTTTATTTGTGAATTTGTTAAAAATTTTAACATAATTATAGTTATTTGATTATATTAATAAATTAAAAGGTTTTATTTAATGATTTGATTGTTGTATAATTTAAGTATGTTTGTTATTATACAATAACCCCCAAAATATTATACCAATTGAGTACTCTTTCCCCTTTAAAACCTTGCTTGTTTTTTCGTTTTCTAAAAAAGAATAATTATAAAGACGCAAGTTATTTTTATAGGTCTTTTTTTAGTATTAAAAATATTAACTACTATTTGTTATTGTTTGAAGAGCTTAAATTAAGGAAGGTAGTTACTACTGAAAATGAAATTTTTTTTACTTCTAAGTTTAAATTCGGTAGTACAATTAGAAGTGTTAAAAGTGGTCTTAAAGATGATTTTCATACTGTTAAAACGCTTTGCGGTACAGTAATTTTATATTCCAAAACTATAATTGGAAGTGATAAAGTTATCTTGGAACTTCATTTTTATAAAAAAAAGTTAGTTCTTTTTAGGTATACTTTTTCTAATATGAATAATAAAAGAAAAATTGAAAATATCTTAAGGGAAAAATATTTAAATATTGACTCTAAGGTTTGTTTTTCAGAGTGTGCTATTAATGATTCTCATGGTAATTCTATCTTTGTAGATGATAAGGTTAATTTTTCTGTATTATACTTTTCTTTAAATTTTGAATTTCATGATTATGTTATGGATCTTAAAAAAATAAATGAAGAAAAAATTCTTGCTGAAAAATTAAATTGGAAGACAGAAATTATGAAAAGACTTTAATGCTATTCTTTTTGATTGAATAGTAAAACTGAGTTTTTATTGATGATTTATGGTTGTTATTCATTTTTTAAAATGAGTGTAATGCTCAACCTTATTTCCCCATAAGAAACTTCTTCGTTTAGTTTTTCGAAAATGGGTTTCAATGCTACTTTACGATCTAATTCATCAAATGCAATTCGTACTTTATTCACAACTTCTTTGTCTACAAGTTTTTCTAATTTCACTTCTTTTCCCTCCATATACAATTGAGAAAGGTGTGAAAAAACAGTAGTGATAGATAAGTTTCTTTTTTCTGCAATTTCCGAAGCATTTAAACCTTCTTGGTATAAATTAAACGTGTGTTGCATTGTACTAACTTTTCTAGGTTTTGCTACATTTTTAAATTTACGAATCATGCTCATAAATTCGTCACCATACTTTTCCATTTTGTTCATTCCAACTCCAGAAATAGCTAAAAATTCATTTTCGGTTGTTGGAAGTTCACTTGCCATTAATTTTAATGTTTTATCATTAAATATGATATACGCTGGCATGTTTTCTTCTTTAGCAATGGTATATCTTATTTTTTTAAGTTCTGTAAATAAATCTTTATTTGCTTCACTTCCAATAGTTGCTTTTACAGTTTTTGCTTTCTTCTTTTTATCATCTGAAGTTAGAGGTGTTGTTAGTCGTATTGTTTTTTCTCCTTTTAAAACCTCCCACCCGATGGGTGATATTTTTAAGGCAGAATTTTCGCTGTACATAATTTCTATCAAACCTTGATTTGCCATTTGAATTACATAATCTCGCCAATCAAAAAAACTAACATCTTTTCCTATTCCGTATGTTTTTAGATTATAATACTGTTTGGAGTGGATATCTGCATTGTTACTTCCTCTTAAGACATTAATTAACATGGTTATTCCGTCTTTTTCTTTCATTCTTGCAATTCCAGAAAGTGCTTTTTGAGTTATAACAGTGCCTTCAAAATCTTTAGGTGGATTTTCGCAAACATCACAATTTCCACAGTTTTCTGTGAGATGCTCTCCAAAATAGGATAATAATATTTTTCTTCTACACGATTTAGCTTCTGCAAATTGAAGCATTCTGTTTAGTTTTTCTTTTTGCATATCGCTATTTGCTCCACCATCTGCAAATTGGCTGTATAATACAAAATCTCTCATGTTGTAGTAGAGGATAGTTTCTGATGGCAATCCGTCTCTTCCTGCTCTTCCTATTTCTTGATAATAGCCTTCTAAGTTTTTGGGTAAATTATAATGAATTACAAAACGAACATTTGATTTGTCAATCCCCATTCCAAAAGCAATCGTAGCTACAATTATTTTAGTATCGTCATTTATAAAATCAGTTTGTGTTTTTTCTCTTTCTTCATTATTCATTCCGGCATGATAAAATGCTACAGAATGACCTCTTTGCTTCAGGTGACTCGCTACTTCTTCGGTGTTTTTTCTACTCAAACAGTAAATAATACCACTTTGTTCTTTTCGTCGTTCTATAAAATTGCCGATTTCTTGTAGCTTTTTCTGTTTTGGAACTTGACCTCTAACTTCTATGCTTAAGTTTTTTCGATCAAAAGAAGAAATAAATAATTTAGAGTTTGTTAAGCCCAATTGGTCTTCAATATCTTTTCTAGCAGATTTATCCGCAGTAGCGGTTAAAGCCATAAAAGGTACTTTCGGTAAAGAGTTTCTAAAAACTTTTAGTTGTGTGTACTCAGGTCTAAAATCGTGTCCCCACATACTAACACAATGTGCTTCATCAATAGCGACTAATTTTATGTTTAATTCTCTAAGCCAAGTATTGCTTACGGATATTAATTTTTCTGGAGATAAATACAATAATTGTAATTCTCCATTCATTGCTCTACCAATTACATCGTTTTCTTCTTGCGGAGAAATGGAGCTATTAAAAAAATCAGCTTTTATTCCGTTAGATTTTAAAGCTTGTACTTGGTCTTTCATTAATGAAATCAATGGTGAAACTACAATGGTAATTCCATCGAAAATCAATGCAGGGATTTGGAAACAAATTGATTTTCCTCCTCCCGTAGGCATTAATACAAAACTATCTTTTCCGTCTATGGTTCTGTTTATGATTTCTTCCTGTAAAGGACGAAAGTTATCGTAACCGTATACGTTTTTTAAAAGGGTATGTGTTTGATTTTTCACTTTTTCAACAATTGGGGCTCAAATATACGGGTTTAGATATTTGTACAGTAATATCTATTTAGTTTCCTAGAAAAGATGGGGTAGAAGTAGAGGTATAAAAAAAGCCTCAAAGATATTCTTTGAGGCTTTAGGTATTATAATTTGTTGTAAAAGTCTATAAGACGCTTTCTTATAATTCTAATAAAGCGTTAGTAGCTTTAACTCCTTTTGCAGAAGCTTGAATTTGAGTTTTTTCAGCATCAGATAATTTAATTTCTACAATGCTTTCAATTCCGTTTTTACCTAAAACAACAGGAACTCCAATACATAAATCACTTAAACCGAATTCACCTTCTAATAAAGAAGAACAAGGAAATATTTTTTTAGTATCACAAGCAATTGCTTGTACCATTGCAGAAACTGCTGCACCTGGAGCATACCAAGCAGAAGTACCTAATAAACCAGTTAAGGTTGCACCACCAACTTTAGTGTCTTGTAAAACTTGTTCTAATCTTTCTTCAGAAATAAATTCTGAAACAGGAACAGAGTTACGAGTAGCTAAACGAGTTAAAGGAACCATACCAGTGTCTGAGTGACCACCAATTACCATACCGTCAACATCAGAAATAGGCGCACCTAAAGCTTCTGCTAATCTATATTTAAAACGAGCAGAATCTAAAGCACCACCCATTCCAATAATTTTGTTTTTTTGTAACCTAGTAGTTTTATGAACTAAATAAGTCATTGTATCCATTGGGTTAGAAACCACAATGATAATTGTATTTGGAGAGTGTTCTATTAAATTAGCTGAAACTGTTTTTACAATTCCTGCATTAATACCAATTAATTCTTCACGAGTCATTCCTGGTTTACGTGGAATACCAGAGGTAATAACACAAACATCAGAATTAGCTGTTTTAGAATAGTCATTTGTACTTCCTGTAATTTTTGTATCAAAACTGTTTAAAGAAGCCGTTTGCATTAAATCCATTGCTTTACCTTCTGCAAAACCTTCTTTAATGTCTAAAATAACAACTTCGGATGCAAAATCCTTAATTGCGATGTATTCTGCACAACTTGCACCTACTGCACCTGCTCCTACTACTGAAACTTTCATATATATAATTTTTAAGATTTATAATGTATTTGATCTCTAACAAAAGTACGAAAATTACTTAAGGTTTTAGTCTTATAAAAACAAAAAGACACCCTATAAAGGTGTCTTTTTACGAAAAGGATTTCGACTCTTTTTATCTAAAACTAAATGCAATACCTGCATTTACTGTGTTGTATTCTTGTAGGGTGTAGCTTCCGAAAATCTTAAAGAATCCTAAGCTTAATCTTGCTCCGATTGTAGATGTTAATCCACCAACTTTGTAGTTTAAGTTTAAAGGGTCTACAAGTGTTTTTCTATATGTTTGTCCAAGCCCTCCTGAATATTCTAATTCGTAAGTTCCGTTTATGTTTAAAGAAGAAGAACCGCTAACGTATCCAATACCTCCATAAACATTTATGAAAGGAAAATTTAATGAAGCTAAAGCTTGTACTGTATAAGAGTCTAATTTTAATTCTCCTAAACCGTCAGTTATGGTTACTCCATTGTCGTTAGGGTCGTCTATAGCACTTGTAACTGTCATATTCGTAAAAGCACCCATTATAGAAACATGAAGAGGTAATTTATCTAAAGGGCCAAACCAATTGGTGATTTCTTTTTTTATTCCTAAACCAAATAATTTTCCCTTTACATCATCGCTACCTACTTCTGGAACAACACGTACAGTTGCTTCAAATTGATAAGGTAGACCTAAGCTTATTTGTACGGATGGAGTTGGTGCTGCGTTTAAAGGTAGATCATCTCCAAAACCATCTGGCATTGTAAAGTTTCTCACTAATTCTGGGTGAATACCATTATTTATCGTAGGGTCTGAGTTTGCAGGTATGGTTACCTCAAAACCATTTTGTAAAGCACTATCACCACTCCCTAAAACGGTAGGAGAAGTTATTGGGTTTTGTGTGATTTTATCGGATAAGTTTAATGAATTTACATTAAAAATTTCTTTATCAGATGGAACAAGGGAAAGATTAGCGCCTATGGTGATGTCAAAACCTAGTGTTTTGTGAACTTTTGCTGTGTGATACCAACCACTACTCATTCCGTAGATAAAGCCTTCTGCAGCCGGTTTTAAATAAGCTTCTGTTAGTAGGTTTGCGTCTGAAATATCAGCAAAAAGAATGTTCTCTAAACCATCTTGTGCTTTTGCATTAAATGTGAAGACGAATACGCCGATAAGAATTAAAATGCTCTTTTTCATTGGGTTGTTGGGTATTATTAATGGTTAAAATTATGTTAAAGTGATGGCTAAAATAGATAATTTTATCAATAAATAAAGGTTGCTGATATTTTATTACTTAAAAAAGGGCGAAAATACCTATATGTGAGTACGTGCAAAACGTATGAAGTATGTGGATTTTAAAGTCAAAAAAAATACACATTCCTATTGCTAGAAATGTGTATGATATAAAATTATTTAGATTGAAATCTTATACGTCTATGTTCGCGTATTTTGCATTTCTTTCTATAAAGTCTCTACGAGGAGGAACTTCGTCTCCCATTAGCATAGAGAAAACTCTGTCTGCTTCTGCAGGACTATCAATTACCACTTTACGTAGCGTTCTAAATTCAGGGTTCATTGTTGTGTCCCAAAGTTGATCTGCGTTCATTTCCCCAAGACCCTTGTAACGCTGTATGCTTACAGAACCACCCATGTTTTGAGCAATAATATCACGTTGATTGTCATCCCAAGCATATTCTCTTTTTTGTCCTTTTTTAACTAAGTATAAAGGTGGTGTTGCAATGTAAATATAACCTTGCTCTACCATTTCTTTCATGTATCTAAAAAAGAACGTTAATATTAAGGTAGCAATATGTGAACCATCTACATCGGCATCACACATAATAACTACTTTATGGTAACGAACTTTAGATAAATTTAAAGCTCTTGGATCTTCTTCTGTACCAATAGAAACACCTAAAGCGGTAAACATGTTTTTGATCTCTTCGTTTTCAAAAACTTTATGTTGCATAGCTTTTTCTACATTCAAGATTTTTCCACGTAGTGGAAGAATTGCTTGAAAGTTTCTATCTCTACCTTGTTTTGCTGTTCCACCTGCCGAATCTCCCTCAACTAAGAAAATTTCACATTGTGCTGGATCAGTTTCAGAACAGTCAGATAATTTACCAGGTAAACCACCAATAGACATTACCGTTTTACGTTGTACCATTTCTCTGGCTTTACGTGCTGCGTGTCTTGCGGTTGCTGCTAAAATTACTTTCTGAACAATTGTTTTTGCGTCATTAGGATTTTCTTCTAAATAATCAGTTAACATTTCTGAAACTGCCTGAGATACAGCAGAAGTAACTTCTCTGTTTCCTAATTTTGTTTTTGTTTGTCCTTCAAATTGTGGTTCTGCAACTTTTACAGAAACAATTGCTGTTAATCCTTCACGGAAATCATCACCAGCAATTTCGAATTTTACATTTTTTAATAATCCAGATTCATCTGCGTACTTTTTTAGTGTACTTGTTAGACCACGTCTAAAACCAGATAAATGTGTTCCTCCTTCGTGCGTGTTAATGTTATTTACATAAGAATGTAAATTTTCTGCATAAGAGGTGTTGTAAACCATGGCAACTTCAACAGGAATCCCGTTTTTTTCACCTTCCATTGCAATTACATTGGCTGTTAATTGCTCTCTGGTTGAATCTAAATATCTAATAAATTCTGGTAAACCTTCATCAGAATGAAAAATTTCAGAAATAAAGTTACCTTCATCATCCGTTTCACGTCTATCTGTTAGTGTAATTGTAATTCCTTTATTTAAGAAAGCCAATTCACGCATACGAGTTGCTAACGTATCGTAATTATATTCTGTAGTTTGTTTAAAGATAGATTTGTCTGGTAAAAAGGTAACAATTGTACCTGTAAAATCTGTTTCTCCAATCGTTTTAACTGGATATAATGCTTTACCTTGAGAGTATTCTTGTCTCCAAACTTTTCCTTCTTTATGAACCGTAGCTACTAAAAGATCAGAAAGTGCATTCACACAAGAAACACCTACACCGTGTAAACCACCAGAAACTTTATAAGAATCTTTGTCGAATTTACCACCAGCACCAATCTTTGTCATTACTACCTGTAGTGCAGAAACGCCTTCTTTTTGGTGAATTCCAACTGGAATTCCACGTCCATTATCTTTAGTAGTAATAGAGTTGTCTTCGTTTATTGTAACATCAATTGTATCACAATAACCACCCATTGCTTCATCAATAGAGTTATCTACAACCTCGTATACTAAATGGTGTAAACCACGTATACCTACGTCTCCAATATACATGGAAGGACGCATTCTTACATGCTCCATCCCTTCCAGTGCCTGAATACTGGATGCATCATATTCTTTTTTAATTTCTTCGCTCATTATATAAAGTAAATTAATGTTTTTTTAGATTGATGAAATTTGCCTTTAAAAAGCAAAATTCACAATCTCAAATTTACAATTAATAAAGGGGTTTTAAAAGCTTTTTAGTGATTTTGGCTTAAAATTATCAACATTTGTTAATTTTGTGAAAGTGCTTTAAATCGCTTAAAATGGGTGTTAAATTTAATTTTGATGTTTTTTAAATCGAGTTTAAATTTCGGTTGATTTAAAGTAGCTTAAACCTTTTGTTTTAAAACTACAAAATAGCAGACATTCTTCGTTTGAAGGAATATTAGTACGATATTAAGGTGTTATGGATATGTGTAAGTTAAGTTTATGATTCTTTGTTTAAAGTAGCTTATTTTACGGTTAAATTGATTAATAATTTATAAATCAGTTATTAATCTAAAAGTGTTTTTTCTGATAAAGGCAAACAACATTAATATGCTGAAACTTTGGTGTTATTGTTTTGTAAAATATCTGTATAGAATAGGTTCTAATGATTAAAAAAGTAACGTTTGTATGATTTTAAATTAATAAGAGTCTCGGTTTACGATGATAAATTTGCGGTTCAAATTAATTATAAACTCATAAAACAATGTTTTCAAAAATTGTACTTACATTTTTAACACTCTTTAGTGTAATTAGTATAAATGCCCAAGATATAGGTGTCCTAAAAGGAACTATTACTACAGAACAAGGAGAGCCTATTATGGGAGCAAATGTTCATGTTAAAAAAATAGCAAAAGGAGCAACTTCAAATGAAAATGGTACGTTTTTGTTAGATAAGATTGTTAAGGGGACATATCGTGTAGAGATTTCGTATTTAGGGTACAATACTATTATTAGTAATGTAGTTATTAATAAGGTAGAAACTATTCAGAACTTTGTTTTAAAAGAAAGTGCTTATCAATTAGAAGGTGTTGTGGTAACATCTCAAAAAAGAGAACAAAAAAATAAAGATGTGCCTATTGCAATTACTTCTTACGGAACAGATTTTTTAGAAAATCAAGGTACTTTTGAATATGATGCTTTGTCGGAATATGTACCGGGTTTTCAAGTGCAAATTCAAAGTGTTAACAATCCAGGGATTGTAGTAAGAGGAATTACAAGTGATAGTGGAGATTCTAGAGTAGAACCAAGAGTTTCTATTTTTCAAGACGGAGTTTCAATTAGTAAATCTAGAGGGTCTGTTGTAGAATTATACGATATAGAGCGTGTAGAAGTTTTAAAAGGACCACAAGGAACTTTGTTTGGTAGAGGTGCGCAAATTGGTGCAATGCATATCATTCAGAATAAAGCAAAAAATGAAACGTCTGGTGCTGTAAAATTAGGGTATGGTAACTTTAATCAGTTTTTGGCAACAGGACATTATAATACTCCTTTAGTAGACGATAAATTATTTTTTAGAGCTGCTGCTATATATAATAAAAGAGATGGATATATCGAAAACCTTTCTGGTGGAGATTTAAATGGAAAAGAAACAGTTGCTTTTAGAACCTCATTTAGATATTTATTAAATGACGATACTACTTTAGATGTAATTGCAAACTGGCAACAAGATACGCCTCCGGGAACTTCTTTTAAAAGTGGTACTTATGCGCCATTCGGCGGAGATACAAACCCAAATACTTTCGCAGACTTAGAAAGAGGAGAAGATTTAGGTTTAGACAGAACTGTTTGGGGTGTTACAGGTATTTTAAAACATGAATTTAACGATGTTTGGGATTTAACTTCTACAACAGCTTATAGAAAATTTAATTCTGATGAAGCTTTTGATGCAGACGGAACTGCGGCTCCTGCTTTATTTTTCCATGAAATATCAGAAGGAAAACAATTTAGTCAAGAATTTAGATTCAATTTTGATAATGATGATAAATTTAGAGGATTTTTTGGAGGAAACTTCTTTTATGAAAAAGGTTCTCAAAGAGTGCCTTGGGAATATAATGAGCAAAGTGTAGCAATGTTATTTTTAAATCCAGAAGCTTTATTAATTAATGGTGTACCAACGTTGTTACCAAATATACCAAATGATCCAGCTACTTTTGGACCGCTTGCAGGTGTTCCGTTAAATTCTTTTAATACAGAATCTAATACTAATTTTGGAGAAAATTATTCTGGAGATGTTTTTGCTGATGCTTCTTATGATTTCACCGATAAATTATCTGTTACTTTAGGATTAAGAGCTACCTGGGAAAACATTAATGCAGGATATCAAGTAACGGATTCAGAAAATCCTTCTGTTTTAGGGCACTTATTAGGTAGTTATCCAAATGTGTTGTTTGCATCAACAAATGGCGAAAAATTAGAAGCTAGTGAAAACTTTTTATCAGCCGTTGGACGTTTCGCTTTAAATTATGATGTAAATGATAATATTACATTGTTTGGTACGGCAGCCCGAGGGAGAAGACCAAATGTTATTAATGTAACAGCAACAGAAACAACTGTTTTATCAGACGAGACAGTTTGGTCTTATGAGGTAGGTGCAAAATCATTGTTTTTAAATAATAAATTACAATTTGATGTTAATGCGTATGTGTATGAGTATTCAAATTTTCAAACAACTATTTCTAAATTCGAAGATGGAGTCTTAACGGCAACGCCAGAAGATAGTGGAAGTGCAAGTTCTTTTGGTTTTGAAACGGCTATGCAATATGCGTTTTCTAAGACATCAAGTTTTTTTGCAAATTATAGTTATATAGATGCTTCTTTTGATGACGAAGACTCTAATGGAAATGCACAAGATTTAGCAGGAAATACGTTTAGATTAACACCTAAGAATTCTTTTTCTGCAGGATTTAATATCAACATAGATGCTACTAAAAATTTAAGCTACTTTTTTAGACCAACTTATACGTACAAATCTAAAGTGTTTTTTGAAGAAACAAATTTGCCAGATATTTCTCAAGATGGGTACGGAATCTTAAATTTTAAAACAGGTCTTGTAATTAACAAAGATTACGAACTTACTTTTTTTATGAACAATGCTTTAAATAAAGAGTTTATTGTTGATGCTGGTAATACTGGAGGAGCTTTTGGTATACCAACTTTTATTGCTGGGGCACCAAGATTTTTCGGAATGCAAGTAAAAGCGAACTTTTAAGAACGCTTATTATTAATAGAAAAGCTATCTTAATGTATTTTAACAAACATTTTAGATAGCTTTTTTTTAAACACAATTTATTATGCAAAAAACATTTTTAACTTCGCTTTTATTAATTGCCTTTAATTTTACGGTTTTAGGTCAAGAAGTAAAAACGATTATGACAATTGAAAGTATTGTAAAAAAGAAAGAGGATAGTAATAAAAACATTAAACCTAATAATGATGCTAGAATTATTTGGGCTGATAATTATAAAAATAAACAATCTGATATTGCATTTGTTTATTTGCATGGTTTTGGAGCAAGTGGTAGGGAGGGAGAGCCTATATTGAGTATGCTTTCTAAAAAATACAACGCAAATGTTTATGTGTCTCGTTTAAAAGAACATGGTATACAGAGAGATGATAGTTTTAAGAAGTTAACTCCAGAAAATTATATAGAAACAGCGAAAGAAGCTTTATCCATTGGTAAAATAATTGGTAAGAAAGTAATTTTGGTAAGTACATCTACTGGCGGAACTTTAAGCTTAAAATTAGCTTCGGAAGATGCTTCTATTTTAGGTTTGGTAATGTATTCTCCTTTTATTGGACTTAAAAATCCTGCATTTGCAGCAATTACAACTCCAGAAGGAAAAGCCGGATTTATAAAAATGAACGGAAGTGAAATTACAAAGCAGAAAAGACCTGAAGAAGAAGCCAAATATTGGTCTACTACGTATCATGTTAATGGTTATGAAGCCTTGATAAAAATGTTATTAGATAATATGAAGCCAGCAACTTTTGCTAAAGTTAAAGTTCCTGTATTTGTTGGCTATTATTATAAGAATGAAGAAGAACAAGATCAGGTGGTTTCTGTTGATGCAATTTTAAAAATGTATGATGAGTTAGGAACTTCTGCGGATAAAAAAGTTAAAGTTGCTTTTCCTGAAGCAGGAAACCATGTAATTGCGTGTGATTTAAGATCTAACGATTGGGAAGGTGTTTATAACGAAACAGTAACTTTTATTGATGAGGTAATTTTAGGAAAAGAACAAAAGTTCGATTTTGATTTACAAGGTCATAGAGGAGCGAGAGGTATATCACCAGAAAATACAATTCAGGCTTTTGAGAAAGCATTAGAGTTTGGTGTAAATACGTTGGAATTAGATGTTGTAATTAGTAAAGATGATAAGGTTGTAGTTTCTCATGAGCCTTGGTTAAATGAGGAAGTTACTTTAGATGCTAAAGGAAATCGCGTTACAAAAGAGGATGCTTTGGCTTTTAATATGTATAAGAATAAATACAAAAAAATTAAAAGTTATGATGTTGGTTCTATCGGAAATCCAAAATTCTTAGAGCAGAAAAAAGAGAAGGCTTACAAACCGTTGTTGTCTGAGGTGATTGCTTTTGCCGAAGCTAAAAATGAGGAGATTCGTTATAATATTGAAATTAAAAGTACGCCTGATGACGAAAAAAGAAAATTTCAACCTGCTGTAGCTAAATTTTCTGACCTTGTTATAGCGGAACTGATAAAAGCCAAAATTCCTAAAAAAAGAATAACGGTTCAAAGTTTTGATCCTCGTATTTTAGAATACATTCATAAGAAATACCCTGAGTTTATATTGGCATTTTTAACGTATCAAAATGATTTTGAAACGAATATGAAAATGTTAAGTTTTGTGCCAGAAATTTACAGTCCATATTTTGTTTTATTGAATAAAGATGAGGTGAAAACGATTCAAAATAAAAATATGAAAGTAATTCCTTGGACGGTCAATAAAAAAGAGGATATGGTAAACCTACTAAAAATGGGTGTAGACGGAATTATTACCGATTACCCTAATATTGCAATTCCTTTAAGAAAATAAGTTTATTTTAATAAAAATAGTGAAATCCCCCAATTTTATCGAGATGTTTATTTGAAGCTTACTATTTAATTAGTAAGTTTCTTGTAAATATGCTTTAATCTGTTGCTATATCAATAAATAAATATCAATATTTTAAAAATACTGTAAAGGCTGTATAAAATCTTAAAAAAGAAGAATATAAACAGTTTTTTCTGTATATATTTGTCATCAGTATAACAAAAATGACAAACAATAATAACAATCGTAATTTCAATAATCCTAATTGTTAGGACGGAAGGTTGTTGTTTAGAAATATATAAATAAAGCCTTCCTAATCGGAAGGCTTTTTTTTGAATCTAAAAATTAAAAACATGAGCAAAATAATGACGGTAGACATTTTGTCTAGCATTAAAGGAGCAAAACCATCGGAATCGGTGAATCAGTTATTTGAGGTAATTAAAAAAGCAAATACATCAAATTCTACTTCTAATAGCAATCATAATAATGCAGTGTCTTTAAATGATTTAAGAGAAGATGTTGTTATTGATAGTCCGCAAGCGGAAAAACAAATCATCATCGAAAACTTCCCAAAAGAAAAAAACGGCTATTTAGTAGTTTCTAAAGTGATAGAAGAATAATATGGAATCGCAAATACGTAAAATTCATCAGCAATTGGTGAGCAAAGAAATTTCGTGTACACAATTAGTGCAAGAAAGATTAGATTTATTAAAATCGAATACCCACAATACTGTCAATTCACTTTTAGATACGTTAGCGCTAGAATTGGCTGCAAAAGTAGATGCAAAAATTGCAAATGGACAAGAAATTGGTCTGTTAGAGGGAATTCCTTTCGGAATTAAAGATGTGTACATGGTACAAGGAACCTTAACAACTGCAAGTTCAGATTTATTAAAAAAATACAAATCGCCATATACAGCAACTGCCATTCAGAAATTATTTGATGCAGGTGCTATTCCTTTAGTAAAAGAAAATTGTGATAGTTTTGGACATGGTTCATCATCAGAAAACACCATTTTCGGAGCTGTTAAAAATGCGATTAATACAGAGTTGGTTTCTGGAGGATCAAGTGGAGGTTCTGCAGTAAATGTAGCAAAAGATTTTACGGTTTTTTCAATTGGTGGAGATACAGGAGGTTCTGTTCGTCAACCAGCAGGTTATAATAAAATCTACGGATTAAAGCCAACCTACGGAAGAATTTCTAGATTCGGATTAATGGCATACGCATCTTCTACAGATTGTGTTGGGCCTATTGCAAAATCCATCGAAGATATTAGAATTGTTTTAAATGTAATGAGTGGTAAGGATATTAAAGACCAAACTACGTATCCATCAGAAGCAATATCAGAAGAAAATATTTTAAATGCTGATGGAATTAAAACTGTTGGTTATTTTAAAAACTTTATAGATACTGATGCAATTGATCCGCAAGTAAAAGCAGATTTTTTATCAGCAATAGAAAAAATAAAAGCCAAAGGAATTGAAGTAAAAGAATTAGATTTCTTTGAATCTGATACCTTAGTTTCTACATACTATACATTAGCAATGGCAGAAACAGCATCGAATCTTTCAAGATTAGATGGTACTAATTACGGAAACAGAATAGAAGGCGATAATTTAAAAGATACGTATTCTATTACACGATCAGAAAACTTTTCTGAAGAATCTAAACGTAGAATTGTTGGTGGAAATCAGGTGTTATCGCAAGGTTTTTCTGATGAAATCTATTTAAAAGGATTAAACGTTAGAGATCAGATTGTAGCTAATTTTGAAAAAGATTTTAAGGAGGTAGATATTATTTTATCACCAGTTACACCAAATTCGCCACCAAAAATAGGCGATAGTTTAAAAGATCCGTTGGCAATGTATTTGTCAGATGCGTATACAGTTGGTTTTAGTTTAGGACAATTACCAACGTTAACAGTGCCACAAGGAACAGAAACAGGATTACAAATTACGGCAGCAAAAAATAATGACGAACTTGTTTTGAAGTTTGCTAACTTCTTAAAAGATACGATATAATGGAACTGGAACAATTAAATGAGCTTATTAAAAAGCACGACTTAGAGTTAGTAATCGGTATTGAAACGCACGTTCGATTAAATACAAAAACAAAGTTATTCTGTTCTTGTGCAAATCAAGAAATAGAACAACCAAATCAGAATATATGTTCGGTTTGTACTGGGCAAATGGGGGTTTTACCATCGATAAATAAAGAAGCAATTACCAAAGCTATTTATTTTGGAAAAGCGGTAAAATCTACTTTTTCTAATGAAGTTATTTCTTGGGATCGTAAACATTACGAATACCCAGATAACCCAAAGAACATTCAAATTACACAGTTTCACAATCCTGTAATTCCAGACGGACAAGTTTCTTGTTATAGAAATGATGGTTCGCAATTTACAGTGAGTTTAACGCAAGTTCATATTGAGGAAGATGCTGCAAAATTGATGCACGAAAAGAAAATTTCTTTGGTCGATTTTAACAAAGCAGGTGTTCCGTTAATAGAGATTGTAACCGATCCTTGTATTCGTCATATAGAAGATGCTTCTACGTATGCACAATACATTCAAAGAATTGTTCAGAATTTAAAAATCTCTGAAGCAAATCTTGAAAAAGGGGAGTTTAAATCTGATGTTTCTGTATCACTAAGAAAAAAACATACGTATGATTTAAACCCAAGAACAGAAATCAAAAACTTAAATTCTTTTAAGTTTATGGTAGATGCTTTAAAGGAAGAAATTGAAAAGCAATTAAATTACTACGTAGAAAATAAGGCGTTTAGACCAGACCAAACTACGGTTTTATGGGATGCAGATTTAAAGCAGACCAAAACCATGCGTAAAAAGGAATTTGAAGCAGATTATCGTTTTATTTCTGAACCAGATTTACCTTTTGTAAACATTAAAAAAGTAGTAGAAAGTATTGATGTAGATATTAGTTCTTTGCCTTTTGCAGTAGAATCTATTTTGATAAATGGTGGCGTTTTACCACAAGATGCTAAATTTTTTACAGCAGATTCTTTACGTTCTGCAGTATTTGTAGCTATCAATAATAAAATTAAGGATGCTTCTTTTGTAGCCAAAACATTGGTGAATAATATTGGTGCAGATGAGTATGAAAATATTCATGATGTAGCCCAATTAACAGAAATTTTCCAATTATTTAAAGATGATAAAATTACGTCTGTTTTAGTACAAAACGGAATTACATCATATTTAAAAGATAGAAACTTCGATTACAACAAGTATTTTGAAGACAATACTATTTCTGAAGATAAAATTAAAGATGCCGTTAAAAAAGTAATTGCAGAAAATGATGCCATTGCAAACGATATTAAAGCAGGAAATCAAGGGAAAGCTGGTATTCTTGTTGGTAAAGTAATTGGTATTATTGGTAAAGGAGCTTCAGGGAAAGTTATCCGTACGGAAATACTTGAGCAAGTTCAGAATTTAAAGTCAGGAGTTCAGGGTTCTGTGGATGCTGGAAGTTCTAAAAATGAAGTTGTAGGAGCAAAATCAAAAATAAAAGTTGAAGAAGAACTACAAACAGTTCCAATCATTATAAAAGAAGAATACAGAACGCATAAAATTTCTCAACTAACAGAAGGTACAATTAATGAAGAGGTAACTTTATCTGGTTGGGTTTCTAGTGTGAGAGATCATGGTGAATTAATATTTATTGATTTACGCGATTCAAGTAATGAAGTTTTTCAAGTACGTTTAAGTAGAGAAACATTCCCTAATTTAGATGAACTTGTTAAGTTAAAATCAGAATCTGTAATTTCTGTAACAGGAGTTGTGGTTCAGCGTAAAGAAGACGATTATAATGCTGGTTTAAGAACTGGTAAATTAGAATTAGAAACAGCAGCATTAGATATTTTAAATTTATCTAAAACGCTTCCTTTTGAAATAAAAAGAGCCATGAAAACGAACGAAACTACTCGTTTTCAATACAAGTTTTTAGATCATAGAAATGATGAGGTTCGTAAAGCAATTGTAAATAGACATAAAGTAATTAAGTTACTTCGTGATATTTTAGATGAAGAAGAGTTTTTAGAAATTGAAACTCCAATTTTAACTGCCGGAACAGACGAAGGAGCAAGAGAATTTATTGTTCCTACTAGAAAGCAAGCAGGTTCTTTTTATACATTACCTCAAGCGCCACAGCAGTTTAAACAAATGTTGATGGTAGGTGGTTTTGAAAAATATTTCCAGATTGCACGTTGTTTTAGAGATGAAGATTCTCGTGGAGACAGACAACCAGAATTTACACAATTGGACATTGAAATGGCGTACGCAAGTATGCAGCAAATCATCGATTTAAACACTAAAATGTTTAATGAAATTGTGAAGAAAATTTATGGTAAAAAATGGATTTTACGTCCGTTTGAAGTAATTACCTATAAAAATGCTATGGACAAATATGGTTGCGATAGACCAGATTTACGATATGGATTGCAAATGCAAGACATTACCGATATTGTAAAAGATACTACTTTTCAGGTTTTTAGCAAACCAATTGAAGACGGCGGAATTGTAAAATGTATTAAAGTTTCGGCTGAAGAACAAGGAGGAAAAAGAGTTTCTAAAGGTCAGATTGAGAACTTAACAGCTATTGCACAACAAAATGGTTTAGGAGGATTGGCATATATTATTGTAAATGAAAACGATTTACAATCGCCAATTATTAAGTTTTTAGGTGAAGAAATTGCTGCTAATATTATTAAAGCAACAGATGCTCAAGTTGGGGATATTGTATTTTTCTCAGCGTCAGATTATGCTACAGCAAACAAAGCGTTAGACGCTGTTCGTCAAGAAATGGGACGTATCTTTAAGTTGATTAATCCGAAAGAATTAAGACCAGCTTGGGTAGTAGATTTCCCAATGTTTGAAAAAACAGACGAAGGAAGATGGACATTTACACATAATCCTTTTTCTATGCCAGCAATCTATGATTTAGAAAAGCACATGACTGGAGAAGGAGAGGAGATTGGTACAATTATCGCTCAACAATACGATTTAATCTTAAACGGTTATGAGATTGGTGGAGGTTCTGTTCGTGCACATAAATCAGAAATTTTAGAAGCAACCTATAAAAATATGGGTTACAATAAAGAAGAAATGATGAAAAGTGTTGGAACGATGTACAAAGCTTTCCAATACGGAGCGCCACCTCACGGAGGAATTGCTTGGGGAGTAGATCGTTTAATGATGATTTTAGAGAAAAAAGCTTCTATTAGAGAAGTAATGGCTTTTCCTAAAACAGGTTCATCAGAAGATTTATTATTCAACGCACCTTCTATTTTGAGTGATAAAAAAGTAGAAGAGATGAATGTTAGAATTATGAGGAAGTAATTTTTTAAAGAATTCTTGTAAATATAAAAATCTCGCGAAAGCGAGATTTTTTTTGTTTTGGTTAAATATGATGTTCTCTATAATTTAAAAATGAGTATTAATAAGTAGAGTTAAGTTATTCTGGTTTTATTTTTAAGAAATCAGAATCTAAGAAACTAGGATTTGGATACTTGTAAAAACCTTCACCTGTAGAAACGCCCAATTTATTTTTATCAATAAAATTTTCTTTTAAGTATTTTACCGTTTTAAGGGCAAGTGGTTCTTGTGTTTCTTCTGCAGATGATACGTTAATATTATATACCGTGTTTATACCAACAGTATCTAATATTGCAAATGGACCAATTGGTGCTCCTGTAGCTTTCATCCAAGTTTTATCAATTGTATGAGGATCTGATACTTCATTAACCAATAAGTCTAAGCTTGCGCCTAAAAAAGGAACTAATAAAGAGTTTAATATATAACCTGGTTGCTCTTTATAAAGTGGTAATGGTAACATTCCTATTGCTTTAGCAAACATGATTAAGTCTTTAAAAACTTTAGGATCTGTTGTAGGGTGTCCCATTATCTCAGCGGTGTTATGTTTCCATATATTATTAGCAAAATGTAATGCTAAAAACTGCTTTGGTCTTCCTGTGGAATCAGCAAGTTGACTTGGTAGAAGTGTAGATGAATTTGTAGCAAAAATTGTTTTTTGGGGAGCAACTTTAGCTAAATTCTTATAAAAACTTATTTTAATTGCTATGTTTTCGGGAATTGCCTCAATCATTAAGTCAGCATCTTTTACAGATTCTGCTAAATTTGAAGTATAAGTTAAGTTTTTAAAGGTTACGTCTAATTGTTCTTTAGTTGCATTTAAATCTGTTTTAAAAGCCTTAGCTATGATTTTAAACTTTGATTTTGCTTTTTCTAAAATTTCATCATTAATATCATAAATACTAACGTTAAAACCATAAAAAGCAATTTGAAAAGCAATTTGATAGCCTAAAACACCACTTCCTGCAACAGTTATATTTTTATATTTCATTTTTTTATGTTTGCCAACATAAGTGTATCATTATTATTGATGCATTACATTTTGTTTATAACACATAAAGTTAGCATTTTCAATTAAATTAAACAATTCTTTTTCAGTCTAATAATGTTTTTGTTTTAAATAAAAACAATCTAAACATTGCTTAATTAAAAAATCTATCTTACTTTTGTTTCACAATGAAAAATAATACAATAAATACAGGTTGGTGGAACTCTCTTAATAATTAAGTGAGAAGAAACCTATATGTATAAAATATATTAAAAAAGGCTTATCTCACGATAAGCCTTTTTTTTATGATGATTTTTTAAGCATCCAAAGTAAAAAAAGATAAAGAGAAATGTTCCCTCGAGCGCAGTCGAGAGGTTCGAAAAAAAGTCTCGACTGCGCTCGACCAGATAAAAAGTAAAATGAAAAAATTACAATTTAAGACAATACATAAAACAAAAATGGCGGATACAGTTACTCCCGTAGGGCTGTACTTACGTTTTAGAGATAAATTCGCTAACACGTTGTTGTTAGAAGGTTCCGATTATCACAGTAAAGAAGAAAGTTTTTCTTTTATAGCGGTGGAGCCTATTGTTACTATGAAAGTAGATGATTCTCAATTTTCAGTTTCTCACAAAGGAACACAATTAGATGAGCAACCTATCAATAAAAACTTCTACGAGTTGTATGATAAGTTTAAAGAATCTATCCATTTAGATTGTCCTGCTGAACTAAAACATTTCAATGGTTTGTATGGATATAATACATTCGATTCTGTTCAGTATTTCGAAAATATAAAATTTACAAACAAGAAAGCACCTTCTGCAATCCCAGAAATGCAATACAGTTTTTATCGATTCATTATTGCTATCAATCATTTTAATGATGAAATGACACTGATAGAAAATATCGAAGAAGGCGCAGTATCTCGCATACATGAAGTAGAAACTATTATTGATGCACAAGCATTCAATACACAAAAATTCGAAATTATAGGCGAAGAAACTTCAAATACAACTGGCGAAGAATTTAAAGAATATGTAAGAAAAGCAAAATCTCATTGTAAAAGAGGAGACGTTTTTCAACTCGTATTATCACGCCAATTTCAACAAGAATTTAAAGGAGACGAGTTTAATGTGTATAGAGCATTGCGTTCTATCAACCCGTCGCCATATTTGTTTTATTTCGATTACGGATCTTTCAAATTAATGGGCTCTTCACCAGAAGCGCAAATTAAAATTTTTGCAGGTAAAGCAACCATCAATCCAATTGCAGGTACGTTTAGACGAACAGGCGATATGGCAGAAGATATTAAATTGGGTAAAAAATTATCCGAAGATAAAAAGGAAACTGCTGAACACGTAATGTTGGTAGATTTGGCACGAAATGACTTAAGCAAACATGCCGATAAAGTTACGGTTGAGGTGTTTAAGGAAGTGCAATATTTTAGCCATGTAATTCATTTAGTTTCTACCGTTAGAGGGAAGATTAAAGGAAACCCTATTGAAATTGTTGGAGATACTTTTCCTGCCGGAACGCTAAGTGGCGCACCAAAATATAAGGCGATGGAGTTGATTAACAAATACGAAAATCAAACACGTGGTTTTTATGGTGGCGCAGTCGGAATTATCGGCTTAGACGGTTCCGTAAATTTAGCGATTGCCATTCGTTCGTTTGTGAGTAAAAACAACGTTTTGTATTCGCAGGCCGGAGCAGGAATCGTTATTCATTCTGACGAGGACAAAGAACTACAAGAAGTAAATAATAAGTTAGCAGCGTTAAAAAAAGCGTTGATTTTAGCAGAGAATATTTAGGGCGTTCGAGCGGGCTTTCCATTATATCTTTTTATTTTAAAAAGAAAATAAAAAGGATGCCATTTCAATCCCTAACGCAAATTGAGAAATATGAAAATATTAATTTTAGATAATTACGATTCTTTTACCTACAACTTGGTTCACATGGTCGAAAAAATTACAGGAAATTTTCCTGCAGTTTTTAGAAACGACGAAATAAGTATTGTAGATGTAGGAAACTACGATATGATAATGTTATCGCCAGGACCAGGAATTCCAGATGAGGCAGGAATCTTAAAAGAAGTAATAAAAACCTACGCAGGCATAAAACCAATATTCGGAGTGTGTTTAGGCTTACAAGCCATTACAGAAGTTTTTGGAGGAACCATCATCAATTTAGAAGATGTTTTTCACGGAGTAGCCACAGAAATGAAAGTTACAGACAAAAACGCAGTAATATTTAAAGATGTTCCAGAAACATTTATGGCGGCACGTTACCATTCTTGGGCAGCAACAGACGAAGGTTTTCCAGAAGAAATTCAAGTTACTGCAAGAGATGAAGATGGATTAATTCAGGCAATTGAGCATAAAATATTTCCAATTTCTGCGGTGCAGTTTCATCCAGAATCTATTTTAACAGATGTTGGTGAGCAATTGGTTACGAATTTTATCAAGGCTAATAGTAAATAATAAGTTCTCGACAGCGCTAGAACTGACAAACAGATACTGAAATAAATTCAGCATAAAATGAAAGCAATTTTAAACAAATTATATAATCACGAGAGATTGTCTAAATCTGAAGCAACACAAATCTTAAAAGATATTGCTGCAGAAAAATACAATGATGCACATTTAGCATCGTTTATGACTGTTTTCATGATGCGTCCGATAACTGCAGATGAACTTGCAGGTTTTAGAGATGCTTTAATGGAATTGGCTATAAAAGTAGATTTATCAGATTATAATACTATTGATATTGTAGGAACTGGTGGCGATGGAAAAGATACATTCAATATATCTACCTTAACTTCTTTTATAGTTGCCGGAACCGGACAAAAAGTAGCAAAACACGGAAATTATTCGGTGTCTTCTCAATCAGGTTCTTCAGATATGTTAGAGAGTTTTGGGTATAATTTTACCAATGATGAAACTATTTTAAGAGAACATCTAGAAAAGGCAAATATTTGTTTTTTACATGCTCCTAAATTTCATCCAGCAATGAAAGCTGTAAGTGGAACAAGAAAAGCCTTGGCGTTAAAAACGTTCTTTAATATGTTAGGTCCTTTGGTAAACCCAAGTTCGCCAAAAAATCACATGTTAGGAACTTTTAATTTGGAAGTTGCACGTTTGTACAATTACATTTTACAAGAAGAAGATATCCATTACGGAATTATTCATGCCTTAGATGGTTATGATGAGATCTCTTTAACAAGCGGATTTAAGTTCTTTACAAAAAACGGAGAACAAATTATAAATCCAGAAGATTTAGGGCAGAAAAGAATTCAGCAATCAGAAATTTTTGGAGGAAACTCTGTCGCAGATGCTGCTGAAATTTTCAAAACGATTATTGGTGGAAAAGGAACAGAAGCGCAGAATAACGTAGTGCTAACAAATGCTGCTTTTGCGTTAACTATTGTAGATGATACCAAGTCTTTCGAAAATGCTTTTGTAGAAGCTAAAGATTCACTTTTTGGATTGAAAGCGAAAGAATGTTTACATTCTTTAATTACGAATTAATAATTATGAATTACGGCTCATGAAAAAGGATAATATAATTCAAATCAAAAGTTATAATTTCGCTGTTAGAGTTGTAAAATTATACAAGCATTTATCACAAGAAAAGAAAGAGTTTGTATTAAGTAAACAGTTATTACGTTCAGGAACATCAATAGGAGCAAATGTTGAAGAAGCAATTGGAGGTCAGAGTAGAAAAGACTTTTTTGCTAAATTAACAATCGCTTATAAAGAAGCAAGAGAATCTCATTATTGGATTCGTCTATTAAAAGATACCGATTTCTTATCTGAGATAGAATCGAAATCATTATTAACGGATATTGAAGAAATTTTAAAAATTATCGGAAGTATTCAAAAAACAGTAAGAAACACCAATTCGTAATTCTTAATTAAGAATTCATAATTATTTATATGACAATTTTAGATAAAATAATCGCATTTAAAAAGAAGGAAATTGCTAAGATAAAAGCAGAAGTTCCTGTTCAGAATTTAGTAAAAAGTCCAAGTTTTGGAAGAACACCTTTTTCATTAAAAAAATCTTTGTTAGAGGTTGGTTCTACAGGGATTATTGCAGAGTTTAAACGTCAATCTCCATCAAAAGGAATCATTAACGACCAAGCAACCATTGCAGATGTTACTAATGGGTATTTAGATGCAAATGTAGCTGCACAATCTATTTTAACAGATACTTCTTTCTTTGGAGGAACAATGGCTGATTTAATGGAGGCGAGAATCATCAATCAACAAAAACCTATTCTTAGAAAAGATTTTATTGTTGATGGATTTCAGATTGTTGAAGCAAAAGCTATTGGAGCAGATGTAATTTTATTAATAGCTTCTTGTTTAACTGCGACAGAACTAAAAAACTACGGAAACCTAGCGACAGATTTAGGATTAGAGGTTTTGTATGAAATTCATACACAGGAAGATTTAGATAAAATCAACGATTTAGACAATAAGATTATCGGAATTAATAATAGAAATCTAAATACTTTTGAAGTAGATTTAGAACATTCTATTAAGTTGGCAGGTCAAATTCCGGATACTTGTTTAAAGGTTTCAGAAAGCGGAATTTCTGATCCTAAGATAATTACGGGATTGAAAGAGTTTGGATTTCAAGGTTTTTTAATTGGAGAAAATTTTATGAAAACAGACAATCCGGGAGAAGCTTGTTTAGAGTTTATCAATCAAATAAGGTAAAAAAAAGTGTAACTGTGTAATTGTTGAATTGTGTAAAAGTCAGTTTAAAGAGATTGAGTGAAAACAATTACACAGTTAAACGAATAAACAATTAAGCAATATTCGGTATGAAATTAAAAGTTTGCGGAATGAAATTCACAGAAAATATCCAACAAGTTGCAGCGTTGCAACCTGATTATTTGGGCTTTATCTTCTATGAAAAATCAAAAAGAAATTTTGAAGGAATTATTCCAGAATTTTCTAATTCGATAAAGAAAACAGGTGTTTTTGTAAATGAATATGTAGAGATTGTTATTTCTTTAGTTGAAGAATATAGATTAGAAGCTATTCAGTTACACGGAGATGAATCTGTTGAGTATGTTATCAATTTACAAAAGCAATTAGCAGAAAACAGAGCTTTGTTTATTGAAGAAAATAAGACGATAAAAAAGCAAAAAAAAAAAAACTACATTTCTAAAAATGAAGTTGAGGTTATTAAAGTATTCGGAATTAAAGACGAATTCGATTTTGATGTTTTAAAACCGTATTTAGAAGTGGTAGATTTCTTTTTGTTTGATACCAAAGGAAAAGAAAGAGGCGGAAACGGAACAAAGTTTGATTGGTCTGTTTTAGAAAAATATCCTTTTGAAAAACCTTTCTTTTTAAGTGGAGGAATCGGTTTAGAAGATGCAGAAGAAGTACAAAAAATATTGAAATCTAATTTACCAATTTATGCTTTAGACGTAAATAGTAAATTTGAAAGTAAACCAGGAGTTAAGAAAATAGAAGAGTTAGAAAAATTTAAAAATAAAATATCTGTGTAATTGTGTAAACGTTGAATTGTGTAAAAAAGCACATCAACAGTTACACGATTAAACAAATAAACAATTACACAATTTAAGATATGAAATCAAAATTTCACCCAGACAAAAATGGTTATTACGGACAATTTGGAGGTGCATTTATCCCAGAATTGTTATATCCGAATGTAAAGGAATTAGAAGATAATTACCTTCAAATTTTAGAATCGGAAGAGTTTCAAGAAGAATACAAGTCGTTGTTAAAAGATTATGTTGGTCGCCCAAGTCCGTTGTATTTGGCAAAACGTTTATCAGAAAAATATGATGCTTTTATTTACTTAAAACGAGAAGATTTAAACCATACAGGAGCACATAAAGTAAACAATACGATTGGTCAGATTTTAGTAGCTAAGAAATTAGGGAAAACGAAGATAATCGCAGAAACAGGTGCAGGACAACACGGAGTTGCAACCGCTACAGTTTGTGCTTTAATGGACTTAGAATGTACTGTTTTTATGGGAGAGAAAGACATTGAGCGTCAAGCACCAAATGTTGCTCGTATGAAAATGTTAGGTGCAAAAGTGGTGCCTGCTTTAAGCGGAAGTAGAACTTTAAAAGACGCAACTAACGAAGCAATTCGGTATTGGATTCAGCATCCAGAAACGTTTTATTTAATTGGTTCTGTAGTTGGTCCGCATCCGTATCCAGATATGGTTGCACGTTTACAAGCAGTTATTTCAGAAGAAATGAAATGGCAACTAAAAGAAAAAACAGGAAAAGAAAATCCGGATACAATTATAGCTTGTGTTGGTGGAGGTTCTAATGCTGCAGGTGCTTTTTATCACTATATGGATGATGAAGAGGTAGAATTAATAGCGGTTGAAGCTTCTGGTTTGGGAGTTAATTCTGGTGAAAGTGCTGCCACTTCTCAATTAGGACAAGTAGGAATTATTCATGGTTCTAAAACCATTTTAATGCAAGATGAATACGGACAGATTATTGAGCCTTATTCTATTTCTGCAGGTTTAGATTATCCTGGAGTTGGTCCTTTACACGCATTTTTATACGAAAGTAAAAGAGCGAAGTTTATGGATGCAACAGATAGTGAAGCGTTGGCAGCAGCTTACGAGTTAACTAGAATTGAAGGGATCATTCCTGCCTTAGAAAGTGCACATGCTTTGGCCGTTTTACCAAAAATTAAGTTTAAAAAAGACCAGGTTGTGGTGGTTAATTTATCGGGTAGAGGAGATAAAGATTTAGAAACGTATATCAATCATTTAGAAGACTAATGAACTCTAAAATAGCACATATAGAAAGTGAGTTGGTGTCTTTAAGAGATGATTTAAAGAATCACGAATTGTACAAAAAACTAAACACTGTAGATGATATTAAAACATTTATGGAAGCACATGTTTTTGCAGTTTGGGATTTTATGTCGCTTTTAAAGGCATTGCAAATCAACTTAACAACGGTTTCAATTCCTTGGATTCCGAAGAAGAACACTAACTTAGTTCGTTTTATCAACGAAATTACGTTGGCAGAAGAAAGCGATGTTAATAAAGACGGCGTTTTAAAAAGTCATTACGAGATGTATTTAGATGCAATGCAAGAAATGAATGCAGATTGCTCTAAAATAGCTGGTTTTATAGATGAGATTTCTAAAGGTGAAGACGTTGTAAAATCGATTGAGAAATTATCAATTCATAAAAGTATAAAGGATTTTGTTTCTTATACTTTTAAGATAATTGATACAAATGAAGATCATAAAATAGCGTCAGCTTTTACATTTGGTAGAGAAGATATTATACCTGATATGTTTTTAAAAATTGTTGGTGAAACGACTTTAAAAAGTAATAAAAAGTTTGATAATTTTATTTATTACTTAGAAAGACATATTGAGTTAGATGGAGATGAACACGGACCTTTATCATTACAAATGATTGAGGAATTATGTGGAGATGATGATAAAAAATGGCAAGAAGTTTTAGAGGTTGCCAAAGAATCTTTACAAGTAAGAATCAATTTGTGGAGTGCTGTTGAAGAAGAATTAAAAAGTAAAAACGAACCAGTTTTAGCATGAAAAAATTAGAAACAATCTTTCAAGAAAAGAAAAATTTATTATCAATTTATTTTACTTGTGGTTATCCTAAATTAGATGATACTACCAAAGTAATTACTGCTTTAGAAAAAAGTGGAGTAGACTTTATAGAGGTTGGTTTGCCGTATTCAGATCCTTTAGCAGACGGACCTACGATACAAGATAGTAGCCAAAAAGCATTAGAAAACGGAATTAATTTAGACATTATTTTCGATCAGTTAATGACCATTAAAGAAACCAATAAAACACCTTTAGTTTTAATGGGATATTTGAATCAGATGATTAAATATGGTGAGGATAAATTTTGTCAGAAAGTAGTAGATTGTGGTATAGAAACTGTAATTCTTCCAGATTTACCAATGGTTGAGTTTGAAAATCATTATAAAGCATTATTTGAGAAATACGGAATTACGAGCGTGTTTTTAATTACTCCGCATACATCCGAAGAAAGAATTAGAAAAATAGATGCGTATTCTAAAGCGTTTATTTATGTAGTTGCTTCCGCTTCTATTACCGGTGCAAAAGGCGATATCTCTAATCAACAAATTGCATATTTTGAAAGAATTAAAAACATGAACTTGCAAAGTAATTTAATTGTTGGTTTTGGTATTTCTGATAAAGAAACTTTTACTACTGCTTGTAAATACGCCAACGGAACAATTATTGGTTCTGCATTTATAAAGAACTTAGGAGAAAATGGTATTGATAAAATTGATAATTTTATAAAACCTATAATAAGTTAAGAAACTCTTAAATATTTCTTAAAGAGTATTTAAAAAAACGTTATAAGCTTAATAAAGTTTAATTTGGTCATTAAAACCTCAGTAATAATGATTAAAAAGACTTTATTTTTTTATGCAGTTCTATTTAGTACAACTGTTTTAATTGCTCAAAGCACCTTAATAAGAATGCCATCTATAAGCCCAGACGCTTCTAAGATGGCATTTAGTTTTGATGGTGATATTTGGGTACTCGATTTAAAAACAAATCAGCCTAAAAGGCTAACAATTCATCAGGCTTATGAGACCAATCCTACATGGAACTCAGAAAGTAATCAGTTAGTTTTTACTTCTAATAGAAGAGGAAATACAAATATTTTTAAAACAGGTTTAAATGGAGGAATTCCTAAACAATTAACCTATTACCCTACAACAGATACACCGAGTCAGTGGAATGCTGATGGAGAAATTATATTTTCTAGTAATAGAATTTATAAAGGAACAGAAAGAGAAACATCAATTTATAAAATTAACGAAAACGGAGAAACTCCTAATCGTTTTATGACTGCTTTAGGGAGTCAGGCTTCTATATCGCCTAACGGTAATTTAGTTGCTTTTGTAAAAGGAACTTGTAGAATTTCTAGAGAAGATTATAACGGTCCTGCACAAAGAGATATTTGGATTTATAATATAAAGACCCAAGAATATCATCAAATTACTACAAGTAACAAAAACGATCATTCTCCGTTTTGGGATGCGCAAAGCAATTTGTATTATATAGGTGCAGAAAGCGGTAGATATAATATTTACAAAACTGTATTAAATACAAACGGTAGTAAAAGTAGTACAGAAAATAAGTTAACAGATTTAAAAGTTAATGGTGTTTTATCTTATTCTGTAAGTAACAATGGTACTATTATTTATAACAGCGGATTAGATGTTTTTAAAATAGAAAACGGATCAACATCAAAAATAAACCTAAACTTAGCAACAGATAATAGATTTGAGTTAGAAGAAACGGAAACTGTTTCTAACGGCATTAAAGATCTATGTGTTTCGCCAAACGGAAAATTAATAGCGTTAAGTATTAACGGAGAAATTTTTGTAAAAGAAAATAATAAGGATAAAAAGAAAACAAATAATGTTAGTAATAACCCTTTTAAAGAAGATAATCCTTTTTGGATAGACGATAATACATTAGGTTTTTTATCAGATAGAAATGGTCAAAATGAGTTGTATAAAGTTGTTTCTACAGATGATAAAGTAAATTTAAGTAGAAGTTTAAAAACGAAAGTTACAAAACTAACAAAAAGTAAAATTGATGTTTTTGAACCATTAGTTTCGCCAAACGGAAAGAAAATTTCTTATAGAATTGGTAGAGGACAATTGGTAATTGCAGATTTAAAAGAGGGTAAAATAGTTAACGTTAAAAGTTATTCTGATACTTGGGCAGCAGCAGAAGGAGTTTCTTGGAGTCCAGATAGTAAATACATTGCATATTCTCAAGATGATTTAAATTTTGATAGTGAAATTTATATTCAGTCTATAGAAAATCCATCTAAAAAGATAAATGTTTCTATGCATCCTAGATCAGATTCTTCTCCGGCTTGGAGTCCAGACGGAAAAAAACTTTCTTTTGTTTCTAATAGAGCAGGAGATAGAGGTGGTATTAATTATGATACTTGGATGATTTGGTTACAAAAATCTGATTGGGAAAAAACCAAAACAGATTTTGAAGAAGGAGATTATTACAGTTCTAATGAAGATGTTAAAAGCAAGGATGAAAAGAAAGTAGTTGCTGTAAAAATTGATGAAGATAAAATTTACGACAGACTTGTACAGTTAACAAATTGGGCAGGTAATGAAAGCGGAAGATTTTTTAGTGCAGATAGCAAGAGTATTTATATTGCAGCTTTAGATGCAACAACAGGTGAAAATGGTTTGTATAAATTAGACTTAAAAGGAGGCAAACCAAAATTAGTTAAAGGGGTTGGTAGTTTACGTGGTTATAGTTTACATAAGGATAACTTATATTATGCAGCAACAGGAAAGTTAAAATCTTTAAACTTAAAATCTGATAAAGTTTTATCTTTTTCTCATTCAGCTACCTATACAACTAACTTTAGTAAACTAAATGAACAAGTTTTTGAAGAAGGTGTTAGAGCAATTACTGCAGGTTTTTATGATCCTAAGTTTCATGGATATAATTGGGATAAAATTGTAGAAAGATACCGACCAATGGTTTTGGCTGCCCAAAGTAAACATGACTATTCTTTTATGTTTAACAATATGTTAGGGCAATTAAATGCAAGTCATATGGGATATAGAGGTAAAACGCCAGAAAAAGTTTCTAATGATAATATTGGGCTATTAGGCTTAGATGTTTCTAATGTAAAAAAAGGAGTTAAAATTAACTTTATTTTACCTAATTCTGCTGCAACAAAAACAACAGTTTCTTTGCAAAAAGGAGATGTTATTACAAATGTAAACGGAAAAGAGATTAAAGAAAATACCAACTTTTATAGTTTATTAAAAAACACTTCTGAAAACGAAATCTTATTAACTTTATCAGATAAAAGAGAAGTTGTAGTAAGAACAGAATCTACAGGTACTATAAGAGATTTACGTTATGAAGAATGGATAAACTCTAGAAAAAAGTTAGTTGATGAGTATTCTAACGGACAACTAGGTTATATTCATATACAAGGAATGAATTTACCAAGTTTTGAGCGTTTTGAAAGAGAGTTAAAAGCAAGTGGTTATGGTAAAAAAGGAATTGTAATAGATGTTAGAAATAATGGTGGTGGTTGGACTACAGATCGTTTAATGGCTGTTTTAACAGTGCAACAACATTCTTATACTGTACCAAGAGGCGCAACTGATAATTTACAAAGAGATAACAAAAATTTCTCAGGTAATTATCCTTTTAACGAAAGAGCTTTATTGGCTGTAAATACAAAGCCTTTAGTTGCTTTAACAAATGAAAGCAGTTATTCTAATGCAGAAATTTTTGCACACGCATTTAAAAGTTTTAAGTTAGGTAAAGTAGTAGGGCAACCAACCTTTGGAGCTGTAATTTCTACAGGTTCTCAAAGATTGCAAGATGGTTCTATTAGAATGCCTTATAGAGCTTGGTATGTTAAAGAATCTGGTATGAATATGGAAAACGGACCTGCAGTACCAGATATTTTAGTACAAAATAAACCGGGATGGAAAGCAAGGGGAGAAGATGATCAGTTAAAGAAAGCTGTAGAGGTTTTATTACAAGATTTAAATTAAATAATTAATAATAAGCATAAAAAAAAAGCGAAACTTAATAAGTTTCGCTTTTTTTTTGTAGTTTAAAAACTAGTTTAGTTATTAACGCTAATTAATTTTATATCGAAAGCTAAAGGAGTGTAACCAGGGATCGTATTATATCCATTTTCTCCGTAACCTAAAGTATAAGGAACTAAAAGAATACCTTCTCCACCTTCTTTAAAGTAAGGAATTCCTTCTGTCCATCCTTCAATTACTCCATTTAAATTAAATGCGACACCACTAACACTACTTTCATCAAAGATAGTTCCATTTAAAAAAGTTCCTTTGTAAGCAACAGTAACATTAGAGCTGCTTGTTGGTTGTGTTCCGGTCCCTTCGTTATTCACGACATAATACAAACCAGATTCAGTTTTTGTGGCAGTTAAATTATTGTCTTCAATATATTGTAAAATTGCAGCTTCATTTTGTTCTTCATAGTTATCATAAACAGCTAAAACTTCTATTTCAAAAACTAAAACAGTTCCACAAGGAATAGATCCAGTAGCGTTTCCTGATTCTCCAAAAGCTAATTCGGAAGGAATAATTAAAGTACCACTTCCACCTTCTTTAAATAGTTGAATTCCTTCACTTAATCCTGGGATTAAGGTGCTTAAGTTAAGTGTAATAGATTCTGTTTCGCTAGTATTAGTTCCATCTAAAAAATAGGTTTTATATTTAAGATCTACAATAGAATTTTCAGTTGGAGTTTCTCCTGTACCTTCATTGTTTACTGAATAATATAAGCCAGATGCTGTTTTTGTAGTTACTAAGTCATTACTCTCAATATATTCAATAATGTCTTCGTCTGTTTGAGGTGTGCAAGTAACTTCATCATCGCTAATACAAGAGGTGAAAAGAATTACTGATAAAAAAAGTGTTAAGTAGGATTTCATTCTATATTTTTAAGATTTGGCGCTAATATAAAATAATTACAAATGATTATAAATTTAAATTATATAAACTATTCCTAAAATTTTGTTATATTATTAACTTAAAATAATAAAAATATGGAATTACCAAAAAGAGCAGGAAATAGATCTCTAGCAATAGAATTAGAAGAAGGAAAAAACTATGCATGGTGTACTTGTGGTTTGTCAGAAAACCAACCTTTATGCGATGGGAAACATAGAGGAACAGGTATGAGCCCGAATGTCTTTACAGCAGAGAAAACAGAAACAAGAAATTTATGCGCTTGTAAAGCAACTAAAAGCGGGCCTTTTTGTGATGGTTCTCACAAATAAAGATATTTTATTTTTTAAAGTATAATTACCATTAATTAATAGACTTCCTTAAAAATCTTCTTAAATTTGACTATTAATTTGATTTATGATTAAAAATTTAATTAGATATTTTAAGGGCATTTATTTTATTAAAGCATTTTTAGTTGCTTTGGCAATGGTAATTGCTGTAATTGTCTCCGTATATTTTTTCGATAGTTTTGATGTAGGGTTTAGTGTTGCTTTAGGCGCTATTTTATGTGCACCATCAGATGTTTCAGGTAGTGTAAAGCATAAGTTTTATGGAATGCTAGCTTCTATAATTTTAGCCTTTTCTATCACATTTTTAATTGGTTATTTTAATAATTACCTTCCTGTTTTAGTTCCTTTATTAATCATTTTAGTCTTTTTAATTTCCTATATATCTGTATTTGGTTTTAGAGCTTCTTTAATTTCCTTATCCGGTTTAATAGCCTTGGTTTTGGCTTTTGGACATCAGAGTACAGAGATTAGTATTTTTGAACATTCATTATTTATTGTTTTAGGAGGTGTTTGGTATTTAATTTTAGCAATTTCAACACAACTATTATTACCTAGAGTTCAAGCAGACTATTTGTTTGTTGAATTGTTAGAGAAAACAGCAGAATTTATAAAAATAAGAGGAAAACTGTTAGCGGAAGAAAATGACAGAACAAGTCTTTTAGAGGAAAACTTTAAATTGCAAACAGCTATTAATGAACTTCAAGAGAATATTCGGGAAGTTGTTTTAGAAAAAAGATTCAATTCCGGGTTTAGTAATAGAACAAGACGTCAGCAATTAATTTTTTCTAAAATTATTGAAATCTATGAGCTTGCTATTTCAAATGCCATTGATTATGAAAAATTCGATACTTTATTTAAAGAGCACCACGAGAAAGTAGATGAATTTAAACTTCTCATTTTTGAAGTTTCAGATAAACTAAATCATATTTCAAAAGTTATTTTAAAGGAAGAAAAGCTTACGTATAAAAATAATTTTAAAGTTTTAATTAAAAAAATAGAAAATCATATTCAAATTTATAAGGTAGATATTGGCTTGCCAGAATCTAGAGAAGGAGTCATTTTTCTATTAAATTATAAAGCGTATCAAGAAAAGCAAATTAGTAACCTAATGGATATCGTTAGAATTTTAGATAACTATTCTAAAAACGATAAAATTAGAGCTATTAAAGATGCAGAACAGTTTTTAACGCCTCAAGATTATGATGTTAAAAAGCTAAAAGCAAATTTCACTTTTAAGTCACCTATCTTTAGACATTCTTTACGATTAACACTTACCATGCTTATTGGTTTTGCTATTGGTTTTGTTATAGAAATGCAACAATCTTATTGGATTTTGTTAACGATAGTCGTTATAATGAGACCGAGTTATGGTTTAACCAAAGAAAGAACAAAGAATAGGGTAGTAGGTACGTTAATAGGAGCAGCTGTAGGAGTTGGAATTATTTTTTTAACTCAAAATCCAGTCATTTATGCTGTAATTGCTGCCGTTTCTTTAATAATAGGTTTTTCTTTAGTGAAGGAAAATTATAGAAATGCAGCAGCTTTTATTACGCTATATGTCATTTTTATGTATGCTTTAATTCACCCTAATATTTTAACCGTTATTCAGTTTAGGGTTATTGATACTCTTATTGGTTCTATGTTAGCATACGTTGCAAATTATCTTTTTTGGCCTGCTTGGGAAGCTAAAAATATTAAAGAAGTTTTATCTAAATCAATTGAAGGTTTTTCTGAGTTTTTAAAACAAATAGCAGTTTTTTATCACGAGAAAGGAGAAGTACCTACAGTATATGCTTTGGCTAGAAAAGAAGCTTTTTTACAAGTAGGAAACTTAAATGCAGCATATCAAAGATTGGCTCAAGAACCAAAATCTAGACAAGAAAATATTGCAGTATTCTATGAGCTTATAACGATTATTAATACGTATTTGTCTTCTCTTTCTTCTTTAGGGATGTATATTAGAACGAATGAAACAGGTAAGGTACCAGAACAATTTGAAGTTTATATAAAGCACATTTTATCGAATTTAGAAAAGGCAATGGAACTCTTAAACAATTCGGAATCTACTATTTGTTTGGAAACAGAAGAGTTAGGTATTGCTGCCAAGAACTATGATGATTATTTTCAAAGTTTATCAAACCAAAGAGACAAAGAAATAGAAAAGGGATTGCCCATTACAAAAGAAATGAGATCTCAATTACATGAAACACAAATGGTCTCTGAACAAGTTAGATGGTTGTTAAGTTTGTCTGAAAGTTTGATAAAAAACATTAAGAAAATTTAGTTTTTTATCAAACTTGTATTCAATTTAGAAAGTGTTTTTAATAAACTTTTTCACCATTTAAGAAAGTAGAAACAGCTTTTGTTTTCGGTATATTATTGCCTTTAACTTTCATAATATCTTGGTTTAAAATTACAAAATCTGCAAATTTACCAACTTCAATAGAACCTTTTTCGTCTTCTTCAAAATTAGAATAAGCTGCCCAAATGGTCATTCCTTTTAAAGTTTCTTCTCTGGTTAAGGCATTTTCCATCTGAAAACCATTTTTAGGATAATTGTTAAGGTCTTTTCTAATAGTAGCTGCGTAAAACGTTAAAAACGGATTTACTTGCTCTACCGGAAAATCGGTACCCAAAGCAATTTTTCCATATGTATTTAATAAGTCTTTAAAAGCATAAGCACCTTTCATTCGCTCTTTGCCAATTCTTTCTTCTGCCCAATACATATCTGAAGTTGCATGCGTTGGTTGCACAGAAGGTAATATATTATCAAAGTTTTTAAAATCATCAGGAGCAATAATTTGTGCATGTTCTATTCTCCAACGTCTGTCTTTTTCGTTTTTTAAAACTTCTTTATAGGTTTTTAAAAGCCACGTATTTGCAGAATCTCCAATAGCGTGCGTATTCATTTGAAAATTGGATGCAGCAATTTGCCTTGCAATTTCTTGATATCTCTCTGGGCTATAAATTAAGGCTCCAAAATGGTTGTCTCTATCAGAATATGGTTTGCGCATCGCAGCTCCTCTAGAACCCAAAGCGCCATCTCCATACACTTTAAAAGAACGCACGTTTAATCTGTCGGTTTTTACAATGCCGTTGTTAATATAATAGTCTATTTCTTGTTGATTATCGCCAGAAACCATTGCATAAATACGCATTTTTAAATTTCCTTTTTGTTGTAAACTATCAATTAATTCAATTGTTTTTTTGTTGATTCCTGCATCATCCACCGTGGTTAAACCGTAAGAAAAAGAAATTTGTTGTGCATCTAATAACCCTTGAATTGCTTCTTCTTTTGTAGTTTCTGGAAACTTGATAAAATCCATGGCAGCATCAATTAAGACTCCAGTTAATTCCCCATCTTTCAAAATAATTTCTCCTCCAGAAACTTTGGTGTCTTTTGTTATTTCTGATAAATCAATTGCTGCTTGATTTACCAACAAAGCATGACCATCAACTCTACCAACAGCAACAGGAGTTGTTGGAAATAATTGATCTAATTTTTCTTTAGTAGGAAATTCTTTTACTTCCCAATCATTCTGATCCCATCCACGACCCGTAATAAAAGTGACGTTTTTTTCTTTTTGAAAAGCAACAATTTTATCTAAAACTTCGTCGTAACTTTTAGTGCCTTCTAGAGATACTTTTTGTTGCTGTAATCCCATTCTGAAAAAATGACAATGAGCATCAATCAAACCGGGTACAATTGTTTGATTTTTTGCGTCAACTATATTTTCAGATTGATATTTTTCTTGAATTTCTTTCGAAGTTCCTACAGCAATAAACTTTCCGTCTTTTATAGCAAAAGCTTCTGCTTTTTCAAATTGATTATTTACTGTATAGGTATTAGAATTGATGACAATTACATCTGCTTTTTGTTTTTTATTATAAGAAGTTAATACACTTATTATGGTGAATAAGAAAATAAGTTTTTTCATTTAAGGTAATTTTAATTTTATGAATTTAAGTAAATAAGATATAATAAATACATCAATAAAAATTGTAACGGAATTCTAATAATGGCTATTTTTTTAGAGCCAACGGCTGGTCTTTCTTTGGTAACATCCCAAATATGAATGGGTAGAAAAAGAACCATCAGCATAAAAATACCAATGGCAGCATTTTTTACTGTAGATGGAAAAAATAACCCTAAGCCTAATATAAACTCAATAACCCCTGCAACATAATTTACCAATCGCTTCGGTAAAAAATTGGGTATAAAGTGTTTAAAAATATTGGGTTTTATAACGTGCATAATTCCTGCGAAGCAGAATAAAATACCAAAAAATATTTTTAAAATCAGCATGAAAATGTCCATGGAATTACGGTTTTACCGGAGTATTGTTATATAAATATTTATCCATTAGATAAATAATGCTTGCCATTGAGGCGCTCCCTAACTCTAACTCGCGTTTGTTTACTTTGTCAAAAGTATCTGTACTTGTATGGTGATAATCAAAATAGCGTTGAGAATCGGGTCTGTAACCAACCAAGGTTACGTTTTCTGCCTTAAGCGGACTAATATCTGCACCTGAACCACCTTTGTCTAAATCGTGTAAACCATAAGGAGACAATAGTTTTTTCCAGCTTTGTAACAATTTTGTATTAACAGTATTTGCATCAATAGAAAAACCTCTAGGTGTATGTCCGCCACCATCAGATTCTAAAGCTCCAATATGGTTTTCTTTGTTTAGTTTTGCCAGTTCAGCATATTTTTTTGCACCTTTTGTTCCGTTTTCTTCATTCATAAAAAAGACAACTCGTAAGGTGTTTTTAGGCTTAATATTTTTTTTTTTAAATAAGTAAGCAACTTCTAAAGATTGTACAATTCCTGTACCATCATCATGTGCGCCTTCCGCTAAATCCCAAGAATCTAAATGCCCACCAACAACAAAAACATTTTCTGGAGTTTCAGAACCTTTAATTTCTCCAACAACATTAAAAGAAGGAGCGTCTGGTAAAGTTTCACAACTTTGTTTAAAGTAGAATTTTAAATTAGGATTTGCTTTTAAATCATCACTTAAAATATTTGCAGCTCTAGAGCTTATTGCAGCAGTTGGTATGTGTTTTTCTTTAGGTAAATCTCCATAACTCATGGTTCCCGTATGCGGATAATCATCAACAGCATTGGTCATAGAACGTACAATTACACCTTTTGCACCAAAGTTTCCACAAACTGAAGCTCCTTTAACTCGTTGGTCTACGCAACCTCCATATGCTTCAAAAGTTTTTATTAAAGTATTATCAAACGGACGATTAAAAAAAATGATTTTATCTTTCATTTTATCGCCTAAAGCAGTTGCTTCTTCTAAACTTTTTACTTCTATAACTTCTGCTAAAACACCTTCTTTAGACGTTGCAATAGAAAAGCCTAAAGCACAAATGGGTACATTTTTTTGAACGCCGTTTATTGCATAATTAGCAACTTCTTTTTCGCCACGAACCCAATGAGGTACCATAACAGGTTGTAGCCAAACAGAATCTAAACCGACTTCATTCATTAATTTTTCTCCCCAAATAACGGCTTTTTCAGCTTCTGGAGAACCTGACAAGCGACCACCAATATTCTGAGTTAAAACTCGCAACCATTCATAAGATTTACCTTCTGTTAAAGCAGTGTTGAATAGTGTTTTTATTTTAGTGGAATCAATTTTTTCTTCTGCAGAAAATTGGTTGTTGTCTATTGGTTTTTCTTGTTTTTGATTACAAGAAATTAGTAAGATTGATGATAAGAATAAGAGTAATAACTTTTTCATGTTGGGTAGTTTATTTGATTCTATAAAGCTACAAAAATGAAATGACTATTTATTTAATTTGAAAATGAATATGATCATCATGTCTAACGGCACCACAACCATGAAATCTAATTTTAGAATTACGGAGGTTTAACCTGTTTTTAAGATGAGGTTCTATAAAAATTTTACTAATCGCATCTTCTTTTAAGATTTGTATAATAAGGTTTTTGGTTGCTTTTTCTGATATTTTTAAATCTGAGTGAAAGCTACCTAATGTAAAATACTTAGTAAAGTCATATTGCCAAAACCCTTTTTTCTTACAAATATTGGTTTGGTTGGTTTCGCTTTTTTTTGGAGCAACAAAGACTCCGTAACCACTATTAGAAGGTTTCGTATTTGTATTTACACCTTTTTCGGTTTGATATATAAATGATATGTCAATCTTTTTACCATCATTATGACTTAAATGAGGAAGTAGCGGAAATCCATCAAAAAAAGGAAAATTAGCATCTAAATACACCACTTTTAATGAAGGCGATTCTTTATTCATTTTTAAAGAAATACTTGTTAATACTGCTTGCATTTTAGGCGTTACATAATTTCTATTAAAGAGTTTGGTTAGAAAATTATGAGCTTCTAAGTTTTTATTGTTTTCAATTTTAACACGTCCAAACAACGGTGCAACTTTTGGAACAATTAAAAAGGTTGTTAATATATATAAAGAGATGAAAAAGAATGTTCTCTTTACTTTATATTTTGATACTTTATTAGAAATCAACAAAAATGTAATTACATATAAAATGCCTCCAATTTGAGTTGCTACAGTTAGAATTATGAAAATTAATACATGTAGAATTCCTTTAAAAAAATAGTTACTTCTCATTTAGAATTTTACGAGCCTCAGAAAGTATGTTTCTATTTTTTCTTGCATTTGCGTTGGTCATTGCGTTTATTTCTGTAATAACTTCAGTTAAAATCTCTTTAGCTGCCTCTTTTTTGTTATTCCTAATTAAGAATTTAGAGAGTTCAAGTCTTTCATTGTAATGAGAGTAACGGATATCAATTTTTCTCAATTGAATTTCTGCCAACTCTAGTTCTCCTTTCTGCTCTAACGCTAAGCCGTAAAAAAAGAGTGTTTCTTTAAAGTTTTTTTGAAGGTCTATTTTGGGAGCATATGCAATAACCTTATCGTAATCTTGAATGTTATAATAACAAATAATAAGTTTGTTTATAGTGTGTGGATCGTCTTTAAAGTTACTTTCTAGCGCATTTTCATAGTGTTCAATTGCGTTTTGATACTCTTTGTTTTGTGCATACGCATCGGCTAAATTAATCTTGTTTTGAAATGTGTTAGAGAATTTTAGAGCTGTCTCTAATTCTTTAATCTTCTTGGTAGGATTAATTATAGTTGTAATTTCCTCTGTTATCTGTGTAACATCTGTTTTGTTTATTACTTGTGTTAAAAGATAAATAATACAACCAATTACCGGAATAAAGAATATGATAAAATACCAATACATATTGTTTCTATTCTTATAGACATGGTATGCACAATAAATTTGAAGTCCAATAATTAAGTAATATAACATAAAATTAATTTGGTAAAAAGGTTGCTTTTAAACAGGTTTTTAAAAATCGAACTTATAGGTTAAACCACCAAGTATTTGAGCTCCTTGCGTATTAAAGTTTGCAAAACGTTGGTACTCTGTGTTTAAAACATTGTTTAACTTTAGAAAAGCCGAAAACTTATCGTTAAAATGATACCCTCCGTTTAAGTTTACATCGGTAAAAGATGCTACGTTTTCTGAACCATTTTGGGCAGTTGGATATTGGCTTGTGTAAAGCGCATCTTTTCTTTCGCTAACATAGAAAATATTAGCACCTGCAAACCATTTATTTGTTTTGTATTTCGCAGAAATACTTCCTTCTACAGAAGGTAAGTTCCAAGCTTCTACTTCATTTTCTAATGTGTAACTATTGTATATTCCTTGCAATCCGAATGATAAGTTTTTAGAATATTCATATTCTAGTTCTGTAAAGAAGGTGTTGGTTTTTACATCATCATAACGAACATCAAAAGAATTTCCATATTCATACCCTTTCAAATCCATGCTATTATAAGTAGTATTGGTTCCGTCAGACTTAGAATTGTTTCTTATAAACATTGGTTTGTCTTCTTCAGACTTAAAACTTGCTTTTACATTAAAACTTAAATCGTCTACAATCAGACCTTTAAAACCTAAAAAGAGGTTCGATTTTTCTAAAGTTTGCGTTATAAAAAGTGTTGGCGATACGTAAGGATTTTCCTCTGTAAAGTTTTTGTAAGTATTGGTATGTAAGTCACCCGTAATACCTGCATACACATTTAAATATTCTTCTATAATTGGTCCTTCAACAAAAACATCTGGCAGTATAAAAAAGTTGTTAGCGCTGTTTTCTGAATCAAAAGAGGCAATTAATTTAAGTCCAGGTTTTATAGAAAAACCTTCATACTCCATTTTATATTGAGGGTTTATGTTGATGGTAGAGGTACCGTATTTTAAAGGATTAGAATTGCTGTAATCGTTTTTAAATTCTCCTTTTAAAAACTCGATACTGGTTGCTACAGAGATATCATTTAAATTAGGCAGTAAATAATCTAAAGGCAAGTTTAATTTTGCTTCAAATTTAGCCAAGGTTTCGCTACTTTCATGGCCATCTGTATAGTTTGCAAAGTTTACTTTTCCTGATTGAATATAAGAATCTTCAAAATTGAATTCCCCAATTAAATCAAAATAATTAAATACTTGCTCTTCATTTATTGCTGATATAGTTGGCTCTGTAAAAGTAATATCTGGTAAACCGTACCAATTATAAAGATTTCTTTCAGAATTTAAAGTTACTTTCCAATCGAAATAACGTTCCTGTTGTTTGTAAAATGCTCCAATATTAAAATTAGAAAAATTACTGTTAAGTACTGAGTTTTTAACATTGTCTAGAGATGCTAAATACTTTGCATTAAAACCAAACTCGTTTTCGTAATTAGTACTATGGGTTAGATACGTTTCTAAATATGGAGTTGTATAATTCCCGATACCTGCGGCTAAATAGTTCTTGTAGACCCTTTCTTTAACGCCTACATCAATGCCTTTTACAACACCACTTTTAGGAATAAAAGTAGAGGCAACTGGAGCAGAAAAAATAGTATATTCTAGTTTTTTCTTTTCGCTGTTTTTAAGCAATTCTATTTTAGGGTTTTTATTAATTTTTTTGGCATCAGAAATTTTAGGATTGTATTTTGTTACAATATTTACAATTTCTGTTTTTACGGTGTCTTTAGCCTGATCCTTTTTTTGAGCGTTTAAACTTAAAAATGAAAAATAGACTAGAAATAATGTGAAACCTTTTTTCATTATTTTTTATTGTTTTTAATTGTGTTGTCCTCTTTAATAGGAGTTACTGAGTTATTAGTTTTGGCTTCGTTTTCTTTTATTGTTTTTAGCTCTTTTTTAGCTTCTTCTACAATGTCTTCAAATTGTGTAAAGTTTTTAATGATGTTTTCTAACACAAAAGTAGCCTGATACACATCTTGCAAACCATAATAATTTTTACCCATTATTATATAACTTTTTACAGCCCAATATTTATAAGAAGAGTAATTTGCTATTAAATTCTGAACCGTTTTATTAGAGTCTAAGTATTCTTCTTGTTGATTTTTAAAGAAAGCATTATAAAATAAGGCCTCTGCTTTTAATTCTCCGGTAGCTTTACGTTCTACTTCTGTATAATATTCTTCAGCAGTATAAAAATCTTCGGTTTTAAAAGAAGCACGTGCAATAATTATTTTGGCATCATTTTCTAATTGGCTATTCAACTTCTCTTTTGCAAGAATTTTTTTAGCGTATGTAATAGCTTGGTCATAAGCTTCGGTTTCATAATAACCTTTCATTAGATTACTCTGTGCAAATAATACATTCTCGGTAGAATAAGCTTCTAGTTCTAATCGATCTAATATTTGTATTGCATTCTCAAATTCATCTCTTTCAAGAAATATTTGAGCTAATTTGGCTAGAGAATCTTCACTATATTCATTTTGTCCTTCTTCTAAAACATTTTGATAATAGGCAATAGCCTTGTTAAATTCTTTTTCTTTAAAAAGGATGTCTGCCAAATAATAATTTGCCTTTAACTTGTGAATTCCTTCAGGAAAAGAAATGGTGTATTTAGAAAGTGCTCTAATAATTTCACTACCATCTTTTGCTTCAAAGTATTTTTTCTCCGCCACAGCAAAGGTTGTATTGTCTAAATCTGAATCTGTAACATTGATAAATTTTAAGCCAGATATCCAATCTACATACTCGTTTAAATTGCCATTGTCAATATAAACATTTCTAGCATTCGCAACTGCTTCAAAAGCATCTGGAGAATTTGGGAACTGTCTGGTTGTTTGTTTAAACTTTTCTAATGCTTTTTTACTATCATTTTCACTATAATACAATAGACCTTGACGTACTAATGCTTTTGGTAGAAAAATACTATTTGGATGTTTTTCTATCAATCTGTTGTAAGCATTATGTGCATTGTTATTCTCTTTTATTACAGTATATGTATTTGCAAGTTGAAATAAAGCATCATCTTTTAAGTTAGAAATCTGGTATTTATTTACCACATTGGTAAGCGCTGTAATTTTAGCTTGATTGTCTTCTATAAAACCATAACTCATTCCAATTTGATACTGCGCATAATCTGCTTCTGCACCATAGGTATTAACAACCGTAGTGTAAGCATCAATGGCGCTTCTGTAATTTCTAATGGCAAAGTAACTATCACCTAAACGAATGTATGCATCGTCTTTAATGTCTTTTTCTAGAGAACCATCTTTTAAGAAGTTCTCGAAAGATACGGCTGCATTTGCATAATTTTTTAGTGTAAAATTACTGTATCCTATATTGTAATCAATTAGTTTAAAATCTTCATCTTTTGATTTCAACTCCTTTTTTAAAGCAGTAAATTTGGAAAGTGCTTCTTTTGGGTTGTCTAATTGGTACAAAGTTTCTGCTTCCCAATATTTAGATTTTTCTCTAATAGATACGTCTGTTGCTTTTTTACCTGTAACAAACAAAGGCAATGCTTCTTGTAATTTTTGATCATTAAATAATTGAATACCTCTGTACAATGAAACTTCAGAAATTAATGAATTATTTTTTTCAGTTTTCTTTTCGTTCAGAAAGACTAAAGCACCTTTAAAATCTTGTTGATGTAAGAAAGAAGAAACTACTAAGTCGTTAATTTCTTCATAAGCTGTAGATTTTGGATATTCTTTTAAATACTCTTGTAAAACTTCTGCAACACTTTTAAAAGGGTTTCCTGCTTCATAACTCAATTTGGCGTAATTTAAAGCAGCATCTTCTTTAATTTTTCTATCAAAATCCATTTCAGAAGCAGTTTTAAACGCATTTAAAGCCTCTGTCTTTTTCTCTAAATTAAGGTAACATTCACCTAAATGATAATACGCGTTTTGAGAAATAAAGTTTTTCTCATCTATAATTTTATTAAAATTACTAATCGCATTTTCAAAATCGTTTTGTTTGTAATATGCATATCCTAATTGATAAAAATCGGTGTTGTTCCATTTTCCTTTTTTACCGGTATATGCTTTTAAATACGGAATTGCTTCACTGTATTTTTCTAAATTGAAATAGCTCTCTCCAATTATTTTAGAAATCTCCGATCTATCTTTTTTAGGAAAGGTGTTAATTAGTTCTTTACCAACTTTAATACAACGTTCAAATTTACCAGCTTGAAAACTAATGTCTAATAAATAATAAGAAATTTCTACACGGTAGGTTTCGTTGTCTGCAATTTCTTTAAACGTAGATTCAGCAATGCCATAATCTTCTAATTTATACGCAATGTAACCATAATAATACCTAGCATCATTTCCGTATTTAGCATCATTAATTAATGGAAGAAATTTTTCTTTGGCTAAAGGCAAATTGTTGCTAATTACATAAGAATACCCCATTTTAAAATCGAGTTCCTTTTTATCCTCCTTAGAAAGGTAAGTAGCATCTACTTTTTGGTACCATTTAAGTGCATAAGCCGCTTTTTTATTAGCAAAGTAATAATTTGCAACTGTAAAAACTGCAGTATTTTTTTTACTACTATTAGGATTTTCTTCTATAAAAGTAAGCACTTTTTTATCTGCGTCTGGCTGTTTTAATCGTACAGCACACATGGCATCATAATAAGCAGCATCTGCTTTTAAATTAGAGCCAAGAGTAGCCGTCTCGTTTATTGCCATAAAACTTGTTTGTGCCGCAGCATAAGCTTTATTATTAAACAATTTTATAGCATTGTTGTATTTTGTGAAAATATTAGTTTCTACAATTGTTTGCTGACTATAGCCAACAAAAACAGTTAGCAATAAGAAACAAGTAATAAAACGTTTTTTTATAAAAACAAACTTCATATAATTAATTTTGATACCTAGAATGAATAACGAACTTATTTTAATTTTGTTTGATGTTAGAAGAAAAAAATATGAAAAAATATTTTAATTCAAAAATAAGAATTGTTTATAATTCATGGTATAAAATCGTTCAAAACTTTTAAGTTTGTAAAAACAAGTTTTTTATGGAAAAACCAGTCTTATTTTTAGAGAACGCAGATATTTATCAAAGAGAAAATTTGGTGTTGTCTAATGTAAATTTATCAATACAAAAAGGAGAGTTTTATTATTTAATTGGTAAAACAGGAAGTGGAAAAAGTAGTTTAATGAAAACTCTATACGGGGATTTAAAATTACAAAAAGGCGCGGGGAGTATTGTTGACTTCGATTTAAAGAAAATAAAAGAAAAAGAGATTCCTTTTTTAAGACGAAAAATAGGAATTGTTTTTCAAGATTTTAAATTATTAAGCGATAGAACTATTTTTGGTAATCTAGAGTTTGTTTTAAAAGCTACTGGTTGGAAAGATAAAGTTAAAATTAAAGAAAAAATTGACGAGGTTTTAGATAAAGTAGGGATGAAATCTCAAGCTTACAAAAAAACATACGAGCTTTCTGGAGGAGAACAACAAAGAATTGCTATTGCAAGAGCGTTGTTAAATGATCCGGAATTAATTTTAGCAGATGAGCCAACAGGTAATCTAGATCCAAAAACTTCTTTAGAAGTGATGGAACTTTTAAATGAAATTCATAAAAGTGGAAAAACCATTTTAATGGCAACGCACGATTATCAGTTAATTGTAAAATTTAAGCAAAAAACATTAAAGTGTGAGGGAGGAGAGTTGTTTGAAGTAGCCCAAAAAGCAACTACTTAATGCTATCTGTTCTTATACCAACATATAATTACAATACTTTTTTTTTAGTTAAAGAAATACATCAACAATTAATTTTAGAAGACATACAATTTGAAATTATTTGTTTGGATGATGGCTCTAAGTCACCTTTAAATAAAAAAAATAAGGAGATAAATAAACTTTCTTTCTCTAGTTTTAAAAGCTTAGAAAATAATATTGGTAGAAGTGCCATTAGAAACTTACTAGCAAAAAAAGCAATATATAATTGGTTGTTGTTTTTAGATGCTGATGTTATTCCTGTAAAATCTAATTTTATAAGAAACTATATACATTGTTTCAAAAAAGATAAAACTGTTTTTTGTGGAGGCTTGTTATATGAAGATAAAAAAGAAAATTTCAGATTACTACGTTATAAATTCGGAAAAAAGCACGAAGAAATTTCTGTAGAAAAACGTATAGAAAATCCTGAAAAGTTTTTTTTTACCTCTAATTTTTTAATTCAAAAAGCAATTTTTGATGATGTGATTTTCGAGCAAAAATTAACACAGTACGGTAGAGAAGATTTGTTATTTTCTTTAGAGTTGATAAAGAAAGGATTTATAATAGAACATATAAGTAATGAGGTTTATCATTTAGGTTTAGATAAAAATGATTTGTTTGTTTCTAAAACAAAAAAAGCGATGGAAAACCTTATTTTTATTGATAAACAAAGTTTAATTGATACAAAAGAAATGCCTTTATTAGAATTGGTGAGAAAAATATCAATCCTAAAAATGACAAGAATAGTTGGTGTATTTCATCTTTTCTTTGAAAAGTTAGCTATCAAAAAATCTTCAGTTTTTTTCTTAAATTGTATGAAAGTAAGTTATATGTGCCACTTAAAATTAAAACATGAATAGAACTGAAATAGCCCGTTTAATTTGCGCTAAATTAACTTCAAATAAAGAAGCTTTAAAAAGTCAGTTTTTAGAATCGAAAGATACGATTGGTTATTTTTTTATAGATGATTTTTTGCCTAAAGAGTTGGCTACAGAAATTTACAATAAATTTCCTACAACAAAGGAAGCTGTTAGAAAAAAGAACTTAAGAGAGTTTAAATTTACAGCCTACCAAATGGATAATTACAACACACTTTTAGAAGAAGTTATTTATGCATTTCAAGACAAAAGAGTAGTGGGTTTAGTTTCAGAAATTTGTGAATTAAAGGAAGTGTATAGCGATGAAAACCTGTATGCTGGCGGACTGTCTTTAATGGAAAAAGATAATTTTTTAAACCCGCACTTAGATAATTCTCATGATAAGGATAGAAATAGATGGCGCGTTTTAAATCTTTTGTATTATGTAAGTCCTGATTGGACTGCAGACAATGGAGGTAATTTAGAAATTTGGCCAGAAGGATTACAAAAAAAAGCAACTACTATAGTAAGTAAATTTAACAGGTTGGTTGTTATGACAACACATCAAAACTCATGGCATTCTGTAAGTAAAGTAGAAAAGGACGCGGTTAGATGTTGTGTGTCTAATTACTATTTTTCTAACACACCTATTTTAGTTTCAGATACTTTTCATGTAACAACATTTAGAGGAAGATCTTCAGAAAAAGTAAAAGATGTTTTTTTAAGAATAGATAATACTTTGCGATCTAGTGTACGTAAATTATTTAAAAAAGGCATTAGAGAAAACCCGCATCAATACAAAAAATAGCTATTTTAAATGATTAAAGATTGATAATAGCTTTTCTTCTTGATGCTCCCAAATCAATTCTTTTTTTGCTTTCTTTAACTCTGTAGAAAAATCTTTTTCAAGTACTTTTTTTATTTGTGCAGCAAGTTCTTTTGGGGTTCTATTTTTAACGATTTCACCTACCTTATAATTTAGTGCAATTTGTTTCATTTCGGGTAAATCAGAAACTAAAATAGGGACTTCGGCTTGTATATAATCGAATATTTTGTTTGGTAAAGCATATCTGTAATTTAATCCTAGATCTTCTTCTACACTTATTCCTAAATTGGCTAAAGGGGTAAGTTTGTGTAATTCTACTGGAGTGATTTTACCTAAAAAATAAATGTTGTTATTTAAATGTTTTTCATTTACTTGCTGTTTCAGGTTGTCAATAATATCACCATAACCAATAATTACTAAAAGTGTATTTTCTAAAAAAGGCATGGTGTCTATAATTAATTCTAAGCCTCTTCCTAAATTTACTGCACCTTGGTATAGAATGATTTTTTGGCCTTTATTATTAAAAGGAAACGTACCTAACTGAATTTCTTTTTCTCTAGGTAAATTCATAATTGTTTTAAAGTCCGTATGGTATTTTTTATGATAATACGCTGCAATACTTTTACAAACTGTGTAGTTGTTTTTAAGTTTAGGAAGTATCCAAGCTTCTAAATGAGACCAGCATTTTTTAACAAAAGGTTTGTGTACCAATTCAGGTATTTCTGGAAACAACTCATGACTGTCATAAACTATTTTTTTCCCTTGTAGCCAACTCACTAAAAAATTAGGCAACAATGTATCTAAATCATTAGACAGTAAAATATCTTTTTTAGAAAAAAGTAAGATAAAAAATAAACGCAAATTGTATTCCGCATAAAACAAAAAGCCTTTGTTGCATATTAAAGGAATTCTTTTGGTGGTGTAAGGTCTGTTTAACTGAGCGCTGTTTTCTAATCTTCTACCTATTAAAACAACTTCAAAGCCGTTTTTATGTAATGTATAGCAAACCTTATCAACACGTTGGTCTGTTGATAAATCATTTGTGACAGAAACGATTATTTTTTTCAATTTTTTTGCAGTATCAAGCAAAAATATGGTTTTAATTATCAAAATCATAAAAATGCGAGCCGTTATATCAATTCCTTTTTTATCAATTACCTTTTTAGAAAATTAAATGTAGTTTTGTTTAACTACTATGTAGATTATCAGTAAATTAACTATCATTAATCCTTTCCCCCAAATGCCTAAATGCCCATCATGTAACTCTAGTTTTAGAAAAAGACTCGCTAGGAGTTTGGTTTTAAGATTAATTCCCAATTCAAAATTTTATAGTTGTCATAATTGTAAAACTAGATTTTTAAAAGTTCCTTATTTTTATAAATCCATCGTATTAAAAAGGTTTAAATGAAAAGAAGATTTTCAAAGTATAAACTGATTACTTTATCTTTTAAAAGTTAGAGAGAGCTTTACTTTATAAGGTTAAAACTGCTGATTTTTATTACTATGGTAATTTAAGGTAGGATGTTTTTTGTTGTTTCTTATTTAAACCTTATACCTTTTTCTGTGTCAAAGATTTGAACCTAAATCTGCATACATTGAAAACAACACTACTATTATTTTTGCTACTTATTTCTTCTACATTATTCTCACAAAAATTTACGTTAGAAGGTGTGCTTAAAGATCAAGATTCTATTGTTTTAAATGGAGCAACAGTTTATGTGCAGAGTGCAAAAGATAGTGTTCCGATAGCTTATGGTATTACAAATAAGAATGGTGAATATTCTTTGCGAGTAAATGCTGGAGAGGATTCTAAAGTAATTTTTAATATAGCATCCTTAGGTTATGAACCTTATATAAAAATTGTTAATGTTCCACAGAACGGTACATTAAATATGGGGTATTTAGTTTTAAATAATGAAATAGAAGAATTAGATGTTATCACAATAATTGCTCGTGCTCCACCTGTTTTAATTAAAAAAGATACGGTAGAATACAATGCAGATAGTTTTAAAACCTTACCGAATGACAAAGCCGAAGATTTATTAAAAAAACTACCAGGAGTAGAAATAGATTTAGATGGTATTATTACCGTAAACGGAATAGAAGTAGAGGCGATAAATGTAGATGGAATGCGTTTTTTTGGTGAGCAAAAAGGAGATATCGCCTTAAAAAACCTGCCAAGTAACGTTATTAGTAAAGTACAGGTGACAGATTATAAAACGGATAATCAAAAATTTACAGGTGAAGAATCTGATTCAGGTACAAAGGAAATCAATTTTAAAATTAAAAAAGGGAAAAACAGAGCTACTTTTGGAGATGTTAAACTCGGTTATGGTACCGATGAAAAATATCAGGCAAATGCCAATGTTTTTAAATTAATTGATGGCAAACAATTAGGAATTATTGGTGGTACTAATAATATAAATTTATCTAAAGGTTTTAATTCTTTGCCAGATACAGATACTAGTAATGGCGATATTAAGTCTGATTTTGTTGGAGCAAATTATACAAAGGGGAAGTGGAATGAAACCAGTATAAATGGAAATTATAGATATAGTGCACAGAATAGAGACTACGATAAAATAAGTTATAAGGAAACTTTTTTACCCGACTTAAATTATATTACAGACTCTAAAAGTAATAGTTTTTCAGATTCGGACAGTCATACAGCCGGAGCAGATTTAAAATTTATTCTAAAACCAAAAAATAATTCTTCCAATAAGAAAGTCCGTTTATCTAATAAAACAGATTTTAAAAGTTCTAGTCAAGAATCTGGTGGAACAGTAAAAAGTAAGTCTTATTATGATAATGGCGATTTAGTAAGTGATTATACTTCTAATAGCGAGTCTAGCTCTTCTAGCAGTGAATTTAAAAATGAATTTTCGGTTACACCTGTTTTAAATAATAAAGCAGATTATTTAAATGTAAGTTTGGGGACAGATTTTAATAAATCAGATTCCGATAGTCAAAAATATTCTAAAAACGTTTTAGTTAATAAAGGTCAGACAATAATTCAAGATCAAATTAATACAACAGGTAGTAATAGTAGTGATATTAATTTTAATGCCTTTTGGAGTAAGGAATTATTTACAAATTTCAGGTTGATGCCAAGATACATGGCTACAGTTAATACTAAAAACAGCGAAAAATATATCTATGATTTCGATGAAAGATCAGAAGAATATAGTGATTTTAATGAGCTGCTTAGTTCAGAGAGTAAGTATGTTACCACAACATTAAGACCTGCCTTAAAATTAAGATATCAATATAAAGACTTTCGTTTTGAAGTAGAAGGAGCTTTTACAAATACTTATAGAGATTATAAAGATAAATTGGTAACAGAAAGAGATTTTAAGGCAGATTTTGAATATTTAACCTATTCGGGTAGAATTCGTTATAAAGATGAAAATGGGTATAAGAATATTACTTTGCAGTATAATCAGAATGTAGATTTACCATCCGTAGGGCAACTACAACCTTTGGAGGATGTAAGTAATATTACGCATATAGTTGTTGGGAATCCGCTTTTAAAACCAGCAATTAGTCATAATGCACGTTTTCAATATCAAAACAATTTGGCGTATAATAATATCAATATTTCTGGAAACCTTAAAGCGCAATTTGTTCAAGATAAAATAATCAATTCAACAATTACAGATGCAGATTTAAATAAATATACTACTTATGATAATATTGATGGTGATTACTCGTATAGTGGAAATGTAGCGGTTTCTAAATCTTACTTTAATAGAAAAACAAATATTAATTTAAATGCCCGTTTTAATGCGAGTTATAAGAACAGTTTGTCTATACAGAATGCTGTTGAATTTACTGCAAAAACAACTGTTTTAAAACCTTTATTTTCTGTTAGTTACGCATATGATAGTAAGATTGATGTAACTACAACCTATAGTTACTCTAAAAATAATAGCGTTTATGATACCGATGCGTTTAATGATATTAATTATTTTGTTCAGAATGTAGATGTAAACTCTAATGTGTTCTTTCTTAAAAATGCGTTTTTATCTAATAGAGTTTCGTATCGTTACAATAGTAGTGTAGGAGATGAATTTGATGGTGATGCCGTTTTTTGGAATGCAGGTTTAGGAGTAGAGCTTTGGGACAACCAAGCAACACTTTCTTTGGTGGCTTATGATATGCTTGGTAAGAATAATGGGTATAGAAGATCTGTTACAGAAACCTATATTCAAGATGTAGAAAATAAAATTCTAGAACAATATTTTATGCTCAACTTTGTGTATAAGTTTGGTAGTTTTGCTGGCCAGAAAATGAATGTTAAGGGAAAAAACAGAGGTGGTGGAGGATCTAGAGGAGGTTCTGGAAGGAATTAATGAAATGCTTTAAAGAGAACTTTGTTAAAAAAGTAAAAGGCTAATTTTGATGTTTTGTAAAAGATGTTGACTAATAGTTGGCTAAAAATAAACCTCAAAAAAATAAAAATTAATTTTTTGAGGTTTATGCTAAAGTATTATTTCCTATATTTTTTATCTTTTAAAGATACCAGATTTTACAACTCCATTATATTTTTTTGTATCAGTTTTACTTGTTTTCTTATTAGAAATAGGTTCTAAAATAAATATTTCTCCATCTTCAGTAATTGTTAGAGAGGTAGAAGTTAAATTACTAACTTCTACAATACCATCACTACCTAGGCCTTTATTCCAAGAATATTCAAGAAATGTTTGTGTGCTGTCTGTCCAATTCCATTCAGCTAAACCACCTTCTTCTAAAGGGTTATTATTGGTAACAAAATATGTACCAGCTCTAGAAAATAAAACAGTAAGCTCTTCATCTGTTCCAAGTACATTTTGTCCGTCAATACTTATTAATTGCCAAGTTCTACATAGTAACTCAGTATTTGTAGAGTTTGTTATTTCTTCTTCTCTGTCGGCTTCAATAAAAGTTTCCGTATTTGTATTGTTGTTTAATTTTAGTGTAAAATATATAGCGTTTTCATCCATATTATCTATGGTTAGTGTTCCAAAATCTGAAAGCTCTAAAGTATTATCATCAATAAAAATATAAGTTCCAAAAAAGATGGTTTTAGTTTCAGTAGTAGCGGTGTTTGTTTTTGCGTCAGCAGCATTTTTTGTTATAATATAATTACCGCTATCATTAAATTCGAATGATTTATATTCGGTAGAATTACTAACGGTCCATTTAGCATTAATAGTTGTGTTGACTGGTGTATCTATAGTGTCATTTTCATTACTACTACATCCGGTTATACATGTTATGGCAAAAATTACACATAAGATTTTACTTAACTTCTTCATTTTTTAAGTGTTTTAATTATTTTATTATTCTACAAAATTCAACGTTATTATCAACGCAAATAAAAAACCCTCACAAACACTGGGTTTATAAGGGTATTTTGTGGAGACGCCGAGAATCGAACTCGGGTCCAAACGAGCAGCCAAAAAGCTTTCTACATACTTAGTTCTTTCTTAGTTTTCGACTAAAAGCTGATTAAGAACAATCTGCTTTTAGCTTATCTTCTTTAGTTTCAAAAACCCGTCGAAGTACCAAGTTTTCTATATTTACTTTTACGATATCCAAAAGTGAAACGCCGTAAATCAGGGCTTTCCGTGGACATAAAGCTTGCACACCTAGTGTGCCGAGGCTAATCCTACTGTGATTCGGATTAAGCAGCTAAAGCGTAGTTATCTTCGCCGTTTAAAAAGTTGAAATTAGGTTTAACGAGTGTTATTTCATAACTCGGTATGCTTACAAATCCACTGTCCTCGCTGTCAAAACCAGTCGTCCCCGTTTTAATAGTTTGGGCGTTACCACACAAAAAAGTGTGGTCAGGCTTTCCGTTATATCTTTTTTAATTGAAAAAATTAAAAAAGGATGTCACTTCAATCCTTAACGCGGTTTGCAAAAGTATAAAAAATACTATTGTTTATCACCATAAATTCTAATATCTTCGAGCAAATATTATACCAATTCTGCTAAACCAGTTTTAGTAGGTCTAAAAACACTAATATTATGAAATTTGGCATTATCAAAGAGCGCAAAAATCCACCAGATAGAAGAGTTGTTTTTTCTCCAGAAAAGCTTCAAGAATTCAAAGAAAAGTATCCAGAAGCCGCTATTAAAGTAGAGTCTTCAGATATTAGAGTATTCTCTGATGCAGCTTATAAAGCTGCCGGATTAGAAGTTACTGAAAATGTGTCAGATTGCGATGTTTTGTTTGGCGTAAAAGAAGTGCCAGTTAATGCATTAATCAACAATAAAAAATATTTTTTCTTTAGTCATACTATTAAAAAACAACCTTACAATAGAAAGTTGTTATTGGCAATTTTAGAGAAGAACATAGAATTGTATGATCATGAAACGATTGTAAGAGAAAACGGATTGCGTTTAATTGGTTTTGGACGTTATGCAGGTATTGTTGGTGCTTACAACGGTTTTAGAGCCATTGGTTTAACAAACGAAACGTTTAATTTACCAAAAGCAGAAAGTTTAGACAGTCAAAAAGAATTGATTACAGAACTAAAAAAAATAAAATTACCAAACATAAAAATCCTTTTAACTGGAAACGGAAAAGTTGCCTACGGAGCAAAAGAAATGTTAGATGCTATGAGCATTAAAGAAGTTTCTGTAGATGAATATTTAAATAATTCTTTTAGCGAGCCAGTATATTGTTTAGCAGATGTATTGGATTATAACAAACGCAAAGACGGACAAACACTAGGTAATTTTGATTTTTACGATCATCCCGAAAAGTATGAATCAGATTTTATACGATTTGCAAAAGTATCTGATTTCTTTATTGCAGGACATTTTTATGGCAACGGAGCACCTTATTTATTTACAAGAGAAGATGCAAAAGCTAAAGATTTCAATATAAAATTTGTGGCAGATATTTCTTGTGATGTAGATGGACCAGTAGCATCAACCATAAAAGCATCTACCATTGCAGATCCTATTTATGGATATAATCCACAAACAGAATCTGAAGTAAATTATAAAGACAAAGGCGCTATTGTGGTAATGGCTGTAGATAATTTACCTTGTGAATTGCCAAAAGATGCAAGTGAAGGTTTTGGAGAAATGTTTTTAGAAAATGTAATTCCTGCTTTTTTCAATAATGATAAAGATGGAGTTTTAGCACGAGCAAAAATGACAGAAAACGGAAAGTTGACAGAACGTTTTTCATATTTACAAGATTATATAGACGGAAAAGAATAATGTTACAAGACAGACAATTTCTAATAGATTTAGCACACATGAAAATGCCTTTTGGTAAATACAAAGGCAAGTTTCTTATAGATTTACCCGAGCATTATATTGTTTGGTATAAAAACAAGGGGTTTCCTGCAGGAAAATTAGGTAAACAAATGGAGCTGGTGTATGAGCTTCAATTAAATGGTTTAGAAGATATAATTAGAAAAATTAGACGACAATTTTAGTTTTTTACCACAACGCCATAAGCAACATGTGCAATTCCTAAAATAGAAATAGAAGAGGCCCAATAGCTTGGTATTAAAAAACACATAACGGCTAAAAGCAAACTTAAACCAGATAATATTAATAGGTTTTTACGTTCTTTATTTTTAAATATGAATAATAAAAGTCCGTATAAAATAAGGAAAGTGGGAGTAAGGTAGGTTATAAAACCAAGATTCATTAAAATTAGTAATGAGGTGAAAATGACTACAAATGCAAGTATATATTTTTTAAAAGCTAGTTTGTTATTATCATTCCAAAGTTGGTGTTGTAATTTCTTCGCATTTTTTTTTCCGTTAAAAAATAAAGTCAAAGAAGAAAAAAGAAAAACGAGTAGAACCGCTGTAATAATTAATATTTCTGTAGTTTTAGAAGGTAAATCTAAAGAAGTTTCTTCCGCTAGAGAACCTTTTACTATGGTTTCTATAAAAAAGCCTGCAATAAAAAAGTAAGCACCAATTAAAATACTTGTAAATCCTTTTAAAGAGAAATTAATTTGATAATTATCATTCATGTAACTGTTATTTTTTAACTTTCGCGAATATACAACAATGAAACCTGCAGAAGAATACATTTTAAAGCAACCTGAACCCTTCAAATCTATTTTATTGGATTTACAAATAGTAATTGAAACTAATTTTCCTGAAGTAGATTTACAGTTTAAATGGAAAATGCCTTTTTATTATTTACATGAAAAGCCATTTTGTTATTTAAATCCTGCAAAGAAAAAAGGATATGTAGATGTTGGTTTTTATACAAATTCTGAATTGCTAAAATTTAATGAATTTGTAATTTCTGATAACAGAAAAGTAGTAAAGTCTTTACGTTACAAATCTGTAAAAGAAGTTAATGCAGAGGTTTTAATATCTGTTTTGCAAGAAGCATATAGTCAAACAACTAAAGGTTTTTTCGGGAAGTAGTTAGATTGCTTTATACTTAATTTTATCAAACAAAAACTACTTTTAGAAGTATTACAAAAGAAAACCTCTTTAAAATTTTAGAAACTTTAAAGAGGTTAAATTATAGATCAATAGTTTTTTATAAACTATTGATCGTTTTTCTAATAGCAACTAAGTTGGTTAATAAACCTTCTAAGTTGTCTAAATGTAACATGTTTGCGCCATCAGATTTTGCGTTTGCAGGGTCAAAATGAGTTTCTATAAATAATCCATCTACATTATTTACAATACCCGCTCTAGCTATGGTTTCAATCATATCTGGTCTTCCACCAGTAACACCAGCTTCTTGATTTGGTTGTTGTAAAGAATGGGTAACATCTAAAATTGTAGGAGCAAACTTTCGCATTTCTGGAATTCCTCTAAAATCTACAATCATGTCTTGGTAACCAAACATAGTACCTCTATCTGTAATCCACGCTTTTTCAGAACCGGCATCCTTTACTTTTTGTACTGCGTGTTTCATAGCACCAGGACTCATAAATTGTCCTTTTTTTAAATTGACAACCTTACCCGTTTGTGCCGCGGCTACTACTAAATCTGTTTGGCGCACTAAAAAAGCAGGAATCTGTAACACATCAACGTATTCAGCGGCTTTAATAGCATCTGAAACTTCATGAATATCTGTAACAGTTGGTACATTAAAAGTTTCTGAAACTTTACGTAAAATTTTCAATGCTTTTTCATCTCCAATTCCTGTAAAGCTATCAATTCTACTTCTATTAGCTTTTTTAAAACTCCCCTTAAAAATATAAGGAATTTCTAATTTGTCTGTAATTGTAATTACTTTTTCAGCAATTCTCATAGCCATCTCTTCACTTTCTATGGCACAAGGACCTGCAAGTAAAAAAAAGTTATTTGAGTTTAAGTGTTTTATGTTTGGTATAAGAGATAAATCCATTTTATATATTTTCAGCAAAAATACGAAATAAAATTAGCTATATTTAACCTTTTAAAAATCAATTATAATGAAGAAAATCAACTTAGTTTATATCTTTTTATTTGCAATTATTTTTTCTTGTAAAGAAAGCTCTAAAGTTATTAAAAGTAAAAAAAAGACAGCAACAATAGATTCTATTACCGTAAAAAAACACCTTTATACATTGGCTTCTGATGATATGGAAGGTAGAAAATCTGGAACACCAGGAATTGAAAAAGCAGCTAAATACATAGAAAATGAATTTAAAAGAATTGGTTTAACCACTTATGATACTCTAAAAAATTACAGACAAACGTTTACGTTTACCGATAAAAGATCTAAAAAAGAAATTACAACCAGTAATATTATCGGTATTTTAGAAGGGAAATCTAAGAAGAACGAAATTGTAGTTATTTCTGCACATTATGATCATTTAGGAATCAGTAAAAAAGAAGGGCAATTAGATAGTATTTATAATGGTGCAAATGATGATGCTTCTGGAGTGACAGGAATTTTAGCATTGGCCGAATACTTTAAAGTGAAAGCAAACAATGAAAGAACGATTCTTTTTGTAGCTTTTACAGCTGAAGAAATGGGATTAATTGGTTCTACGCATTTTGGAAAAGGAATTGATGCTAGTAAATTTGTTGCTGGTATCAATTTAGAAATGATTGGTAAAGTCCCAAGTTTTGGTCCAAATACTGCTTGGTTAACAGGTTTTGAAAGATCTGATTTCGGGAAAATTATTCAGAAGAATTTAAAAGGTACCGGCTATCAATTATTCGCAGATCCGTATAAAAAGTTTAATTTATTTTTTAGATCAGACAATGCTTCTTTGGCAAGATTGGGTGTGCCTTCTCATACTTTTTCTACTACACCAATAGATGTTGATAAAGATTATCATCAAGTATCTGATGAGGTAGAAACGTTAAATATGACGGTAATTACAGAAACAATTAAGGCGGTTGCTAAAGGTACCGAGAGTATTATTAGTGGAAAAGATACACCAACAAGAGTTGTAATTAAAGAAAATAAATAATATTTCTGATGAAAAAAGTCCAATACTTCATTTTACTCTTATTAATGAGTTGCTCAACATCTAAAGTAATTACAGATTATGATGAGAATACCAACTTTAAGGAATATAAAACCTATGCTTTTTTTGATGACATTGGTGCAGGTTTAAATGAATTTGATGTAGATAGGGCAGCAGATGCGCTATTTGAAGAAATGGGAGAATTAGGATTCAATGAGGTAGAAAAACCAGATTTTTATATCAATTTTAAGTCAAAAACATCAGCACCTAAAGTTACTAATACTATTGCCATTGGTTTAGGAAGTGGAGGTAGAAATGGTGGAATTGGAGTTTCTGGCGGAATACCAATTGGAGGAAAAAAACTCGATGAAGAAATAATGGTAGAATTTGTAGATACCAAAACCAACGAACTTTTTTGGGAAGGAGTTTTAACATCAACCATAAAAGAGAAAAGAACTCCAGAAAAAAGAATACTTTATTTTAAAGAAGTTTTCCATAAAATATTACAAAGTTATCCGCTTAAATAAAAATAATAATGGCTTATAGTGAATATTTAGCAGATAGAGTTTCTCAGTTTTTAACTGAAAAAAGTGTTGCTTTTATCACTAAAAAAATGATGGGAGGTTTATTGTTTATGGTAGACGATAAAATGTATGTTGCTGTAATGAAAGAAGAAATTATGGCACGTATTAACCCCGATGTTTATGAGGTTTCTTTAGAAAAAGAAGGGTGCAATAAAATGAATTTTACAGGCAAACCAATGAAAGGTTTTGTTTTTTTATCTGATGAAGCCATAGATTTAGACGAAGATCTAAATTATTGGTTACAATTAGCTTTAGACTTTAATCCGCTAGCAAAAGCGAGTAAAAAAAGAAAATCCTCTAAAAATTAATTTAGAGGATTTTTTTATATAATATTTTATTATCTAGAATTGGTATCTGATACCGAATGCTATGTCATTATCAAAATCATTATATGTATTTCCAAAACCAAATTCTGGTCTTAAATCTAAAGAAAGTAATATCGGTGCGTCTGTAAAATTATACTCAATTCCAATATCACCAGCTGCAAAAGCAAATGTTTCAGAAAAATCATCGTTGTTGTTTTTTCCACTATAGTTTCCTAAACCTCCACCAACACCTGCGTACCAGTTAAAACCACCTTCAATATTCCAGACCCATTGGTAAATACCTGCAGCCTTAAAACCGTCGTAGTTTGTGTTGTTTCTTATACCTAAATCAATTTCTAATCTATTGTTATCTCCTAAAGCTCTTTGGTAAGAGATTTCTCCTCCAAAACCATCATTATCTCCTAAACGCAAACCTATTGCATTTTCAGAAATACTTTGTGCGTTTACAGAAAATGCTCCTGCTACTAATAGACCGATAATTAAAAGTGTTTTTTTCATAATTAAGTGTGTTTTTTATTATATGTCAAAGTTAGATGTATTATCGCATTTAAATGATCTTTATCCAATCAATTATTGATTCAAAAGGTTTTTTTATAGAAATTTTAATACAGTAAAAGGGAGGGGAAAGGTTGTGTAATTTTAAGGCAACAGAATAAATTAAACCACTAGAGTTATTTATAAAGTAAACTTCTACTTTATGATTTGGAGCAATAGATTTAAATTATTGATTGTAATTAGCCTTAGATTTTAATCAGCTTGCTAAAGCGAGTAAAAAATAAAATCCTCTAAAAATTAATTTAGAGGATCTTTTATTATGTTAAGTATTCTATTTAGAATTGATATCTTACAGCTAAAGAAATATCAGAGTTTACACCACTTAATCCTCCAGCAATACCTACTTCAGGTCTGTAATCTAAAGAAAGTAAAATTGGTGCATTAAAATCATATTCAATACCTACAACACCAGCTCCATAAATTCCTGTTCCACCAGCAGAAACAATTCCTCCACCAACACCAGCATACCAATTAAATCTATCTTCTAAATTCCAAACCCATTGGTACAAACCTGTTGCTTTAAAATCAGAAAACTCGTTTGCTAAACCTAAATCTACTTCTAAACGGTTGTTCTCTCCTAATGCTCTTTGATAAGAGATTTCTCCTCCAACTCCATTTCCTCCACTAAATCTTAAACCAATTGCGTTTTCAGAAATACTTTGTGCATTTACAGAAAATGCTCCAGCTACTAATAGGCCGATAATTAAAAGTGTTTTTTTCATAATTTTGTGTGTTTTTTATTAAAGAACAAAGTTATATTTATTATTTCATCTAAATAAACTTTGTCCATTTAAAAATTAATCCATAGGGATTTTTAACAACAATTTAGCACACAAAAAAACCGTCTATTTTTAAAACAGACGGGTTTATACAAGGTTAAGTTTTTTTAAAATTGATACCTTACGGCGATACCTATATTGGAAATAAAACCAAAAGCCCCAGAGAAACCAAGTTCTGGCCTATAATCTAAGGAAGCTACTATTGGAGCTTCAAAGTTATACTCAAGTCCTATAACTCCGGCTCCATAAATACCAAAATTACTAGCAGAAACAACTCCACCACCAACTCCGGCATACCAGTTAAATTGTTTTTCGATGCTCCACAGCCATTGGTATGTACCCGTTAATTTAAAGTCGTTCATTTCGCTGGCTATGCCTAAATCTACTTCTAAACGGTTGTTTTTTTCTAAATGTTTTTGGTAGGAGATTTCTCCGCCGGTACCATTTCCGCCAGCTATACGTACACCAATTGCATGGTCTGATATATTTTGGGCTTTTACTGTTGAACTTACTGCAAATATTAAACTGAGGGCTAATAATATTTTCTTCATCTTATGTCAAATTGGGGGTTTCCCCAAAATTACAACCTTTCAGTTATTCATTCAAAATATAATAGAAACTATTTAGCTAGGTAATATGCTTAAATTTATAACACTTTAATTCTTATGCCTTTAGAATGACTGCTAAATTCTGGAGCATACATGCTTTGGATTGTTGTAATTCCGTTGCTAAAATTTCCAGCATTATTAACTCTTACATCATACTCAAAAACATAAACTCCTTTTGGTAAACGATCAAAAAAGAAGTTAGTAGCTGCGTCTTTAGTACTTTCGTAATATCCTAAACTGTCTTGCCATTTATAGCTAGATAAAACATTTATTGGCTCTACCCCAGAAGCTCTCATGTCTTTCATGTGAATGAATTCCATGTCTCTGTCACTTCTTAACTCAATTCTAACTGTAATTAAATCGCCAATTTTTAACTGTGTGTTTTTTGTTATTTCCTGTAACTCTTTTCCTGTGTCTGAATTTACTTTTAAGAATAATTTCTTATCTAATTTTAACGGAGTTTCTGCAGAAGTAATTTTGTCTAAATCTTCAAAATATTGCCAATACAAACCTCCCCAAGCAATGCCGTTTCCTTTTTTTGTGATAGTAATTTCTGCCATTTTTGGTGTGATTTCATTTCCATCCCATGAAGTTTTAAAATAACCAGTTCCGGCTTCTACTTGTACGTTTTCCAACTTTGTTGGATTAATCTCTTTGTCACCAACTTTTATATCTACCATTTCAGTTACCGAAATCCAATCACTTCCATTTAATAGTAACGCATATACGGCTTCAGAAGTTGCTTTTGTAGTTTTCCAACTATTGGTTTGCTTGTTTTTTAGCAACCAGATTTTTAGGTTATCAATATCATTTAGATTCCTCTTCGCTTTTTCAGGCTCATTCGGAATGACACCAACTTCAGAGAAAACCTCTATCATTAATGCTTGAGTTTCTATAGGAGCTTGATAATAATAGTAACCAGAAGCGTTTTCTTTCCAATACATTCCTAATTCATCAGAAGTAATTGAATTTTCTTTTAATGATTTTAAAATCTGATTAGCAGTTGTTTTTTCATCGTTTCTAAAAAGTGATAAAGCAATTTGTCCTTTTGCATATAAATTATAATCATTCCAATAGGTAACAGTTTGATTTCTGTAATAATCAATCGCTTTTTGCAAGTTGTTATCCATAGAAATGTTGCTGTAAAAACTACGCATATACAAATACTGAATGGTAAAATAGTTCAAATTATTTTTAGCTAAATAATCCTCATAAGCTTCTTTACCTTTCTTTTCTGTTTTTGCTTTTTGTTTGATTTGTTCTGCGTTGTCTAATAACTTCTTATATTGATTATCCAATTCTTCATCTAAGAACTGTACAGCTTTTTCAATCATTTTTTTTGTTGAAGCATTTAAATCTGTAACGCCCAATTTTTGCAGATGACCAAAACCAGTTGCAATATGTTGTGTTATAAAATTGCTTTCATTTCTACTACCTTTAAACCAAGGAAAACCACCAGAATTCATCTGAATATCTTCTAATTTATTGATGGTTTTTTCTTGCTCATTCTTCATCTTATTCAAGTCGAATAATAAAGCAATTCTCTTTTTTTGTTCGGTTTCAGATTGCGCATCTCTTAACCAAGGAGTTTCTTGAATTATCAATGATTTCAATTCCTCATTCTTCTCTAAATTAGATAAAAGCGCATCCGAAGATTTCCAAGCATTAAATACTTCTTGAATTCTCGGATTCGAATTTGCTACAAAACTTGCCAAAGTATTTGCGTAATATCTAGAGAAAACTTGCTCTGCGCATTCATAAGGATATTCCATTAAATAAGGTAAAGATTGAATTGCATACCAAACTGGGTTTGATGTCATTTCTAAAGTCAACTTATGGTTTTTCAAAGTAGAAGAAGTATTATTCTTTAATTTATTTAAGGTAAAAGTTTTTGTTTCGTTAGATCTCACCCACATTGGTAAAGTTTCTGTAACTAACATTCTGTTAGATAAAACTGGTAAAACATTTTGTTCACCATCAGAGAAATTACCTGCTTTAGCTACAATTTTATACTGAACAGCTTGTACAGTTTCCGGAATTGATAAACTCCAAGAAACATTGGTGTTACCGTCTTTATCAACCGTAAAATTTTTGTTAGCGTTTAGATTTTCTAATTCAGTATCAATTTCCTTTCCTGTAATAGCATCTGTTAAAATCAACTTAGCAAAACCACTTAATTGGTTATTTGTTAAGTTGGTTACTTTTGCACTTAAAGTAATTTCATCCCCTTCGCGTAAAAATCTTGGCGCATTTGGCACAATCATTAATTCTTTTTGAGTAACCGTTTCTAATGTTTTGGTTGCAGATTTTAATGATTTTGTATGTGCTAATAATTGCAGTTTCCATTTGGTCAATGCTTCTGGCATTGTAAAAGAGAAACTTACTTGTCCGTTTTTATCGGTTCTTAATTGTGGTAAAAAGAAAGCAGTTTCATTAAAGTTTTTTCTGATTTGAATTCCCTGTAAGTCAATTTTTTCTTCTTCCTCTTTAACGAATGAAACATCATTAACCACTTCAGTTTCTTCGGTTTCTGTCGTTTCAATAATAGTTTCTTCAATTTCGCTTTCGTCTTCAATACTCATCATCATATTAGGGCTATCAGCACTCATTTTTGACATTTTACGTCTTAAATGAAGATTTCTATTCGTTCCAAAACGAAACCCAAACCAATTATAAGTATCATAAGAAATTGTTGGGTAACCTGATAGATTTCTTTGAGTATTAATGATCTTAAAATAAGTATTACTAAAACTATTATTAGCATTACTATGTGTATAAGAATAATATTTTGGCTTTGAAGCTATCGGATTAAAACTCCAATTATGCGCTTTAAATTCATCTAAAGAAACATCGTACATAGAAGCTAAAACTTCTGCAGCAAGTTGGTCGTTTTTATCATTTTTAATAGTAAAACTCCAAGTTTCATCTTGTCCTGGTAATAACTTGTCTCTAAATATATTGGTCTCAATCTCTATGCTTTCTCTTTCTTCAGTTACATTAATTAATAAGTTTCCACTTTTAAAATAATTATAATTTACAAAGTGATATTTTACAGCAAAACCACCAAGATCTTCTTTGTTAACCGGTATTTTTATCGTTTTTGTATCGTTGTTTAATTTAATTAAATGAGTTTCTATAATTGTATGATTTTTTTCAATCTGTACAATTACGGTAATATCTTTAGATGCAGAACCTATTTGGATTTTAACCATATCATCAACTTGATAAGAAGGTTTATCAGCATGAATTACAAACAAGTTATTGTCTGCAACTTGTTTTTCTTTGGTTGCAAAAAATGTAACTATTTTTTCGTCTTTTACCTTCTGATTGAATTTATCCTTACTTTCTAAAACTATTTTATATTTACCAGAAAGCCAGTTCTTGGTGTTTTTTAAAAGAAGTTCTTTACTAATTTTAGTATTAAACTCTTCGTTAAAAACAAGTGTTCCTTTTTCCCAATTAGTGGCATCCATTTCATTTTCTGAATACGCATCATTAGGAAATAGTTTTCTAAATTCACTTTCAGAAATATCTTGATAATCTGGCGATGCCCAAGGTCTTTTTCTTAATGGGTTTTTGGGCGCTTCTAATTTATATATTTTGATATTTCCTTTAGCAGGAATAAACTCGCCATTTAAGTTTTTTGTATCAATGTTTAAAATAGTTTCTTTATTGTTTTTATCGATGTTGCTTTCTGATAGAATAGTTGCAACTAAAGCATGATAACCAACCTTTACAATGCTAGTTGCACTGCGCGTTTCTCCGTTTATATCGGTAACATCTGCAGTGATTTCATAATTAAAAATAGGCAGATTTTCTTTATCAACACTTTCATCCGGAATGGCATTAAAGACTATTTTAAACGCGCCATTTTCATCTGTATTAGTTTCTCCGTTTATAATTTCTTGTGAACTCGAAGTTAGGTTTGGTCTTCTCCAATAATACCAACTAGGGAATTGCACTTTTCGGTATACACGATACACTACTTGGGCATCGGTAATATTTGCGCCAGAAAAAGCTTTTGCAAATGCGTTTATGGTAATTGCATCGTTAATTTTATAACTTTCTGTAATGGGTTTAAATTCCGTTTCAAACTTTGGTCTTTTATATTCTTCAACAGAAATATAAGAACGATTCGTATTTAAACGAATGGTGTTTTTGCTTTTCGAACTTTGTTTTACTTCAATGGAATATTGACCCGTTAAACCATTGTTTGGTAAGATAAATTCACCAGCAACGGAGCCAAATTCATTCAATTTTAATTCAAGTGTACTTACTGTTTGATTGTTTACATCCTTTAAATTAATTTCTATAAAATCATCAGTAAACACAGTAGATTCTTCTCCTTGTTTTTTAATAACAATCGACTTAAAATAAACTGTTTGTCCTGGTCTATAAATACTTCTATCCGTAAAAATAAAAGACTGTAAACTTTCATTTACTTCATTTGGTTGTCTTCCATTGGTTTTATATAAATAATGATTTCCAAAAGTGGCAACATCATCTTTTGTTTTTACTTTAATAATTACATCAGCATAATAATCGTCACTTTTAAAAGAAGCAAATCCGCTTTTATCTGTCGTTAATGTTTTATTGATACTCGCACCTCTTCTAGGTTTATTGTTAGATAGAGATACTTCTGCATTTTTAACAGGTTTTCCAGTATTTCTATCTACAATTTGATAATTGTATTTGTCATCAAAATTGTTTTCAATTAAAGTTAAATTGGTTGCTTGAATTGTGGCTGTTCCAAAAATGGACTTTTCAACAATAATTTCATCTTCCGAAGAAACAATTAAATAATTCCCATTGTCAAATTTTGGAAGTATTACTTCTGTACTGTGCTGTAAATAATCGTGTTCATTTCTTAGTTTATTGTTCCAGTTTTTGTTCTTCTTTAACGTATTTAGAAATTTTATTTTATCAACTGTGTTATATGTTTTATTGAAGTTTTCTATTTCCGAGTCTGTTATTTTATACGCTGTAAAATAGATGTTATAAATATTTTTATAATTGATTAATGCTCTGGAATTGGTGTTAATTGGCACAAATTGCTCAGCAGTAATAGAAAGTGATTTTTCTAAAATTTGGCTTTTAAGAACCGCACATTTTTGTGCTCCCATACTTTTTGGAAACTCATTAATTACCTCATTACAAATAGAAAAAGCAAGTCTATAATTGTCCTGTTCTCTATGGTATTTCGCTATTTGAAAAGTATATAAAGCACTTGCTTCATTTTTAATTAAATATTGTTTCGTTTTATTTAATGTGTTTAGATAAAATTTCTGTTTATCACTAAAAGTAGCATGTTCCTTAATAAAGTTTAAACGATGAATATCAACATCAACTAAAGCATCTAAATTATTTTCTTTTGCATGAAACTGAATTAAATTCTGATAAATTTTTAGTGCATTAAATTGTAATGATAAATGATCTTCAGTTTCAACTTTTAAGTCAGAAAAGTTTTTGTAATCAGCTAAAAAAGTAGAATTATCCAGCACAAATTTATAAGACGATCTTGTAATACTCGTTTCTGATGATTTATAGAAATCTAAAGCATTATTTGCTAAAAAATCATATAAAGTAGGTCTGTATGTTTTAGACTCTTTAGAGATTTGTAAAATATCTGAATAGTCATAAATATCTGTTTTCTGTAATAGTTCTTTATTTTCTAAAGAAGCTTCAAAATGACAGTGAATTTCTTTAAAAAGGGTTTCTAAATCCCAAGTTCTAAAATCACCTTTTTTAAACTCAGAGCTTGTCGAAGAGGCTATTTTTGTTCGGTTGTAAAATTTGTATCTATTTTCATTAAAATATTGCCAATATAAATTCCCTAATACGTTTTCTAATACGTTTCTTGTTGGAAATTCGCTTTTAGCAATGTGTTTTTTAAAATTATCTATGATGATTAATTGCGCATCTTCTTCTAATGTTAAGGAATATTTACTTTTATAAAAAAGTGTTTTTATCAATTGGGCAGCATTGTTTTGTTTATCCGCTTTAGCGTAAATATCTTCTACAATTTTTAAAGCAGATTTAGGTAAATTGTCTTTTTCAAACCTATCTACTTGTAACCAAAGGTCTTTAAAAGCGTCTTGAGCATTAGAAAAAGAAGAGAAAGCTATAATCATTATTAGTGTTGTTGTCAGTTTTTTCATAATCAATTTATTTTATGCTTTTAAAGCACCTATAAATTAGCTTGTAAATCAAATTTTATAAGAGTTTACGTCTAAAGATACTTTATATTGTAGTAAGCTTTTGTATTTTTACTTTTTTAAATTTTGTTCGATGAAAATTCATTTTATTGCTATTGGCGGAAGTGCCATGCACAACCTTGCAATTGCTTTATACCAAAAAGGATACCAAATTTCTGGATCTGATGATACAATTCACAATCCTTCTAAATCTCGATTAGAAAAATACGGGCTTTTGCCAGAAGTATTTGGCTGGTTTCCAGAGAAAATAACATCGGAATTAGATGTGATTATTTTGGGAATGCATGCTAAAAAAGATAATCCAGAATTATTAAAAGCCCAAGAATTAGGTCTGAAGATTTATTCTTATCCTGAGTTTTTATATGAACAATCTAAAGATAAAACGCGAGTTGTTATTGGTGGTTCTCATGGTAAAACAACCATAACTTCTATGATTTTACATGTGTTGAATTATCATGAAAAAGAAGTAGACTACATGGTTGGTGCACAATTAGATGGTTTTGAAACCATGGTACATTTAACTGAAGAGAACGATTTTATTGTTTTAGAAGGTGATGAGTATTTGAGTTCGCCAATAGATATGAGACCAAAGTTTCATTTATATAAACCAAATATTGCGTTATTAAGCGGAATTGCTTGGGATCATATTAATGTTTTTCCAACATTTGAAGGATATGTAGAGCAGTTTAAAATCTTTACAGACTCTATGGTAAATGGAGGAAGTATGGTGTATAATGAAGAAGATGCCATTGTAAAAGACGTTGTAGAATCATCAGAAAATCATATTAAAAAATATCCTTACACAACACCAGAACATTTTATAGAAAACGGAATTACCTATTTAGAAACAGCAGAAGGAAACTTACCTTTAGAAGTTTTTGGAAAACACAATCTTCAGAATTTAGCAGGAGCAAAGTGGATTTGTCAACACATGGGAATTGATGAGGATGATTTTTACGAAGCCATTGCTAGTTTTGCAGGTGCAAGTAAACGATTAGAAAAGATTATTGAAACTCCATCAACAGTAATTTTTAAAGACTTTGCACATTCACCAAGTAAAGTAGCGGCAACTACAAAAGCGGTTAAAGAGCAGTATTCTGATAGAACTGTTTTGGCTTGTTTAGAGTTGCATACCTATTCTAGTTTAAATGCAGAATTTTTAGCAGAATATAAAGGAGCCTTAGATGCAGCCGATAAAGCAGTGGTGTTTTATTCTCCACATGCTGTAAAGATTAAACAATTATCAGCAGTTACTGCAGAACAAATTGCTAACGCGTTTGAAAGAGACGATTTAACTATTTATACAAATCCAGATGAATTTAAGGCCTTTTTATTTAGTCAAGATTTAGCGAAATCAGCAGTGGTTTTAATGAGTTCTGGTAATTATGGAGGTTTAGATTTTGAAGAGGTTAAGAATTTGGTTTAGTTTTTATGAAACCAAATTGTTTTAGATAAAATGGAACACTTTTAAAACGCCTAAATGTATAGGTACGATACTCTTTATCAGTAAAAGAATATTGTAGAATTTTCAGCTTATCTTTTAATTTTATATAAGAATTAATTCGATTAATTTTTTTGATTTCTGCTTGGGAGTTTTCTAAAATTAAAAGGTAAGATTTTAAATATTTAGAAGCTTCTTCATTTTTGATAAAAGTTAAACTCTTAGGATGATTCAAAATTTCTGATGCAACAATTGCATAATTATTAAGATATTTTTCTAATTTTTTATTATTTAAAACTCTCTTTTTTGAGGTTGTTTTGTTAGCTAATAAATAGCTGTCATAGACGTTTCTTAAAGTAATAGTTTTAGAAAAATAGAGATTATCATTAATCTGTTTTTGTAAAACGGTAATTAAAGATTGATTTTCAAAAGAAGCAACTGTAATTTTATTTACACTAAAAGAATCTTTTTTTAGAGTTTGGTAATCTAAATACTGAGTGTATGGTTTTTTTAAAACTTTGTTATGCACTTCTACAGCAGCAATACGGTTCTCTTTTACCATTTTAGGATAATGCCAATGAAAGTTCATGTAAACCTCATTTTTAGCGGAATACTTTTGATCTTTTAAAAGCTGAATAGCTTTTTCAAAATCGGTATTAGAAACAATTATATCTATATCACCCACCATTCTTTCGCCGATATCTTCGTACAAACCTTCAAGGAGATTACCTGTTCCTTTTAAGAAAATAGGAGTAATATTATCAGCAAATAAAAGAGTATTTATTTCTATAGCTTGGTCAATAATATCCTGATTTCTATCTCTATTTAAATCAGTAATGTGAATCATATAATTTACTAATTCTTCCGGTAAGTAATGTAAGAAATTGGCTCTTTTAAGATTGCAATACAAAGCAGGAAATACAAAATGACCTGTGCTTACTTTTACAACAGCTTCCCAATCTATTTCTGTAGTTTTTAACTGATTTTCAATTTCTTGTTTGTTTTTTTCTTCCGAAGAAATTGTTAAACACTTGGCAATAAAAAAAAGCGTTTCTTTATAAGTCATTATTAAATATTTTAGAAACAGCTGCTATCATTTCTTCATTATTAGAGTAGGTTAGTTGGTAACAGTTTAAAGTACTAAACCAATCTAAAAATATTTCTGCATTTTCTTTCTTTGGTGATATCCAAGAATCTGGTATTAATTGCTGGAAAGCAGTTACTTTAGAAATTTTCTCACAAGTTAAATCAGCATCTTTTTCATACTTTATAAAAACCAAATCATTACAAGGTAAATGATTGAAATAATTGGTGTTATTGGGCTTTAAATAGCGTACAATTTTATTTAATCTCGTAAAATTATATTCTGCGGTTGTTTCTAATTCTGGATAAATAGGAAGCAACGTTTCTAAGCTGTTTTTTTTAATCGATATAGATGCAGGAAAACTATATACTTCTCTTTTTTCTACATCCATCGGTACAAAATCATCTGCTAAACAAGTAAAACCACTTGCTTGTAAAAGTGCTAAAGAAGTACTTTTTCCATTGCCGGAATCACCTAAAAATAAGATTGATTTTTTTTCATCGCTTACAGCGGATGCATGAAAAACACCCATCCATTCGTTTTCTTCTTTCTGATGAATTTTCTGAATAAATTGCATCGAAAACTTTCCTTGAAAATAATGAATATCGTTACGGCTCCAAGCGCCTATCAGTTGCTTATCAACAATAAGGAAAATAAAATTATTATTTATAAAAACATCAAATTCATAGTCAAATTTAGTGGTGTCGCTTATCATTAAATGTGCAAATTTTGGATGCACTAGAGACAGTTCTTTTTCACTTAAATATGAAACTTTAAAAACAACATTGTTAACTTTGTAGTACTTTATAAACTCATAAGATTTTGGTTTTTCAATATCTCTATAATCATTAATGATTTCAGATTCTTTATTGCTTTTAGGCGTGTAAAACTTTTTTTCTAAGTCTATTATAAAATCTATAGTTCTGTCTATAGGAACTGCCAACTTTTTAGATAAAGCTTCAGCAATTTCTTTTACTGGAATCCCTTTGCTTAACCTTTTTAAAATATCTGCGGTGGTATTTTCTAAAACTAAATATTCATTACTATTCTCAAACCAAACAATAGTTTTGTCTTCAACAGTTTTATACAAGAAATTCGATTGTTTTTTCATAAATAATAAAAGTAACTTTTTTATTATTTATAAAAAACAAAAAACGCCTAAAACTTGAGAGGTATACTATTTAATAATGAATGATAGATTTAATTTTTTCGCCAAAAAAATGGAGTAAATAAAATAAGTACTGTAAAAAGTTCTAAACGACCAATTAGCATTAAAAAAGAGCAAAACCATTTAGCTGCATCAGATAAATGTGCATAACTATCTACCGGACTAACACTACCTATTGCGGGTCCTATGTTTCCTAAAGAGGAAGCAGCAGCACCTAAAGCAGACATAAAATCTAAGCCTAAAAGTGTTAGTATTACAGAGGCTAAAATAAAGATAAGCATGTAAATAATAAAAAATGATAGTATATTAAATACAATAGTTGGAGGTATCGATTTTCCGTCTAATCGCACTGGTATAATAGCGTTTGGATGTAAGGCTTTTTTAAATTCTAAAAAGCTGTTTTTAAGCATTACAATATGCCTAACTATTTTAATTCCACCACTTGTAGAACCTGCGGAACCTCCTGTGAAAAACAATGCAAAGAAAATACCTGTTGCAAAGAAATTCCACATGGTAAAATCTGCACTTACAAAACCAGTTGTAGTTACCACAGAAATCACCATAAATAATGAATGTCTAATAGCGCTTTCTACTTCACCGTAAAGCATAGGGTGCTGAATGGTTGTTTGTAAATTAGGATCTTGAAAAAAGATGATTAAAATAGCAATTAATGCAGAAACACCTATAATTCCAACAAAGTAATATTTAAACTCTTCACTTTCAAAAATTTTACGAATCTTCCCTTTTAAAGCAAAATAAGTAATTACAAAGTTAGTACCTGCCACAAACATAAAAAAGATAATAATATATTGTACAAGAGGTAAGTTGTTATAAAAAGCGACGCTACTATTCTTTGTAGAAAAACCACCTGTACTCATTGTTGCCATAGCATGATTAATGGCATCAAACCAAGTCATACCAGCAACTTTTAGTAGAAAGAATTGAGCAAACGTTAGCGATATATAAATTAAATACAAGCGTTTTGCAGTATCTGTAATTCTAGGATGTAATTTATCTGCAGATGGTCCTGGGGCTTCTGCCATAAAAAGTTGCATTCCTCCAATACCTAAAAGAGGCAAAATAGCAATGGTAAGAACAATTATTCCCATTCCTCCAATCCAATGGGTTGCGCTTCGCCAAAATAAAATTCCTTTTGGCATGGATTCTATGTCGGTTAATATGGAGGAACCTGTGGTAGAGTAGCCAGATATAGTTTCAAAGAAAGCATCTGCAACGCTTGGTATTGTACCAGAAAACAAATAAGGAAGCATTCCTGTTAAGGAGAGAATCAACCAACCTAAGGTAACAATTAAGTAACCGTCTTTCTTTTTGATATTGGTGCTTTTAGGTTTGTTTAGAAAGTAAAGTAACAGTCCTGTAATTACTGTTACAATTCCTGCATTTAAAATTCCCCATTTAGCATCTTCTTTGTGATACACACTAAACGGATATGCAATAAACATAAAGAATCCGTTTAATATTGCTGTAATACCTAAAAATCGAAATATTATTTTGGTGTTTAAAGTACTCGTCATATTTATTTAAATAGGCGTTCTACGTCACTTATAGCTTCTGGTAAACAGAAAACAATTACTTTATCACCCGTTTTAATTTGCACATTTCCGTGAGGCATAATTGCTTTTTTATCTCTAATAATACCACCAAAAATAGCTTCTCTAGGAATGCGTATATCTTTAATAGGATATTCTGATACTTTAGCACCTTCCATAACTTCAAATTCAAAAATTTCTGCATCTACGTTATGTAAGTTGGCGAGGTCTAAAATTTCACCCTTTCTTATGTGTCTGAAAATATTACTTGCTGCAAGTAGTTTTTTATTAATTAAAGATTGAATTCCAATAGTTTGAGAAATATCGATATAATCCATATTTTCAACCAAGGCAACCGTTTTTTTAACTCCTTTAGATTTTGCCACTAAACAAGACATAATATTGGTTTCAGAGTTTCCTGTAACAGCAATAAAAGCGTCTGTTTCTCTAATGTTTTCTTCTTCTAGTAGTTCTAAATCTCTACCATCACCATTAATAACCAAAGTGTCGCTTAGTTCTTCTGCAAGAAACTCTGCTTTATCCTTTTTCTTTTCTATAAGTTTTACTCTAAAATTATCTTTACAAAGTTTTCTTGCCGTTTTTTCTCCAATACTACCACCACCAAGAATCATTACATTCTTAATCTTTAGTCGTTTTCTACCTGTAATAGGGTAAAGATCATTCATACTATAATTAGGAACACAAAAGTAAACTTGGTCTCCTATTTCATAAACAACATCTCCTCTAGGAATAATTGTTTGAGATTCACCTTGTCTTTTAATTGCAATTGTAATAAAATCTACATCAGCAAACTTTTGTTTTGCATCTTTAACGGTTAAATCTACAATGGGAGATTTATAGGTTAATGGAGTACCCAACACATTAAAAATACCGCTTTCAAATGCTACAGTATCATTAAATGAAGATTGATTTAACAGCATTTTTATTTCATTAGCCGCTAATTCTTGAGGCGAAATCATAAAGTCTAAACCAAATTGTTTAAAATCTACTTCACAATTATTTAGAAACTCAGGATTGTCTATTCTTGCAATTGTTTTTTTAGCCCCTAAAGATTTTCCAATTACAGAAATAGTAAAGTTGGTATTCTGACTATCGGTAACCGCAATTAACAAATCTGCAGATTCAATTCCAATTTCTTTTAATAATTTTATGGATGTAGCATCTCCTTTTTTAGTAATTACATCTAAATGGCTATTTAGATATTCTAACTTTTCACCATCAAAGTCTATGATATAGGTGTCTTGAGATTCGTAAGAAAGAAGTTTAGCTAAGTGAAAACCAACGTCTCCAGCACCAGCTATTATAATTTTCATAATTTAAAGTAGTATGTGTTGGCAAAGATATAAAGAGTTTTCATGGGAAAGTGAAATAAATAGATTTTTTCAATTTTAAGTATGTATCGGTTATTTTGCGTATTTGTAAAGATAATAGTAGATATCTGGGTAATCAGTGTAAAATATTATCAGCATATAAATAAAATGATCAGAAATATTTTATTGCTTTTCGTGGAGTAAAAACAATTGCTATTCTTTTTTTGTTTCAATAAAAATATGTTTTTTCTATAAAAAATGATAAATATCTTATTTTCTATTAAATAGATATTTTAGATTTACTGCTACAATTTATAAATCATAGCATTCGTGAAATTAACCAACTTACGCTCATCCGTCTTTTTAAAAATAAACTTATTTTTAATCTTTTCTTTGTTTATGATGTCTTTTTTTTCTTGTGATAAAAAACAAGATTATAAGGCTGTGGTCGCTGATAGTAGTGTTTTTCTTTCGGGAAAAATTATTCCTGATGATCATTTTTTAGGAGATCAGAAGTGTAAGGAATGCCATCAAGATCAATTTAAAAGTTGGGAAGGTTCTCATCATGATAAAGCGATGGAAATGGCCGATAGTGTTTCTATTTTAGGTGATTTTAACAATCAGAAATTTACAAGTCAGGGTGTGACTTCTCTTTTTTATAAAAAAGACAATGATTTTTATGTAAATACGGAAGGACCAGATGGTGAAAATCACGATTATAAAATAATATATACGTTTGGTATTACTCCTTTACAGCAATATATTGTTCAATTTCCTGACGGACATTACCAATGTTTAAGAACTGCTTGGGATTCTGTAGAGAATAAATGGTTCGATTTATATCCAAATTTTAAAGTAGTGCATTCTGAATGGTTGCATTGGTCTAGAGGTGGTTTAAATTGGAATAATATGTGTTCTGATTGTCACTCCACAAATGTTCGTAAAAATTATGATGTAGAAACACATAGTTATAATACCGAGTTTGCAATTATTAATGTGAATTGTGAAGCGTGTCATGGTCCAGGAAAAGAACATGTTGCCGATGTAGATAAACTTGGTGAAGATTATATGGATAGTGGAACTTTTCAAATGACAATAGAGACGGGGCCTAAAGAATTGGTAGATCAATGTGCACGTTGCCACATGCGAAGAGAGCAGTTTTCTGGAGCCTTTAATTTTGAAGGTACAATGTTAGACCACTATTATCCACAGTTACTAGAATCTCCTTTATATCAGGCAGACGGACAAATTTTAGATGAAGATTATGTATATGGTTCGTTTACGCAGAGTAAAATGTATCAAAATGATGTAACTTGTACAGATTGCCATGATGCACATTCCTTAAAACTAAAATTTGATGGAAATAAATTGTGTGCTCAATGTCATGTTCCAGAAAAATATGATACTCCTACACATCATTTTCATGAACAAAATACCGATGGGGCAAAATGTATTAACTGCCACATGACCGGAAGATTTTATATGGGAAATGACTTTAGAAGAGATCATAGTTTTAGAGTGCCAAGACCAGATTTAAGTGTAAAATATGGAAATCCAAATGCCTGTTCTGGTTGTCACACAGATAAAGATGATGTTTGGGCTGCCGAAAATTTTACAAAATTATTTGGAGAGGTAGATTCTATTCATTATTCAGAAAAATTAGCACCAGGAATAACCATGCAACCAAATGGTCATGAAGGTTTAATTGATTTGATGCACGATACGCATCAACCAGAAATAGTAAGAGCGTCTGCAACAAAGGTGTTGGCTAATTACAATGCACAGAATTTTGTGGAAGATTATATTTCACTTTTAAATGATGATTCTGCTTTGGTTAGAGGAGCAAGTGTAGATGTTTTAGGTGGTATAAATACCACGGATTATAATGCTTATTTTTTACCTTTATTAGAAGACCCAAAAAGAAGTGTTAGGGTAAAGGCTTTCTATGGTTTAGGAGGTTTGGCTGAAACAGATGTGCCTGAAGTTTATAAAGAAAGTTATCAAAAGGTAAAAAAAGAATTTTGGTTACATATCGATACAAATTCAGATTTTGTAGGGGTAAGAATGAAAAAAGGAGATTACTTTTTAAAACAAGGGAATATAGAAAAAGCAATAGAAAATTTTGAAAGTGCACAATCTATTGATGTTATCAACAATCAAATACGAATAAATTTAGCAACGTTATATTATAATATTAAAGAATATGAAAAGGCTGAAGCAGCTTTTAAAACAGTAATTGAACAAGAGCCAGAATATGGACCTGTTTATTACTCTTTAGCTTTAATGTATGCAGAATTAAATAGAGAAGATGAGGCAATTGAGCAACTTAAAATAGCGATGGTAAAAATGCCAGACAATATTCGTGTTTATTATAATTTAGGGTTGTTGTACGATAAAAAACAAGACTTTAAAAATAGTGAGAAAGCATTGGTCAAAGGTCTAAAAGTGGATGCACAAAATGAAGGTTTATTGTATGCGTTGGCTTATTTATATTCTAAATCTGATCAAAAACCAAAAGCGAAAAATATTGTACAAAGATTGGTTGATTTGTATCCAAATAACCAACAATATAGAAATTTTTTAAATCAATTATAATCACTTTGTAGTAGGTAACCTTTATAAAAGGTTTCGTTTAACAGGTTAAAAAAGGTAAAATAGTTAATTTTCATTTTTGTATTTTTATAAAAAAAGAAAATGGAAAAGTTAACGATTAAGTCTTGGGCTTTAGATGATAGGCCAAGAGAAAAGCTGTTAGCAAAAGGAAAAACGGCACTTTCTGATGCTGAATTAATTGCAATTCTTATTGGATCTGGCAATAGACAAGAAAGTGCTGTAGCATTATCTAAACGAATTTTGCAAGAGGTAGATGGTAACATAAATGAACTTGCAAAATTATCCGTAGAAAAATTAACCACTTTTAAGGGAATTGGAGAAGCAAAGGCAATTGCTATTATTACCGCCTTAGAAATTGGTAAAAGACGACAATTAGAAATTGCATTAGAAAAACCAAAGATTACCAGTAGTAAAGATGGTTTTAATTTAATGCAACCTGTTATTGGGGATTTAGAGCATGAAGAATTTTGGGTTTTGTTTTTAAATAATTCTAACAAAGTTTTGGCAAAAAGTCAGATTAGTAAAGGAGGTTTAACTGCCACGGTTGTAGATGTTAGGTTGCTGTTTAAAAGAGCCTTAGAATTGGCATCTGTTGCAATGATTGTTTGCCATAACCATCCTTCAGGTAAATTACAACCTAGTAATGCCGATAAACAACTTACTCAAAAAATTAAAGAAGCAGGAAACACTTTAGATATAAAGCTGCTAGATCATTTAATTATTACCGAAAAAGCGTATTTTAGCTTTGCAGATGAAGGGTTGCTTTAGTTTGCAGTTATCGATTTTAGTAATCATTTAAAAAGAGTACTTGAAATTATAACTGAATACTGAGACTGAAAACTGAGACTGAAAACTGAATACATGATACTAGTTTACACACATAAAATTACACCAAGAGTTCGTTATATTTTTAAACATATTCTTACAAGAACTTTATTAATTCCGGTAGATTTTACTTCTAAAGTAGAAGAATTTGTAGCTTTTAATGGTCCTAAAATGACCTACACAAAAACACCCTTAGGGAATGAGTTTTTTGTGAAAAGTAACAATTTATTGTTTGAGCAAGGTGTTAATGATATGGAGATTTCTATGCAAAAATGGGATGAAACTCCATGTTTCTTTAAAACCGGACCAAAATCTTCTATTCCTTTTGATGTTTTTGCGGCCAGCTTTTATCTTATTACTAGATATGAAGAATATTTACCACACGTAAAAGATATTCATGGTCGTTATACTGCAGACCAGAGCTTGGCTTATAAAAAACGTTTTTTAGAAAAACCAGTAGTAGATATTTGGGCTTATAAATTATTAGATGCTTTAAAAGAAAAGTTTCCAGATTATGATTACAAAAATCGTAAGTATGAGTTTATTTCTACGGTTGATATTGATAATGCGTATGCTTATAAGTATAAGAGCTTGATAAGAAGTGTAGGTGGTTTTATTAATGATTTACTTCATTTTAGAGTGTTAGATGTTTGGAATCGATTTGCAGTTACGTTCAATCTAAAAAAAGATCCTTTTGATACTTTTCAGAAAATTTTAGAGATTAAAAAGGAATATAAAATTAAAACCATCTTTTTCTTTTTAATTGGCGATTATACTACTTTTGATACCAATGTTTCTGCTTCAAAAAGTAAGTACAAACTACTTATTAAAGAAATGGTAGATTATGCAAAAGTGGGTTTACATCCTTCTTATTTTACCATGCACAATACTGCTTTATTAAAAAAGGAAAAACTGAGATTAGAGAATATTATTAATTCTCCAATTCAGAGGTCTAGGCAACATTATTTGCGATTTAGTTTGCCAGAAACGTATCAACATTTAATAGATTTAGAAGTAGAAGAAGATTACTCTATGGGCTATGCAAGCAACGTAGGTTTTAGAGCAAGTACGTGTACCCCTTTTTATTTTTACGATTTAGATTTCGAAATTCAAACTCCGTTAAAGGTGTTTCCATTTGCATTAATGGACACTACTTTAAATGATTATATGAAGCTAACACCTAAACAATCTTTAGGGAGAATAAGAGACATTAAAAATGAGGTAAAAGCGGTTAACGGAACTTTTATAACCTTATTTCATAACGAGAGTTTAAGTGATTATTTACGTTGGAAAGGCTGGAAAAGACTGTATGAATCTATGATTAAAATAGCTATTTCATAATGATTCAATATGTTCAAAGAAGAGATATAGATGTAGAAAAATATGATGCTTGTATAGAAAATTCTATTCAATCTAGAATTTATGCTTTTTCTTGGTATTTAGATATTGTTGCAGATAATTGGGATGTTTTAGTTTTAGGTGATTATAAAGCAGTGATGCCACTGCCATGGAAACAAAAATATTTTATAAAATACATTACACAACCTTTTTTTTGTCAGCAATTGGGGGTTTTTTCTATAGAAAATATAACTGAAGATTTATTTTCGGATTTTTTGAGAGCGCTACCAAAAACCTTTGTGAAAATTAATTTACAATTTAATTCAGATAATTATCTGATCGAGAAAATGAGTTGTAGAATTAATTATACCTTAGGATTAAATCATAATTATGATACTATTTTTAAATCTTTTTCAAAAAGAAGAAAACGTTCTGTAAAAGCAGGAGAAAAAAATAATTTACTTATAGAAAGTAGTTCTATATCAGATTTAATCAAAGTTAAAAAGGAGTTCTATAAGCATATCAGTTTTCCTGAAAACTTGATTAAAAAATTAGCAGATTATATCATAAATAACGATAAAGGATTTATTTTAGGTGTTTTTAAGGATGGTATTTTATTAGGAGGCTCGTTATTTTTAAAATCTAATAATAGAATTATTTACTTGTTTTCGGCTTATAATAATGAAGCAAGAAAATTAAATGCATCGAGTTTTTTAATAAATAATGTTATTAAAGAATATCAAAACTCTAATTTTACATTAGATTTTGAGGGGAGTAACTTACCTGATATTGGTTCTTTTTTTAAGAGTTTTGGAGCCGAAAATGAACGTTACTATTATTTAAACTCTAATGCATTAAATACTTTTTTTAATATATAATGAAGTAATGAATCCTATTTTAAAAAAACTTATTGCAGTATCTAATCAAAGGGTAATTGTACCATTTTATCACAAAGTTTCTGATGAAAAACCAACCTTTGAAAAAAGTTTATATCCATCTAGAAAAATTGCAGACTTTAAAAATGATATTGAAGTTTTAAGTAATTATTTCAATCCTATTTCTATGAAAGAATTTATAGAAATTTCTAAGTCTAAGGTTCAATTAAATCAGAATTATTTTCACTTAACTTTTGATGATGGTCTTTCTAACTTCTACAAAACAGTAGCTCCAATTTTAAAAGAAAGAAATATACCTGCAACTGTTTTTGTAAACTCAGATTTTGTTGATAATAAAGCGCTTTTCTTTAGATATAAAGCTAGTTTATTATTTCAAGTTTATGAAAAATCATCCGTAAAATGTAAAAAAGTATTTCATGATTTTTTTGAAGGTAAAGAAGCTATAGAAGAAATTTTGTTTGCAATTAATTATAACAATAAACATATTTTAGATGAATTAGCAAATGCTGTTAATTATAGTTTTGAGGAATATCTAGAAACGGAGAAACCGTACTTATCTTCTATTCAAATTAATGAATTGATAGATATGGGGTTTACTATTGGGGCACATTCTAAGAGCCATGCTCTATATGCAGATATTAGTTTTAAGGAACAAGTTACCCAAACTAAAGAAAGTATGGATTGGTTGGTTAGAGAGTTTAATTTAGAAGATCGTTTTTTTTCCTTTCCGTTTACAGATTTAGATGTTTCTAAAGAGTTTTTTACTAAACTATCAGAAGAAAAAATAATAGATATTAGTTTTGGTACATCAGGAATTAAAAAAGATGATATTAAAACTAATTTTCAAAGAATACCTTTTGAAATTGGAAATAGAAAAGCAGAAGACTATTTATTCAAAGAATATATGAAGTATTTTTTGAAGATTCCTTTTAAAAAAAATAAGATACATAGAAATTAAATGGTTACTATCAAAAAAATTTCGCTTCAAGAATTGGATAGCTATGTAAATTCTAAGGAGTTTATCAACTTACAAAACAAGCCAATATCAAAAGCTAGGGTAAGATCGTATATAAATAATCCTAGAGCTCATAAAAATGATATTGTGTTGTTTATGGCTTTTAAAGAGCACCAAATTATTGGATATAGAACTGTTTGGGCAGATATATTTTATAATCAAGAAAAAAAAGTGTCTTTTGGTTGGTTAAGTGGAAGTTGGGTACATCCAGAGTTTCGTAGAAAAGGAATTTCAACACTCATTTTTAATGAAGTTTTAAAAGATTGGGATTACAAATTAATGTACACAAATTACTCTGAAACCTCTAAGTTATTGTATGATAAAACAACGCAATTTAAATTGTTACACAGTTTAACAGGAACAAGATATTATATTAGATTTAGTCTTGCTGATATTTTACCCCCAAAAAGAAAGATATTCGATTTAACAAAAAGGTTTTGGTATTTTGTTGATGAGGTTTTAAATTTCATTTTTGATCTTCGATTTACTTTTAAAAATCAAACTAATAATAAAAATATTCAAGTAAAGGTTAATGAAGTTTGGAATGAAGATATTGTAGTTTTTCTTGAGAATTTTAATAATAATTTATTTAAGAGAAAAGAAAATGAATTTCAATGGATTCAAAATTTTCCTTGGATTTTAACGAGTGAAGAAGTAAAACAAGAAAATAAGAGTTATTTTTTTTCTTGTTATGCAAATCAATTTGAATCTGATTTTTACACAATTTATAATAAAGATCAGAAATTGATTTCATGTTTGATGATTACAATAAAAGATGGTCATTTAAAAATTCCCTATTCATATTCTACAAATGAATATATGAATGAAATTTCAAGCTTTATTGTTGATATTTGTCTCCAGAAAAAGGTAAAAACAATTGTTGTTTACAATCGTGAATTGGAGAGAGAATTAAACCAAAAGCTACTATTTATAAAGAGAAAGACGTTTAATCAAAAGTACTTTGTAACAAATAAATTGAGCAGCTCAATTTTAAAGAATACCATTTCGATTCAAACAGGAGATGGTGATGTGGTTTTTACTTAATTTTTTTATATAATATTTTAAACCAAATTAAAGACCCAATCCCAGTAAGCCACATTAAAATGGCAGACGTAATAGCAGCTCCTTTTATTCCGTATAGAGGAATTAGAAAAAAATTAGCAATAATATTTATTACCAAGGCTAAGCTTGCAATGTAATAATTTACATGTGCCTTTCCTATTGAGGAGAGTAGGTTTCCAAAAATACCCCTAAATATATATATACCTGTAATACCTACCATTAGTATTAAAAAAGTATCTACATAAATTGTAAAATTAGGATCTAAAATAGTTAAAATTTGTTTTGCAAAAAGAAAACTAAATAACAGAATAAATGAACTAATAATGAAGAAAAATAACATATAACTTTTTATATAGTTTAGCGTATATTTCTTATCAAAAATATTCTCTGTAAAAGTTACAAAGTCTGTAGCAATAAACAATCTAGGTAAAAAAAGTAAACTAAAAGGAATCAACGAAATATACCTATAATTTGTAACCAATTCAGTGTCTTCTAATATGTAACCGATTAATAGAATATCAATTACAAAGAGTAATTGTGTTAAAACATTAGATAAACTTGCAAAAAAACCATACTTCCAAAAAGAAAAATTTGTAATAGATAATTTTATTTTTGATGAAAAGTCAATATTTAACTTCTTTATAAATAATATTGATGTTAATAGAGGAGGTACTATAAGAGCTATTGCATAACCAATTTCTTGAAAGAAGTAACTTAAAGTAAAAACGCTTAATAAAAATATAACACTATGTACTGCATCTATGTAAGCATATGTTTGGTTGTCGTGTTGTAGTCTAAATTGATTTCTAATAATATTATATAAGAAAGAAGGCAGTATAATAAAAGATAAAATTATTATATAAGTAAAAGTATTTTCGAATTTAAAATCGATAAAATAACTAACACTAATAATTATTAGTACTAATACTAAAGATGCTAATAAACCTTTTTTTAATACATATAAAAAAAGACTGTTTTTTTCTTCCGTAGTTTTAATTAAAGCTCCATACCTTATTAAACTTTGGTGTAAACCAAAACCACTTATAGGGATAAGAAATGTTATTATATTATATGCAAATAATACAACACCTAACTCTTTGTTCGGAATTAATTTTAAAGCAAGCCAAGAAGCAATAAAAGATAAAATTCTAGCAAATGCAGTTGCTAAAAAAACATAACTTCCTTTACGACTAAGAAAACTTGAAATATAGGATCTAATTAAATTCAAATTATCTTTTTAATGATTTATAATAAAGTGATGAAAACTCATTTGAAATTATTTCTTTACTAAACTTTTGTTTAATGAATGTATTCATTTTTTGAAAATCTAAATCAGCAAAAATGGTTTTATGATTTAAAATTGATTCAAATAATAATTGTTCACTTTTTATAGGTATTACTTTACAAAAATTAGATTCTTTAAAACTGGATGAAATTCCGGTATCTGTAGAAATTACAGGAGTTCCACTTGCAATTGCTTCTGGAATTACAATTCCAAAAGTTTCATAATTACTAAAAGAAATACAAATAGTAGCATTTTGTAATTCCCTAACAATTTCTGAATGATTTATGTGTTCTAGAAATGAGATTTTAGCATTTTTTATATCTAGTTTGTTTATAAAATCGATGTATTGATTACCGTTGTTTCCAATAAAGTTCCATTCAAAATACTGTAATTTTTCACTTAAAAGTTTTGCTACACGCAACATACCTTTTATATTTTTATGGTCATCTTTTAAAGAAGATACGTGTACAAGTTTTAAAAATGAGTTTTCTTTCTTTTTAGAAGTAAATAATTGAGTATCTATAACATTAGGTACAGTTACATAGTTTCCTTCTAAACCCATTTTTTGCATACTTAAAGAAAGGTAGTTGCTAACAGGACAAATTGCAAAAGCATTTCTTATTATAATTTTTGAAATTATTTTTTCAAAAAAATTAATTTTATTGTTAGAAGCATTTAAATAATTTGTAGAATGTTCTGATATTATAAAAGGGGTTTTATACCCCCCCTTTAAGTACAAACTAAAAACACCGAAAGGAAATAACTCGTTAAGGTGAACAACATCAAAAGTACCCACCTTATCAATTAAAAGGAAAAAAGCTTTAATAAATAAATATACTTTCTTAATTGGGTTTTTAGTTTCTTTAATATATGCTATTTGTGTTTCTATACCGTTAACAACTTCACTTGCGTAACGTATGTTCTGTTTACTTTCTTTATCAGTAATAATATGAATAACGGTTACATTATGATTTAAAGAAACAGCTTCTGCATGTCTTTGAATAAAATCTCCATTGGTTGGTAAAACTTTAGAAGGGTACCAACCACATAAAAATAATACGTTTAGTTTATTGCTCAAGAAAGATAGTTTGGTAGTTACAAATATAACGTACAATTGCCTTATATATTATTAATAATTTATACTTTTAACACATGAATATACAACACGTCTTTTTTGATTTAGATCACACTTTATGGGATTTCGATAAAAATTCTGATTTAACCTTCGAAAAGGTTTTTAGTGCCAATAATTTAAAAGTTGATTTAAACGCTTTCTTAGAAGTTTATAAGCCTATAAATTTTGAGTTTTGGAAATTGTTTAGAGAAGAAAAGGTAACTAAAGAAGCTTTAAGATACGGTAGATTAAAAAATAGTTTCGATGCTTTAAATTATACTGTTTCAGATGAGGTTATAAATAAAATGTCTGTAGATTATTTAACATTTTTGCCAGATTTTAATTATCTGTTTGATGGTACTTTTGAAATTTTAGATTACTTAAAAGAGAAGTATCAATTGCACATTATTACCAATGGTTTTGAAGAAGTACAGAACAAGAAAATGGTGAGTTCTAATATTTATCATTATTTTGATAAAATTATTACCTCAGAATCTGTTGGTGTTAAAAAACCAAATCCTAAAGTATTTACGTACGCTTTAGATATCGCAAAAGCAAATAAAGACAATTCTATTATGATTGGTGATAATATTGAGGCAGATATAGAAGGAGCATTGAGCGTTGGTATGCAAGCTATTCATTGTAATTTTGACAATGTTTCACATCATAAAAGTAATTTAGTATCTGTAAGTTCTCTATTAGAAATAAAGCAATATTTATAACTGATTGAGCGTTTTATATTTAAATAAATAAAAGTTAATTTATCTAGAATTCTAGATGGTATCGCACAATTTTGCGATATTGCATTAGCAAATAATAATACTGTATAATTTGAAATTCAATAAATATTCAATTAAAATGATTAAAAAAATAGCATTTAGTTTTTTGTTTTTAATAACAATATCAGCATTTAGTCAAGAACTAGATATTAATAACTACAAATATGTAATTGTACCAGATCGATTCGAGTTTTTAAAGAGTTCAGATCAATACCAAACGAGTTCTTTAACTAAGTTTCTTTTAGAAAAAAAAGGATTTGAAGTTTTTCTAAGCAATGAAAAATTACCAGAAGATTTAAAGTTAAATAGATGTAAAGCGTTAACAGCAATAGTTGTAGATGATTCTAGTATGTTTACCATTAAAAGTGTAATTAAATTACAAGACTGTAATAATAATGTATTATACACTTCAGAAGTTGGTAAGAGTAAACTTAAGGAATATAAAAAAGGGTATCAAGAGGCTATAAGAAGAGCTTACGAAACAATGGAAGATTTAGAGTATAATTATAATACTTCTATAGCTGTTAAAGAAAAGGTGAAACCAGAAAAAGTAACTATAAAAGAACCTGTTGTTGCCGTTAAAACAAGTGTAAATGAAATTAACACTGAATCTAATGCTACTAATGTTTTATATGCACAGCAAAAGGATAATGGATTCCAATTAGTAAATTTAAAACCAGAAGTTGTTTTTGTAATTTTAAATACAAATAAGAAGGATGTTTATGTAATTAAAGGAAAAGACGGAACCCTTTATAAAAATGGAGAAAATTGGGTTGCAGAATACTATAAAAATGATCAGTTAGTAAAAGAGGTGTATCAAATAAAATTTTAGTAATTAATCATAAAAATAGGAGTCTAACTTTATTTTAGAATTCTATTTTAATATAAAAAAAGAGGTCATTTAGAATTCATTTCTGAGTGACCTCTTTTCGTTTGTATTTCTACTATAGTGATTAATAATCATAGTTGTTTTTCCATCTATTTTTTAAGATTTCTTTAAACTGATTTTCTCTTGCATTATTACCTGGTTCATACAATTTTGTTCCAGATATTTCATCAGGCAAAAATTCTTGTTCTACAAAGTTATTTGGATAATTGTGTGAGTATTTATAGTTTTTACCATAGTCTAAATCTTTCATTAATTTAGTTGGTGCATTTCTTAAATGAATAGGAATAGATAAGTCTCCCGTTTTCTGCACTAAATTCTGAGCATCATTAATGGCCATATATGAAGCATTACTTTTGGCGGAGTTAGCCAAATAAATAGCACATTGACTTAATATAATTCTAGATTCTGGGTACCCTACAACAGATACTGCTTGGAATGTGTTGTTGGCCAATATTAATGCTGTAGGGTTTGCGTTTCCAATATCTTCGGAAGCAGAAATAAGTAGCCTTCTGGCAATAAATTTTACATCTTCACCACCTTCAATCATTCTAGCTAACCAATAAACAGCGCCATTAGGATCACTACCTCTAATCGATTTTATAAAAGCAGATATAATGTCATAATGTTGTTCCCCTGTTTTATCATATCTAACAGTGTTTTTCTGAATTTTAGCAAGTACTAAATCATTGGTAATTTCAATTTCATCTTCTTCAGAGACTAATAATTCAAATATATTTAGAAGCTTTCTAGCGTCTCCTCCGGATACTTGTAACAATGCATCCGTTTCTTTTAAAGTAATTTTTTTGGTTGATAAAAGTGCGTCTTTCTCCATAGCTCTATGTAAAAGAGCCACGAGATCAGTTTTATCAAAAGAATTTAAAATATAGACTTGGCAACGAGAGAGTAGGGCAGGAATAACTTCGAAACTAGGGTTTTCTGTAGTTGCACCAATTAATGTTACCCATCCTTTTTCTACGGCTCCTAAAAGTGAATCTTGCTGAGATTTACTAAATCTATGAATTTCATCAATAAATAAAATAGGATTTTTAACCGTAAATAACCCACCACTTTTTTTAGCTTTTTCTATAACCTCTCGTACATCTTTTACCCCAGAACTAATAGCGCTCAATGTGTAGAAAGGACGTTTAGATTCTGTTGCAATAATATTGGCAAGCGTTGTTTTTCCAATTCCTGGAGGTCCCCATAAAATTAATGAAGGAATGATTCCTTTTTTGATTAAATTGGTTAAAACACCCGTTTTACCCACTAAATGTTGCTGACTGATATAGTCTTCTAAAGTTTTAGGTCTAATTCTTTCTGCCAAAGGTTCATTCATTCCGTAAAAATAATAAAGATTTCTGACAGAAATTGTAAAAATCGGGATTGGTTCTATTTTTGTTATTTTTATAATGATGAAAGAGGAGAATCACTTACAAATATCAAAATCTATTTTCTTAATTCCAGTTGTATACATTGTTGCAATATGGTTTATTTATTGGGTTGAAATACAATTTGATTTCAATTTTAATAAATATGGTGTTTTTCCAAGAACTTTTGTTGGTTTTAGAGGTGTTTTCTTGACTCATTTTATACATAGTAATGTAAGTCACCTTTTTAATAATTCCATTCCTTTATTTGTGCTTTTAAGCAGTCTTTTTTATTTTTATAGAGATGTTGCTTATAAAGTTTTGCTTCTTGGTGGTTTTTTTACAGGTTTAATAACTTGGTGTATTGCTAGAGAGTCTTACCACATAGGTGCAAGTGGAATTGTGTACTTGCTTTTTAGTTTTGTTTTTTTTAGTGGAATTATAAAAAGACACTTTCGCTTGGTCGCATTGTCTTTAATTATCATCTTTTTATACGGAGGTATGATATGGTATGTGTTGCCTATAAAAGATGGTATTTCTTGGGAAGGTCATTTATCTGGTTTTGTAGTAGGTCTTATTTTTGCAGTTATTTTTAGAAATAGAGGAATTGTAAGAGAAGAACATCAATTTATAGAAACAGAGTTTGATGCTTTGTTTGATGAACATGGTAATTTTGCCCCGCCAAAAGTAGAGGAGGAGTTCGATGATGAAAAACTAGAAGAGAAGTTTTAGTCCTACTTACCTTTTCTAAATAAAGTAGTAATAGAAAAAGCTGTACATAATTTCTTACATACAGCTTTGTTTAAATATATACTTTTTTAATCTCTTTAACTGCTTACTACAATTCTTTGTCTTACTGCTTCATATAATAAAACACCACATGCAACAGATACATTTAAAGAAGCTATTTCACCTAACAAAGGTAATTTGGCCTTATAATCTACCATTTTTAATATAGAAGGATTTACACCTCTATGCTCAGAACCCATAATTATAGCAATTGGTTGCTTAAAATCGATGTCATATACAGAGTCTTCTGTTTTTTCTGTAGCTGCTACCGTTTTAATGTCTGATGCTTGTAATAAAAATAAGGCATCCTTAATGTGATCTACTTTACAAATAGGAATTTTAAAAGCTGCACCGGCAGATGTTTTTATAGTTTCAGCATTAACGGGAGCACTTCCGTTTTTCTGAATGATAATTCCGTTAACTCCAGAACATTCTGCTGTTCTAATGATGGCTCCAAAATTACGTACATCAGATACTTGATCTAACAATAAAAATAAAGGTGTTTTATCACTTTCTACTGTTTTTTCTATCAATTCTTCTAAATCGTAAAATTCTACAGGAGATATTTGAGCAACAGCACCTTGATGATTACTGTTTTTAGATAATCTATCTAACTTCTCTACAGGCACCATGCTAGTAGTAAGGTTGTTTGTTTTAATTAACTTGTTTAGTTCATAAAACAATTCTCCTCTTAATCCTTTTTGTAAGTATATTTTGTTTATTGAAGAACCACTTTCTATGGCTTCAATTATTGCTCTAATACCAAAAATATTGGTTGTTGGTGTACTTTCTGTTGTCATGCAGCAAAGGTATGTTAATTATTGAAATTATTAGGCAAAAAAAAACCACCTCTTTAAGAGGTGGTTCTTGTAAATTAAATAATTTATATTGTAAATGATGCTTCTTCTCCACCTTCGTAGTCTCCAGAATCAGTAAATAAATTAATACCGTTGGCAGATACAGTATACCCTGTACCAGCATCACCATATTGATCATAGATTTGAATGGTGTAAGTACCAGAAGGTAAACATTCCTTAATGGTAATGGTACCAGTCATACCAGCATAAGCTCCATAACCAAATGGACTTGCACTTGCCATAACTTCGTTCCCTTCGGCGTCTCTAATTCTCCAAGCTCCTTCTTCAGGATATGAATCTAAAGTTATGTTAACACTTAGTTTAACACCATTATCAGGACAAATAAGAGATAAGGCTATCGTTAGGGCCTCTCCTGCACTTGTTTCTTCAGAAGCTTCTAGTCTTAGAACTAAAGACTTGTCTTCAGCAATAGTTAAACCTACATCTTTAACTCCAACTGTAATAGTACCAACGTTTGTTCCAGCAGGAATAACAACAGATGATGGAACTGTGTAAGCACCTGCATCTGCAGTAGTACTTTCTACTACATTTAAAGGAATAGTTCTATCTGAGTTTGTAATGTTTGTAGTATAAATGTTTATATCTCTAGATACTTCAGTCTCTGGTAATAGACCAATATCCATAGTCGTTGATGTAAATGATGCGTAAGAAGTATCTAAAGCATCTAGAGAGCTATCTTTACAAGAAGAGAAAGATGTAATAGCTACTGAAGCTAAAAATAAATAAATATATTTTTTCATAATTTATGTTTTTGATTTAGAATGAGTAAGCCTATCAAAAATAAACTTACTCATTGTAAAATATCTAGTTAATAAATGGATTGTTTTGAACCTCTGCTTGCGGGATTTCAAAAGTTAATCTGTCATCTGTATGAGGAATAGATAAACCAGAGTGGAATACGTGGTTTGTACCTCTTGTCATGGTTTGTTTATTTCTCTTCATAGATAAATAACTTTTTCCTTCTCCCCATAATTCTATTCTAGTTTGTAGAATTACTTCATTTAATAAAGCATTACCAGATAATCCGTTTACATATGCATAGTCTGCAGAATCTGTAAATCTGTTAGATAACAATTCATTTAATCTAGTTCTAGCAGCACCATCTTGACCTTCTTTGGCTGCCATTTCTGCAGATAATAAATACATTTCTGCAACTCTCATATAAATGTAATCATCTTCAATGTTTCTCTGACCACCAATTACTCTAGCAGCATTATAAAACTTATTACGTGGTTGTAATGAATTATCAACATCAAATTGTGTTTTTCTAATATCAGTATCTTTTATTTTAGAAAATAAAACATCATCAATACCTTTTCTATCTCCAGCCCATTGGTAACTGTAAGTAAATACATCCATTTGGCCCCACCATGAAGCTAAATCTAATCCATTTGCTAAAGTAAGGTCAAATCCCCAAATCCAAGCAGGTGTAGCTACGTTGTTAAATCCGCCTACTACTTCACTACTTGTCATTAAAGGATATCCTGCAGCAATAACTTGGTCAGCTAATCCTTTTGCTAATAAGTTAGAAGCACTGTCTCCTTTAGCTGCATAAACATACGCTAATAAAACTCTAGCAACATCTTGGTTTATTCCCGTTTTGTTAGATCTTGCAAAACCTTCTAAAAGTGAAGCAGCAGAAGTTAAGTCTTTAATCATAAAGTCATACACATCACTCATTGGAGATTGTGCAAGTACTGGGTCAAAAGGACTAGTGTATAAAGGTAAAATTGCTTCCGTAGCATTATACTCTTTTTGAAATAATTGAGATAAGTAAAAGTAACCATATGCTCTTAATGCTTTAGCTTGGCCTAGTGCATGCTTTGCTGCCTCTGATTCTGGTATATCATCATTACCACCTAATGAGTTTACTACTAAATTAGCAGATCTTATTACTCTGTAGTAATACCTCCAAGGAGTATAATTGTTATTGTCTGCATAATCTACTGTAGATATTAAGTTTACAAAATTTGCATATCTGTTATAATTATTAGCGGTAAGTGCTAAATCTCCAGAAAGAAAATCTGTAAAGATATCATATCCTTTTTGACCAAAATCTTCATGAGCAGTTGTTCCTCCCGTTTCGGTATTAATCATCATAGAGTATATACCACTAAGGGTTGCTTCTGAAATATCAGGGTTTAATTCACCTGTTAAACCAGCGTCTTCTGCACTTATAAATTCTGTTGGACTCTTTTCCAAAAAGTCATCACCACAACTTAAAAATGATGTAATTACTGCAAGAGTAAATACCGTTTTTAAAATATTATATTTCATTATTTTTTGTTTTTAAGTTAATTATAGTTGTACTCTCACACCAAGTGTAAATGTAGATAAAGGGCTGTATTGGTATCTCTCAGATTCACCTATTAAAGATGAAGATGGGTTAAATCCTTTTCTAGAACTTAATAAGAATAAGTTGTCTCCAGCTACCCAGAAACTTAAACCAGACATTCCTGTGTTTGCTAAAGATTTAGATGGTACACTATAGCCTAATCTTACGTTATTTAATGCTAAGTAATCAGATTTTGTTAAAAAACGTGTAGATTGTCTGTTTACGTTTACATTTTGATTACTGTATAATTTTGGAATATTGGTAATATCTCCAGGAGCTTGCCATGCATCTCTAATATCTACATGGTAGTTGTTAGAACCAACTTGCCCATTACCTAAAACATTTGCGTAATTACTATCATACCCATATCCACCTAAACTATAAGCAAACTGTGTACTTAAATCAAAGTTATGTAATTGAGCAGATAGTCTAAAAGCACCTCTAATCTTAGGTATTGCAGATTTCCCAATAAATTGATTTGTAGCTTCTGTATAATTATTTGTTACAGATTTTTTAATTTCTGTGTCAGGGTTTTTTATTGAATATTCGTGTAATTCAGCAATATGTTCTCCAGAATCAAAAGCACCATTTGCATTTGCATCTACATAATAAGTTTCCCAAAGAGGGTCTCCATTAGCTGCATTTACACCTACCCATACTGGCATGTAGTAATCATATCTACTGTGTCCTTCTGCTCTACCGAAGTTGCCAAGAATATCAATAATTTTATTTCTACCTTCTGGCTCATCATATGGCATTTTAGTAATTTCATTATCTAAAACTTCTCCATTTACAGATAAATCTAACTTAAAGTTTTCTTTATTAATAATATGTCCTGTTAAGTCAAACTCTAAACCTCTATTAACTAGTCCACCATCGTTTTTAGTATCAAGAGCATCACCCGTAGAAATTGCTGTACGTACACTAAAGATAAGTCCATCTGTATCTTTTACATAATAATCTACAGAACCATCGATTACATTATTAAATAACCTAAATTCTGTACCTATTTGATACATTTTACTTGTTTCCCAAGTTAAACTTGCATTTTCTCTCGCTCTTAAAATTAGTGAAATCTCTCCGTCGAAATTATCGATGTCATATCCGTTTTGTCCAGAATAGTAATCTACCCCACCTTGATCTCCTTGAATACCGTAACTAGCTTTTACTTTTAAGTTGTTTACAAAATCTACGTTGCTAAAAAAGTCTTCTTTACTAACAATCCAAGATGCACCTGCAGACCAAAAAGTACCCCATTTCTCTGTTGCAAATCGAGAACTCCCATCTCTTCTTACAGTACCAGAAAGGAAATATTTGCTTAAATAGTTATAGTTTACTTGAGCAAAATAACTATCTATAGCAGATTCTTCAGTATAACCAGAAGGGTTACTACTTAAATTAACATAATTATTTGGACTGTCTAATCCATTCATTAAGTTTACTACTTTATTTTTACTAATATAAGTACGTTCACGTTCCCATTGATTTGTTTCATGTGCTAGTAAGGCAGAAACATTGTGGTCTCCAAAACTTTTATCGTAGTTAAACATTTGTAAAAAGTTCTGTGTTATGGCTTGTCTTTGTTCCTTAAATAAACTACCTCCTTGCTCTGCAGCAGATCCATAAAAGGGGTTATTTATGCTGTTGTCTATTAAACTATAATAGTTTGCACCATACTTGGTAGTAAATGAGAAATCTTCAGTAAAATTAACTTTAAAAGAAAAGTTACCGTTTATAGAATGACGCATGTCTTCACTTATGTCATATTGTGCATCTGCAACAGCATTTGTTAATCCTCCAAAACCTCTGTTTGTACCATAATCATATTGATTACCTCCATAAAAAGGATCTTCAACTATTGCTCCTGAGGCATCACGTAAAAATAAAGGGTAAATTGATGGGATGTTGTCAGTAAACCAAAAAACAGATCCAGAATCTTCCGATTGACCATTGTCTGTTGTTTGTGCAAAAGTATAATCAATATTAGCATTTGCCTCTAACCATTTTGTTGGTTTGTGAGTTACATTTAATCTTGTTGAATATCTTTTATAATCAGAGTTTTCAACATATCCTTTATCATTTAAATAACCAAAAGAAGAAAAGTAGGTTGTAGTGTCATTACCACCACTCATACTTAAGTTAGCTTCAGTTCTTGTAGACGATTGAAACCCATAATCAGACCAGTTTTCAGGAGTATATCTTCTAGATATTCCAGGTATAACTGTACCTGTTGTAGGATCAATTATATCAGCACCATTAGTGGCGTTATACATATTATAATCTGAGTTTATACCACCTCTTTCATCATCGAATAAAACATCATTTGCGTATGCGGCTGCATCAGCAACACCTAATTTACCACCAGTGTTTCTTAAAGCTTGCCATGAAAGTCCCATGTACTCATCTGGAGAGCTTATTAAATCATAAGATGGTAAAAGTCTCATGTTTACACCTGTCTTAACTTCTACATTAATGTTAGAAGCACCATCTTTACCTTTTTTAGTTGTAATTACAATTACACCATTTGCACCCCTAGAACCATAAATAGAAGTTGCTGTTGCATCTTTTAATATAGTCGTAGATTCAATATCTGCTGGGTTAATGTTACTAATACTGTTTAGGTATGGTACACCATCAACTACATATAAAGGAGCACTGTTACCATTAATAGTACCAAAACCCCTAATTCTAATTGTTGCAGCACTACCTGGTTGTCCAGAAGTATTTACTACAGTTACACCAGCAACCTCACCAGCCAATGCTTGTGAAATATTAGAAACAGATTTAGCTTGTAAGTTTTCTGCACTAACTACAGTTGCAGTACCCGTAAAGGCTTGCTTTGTACTAGTACCGTAACCAACAACTACAACCTCGTCTAAAACATTGTTTTCGTCAACTTTCATACTCGCATTAATAGTATTAGATGCTCCTATTGTTTTTTCAACCGGCGTAAAACCTAAGTATCTAAAAACTAAAACATCTCCGCTTTTTGCTAGTATAGAATACTTTCCATCAAAATCAGTTTCTGTACCTTTATTGGTCCCTTTTACTGATATACTAACTCCAGGTAAAGGTCCCGAATTTTCTGTAACTGTACCGGAAACAGTTTTGTCTTGTGCAAATGAAATTTGCACGATTAACGCTAAGAGTAGCGTTAAAAATCCATTAAACTTTGTCTTCATTGTATAATTATTTGAATTAATTAAATCCAAAAGTCTTAAATTAATCTTAATAAAACAATTTTTTAACACAAATAGTTTTTTTGTATAGTGCAAGAATGGCATTGATTTTAGCTGATTTTTGGGTGTTTAACGTCCTTTTGTTAAAATATTATTTAATTAATAGGTTCTAATCTAGGTGTTTCTATTTTTTTTAATCAATTACACTCTTTTCATAAACGGATGTTTACTAAATATAAAATAAATTTATTTTTTTATTTAATACGATTCTGTTTTGAGAATAATTGGGTGATTTTCTGTTTCTGTAATGTGATATATATCAATTATTCTTTATCATTGAATTATCTTTAATTGGTTCTCTGGTTTTATTATCAAGTGATGTGGAATATTGTATTATTTTAAATTGTTATTTCAAAATAAAACCACCTCAATTGAGGTGTTTTATAAGATTAAAAATACTTTAACTTTATGAATTTGGGAGATGCTGTTATTAAATAATTTATATCTGTTCGTAGGTGTTTTATTTTAACTTAATTTAATATAAGAATTTTAAGTTTTTTATTATTGCTAAGAAAATGTATGTTGTTTTGAGATAAAGTGTTTTTTTATAGAGTTTATTCTGGATAATTATATTAAAACAAAAAGACTATCTTTTCAGATAGCCTTTTTGTTTTAATATGTTTTTTTTGTTTAGTTTCCTACGCCTGTAACGTCCCAAAATACGCGAGAAGATTTATCATCACCTCCCATTGCACTGCTTGCAGCAGCATAATTATCTGGGTTAAGATCTTTATCGTCGTTTCCGTACAAGTACCTTCTTGGTACAGCTTCGTTAGAAATTGAAGGACGGGTAAAAGTATTAGGATAGTCTAATAATCTCCAAGAAGTCCAAGCTTCAAATCCTCTACCGTAAAGTGCTATGTATTTTTGATTACCAATAACTTCTTTCCAACTAGAGGCAGCAGTTGTGTAAGCAACAGTAGTTTGTGCTAAATATGTATCAGCTTCTGCTTGTGTTCCTCCCCAATATATAATAGAAGCGGAAATAGCTGCATTGTAATACGTTTCAGCACTACCAGTAATTAGATTTCTTTCTACTGCTTCTGCTAATAAAAACTGAACTTCATCATAACTTAAAAGTACCCCTTCTAAGTCTGGTTCATGCCATGCGTCACCAATATGAGTAAAATCTGTGTAAGAACTTCCCACTCCGTAAGGAGCTCCTATATATGGAGTTTTGTTATCAGCTAAATAAGTTGAAGCTCTTGGATCGTTTAATGGATTTATTAGATCTACAAATGTATCAGCCACTAAATAATCATCACGACCAGATTGTACTAAGTCTACCCAAATTGAATTTGTATTTGGACTTGTTGTTTCAAAAGCAAAAGTAAAATTATCATCATTAGATGTAAATAAACCACCTGCAACTGCGGCAGAAGCTATTGTACTTGCTTGGGCATTATCGTAATCTGCAATTCTAAGTGCCATTCTTAACTTTAAAGAATTACCAAATTTTTTCCACTTTGCAGTTGATCCTCCATAAACGATATCAGAATCACCAAAAGTTTCTGTACCTGCGTTTAAGTTTGTTAAACTTGCATCTAAACGAGAAAATAAATCTGTGTAAATATCTTCATCATTATCATATACAGGTGTAATGTTGTCTACTCCCATTAAAGCTTCTGTGTAAGGGATATCTCCATATACATCTACTAAAACACTCCAAGTATAAACCTCCATAAGTCCAATAACTCCTAATTGAGCAGATTTTGTCCCTGCATCTAAGAATTCGTCAGCATTAATAATATCTCTTGCTGCTTGTAAGTCAATTAATACGTCTCTATATAAATAAGTAGAAAAGGTACCGCTTATATCTCTTCCTCTAATATCGTAGTTTACTTCGTCTGTATATTGTGTTTCTGTCCAATATTGAGCGAAAAACTTAAATATGTTATAGTTCACATTTGGACTAGACATTCTATAGAATAAATCTTTTTGTGTACTTGTTACTAAGTATGATGCCGGTACTTGGCTTGGGTTTTTATCATCGACATTCCATCCTTCAAAATCTTCACATGAAGAAAATGTGATTCCTATCAATAATACTATTAAAAATATTTTTTTCATCTTTTGTTTTTTTTAAAATTGAAGTTTAACACTAAATCCATAATCTTTTGTTGTTGGATAAACACCAGATTGATAACCTTGTACATTACCTGAGCTTAAACCTGCTTCAGGGTCTGCATATGGTAAACTTTTGTCAATAATCCATAAGTTTCTACCGATTAATGAAAAAGTAGCTCCTTTAAAAAATGAATTACCTAATTGCTCCTGTGTAAGAGAATAAGATACAGATAGTTCTCTTAATTTAACAAAACCAGCATCATATACATGAAGTGCATTTGGTGCTCTCTTGTAACCCAAGGCATTGTCAAAATTACTCATATCTGTTCTTAATGTATTAACGGTTCCGTCAGAAGTTGCATTTCCGTCTGAATCTGTACCAGTTTGTATTACTCCTGGTAAAACAATACCTCCACTATCATTACCAGATGTTAAAGCATCTCTTTTTGGGTTACCTAATTCATTAAGTCCAGCTGTTTCAGGATATAATCCAGTAGCCATACCGTACCAAGTATCTAAAGAAAATACGTTACCTCCTTTTTTAATATCAATTAAAAAACTTAAAGAGAAGTTTTTATAGGTAAATGAGTTATTTATACCACCTTTCCAATCTGGTTGAAAAGAACCAAGGTTTTCATCAGAACTTTGACTTACAGCGTAAGCACCTGATGTTGCGTCTATAATTTTATTACCGTTGTCGTCAAATACAAAATTAGTACCTCTAATCATACCGTAAGTGTCACCTACTGTTGCGTTGATAGATACTCCACCTTGTAAGCTAGCTAATTGAAGGTTTTTTAAACCTGCAGGAAGTGCTATTACTTTACTTACGTTTTTCCCCCAGTTTAAATCAACTCTCCATTCAAAGTCTTCCGTTTTTATTGGAGAACCATATAAAGATAATTCAACACCTTTATTTTCTATTTCTCCAGCATTTAACCATTGTCCGGTATATCCTATTGCAGGAGTAACAGATATTGGTGTAAGTAAATCTTTTGATGTTTTGTTATATAAAGAGAAGTCAAAACCTAATCTTCTTTTTGCAAACATCATTTCTAATCCTATTTCTGTTTCTGTAGACTCTTCGTTCTTTAGGTTAGAATTATTATTTGTTGATGGTAAAGAAGCGGATGCTTGTCCTTGTACAGGAGTGTTTAGTCCGAAGGTGTTATATAAAGACAATGGAGATGCAGCGTTACCTGTTTTTGCATATCCAACTCTTAATTTACCTAAGTTCATAAAGTTAGATTCTACTAGTTCAGAGAATAAGAAACTTCCTGAGAAACCATAATAATCGTATTGATTATCATCTGTAGGTAGAGTAGAGGCTATATCTAGCCTGTAAGATCCTTCAACGAATAGGAAATCTTGATATCCTAAAGATACATTTGCAAAATATCCATCAACTCCAGATTTATATTCGTATTGTCCTGGTGCTACTAAAGCATTAACAGAGTTTGATAAAGACCAAAGTCCATCAATATTAATTCCTCCGTTAGTTTCTGCATCAACATAAGAGTAATGATTTCTTTGAATGTTTGTTCCTAAGATAGCTTTTAAATTTAAGTCTTCTGTAAGATCTTTATCAAAATGAATTTGTAAATCATAAGTATTTTGTGTGTATGATTCAGTAAAAATACCATAAGAAGAAGGTAGGCTAGTACTACCGTTATTAATACGCTCTTCTTGATTTCCAGAATAAGTGTCTATGGAAGCTCTAGCAAATACATTTAAATAATCGTTAATTTCATAGTTTAAATTAACGTTACCAATAACTCTATCTCTTACATCTGTTTCGTAATTGTTATTACGCATCCAATAAACGTTATCGTGGTATATAGCATGTAAATCTTCATCAATATAACTTGTATTCCATGTTACGTTCTCTCCGGTTGCAAGGTAGGCTGCTTTTTGATCTTTTACATCTACATTTGTTTGCCACCATTGTCTAGCTGTTTGCATGAAATTTTGAGAATCATATCCTGTACCATAACGTCCTTTACCAGTTGTTTTATTGTAAGAAACACTAGCTGCAGCTGTAAGTTTTTCTGTTAGTTTGTATGATGCAGAAAAATCAACATTATCTCTTACTATCTCACTATTAGGCATTATTCCTTTAATACTCGCTTTTGAATAGCCTAGTTTAAAAGTACCTTTGTCGCTACCTCCATCTAAAAAGACACTGTTAAATACGGTTGTTCCTGTTTCAAATACAGAAGAAGGATCATTTTTTGCAGCTTGCCAAGGAGTAGCTATTCCATAACCATCTAATGAAGGATAAAAAGAATCCCACTGACGTACTAATGTATTTGGGTCAAATTTGGCTCCGTAAGATCCGTCCCAGTCAGCTAAAGTATAGTTCTCTCCGTTTTTTGTGTAAAAATCGTCATGATAATTACCAACCCAATATCCTGCACCATATTCATCTTGATAAGTTGCAAAAGTATCTGCATTATATTTATTAAATGTTATTGATGAGTTCACTGTAACTCCAATAGATCCGTCTGTGTCTCTACCTTTCTTAGTAGTTATAACAATAACTCCATTTGCAGCTTGAGACCCGTAAAGAGCAGTTGCAGCACCACCTTTAAGGATGTTTATAGACTCAATGTTGTCTGGGTTAATATCTGCAGCAGCATTTCCATAATCATATCCAGCTCCACCTGATTGTTGACCAGAAGAGTTTGAGTTTTTGTTACTAATTGGAACACCGTCTACTACAAATAGTGCTTGGTTAGAACCGTATAAAGAAGAGTAACCACGGATTACAACGTTGGTAGACCCACCCATTGTTCCACTTCCAGAAACATCTATACCTGCAACTTTACCAGATAGAGAGTTTGCGAAGTTTACGTCTTTAATTGCGCTTACTTCATCTCCTTTAACTTCTTGAGAAGCATAACCTAGAGATTTCTTTTCTCTTTTGATACCTAGGGCAGTTACAACAATCTCATCTAAAACGCTAGCGTCTTCAATCATTGTAATGTCAATAGTTGGGGAATTTCCAACAGTTTTTTGAATAGTTTTGTAGCCAACGTAACTAAAGCTTAAGACATCGCCTTGTTTAACACTAATGGAGTATTTTCCATTAAAATCAGTTTGAGTTCCATTGTTTGTTCCTTTAATTGCTACACTTACCCCGGGTAATGTACCAGATGAGTCTGATACGGTTCCAGAAACCTTTTTTTCTTGAGCAAAAGATATTTGCATCAGAAACACTAATAGTAGTGTAAAAAATCCTTTAAACTTTGTTTTCATTATTTTTTGAATTTGAATTATTTGACTCAAATATCAATATTAATTATCAATTGTGCAATCATTTTTCATAAAAATCGTTAAAATAAAGTTAATTAATGTTAAGTTGTTGTGGATGATTAAAAGTAGTTTTTCCAGTTTATCGTTAGTTTCACGCTCTTAAGGTCTGTTTTTTGTTGGTTTGTTTTTCCTGTAGAAAGACTCATGTTTATTTGTGAGTTGTTGGTGTTAAATAAATAACCGAAGCCTAATCCGATTAGGTTTTCATTTTTAGAGTTCAAGTCTATTCGTCCTAAATCAGTTATGGTGTATAGATAAGACTTTTCTGAGGTTAGGTATCTGTATTCTAAGTTTACAAACGTATACTTATTAGTAAATATGCTTTGTTCATTAAACCCTCTTATCGAGTTGGCTCCTCCGATTCTAAAGAGTTCATTATTAATGTAAGAGTCAGAGTTTAAGTATCCTGTTTTATTTTTGATAAAAATGCTGCTTCGTAAATTTAAATCCCATAAATATGAAATTGATGCTTCTAGTTTAATTTGGTCTGTTGTTTTGTAAGTTGTTTTTCTGTTACCAAAACTTGGGTTTATGTCTAGTTTGAATTTATTGCTTAAGAAAAAATCATTTTTAGGGACGCTGTATTTTAATTGAACTCCTAAAAAATAGTTGCTGTAGGTTTCAATATTGTTGGATAAATTTTCTTTTAGATTTTCGGATTTTTCTGAATTATAGGTGAGGGCTAGTTTTATTTTAGAATTAATATGGTATCCAATCCTAGAATCAAACTTTGAGTTCAGAAAAGTAGAGTCTTGTTTGTAGATAGAAAAAGTTAATTCTGGGCTAAATCTAGAGTTGAAGATGTATGGTGTTGTTGTGTTTATTTTTAATTCTTGTTTTTCTTCACCTATACTGTTCCAGAATAAACCAAATTTTTCACCAGTATTCAAAATATTATTTAATTGTATTTCTAGATTCCCATTAAATAAAAGTTCTCCATTTTCTTTTGAAGCAAAACCTATAATTCCGTCAAAACTATTATTCTTATGTTTTTTTAAATACATATATAATAATGTAGAGTCTTTAGTAAATAAAATTTCAGGAGGTTTAATTTCCTTAACAAAGTCTAAGTTCTTTGATGCGTCGGATATTTCTAAAATTTTTTCTTGATTAAATATGTCTGTAGATTTTATGTTGTAGTAATTTTTTAGATATGATTTAGGGAAATTGTCATATCCTTTAATAATTACTTTATTTATAGTTCTTTTTTTAGAAGGATTAATTACTAAATCAGCAAAAAGAGTTTTGTTTTTAATTGTAACATTTTTTAGTTTTACTTTAGAAAAAGACTTTCCTTCCGAATCTAAATTTGTAGATATTTTTAATAGTGTAGTTTGTAATTTTTCAATTGGAATAGAAAATGTGTTTTCTGTTGTGTTAAATTTTTCAAGATAAATTTCAGATTCCTTACTTGTTCTAATAATTGCATTGTCTATTTTATTTCCTAGGTTAAAAAAAGCAACGTATTCTTTGTCCTTGTTTTTAACACTATCTATTGAATTTGTAAAATAACCTAAATTTTTTAAGTGTTCAGAAAGTCTATTAATTTCCAAGTTTAGAAAAATAGTGTCTTTGTGTTTTTTTTGATAATTAATTTTATTTAAAATGTTTGCTTCTGTTTTATTTAAGGAAGTAAGTTTTAAAGAAAATGCTTGTGCAAAGGTTCCTGTGTGAGAAAGCAGTGCAAGTAGGATATATATATAAGGTGTAGTTTTTTTATTCAAAGTGGGTGAAATATAAGAATCAAAAGTAAAAGAAAATCCCAATAACTAACAAAAAAATGAACATTAAGAAAAAATAACTTGCTGATACTTGAATAATTAGAAAATAATTGTACATTTGCGGACTCTTAAAAAAGAGTAAAGGTTTAATTATAAACGAAAAACAGTAATAATTTAGTATGCCAACTATTCAACAATTAGTTCGTAAAGGAAGAACCAAAATAACTAAGAAGAGTAAATCGGCTGCTTTGTCGTCTTGTCCTCAAAGACGTGGAGTGTGTACTCGTGTTTATACTACAACACCAAAGAAACCTAATTCAGCAATGCGTAAAGTTGCCAGAGTTAGATTGACAAATGGTAATGAGATAAACGCATACATCCCAGGTGAAGGACATAACTTACAAGAGCACTCGATAGTATTAGTTAGAGGTGGAAGGGTAAAAGATTTACCAGGTGTTAAATATCACGTAGTACGTGGTGCATTAGATACAGCGGGAGTTGAGGGTAGAACCCAAAGACGTTCGAAGTATGGTGCAAAACGCCCAAAGAAGTAAGAGTTATCAGTAAAGGGTTGTAAGATTTTTAGGGTAGTAGTTGTTGTTTGAGAGTTCTCTTGAGTTTTAACTATTGTTTTTAAGGTTTTATGGCGAAGAGCTAATAACAAATTAATTAACTTTTTTAATGTAAAAGACATGAGAAAAAGAGCAGCAAAAAAAAGAGTCTTATTACCGGATCCTAAATTTAACGATCAGTTAGTAACACGTTTTGTGAATAACTTAATGTGGAGCGGTAAGAAGTCTGTAGCGTTTAAAGTGTTTTATGACGCTTTAGAGCTAGTAGAAGAAAGAAAAGGAGAAGACGAAGAGAAATCGGCTTTAGAGATTTGGAAAGATGGTTTATCTAATGTTATGCCTCACGTAGAAGTAAGATCTCGTCGTGTTGGTGGTGCAACATTCCAAATACCAATGCAAATTAGACCAGACCGTAAGGTTTCTATGGCTATTAAATGGATGATTTTATATACTCGTAAGAGAAATGAGAAAACCATGGCGCAGCGTTTAGCAGCAGAGATTTTAGCAGCAGCTAAAGAAGAAGGTGCAGCAGTAAAAAAACGTACTGATACTCACAAAATGGCAGAGGCTAATAAAGCTTTCTCTCACTTCAGATTTTAATAGAAATGGCTAGAGATTTAAGATTAACAAGAAATATTGGTATTGCAGCGCACATTGATGCTGGTAAAACCACAACAACAGAACGTATCTTGTTCTATACAGGTGTTTCTCATAAGATTGGAGAAGTACATGATGGGGCAGCTACGATGGACTGGATGGAGCAAGAGCAGGAAAGAGGTATTACAATTACTTCTGCTGCAACTACTTGTGAATGGGATTTTCCAAAAGAAAATGCTCAACCTACTCCAGAAACTCAAGCATACCATTTTAATATTATTGATACTCCTGGTCACGTAGATTTTACTGTTGAAGTAAATAGATCTTTACGTGTATTAGATGGATTAGTATTCTTATTTTCAGCAGTTGATGGTGTAGAGCCACAATCTGAAACTAACTGGAGATTAGCTGATAACTATAAAGTGCCTAGAATTGGATTCGTTAATAAGATGGACCGTCAAGGATCTGACTTTTTAAAGGTTTGCCAACAGGTAAAAGATATGTTAAAGTCTAACGCAGTGCCAATTGTTTTAAATATTGGTGATGAGGATGAGTTTAAAGGTATTGTAGATTTAGTAAAAAACAGAGCTATTGTATGGCATGATGATAACTTCGGAGCTACATTCGATGTTGTTGCTATTCCAGAAGATATGAAAGATGAAGTACGTAAGTATCGTGCTTTATTAATCGAAGAAGTAGCTAGTTATGATGAGAACTTATTAGAAAAATTCATGGAAGATGAAGATTCTATAACAGAAGACGAAGTGCACAATGCATTAAGAGCTGCGGTTATGGATATGGCTATCATTCCAATGGTTTGTGGTTCTTCATTTAAAAATAAAGGTGTTCAGTTTCTTTTAGATGCTGTATGTCGTTACTTACCTTCTCCAATGGATAAGGAAGGTATTATAGGTGTAAATCCAGATACAGAAGAAAAAGAATTACGTAAGCCAAGTGTAGAGGAGCCTTTTGCTGCTTTAGCATTTAAGATTGCTACAGACCCTTTTGTTGGTCGTTTAGCTTTCTTTAGAGCATACTCTGGTCGTTTAGATGCAGGTTCTTATGTTTTAAATAACCGTTCTGGTAAAAAAGAACGTATTTCTCGTATCTATCAAATGCATGCGAATAAGCAAAATGCAATTGATTATATTGAAGCTGGAGATATTGGTGCTGCTGTAGGTTTTAAATCTATTAAAACAGGAGATACTTTAACTGCTGAAAAATTCCCTCTTGTATTAGAGTCTATGGATTTTCCAGACCCAGTAATTGGTATTGCTATTGAGCCTAAAACAAAAGCGGATGTAGATAAATTAGGTGTTGGACTTGCTAAGTTAGCAGAAGAAGACCCTACATTTACAGTACGTTCAGACGAAGCTTCAGGACAGACTATTATTTCTGGAATGGGTGAGTTGCATTTAGATGTACTTGTAGACCGTTTAAAACGTGAGTTTAAAGTAGAAGTTAATCAAGGTCAACCTCAAGTTGAATATAAAGAGGCTATTACTGCAGAAGCAGAACATAGAGAGATTTATAAGAAACAATCTGGTGGACGTGGTAAATTTGCTGATATTGTATTTACTATTGGACCTGCAGATGAAGGTGTTCAAGGTTTACAATTTGAGTCTGTAATTAAAGGTGGAAACGTACCTAGAGAATTTGTTCCTTCTGTAGAGAAAGGATTCAAAGAAGCTATGAAAAACGGACCATTAGCAGGGTACGAAATGGATTCAATGAAAGTTACTTTAAGAGATGGTTCTTTCCACGCTGTGGATTCTGATGCTTTATCTTTTGAGTTAGCTGCAAGAATGGGTTATAAAGCTTCAGCAAAATCTGCAAAAGCAAAAATAATGGAACCATTAATGAAATTAGAAGTGTTAACTCCAGAGGAGAACATGGGAGATATCGTTGGTGATTTAAATAGAAGAAGAGGTCAAGTAAATGACATGAGCGATCGTAATGGGTCTAAAGTTGTTAAAGCTTTAGTACCGTTATCAGAAATGTTTGGTTACGTTACTACTTTAAGAACAATGTCTTCTGGTAGAGCAACTTCTACTATGGAATTTTCACATTATGCAGAAACTCCTTCTAATGTATCTGAAGAAGTTATCGCTAAATCTAAAGGTTAATCTCTAAATAATATAAGATGAGTCAAAAAATTAGAATTAAATTAAAGTCTTACGATTACAATTTAGTAGATAAATCTGCTGAAAAGATTGTAAAGACGGTAAAGAGTACTGGAGCTGTTGTAAACGGACCAATACCATTACCAACACATAAAAAGATTTTTACTGTATTACGTTCTCCACACGTAAACAAAAAATCTAGAGAGCAATTTCAATTAGCTTCTTACAAAAGATTATTAGACATCTATAGTTCTTCTTCGAAAACTATTGATGCTTTAATGAAACTTGAGTTACCAAGTGGTGTTGAAGTAGAAATTAAAGTTTAATTAAACTTTAATTGTAGTTCTTACGAAAGTAAGAATCTCTAAAAAAAAAGTAATTTTATATTAACTTTCGGTTTAATTTTGTTAAACCGAAAGTTTTTTATACTTTTGCAACCCGAAATAGAGTAGGGTGACGCTATTTTTTGAGTAAAATTAAGAAATAGTAACATGTCCAGAGCGTTTCGCGAAGGAAAAACGGAAAAAACAAAATCAGCGTTGAATTTGTTTGCGCTGTTTTTTTTGGTCGAAATTTAAAGGACGAAAATGAAACAATTGTTTCGAAAAATAAATTATTAATATAGACGCGCTGGATAAATAGATCTATCGTCTAAAATTTTAACTAAATGTCTGGGTTAATAGGAAGAAAGATTGGGATGACCAGCTTATTCGATGAGAACGGGAAGAATATTCCTTGTACTGTAATCGAAGCAGGTCCTTGCGTTGTCACTCAGGTCAGAACCGAAGAGGTTGACGGCTATAGTGCGTTACAACTTGGTTTCGATGACAAAAAAGCAAAAAGTTCTAACAAAGCGTTAGATGGCCACTTTAAAAAAGCTGGTACCACTGCTAAGAGAAAAGTCGTTGAATTTCAAGGATTTGAAGAGAGTTTTAAATTAGGAGATTCTATTACTGTAGGTCACTTTGAAGAAGGCGAATTCGTTGATGTATCTGGTGTATCTAAAGGTAAAGGTTTTCAAGGTGTTGTTAAGCGTCATGGATTCGGTGGTGTAGGTCAAGCTACTCACGGACAACATAACCGTTTAAGAGCTCCAGGTTCTATTGGTGCTGCGTCATATCCTGCAAGAGTATTCAAAGGAATGCGAATGGGAGGCCGTATGGGTGGAGATAAAGTGAAAGTACAAAACTTAAGAGTATTAAAAGTAGTTGCTGAAAAGAACTTACTTGTTGTTAAAGGAGCAATTCCTGGACACAAAAATGCTTTTGTAACTATTCAGAAATAATGGAAGTAGCAGTTTTAGATATTACAGGAAAAGATACAGGTAGAAAGGTTGAGCTTTCTAAAGATGTATTTGGAATAGAACCTAATGATCATGCAATTTACTTAGATGTAAAGCAATATTTGGCTAACCAACGTCAAGGAACGCACAAGTCTAAAGAAAGAGCAGAAATTACTGGTTCTACAAGAAAGATTAAAAAACAAAAAGGAACTGGTACTGCAAGAGCAGGTTCTATCAAGTCTGGTGTTTTTAGAGGTGGAGGTCGTATGTTCGGTCCAAGACCAAGAAGTTATTCTTTTAAATTGAATAAAAACTTAAAGCGTTTAGCACGTAAGTCTGCTTTAAGTATTCAAGCAACGGATAATAACTTAGTAGTTATTGAAGATTTTGAATTTGATAGTCCAAAAACAAAAAACTTCACAAACTTATTAGGTGCATTAGCTTTAGATGCTAGAAGATCTTTATTTGTTTTGAACGGATTAAATACTAATGTGTATTTATCTTCTAGAAACTTAAAAGGTACTACAGTAATAAACGCTGCAGATTTAAATACTTATGGTATTTTAAACGCAAGTAAGATTATTATTACTGAAGGTTCTTTAGAAGGAATTAATACAAATTTAACCAAATAGGGATTCATAATGAGTATTTTAATAAAACCTATTATCACGGAAAAAGCAACAAATGATAGCGAAGTATATAATCGCTTTACATTTATTGTAGATAAAAAAGCTAACAAATTAGAAATTAAAGGAGCTGTAGAAGCAACTTACGGAGTTTCTATTTTAAGCGTTAAGACTTTAAACTATCCAATACAAAGAAATACTAAGTTTACTAAAAAAGGTTTAGTTACTGGTATTAAAAGTGGATACAAAAAGGCTATCGTTCAAGTAGCAGAAGGAGAAAGCATTGATTTTTATAACAATCTTTAAGAAAAGACAAAAATGTCAGTTAGAAAATTAAAACCAATAACACCAGGTCAGCGTTTTAGAGTTGTAAATGGGTTCGACACCATAACAACTGATAAGCCGGAGAAAAGTTTACTTGCTCCGAAAAAACGATCTGGAGGTCGAAACAGTCAGGGTAGAATGACAACACGTAATATAGGTGGTGGTCATAAACAAAGATATCGTATTATCGATTTTAAAAGAGATAAAGCAGGTATTCCCGCAACAGTAAAAACTATAGAGTACGATCCAAATCGTACTGCATTTATTGCTTTACTTAGTTATGCTGATGGAGAAAAGCGTTATGTGATTGCACAAAACGGTTTAACAGTAGGTCAAACAATTGTAGCAGGTTCTGCTATTGCACCAGAAATTGGAAACGCAATGGCATTAAGTGAAATTCCTTTAGGAACTGCAATTTCTTGTATAGAATTACGTCCTGGTCAAGGTGCTGTTATGGCTCGTTCTGCTGGTTCTTTTGCTCAATTAATGGCAAGAGATGGTAAGTATGCAACAGTTAAGTTACCTTCTGGTGAAACAAGATTAATCTTGTTAACATGTATGGCAACTATTGGAGTTGTATCTAATTCAGATCATCAATTATTAGTATCTGGTAAAGCAGGTAGAAGAAGATGGTTAGGTAGAAGACCAAGAGTTAACGCAGTAAGAATGAATCCTGTCGATCACCCAATGGGTGGTGGTGAAGGTCGTGCTTCTGGAGGTCATCCAAGATCTAGAAATGGTATTCCTGCTAAAGGATTTAAAACTAGATCTAAGACTAAAGCTAGTAATAAGTACATTTTAGAACGTAGAAAGAAATAATAAGTTATGGCAAGATCATTAAAGAAAGGACCTTACGTTCACTATAAATTAGAGAAAAAAGTGTTAGCTAATGTAGAGGCTGGTAGCAAAACTGTAATTAAAACTTGGTCTAGAGCAAGTATGATTACTCCAGATTTTGTAGGACAAACTATTGCTGTTCATAATGGACGTCAGTTTGTACCAGTTTTTGTTACAGAAAACATGGTAGGGCATAAATTAGGCGAATTTTCACCAACTCGTTCTTTTAGAGGACATGCTGGTGCAAAAAATAAAGGAAAAAAATAGTAGGATATGGGAGTTCGTAAAAAAAACATGGCAGATCAGTTAAAAGCAGATAGAAAGCAACGTGCTTTCGCGAAGCTTACTAACTGTCCTACATCACCGAGAAAAATGCGTTTAGTCGCAGATCAGATAAGAGGAGTTGAAGTTGAAAAAGCTTTACAAATCTTAAAATTTAGCCCAAAAGAAGCTTCAATTAATTTAGAGAAATTGTTGTTGTCTGCAATTGCAAACTGGCAAGCTAAAAATGAAGAAGCATCTATAGAAGACGCTAAGTTATTTGTAAAAACAATTTGTGTTGATAGCGCAGGAATGTTAAAGAGATTAAGACCAGCTCCACAAGGTCGTGCACATAGAATTCGTAAGCGTTCTAATCACGTTACTTTAGAGTTAGGTAGTAAAAATTTAAGCAATTAATTAAAGTAGAAATGGGACAAAAAACTAATCCAATAGGAAATCGTTTAGGAATCATCAGAGGTTGGGAATCTAACTGGTACGGTGGTAATGACTACGGAGATAAATTAGCTGAAGATTTTAAAATAAGACAGTATGTAAATGCTAGATTATTTAAAGCAAGTGTTTCTAGAGTAATTATAGAGCGTACTTTAAAACTTGTAACCGTTACTATCACTACGGCACGTCCAGGTATCATTATTGGTAAAGGAGGTCAAGAGGTAGACAAGTTAAAAGAGGAGCTTAAAAAAATTACAGGTAAAGAAGTTCAAATTAATATTTTTGAAATTAAACGTCCAGAATTAGATGCAAAATTAGTTGCAGTTAGTGTTGCTCGTCAAATTGAAAATAGAATTTCATACAAGAGAGCTACTAAAATGGCTATTCAGGCTACTATGCGTATGAACGCTGAAGGAATTAAAATTCAAATTTCAGGTCGTTTAAACGGAGCTGAAATGGCACGTTCTGAACATTATAAAGAAGGAAGAATTCCACTTTCTACTTTTAGAGCTGATATTGACTATGCACTTGTAGAAGCTCATACTCAATACGGAAGACTAGGTGTTAAAGTATGGATTATGAAGGGTGAGGTTTATGGTAAAAGAGAATTATCTCCATTAGTTGGCTTGTCTAAAAAACAAGGTGGTAATAAAGGTGGTGGTGATAGATCTAAACGTCAACAACCTCGTAGAAGAAAATAATTTTTAAAATTAGAAATTAAAAATGTTACAGCCAAAAAGAGTAAAATACCGTAAGGTACAGAAGTCGAAAGGAAATATGACTGGTATTTCTGGTAGAGGAAATCAACTTTCTAATGGGATGTTTGGTATCAAATCACTAGACCAGAATTTATTAACTTCTCGTCAAATAGAAGCAGCTCGTATCGCGGCAACTCGTCATATGAAAAGAGAAGGTCAGTTATGGATTAAAGTATTTCCAGACAAGCCTATCACTAAGAAACCTTTAGAGGTACGTATGGGTAAGGGTAAAGGAGCACCAGATCATTTTGTTGCAGTTATTAAACCAGGTAGAATTTTGTTTGAAATCGGTGGAGTATCGATTGAAGTAGCAAAAGAAGCTTTACGTTTAGCAGCTCAGAAACTTCCAGTAAAAACGAAGTTTGTAGTAGCAAGAGATTTTGATATTAACGCATAATTCTAAATAAAATGAAACAATCTGAAGTAAAAGAATTATCTATAGCTGATCTTAATGAAAAGCTTGGAGCGTTGCAAAAGAATTATACTGATCTTAAAATGGCTCACGCAATAACTCCATTGGAGAATCCATTGCAGTTGAGAGGTTTAAGAAGAACTGTAGCAAGAATTGCAACAGAATTAACAAAAAGAGAATTACAATAATTCTATAGTCAGTTTTAAAGATGGAAAAAAGAAATCTTAGAAAAGAGAGAATTGGTGTTGTTTCTAGTAACAAAATGGAAAAATCTATTGTTGTTGCAGAAACTAAGAGAGTAAAGCACCCAATGTACGGTAAATTCGTATTAAAGACGAAGAAGTATGTTGCACACGACGAACAGAATGATTGCAACGAAGGAGATACTGTTAGGATCATGGAAACAAGACCTATGAGTAAATCTAAACGTTGGAGATTAGTAGAAATCCTAGAAAGAGCTAAATAATATGTTACAGACAGAATCAAGATTAAAAGTCGCAGATAACACTGGAGCAAAAGAAGTTTTAGTGATTAGAGTTTTAGGAGGAACAAGAAAACGTTACGCAAGTATTGGAGACAAGATTGTAGTAGCTGTTAAATCTGCAACTCCAAACGGAACTGTAAAAAAAGGTCAAGTATCTAGAGCAGTTGTTGTAAGAACGAAAAAAGAAGTAAGACGTAAAGACGGATCATACATTAGATTTGATGATAACGCTTGTGTACTTTTAAATCCTACAGAGGAAATGAGAGGAACTCGTGTTTTTGGACCTGTTGCACGTGAGCTTCGTGAGAAACAATTCATGAAAATAGTATCATTAGCACCTGAAGTGCTTTAAATCATTATATAAGATGAAGAAGTTCAAATTAAAATCAGGAGATACTGTAAAAGTAATTGCAGGAGATCATAAAGGATCTGAAGGAAAGGTTTTACAGATCATTAAGGAGAAAGATAGAGTTTTGGTAGAAGGTGTTAACTTAGTTTCTAAGCACACTAAACCAAGCGCTCAAAACCCCCAAGGTGGTATTGTAAAGAAAGAAGCTTCACTTCACATTTCTAACTTAATGTTAGTTGAAGATGGTGTAGCTGTGAGAGTAGGTTATAAGGTTGATGGAGATACTAAGACTAGAGTCTCTAAAAAAACTAAAAAATAAGGATAATCATGAGTTACGTACCAAGATTAAAAGCAGAATACAAAGAAAGAGTAATAAAAGCTCTTACTGAAGAATTCAGTTACAAGAATGTAATGCAAGTGCCTAAATTAGAAAAAATAGTTGTTTCTAAAGGTGTAGGTGCTGCAATTGCAGATAAGAAATTAATAGATTATGCTGTAGAAGAGTTGACTAAAATTACAGGTCAAAAAGCAGTTTCTACATTATCTAAAAAAGATATCGCTGCATTTAAATTGCGTAAAGGGATGCCAATTGGTGTTAAAGTTACTTTACGTGGAGATAAAATGTATGAGTTTTTAGATAGATTAGTTACAGCTTCTTTACCTCGTGTTAGAGACTTTAACGGTATAAAAGCTAATGGTTTTGATGGAAGAGGTAATTACAATTTAGGTATTACTGAACAAATCATCTACCCAGAGATTAATATTGATCAAGTTAAAAAAATTAGTGGAATGGATATTACTTTTGTAACATCTGCAGATACTGATAAAGAAGCTAAATCATTATTAGGAGAATTAGGTTTACCATTCAAAAAAAATTAAGAAATGGCTAAAGAATCAATGAAAGCGCGTGAGCGTAAGAGAGCAGCAACTGTTGCTAAATATGCTGAAAAGAGAAAAGCTTTAAAAGAAGCTGGAGACTATGATGCATTACAAAAATTACCTAAGAATGCTTCACCAGTTAGAATGCATAACAGATGTAAATTAACTGGTCGTCCAAAAGGATATATGAGACAATTTGGTTTATCTCGTGTTACTTTTAGAGAAATGGCCAATCAAGGGTTGATACCAGGTGTGAAAAAAGCATCTTGGTAGAAAATTTTAAATAAAGCTCAAATATAAAAATAGAATGTGTATCTTTGCACGCTCTATTTTTTTTGAGTATAAGAATTTTAACTGATTATAGGTTCATTTATCACAGAGAAATCTGTAGCATAAATAGAGGTATTTGAAAACCGTAATCGCAATTTTATATAAATATGTATACAGATCCAATCGCGGATTTTCTTACTAGAGTAAGAAATGCAATCGCAGCAGGACACAGAGTAGTGGAAATTCCAGCTTCAAACTTGAAGAAGGAAATGACTAAAATTTTGTTTGATCAAGGGTATATTTTAAGCTACCAGTTCAATGACGATAAAGTTCAGGGAACAATTAAGATAGCTTTAAAGTACGAAAGAGAAACAAAAGAATCAGTAATTAGAAAGATTCAACGAATCAGTACACCAGGTTTACGTAAATACGTTGGCTCTACAGAGATGCCAAGAGTGTTAAACGGACTTGGAATTGCTATTGTTTCTACATCTAAGGGTGTAATGACAAACAAAAAAGCACGTCAAGAGAATGTTGGAGGAGAAGTTTTATGTTACGTTTATTAATCTATAGAAATGAGTAGAATTGGAAAAAATCCTATTAGCATTTCACAAGGTGTAGATGTTAATGTAAAAGACAATGTAGTAACCGTAAAAGGAAAATTAGGTGAGTTAACTCAAACTATTTCTGAAGGTATTACAGTAGAAATTGAAGATGGTATTATCACTTTAGATAGAACATCAGAAAGTAAAAACCATAAAGCACAACATGGTTTAATGAGAGCTTTAATCAATAATATGATTGAAGGTGTAAGTAAAGGTTGGACAAAAGATTTAGAATTGGTTGGTGTTGGTTATAGAGCATCTAATCAAGGACAAAAACTAGATTTAGCTTTAGGTTTCTCTCATAATATCGTTTTAGAGTTAGCTCCAGAGGTTAAAATTGAGACAATATCTGAGAAAGGGAAAAACCCGATCATTAAATTATCTTCATTTGACAAACAATTAGTTGGTCAAATTGCTGCAAAGATTCGTTCTTTCAGAGCTCCAGAGCCTTATAAAGGAAAAGGTGTGAAGTTTGTTGGTGAAATATTAAGAAGAAAAGCAGGTAAATCTGCATAATATATAGCATTATGGCATTATCAAAGCTACAAAGAAGAGCTAGAATTAAGCGTAGAATTAGAAAAATCGTTTCTGGTACTGCTACTAAACCAAGATTATCGGTTTATAGAAGTAACAAGGAAATCTACGCTCAATTAGTAGACGATGTAAATGGAGTAACATTAGCTTCAGTTTCATCTAGAAATAAAGAAATAAACGCAAGTACTAAAATCGAAGCAGCAACAGCAGTTGGTAAATTAATCGCTGAAAAAGCTACTAAAGCAGGAGTTGAAACTATTGCTTTCGATAGAAACGGGTATTTATATCACGGTAGAGTTAAAGTATTAGCAGACGCTGCAAGAGAAGCGGGTTTAAAATTTTAAGAAATTATGCAAGGATATAAAAACGTAGAAAGAGTAAAACCTAGTGGGTTAGATCTTGTAGATAGATTAGTAGGAGTACAACGTGTTACTAAAGTAACAAAAGGTGGTAGAGCATTTGGTTTCTCTGCAATCGTAGTTGTTGGAGATAGTAATGGTGTTGTTGGACATGGTTTAGGTAAATCTAAAGATGTTGCATCTGCAATTGCAAAAGCAATTGAAGACGCAAAGAAAAATTTAGTTAGAATTCCTATTTTAGATGCAACTTTACCTCATGAGCAAAAAGGTAAATTTGGTGGAGCGAAAGTTTTTCTTAAGCCTGCATCTCATGGTACTGGAGTTATTGCTGGTGGTGCTGTAAGGCACGTACTAGAGTCAGTTGGTATTCATGATGTATTATCAAAATCTCAAGGATCATCAAATCCTCATAACGTAGTTAAAGCAACTTTTAATGCTTTATTACAATTACGTAGTGCAGCAGGTATTGCTAAGCAAAGAGGGATTTCTTTAGAGAAAGTATTTAACGGATAAACCTAAGAACGATGGCAAGAATAAAAGTTACACAAGTAAAAAGTCAAATCGGACGTCTTCAAAGTCAAAAAAGAACTTTAGAGGCATTAGGTTTACGTAAAATGAACCAAACTGTAGAGCATGAGGCAACTCCATCTATAGTTGGTATGGTAAATACAGTTAAACACTTAGTTTCTTTCGAAGAAATTAAATAAGATATTTAGAAAAAATGAGTTTACATAATTTAACACCAGCAGTAGGTTCCATTAAAAAAGGAAAAAGAATTGCAAGGGGTGAAGGATCTGGAAAAGGTGGTACCGCTACAAGAGGTCACAACGGACAGAAATCTCGTTCTGGTTATTCTAAAAAGATTGGTTTCGAAGGAGGGCAAATGCCACTTCAGAGACGTGTACCAAAATTTGGTTTCACAAATATTAATCGTGTTGAATATCAAGGTATCAATATCGATAAATTACAATCTTTAGTTGATAGTGGAAAGATAACAGATACAGTTACTTTAGAGACTTTAATTGCTAATAGATTGGCAAGAAAAAACGACTTAATTAAAATATTAGGTAGTGGAGAGTTAAAGGCTAAATTAAACATAACTGTACATAAATTTACAGCAACAGCAAAAGCAGCTATCGAAGCAGCTGGAGGAGAAGCTGTTACTTTATAACATCCCGTAAATGATGAATTTTATTAATAGATTAAAAGAGATTTTCAGTATTGAAGAGTTGAAGAATAAAATTCTTCTTACAATCGGTTTAATTGCTGTGTATCGTTTTATGGCTTCTGTTCCATTACCTGGAATAGATCCATTACAACTTTCAGCTTTAAAAGAGAGTACTTCTGGAGGTCTTTTAGGTTTATTGAATGCATTTACAGGAGGAGCATTTGCTAGGGCGTCAGTAATGGCTCTTGGTATTATGCCTTATATTTCTGCATCTATTGTAGTTCAGTTAATGGGAATTGCGGTTCCTTATTTACAAAAACTACAAAAAGATGGAGAAAGTGGAAGAAAAAAAATTACACAAATAACAAGATGGTTAACAATTGGTATTACGTTAGTGCAAGCACCTACGTATATTACTGCTATTAAAACACAATTTGGTTTAGGACCAGAAGCGTTTTTAGTAAGTGGTGCTACTTTTTGGATATCATCAATCATCATTTTAACTGCAGGAACAATTTTTGCAATGTGGTTAGGAGAGCGTATTACAGATAAAGGTGTTGGTAATGGTATATCATTATTAATTACTGTTGGTATTATCGCTAACTTCCCTGCTGCTTTTTTACAAGAGTTTGTTGCTAAAACAACAAATGCTGGAGCAGGTGGAATTATGATGGTTTTAATAGAAATCATTGTTTGGTTTGTAGTAATTTTATTAACTGTGCTATTAGTTACTGCTGTTCGAAAGATTGCAGTGCAGTATGCTAGAAGAACGGTTGTAGGAAATGTACAAAATGTTGCAGGTTCAAGAGATTATATCCCTTTGAAGTTGAATGCAGCAGGTGTTATGCCAATTATCTTTGCTCAAGCAATTATGTTTTTACCAGTTGCTTTAGCTCAGAGATTTCCAGCAATTGCTAGCTTACAAGATATGAATGGTTTATGGTACAATGTTATTTTTGCATTGTTAATTGTCATCTTTAGTTATTTCTATACTGCGATTACTATTCCTACGAATAAAATGGCAGATGATTTAAAAAGAAGTGGTGGTTTTATACCAGGTATTAGACCAGGAAAAGACACAGCAGATAGATTAGATTCTGTATTATCTAGAATTACGTTCCCAGGATCGTTATTTTTAGCAGCATTATCTATTTTACCAGCAATTGTAGTTCAGTTTGGAGTACAACAGAGTTGGGCCATGTTTTATGGTGGTACATCATTAATAATTATGGTTGGAGTTGCAATTGATACGTTGCAACAAATTAATTCGTACTTATTAAATCGTCATTATGATGGTTTAATGAAAGCGGGGAATAGCAACAGAAAATCGAATAAATAATATGGCTAAACAATCAGCAATTCAACAGGACGGAACAATTACAGAAGCATTATCTAATGCAATGTTTCGTGTAGAATTAGAAAATGGACATATTGTTACGGCACACATTTCTGGTAAAATGCGTATGCATTATATCAAATTATTACCTGGAGATAAGGTGAAATTAGAAATGAGTCCGTACGATTTATCAAAGGCAAGAATTACTTACAGATACTAAAAAAACAAAACAGATGAAAGTTAGAGCATCAGTTAAAAAAAGAAGTGCCGACTGCAAAATAGTTCGCAGGAAAGGTAGATTATACGTGATTAATAAACAAAATCCTAGATTTAAACAAAGACAAGGGTAATGGCAAGAATAGCAGGTATTGATATTCCAAAGAATAAAAGAGGTGTTATCGCATTAACTTACATCTTTGGTATAGGAAGCAGCAGAGCTCAAAAAGTTCTAGCAGAAGCAAAAGTAGATGAGAGCATTAAAGTTCAAGACTGGACAGATGATCAAATCGCAGCAATTAGAGAACAAGTAGGATCTTTCACAATTGAAGGTGAACTACGTTCTGAGGTACAGATTAACATCAAACGTTTGATGGATATCGGTTGTCAAAGAGGTATTCGTCACAGACTTGGTCTTCCTTTAAGAGGACAAAGAACTAAGAATAACTCTCGTACAAGAAAAGGTAAGAGAAAAACTGTAGCTAACAAGAAAAAATAAGTTAGATAAAGTAATAAAGATCTAATAATAGTGTAAACTATAAAGTTAGAAAACTAAATTACTAAAACTGAAAAATTATGGCAAAAGCAAGTTCAAAAAAGCGTAAAGTAATAATTGATGCTATTGGAGAGGCGCACGTAACTGCATCTTTTAACAACATCATTATTTCTTTAACAAATAAAAAAGGTGACGTTATTTCTTGGTCATCTGCAGGTAAAATGGGTTTTAGAGGTTCTAAAAAGAATACTCCATATGCAGCTCAATTAGCAGCAGAAGATTGTGCAAACGTTGCAAAAGAAGCAGGTTTACGTAAAGTAAAAGTGTATGTAAAAGGACCGGGTAATGGTAGAGAATCTGCTATTAGGTCTATTCATAATGCAGGTATCGAAGTAACAGAAATTATTGATGTTACACCTATTCCTCATAATGGATGTCGTCCACCGAAGAGAAGAAGAGTATAATTTAATTTTTTAATTTGATAGGATCTAGATTATCGAAGGAGTAAGCCTTAATTCATAATCCCTATCTATAACAACAAAAAGAAATGGCAAGATATACAGGACCAAAAACTAAAATTGCTCGTAAGTTTGGTGAAGCAATTTTTGGAGAAGATAAAAACTTCGAAAAAAGAAATTTCCCTCCAGGACAGCATGGTAATGCAAGAAGAAGAGGAAAAAAATCTGAATATGCTACTCAATTAATGGAGAAGCAAAAAGCGAAATATACTTATGGTATTTTAGAGCGTCAATTCAGTAACTTGTTTAAACAAGCACAAGCTGCTTCTGGGATTACAGGTGAAATCTTATTACAATTATGTGAATCTCGTTTAGATAACGTTGTTTACAGAATGGGGGTTTCTAACTCTAGAAGTGGAGCTCGTCAATTAGTTTCTCACAGACATATTACTGTTAATGGAGAAATAGTTAACATTCCTTCTTATAGTTTAAATGATGGAGATGTTGTAGCTGTAAGAGAGAAATCTAAATCTTTAAGTGCTATTGAAAATGCATTAGCTTCTAACAGCAATGTTTTTGAATGGTTAACTTGGAATACAGATACTAAATCTGGAACTTTTGTAAAAGCACCAGAAAGATTACAAATTCCAGAAAACATCAAAGAACAATTAATCGTAGAATTATATTCTAAGTAATAAATTAAACACATTGAAATTCGGCCAAAGGGTTTATAAACATTTCTTCACGTTTATAAACCGCGCAACCGAGTAACAATTAAAACGAAGAAAAATGGCAATTTTAAATTTTCAAAAACCAGATAAGGTTATTATGATTGAATCTACTGATTTTACAGGTAGATTTGAGTTTAGACCTTTAGAACCAGGTTTTGGTTTAACAATAGGAAACGCTTTAAGAAGAGTTCTTTTATCTTCTTTAGAGGGATTTGCTATTACATCATTAAGAATTGATGGTGTAGAGCACGAATTTTCTACTGTATCTGGAGTTGTAGAAGACGTTACAGAAATTATTTTAAACTTAAAACAAGTACGTTTTAAGAAACAAATAGAAGAAACAGATAGAGAAACTGTATCTATTTCATTATCTGGTCAAGAACAGTTTACTGCAGGAGACTTACAGAAATTTATCTCTGGTTTTCAAGTATTGAATCCAGATTTAGTAATCTGTAACATGGATAAATCTGTAAAGTTAAATGCAGAAATTACTATAGAAAAAGGTAGAGGATTTGTACCTGCAGAAGAGAATAAAAAAGCTTCAGCACCAATAGGAACAATCTTTACTGATTCTATCTACACACCAATTAAGAATGTAAAGTATGCAATCGAAAATTTTCGTGTAGAGCAAAAAACGGATTATGAAAAATTAGTTTTCGATATCGATACTGATGGATCAATCAATCCAAAAGATGCATTAACTGAGGCTGCAAAAATATTAATCCACCACTTTATGTTATTCTCTGATGAGCGTATCACTTTAGAGGCAGATGAAATTGCACAAACAGAAACGTATGATGAGGAATCATTACACATGCGTCAGTTATTAAAAACTAGATTAATCGACATGGATTTATCTGTTAGAGCTTTAAATTGTTTAAAGGCTGCAGAAGTAGATACATTAGGAGATTTAGTTTCTTTTAACAAAAGTGATTTAATGAAGTTTAGAAACTTTGGTAAAAAATCATTAACAGAACTAGAAGAACTAGTGATTGTTAAAGGTTTAAGTTTCGGTATGGATTTAACAAAATACAAATTAGATAGAGATTAATTTTTCATAATTTGCTCCTCATAACGAGTTGATGCAAGATGAAATTATAAAACAAAGGTCATGAGACACGGAAAAAAGCATAATCATTTAGGAAGAACTACTTCACACAGAAAGGCAATGTTAGCTAATATGACATGTTCTTTAATAGAACATAAACGTATTAACACTACAGTGGCTAAAGCAAAAGCATTAAGAGTTTTTGCAGAACCATTAATAACAAAGTCTAAAAGTGATACTACTCACAACAGACGTATTGTATTTTCTCACTTACGTGATAAATATGCAGTTACAGAATTATTTAAAGAAATTTCTGTAAAAGTAGCAGATAGACCAGGAGGTTATCTTCGTATTATTAAATTAGGAAATCGTCAAGGGGATAATGCTCCTATGGCAATGGTTGAATTAGTTGATTACAACGAAATTTACAATCCTAATGGTAAAAAAGCTAAGAAAACTACACGTAGAGGAAGAAGCAAAAAAGCAGACGCTCCACAAGTAGAAGGAACAGCAACAGAAGAAAAATCTGAAGAATAAAAAATGAAAATTTTTTAAATTATATAAAAGGGATAAGCGTTTACGTTTATCCCTTTTTTTTATATTTTTGCATTAAGAAACACAACAACTATCAATGAAATATCAAACACGAAAAAAAGCGCTTGTTTTATTAGCAGATGGAACAATTTTTTATGGTAAATCCGTAGGAATAGAAGGAACGTCTACTGGAGAAATCTGTTTTAATACAGGTATGACTGGGTATCAAGAAATTTTTACAGACCCCTCTTATTTTGGTCAATTAATGGTTGCAACAAATGCACATATTGGTAATTATGGGGTAAATGACAACGAAGTTGAATCTGATGGAATAAAAATTTCAGGTTTAATTTGTAGAAATTTTAGTTTTACGCATTCTAGAGTTGACTCTAATGGTAATTTAAAAGATTGGTTTACTAAACACAATCTTGTAGCTATTTCTGATGTTGATACTAGAGCTTTAGTGGCGTATATTAGAGATAATGGGGCTATGAATGCTATTATTTCTACAGATGTAGATAATATTGAAGATTTAAAAAAGCAACTAGCTGCAGTCCCTAGTATGGAAGGTTTAGAGTTGGCTTCTAAAGTATCTACAAAAGAACCTTATTTTGTAGGTGATGAGAATGCTGAAATTAAAATATCTGCTTTAGATATTGGAATTAAAAAGAATATTTTAAGAAATTTAGCAAAAAGAGGAGCTTACATAAAAGTGTTTTCTTACAATGCTACATTTGAAGATTTATCAGCTTTTAATCCTGATGGTTATTTTATTTCTAATGGACCTGGTGATCCAGAACCATTAATTGAAGCACAAGAAGTTGCTAAAGAAATCATCAAAAGAAATTTACCTTTATTTGGTATCTGTTTAGGGCATCAAGTAATTGCTTTGGCTAACGGAATTTCTACTTATAAAATGCACAATGGTCATAGAGGGATTAATCATCCTGTAAAAAACCTATTGACAGGGAAAGGAGAAATTACTTCACAAAATCATGGTTTTGCCATCAATAGAGAAGAAACAGAAGCTAATGACAATGTAGAAATTACACATGTTCATTTGAATGATCATACTGTTGCCGGAATTCGTATGAAAGAAAAGAATGTTTTTTCTGTACAATATCATCCAGAAGCAAGCCCAGGACCACACGATTCTGAGTATTTATTCGATCAATTTATAGAAAATATTACGAAGGCTAAAGCAGTGATAAGTTAACATCTGTTAATTTATTTCATCTGAAAACGTTTTCGTAAGTAACTATTTAAAACCACTCATTTATGAGTGGTTTTTTGTAAATTAGCAGTATAAATAAAAGACATAAATTAATTAAATAATAAATAAAATGAGTATAATAATTAGCGTTCACGCACGTCAAATTTTTGATTCAAGAGGTAATCCAACAGTAGAAGTAGATGTAACTACAGAAAACGGAATTTTAGGTAGAGCAGCAGTTCCATCTGGAGCTTCTACAGGAGAACATGAGGCTGTAGAATTACGTGATGGTGGTAAAGATTACATGGGTAAAGGTGTTTTAAAAGCAGTATCTAATGTAAATAACATTATTGCAGCAGAATTATTAGGTACTTCTGTATTTGAACAAAATGCAATAGATCAATTAATGATTGATTTAGACGGTACACCAAATAAATCTAAATTAGGAGCAAATGCTATTTTAGGAGTTTCTTTAGCTGCCGCTAAAGCTGCTGCTAATGAGTTAGGTATGCCTTTATATAGATATGTAGGTGGTGTTTCTGCTAATACTTTACCATTACCAATGATGAATATCATTAATGGTGGTTCTCATTCAGATGCTCCGATTGCATTTCAAGAATTTATGATTATGCCAGTTAAAGCGAAAACTTTTACTGAAGCTTTAAAAATGGGTTCTGAAATTTTCCATAACTTAAAGAAAGTTTTACACGATAGAGGTTTATCTACTGCTGTTGGTGATGAAGGAGGATTTGCTCCTAACTTAGCAGGTGGTACTGAAGATGCTTTAGAAACTATTGCTTTAGCAGTTAAAAATGCTGGGTATGTTTTTGGTGAAGAAATTAAAATTGCTTTAGACTGTGCTGCTGCAGAGTTTTATGTGAATGGAAAATACGACTATACTAAGTTTGAAGGTGAAACTGGTAAAATTAGAACTAGTAAAGAACAAGCAGATTATTTAGCTGAACTAGCTGGTAAATATCCTATTATTTCTATTGAAGATGGAATGGATGAAAATGACTGGGATGGTACAAAATACCTTACTGAATTAATTGGGGATAAAGTTCAATTAGTTGGTGATGATTTATTTGTAACAAATGTAGAGCGTTTGGCTAAAGGAATTGAAAACGGTATTGCAAACTCAATTTTAATTAAAGTAAACCAAATTGGTAGTTTAACTGAAACTATTGCAGCTGTAAATATGGCTAAAAATGCAGGTTATACTTCAGTAATGTCTCATAGATCTGGTGAAACAGAAGATAATACTATTGCAGATTTAGCAGTAGCATTAAACTGTGGACAAATTAAAACTGGTTCTGCTTCTCGTTCTGATAGAATGGCAAAATACAACCAATTATTACGTATTGAAGAAGAATTAGGAGCAACGGCTTATTTCCCAGGAGAAAAAGCTTTTAACTTATAAGAATTATTTTTTTATAGATATTACAACCTCATAAGAAATTATGAGGTTTTTTTTGTTTAATTCTTATATAAATTACCTTTATTTTAAAATATCTAAAAACTATCAATAGCTCCTTTTAAAATGCTCTAAAATTTGGTATCTTCGTCAAACTTAACAATACTTAAAAATCATCATTAAATGTCAGATACAGCTAAATTACAAATTGGGGATAAATCTTATGAGTTTCCGATCGTAAAAGGAACAGAGAATGAATTAGCCATAGATATAAAAACCTTAAGAGGTGCAACTAATGGAGTTATAACTATAGATCCTGGTTATAAGAATACAGGCTCTTGTGAAAGTGCTATTACTTTTTTAGATGGAGAAAAAGGAATTTTACGTTATAGAGGTTATTCAATTGAAGAGTTAGCTGAAAAAGCAGACTTTTTAGAAGTTTCTTATGCTTTAATATTTGGTAACTTACCTACAAAAACGGAATTAGATAAATTTCATAATGATATTAGAGACCATTCTTTAGTTGATGATGATGTTAGAAAGATTTTAGAAGCTTTTCCAAAGACAGCTCACCCAATGGGAGTTTTGTCTTCTTTAACAAGCGCATTAACGGCATTTAACCCATCTTCTGTAAACATTGAGTCTAGTGAAGATATGTATAATGCTATTGTACGTATTATGGCTAAATTTCCAGTTCTAGTAGCTTGGACTATGCGTAAGCAAAAAGGAATGCACTTAAATTATGGACAAAAATCTTTAGGATATGTAGAGAATCTTATGTTTATGATGTTTAAACAACCTAATGAAGATTTTGTAATAAACCCAATTGTTAAAGATGCATTAGATAAATTATTGATTTTACATGCAGATCATGAACAAAACTGTTCTACTTCTACAGTAAGAATTGTAGGTTCTTCTCACGCTGGTTTATTTGCTTCTCTTTCTGCAGGAATTTCTGCACTTTGGGGGCCATTACATGGTGGAGCAAACCAGGCGGTATTAGAAATGTTAGAAGGAATTAGAGCTGATGGTGGTGATACTAAAAAGTACATGGCCAAAGCAAAAGATAAAAATGATCCTTTCCGTTTAATGGGATTTGGACATAGAGTTTATAAAAACTTCGATCCTAGAGCTAAAATTATTAAAGCTGCAGCAGATGATGTTTTAAATGATTTAGGAGTTGAAGATCCTATTTTAGATATCGCAAGAAGTTTAGAGCAAGAAGCTTTAAATGATCCTTATTTTGTAGAAAGAAAATTATACCCGAATGTAGATTTTTATTCAGGTATTATTTACAGAGCTATGGGAATTCCAACAGAAATGTTTACGGTAATGTTTGCTTTAGGACGTTTACCAGGTTGGATTGCTCAATGGAAAGAAATGCGTCTTAAAAAAGAACCAATAGGTAGACCACGTCAAATTTATACAGGAGAAAATTTAAGACCTTTTGTAGGTTTAGAAAAAAGATAAATTTTATTACATTTACAAAATCAAAGCTTCATAATTTTATGGAGCTTTTTTTTATCCATATTATCTATGTTAGAACTAAATATAAAAAACGAAACAGCTAGATTAAGAGCTGTAATTTTAGGTACTGCCAAAAGTAATGGAGGAGTACCAAAAGTTGAAGACTGTTATGATCCTAAGAGTATAGAACACGTTTTAGCGGGTACATATCCTAAAGAATCTGCAATGAACTTAGAGATGGAAGCTGTTGCGGAAGTTTTAAAAAAGTATGATGTAGAAGTATTTAGACCAGATATAATTGAAAATTACAATCAAATATTTGCTAGAGATATTGCTTTTGTAATAGAAGACACTTTTATAGAAGCTAATATTCTACCAGACAGAGAAAAAGAATATAAAGCGATAGATAAAGTTATCTCACAAATAGATCCTTCTAAAGTGGTTGTTTTACCCAAAGAATGTCATGTAGAAGGTGGTGATGTAATGCCGTGGAATGAATATATTTTTGTTGGTACCTATTCTGGAAGTGATTATGCCGATTATATTACAGCACGTACAAATATGGATGCTATAATTGCGCTTCAAGAATTATTTCCTGAAAAAATAGTAAAATCTTTTGAGTTAAGAAAATCGAATACGAACGCTAAAGATAATGCGTTGCATTTAGACTGCTGTTTTCAACCAATAGGAAAAGACAAGGCTATTCTTCATAAAAACGGTTTTTTAGTTGAAAGAGAATATGAATGGTTGGTAAATTTCTTTGGAAAGGAAAACATTTTTGAGATAACTAAAGATGAAATGTATAGTATGAATAGTAATGTTTTTTCAATTTCTGAAGAAGTTATTATTTCTGAAAAAAACTTTACAAGATTAAACACTTGGCTTAGAGAAAATGGTTTTATCGTAGAGGAAGTAGCATATTCAGAAATAGCAAAACAAGAAGGGTTGCTTAGATGTTCTACGTTGCCTTTAATAAGAGATTAAATATAGATGTTTCAGCTGTTTATAATAGTGTCTTAAAATGTAATTATTTTATAGTTAAAACAGATCTGGAATTTTTCTACAATAATTTAATTAGTGTTCTTGCCTTTATTAAAACAAAAAAACGAGCAAATTGCTCGTTTTTATTGTTTATAGGAGAAAAATATTTTCTCTATTTTTCTTTGATAGAATTTAAGTATTCTTGAAAACGTTTTCCGTAATCTGAGTTTTTTACATTATCTGATAAAGAATTATTCACCGTATCTAACATTTTTAAACTAGCATCATACATTTCTGTTAAACCAATGTAAGGAGCTACTTCTAAATCTGCATTTGTAAGCGCAAAATTGGTAGTATATAAAACTCTTCTTTTTACTAGATTTTGATAGTCTTTCTCTAGTTGAGTAATTAATTCTTGGTCGTTTGCTTTTTTAGCATCAAAGTCTTTCTTGATGAATTCTAATCGCTGCTCTTGAAACTTACTTTTAACTTTATTAAATTTTTCTAAAATCTCTTGATTTTTAGAACCCATTATTTCTGGAGTATATCCAAAATTTTCTACGTTATCATTAATGGTAATAATTCCTTTTTCACCAAAAAATAAAATTCTTTTATTACTTGTATTTCCGTCAAACGTTAAATAGTACAGTACAGGAGATTCTACATTATCGGTTAAAGTAAATTTATCACTCCCTAATAATTTAACAGAGTCTACAGATACTAACAATGTATCTTTCATTTTTTGAAGGTATAAAGTCCCTTTTTTAAGACCTTTAATTTGCCCTTGAACAGTCATATTTCCTTCTTTTTTAGAAGAACAAGCTGTAATTAAAATTGAAAGGACTAAAAGCGTAATAATTTTCTTCATAAATCTAAAATTTTCGTCTGCAAATATGCTCATTTTTATTTAAAGTGTTGCGGATAATTCCATTAAAATGGTACACAAAATAGCACCTATTGTTCCTATTGCATATCCAAAAACAGCCAATAAAACACCAACTGTTGCTAAAGAAGGGTGAAAAGCTTGTGCCACAATTGGGGCAGAAGCTGCACCACCAACATTTGCTTGACTACCAAGTGCTAAAAAGAAATAAGGTGCTTTTATTAATTTAGCTACTAATACTAATAAACCAGCATGAATAGACATCCAAACAAGACCAATAGCAATTAATCCTACATTGTCAAAAATCATTGCTAAATCCATTTTCATCCCAATGGTAGCAACCAAAATGTAAATAAATACACTTCCAATTTTACTTGCACCTGCTCCTTCGTAATTTTTTGCTTTTGTAAAAGATAAGATTACTGCAATAACGGTAGAAATGCTAATCAACCAAAAGAAACTAGAACCTAAGAAAGTAAAGATGTTTCTCCATGTTTCAGACTCTATACCTGCAACTAAATCACTAAAAAAAGAACTTAAATATGCTGCAGTAAAATGACCAAAACCAACAGTACCAAAAGCAATAGCAAGAATTATCATAAAGTCTGTTACAGAAGGATTCCTTTTTACTTTCTTAGCAAATAAAGAAACTTTATCTTTTAAATCTTCAATGGCAGAAGTATCTGCACCCAACCATTTGTCTATTTTATCTTTTTTACCAATTCCTATTAATAGAATAGCCATCCAAACATTAGCAACTACAATATCTACAAACACCATTCCTCCATATTTTGCAGGGTTGTATTTGTAAATTTCTAACATGGCTGTTTGGTTTGCACCACCACCAATCCAACTTCCTGCAAGTGTAGATAGACCACGCCAAACAGCATCAAAGTCAGAGCCACCAACCGTTTCTGGAGAGAAAATTGAAATTAATAAAATAGCTATTGGTCCTCCAATAATAATACCTACAGTTCCCGTAAAAAACATAATTAATGCTTTAGAACCTAGGTTGAAAATAGCTTTTAAATCGATACTTAGTGTCATTAAAACTAAGGCAGCAGGCAATAAAAATCGACTAGAAATATAATACAATTGCGATTTTCCTTTTACAACTTCTCCTGCCGTGCTTAATGTTTCCCATTCTGGGGATATGATGCCGGCAGTAGTAAAAATAGCAGGAATGAAATATGCCATAAATAAACCTGGTACAATCTTGTAAAATTTATGCCAGAAACCACTTTTTATATTTTCCGTATAGAAAACGAAACCGAGTGATAACATTAAGATTCCAAAAACGATTGCGTCATTTGTAAAAGTGGGTGTTGTCATATTTAAATTGTTTTTTTTGTAAAGTCTGTTTTTAAAATTATTCCTACTTGTAACCTATGAAGATCACTATTTGAAAATTTTGTGTAAAAGTAACCTAATTTTAGTTTTAGATTATCATCGATTTTTTTAAGAATACCTGCACCCGTTCTATTTTGACTATAAGCTTTGGTTGCAAATTTTATAAAAAGCTCGCTAAAAGTGTAAGTTTCCCAATTTTTAGAAATTGGATAGTTTAAAAATAAGCCATATCGTATTCTGTGGGCAACCTCATTTGTTGCGTTTTTTCTTTTAAATCTTTGTGCTAATCGTACACGATGTTTTACTCTAATTTTATTCCAATTATCTTTATAGTTTAAATCTTGATAAAAACGATATTCATATAAATCTGCAGCATCTTTTTTGTAAGAAGTGTCAGTTATGGAATATACACTACCAGCTGTAACGTTCATTTTATTATTAAAAGCATAATTGACTCCCAACCTATAAATTTCTTGTTGATATTCTGATGCTAGTTCATAATACCTAAAATGGGCATTGGTGGTAAGTTTGATGTTTTTAGAAAGTTTATAAGAACCATTGTACATATACCAAGTACCTAATTTGCTTTCAGCGGAAGATTGTGCATTTACTTGAAAACAGTAAAGTATTAAACAGATAATTAGTATTTTATTATTCATAAATTAATTAGATCAAAAAAATTAGATTTTAATTGATTTTTATCAAGTAGGCAATATACAAAATACTAAACGCTCAATTAAAATTGAGCGTTGATTTTTAATGTTTATGTTGTTTTAATTTTTGGGGAAATCAATTTATCTATTTTTGTAATATTAGACGATTAATTTAAATCGATTTGGTAATACTCTAATTCAAATGAACTTCTTTTTAAAGCGTTACCTTAATTTCTTATATTTGGGAAGCTATGCAATTCGCTTTCGGTAAGAATGTTTCTGTTTCAAAACTTGTTTTATTTTCATGGTTATATCAAACTAATATATAGTTGTGGTATGGTGTGTCTAAGCGGTAGTTTCTGAGATTGTATTGTAAGTAAGGGAGATTATTAGTTTTAAATTCAAAGTAATTAACAACTAATAATATAGGTGTCAAAAAGCTAAATAATAACTTAAAAAATGGATTTTTATACAGAAATATTTAAAGTTAAAAACAAAAGACTAATAGTTGAAGGAGATAAAGAGGTGCTTATTTATAGTTTAGATCAAGAAAAAACATATAGTGGGTTAAAGTCAGAAAAACCAAATAAGCTAATAAATGCGAATATTCTAAATTTAGAAAAAAATAGATCTGGTGGAGGGAAGGGCACTTATTTATTAGAACCACCTAGAATAAAGATACCGTTTTTTAAAATATACAAACGTAGGTTACCTGCTGTTATTTGTAGAGCTTATGTGAAGTTTGATGGGGTAATAGATAATTGTGATTTTTCTAGTCTTACTATTATTTGGTTTCAAGATGATTTTGCATTGCCTATAGAAAATAAGATTCTTAAAAAAATCAAGGAGATACCTTATAGTTTGGTGTGTAATAAATATTCTTATTAAAAATTGAATTTCAAAAAGATGAGTGATAAAATAATTGTGGATGGTGATTTAGAGGTTTGTATAAGTAGTATTGATCAAAATTTAACTTATAGTAATTTGTTGGAAGGCTTTCCGAATCAAAGTTATAATGCTGAGATTATTTATAGAGAAGGCAAAGACAAACGCTTTAATGAAATTTATGTTATAGAACCTCAGCAGACTCATATCTCATATCTTTCAGAAGATAATTATTCAATACCTAAAGTTACCTGCAGAATTACAGTTCGGTCAAATAAAAACTTAAAAGATGCTGGTAAAGATTTTTCTTCATTAAGAATTGTTTGGTTTCAAGATGATTATGTATTTCCAATCGATAAAGAAATAATAGAGAAACTAAAAGAGATATCTTATCACAAATTATGTGGTGAATATAAAAATTGAAATTTATTATTATGGAATTTGATGTTTTTTTTAAAATAAGTAGACTATAAAATAGAGTAGTTGATATTATTACACCAGTTTGTCCTTAGCATTTAAAAGATATTAATTTACTCTTCTTTTTTCTTAGGTTCTCTTTTAGCTTCCTTAAGTGCTTGCATAAGCATCCATTCTATCTGTCCGTTTGTAGAACGAAATTCATCTGCAGCCCATTTTTCAATAGCCTTTATCATGTCTTCATTTACTCGCAACGCGAATGCTTTTTTCTTTGCCATGTTATTTTTTTATAAATAAACTAATGGTTTTTATTAGTTTATCTGAGATTTGGTATTCCGAAGAATAGTAAGATTTTATATTGTCTTCTTCTTTTTGAATGTCCTTTAAAACATGATTCATGTTTTCTATAATTACCAATTTTGAATCTGTATTTGCAGCATGCAACATTTTAGCATCTTCTATGCTTACCTGAATATCTTTATCACCATTAATAATTAAAATAGGAATATGTAGTTTCTTAATTTCAGTTTTAGGATTCAATTGCATCCAATCGTATAAAAAAGCCTGATTTGGTTTGCCAAATATGCTCATTAAAAACGGGTGTACAGTTTCAATTTTACCTTTTACTCTTAAAGTATCAAATTGTTTTCTGGCTGCAACACCTAGTGGAGCGTTGTTTTTTGTGATTTGTTTTATAATTGTTTCATCAATTTGTTCTCCTGTACCAGCAATAGAAATATATTTATCGACCTCTTTAGAAGCCATCATTGCAATTAATGAACCTTGACTATGGCCAACTAAAATAATTTTAGAAAAACGGTTTTCATTTTTAAAATGTGTAATTACTTTTTCTGCATCCAGTACGAAATCTGTAATTTTTGTATGTGCTAGTAACTTGCTGTTATTCTTGTTAGCCGTTCTTTTATCATAACTAAAAAATGCAATATTTTCTTTATTGATAGAATCCCTAAACTGTTTAATATAGTTTGCTTTTACGTTTTGTGCAGGCTGATTTCCGTTTCTGTCTATAGGTCCAGAACCATGAATCCAAATTATTAAAGGCGTTTTTTCTTCCATAAAAGTTAAGGTTCCTGGAAGCTCTATCTCTCCATTTTTTATTAAAATTTCTTCAGTTTTTAACTGTGCAGAAGAAGTTAAGGTTCCTAAAGTTATGATTATGAAATAAGTAATAAAACGAATCATATTAGTTAATTTTTGAATTATAAGTTTCTAAAACTCTTTTAGCTTCTTCTTTTTTTTGAGTACCAATTAATAATTTCTTACCGTTTTTTAATATAAGTTGAATGCCAATATCACCAGAAACATTTACTGCTTTTTCTTTTCCTTTATTAAAAAAGAAGCCACCTCTTAATCCCCAACCACCAAATTCGCTTATAGGATAATACGTTCTAACATATGCTCTAGAAATGGTATTCCAAGGAATTGTTTTCACTTTAAAATGTAAAGGAAAAAACTGGTAATGGATTCCTTTTTCATCAATTCTAGTGGTTAATTTAAAGAAAAAAAATAATGAAATTGATACTATAATAACCCCAATTGTAATTAAAAACTCTTGAGTAGATAACGTTGTATCTTCTTTTAAGTATTTTTTTATCATCATTGTAACAGGTACAATGGAGGCAATAATTAATACTACCACTAACCACGTTTGTCTAAAGTGTTGTTCTTCTTTAAAAATTTTCATTTTAACGATTTTTATCTTTTTCTAAAACGGCATAAACGCCACCATTGGTATTTGCATAAACATTAATTACGCGCCAACCTTGTTTAGCGTGGTCATTTATTTCGTCTTCAAAATTTTTCTGGCTGTTAGACCAACTTATTTTTTGTTTTAAAAACTTGTACTCTTTCATATGTTATTTTTTTGAGATTCTATTTAGATCTACGGTGTTTTAATGACTCAAAGTTCCTGCATTTACAACAGGAGACGCTTCTTTATCTCCACATAAAATAACCAATAAATTACCTACCATTGCAGCTTTTCGTTCATCATCTAACTCAACAATTTGTTTTCTACTTAATTCGTTTAAAGCCATTTCTACCATTTCCACAGCACCTTGTACAATTTTATGTCTTGCAGCTACAATAGCAGTTGCTTGTTGTCTTTTTAACATGGCAGAAGCAATTTCATTAGCATAGGCTAAATACCCAATTCTTGCTTCTAAAACTTCAATACCTGCAATTGTTAAACGTTCGTCAATTTCTTTTTCTAAAGCTTCAGAAACTTCATTAACACTAGAACGTAAGGTAATATCTTCGTCATGACCTTCATCTGCAAAATTATCGTACGGATACATACTTGCCAATTTTCTTACGGCCGCATCTGTTTGCACACGTACAAAGTTTTCGTAATTATCAACATCAAAAGCAGCTTTATACGTATCTGTAACTCTCCAAACCAAAATGGTAGAAATCATAATTGGATTTCCTAATTTGTCGTTTACTTTTAAACGTTCAGAATCGAAATTACTAGCTCTTAAAGAAATTGTTTTTTTCTTATAAAGAGGATTTGCCCAATACAATCCATTCGCTTTAATAGTACCAACATATTTACCAAACAGTAAAATTACTTTAGAAGTATTTGGGTTTACAAGAATAAATCCGAAGAAACCAATAAAGCCAATTAGACTAACAATCATATATACAATTGTTTCTTCCATTGCAGATAATACAATTCCGCCAATAAATAATAGTAGTACGATTAATAACATTAAATAACCGTTTGCTGGTTTAATAATTTTTTCTGCTTTCATATGAGTTGTTTTATAATGATATTAAAATGATATCGTAAAGATATAGTATTATTTTTAAGATTTACAAATTTGGTGAAGAATAATTTTATAAATTTGTTGAAACATAATTTTAAAAACACAAAATGAAGATTAAAGTACTTTTTATACTATCGATATTTTTATTCTCAAATTTTTCAGCAGAAGAAACTGTTTTTTGGGGACCAACAGGACATAGAACTACGGGGAAAATTGCCGAAAATCATTTAACAAACAAAGCCAAAAGAAAAATTGATAAATTGTTAAAAGGACAAAGTTTGGCATTTGTATCCACCTTTGGTGATGAGATAAAATCTGATAAAAAATACAACGAATTTTATTCTTGGCATTATGTAAATATGGGCTTAGATGAAAAGTATGCAGATGCAGAAAAAAATCCGGCAGGAGATATGGTTACTGGTATCTATAAATGTATAGAGGTTTTAAAGGATGACAATAGTTCTGAAGAAGATAAAGTTTTCTATTTAAAAATGTTGGTACATTTAGTTGGAGATTTACACCAACCAATGCATGTTGGACAAAGAGAAGACAAAGGTGGTAATACTATACAGCTTCAGTGGTTTGGTAAGGGGACAAATTTACACTCGGTTTGGGATTCTAAAATAATAGAAGAATACAACATGAGTTATATTGAATTGGCTGAAAACGCCAAAGATTTATCAAAAGCAGAAATTAAAGCAATTGAAAAAGGAACTGTTGTAGATTGGGTAGATGAAGTTCATGAGGTTACAAAAGAAGTTTATAAATCTGTAAAAGTTGGTGAGAATTTAAAATACAGATATTCTTATAATCATTTAGGAACTGTAAGAACTCAATTACAAAAAGGAGGAATTCGTTTGGCTAAAATTTTAAACGAAATTTTCTAACAGAAAAATAGATTAGTATTAGAGCCTCATAAACTTAGTTTTATGAGGCTTTTTTGTTAAGGATTAGTTAATTGTTTTTTAGTGAGATATCTTCTTTGTAATTTTATAAAATGTTTAAAAACGGTTTTTATTCTTTGCTATTTTTGTCCCTTTTATTTTCCTGTAAAAAAGGAGAAGTAAAAGAAGAATCACAAAAAGTAACTTCAGTAAAGTCTTATACATACAATGAATTGAAACCTTTGTTAGAAAAAAATGATGGTAAAACATACGTTGTTAATTTTTGGGCAACTTGGTGTGCTCCTTGTGTAAAAGAATTACCGGCATTTGAAAAATTAAACAAAGAATACGCAGCTAAAAATGTAGAAGTCATTTTGGTGAGTTTAGACTTTCCGAAACAAGTAGATAAAAGATTGATTCCTTTTATCAATAAACATAATTTACAGTCTAAAGTTGTTTTATTAAATGATATTAATGAAGATGTTTGGATTAAAGCCATAGATTCTACTTGGTCTGGAGCCATACCAGCTACATTAATTTACAATGCAAAAGGAAGAACGTTTTACGAGAAATCTTTCGATTATGAAGAACTAGAGTCTGAATTGAAAACTATTTTATAAACTTACAAAGTAACAATATGAAATTTACAAAATCGATTTTAGTCCTATTTGTAGTTCTTGTGGCAAGTGCCTTTACAATAAAAATGGCAGATGGTTACCAAGTAGGTAACACTATAGAAGATTTCACGTTAAAGAATATTGATGATAAAATGGTTTCTCTATCAGATTATTCTGAAGCAAAGGGTTTTGTTATCATTTTTACGTGTAATACGTGTCCGTATTCTGTAGCTAATGAAGATAGAATAATCGCTTTAGATTTAAAATATAAAAAATTAGGTTACCCTGTAATTGCTATCAATCCGAATGATCCGAAGGCTTCTAAAGGAGATAGTTTAGAAGATATGAAGGTTAGGGCAGAAGAGAAAGGATTCACGTTTCCTTATTTATTAGATGAAGAACAAAAAGTATATCCAAAATTTGGAGCAACTAAAACACCGCATGTATTTGTGGTTAGCAAACCAAGTATGAAAGTTGAATATATTGGAGCAATAGATAATAGTTCTAGAGATGAGGATGCTGTAACTGAAAAATATGTAGAAAATGTTGTAGATGCTTTATTGTCTGGAAAAAAGCCTACAAAAAGAAACACTAGAGCAATTGGTTGTTCAATAAAAGTATTATAAGAGAAATGATTTAGAGATTAATTGAACTTTTTCCTCTATTTACAAAAAATCCCAAGTTTTCACTTGGGGTTTTTTTATGCTATAATTTTAAAAGGTGAGCTAAGTTTAATACCAACGTTTTTTATTCTTCTTAGAAGCTTCAGACTTTCTTCCTTTATTATGTTTACTTTCCGTATTTGGCTGTTTTTTTCTGTGTTTTGGTGGTGCAATAGGATAAGGATGTTCTGCAATAACTTTAATTGTTTTTTCAATTAACGTTTCAATTAATTTAATATAAGCATTTTCATCTGGAGAACAGAAAGAAAAAGCAATTCCAGATTTACCAGCTCTACCTGTTCTACCAATTCTATGAATATACGTTTCTGGTATGTTAGGAATATCAAAATTAATAATGGCATCTACATTTGTAATGTCAATTCCACGTGCTGCAACATCTGTCGCAATTAAAATATTTGCTTTTTTATCTTTAAAATCTTCAATAGCTTTGTTACGTATTGCTTGGGTTTTATCACCATGAATACTTGTAACTTTATAGCCATTTTTAAGTAGCGATTCCTCTAATTTATCTACACCAAACTTGGTACGTCTAAAAATAATTATTTTCCCGTTTATGGTGTTTCTTAGCAAATGCAAGCATAAATCGGTTTTGTTTTTCTTTGGAAGATAATACAATAACTGACCAATGTTTTTTGCCGTAGTTTCTTCTGGATTTATTTCAATCTTAATAGGACTTTTTAAAATCCTTTTAGCCAATTCATCTATTTTTTCTGGAATTGTCGCAGAGAAAAGTAATGTTTGTTTTTGCTTAGGACATAATGCTTCTATTTTTTTAACATCGGCAATAAAGCCCATGTCTAACATTAAATCTGCTTCATCTAATACAAAAATTTCAATAGCACTTAAATCGATGTTTCCTTGTAATTGTAAATCAATTAATCTACCAGGAGTTGCAACCAAAACATCTACACCTTCACCTAATATTTCTTTTTGAGGTTCTAAAGATACACCACCAAAAACAGCGGTAGTTTTTAAATCGGTGTATTTACTGTAGCTCACAAAATTTTCTAAAATTTGTATTGCTAACTCACGAGTTGGTGTTATAATTAATGATTTTATCTTCTTTTTAGCTTTTTTATCCTCTTCTACTTCTTTATCTAATAAAAGCTGAATTATTGGCAAAGCAAAAGCAGCAGTTTTTCCAGTACCTGTTTGTGCAGAAACAATTACGTTTTTTTTAGCTAAAACTAAAGGAATTGCTTTTTCTTGTACTTGTGTTGGTCTGTGAAATCGCTCTTCAGCAACTGCTTTTAAGATGGATTTATGTAAAGGTAATTCAGAAAACTGCATTGATTATTTTTTATGCAAAGATAGTTTAATTGTATCAATGCATTTTGTATTTATAAAATTTTGAATAATGAACGTTTTATTTACGTATATAAATGGATTAAGCATAAAACGGACTCGAATTTTAAAGGTGTTTATATTAATGTAAGTTTAATGTTTAGGAGAGAAAGTTGATTAGAGTGATGTATGTGTTTTTAGTTTAACTTGTTGTTATTCTTAATTTAGCCAAGTGTATGTGTGGTATTATTAAGCTAAGATTTGCATACAATTTAATTCTAATTCAGATAAAGTTGATATCTTAGTAGCTGTTTAACTTCTAGAAATTAGAATAGTAACACAAGGTAAATTTACCATAAAAAGGTTTTAAAAAAAGGAAGTCAAATTATTAAAAAGAATATAAGAAGCAGACTAGTTTTAATCTTTTTTATATGGATTTATTAGAAGTGTTTTATAAGGAAAATTATAATATAATTAACCTATAATACTTTGTAGACTTCCTTAGAAATATTAATATTGGTGCTTTAAAAAAAAAGTACTCACTACTTATCTAAAACGTAATTAGTAAGACCTTATTATTCTCCTTTAACTTAAAAGTTTTAAAAATAAAACTGATACTAAATACCAAATAGAAACAGATGAAGAAAATAATTTTAATTTTATTATTAACGCTTGGGTTTACATCATACGCTCAAGTTTTTGAACCTGTAAAATGGACTACTTCTGTAGAAAAAGTATCAGAAACTGAATACAATCTTGTAGCAAAGGCAAGTATAGATAGAGGTTGGCATTTATACTCACAAAATGTGCCAGAAGATGGACCAATACCTACTTCATTTACTTTTGAAGAAAATGAAGGTTATTCTTTAATAGATAATGTTGTAGAAGAAGAGGGACATACGATAGATGACCCTGTTTTTAATATGGTTATTAAGTTTTTTGAAGACAGTGCAACTTTTAAGCAAAAAGTAAAAATTACAAGTACAGAACTTACTGCAATAATAGGAGAAGTAGAGTTTATGGTTTGTGATGATAGCAGATGTTTGCCGCCTACTTATATAGATTTAGAATTTAATTTTAATAATACAACTGTTACAAAAGATATTTCAACTGCAAGTATAACATCAGAAAAAGAAAGTGTTATAAAAAGTACCACGACAAACACACCAAGTGAAGACAATAATCAAAGAGGTTTAATTTCAATCTTTTTAATTGCCTTTATATCTGGTTTTGCTGCATTGTTAACGCCTTGTGTATTCCCGATGATACCAATGACAGTGAGCTTTTTTACAAAACAAAGTAAAACAAAGGCTGCAGGAATTAAAAATGCCATTATTTACGGACTTTCAATTATTGTAATTTACGTTTTATTAGGTGTTTTAGTCAGTCTTCTTTTCGGAGCAGATGCATTAAATGCACTTTCTACAAATGTGTGGTTTAACGTTATCTTCTTTGTTTTATTATTGGTTTTTGCAGCGTCCTTTTTAGGAGCTTTCGAAATTATGTTACCAAATTCTTGGGCAAATAAAGTAGATTCTCAAGCAGATAGAGGTGGTTTAATAGGTATCTTTTTTATGGCTTTAGCATTGGCTATTGTATCCTTTTCTTGTACAGGCCCTATTGTTGGTACTTTATTAGTAGAAGCTGCAGCTGGTGGAAGTCAAATAGGTCCAATAGTGGGCATGTTAGGTTTTTCTTTAGCAATTGCTTTACCATTTGCATTATTTGCTGCTTTTCCTGGTTGGTTAAATTCTTTGCCAAAATCTGGTGGTTGGTTAAATACCGTAAAAGTAGTTTTAGGGTTCTTAGAACTTGCTTTGGCTTTCAAATTCTTATCGAATGCAGATTTAGTACTTCAATTACACTGGTTAGAAAGAGAAGTGTTTATTGCTATTTGGATTGCCGTTTTTGGAGGGTTAACTTTATATCTTTTCGGAAAAATACAATTACCACACGATTCTCCGATAAAACATATTTCTGTTGGTAGATTAGGTTTGGGATTATTTTCATTAACTTTTACATTGTATATGTTACCAGGTTTATGGGGAGCACCTTTAAATTTAATTAGCGCTTTTCCACCACCACAGCATTATAGCGAATCTCCTTACGGAGTAGGTTATATGAAACTAGGTTCTGGAGATGCCTCTCAGACAGAAATTCCTGATGGAGCACATTTAATGCCTCCACATAATATTTTATCATTTAACGATTATGATAAAGGTTTGGCGTATGCTAAAAAAGTAGGGAAGCCAGTAATGATGGACTTTACAGGACATGCTTGTGTAAATTGTAGAAAAATGGAGCAAAATGTTTGGGTGCAACCAAATATTTTAAAAATGCTTAAAAATGACGTAATTCTAATTTCTTTATATGTTGATGATAAACGAAAGTTAGCGGATGACGAAGTGGTAGAAAGCAAATTAAGACCTGGTAAAAAACTAAAGTATATTGGTCAGAAATGGAGTGAAATGCAAACCATTAAGTACAAGACCAATACGCAACCTTTTTATGTTTTAATGAATCATGATGAAGAAGATTTAAATGCGCCAGTAGGATATACTCCTAATAGCGATGACTATTATAACTGGATGAAAGAAGGTATTAAAAAATTTAAATAATTTTAATTATGATTTCAGCAAATAAAAACAACATAGTAAAATCTGATTTAGAAAATTATTTTAATCAGTTTAAAAAAAATATCGTTGGTATTAACCAGACTTTTCAATCTCCGTATGGGGAGCAAAAATTAATATATACAGATTGGACCGCAAGCGGAAGACTATACCGTCCAATTGAAGAAAAGTTAATAAATGAATTTGGACCGTTTATAGCAAATACACATACAGAAACATCAACTTCTGGTGCTGCTATGACTTTAGCATATCATGAGGCTAGAAGTATTATTAAGCGTCATGTTAATGCAAATGATAATGATGTTTTAATTACTTCTGGTACAGGAATGACAGGTGTTGTTAATAAATTTCAAAGAATTTTAGGATTAAAAGTTTCAGAAAATTTAAAAGAGCATACTCATATTCCAGATGAAATTAGACCTATTGTTTTTGTTTCTCATATGGAGCATCACTCTAACCATACATCATGGATAGAAACAATTGCAGATGTTGAGGTAGTTCCTTGTGATGATGAAGGTCTGTTATGTGTAAAGAAATTTGAAGAGTGTATTAAGAAATACGAACACAGAAAAATAAAGATTGCTTCTATAACATCCTGTTCTAATGTTACAGGAATTAAAACGGCATATCATGAAGTTGCAAAATTAATACATAAATACAACGGACTCTGTTTTGTCGATTTTGCTTGTTGTGCTCCTTATGTAGATATAAATATGCACCCAGAAAATGAAGATGAACAGTTAGATGCGATTTTCTTTTCTCCTCATAAGTTTTTAGGAGGTCCAGGAACTTCTGGAGTTTTAGTTTTTAATAAAAAATTGTATAAAAACGTGGTGCCAGATAACCCAGGTGGAGGTACAGTAAGTTATACAAATCCTTGGGGGCAGCATGATTATTTTGTGGATGTAGAAACAAGAGAAGATGGTGGAACACCAGGTTTTATGCAGGCTATAAAAATTGCGCTTTCTATTCAGTTGAAAGACAAAATGGGCGTTGTAAACATTAAGAAAAGGGAAGATGAAATTAATGCAGTAGTATTTGAAACTTTAGAAAGCCTTTCGGGAGTAAAAATATTAGCACCAAACCATAAAGACCGACTAAGTATTTTTTCTTTTTATTTTGAAAAACATCACTTTAATATGGTTGTAAAAATATTAAATGATAGATTCGGAATTCAAACTAGAGGAGGTTGTTCTTGTGCAGGAACTTACGGACATTTTTTATTAAATGTAGATCAAGCAACATCTAATAGAATAAAAGATGAAATTTTACTTGGCTGCAGTACGGATAAACCAGGTTGGATTCGCTTGTCAATTCACCCAACAATTACATCAGAAGAGTTAAGCTTTATTTGTAATTCTTTAAAAGAACTGTCAGAAAATATTGAAGAATGGTCTAAAGATTATAAGTATGATAATCTAAAAAATGATTTTTTACACAAGACTGTTCCTCCTATTGAAAAAGAGTTGGTTAAAAAATGGTTTTCATTATAAATTTTAAGGAGCTATTGAACCTTTAAAATAGATGTTGTTAAATTGATTTTTGCTTCTAATCTTATTTACTTTATCAAGAAAATTTAAAGTAATATTTTAAAAAAAAACACCTCACAGATTAGAAATATGTGAGGTGTTTTTTTATCACTATAAAAAAATCTAAACGGGCTCTTTTTCTTCTAAAGCTTTTTCTTTTTGGTCTTCAAATAGGTAACGTTCTTTACTATCATCTAATTCATCCATCCATTCCGTATGATGCGTTTCTGCCATAGTACCTGTTACTACACTTTTAAAAGTTTTATCACGATAGGTTAAAATATTTTCATCTTTATCTTTTAACCATTCTTTAAACATTTCTGCAACTTTATCTACATCAAAACCTGGGTAATCAGACAATGCTAATAATTCTTTAATATAGGCAGTTTGAAAATCTACATGATCATGGCTAGACTTTAACCTTTCATTTTCTACTAACCATTTATTAATATCTAATCGTCTTTCTGCTTTAGTTGGTATTTTATAGCGGTCCATTATAAAATCTCTTGCAACCCAAGCTTGTGCATCAAACATATTAAAGGTGTAGTATTGATCTTGCATTCCTAAATAAATTAAATTAGGAGTGTCATTAAAGAAAATACCTTTGTATAAGTGGTCTGGGTATAAGTTGTTTTTTGTTTTTAAACGTAATTCATCTGGTAAAAACGGAAATTTATGTTGATAGCCGGTACACATAATAACGGCATCAAATTTTTGAGAGGTACCGTCTTTAAAAAATGCTGTATCTCCTTTAAAGTATTTTAACAATGGTACTTCTGTAATTCCTTCAGGCCAATTTACACCAATAGGTTTGCTTCTGTAACTTAAAGTTACCGATTTTGCACCATGTTTATGGCATTGTACACCAATATCTTCAGCAGAATAACTACTACCAATAATTAATAAGTTTTGGTCTTTATATGGATCTGCTCCTCTAAAATCATGAGCATGCATAACTTGTCCTGTAAATTCTTCTATGCCTGCAAAATAAGGCATATTTGGAGTGGAGAAATGCCCAGATGCAACTACGAGGTAATCAAATTCTTCTGAATATGTTTTATCAATCTTTAAATTATCTAAAACAATTTTAAACTTTTTAGTGTCTTCATTATAGTTTATCCAACGTACGGTTGTATTAAAACGAATGTAATCTCTAACATTGTTTTTTTTGATTCTACCTTGTATGTAATCAAACAAAACAGGTCTTGGTGGGTAAGATGAAATAGGTTTCTTAAAATGCTCATCAAAAGAATAATCAGAAAACTCTAAACACTCTTTTGGGCCGTTAGACCATAAATATTTGTACATACTTCCATGCGCAGGTTCTCCATATTTACCAACACCTGTTCTCCATGAAAAATTCCACATACCACCCCAATTACTTTGTTTTTCAAAACAAACAACTTCCGGAACTTCTAAACCTTGTTTTTTAGCAGCTTCAAAAGCTCTTAATTGTGCTAAACCACTTGGTCCTGCACCAATAATTGCGACGCGTTTTTTACTCATATCCATAATATGTATACATTTTTAATTTGTACATGTTTCAAGAAACAGTACAAGGAATTATTAATTTATAATTTAGTAAATAGCTACGTTTTTGTAGCATTGGAAATAACTCAGAATCCTTTTAGATTGAATTTAAGCAGTAGGTAACTGTTTATTCTATGGAATTAAGGTTGTTTTTCCAGAAGTGATAAAGGTACAATTTTTATAAGGTTTTCCCTAATAATAGCATTGATTAACTTAATAGGTAGATCTGTATTATTGATTGTAGAAACAGCTTAAAGATTTTAAAATTTACCCACGAGGAACTAATTTTGGATCTTTCTTTTTCTCTCTAATTAAGTAAATTCCGATTAAAATTAGTGCGCCACCAAAAACATACCAAAAAGTAAATTTTTCTCCATCTAAAATGCCCCAAATCACCGCAACAATTGGCAGCAAATAACTTACGGTACTTGCAAAAACGGCAGAGGTGTCTTGTATTAATTTAAAATATAATAACATGGCAATTGCGGTACCAAAAACGGTTAAAAAAGCCAAATAACTTAAAGGTTCTGTAAATTCTGGTTTCATTTCAAAATTTTGAACAAAACCAGTAAAGTATAAAATGACCAAAGATGGAATTGCCCAAATAGAATAGACAGTAGCAGTTAATTTTATAGCATTTAAATTCGGGATTCTTTCTTTTATAACCACTGCATTTACGCCATAAGAAGCACCGGCAAGTACAACCAACATAACATACCAAAAGTTAGAATCTTCTGCATTTGCTTCAGAAAAATAGATAATACTTGCAGCTCCTAGAAAACCAATTACGGCACCAAGCATTTGTGTTTTTTTACTTTTAATTCCAAATAACAAAAAGCCAAAAACCAACACAAAAATAGGAACCAAAGAATCTAAAATACCGGCCAAAGAACTACTTACTTTAGTCTGGGCAATTGGAAACAAAAACATCGGTAAAAAATTACCGAAGAAACCAGCAATTGTTACCCATAAAATTGTCTTTTTCGACATTTTAAAAAGTGCAGGAATACCAATAACGCCTAATAGTAACCCAGAGCCAACAACTCGTATTGCTCCAATTTCATAAGGTGTAAAAACTACCAATGATTTTTTTATCAACATAAAGGAACTTCCCCATGTCAATGCAATTACAAGTAATAAAAACCATTTATTATTTACAAAATTTTTCATAATATTAAAGTAGTAAAGCAGTTTTTTCTAATAACTATTTCTTATAAATAGCACATTGTATAAGTCTATATAGTAGGTGTTTTGATAATAATTTCTGTTGCATCTTTCTAATTGTAATAGATAGACATTAAATCATTTTTTAATCCAATTTGTGGGTTTAGCTATTTTTTAGAGTCATAATAATTCTTTTTTCATTCTCTAGAAAATAGTCTTCTATAATTGTTTCGCCTTTAAAACCTAGCTCTTTATAAATATTAATTGCTGAAGCATTATCAGGATGAACTGTTAAGCATATTTCTAAACAATTTTCATCCTTTAAAAGGTTGACCACCTTGTTCGTTAGTTTCTTTCCTATTTGTTTACCTCTAGCTTCTGGATGTACACCTAATGATAGAACCCAAGCTTTTTGGTTATTCGTGTTTAATGCACCTACTGCAAAGCCTAAAATTTTATTATTTTCTTTGGCTACTATAAATAAACTGTTAGAAATGTCAAACAATTGACGTATTACAAAAGCAGGGTAACTACCTGCATTAAAAACAAGTTGCTCAAGTGCTAACACCTCTTTTAAGTCTTCTGTTTTTACGGTTTGAATAGTAATCATATTCTTTTTTTTGTGCTTTAATAATTTAAAATACTTGTAATTATAAGTGTTATTTACTGGATGTGCAGTAAAGCAAAATTAGCAAAGATTTTTATAAAAAGGTTACAGTTCTAAAAAGAAAAAAGAGACTTATTAATAATGGAAAATTCCAATATTAAATAGTCTCTTTTATGTTTCTTAATAATATAACTGTTGAACGAAAATCATATGGAGGAAATCAACCAAAAATCTACCATATTATCAATTTTTTGAAATTTGTTCAACAGTTCTATATTCTTTCTATACTTTAAAATAAAAGAAGCAACACAGTGCTGTTTTTTGAATAAAGTAATATTATGATTTATTTTATTCAATAGCTTCAAAAACAGCTAAAGGAGCTCTTCTACCAACGTTTAATGATAGAATGTTATCCTTAATTGTGTAGTTGTCTGCTATTTCAAATATTTTTAATAATTCAGATTCATTAACAGCTGTATCTGGACACATCTTTAAAGTTGTTAGCATTTTTTTAAATTCAATTCTATTACCTTCTTTTAAAATAAATTCTCCAGAAATTGTATTACAACCTGTAAAACCCGTAACGCTGTTTGTATCTGTATTTAAAGTGATAAAAATTTCATGCTCTAGGTTGTCTGCTTTGGCAACGTCTTGTCCTTCTAGAGTTTTAAGTTGCCAATGTTTTTCTGTAATAGAGTTTGTTAAAGTATCCTTGTTTTTTTTCTTATCAGAATTACAACTTATAGTTATCATTGCTATCATTGTAAATACTATTATTAATTTAGTTTTCATAACTTTTCCTTTTTATTAGAGTATAAATATAGTTTTGGTTCGTGTAATAGCGAACCGAATTAATGTAAAGTATTGTTAAAATTTGTTTTTTTGAATTGGAATAAATGGCATCTAAATTTCTGAACTTTTAAATTTTGTCATTCTAAGAAAGGTTACTTTTATTAGCGGTATCAATAGAAAAAAATACTTGTTTATGTATTAGGTGTTACTTCCTTCTAATTTTTTGGTTAATAAAAACTAGGTTTATGCTGGGTTTTCACTGTTTTTTTTAGAGGAATATAATTCATAGATTTACAAATTAATCTTGTGGTTAAATTAGATTCAATTAAAATTATTTCTCAAAGTAAACTTTTTCAACAAAATCAATTTATCTTATGAAAGTTCGTGAATATTTTATAATCATTTCTATTCTTATTACAGCAGCTGTTATTGTTATCGCTCAATTTTGGTTTCCAATTGTTTGGTCTTTCTTATTGATTGGTCCGTTAATTATTTTAGGGCTTTTTGATGTTTTTCAAACAAAGCATACTATTAGACGTAATTTTCCATTATTAGGTAGGTTTAGGTATATTTTAGAATCTGTAAGGCCAGAAATTATGCAGTATTTTGTAGAAACAGATACTGAGGGGAGACCATTAAACCGAATTTTAAGATCTTTAGTTTATAGAAGAGCAAAGGGAGAAAATGATACTGAACCTTTTGGAACTCAGATGGATTTATACCATTCTGGTTATGAATGGTTAGAGCATTCTATGTATGCGAAAAATAATCCAAAAGAAATTGAAGAATTTCCAAGGTTATTAATTGGTGGTAAAGACTGTAAGCAACCCTATTCTTCTAGTTTACTTAATATATCTGCAATGAGTTTTGGTTCTTTAAGTAAAAATGCTGTTTTAGCATTAAATAAAGGTGCAAAAATGGGGAATTTTGCACATAATACTGGTGAGGGAGCTATTAGTCAATACCATTTAGAGCATGGAGGAGATTTAATTTGGCAAGTTGGTACTGGATATTTTGGTTGTAGAAATGAAGACGGAACTTTTAATGAAACAACTTTTAAAGAAAATGCCATTAAACCATCGGTTAAAATGATAGAAATTAAACTATCGCAAGGTGCTAAACCTGGTCATGGTGGAATTTTACCAGCTTCAAAAAATACAGAAGAAATTGCAAAAATAAGACACGTAAAACCAGGTATTGCGGTGCATTCTCCACCATCTCATTCTGCTTTCTCTAACCCAATTGAATTTATGCATTTTATTAAAAGGTTAAGAGAGCTTTCTGAAGGAAAACCGATTGGTTTTAAATTATGTTTAGGAAGAAAACAAGAATTTATGGATTTTTGTGAAGCGATGATTTTTACAGGAATACAACCAGATTTTATTACAGTAGATGGAGGAGAAGGAGGAACTGGTGCTGCGCCAGTAGAATTCTCTAATTCAATGGGAATGCCATTGCGTGAAGGTTTAATTTTTGTGCATGATACCCTTGTTGGTTTTGGGTTAAGAAAAGATATTAAAGTAATTGTAGCAGGTAAAATTATATCAGGATTTCACATGGCTAGAGCAATTTCTTTAGGTGCAGACGGTTGTAATAGTGCGCGTGCAATGATGCTTGCAATTGGTTGTATACAAGCGTTACAGTGTAATTCTAACACTTGTCCTGTTGGTGTGGCAACTCAAAATAAATCTTTAGTTAAAGGATTGGTTGTAGAGGATAAAGCGCCAAGAGCAAAAAGATATCACGACGCTACTATTCATAGTTTTTTAGAACTGGTTGCGGCTGCAGGTTTAAATGAACCGAGTGAGCTAACTAGAGATCATATTAGTAAAAGAGTAGGTTTATATAATGTAAAAACTTACGAAGATATTTATCCTTATTTAAAAGAAGGGTGTTTGCTAGATATTAGTACGATTCCTTTAGATTATAAAAAATTCTTTCATCTTACAAGAGTTATGAGTTAGATATATAACTCGTATCATAAAGGTGATATTTTCTAATTAGAAAGTATCACCTTTTTTTATTTAAAAAAGTGATGAGAATTCCTACAGATCAAATTACAGAAACTCTTTTTTTATAATTTATCTTATTTATCTCTAGAAGATAAGTAAAGAGGGGTAGAAATAGTGTCTTTTGTAAAAATATAAAAGGATAACTGAATAGCTAACATTAACGATTTTTTTTATCTAAATTTAGGCTTTGTAAATAAGAAATTAAAATTCAATTTTATTGTGATGAAAATTTATAAGTTAGAAACGGTAAATGACCATATTTTAAAAGCATTTATAAAGTTAATTCCACAACTTAGCACTAGCTGTATTTTGCCTAGCCAAAAAGATTTGGAAGATATTGTTAGCTCTAATAATACGATGCTTTTTATAGCCGAAGAAAATAATAATATATTAGGGACACTCACACTTGTTTTTAATAAGATACCTACTGGTAATAAAGTTTGGATTGAAGATGTAGTTGTTGATAATACAGCAAGAGGTAAAGGAGTTGGAAAGAAGTTGACTCAATTTGCTATAGAATATACAGCAAATAAAGGTATTAAAAGTATCAATTTAACATCGAGTCCAGATAGAATTGCTGGCAATGAATTATATCAAAAACTAGGTTTTATTAAAAGAGAAACAAATGTTTATCGACTAACAATTGAGTAGCTTTTTTAATTAAAGACTCAATAAGTAATGATCTAAAGTTACATCATTTTAGTTTTCTATTGTTTGAGATGGTTCCTTGAATGTGATATAGACTTTTTTAATATAGAAGAACCTCAATGTGAATTATTTTAAAATTATCATAGAAAAGTTTAACTTATTCCTGAAATAAAAATGAAGCCAACTCTACATTTAAGTTTTCCTTTATTTTATATTTCATTTAAATCCTCTGAAGAAAAGTAATTTTAAAGAAATATTTTAGGTTTTGTGATTTATCTTGAAGATCTTAATATAGAAAAGAGACTTAATAAAAGAAGTATATTATTTCTAACTTATTATAAATTCATTATTATCTTAAAACAGAAAAACTTTAGTATTTTTATTGCCTTATTAAACTTCCATACGCCAATGTTAAAAAAATATTGCTTCGCTTTTTTACTTACATTTTTTTGTGTAGTCAGCTTTTTTTCTCAAGAAAACAGCATTGAATATGCGAAAAAAATCACCATTTCTGATGGTTTAGCACATAATGGAGTAACATCTGTATTAAAAGATAGCAATGGTTTTTTATGGGTTGGAACTTATGAGGGGATTAATAAATATGATGGTTACAAGCTGGTCACCTTTAAAAACACCATAGATAAAGATATTCTTACAAGTAACAGAGTTAGATCTATTACAGAAGATCACAAAAAAAATATATGGATTGGTACCGATCAGGGTGTTACCATATATAAGTCTTCTCAAGAAAAATTTATCAAATTATATTCCAATAAACTTATTGGTAAAGACAATAGTGGTCCCATAATAAGAAAGGTTTTTATCAATAAGAAAAACAACAAGATTTACTGTTTAACAGAAGGTAATGGAGTCTTTCTCTTCGATGAAGATTATAAGTTAATAAATCGATTTGATCCAAAAGTAAACGAACCTAACAGTTTAAAATTTTACGATGTTTTAGAGTTAAAGGATGAAAATTTAGTCTTTATTACATCAAATGGGGTGTATTTTTTTGACACTTTAAAAAATAGTTTTAAAAAGATATTAGATAAAAATATCAATTATGCTACCGGAATTACTAGGGTAAATGAATCTCTATTTTTAATTAATTTAGAGTATGGTTTAGGAGTGGTTTGCTACAATGCAGCAAAAAACGAATTTACTTTTAAAGAACAAATATTATCAGAAAAGCAGTTAAATAACTTATCTATAGATGATAATGGAGATTTATGGGTTGGTACCTTAAATAAGGGGATTCTTAAAATTAATGACATTAAAAAGAACCTAACCTGTAATAGTGTAAAACCTTTTAAAATACAATATTTTAATGATGGTTTAGATAGACTAAGAATTAGTAGCATAATTTCTGCGGCTAATAATATTTGGGTTGGTACTTTTAATAAAGGTTTATATCAGTTTGATATTAAAGAAACTCCCTTTAAGAAGTATAATAGAAAAATGGATTATAAGTATGGTATTGCTTCTAATTCGATTACTCATTTTTCTAATTTAGATAGTCAAAGAGTTTATATTACGGGCGTTTTTGGGGGCATTTCTTTGTTTAATACAGAAACAGAACTATTTGAACCCTTACCTTTTAACATACCTGAAAATTATTTATTAAGTGTTTCATCTGTTTTTGTAGATTCAAAAAAAAATACTTGGTTAAAAATTACGGGAGTTGGTTTTTTTAGGATAAAACCAGGAAGTAAAAATCTAGAGAAAATAACATCTAATTATTTTATAAATAGTCCATTACAAGCTTTTAGGTCTTTTACCGAAGATAGATATGGAAATATTTGGATTGGTGCTAGTCAAGGTGTTTTTAAAATAACTATAGATAATTCAAATACAATTAAAAATATAGAATCTTTAAATGAGAACCCTTATTTTGATTCTAAAAAAATTGCATTAGCAAGATATATTTATGCAGATCCACAAAAGAATTTTATCTGGATCGGAGTAGATTCAGACGGATTGTTTAGAGTTGATAATCTTAAAGATACACCATTAGAAGAGTTAAGTATTCATCAATTTGTAAATGATAAAAATGATAAAACCTCAATATCAAGTAATTTTGTAACATCAATTTTAAGGTTGCCAAATGGCGATTTATGGGTTGGAACAGAGAGTGGTGGAATTTGTAAAGTAGAAACAAAAGATAATGGATTAGCCTTTACTTCTTTTACCGAAAAAGATGGACTTTCAAATAATGTTGTAAAGAGTATATTGGCTGATAATGAAAATAGTTTATGGGTTTCTACCAATATTGGTTTAAATAAATTTGATTTAAAAAGTAAGGTTTTTAGAAAGTTTAATTTGGTAGATGGTTTGCCTTTTGAAGACTTTTTATTCTCTTCCGAAAAATTGAAGAATGGTACACTTCTTTTTTCTGGCGTAGATGGATTTTGTTATTTTAATCCGGATAAGATTATTAATAAAGAAGAATTACCTAAAGTTCAATTAGAAAATTTAAAAATATTTAATCGTGCAATTTCTCCCGGAGATACCATTAAAGATAGGGTAATCTTAAAAAAGAGTTTGTCTGAATTAAATGAGATAGAACTACAACATGATGAAAACGTGTTTTCTTTTGATATTGCAAGCCTACATTTTTCTAATCCTAAAAACCATTCCTTAAGGTATAAATTACATCCAATTAATAAAGATTGGGTAGTAACAGCATCAAATAATAATGTAGTTAATTATAGTGGTTTACAACCAGGAGAGTATGAGTTAAGTTTTATGGCTTCGAATTCATTAAATGAATGGACACCACCTAAAAATCTTAAAATTGTAATTGTTCCTCCTTTTTGGAAAACCAACACTGCTTATTTTATTTACGCATTGTTAATTTTACTAATACTTTATTTAATTATTTCTACGATTACTAAAATTCAATTTTTAAATCATAATGTAGCCATAGAGAAATTAGAAAAAGATACTGTAAAAGAATTAAATGAATCTAAATTGCGGTTTTTTTCTAACATTTCTCATGAAATTAAAACACCAATAACGCTTATTTCTGGGCCTGTAGATGTTTTATTAGATCGGTATAAGAATAATTTAGATGTGTCGGAAAAATTAAGTTTGGTGAAACGTCAAACTAAAAAAATAAAACAATTAGTAGATCAAGTTCACGATTTTAGAAGGGCAGAAGCTAACTTGTTAAAAATGCATTATACGCGCTTTAACTTTAATGATTTTTTACAAGAATTAGCAAACGATTTTATGTTTTTGGCAAGTAAAGATCAGAAAGAATTTCAGCTTGTTGCTAAAAACAAAAATATTATAGTCTCTGGTGATAAGAGTAAAATTGAAAAGATTTGCAATAATTTAATTAATAATGCTTTTAAATATACCAAGGCAGGAGACACTATTAAAATTGAATTTAGTTGTGATGAGAAAGACTTAAATGTGTCTGTTATAGATACAGGAATGGGAATAGATGAGGTAGATTTAGAACATGTTTTTGAAAGATTTTATCAATCAGAATCTACTCAAAAAGAGCATATTGCTGGTTCTGGTATTGGTTTGGCTTTTTCAAAAAAATTGGTAGAGATGCATTATGGTTACATAAATGCAACGAGTACCGTAAATGAAGGAACTACTATAAGTTTTCAATTACCAATAGTAAAACAACAGGTAGAAGAAGATGAAGTTTTAGATAAAAAAACGGTAGAGCTACCAAAAGAAAAAGAAATTGTAATTGATAAACAAATTGTAGAAGAAGATTTAACAACGGTAACTGTTAGTGGCGAATTTTCTGATGCTTTGGTTTTTTATGCTGAAGATAATTTAGAAATGAGAACCTACGTTACGGGTATTTTGTCTAAGTATTTTACAGTTAGGGCTTTTAGAGACGGACAAGAATGTTTAGAGGCTTTAGAAAATAATTGGCCAGATATAGTAATTAGTGATGTGCAAATGCCACAGCTAAATGGCTTAGATTTATGTATTGCAATTAAATCTGATTTAAAAACAAGTCATATCCCTGTAATTTTACTTACTGCATTAACAAACATAGAAGATCATGTTAGAGGCCTAAGAGATGGAGCAGATGCCTACATAAAAAAACCTTTTAATGTACAGCGTTTAATTACAAATACAGAGGCGTTACTTAGTAATAGAAAGCAATTAAGAGAAAGATATCAGGTTGGTATTCCGTTAACCAAAGAAAATAATAAGAACAATAGAAACGATAATGCTTTTTTAGAGAAGTTGTATAGTATAATGGAAGAGAATCTAGATAATCAAGATTTTGACATTAATACCTTGGCTAAAGAATTGTATTTGAATAGAACACATTTTTATCAAAAAGTAAAAGTATTGACCAATCAAACTCCTTTTGAGTTGATAAAAATGTATCGTTTAAAAAAGGCAGCACAATTTCTAGTACATCAAAAATTATCTGTAAACGAAGTTTTTTTAATGACAGGTTTTAAAAGTAGAACACATTTCACAAAAATTTTTAAAGAAAAATACAACGTTTCTCCAAGTAAATATGGAGCAGAGAATGAGAATAAACTTTCATAATAATTAATTTATTCTTTTAATTAAAAGTGTTGCTGTTAAGAAAACTTAATCCACAAAAGGCGCAAGCTTCTAGTGCAGCTCCAGAAGCTCCTGGATCTGGATTCTAAATTTCAAATAATATTATAAATGAAAACGCTACATATTCTTATGTGGCGTTTTTTATTATTTAGATTTACGCATGCATACTTTTAATATATTCACAAGTACAAATAGAAACTTTTAAATAGCTTATTTTATAATAAGTTTAAAAACGAATCATATATGAATAAAATTCTTAAAAAGTCTTTACTAATTGCAGTTACGTTATTAGTGAGTTTTAACTGTTCATCTAATAAGCCAAATACGATGAAGGATGATAAAGCAATCGTTAGTATAGAAACGGGACTAACCATATTAAAAGTGAGAACGGCTATTAATAAAGGAAGTTCTTATATCGTTGCAAACAGTTATGAAGGGACTTTGTTAGGTGTTTCTTTTGATGGAAAAATTCTATGGAAAAATGCTTTGTCTGGTTTTATGAATCATGATGTTTGGATACGAGATTTAGATAATGATGGTAAAGATGAAATTTTAGCAGCAAATGCAGATGGTAATATTTATTGTTTAAATGCTGAAGGAAAATTATTGTGGAGTTTTAAAAAGAATGATGCACCTATGTTTGCAGTTACTGCAATTAAAAAAGACAATAAAATGTATGTTGTAGCTGGTGGGTTTGATAAGAAAATCTATTACTTAGATACAAAAGGGAAGGAAGTAAAAGAAATTGAAACGTCCACTTTTTCAATTGAAAAATCATATAAAAAAGTTGGTCAAAAAAGAGCTCCGAATAATGTGAGCATGACTAATTTTATAAGAGTTGTAGAGAACAAAGACCAGACCGAAACTTTAGTAGTTTTGGGTACCAACAATCACATGCAGAATGTAGGTACTTTGTATTTTTTTAATCCTTTAGAAAATCTTCCTTTTAAAAAGAAACCAATTCAACAAGATAAATCTGTAAAAGGAAAATTAAGAATTAGACCCATAGGAGATTTAAAAATTGTTGATTATGATAATGATGGAGAAAAAGAAATTTTATTGGGTGCATCTGCTCATGTAAATGATTTGTTGGTAACATTGTACAGTATTAAAGAAGATACATTTACTTTTCATAAATTAGATAAAATTAGTTTTGGTTATGATATTGCACATTCTGAAGTGATTAAACAAAACGGAAAAGATATTTTATTATCAAGAGCCGGAAGTCAAATTCATTTATATGAAAAAGGGAATTATAAAACTTCTGTAGAAAGATTGGTAAGTACCTATGCGTATAATGATTTATGGAAAGACCCAACAACAAATAATATTATTTTGGCAAGTAGCCAAAGTGGAGGAAGTCAGATTCATATTATCAATACAGAAAATAAAAATTGGAAAAAGGAATTTAAAAACTTACATCCTCTAGGTAAAATTGCTTCCATTTTAGCAAATACAAAAAGTATCAGAAATAATTTAGATCAGTTTCAGAAACCAGATTATCAAGAAAAATCGCAACCTGTTTATTTTATGACAGAAAAAGTACCTGATAATTTAATAGGGTTAAAAAATAAAATTTCTAAAAATTATGAGTCTCCAGTTTTCTTAAACTCATTACACATGAGAGAAGTAGAAAATTGGGATCGTTCTCAAGTCACCAATGAAAAATATAAAAATTCTAGAGATAGAAGAAAGAAATATACATTAACAAGTGATGAGGCTTTAACGCAAATTACCAATCAGTTTAAAGGAGAACCAGGTATTGCTTATTGGGCAGGTCATGGTAACGATCCGTATATGTTTCATATAAACACTACAAAGAAAGTTGTAGATATGGCTAACGGAAAGAAAACAGTTTTAATTTATCCAGAAATGGAAGATCATTCAGATAATTTAAACTTTTTGGTCGATGATTTAGTGTATCCTTTGGCAAAATATGTACAAGGAAAAAATACCAATATCTTTTTAAGGTCTAAACATGTTTCTTGGTTAGGTAGTAATTATAACAAACCTTGGTCTCGTTTAATGTCTGGTGAATTTGCAGATGTTTTTGTGCCTTCTATGGAAGAAACCACAGATAAATCTATGGAGCTTAGTTTGGCAGGTAGAACAGGTATGTGGGCAAGTGGTGCAGTCAATTCTTGGGGAACCAGATCTGTGCCAGACAATACTGCTTTTGATAGATCTAGACAATTAGGATACCAGAGATTGCCTAATCATTTTTTAAGAATGCTAATTTTTCATACTTCTTATGGAGCGCAATACATTAATAATTTTGCGGTAGATCAAGACTATTTAAGTGTTTATTGGGAGCTGATTGCAAAAGGAGCTTTATATGTGCCAAAACGAAATGAAATTTTAAGTTTTTCGCCAGTTCATGTAAGCATGAAAGAACCAGATCATCATTATATAGATGAAGGATCTAATGTAAAATGGAGTATTTTTTATGATGAAGAGTTCGAAAATAATAATCCGTATGCTATAAGTAGATTAAGTGGTTCCTGGCCAGGAGCAGCAGTTACAGAATGGGACTTTTCTAGATATGCTGCTGGAGTTAAAGAAAGAAGATTAAACTTTTTAGCGCCTTATGAAAACGGATTGGTATTAATTACGCCACCTCAAAAAGGAGTTTTTGCTCAGAAAAATGTAGTAAGAAAATCACTTTCAGAAAATTTACATCCTTTTTATAAAAATATTTTAAAGGAATATATTACAGACGGACATAATTATTATTCTGCTGATGGTAAAGAAACTTATAAAGCAAATGAATACTATAAAATAATAGAAAAAGAGATTAAAGAAAGTGCTAAAAAGCTACCTGTTACTGTTTCTGGTGATGTTGCTTGGGTAGTTGCACAAACGTCTCCAAAACATTTAAGATTAACCATTTTAGATAATGGGTACATCAACCCAGAAGAGAGTACTGCAATTGTAAGTTTTAATAATATTAAGATTAAAAAAATCACAGATATTTTAAGTGAAGAAGCATTTAAAGTAGAAAATTCTTCGGTAAAAATAAATATTCCTTTAGGTGCTTTTAGATTTATAGATATAGAGTTAGAGAAGGCGTTTTAAGAATAAATTATTGGTAGATACAAGAAATGTATTCTCAAAAACAAGCGCTGTACGATTGTTTTAGAACTTTACAGTAGTTACAAAGTGTAAAATTTACAATGAGGTTTTAGATGAAATATTTTGGTTGCTTTTTCTTTTTTAATAGATATTAAAGAGTAAAAAGTAATCACCAAAAATAAATATGTCCTTATAAAACTTAGAATTTATTTCGTAAAAATGGCTAATACTAAAAGTTCTCTAACTAAAAAAAATGATAATCAATTATGTATTTAAAAAGAACTAATTATATGAAAATACTATTTGCAATAGTTGTATTGGGGTTTACTGCGTGTGCAGAAAAACAGAAGGAAGTTGCGCAGGTATCAAAAAGTAATCAACCAAATATTATTTTATTTGTTGCAGATGATCACGGTACCGATGCAATTGGTGCGTATGGAAATCCGGTTATTAAAACTCCAAATTTAGATCAATTAGCATCAGAAGGGGTAAAGTTTACAAACGCCTATTGTACCAGTGCAAGTTGTGCGGCAAGTAGATCTGTTATTTTATCAGGTAAATTTGGTCACGCAACTGGTTCTTATGGTCATGTGCATGATTATCATCATTTTAGTACGTATGATACAGAAACGTCTTTACCTGTTATTATGGAGAAATCTGGTTACGAAACAGCAAGAATTGGTAAATACCATGTAGCTCCAGAAAAAGTGTATCACTTTAATCAGGTTTTAGAAGCAGATCCTAGAAATACCGTTGAAATGGCAGATGCCTGTGCCGATGTTTTAAAATCAGACAAACCATTTTTCTTATACTTCTGTACAGATGACCCTCATAGAGGACACCCTTTTGAACCAGAACAATGGGATACACCGAATAGTTTTGGAAATAAAAAAGAAGGTTATAAAGATGTAGAAACTGTAATTTATAACCCAGAAGATGTTTTAGTCCCTTCTTTTTTACCAGACACAAAACAGACTAGAGAAGAAATTGCACAATATTACCAGAGTATTTCTAGAATAGACCAAGGTTTTGGTAAGTTGATGAAAATGTTACAAGAAACGGGTAAGGCAGATAACACTATTGTTATTTATATTTCTGATAACGGAATGGCTTTTCCAGGTGCTAAAACTACCGTTAATGAACCAGGAATTAAATTGCCTTGTATTATAAAAGATCCAACAAAGGGTACAAAAGGGACAACAAATAAAGCGATGATTTCTTGGGTAGATTTAACACCAACCATTTTAGATATGGCAAAAATTGAATTTAAAAAAGAGCAATTTCACGGAAAATCGTTCAATTCAATTTTAGATAAAGCAGATCCAGAAGGTTGGGACGAAATTTATGCTTCACATACGTTTCATGAAATTACTATGTACTACCCAATGAGAGTGGTTAGAAGTAAAAATTACAAGTTAATTTGGAATATTGCTTATAGGTTAGAGTATCCTTTTGCATCCGATTTATGGGCGTCTTCTACTTGGCAAAGTATTTATAGGAACAAAATAGAATATTTTGGACCTAAAAAAGTACAAGATTTTCTATTTAGACCAGAATTTGAATTGTATGATTTATCAAAAGATAAAAATGAGCTAGACAATCTTGCATATAAAGATGAATTTAGTGATGTCTTAGAGTCGATGAAAAGTAAGATGAAAAAATTTCAAAAAGAGACCTCAGATCCTTGGATGATTATGTGGGGGCATGATGCATCTTTACAAGGGTCTGGAGTTAATTTATAAAAAGCGATTATGATAAACAGTTTATATAAAATAGTAGCAGTATTTATTTTTTTTGCAACGATCAATAGCAATGCAACTGAAATAATTAATATAAAGCACAGCAAAGGAGATATGACTTTGGTTGTGAGAGAAGTAATTGAAAATGCAAAAACCAAAGACATTAAATTGGTGTTTGAAAAAGGAAATTACTTTTTTAAAACAGATTATGCGGTTGGTAAATTCTTGTATGTTACAAATCATGGAAATGGGTTTAAAAAAATCATTTTTAATTTTGAAAAATTTAATTCCGTTGAAATAGAAGGAAATGATTCTGAATTTGTTTTTAGAGGTCAAACGTTGCCATTTTTATTTGATGGATTAGATAAAGTTAATGTAAAAAACATCACCATAGATTGGGACATTCCTTTTTCTTTTCAAGGAGATGTTACTGCTGTAAATGAAAAAGAACAGTGGTATGAGCTAAAACCATATACAAAAGGGTTTTCATGGAAACTTAGTAAAGGTAGGATTGAATTTCCTGGAATCAATCATTTTAATTTTACGTCTTTAGGCAGCTCTTTGCCACACAATAAAGAAACAAAAGCAGTAGATTATGGAGCTTGGGATGCAAGCTTAGAATCTAATTTTGTAGAAAAAAGACCGAATGGGATTTTACGTTTTTATGATAAAAACCTTAAAAAATATCCAAGAGTAGGTTCTGTATTACAATCTAAAGGAGATAAATTAAACAATAGATATGCTCCTGCTTTTTTAACTAGAAATTCTAAAAACATCGAGTTTAATAATGTAACTATTCATCATGCTTTAGGAATGGGGTTTTTGTTTGAAAGATCTGAAGATATTAAAATTTTAAATTCAGGAATTTATATTAGAGAAGGTTCAGACAGAGTAATGTCTATCGTTGCAGATGCAACACATTTTGCAAATTGTAAAGGTGATATTTTAATTGAAGGTTGCCGACTTGAAGGAATGTATGATGATGGAACAAACGTACATGGAACCTATGTTGAAGTAAAAGAAATTCTAAATGATAAAACCGTTAGAATCGCCTTAATGCATGACCAACAAATGGGATTTGAGTTTGCAGGAATCAATGATGAGGTTTGGTTTATAAAACAACCAAATCCGCAAAGAGCGGAAATAAACACGGTAACTGCTGTAAAAGTAATTAACGATTATTATACAGATATAACTTTTAAAAATGAAATTCCTGCAGGTTTAAAAATTGGAGATCTATTAGAAAACAAAACATGGAATCCTACTTTTACCATGCGAAAAAATATAATTAGAGACCACAGAGCAAGAAACATCATTATTAAAACTCCAAAGAAAATTATTATAGAAGACAACGATTTATCTTCTATGATGTCTTCCATTATGTTAAGGGGAGAAACGTTTTATTGGTTCGAATCTGGTAATGTAGAAGAAGTAATTATCAGAAATAACAGATTTGTAGATTGTGCTACAGGAGGCTCTGAACATGCAATCTTAAAAGTATCTCCAAGATTAGGGAAATCGTTTGATGATACGATAACGTATGATAGAAATATCACTTTCGAAAACAATTTTATTGAAACATTTGACAATAGAATAATTTGGGCAGATAGGGTAGATGGACTAATAATTAAAGGAAATACCATTAAACAAACGAACACTTTTAAAGTTCAGTTTCCGGATGCTTATATGTTCGATTTGATACATTGTAAGAATGTAGAAATTTCTAAAAACTCTTATTCAGGGGACAATAAAAATATTTTAAAAGCAGATGAAGCTTCTAAAAAAGAGTTGAAATTTAGGAGTAATAAAGGTTTAAAATAATATGTTATGAAACAGGTTCTTTTTTATTTGGTTTTATTTTTATCGGCAAATATAGTTCAAGCGCAATCTTTAGAAACAGCAGCGAATTCTAAAATTAAAATTTTAGAAAAATTAGTTAAAAAGGCAGAGAAAAAAAATATTGATGTTTTAAAGGAAAAAACGACTATTAGAACTGCAGAAGTATTTTTAAAGTATGCCAATTGGGATGATAAAAATGTAAAAGTAAATGAATCTTTATATAAACTAGTTCCTTCTTTTAAAATGGAAGCTACTAAAATGGCAGAAGATTTACCAAATTTCGAAAGAAAGGAAGTGAATTTAATGTTAGATAAAGCGATTTTAGAAATTGAATCATTACTAGACAAAAAGACGTTTAGAAAAGTGAGTCCGAAAGTAGATTGGACAAAAGTTACTGTAGAAAATGACCAGTTAACGTTTAATAATCGACCTGTTTTTTTAGCTGATTATACTTGGAAACCTAAAACAAAAGAACTTACTGAATTTCATGGAAATCAAGATAGTTTCTTTATAACACCTTCGTTTGTTTCAAAAGAAGATGGAACGATCAATAAAAAAAGAATGGACTTATTGAACGAAAAAATGAATGGTTCTTTAGGTTTTATTTTTATGAATCATAAAGGTGTTCCAAAATGGGCAGAAGAAAAATATGGTCCAAATTTTTCTATGAGAGAAGATACCTATACTGCGTATGATATCGATAATCCTGGAGCTAGAGAAATTCAAACAAAATTATTAGAAGCTGTTGTACCAAAAATGGCTGGTAAAAAGTTTAGTCAGTTAGGATATATGTTGGTTAATGAGCCTCATTTTTATACTTATACCGATGCAAAAAAGAAAAAATTACCATGGGCTTCTGGTGGTGTTTCTCAATTTACAATTAAAAAATTTAAAGTTTGGTTATCCAAAAAACATCAAAATGTAGCTAGTTTAAATGCAGTTTGGAATACCAATTTTAAAGATTTTAATGATGTACAAATAGATATTCCTATTGATATCAGTTTAAAAGGATCTCCAATTTGGTATGATTGGGCTGCTTTTAATATGGATAGAGTTACAGATTGGTATGCCTTCTTAAAAACAGAAATAACAAAACACGATGTTGATGCAAAAGTGCATTTAAAAATTATGCCAAATCTTTGGACGAATAACCAAAGAGTTCATGGGGTTGATTTAGAGGTGCTTACAGATTTAAGCGGAATAATTGGTAACGATTCTGGTGCCGATCACACCTATACTTGGGGGAAACCTCATGAATGGCAAAAACATTATGCTTTTGAATGGAGAGAGTTGTGTATGGGATATGATTTTATGAAATCTGTAAGTCCTAATAAAATTAACTTTAATTCTGAGTTACATTATTTATCAACTGTTAGGTCTCGTAAATTAGATTTAGCCCCCAATTACGCAAGAGCTAGTTTTTGGTTGGCGCATTCTTACGGAATGACTGCAAGCCAGATTTGGTATTGGCCAAGAAACGCAGATGGCTCCATTTCTAACAAAGCAAAAAAAGATAAAGGGTATGCGGGTTCTAACAATCAACAACCAAGAGTAACTAATGAAGTTGCCATGACTTTAATAGATTTGAATGCCAATTCAGAGGAAATAATGGCAATTCAAAGAGATAGAAAACCAATCCGTTTGTTTTATTCTAAAACGTCTGCTATTAATAAAAAAGTACATATGGATGATCTTTATCGTTTGTATGAAGGTTTAAATTTTGAAGGAATTCCGTTAGGATTTGTAACTGAAAATATCATTAAAAAACAGAATAATAAAAATTGGGATGTTGTTGCTGTGTATAATACTCCTTTTGTTACCAAAGATGAATTAAACGCCTTACAATCATATTTGAATAATGGAGGAACTATAATTATTGATGACATTAGTTTAGTGAAAAACGAATACGGAAACGAATTAATTGCTTTAACGAAAGGGAAAGGAACTATTATTAGATTGAATTCGGTTGCTAAAATTAGAAACGAAGTTTTATCACTCTTAAAAGAAAAAAATCTGCTTTCTGATATTTCTATTGAAGAAACAAATACAGCAGATAGAAAAGGATGTATTTGGAGAGTTGTAAAAAACAATGCTGGTAATAATGTATTGTCTATTGTAAATGTTGGTAAAAGAGACGCTTCACTAAAAATTTCATTAAAAGGTAATGAAAATATCATTTGTAAAGATTTAATAAAAGGAATCTCAGTTTCATCAACACCAACTTTAAAACCCAATGAGGTGTATTTTGTAGAGGTTACTTTAAAATAATAAGAGATATGAACTCCTGCAAGGTCTTTTTTTGACCTTGTAGGTAAAGAAAAATAATTTTATGAAATTATCTAAAATCTTATCAGTAGTATTAATAATAGTATTTTTTTCATGTAAAACAGCCTTAATTTCTCAAGAGAAAAAAGAAGTCCAAGTTGTTTTATTAGCAGGACAATCTAATATGGCCGGTGGTGGTAATTATGATAATTTAGATACATCTATCAAAGAAAGAATTGAAAAAGTTGCAAATAGAGTTTTTATAAGTCAGTCTAATACAGACCAAACACCATTGTCTTGGTACAAAAATAAACCAAGTGAAAAATACGATTTCACAAAACGTTTTGGACCAGAATTGATGATAGGTTTAACCTTGGCAGAAAAATATCCTAACAAAGAATTTTTGTTGATAAAACACGCTAAAGGCGGAACTGCTTTATATGGAGCTTGGAACCCAGATTGGACTTTAGATAAAGCGAAAGAAATAGAAAAAGGAGCTAAAAAACAAAGCTGGAATTTAGTTGAACAACACATCAATTTAATCAATGAGAACTTAGCTATTTTAAAGAAAAAAGGAAAGTCTTATAAAATTATTGGGTTTGCCTGGATGCAAGGAGAAAATGATGCTACTTTAGAAAAAGCAGCAAATAGTTACGCAGATAATTTAGAAAAATTAATAAAAAAGTACAGAACGACTTTTAATGTAGAAGAAATGCCGTTTGTTTTTGGTCAGATTAACTCTAGATACGGAATTAAAAACGGAGCAAAAATGGTTAGAGAACAGATGGGAAAAGTGCGATCTGCAGTAAAAAATGTGAGTTTAGTAAAAACAAGTACAGATACAAGTTGGTCAGATTTCCCTAAGCATACAGACAATGTGCATTACAATACAGAAGGGCAAAAAAGGTTAGGTGAACAATTGGCACAAGAATTAATAGATTTTCTAAAATAGGTTTATGAATAGGTTACTACTGAGTTTTTTGACTTGCCTTATGATTTCTTCGATAACTTTTTCTCAAGAAGAAATTCATGTTGTTTTGTTGGCAGGTCAATCTAATATGGCAGGTCGTGGTGTTTCTAAAGAATTAGATGCTGCTCTTATAAAAAGAATTCAAGATGTTTCTGATAGAGTTTTAATATCAACATCAGATATAGAAAAAAAGAAGCCAGAATCCTTATCCTCTTTTAAGAAGAGTTTTGGTCCAGAATTAATGGTGGGGTTAACTTTAGCAGAAGCAAATCCAGAACAACATTATTTATTGATTAAAAAAGCTGTTGGTGGAACTTCTTTGTACGGTGCTTGGAGTACAGAATGGACAAAAGAAAAAGCAATGATTGCAGAACGAGGAGAAGAAAGACAAGCATTGCAATTATATGCTGCTCATATTCAAAATATTCATCAGAATTTAGAAAAATTAAAAGCAGAAAATAAAGCCTTTAAAATCTTAGGTTTACTTTGGATGCAAGGAGAAAGTGATACCAATAAAGCCATTACAGCAACGTCTTATCAAAAGAATCTTCAGAATTTGATAAATGGGTATAGAAGTGAATTAAAAATAAAAGATTTACCAATTGTAATAGGACAAGTAAATGTGCTGCCAAGAAAATATAAAATTGGCCCAACACAAGTTAGAAATGCAATGTTATCTGTAGCTAATTCTGACAAGAATATAGGAATTATAGAAACATCCACCGATGAAAATTGGTTAGATTTTCCGAAACATTCAGACAATTTACATTACAATACCATAGGGCAAAAAAGATTAGGCATTGCCTTTGCCAAAGAATTAATAAAACTTTTAAATAAATAACAAAATGAAAAAACAGTATTCTTATTTCGCAGTTAGAATTTTATGTGTTTTAATGTTAGCTACTGCTTTTGTAGCATGTAATCAAAAAGAAAAAGCAACAAAACAAACAAAAGAAATAGTAAAAAAGCCTAATATTTTATGGGTTGTAGCAGAAGATTTATCCCCATTTATGGGTGCTTATGGAGATTCTATAAATAAAGGGCACACACCGGTAATCGATAAATTAGCATCAGATGGCGTTTTATTTAAAAGAGCCTATGCAACCGCACCAGTTTGTTCTGCAGCAAGATCTGCATTAATAACAGGTGTGTATCAAACCACAACGGGTACGCATAATCATAGATCTAGTAGGTTTACAGATGGTGAAATTGTACCAGAAGAATTAAGAATACACTTGCCAGAAGGAATGAAAACGATTCCGGAATTGATGAAAGAAGCTGGGTATTTTACGTTTAATAGTGGTAAAGACGATTATAATTTTGATTACGATAGAAGAGCTTTGTATGATGTTGGAACCAAAGAAGATTATAAAGCAGGTATGAATGGTTGGCAAGGAAATCATGCTATAGACTTTATGACTGTAAAAGAGTATGTGTGGAATGCTAGAAAAGATAAAAATCAACCTTGGTTTGGACAAGTTCAAATTATGGGAGGTAAAAAAGATGCAAAATATGTAAGAGAAGGAGAAAAATTGGCTACTAATGATGTGCCACTACCACCTTATTTTCCAAATATAAAATCGCAAAGAGAAGCTTGGACAACACATTACAATGCAAACAGAGGTTCTGATGTTACTTTAGAAAAAGTGATAAAGCAATTAGAAGCAGATGGCGAGTTAGAGAATACCATCATCTTTTTCTTTTCAGACCATGGTAGTCCAACTTCGTTAAGACATAAACAATTTTGTTATGAAGGTGGATTGTTGGTGCCTTTAATTATTAAAGGTGATAATCCTGTTTTAAAAGCCGGAACTGTAAGAAATGATTTGGTTTCTTTGCTAGATGTTTCTGCAACTACATTAGCGTTAGGTAATGCTAAAATGCCTTCTTATTTAGTGGGACAAGATTTATTTTCGAATGATTATCAAGAAAAAGAATATGTAATTGGAGCAAGAGATAGATGTGATTATACAATTGATAAAATTAGAACCGTAGTTTCTGAAGAGTACAGATATATTAAAAATTATTTTCCTGAAAGACCAATGATGCAAGCTGGTTATAGAGATAATAAAAAGATTGTAACAGATTTTAGAAAATTACATGAGGAAGGTAAATTAACACCATATCAAGAACAACATTGGTTTGGGGTTCGTCCTGTAGAAGAATTGTATGATTTGAAAAAAGATCCGAATCAAATGAATAATTTAGCATTGAATACTGAGTATTCAGAAGTTTTATTTAACCACAGAAATGTATTAGAAAACTGGATTAAAGAAACAGGAGATAAAGGTCAGTTTCCTGAAGATGCTAAGCAACTAGAAGCAACGTACAATATGTGGAAAGACAGACCTCGCTTTAAAAATGCCAAAATAAACCCAGAATACGATCAGTTTAAAAAGTAGTAAAAACTACACATAAAGACATATTATAAACCTTAGAATACAAACAGCCTATAAGTTTAAAGTTTCTTTGTTTAAAAATAAAAAAAATGAAATCTATATTTATCAAAGGTGTAATTACGCTCTTTTTTGTTTCAATTACATTTTCAAGTTTTGCTCAAAATGATGCTTCTAAACCAAATGTTTTATTCATTATGGTTGATGATTTAAATGATTGGGTGGGCGCTTTTGGAGGAAATCCGCAAACAAAAACACCAAATATAGATGCACTTGCAGATAAAAGTACCATTTTTAAAAATGCCTATTGTTCTGCTCCTTTGTGTAATCCTTCTAGAGCAAGTATCATGTCTGGTTATAGACCTTCTACAACAGGTGTTTATGGTAATTCAGAGCATTTTAGAGATGTAAAAGGATTTGAGAATACAGTAACCATTCCTCAGTATTTTGAGAAAAATGGATATAAAACAGCTGCTGCTGGAAAAATATTTCACAGTCCAAGAGGAAATGGGAAAAAACCAAGACCAGGTAGTGATCCTGGATCTTTTCAACAAGAAAGAAAAGGTGGTTTAGGAGGTGCTTTTCCTGATGATAAAGACAAACAATCTCATGGTTTAGATTTAAAAAGTTACGGAGTAAAAGGTTCTTTTTTACATTCGTTTGATTGGTTTCCTGTAGATGTAACTTTAGAAGAAAATAATGATTTTGAATCGGCAGATTATGCAGCTAAATTTTTAGAAGAAAAGCACGATAAACCTTTCTTTTTAGCTTGTGGTATTTTTAGACCTCATTTACCTTGGTTTGCGCCAAAGGAGTTTTTTGACATGTATAACTTAGAAGACATAAAGTTACCAGAAACTCTAAAAAATGATTTAGATGATGTTGGTAAAATGGGACAAAATATGGCTAAAAGAGGCGTTCATAAATCTGTTGTAGAACATGGGAAATGGAAAGAAGCGGTAAGAGCATATATGGCAAATATTTCTTTTGCCGATGCTTGTGTAGGACATTTACTAAACGGATTAAAAGAAAGTAAATACGCGGATAATACCATTATCGTTTTAATGGGAGATCATGGTTGGCATTTAGGTGAAAAAGAACATTGGTCTAAAAATGTATTGTGGGAACGTTCTGCAAAAACACCTTTGTTAATTTTTGATCCAAGAGGAGATGGGAAACCAAAAGTAAGTACTTCTTTAGTTTCTTTATTAGATGTATATCCAACGTTAGTGGAAATGGCAAACCTTCCTATAAATAAAGAATTAGAAGGAAAAAGCATCTATGATTTAGTAAAAAATCCTTCGCACGTAGTTAAAGAATATGTGTTAACTTCTAAAGACAAAGGAATTCACTCCTTAAGAAATAAATATTATAGATATACCGTGTATTCAGATGGTTTTGAGGAATTGTATGATCATAGAATAGACCCGAACGAGTGGACAAACATTGCTAAAAACTCTTCTAATAAAGAGATTTTGAATGCATTTAGAAAAGAATTAAAAAGTATTTTAAAATAATATTTTAATTAAAAATAATATGACGTTTCGCTTAAAACACCTTTATGCATCAATAATCATAATTCCTTTTTTTATTTCATGCAATAGTGTAAAAAAAGAAGTTTCTAAGGATGTTAAAAAACCAAATATCATATTTGTTTTGGTGGATGATTTAGGCTACGCAGATGTTGGTTTTAATGGCTCCACATATTTTGAAACTCCGAATATAGATGCGCTTGCAAAAGAAAGTTTGGTGTTAGACAATGCCTATATGTATCCTACATGTTCGCCTTCTAGAACTGCAATTTTTACGGGAAAACAATCTTTTAGAACCGGAGTTTATACAGTTCCGGTTTTAGAAAAAGGAGACGATCAAGAAAATATTTTTTCTAGATGGACTGTGGGTAAAGAGCATCCTATTTATGCAGAACCTTTGGCTAAAGAAGGTTACAAATCTATCCATTTGGGTAAATGGCATATTGTTGGTCCTTATCCTAAGGAAGAATTGGCAATGGAATATCCGCTTAAAGAAAAATTAAAACAGCCAAATCCAGGTGATTATTCTTGGGTAGCAGCTCATAAAAAGCCAGATATTCAACAATATTATCCGGAAGGAAGAGGTTTTGTAAAAAATGTTGGAGGAACTTTTAGAGGAGATCCTGCTTTAGAAGAAGGTGGTTATAAAAGTGCTGCAGGTGGTTATTGGGCTCCATTTAGCAATCCGTTTATAGAGAAAAAACCGACAGATAATTGGCTAACAGATCGTTTAACAGATGATGCTATTGAGTTTATAGCTGAACATAAAAACGAGCCTTTTTTAATCAATTTAAATTATTATGCGGTTCACAGACCTATAAAATATAGAAGTAAAGAATTGTATCAAAAATACTTAGATAAACCTGGTGATACTATTACCGGTCAAGGGTTGCATGCTAATAAAAAGAAGCACGAATATTTTGCAAGTTATGCAACTATGGTGGAATCTGTAGATGATAATATCAAAAGAATTACAGATTATTTAGACGCTAATAATCTAAGAGAAAATACGGTAATTATCTTCACGTCAGACAATGGTTATCATAGTATGGCAAGTGCAAATAAGCTTATGAGAGGTGCAAAAGGAGATATTTACGAAGGCGGAATTAAAGTGCCCATGTTTGTGAATTGGCCTAAAAAAGTAAGACCTAGAAGGAGTGAAGTTGCTGTAAGTGGTTTAGATGTTTTTCCTACGTTGATGAATTTAGCAAATATTACTGATTTTAAAGGAACTTTAGATGGGAATTCTATGACAGATTTATTTTCTTCGGATGATAAAAAGTTATCAGAAAGACCATTGTTTTGGCATTTAGCAAGTCGTTTTAAACACGGAACTTGTTCTGTTATAAGAAAAGGAGATTATAAATTAATTCAGTTTTTGGCTGATGGAAAACTAGAATTATACAACTTAAAATCGGACCCTAAAGAATCTAAGAATTTATCCAATATAGAAGTAGAAACCACAGAAAGCTTATTAAAAGAATTGGTTTCTTGGAGAAAAGACAACAAAGTTCCTTTACCACCAAATTCAATATTAGAGTTTTAAGTCTTTTTATTTTTAAGTCTAATTAATATTCTTTATCAATGAAAATAAATTCACTTTTTAGTTTCGCAATAAGTTTTTTGTTATCAACTCAATTGTTTGCTTTTCAGTCTAAGGATTTTACAACAAAAACCAATAATATTAGAAGTTCGGTTGTTGGAGAAATTAATCATAAACCCATTTTATTTGTATCAGAATTAAGTGAAAGTTTAGCTGCTTATTCTTTAGAAGGAAAAGAACTTTGGAACTATAAAATAGACCAACCTTCGGTGATTTTTGAAATTATTGCAGAAGACATTAATAATGATGGAAATGACGATTTATTAGCTGTTGCTGGTAACGGAATAGTCTATTGCATTGATAGTGATGGAAAATTACTATGGCAATTTACTCCAGATCATAAAGTACGTTTGTCAGAAATTGCTGTGGTAAAAAATGATGGTAAAATTCAAATTTTTGCAGGTGGAAATGATTATCAATTGTATGAAATAGATACAAACGGTAAACAAGTTTCATCAACAAGAATTGAAGGAGTAATTAGAAAAATTGAAACAGGAGTTTTTACAAATTCCGGGAAACAATCACTTTTTTTAATGACCTATTCTCATGATAAATTCCGTTGGGAATTTATGGGGATTTTAGATGCTGATTCTAAACAAGTTTTAAAGGAAGTTAGTATTAAAAAGAAAGAATTAAAAGCATTAACCAAAACGATGGTTACAGATATTGCGATAGCCGACATCAATAATGATCAAAAAGATGATATTTTATTTTTTGCCGATAATAGTTTTAAACCTTTCTTTTCTGCTTTAGATGCTGACTTTAATGTTTTAGCAGAATATGCAGGTAGTAAAAAGCAGGTGCAACGTTATGCACATTCTCAAGGAAGTTTTTTTGCAAGTAGAAACGAAATTATGTTTCAACACGGCGGTGTTTTAATTGTTTTAGACACAAAAGGAAAGTTATTAAATACAGGTGGAGAAAAATACGGAAAGTGTGTTTACAGTGATTTTGTTTATGAACCAAAATCAAACCAATTAATAGGAACAGGAACTGTAGATGGTGGAAATAATGTAGATTTTTTTAACTTATCAAAAGATAACTGGTACAAAACTACGCATAAAAAACAAGGTAGAATGTTAGCTGTGGAGCAAAATCTAACAAAACTATACAACCAAATCTTAGAGTATAAAACACCTAGTTATCAGAAGAAATCTAACAAAGATTTTGTGATGATTACAAAAAAAGGAGCTTCTTCTAAGGTAGAAAAATTAGACGGAGGAAACGTGAAATTTGTGATTCAGAAATCTCCAAAAGAAGCTACAGACAGAACGTATTTAGTAAATAAAATTGGTGAATCGGCCTTAAAAAAAGACAAACGAGGAAAGTACCAAGATTCTAGAGAAGATATCATTCAAATGGCTAGAGATTACGAAGCAAAAGGGCAACCTTTTACTTTTTGGGCAGGTCATGGTAATGATCCTTTTTACATTCAAATAGAAACTTTAGAACAAATTTTAGAAGTTGCTCCAAACACTTGCTATGGCTTTGTATATGCAGAAATGGACGATGTAGAAGACCCAAGAGTACAATATTTTGTAAAAGATTATTTACCAAGATTGGCAAAAGCAATCAGAAAAAATAACAGAGCAAAACTCTATTTTAGATATAAAAATATGTTTTGGGCTGCAACGACACATTTACCACTTTGGAAAGATGTTTTTTTATCAGGAAAATACAGCGATTTTTTAGTACCTGCATCTGAAGATACCAGCAATAGAACTCAAGATTTAAACTTGGCGGGACGAATTGGAATGAAATCTGGCGGTTATATTAATGATTTTGCCATGCGTTTGATTGATGATAATCCTACAAGTTGGAGGCCTCTAACTCCTGGAGGTCAAAATTCAGTTTCGCCTTATTTAAGGCAAGGAGTTATGATGGCTGCTTACGGTGCGCGTTACGGAATTGTTTCTATTTCTGGTTTTGTAGAAGAACCGGGTTTAGATATTTTATTTGCAATGATGAAATCTGGCGTTTTACCAGTGGTAGAAAACGAAGATATTTTATCTATAGGTTCTTGGCATTTAATAAAAGATGTAGATGAAAAATTGATTCATACGGTAGATAATCATCATAATATAAAACAGTACAAAAAAGAGGATGAGAATGCTATTTTTTCTGTAGCACAAATGCATTGGGCAGGAACAAATATTCCAGATAATGATTTCTCTAAAATCGCTTTGGGTGTAAAATACAGATGGTTGAACTATATGCCAGAAATTCCTAATGGAATGGTCGCAATTGCGCCGATAGAAAGTGCCAAAGAATTATCAGAAAAGAACATTCCTTTTAGTATCAGTAATGCGAAGCAAGGGCTTTCTAATAATGAATTTGTATCCGCTAAAAAATATGCTTCAGAATTAAAAAAGATTGTAGAAACGGGAGCAAAACGTTTACCTATTTTGGTGAAAGGTGCTGCTTGGTCTGCTATTAAAATTGATGAAAACCATACACGAATTATTTTAATGGATTCCGGATATATTGAACCTCAAGAAAGGGATGTAACCATTGTATTTCAACATAGAAAACCAAAATCTGTACAAGATATTTTAAGTAAAGAAAATTTAATAGTTTCTAAAAGTCAAATGGATGTAAAAGTACCGGCGGGTTCTTTAAGGTTTATTGATGTAACGTATTAATTATTAAAAAAAGCAGCAACAGTATTTAACTAATAACAAAATCAAACGAATAACATGAAAATTAAAAACCAATTACTGTTTTCTGTAGTTTGTGTTTTCTCTATAATGAGTTGCACAGGTCAGAAAAAAGTTACCAATCAAGCTAAAGAGGAGGTAGTTTTAAATACAAATGAAAAGCCAAATTTAATTATCATTCATACGGATGAGCATAATTTTAGAACTATTAGTGCGTATCAAAAATTATTACCAGAAGCACAAGCTTTTGTTTGGGGAAAAGGAAACAACTCTAAAACTCCGTATATAGATAAATTGGCAGAAGAAGGAGCTATTGCAACAAGCTATTATGCTGCTTCTCCAGTTTGTACGCCGTCTAGAGCTTCTTTGGTTACAGGTTTGCATCCAGGAGCTACTGGTGCTCCAAAAAACGGAATGCATATTAGTGAAGATGTACCCACTTTTGCAACCATTTTAAGAGACCAAGGCTATGCAACTTCTTATGTAGGTAAATGGCATTTAGCGGGTCATGAAAAATATGCTTTTGGTATTAAATACAAAGCTGGTTTTGATGATAATCGGTATATGATGAAAGGCGGACACGCACCTTATTTTCATATAAATGGAGATGAATTTAAAGGGATTAATGAGAATAATGCAGCGAAACTCCCAAAACAAGAAGTTGTTCATTCAACTGATTATTTTACGGATAAAACCTTAGAAATTTTAGAGCGTGATAAAAACAAACCTTTTGCGTTAATGCTTTCTATTCCAGATCCGCATACGCCAGATTACGCAAAGCCTCCATACAATACCATGTATGAAGATTTAAATATTGAAGCCCCAAAAACAATGGCTCCAGAATATACTGCAATTAAGCCTTCTTGGGCTGGTGGCGGTAAACCAGATAATAATGAAGCTTTTGGTGAAAAGGCTTTTGAAAATGAAAAAAATGCGTTGAAACAGTATTTTGGAATGGTGAGTCATATTGATGATTCTGTAGGTAGAATTCTTCAGTTTTTAGAAGATAATAATTTATCAGAAAATACCATTATTGTCTTTACATCAGATCATGGAGATATGTTTTTTGAACACAACAGACGTAACAAAGGTGTACCTTATGAAGGTTCTGCTAGAATTCCGTTTTTAATTCGTTATCCAAAGAAAATTCCTTCGGGGAAAGTAATCAATACAGCTTATACAAATGTAGATTTTACACCCACTATTTTAAGTTTGATGAATGTTAAAACGGATGCTAAATTTCAAGGTTTAGATACTTCAGACGATTTTACAAACAATAAAAAAGTAGTAAATAGTGATAGGATTACGTATTTCGCCAAGTCTGGCGGATGGTGGGTTTCTGCAGTAAGTGATAGATATAAATTGGTAATTGATAAAAAGGAAAAACCATATTTATTCGATTTACAAAAAGATCCGGATGAGTTGATTAATTTTTACCACGATGCAGCATATGCAGGTATTGCAAAAATGATGCAAGCAGAATTGTTTAAGCAAATGAAAATGTATGATGAACCTGGTTTAAAATTAGGACAGAAATATATTACGGAGTAATGCCGTTTTAAGATAAAATTAGATTGGATTTGGATAAAATGTTTAGGCGTATTTATTCAAATCCTTTTTATGTTTATAAGACCAAATAATTGCCTTTAAATACATTTAGTATACGCTTAGATATCCAAATGTAATTTTTTGATTAAGGTTTGAATTACAGCTAAAAAACACTCATTATTATGAATACAAAGTCTTCTATAGTTTTTTTATTAATCTTAATTTCTCAAATGACCTTTTCTCAAAACGATTGGGAAAACGAATTGATGTTTGAACAAAATAAATTACGATCAAGAGTGCCGAGTTATTCTTTTACCAATCATGCGGATGCTTTAGAAGGAAATAGAGACAAGTCTAGAATGCAATCTTTAAACGGAACGTGGAAGTTTAATTTTGTAGAGAAATCTCAAAACAGACCAACAGATTTTATCAATAAAGATTTTAATGGTGAAAATTGGAGCGATATTGCTGTGCCATCAAATTGGGAATTACAAGGTTTTGGACAACCAATTTATACCAATATAATTTATCCTTTTACTCCGGATATTAAAAATGGAGGAAAAAGAAATTTTAATTATATGGGACCACATCCACCACAATTTCCTTTTGTCGAGAAATATCGAGACAATCCTGTTGGAAGTTATTACAGAGATTTTACCATTCCGGATGATTGGCAGGATCAATCTGTTATTTTACATTTTGGTGGTGTTTCATCAGCATTTTATGTTTGGGTAAATGGCAAAAAAGTAGGCTATAGCCAAGGTAGTAGATTGGCTGCAGAATTTGATATTACAGAATATTTATCCGAAGGAAAAAATAAAGTTGCTGTTCAGGTTTTTAGATGGAGTGATGGTAGTTATTTAGAAGACCAAGATATGTGGCGTTTAAGTGGAATTCATAGAGAAGTACTCCTTTTAGCACAACCTAAAATAGCTTTAAATGACTTTTTTGTAAGAACAAAGTTCGATGATAAATTGGAAAATGCAAAATTAGAAGTTCGTCCGCATTTATGGATGAAAGGTGATGAAGATAACTTAAAAGGCTATACAATTGCTGCAGATTTATACGATGCAGAAAACAAAAAAGTATCGGAAAAAGCAATGTCTTGTAAAATTGAAGATGTGTTTTTTGAAAGATGGCCACAAAGAGATATTACCAAGTTTGCTTTTTTAGAAGCAGACATTAAAAATCCAGTAAAATGGTCATCAGAAAACCCATATTTATACACATTGGTTTTTGATGTAAAAGATGCATCAGGTAAAATTTTGGAATCTCGGAGTCAGAAAGTTGGTTTTAGACAAATAGGTTTTAGTGCAGAAAACGAGTTACTCATCAATGGAAAAGCAACAAAAATAAAAGGAGTTAACAGGCACGATCATCATCCTGTAAGAGGAAAAGCATTAACAAGAAAAGATTTAGAAGATGATGTGAAGTTGTTGAAGAAATTCAATTTTAATGCCGTAAGAACGTCACATTACCCAAATGATCCTTATTTCTATGAATTGTGCGACAAATACGGAATTTATGTGATGGACGAAGCGAATGTAGAAACGCATCATTTAGGTAGTTACGCGCCACAACAACCTAGTTTGGCTATTCCTATTTTAAGTAGAATTATGAGAATGATTGATAGAGATAAAAATCATGCTTCCATAATTTCTTGGTCTATGGGTAATGAAGCAGGAACAGGACCAGCTTTTGCTGCTGCTGCAAGTTGGGCTAAAGATTATGATCCGTCAAGATTTATACATTATGAAGGAGCACAAGGAAACCCAAATCATCCAGATTATAAAGAAGGAGAAGAAGGGCAAAAATTGTTTAGAGGACCTTCGCATGCAAATCCTGATGATCCTAAATATGTAGATGTTTTAAGTAGAATGTATCCAGAGATTTATCAGCTAAAAGCAATGTCTGAAAGTAAATATATAAACAGGCCCATTATTATGTGCGAATATGCACATGCAATGGGGAATTCGATTGGTGGTTTAGGAGAATATTGGGATTTAATAAACTCGAAAAAGAATTTAATTGGAGGTTTTATTTGGGATATGATAGACCAAGGTTTGGTTAAAAAAGACAAAAACGGAAATGATTTTTACGCGTATGGTGGCGATTTTGACGATTATCCGAATGATAAAAATTTCTGTATAAATGGTGTTTTTTCTGCAGATAGAAAACCAAATCCACATGCGTGGGAAGTAAAATACATTCATCAACCATTTAATTTTAAGGCTATTGATGTAGAAAATGGAGTAGTTTTAGCAATAAATCATTTAAACGAAACCAATTTAAATGAATACAATGTAAAATGGACCTTATCTGAAAAGGGAAAAGAGATTCAGTCTGGACTTTTACAAAATGTGGATGTAAAAGCAAGTTCATCATCAAAAATAAATATTCCATTTAAAAAAGTGCGTTTTAAAGATGAAAATGAATATTGGTTAAAAATTTCAGTGCAAGAAAAACAAGCTACTTTTTGGGCAGAAAAAGGATTTGAAGTTGCAAAAGAACAATTATTAGTTAGAGAAAAATCATCAGAAAATAATTTGAGTTCAGCATCAAATTCTAAACTTGAAGTTGTTGAAAATAATACTGAAATTTCTGTTTCAGGTAGAAAATATGTTGCTAAAGTTTCTAAAAAATCAGGAGAATTAATTTCTTTTATCAAAAATGAAAAAGAACAAATTCTATCACCTTTAAAAGCTAACTTTTTTAGACCACCAATAGATAATGATTTACGTGGAGCAAGTAGTGGTGATTTTAAAAAATCTAGAAAATATTGGGAGTTTTTAAATGATAAATTAGAAATGAGATCGGTAAAAGTAATTTCAGATAAAAACAATGAAACCAAAGTTGTCGTTGAGAAAACCTACAAAGATGAGATACAACTTAATTTGATTTATACTTTTTTAAGTGATGGTCGAATTGTTGTTAAAATAGATTTAGATGCGAATGAAAACTTACCTGGTTTGGTGAAATTTGGAGTTACTTTAGGGGTTTCTAAAGACTATAAAACAACTACTTTCTACGGAAAAGGGCCTAATGAAAATTACATCGACAGAAAACGAGGTACAGAAGTAGATGAATTCTCGTTTAAAACAGATGATTTATTTACAAACTATGTTTTTCCGCAAGAAAACGGAAACCGTTCTGATATAAGATGGTTGCAATTATCAGAAAATAAAAAGAACACTTTAAAGATAGAAGGTTCACCAAAATTCGGATTTTCAATTTGGCCATATTCGTCAGAAAATATTCAGAATGCCAAACATCCTTATGATCTTGAAAAACAAGGTTTTTATACGTTGAATTTACATTTACTGCAAATGAGTGTAAATGGAACGTTGTCTGAAACTTTACCAAAATATGTAGTTCCTTCTAAGAAATATAGTTTTGAGTTTGTCTTGAATGGATCAGGAAATTAAAAAAAAATATATAGACCTCACAGGTTTTTAAAACCTATGAGGTCTGAATTTCAAAAAACATGAAAAAAATAGTAATTACATTCTTTCTTTTGTTGTTAACCACTAACCTGGTTTCTCAATGGAAATATCCAGAAGCAGAAAATATTAAGAATGATGTAGTTATAACTTATGATGTTGTTTATGAACGAGAACTTTCTGATAAGTTAAAAAAGCATCCTTATTATAAAAAGGAAATTATTGTTGCTTTTAATAAGGGAAAAATTTTAGAAAAAAGTATTTCAAATAGATTTGATTATCAGATGTCTACTTTATTAGACTATGATAAAGAAAAAGGATATTCTTGTGTTGTTACAAGTACAAAAAATGCTATTGTTAGTAGTTTTGGTAAGCCTAAAAAAGAAGTACAACTAAAAGTAGGTGAAACCAAGGAGATTTTAGGTTTTCCTTGTCAAGTTTATACAACTAAAATAAAAGGTAAAACTGTTGAAATTTTAACTACTAAAAAAATAGGTTTACGTTTTGTAAAAAATTTTAATGCACAAGGGTTTCTATTAAAATATACTTCAATTAATAAATATTTAGGTCCTTTTACAGTAACAGCAAAAAATATAATTTATACTAAACTACCATCCGATACCTATAGTTTAAAAGGTTTTACAATTAAAACTCTTACAGAGCAAAAAGAGTATTTAGAGAGTAGAAAAGTGAGAAGTAATGAAGTTAAGCAAAGTGCAATTGATAAATTAGGAGAGTTATCGCCAAAGTATTCTGTGAGAAGTATTCAAGGGAATAAATTTAAAAGTAAAGACTTAATAGGAAAAGTGGTGGTACTTAATTTTTGGTTTACAACGTGTCCGCCATGTAAAAAAGAACTTCCACATTTAAATAAATTAAAAGAGAAATTTAAAGGAAAAGATGTTGTTTTTATTGCAATAGCTTTAGACGATGAATATAAAATAGATACATTTTTAAAACGGAATCCTTTTTATTATGATATTGTAGAAGATGGGCGTTGGATTGCTGAAAAATTTGATGTAAAGTCTTATCCATCCAATATAATTATTGATCAAAAGGGATCTTTTCAATTCTATAAAATAGGTTATAAGTCTGATATTACAGCGTCTATGGAATATCAGATTAATAAACTTTTAAAGAAATAGTATTTTTAATTTTTACATTAAAAGAAAATAAATACAGTCTTAAACTTATAAAGACAATCTTTATACGCATAAATACAGTATAAAAACATTATGTGCTTAGGTTTACATTAAGAAATTAAAATTATATTTTTATGAAGAACTTTTTCACTTTTATGTTTGTGTTATTTTTAGGATTCACTTCTAGTGCACAAAACGAAACCATAAATGTTGCAGATTTTGGTATCAAACCAGGTAAAGATGTTACGTTAGAGCTGTATCAGTTAATAGACTCTTTAGAAGGAAAGAAAAACATCACGTTGTTTTTTCCAAAAGGGCAATATGAATTTTATCCAGAGAATGCTTTCGAGGTTTATAGAGCAGTTACAAACCACGATAATAGTTTAAAGAAAATAGCTTTTCCAATTTTTAATTTTGATGGTTTTACGTTAGATGGAAACGGTTCTACGTTTATGTTTCATGGTAAAATTGTACCAATTACGGTAGAAGGTTCTATAAATACTACCTTAAAAAACTTTACGATAGACTGGGAAAAATCTTTTGTAAATGAGTTAACGGTAACTGAAAATAATAAAGAAGAAAATTCTTTTATAGTTGATGTTGCCAATGAAAAATTTGGTTTTGAGGTTAAGAATAACGAAATATTATTTAACCATTATGATTGGCAAGATGAAATTGGTCAGAATATGGCTTTCGACCCTGCTACAAGATCTCCTATTTGGCAGACAAAAAATTATTATTTAAAACCACAATCTCATAAAACATCAAAGATTGTTAAGATTGATCATAAAACGGCAAAGTTTATAGATTATACTAAAAGTTTACCTCCAGTAGGAACTGTATTTGCAACGTATGGCAATAGTCCGGGAGCAAATAGATTTGCACCTGGTATTCATTTATCAAACTCTAAAGACAACGTTTTAAATAATATAACTGTTTTAGTAGCAGGAGGAATGGCCTTAATTGCAGAAAGATGCGAAAACATTTCTTTAGACACATTTATAGTTACTTCTAGAGATGATAGAACAATTTCTACAAGAGCAGATGCTACTCATTTTTTAGGGTGTAAAGGAACCATTAAGTTAGAAAACTGTTTGTTAGAACACATGTTAGATGATGGTATAAATGTTCATGGGGCTTATGTAAAAGTTGAAAAGTATTTGGGTAACAATACCTTTTTATGTGAAACAAGTCATGTGCAACAATGGGGCTTTATTTTCGGTGAAAAATCGGATGAGGTAATGATTATGTCAAGGGAAACAATTCTACCAATTTTTAAAACGGAAATAAAAGAAGTTAAAGTTTTAAACGAAAGAAGAATGTTAATTACGGTTGCAGAGGTTCCTGCAAAAATGCCAGAAGGAAAACTTTCTTTAGAAAACCTTACTTGGTATCCGGATGTGTACATGAATAAAAACATCATTAGAGAAAACAGAGCAAGAGGAGCATTAATTACTACAAAAGGAAAAGTGGTTATAGAAAATAATTATTTTTCATCTCAAATGCATGGTATTTTAATTGAAGGCGATAATAATAAATGGTATGAGTCTGGTGGTGTAGAAGATGTTGTTATTAGAAACAATATTTTTAATACGATTGGTTTTGGAAATGGAGAATCTTATCCATTATTGGCTGCCCCATTATTTACAGAAGATCAAAGAATAGGTGATGATAAATTTCATAGAAATATAGATTTTAGTAACAATATTATTAAAAGTTTTAATGGTCATTTAGTAGATGCTTTTTCTGTAAAAGGATTAAAAGTTACTGGAAATATTATAGAGCTGAGTACTGATTATCCTACGGGATCTACTTTACCTGCAATACATTTAGATTTTTGTGAAGATGTAATCATTGAAAAAAATCAATTTAAAAACTTCAACTTCCCTATTAAAATAGAAGTCAAAGAAAATGTTAATTCGATAAAAATAAAACGAAATAAAGGAGTCAAATAATTCTAAAATTGAATTTTATGAAAATTTCAAAGAATAGATTTTTATCTTGGTGCTGCCTTCTTTTTATAAGCTTTGTGTTTGCTCAAAACCCTCTAGATAGAGCACTTCCTGCAGATAGTTATTTTTACAACCCTAGTATTAATACAGCAAATCAAGTAAGTTTTCCAAACGGATCTACTTCAACATCAGCTTTACAAAGTATGATAAATAGTTTGTCTAATGTTGGCGGAGGAGTTTTAACCATAAATGCAGGAACGTATACTTTAGGTCAGATTCATCTAAAAACTGGGGTTCATATTCGTGTGCATCCAGATGTTGTTTTTAAAACATCGCCTATGAATGCACTGTTTAGAGTTGGTTATGATAATAATTTTGAAAATGTTTCTAATTGGAGTTTTCAAAGTACAAATGGAGAGAAATTTACATTTGATTTTTCTGATATGCAACCTAATGATGGTATAAGAGCTTTTCAATTAGGAAATACAACTAATTTTAGGTTAGCAGATTTTGTAGTTTTAGATAATTATACAAAATTTAATGCAGTTTCATCTGGAGCTGTTGGAAATACAAATGAACCAGCAAAGTTTGCATCATTTGGAATTATAGAAAATTTAGATATTAAAAAAGCACATTATGGTTATGGTTTAACCCAAAATCAAGTTATACAAAACATGTTATTTAGAAATCTATCTGGAGAAGGTGGTGTTACTTTACGATTAGAATCTGGTTATAGTGGTCTTGCAGATCTGTATGTAACAGATAAAACAGCAATAATTGATAATGTTTACGGACGAAAGATTTCTTGTACAAACGGAGCACATGCAGTTATGATGTCTCCACATACCATAACGCAAGGAATGGTAGATGTTAGAGATATTTCTGGAGTAAGTTGTGAAGCTGTGGTTTCTATTAATTTTGGTTTTTTATCAAAAGATAAAGGGCAATCGGATGCCGATGGAAATGCTATAAATGGTCATAGTTCAGGAACTTTTTCAGAAGAGTCTGTCATTGCCAATGTTTCTGCCACTTATGGTGTAAATGCACAAGTAAGAGCAGCACGTTTAAGACACATTCCGTGTGCATTAAGAAATTATATCAGTTCAGATAAAAATTTAGATGACGAGTCTTATCAAGCGCCATCTTTGGCACCTGTTTATTATTTGGCTTTAGAAGAGTATGTTTCTAAAGGAAACCCTGCAGGAAGATATCAAATTGTTTTAGACAATGTTACGCATACAGGGTTTTCATCCGAAGTTAGGGCAGATGGTTTAATTACCGATGGAGGAGAAAACGATTTTGAAGGTTGTGATATTGATGGAGCTCCAATTTGGATTACTGGTGAAGATAAAAATACTCCCAACCCTTTACAAACAACTACGGTAGCAGAAACATTAAATACCCATAAAGAATTGATGAATGATGTTGTTATTTATCAATTAGAAAATCAACAAGTTTTAAGGGTGAAAAGTGATTTTAATGCGAAGATTAAGATCTATAATTTAATAGGGCAATTGGTTAAAAATGTTGTTAAAAATAACAATGAAATAAGTATAGATACTTCTCAATTATCAGAAAGTGTTTATATAATTCGTATTGAATCAGAAAATAAAATAATAACTAAAAAAATAATTATTAAATAAACTAAAAGATGAATTTATTTGTAAAACATAGTGCATTTATGGTTTCTGTATTTATTTCTTGTGCTTTATTATCTTGTAAAGTGAATAAGCAAAAGAATGCAGAAGAGCCTACAACTACAAACACATATAAAAAACCAAACATTGTTTTATTATTTGTTGATGATTATGGTTGGTCTGATATTGGATATCGAAATTCTACTTTTAATACGCCAAACTTAAATCAATTTAAAAAAGAAAGTTTAGATTTTACACGAGCATACATTCCAACACCTACTTGTAGTCCGAGTAGAGTTTCTTTGCTTACGGGTAAAGAATCTGCAAGGTTAGAAATGTCTAGACACGTACCGGAAGAAGAGTTGTTTATCAACGAGAAGTATAATTTATGGCCTACTGATCCTGTACAAAGACCTTCTATAAATTATTTACCTTTAGAAGAAGTTACCTATGCAGAAGAATTAAAAAAGCACGGATATTACAATTATTTTATTGGTAAATGGCATGTTGGTCATGTAGGGAGATATCCAATAGATCAAGGTTTTGATGCTGAGTTTGGTACAACAGATAACGGTCACCCTAAGAGTTATTACTTTCCTTTCTTTAAAAATGGAGATCCAAGAAATTTTATGAAGGATTATAAAGAAGGAGATTATTTAACGGATGTTTTAACGGATGGAGCGGTAGATTTTATTAAGAATTACGATAAAACAGCTCCTTTTATGTTGTCTTTCTGGTACTATTCTGTACACGGACCTTCTGTAGGAAGAAAAGATTTATTAAAAAAGTATCAAGATGCAGGTTTAGAAGGTAAATACGCACATCATGCAGCTATGGTAGAAGCCATGGATGCATCGGTAGGGCGTGTAAGAAAAGCAATCAAAGAAAAAGGAATTGAAGATAATACCGTAATTATTGTGTTGTCAGATCAAGGAGGTGCTTATACAAACGCACCATTAAGTGGAGGTAAAAAAGGAGGTAATACTTTAGGAGAAGGTGGCGCAAGAGTTCCGTTGTTAATTTCGTATCCAGGAGTTACCAAACCAAATACAGAAACCGATATTCCTGTGCAATCTATAGATATTTACCCAACATTAGTAGAGTTAGCTTCTGGTAAAAAGTACCAAAACGATGCGATACAGGGAGTTAGTTTACTACCTCTTTTAAAAGGGAATAAAATTGCAAAGCGTAACTTATATTTCTTGAGAAGTTATGAAGATCAATATGCTGCAGTAATTTCTGGTGATTGGAAATTGATCAAATACCACTCAGGTAAATTTCAATTATTTAATGTAACAGAAGACATTAGTGAGCAGCATGATTTAATTGGTACAGGTTTAAAAATTGAAGCTACTTTAAAGGAAGATATCCGAAATTGGGAACGTGATTTTGTACCTGCTTATAAGTAATTTGCCATTTAAAGTTAGTCTTAATTAATAAATATTTAACTTTTCATTTATTTAAGTTGTTGTTTTGTAGGTGTTTAGTTGGTTTTTGTATCTCGATTTACTAAGAAGCACATTTAATTTACTAACGTCTACAAATGAACTTCTTAAAAATATTAATTTTAATACGCAGTAAAGATTAACTATGATTTAAGAGATGTTTAACCTTTAATTAACAGTTCTGAAATTTCAATTCTAATGAAATAAAAAAGATAATTAAAAGTACAAAACACAAAAAACTAATTTGAATAAAAACGAATAAAACTCAACTTATGAAATTAAACTTTTTATTAAAAAACAAAATATTAGCATACAGCCTACTAAGCTTATTTGCTATTTTATGCTGTAGTTTTGATGCGTATGCACAAAAAGCAGCAGTAAAGGGTGTTATTACAGATCAATTTGGTACACCTTTGCCTGGTGTAAGTGTATTAGAGAAAGGTACCACAAACGGAACAACAACTGATTTTGATGGAGTTTATGCTATTTCTGTATCTGACCAAAAAGCTTTTTTAACTTTTTCTTATATAGGATACGCTACAAAAGAAGTTCAAGTAAACAATCAAACAAACATTAATGTTGCTTTAGAAGAAGAGGTAGGGCAATTAGATGAGATTGTTTTAGTTGGGTATGGTAGTGTAAAAAAATCTGATGTAACAGGTTCTGTATCTTCAGTAAGTGCAGAAGAGCTTACTAAAACTCAAAGTACTTCTATAGCACAAGCAATTCAGGGTAGAGCTCCAGGGGTTTCAGTAACCAAAAGTTCTGGACAACCAGGTTCTACACCAACGGTAAGAATTAGAGGTGTTGGTACAGTTAATAATGCAGACCCATTATATATTGTAGATGGAGTGCCTGTTAATGACATTACCAATGTAAATATGGATGATGCAGAAACGGTTCAAGTATTAAAAGATGCATCAGCAACTGCTATTTATGGTTCTAGAGGTGCTAACGGAGTAGTGTTAATTACTACAAAGGTAGGAAGTAAAAATAGATCTACGATTTCTTACAAAACCTACACAGGTATTGAAAATAGAATTGATAATCTAGACGTGATGAATGCAGAGCAATGGGCAACTCTTTACAACGAAGGAAAAGTAAATGATGGAGCTACTCCAGAAGCTGCTTTTGCAGATCCATCATCATTAGAGTCTTATAATTGGAAAGATGCTGTTTATAGAACAGGTACTATTGTAAGCCATCAATTATCTTTATCTGGTGGAGGAGAAAAAACATCTTATTATGTTTCTTTTGGTAAATTAAAACAGAAAGGAATTGTAAGCAATACGTCTTTTGATAGAACAAACTTTAGAGTAAATAGTACGTATCAAATAAAACCTCAAATTAGAGTAGGGCAAAATATACAGTATTCAAAATCAAGCTCTAATGCTGTAGCTTCTTTTGGGGGGAATTCTAATAATAAAACAGCTTTTATTGGATTTGTTGTAGACCCAGTCTCTCCAATTTACAATACAGATGGTTCACCTGCAAGACCTTTATATTCTACAGAGATTAGAAACCCTGTGGGTTTAACATTGTATGAACAAACACCTTTAACAAAAGAAAGTTTTTTAGGAAACGTTTTTGTAGAGGCTGATCTTATGAAAGGTTTAAAGTTTAAATCTAATTATGGTTTAGAAGTTAATAACAGAAAGATGGACAACTTTCAATCTGAATACTTCATCTCGGCAGAACAAAATAGACCAGAAAATATTTATAGTTTATTAAGATCAGAGAATAGAGTAAGTGTTTGGTCTAATACGTTAAGCTATAATACTACAATTAAAGAAAAGCATAGTATTAGCGCCTTGTTAGGACATGAAACTCAACAATTAGATTTTAATAATGTTTTAGCGAGTAGAAGTGCAATTCCAGAGGGAATCGAGAATCCTACATTGGGTTCAGGAGCTATAGATTCATCAACAAATAATGGTACTATTTCTAGCTCATCATTATTGTCTTATTTTGGTAGACTAAATTATAATTATGATGATCGATATTTATTTACAGGTACTTATAGGATTGATGGTTCTTCTAGATTTGGAGACAACAATAGATTTGCTCAATTTCCATCTCTAGCCTTAGCATGGAATATTCATAATGAAAAGTTTTATAATATTGATGTCATTAATCAATTCAAATTCCGTGTTGGTTGGGGAGAAACAGGAAACCAAAACATCCCTAATTCTGCAATATTTAGTACGTTAAGCACTAGTGAAAATTATTTATTAGGTAATGATGAAACAACGGTAGTTGGTTTAGCGCCATTAAGCCCTGGTAATCCAGATTTAAAATGGGAAACAACAACTACTTCAAACGTAGGTTTAGATTTAGGTTTGTTACATAATGCACTTACATTTACGGCAGATTATTTTATAAAAACAACTTCTAATATGTTGTTAGAATCTCCAATTTTACAGACTTCTGGTTATCAATCACCTCCAACAATAAATGCAGGAGAGATTGAAAATAAAGGACTAGAATTCTCATTAAATTATAAGAAAAGAATGAATGATTTTTTCTTTAGTGTGGGAGGTAATATTGCTTTTATAGACAATACAGTACTTAGTTTAGCAACAAAAGGGAGTGTTATTAGCACAGGAGCTACTGGTAACGGTTATACTGGTATTAGTAGAACTGAAGCAGGTAGACCTATCGCTTCTTTTTACGGATTAGAAGCAATTGGAATTTTTCAAAATCAAGATGAAATAGACAACAATGCTAGTTTAAATGGAAATAAACCAGGAGATGTTAGGTACAAAGATTTAAATGAGGATGGTTCAATTAACGATGATGATAGAACTTTTATAGGTTCTCCATTACCAGATTTTACTTACGGAATTAATCTTGATATGACATATAAGCAATTTGATATGACAATGTTTTTTCAAGGAGTACAAGGGAATAAAATTTTTAATGCTACCTCATATTTGCTTGATGGAAAGTTAGACTCTAATCTAAATACTGAATATTTAGGAAGATGGACTGGAGAAGGTACTACTAATTCTATACCTAGAGCTACATTTGATGGGTTTGCTAATAACAGCAAGCAGTCTAGTAGATTTGTTGAAGATGGATCTTACTTAAGACTTAAAAATGTACAAATAGGGTATAATTTTTCAAAAGACATTTTAAGTAAAACATTTATTTCAAAAGCTAGAATTTATGTAGCGGGTCAAAATTTATTTACCATAACAGACTATAGTGGGTTAGATCCAGAACTGGGTGTAGATGAAACTCAAAACGATGGTAGTAGAACATCTTTAGATATAGGAATTGACAGAGGTAGATACCCATCTACAAGATCATTTTCTTTAGGACTAGATATTAACTTTTAAAAAGCATTCATTATGAAATTATATAATAATATTAAGACATATATAAAGTACAGTTTACTAGTTGTAATAATTACAATGGTTTCTTGTTCAGACAACTTAGATTCTAAATCTTTTGGAGAACCTGTTTTAGAAGATTTCTATACCAATCCAGTACAAGCAGAGCAAGCTTTAATAGCAACATACTCCTCTTTAAGAGAATTGTACGGTACTAATTTTTGGGCAGTAATGGGAACCGATATGGTTTTTGGAGAAATAGGTACAGACGACTTTATTAAAGGAGGACGTACTGCCGAAAATAATGCACCATTATTTGAAAGAGATAAATGGGCAATTTCTACAACAAACCCTATAATGGCTGAACTATGGAAAGTGAGCTATAAAGGTATTTTATATGCAAATTTGGTGATTGAAAATGTGCCCAATATTACTTTTGATGATACTGAAAGGAAAAAGGAAATTTTAGCAGAAGCTCATTTTTTACGTGCTTTCTATTATCTAAACTTAGTAAATTCTTTTGGAGGAGTACCAATTATAGATAGCCCTTTAGGTATTGGAGAGTATAATGTACCAAGAGCAACAAAAGAAGCTTCTTACACTTTTATTGAAGATGATTTAAAAATTGCAATAGCAGATTTACCTTCAAGATTAAGTCAAGGTTCTGATTATACAGGTCGTGCAGATAAAGGAGCTGCTTTAGGAATGATGATGAGAGTTTCTTTATACCAAAATAAAATGAGCCAAGTAGAAACGTACGGAAATCAACTATTTGCTTTAGGTTTTGAATTAACACCAGATTATTCTACTATTTTTGAACCAGAAGGAGAGTGGAATTCTGGTTCTCTTTTTGAAATTAGCTTTCTTTCAGATGCAACTGCATCAGGTAGTGGAATACCGCAACGTGTAAGTCCAAACAGTAATAAAGGAGGTGGTTTTGTGCAAGCAAGAGATGGTTTAAGAAATGAGTATGAGGCAAACGATCCTAGATTAGATGCTACTTTATATTTTAGTGATGCTACTTACGGTACCGATTGGTATGTAAGAAAATATGCTTGGGCTCCTTATACTAAATATGAAATACCAACAACAAGTAGAAGTAAAAATAGCTCTAATAATGTTCGTATTATTAGACTTGCAGATGCGTATTTAATGTATGCAGAAGCTATTTATAGCACAAACCCTGCAGAGGCAATTAAGTATGTTAACAAAGTTAGAACTAGAGCAAGAGGTACTGCTTTACCTACTGTAGTTCCAGATTTACTAGGTACATTATCAGGTCAACCTTTATTAGATGCTATTTATCATGAAAGACGTGTAGAGTTGGCTGGAGAAGGTTTTCGTTTTCACGATTTAGTAAGAACAGGTAGAGCAGAAGCTTTATTAAGTCCTTATGGGTTTGTAGAAGGCAAGCATGAGGTAATGCCAATACCTTTAGATCAAGTTACGTTGTCTGAAGGTGTTCTAGAACAGAATAATTACTAGTTAGATGATCGTTTTTTTTATATGTTATTTTAAATTAGGTTGAAGCTGTTTCCTAAACTCTTCTCAATAATTATGATAAATAACAATAGTAAAAAGACAAAAAACTAATTTGAATAAAAACGAATAAAAATCAACCCATGAAATTAAACTTTTTATTAAAAAACAAAATATTAGCATATAGCCTACTAAGCTTATTTGCTGTATTGTTCTGTAGTTTTGATGCCAGTGCACAAAGAACTACAATAAATGGTACTGTAACAGATAGTGCAGATAATACTCCTTTACCGGGAGTTTCTGTGGTCGTTAAAGGTACAAAGAGAGGTGTAAGCACAGATTTTGATGGTAATTTTACTATTAAAGCTAAAATAGGCGAAACTTTAGTGTTTGCTTATTTAGGTATGCAGAATAAAGAGGTAGAAATTACAAAAACACAATTAAATATTTCTTTAGATTCAGATACAGAATCTTTAGAAGAAATTGTGGTGGTTGGTTACGGAACTGTTAAGAAAAAAGAATTAACGGGAGCTGTAAATAGAGTGGTTACTGGAGATATAGAAAAGTTTGTAACACCAGATGTTGCCTCTGCATTACAAGGGCAAGTTGCAGGTGTAAATGTTACAGCCAGTTCAGGAGAACCAGGTGAAGCAGCAAATATTCAAATTAGAGGGGTAACTTCATTAATTGGTTCAAATACACCATTATTTGTTGTAAATGGTATTCCTCAAATTGGTGATCCAGGATTAAGTCCTAATGAAATTGAAAGTATCGATATTTTAAAAGATGCTGCATCTACAGCTATTTATGGTGCAAGAGGAGCTGCGGGGGTTATTTTAATAACCACCAAACAAGGAAAAGCAGGACAAATGAATGTTGGTTTTAATTATACTTTTGGTTTACAAACTGTTGGAGATGAGGCAACCCCTTTAATGAATACAGAAGGACAATTGTTTTATGAAGTAAATAGAAATGCATATACTGCCATTAGTTTTGATCATATTGTTGCGCGTTACCCAGAATGGATTAATAATGATAATAAATTTGATGACTATGTATTAAATAGATATGCAGAGGTTAAAAATTATGATTTTAGTGTTTCTGGTGGTGCAGAAAAATTTACATATAATGTTGTAGGTAGTTTATTTGATCAAGATGGTTCTATTGTAAATTCAAACTTTAAAAGATACAACGGTAGAGCAAGTACAACGTATAATACAGATAATTGGAAAATAGATGGAAGTTTATCTTTTACCATCGAAAAAAGGAAAAGGTCTAGTGCAGGTCTAATTGTGCAAGCAGGTAGATATAAACCATATTATCCAGCAATAGATCCTGATGAAGAATCTGTAGATGGTAGTGCAATTGGTGGTGTTAGAACTCCTTCTGTAGCCTTAAATCAAGCACTTAGACAATTAGATAATAGTAATAGAGATCGTATCAATGCAAGTTTAAGTGTAAATAGAAAATTATCAGAATCGTTAGACTTTATTACACGAGTAGGGGTTTCTGTTACGAATGATATCAGAAATATTTTTAAACCAAGTTTTTCTTTATATGATTTAGAAAATGATGAAGTAATAACTGATGACACAAGAAGTGGAGTTATTGCCATTGCTTCTAGAACGAATAAGTTTAGTTGGGATGCCAGTTTAAATTATAAAAAGAAATTTGGTAATCATAGTATTGGGGCTACAGTAGCATTGGCTTTAGAGGAAGATAATCATCAATCTTTTGACGCTTCTATTCAGGGAGTTTCTAATAATAATTTATTAGTGTTAGATGGCGGTACTATAAACCAATTAGTAAACAGTGGTTATAATCCAGATATTTCTGGAACTACTGATAATTACAATAAAAAAACGGTAGGTACTATTGGAAGGTTGCAGTATAATTATAAAGGAAAGTATTTAGTATCTGCATTGGCAAGATACGATGGTTCTTCTAGGTTTGGATCTGAATATAGATGGGGTACTTTCCCTTCTATTTCTGCAGCATGGAATGTTTCTGATGAAGATTTTTGGGAACCAATAAAAGCTACAGTTAATAGTCTTAAAGTAAGGTTAAGTCATGGTACTGTTGGTAACGATAGTTTTGCAGATTATGAATATGCTAGTACAATTGCTCCTTTTGGAGATTATGTTTTTGATGAAGGCGATAGTGGAGAAGAATTTGGAACATCAATTATATCTTATGCAAATGCAGATGTAAAATGGGAAACTTCTGTATCTAATAACGTTGGTGTAGATCTTTCTTTTTTAAGAAATAAAATTACAGTTACTGCAGATTACTACAATACTAAAAAAAGAGATATGTTATTCCCTGTAACATTGCCTGGTTCTGCAGGTGCATATTATGATAATATTTTAGTTTTAAATATTGGAGATATGGAAAACAAAGGGTTTGAATTTGCTACAAACTATAGAGGAAAAGTTGGTGAAAGTAATTTAAGATTGGGAGCTACTTTTACAACCAATAGCAACAAGATTACAAAAATGCAAGATGGTGTTACTATTGTGCCTAATAACGGTGTAAGATTGGTAAATGAAACAACCGAATCTACAGTGTCATTTATTGCAGTTGGTCGTGAGGCTGGTTCTTTCTTTTTATATGAAACCAACGGTGTGGTACAAACAGATGAGCAACTTGCAGCATATAGATCCTTAGAAGGAAGAGAAGATGCAGAAAAAGGAGACTTAATTTATGTTGATACTAACAATGATGGAAAAATAAACAATTCTGATAGGGTTTATAAAGGTAGTGGATTGCCAGATTTTGAATATGGTCTTAATTTAAACTGGAATTATAAAAGTTTCGATTTATCGATGAATTGGTATGGTACCGTTGGTGCAGAAGTATTAAATGGTAATAAAGCAGCTTCTTATAATTATGAGCGTCATCAAGATTTAAAGAATATGTGGACACCAAACAACCCAACTTCTCAAATACCAATCTTTAGAGGTGATGCTTCTGATCATTATAATTATTCTGGACTTACAGATTACTGGTTAGAAAATGGAGATTATTTAAGGTTGAAGCAAATCTCATTAGGGTATACGCTATCTGAAGAGGTTACTTCTAAAATTGGTCTAGATAAATTTAGATTTTTTCTAACAGCACAAAATGCACTTACGTTTACAAAATATTCTGGATATGATCCAGAAGTTGGCTCTAACAATGTTGCCAGAAGAGGTATAGACAACTCAAGATATCCGCTTGCAGCAATATATAGTTTCGGTTTAAATATTAATTTTTAAAAACACACAAAATGAAAACATATATAGCTAAAACAATTTCTTTAACGGTAATGTTTTTAACATTATTTTCATGTGATTCATATTTAGAAGAAGTGAATCCGAATGAAATATCTGCAGACATTTATTGGTCTACCTTAGAAGAGTCTGAAACTAATTTAATTTCGGTGTATGGTGCCATGTTAAATGAGTATATCGTAAATGCACGTGTAGAATCTTGGAGATCAGATGAAGGATATCCTGGTGGTCGTTTTAATGACAGGTCTCCAGCAGATGGTCAAGATGTATCTCTTTTTGCTAAGAATTGGTACGAACATAAGATAAACGAAAACACCAACGAATTACAACTAAGATGGAATGCTTTGTATCAAGTTATTTTTAGAGCAAATCAAGTAATAGAAGGTTTAAACGGGATGACTGATGATTTAAAAAGTCAAGAAAAATGGACTTTACAAATGGGACAAGCACGTTTTTTTAGAGGCTTAGCGCATTTCTATTTGCATTCAGTTTTTAAACAAGGAAAAATTATTATTAGAGATGTAAATCCGGTAAAACCTACTGATTTTGCAAAAGCAGCATCAGAATCTGCAGAAGTAATCGCTTTTTTTAGAAAAGATTTAGAATATGCTTATACCAATTTACCTGGACAAATGTTGCCAAAAACAAAAGTAGATGCAGGTGCAGCCGGTACTATTTTAGGAATGAGTTATTTGTATGAAGGAGATTATGCCGTAGCCAAAGATTATTTTGATGATATTATTAATAATAAAAAGAAAGATTACGGATACGCTTTAGTACAAGATGCAAGTATCCTATTTACAAAAGTAGGTGATTTTAACTCAGAATCTATTTTTGAAATTAATTATAGTATGCATAAAGCAGAAGATAATTCTTTTAATGAAGACGATTTTATTACAAGAAGTGCTAGGTATTCAGCGCCAAGAAGTGGTGGTGGGTCAAGTAATTTAGAAACTTTTACAGCTGCAGCATGGTTAATTCATGCTTATGCTAGTGATGAAATGGATCCTACTGATCCAAGAAATACGGTAACAGATAGAGCAGGTGTTGTAAGGCTAAGAAAAGTTTCTTTAAGAAATTCTGCTATGCTTGCTGTTGTAAATGATGAAGATACAGAGTATTATCAATCACCATCTGCTGCTATTTTACAAAATTTTAAGACCTCAGGTAAATATGGTTATTTTAAAAAGTACACCAATCATGATATTACTAATGATGAAAATACATTAGGTGTTAATAGTTGGCAATCTGGTAAAAATGTTGTTTTAAACCGTTTGTCTGGTGTTTATTTAATGATGGCAGAATGTTTAAATGAAACGGGAGATATTGCTGGTGCTTTGTCATATACCAATGCAGTACGTAAACGTTGGGGACTTTTAGCCTTAGAAGGTGCAGCGTATGATTCTCAAGAAGAAGTAAGAACACGTTTACAATTATTTGAATATCCTATGGAATTATGTGTAGAAGGTTTTTCTACAAGAAATATTGATTTACGTAGATGGGGAATTGCTAAAGAGCGTTACACGGCATTAAGTGAAAGAAATTTTTATGCTACGGATTATGAGTATTTAAACGAAGAAGCTACAGGAACAGGAACAAGAACAGCTAGTTTGGTAAGAGAAGGTATCAGTACAATTGAAACCGATTTTCAAATAGTACCAGAATTTTCAGCAGCAGCAGAATTTTATACTGATGGGTATTTACCATATCCTGCAAGTGAAACCATAAATAATCCAAAAATTTCTAACTAATCTAAAATGAAAAAAATGAAAAAAATAGGAATTGTATTAATGTTGATATTGTCGGCATTTGGATGTAGTGAAAATGAATATGATGCACCTTATGGAGATTTCTCTAGTTTTACTTGGATAGCAACACAAAATACTACCACAGGAGATTATGTAGTGGCACTTAATCAATTTATAGGATTATATGATGTTTCTACGAATGCGGTAAGCCATAGCTGGAGTATACCAGAGGGTACTAGTTCTTTGTCTAAAGAGTTTTCTTCGGATAATTCAATCTATTCAGATTTTATAGAAGCTACAGGACCAACAAGTTTAGACGATCAGCAAATAAATGTGCTGTTTAATACACCAGGAATTAAAGAAATTGCACTTAAAAATGTTTTTAAAGATTCTGTAACTGAGTCTGTAAAACAAGCAGATGGTACTTGGTTGGTTGATAAAATATTTACGGTTAATGTTTATGATGATTTAAAACCGGTATTTCAGGTGCTTAAAGGTACAGAAGTAATTTTAAGTGTAAGCGAAACAGATATGCCAACTATTGAAGATATTGACTCTTGGAAAACTGTAAGTTTAGAAGCTGGCGATAAACTTACGTATGTAGATATGACTACTTCAGGAGAACCAGACGCTAGAACATGGACATTTAAAGGAGGAGATAAAGATAAAAGCAGTGCAGATTCTGTAGATGTTTTATATAATAGTTTAGGAGATTTTGTAGCAGGAGATATTACTTCTAGTAGAAAAGAACCAAAACCAAAAGGAGAAGTAATAAAATTAATTCCTTTAAAAATTAAAGTAATTCCATCTACAAAACCTTTTGTACTTAATGGAGGTTTAAAAGAAGATGCAACAGAAGTTATTTCTTTTAAACTTACAGGAGAAATAGGCGTTTTAGCTGCATCAGAAAAAGATAATTTTACTGTAAATGTAGCAAATACAACAGCAGGTTTCAATCAAAATATTGCGGTGCAATCAGTTGCAATTAATAGTGAAGATGCAACGCAGATAGATATAACATTAGCAGCACCAATTTATAATAGTGATGTGGTTACTGTTGCTTATACTTCGGGCGATATACAATCTGTAGATTCTAGAGTTTTAGAAAGCTTCGAGAACAAAAAAGTTGTTATGTATTTTGAAGGAGCTATGAATATACCAGGTTATACGGGCTATGAACAAGAATGGGGTGGTTCTGGTAATCAATTTAAAAAAGCAAATACAGAAGGATATTTTGCACAACATAACAAAAATAATGAAGGTGGCCCATTATATTATTGGAGAGATGATGCTATGGCTTATCAAGGAAATAGTTCTATGAAGTTTGAAACTACAGCGAGTGGAATTCCTGCAATTGCTAGACTACAAGGAGCTGGTTTTACAACTTTAAGCCCTGTAACTGCAGGTACGTATATTCCTTCTGTTTGGGTTTATATCGAAAATTCTACTGTTATGAGTTCTATTCAGTTTTCTTTTAATGCAGATTCTGATGCAACTTTTAATTTTGATATTTCAGCAACAGAAAAAGGGAAATGGGTAAAACTTACGTTACCAGAAATAACTTTAGGAGATATTAATTCTGGTAGATTCGATCTTAATATAGAAAGTACAGGTCAAGATGATGCTATCGTTCAAAAACTATGGTTAGATAATTTTGATTTATTAATTATCGAACCTAGATAATTTAAAATAGAATGATATTCCCATTTCAATTTTAGATGGGAATATTTTTTTTCAAATGAAGAACTTTTATTTACAAAGGATTATATATAAAAACAAGATAATGAGAATCGTTAAATTAAATTTTTTATTAGTTTTTACTTTCGTTTTTGCAATTGGGTGTAAAAATCAACCAGAGAAAAAAGAAGTAAAAAAGACTGAACAGAAACCAAATATTGTAGTGATCTATTTAGATGATTTAGGCTATGGAGATATCAGTGCCTACGGAGCTACAGAACTACAAACGCCAAATATAGATGCATTAGCGTCTGGCGGAATTAAATTTACAAATGGGTATGCTTCTTCGGCAACGTGTACACCAAGTAGATATGCTTTGTTAACAGGTGTGTATCCTTGGCGAAATAAAGATGCTAAAATTTTACCAGGAACAGCACCTTTGTTAATTACTACAGAGCAACAAACCTTACCAAAAATGTTGAAGAAACAAGGGTACCAAACAGCAATTGTTGGTAAATGGCATTTAGGTTTAGGTACCGGAATTGTAAATTGGAACGAAAGAGTTTCTCCGGGTCCAAATGAAGTTGGTTTTGAAAGTTCATATATTATGGCTGCTACGCAGGATAGAGTTCCTACCGTATACATAAAAGACGGAAATGTTGTTGGTTTAGATAAAAATGATCCTATCGAAGTAAGTTATAAAGAGAATTTTGAAGGAGAACCAACGGCAATTTCTAATCCAGAAATGACAACGATGAAATGGCATCATGGTCATAACAATAGTATTGTAAACGGAATTCCAAGAATAGGGTTTATGAAAGGTGGAGATGCTGCAAAATGGACAGATACAGACATGGCAGATCATTTTTTAGCAAAGGCACAGAATTATGTTAAAACACATAAAGACAAACCTTTCTTTCTATATTATGCAATGCAGCAGCCACATGTACCAAGAACGCCACATCCAAGATTTGTAGGTAAATCTGGAATGGGACCAAGAGGAGATGTTATTTTAGAAGCAGATTGGGTGATTGGAGAATTTATGAATACTTTAAAAGAAGAAGGTATTTTAGAAAATACATTAGTTGTTTTTTCTAGTGATAATGGTCCAGTTTTAAATGATGGTTATTATGATGATGCCGTAGAAAAATTAGGTAAACACGATCCTAAAGGAGGATTTAGAGGTGGTAAATACAGTATTTTTGAAGCAGGTACAAGAGTTCCTTTTATTACGTATTGGAAAGGGAAAATACAACCTGCAGTTTCAGATGCTATTGTTTGTCAGATGGATTTATTAGCTTCTCTTGCAAACTTAACTGGTACTGCAGAAACGACTACAGATAGTAAAGATATATTAAATACCTTGTTAGGTAATAGTGATACAGGAAGAGATAATTTGGTGATTGAAGCTACAGGAAAAACAGCTTTAAGACGTGGAGATTGGGTATATATACCAGATTATAAAGGAAAAAACTTTAGGGAAAAAGTAAGTATTGAAGTTGGTAACTTTCCTTATGAGCAACTTTATAATGTAAAAGAAGACAAAGGGCAACAAAATAATTTAGCTAAATCTAATCCAGAAAAATTAGCAGAAATGAAAGCCATTTTTGTAAAGTTAAGAGGTGTCGATTTTACAAATGGAGTTAAAGAAGTACAATTTAGATAACTGAAAAGTTGTCTTAAACTTTTGTAATAGTTTTTATTAATAACAATTAGAAAGACATTTAATATCTCCTAGAGTTGTTAAATGTCTTTTCTTTTTTAATCTATAAATCATTAGTATCCGATTAATATTTTTTTTAGTTTGATAAACCTTTTAAAACAAGTGGTTTAAGTATTTATTTTTTTAATGATACCCTTGGTTTTTTTAAGTAAAATTATTGAGAAAAGGCAGACTAATTTAAGTTACATCTCTTTGTCACGGAGTTGGAGTCAAGTCTTGGTTCTTGATTCTAAAAGTGAAGCGGTCTTATGTCTTTTATCGGACAATAATGTCTATAAATGAAAAAACACCAATTAAACGGTTTAAATTATGAAGATTAAATTAATTTTATGGGGTGCCTTTGTTTTTACAATTGCAATTTCTTGTGCACAAGAAAAAGAGAGTAAGAAAGTTTTGGTAAAACAGAAGCAACCAAATATCATTTATATTTTAGCAGATGATATGGGGATTGGAGATTTAGGAACTTATGGTCAAACAAAAATTTACACTCCAAACCTAGACCTTTTAGCGGCGAGAGGAATGAAATTTACGCAACATTATAGCGGTTCTGCTGTTTGTGCACCTTCACGTTCTACTTTAATGACAGGTCAACATACAGGACATACGCCAATTAGGGGAAATAGACAGTTGGTAGAAGATGAAGAAGGTCAAGTTCCTTTACCGAAAAACTCAGTAACCATTGCAGAAATTTTAAAAGAAGCAGGGTATGTAACTGGTATGTTTGGTAAATGGGGATTAGGTTTTGGAGAAGGAGATCCAAACAATCAAGGTTTTGATGAGTTTTACGGTTATAATGATCAAAAGTTAGCGCATCGTTATTATCCTCCTTATTTAAACCATAATCAAAAAATAGATTCTTTAGAGGGGAATGATTGGACACATAAAGTTACGTATTCTCCGGATAAAATTAGAGATCATAGACTTCAATTTTTAGAAGATAATAAAGATAAACCGTTCTTTGCTTATGTTCCTTTAGTATTGCCACATGCAGAAATTATTTCTCCAAACGATTCTATTTTTAAAATGTATGATGGAAAATTTAAAGAAACAGCTTATACCGCAGACAATAAATATACTTCAGATTATGGTCCAAATATAGTAACTTATGAATATTCACCTTGTGATAAACCAAAAGCAACCTATGCTTCTATGGTAACAAGAATAGATGCCTATGTTGGTGAAATTGTAGCAAAAGTAGAAGAATTAGGTCTTACTGAAAATACCATTATTATGTTTGCTAGTGATAATGGTCCTACAACCGAAGGAGGAGCAAGTCCAGATTTTTTTGAAAGTAATAGTAAGTTTAGAGGTTACAAAAGAGATTTATATGAAGGCGGAATTAGAGCACCATTTATAGTGGTTTGGCCAAATAAAATTGCAGCAGAAAGTGTAACAGATCATATTTCTACTTTTTGGGATGTTTTACCAACTTTAACAGAAATAACAGAAACTAAAAACCCAAAAGGTATAGATGGTATTTCTTTTTTGCCAACATTATTAGATAAAAAAGGACAAGAACAACACGCGCATTTATATTGGGAATTCAATATAAAAGGTGGTAGAAAGGCTATAAGAAAAGGAAATTGGAAAGGTGTTTGGAATAAGATGAATTTAAAAGGCGAAAAGAAAGTTGCTTTTGAATTATATGATTTATCTAAAGATGTTTCTGAAACTATAGATGTTGCTAGTTTACACCCAGAAATTGTGTCAGAATTAAAACAATTAATGGAAGAGTCTAGTACCGAGTCCGTTCTTTTTCCTTTTGAATAGGAAAGGATTTTTTTAAGACGTAAATCAAAAGAAAAAGTAGTGGAATTATTTTTGAATTTTAAAACTGTTTTTGACATATAATAACAAAATTAGTCTTCAAGAAAACAAACTTTTTATAATTACTTGCTTATTTTTAAGGCCAGTTAACTAAAAGGAATTTGTATTTACTAAAGGCATTATAAAAAATATCTGAAAATATGTTTTCAACCAAAATAAATTTTAAAATAGGAGCATCGTTAATGTTCCTATTTTGTTTTTCAGTAAATAGTTACACACAATCTTCAGGTATAAAAGGTGTTATTACTGATGAAACCAACACTCCTTTAGAAATGGTTTCTGTAGCATTAATAAGCCCTAAAGATGCTTCTTTTTTAAGTTATACAACTACAGATTTAAAAGGAACTTTCTTTTTAAAAGACATACCAAAAGATACGGTTATTCTTCAATTAAATTTATTGGGTTTTAAAACATTTTCTAAAAAAATGATTTACAAAAAACAGTTGATAGATTTAAAAACAATTGTTTTAAAAGAAGATGTTGGGCTTTTAGATGAGGTTGTTATTACCGCGGTTGTGCCTATTCAAATTAAAAAAGATACGGTTAGTTTTAATGCAGATTCTTTTAAAGTTAATTTTGATGACAATATTGATGGTTTATTAAATAAGCTTCCAGGTATTGAAATGGAAGAAGGTAAGATAGTAGCACAAGGAACTACGGTTACTAAAATTTTTGTAGATGGAAAAGAATTTTTTGGAGGAGATCCATCCATCTTTTTAAAAAATATTTCTGCGGATGCAATTGCCAAAATAGAAGTAATCGATAAAAATAGTGATGAAGCAGAGTTAACAGGTATTAATGATGGTAATAAAGAAGTTGTTATTAATTTTACATTAAAAAAGTCGAAAAAAAATAGAGGTTTTGGTAAGGTTGCAGCGGGTTTAGGTTTAGATAACCGATATTTTAGCAATCTAAATTACAATCAATTTAATTCTAAATCGCAATTGTCTGTAATTGGGAAGTTTAATAATATTAATGTTACGGGTTCTAATATTCAAGGATTTCTAGAAAATGCAGATGGTATTGCCGATGATTCTGAAGACGATTTTATAAATCCTCAAAAAAGTTTAAGTGGCTTTTTAAAAACGGTAGTTACTGGTATCAATTACGGAAAAGAACTTCGAAAAAAGGAATCTTTTAACGTAGATTATTTTTATAACCTTTCTGAAAATAATGGTGTTTCAGATACAAAAAGAGTGTTCTTTTCTAATACCAATAACTTTAACTATAGTTCTAAAAACAAGTATTTGAATATTTCAGATAATCATAATTTGAACTTTAATTATGAGAATAAATCAAATAAAACAAGTAGTTTACGTGTTAAAGGGAAGTTTTTTTCAGACAAGATAAATTCTGATTTAATTAGAGAAGGTTTATTTTTTGACACAATGGATGAGTTGGTGACAACAAATACCAATACATCATCAAACTCAAATCTTAAAAAATATGGAAATCTAAATGTAGATTTTTACCGTAAATTACCCAAAAAGGGAAGAAGTTACAGCACAAGTTTTAAAGCTGTAATTAACAATTATACTAAAAATAATAATCAGAATACATTTATTGAAAGAAACCTTAATAAAACGAATCCGTCTACCACAAATTTTGAAATTTTAAGAGACGAAGATTTGAGTTCTGCAGATATTTTGGTGAAAGTAAAATATACAGAACCTTTAGGAGGAAATCATTATTTTAATACAGAAGCATCTTCAGAAATTTTAACAGGAACAGAAAATACCAATCAGAATAGAAAAACAATAAAAACCACTACAGTAGAAGACGCGATAGAATATTATTACAAATATTCTGAAAATAGTTTTAAAACAAAATTTTCTCATAGTTATAATAAATCTGTTTTAAATATATCTACAGGTTTAGAGCTACAAACATTACATCGAAGTTTTGGAGAAGTTGATAAAAATCAATTTATCAGAGAAAAATTTTATCTAAACCCATCTTTATTTTTTCAATACAAACCCAAAAGAGGTCAGAAATTTAGATTTACATATCGAAAATATATAAAAGCACCGAGAGCAAATCAAGCAAATCCGTTTTATAATGATATAAATCCGTATGCAATTAATACAGGAAACCCAGATTTAAAAAACGAAAAAACAAACTCCATATCTGCCACAGCAAATGTGTATGATTTTAATTCGTCATTTAATTTTAATGGTAAAATTCAGTATTCAAATTCTACGGATGCAATTATTAGAAATGTAACTATAGATGATGAATATATTAGAACAATTAGTTATCAAAATAGTGGTGAAAAGATTCGTTTTAATGCCTTGTTAAACATTACTAAAAAAATAAATAGTTTAGGAGTAAGGTTGAGTCTTAAAAATAAATTTTCTAATAATGCTGCAAATTCAATTGTGAATTATGAATTAAATAATGTGGTTTCTAAAGATTATTTAACAAGTTTAATCCTTCAAAATAATAGTAAAAGAAAAGTAGATTTAAAAGCAGGTGCAACGTACGTTGTTAATAATACTAGTTTTTCTATAGAGAATAATTTAGATAGAAAATTTACCACCCAAAAATATTTTGGTATGGTAGATTTCGATTTTTCTAAAAGATTAAACGTAAACACACAATTCGATTATTTGGTGTATACAGATAATAAGTTTTTAATACAACAAGAAATACCTATTTGGAATGCTGCAATATCATACGCTTTAACACCTAAAAACAATATTATTAAATTGGTTTTAATAGATCTTTTAGATAAAAATATAGATGTTTATAGAAGAAGTACTTTAAATTATTTTGAAGAAACCAATTTGCAAAGCCTAGGACGTTACGTGGTGTTAAGTTATACTTTTAAGATAAATAGTGGTAAAAAGAAGATAAATAAGAGTCTAAAAACCTAGTTTATAGTACTTAATTTACGCTAAAATACATTTTCTGCATCTGCAAAAACAAATGTGTTTCTTTTTTTGTTCAATTTTACATAGAAATCATAAAGTAATATTTAACACGAAAAGAATATTTATGAAGTTATTAAAATATGTAACCGTTTTGCTGGTATGCTTATGTGTATTTACAAGTTGTAATAATTTAGAAAAAAAAGAGGATACGGCCAATTTTAAAGAAAGTTATAAAGGAAAGAAACCGAATATTATTTTTCTTTTAACAGATGATTTGGGGTATGGAGAGTTAGGTTCTTTCGGACAAAAAGAAATTAGAACCCCTTTTTTAGATTCTTTGGCTTCTGTAGGAAAACGTTTTACAGATTTTTATGCGGGTACTTCTGTTTGTTCTCCCTCTAGAGCTGTTTTAATGACTGGTTTGCATACAGGACACGTAAATATTCGAGGAAATAAAGGAGATGTAAATGGAAAGTGGGATCGAGTTGCTTTAAAGAAATCAGAAAAAACAATCGGAGAAATGTTGCAAAATACAGGGTATCAAACAGCAATGATTGGTAAGTGGCATTTAGGTGTGCCAGAAGATACTTCTACCTGGGCAAAAGGACGTGGTTTTGATTATGCCGTGCAAGAACAATGGGGAAAAGATGTTAATGGAAGAGAGATTGATGAACGTGTACATTGGGTAAACAACAATCAAGATTCTATTTTTTATAATTATAATAAACACAAATGTTTAGATGAGTTTAGAACAAATTTTGCGTTAGATTATTTAGATAAAAAATCGAATGAGAAACCTTTTTTCTTATACATGTCTTATAGAACACCGCATGCACATGAGTTGTTTTTAAGTGAAACAGATTTGTATGCCGATAGAATAGAAGAATGGCCAGAAATAGAAAGAAGACATGCAGCTAGAATTACAATGTTAGATGCACAAGTTAAAAGATTGTTTTATAAATTAAAAGCAAGTGGTGAATTAGAAAATACCTTAATTGTTTTTTCTAGTGATAATGGTCCGACAGGTGAAAATCATCATGATTATAAATTCTTTAATAGTTCTGGAGATTTAAAAGGATATAAAAGAGATGTGTATGAAGGCGGAGTAAGAGTGCCAATGTTTGCTTATTGGAAAAATAAAATAGCAGAGGGAACAACAACAAATCATCCAGCAACTTTTTATGATATCATGCCAACATTTGCAGAAGTTGCAGAAACAACATCACCTAACAAAACAGACGGAATTTCTATTTTACCAGAATTATTAGACCAAGGAAATCAACAAAAACATGATTTTCTGTATTTCGAAATTCAGGAAGGAAGAAGTGTAAAAGGATTTAAACAAGCTACTCGTTTTGGAAATTGGAAAGCAGTAAGAATGGGCGATAATTACCACACAGAATTATATGATTTATCTGTAGATTTATATGAAAAGAATGATGTTTCTAAACAACACCCAGAATTGGTGGAAAAAGCAAATGAAATTCTAAAAAGAGAAAGTGTGAAAAATCCACATTTTCCATATTCTGGAGGAGTATTTAAATAATGTAAAAATGTGTAAACGTGTAATTGTTAAATTGTTTAACCGAGTCTAGTCAATTACACAGTTAAACTTTTAAACAATTACACAAATAATAAAATATATGAAATCAATTAAATTTATCACACTAACTACTTGTATTATTCTTACAATATCAGCATGTAAAAAGAATACAGAAAAAGTTGCTCAGGTTGAAGTGAAAAAAGAGCGTCCAAATATTATTTGGATCATGGCAGAAGACATGAGTATAGATTTAGAAACGTACGGAATGCCAAATGTAAAAACGCCTCATTTAAACAAAATGGCAAATCAAGGAATTCGTTTTGATAATGCTTTTGTAACCAATCCAATTTGCTCACCAAGTAGGTCTGCAATGATGATTGGTACACATCAAGTAAAAACAAATTCGCACAATCACAGAAGTAACAGGGATGTTCCTTTAGATAGTCAGTTTAAGCCATTCACAAAATTATTAAAAGATGCAGGATACACTACTATTTTGGGTAATCATGCTGTAATGAAAAAAGGTAGAAAAATTGATGTAAACTTTAAACACGATCCAATTGGTAATTGGGATGGAAAAACAGAATTTGGTTTGTTTGATAAGTATGATACTTTCGAAAAGGAAGACCAACCCTTTTTTGCGCAAATTCAGTTGGTAGTTACACATAGAGGAGATTGGTGGGATGAAGTAAGAGCAAAATCGGAACATCCAGTAGATCCAAAAACCTTAACATTGCCACCTTATATGGCAGATGATGCTGCAATTCGTTTAGATTGGGCTAAGTATTTAGACCAAATCGAGTACATGGACAATGAAGTGGGAATGATTTTTAAAGAATTGGAAGATAAGGGAATATCAGACAATACTGTTGTTATTTTTATAGGTGATAATGGTCGTTGTAATATTAGAGGAAAAGGATATTTACAAGATCCAGGATTAAGAATTCCTTTTATTATCTATTATCCAAAACAATTTAAAGGAGGAGAAGTAAGAAAAGATGTGGTTTCTGCAACAGATATAACGGCTTCTATTGTAGATTTTGCAGGAATCGATGTTCCAAACTACATGACAGGAAAACCAATTTTTAATAATAATTTTGATAGAAAATATGTATATGGAGCAAGAGATTTATGGGATGAAATTGAAGAAAAATCAAGAGCTGTAACTTCTGGAGATTGGTCTTATATTAGAAATGACAAACCAGAAGTTCCTTATGATGCAGAACAAGCGTATTTAGAGTTTTATAGACCTGCAGTACATATTATGAGAAAATTGTACAAAGAAGGGAAGTTAAATGAAAACCAAAAACCATTTTTTGAGCCTACAAAACCAAACGAAGAATTGTATAATTTAAAAGAAGATCCATTTCAGCTACATAATTTAGCTACAAACGAAAAATATAAAGACGTATTAGAAGAATTAAGAGCAGAAACTGTTCAGTTTGATAAAGAAATGACGCCGGTAAGTGACACTTACAATCCGGTTGATGTTCCTGGACAACCTTTTGTAAAATGGTTTCGACAAGAACACCCAAAAGCGTACCTAGATATGCAAAATGGAGTAGAAGTTGGTTATAAAAAGTATAGCCAGTTGTATAAAAAATCATTAAAAAAATAAGACAAAGAAGTATACTTTCTAACTGAAAAGCCTTCGCGAATTTTGCGTTTAAATTAAAAACAAAACCTATGAAGATCAATTTTATAAACACATTAAAATATTCATTTTTACTGATCATTGCCATCAGTTTAACTTCTTGTCAAGAAGAAGCTAATTATGAAGCAAAAGTTAATTTTAATAAAGGTTGGCAGTTTACCAAATTAGCTAAAACCACAGATTCAGATGCTGCTTTTAGTCAACCAAATTTCGATGCAACTTCTTGGGAGTCGGTAAGCTTACCACACACAACAAACATAGAACCACAAGTTGTAAATGATCAATGGCAAGGAATTGCATGGTACAGAAAAAGTTTTAATGTTCCTGTAAATCCATCTAAAAAGAAAGTGTTTTTAGAATTGGAAGCAGCCATGAATTTTTCTAAAATTTGGATAAACGGAACTTTAGTTTCAGAACACCATGGAGGTTATTTGCCTGTAAAAGTAGACATTACAAACTATGTAGAAAAAGGAAGTGCTAACGTAATTGCTGTAAGATTAGACAATACGGACAACGATATTACAGGGCCAAAACCATTAAAAAGGTTAGACTTTAATATGTATGGTGGTTTGTATAGAAATGCTTGGTTGCATTTTTCGGATAAAGTATATATTTCAGATCCTGTTTTGGCGAATAAAGTTGCTGGAGGTGGTGTTTTTATAACCTATCCAAAAGTTTCTAAAGCTGTTTCTGAAGTTGCTATAAAAACGCATGTAATTAATGAAGAAAAAGAAGCAAAAGAAGTTAAAATTGTACAAAGTATTTTTTACGATGGAACTTTGGTAAAAGAACAATTAACTGTAAAAAGCATAGGAGCAGAAAATGATGTAGAAGTGCAACAAATATTTACATTAAACGATGCCAAATTATGGTCGCCAAAAGATCCTAATTTATATCAGTTAGAAACGAAGATTTTTATTGATGAGAATGAAATTGATGCAGAAGTAACAAATTTCGGAATTAGAGTTTTTACTTTTGATAAAGAAAATCAACTAGAAATCAATGGCGTAAAAACATTTTTAAGAGGTGTAAATCGCCATCAAGATTACCCTTTTATTGGGTATGCTTTGTCTGATAATGCACAGTATAGAGATGCTAAAAAGATTAAAGATGGTGGTTTCGATTATATCAGATTATCACATTACCCCCAATCTCCAGCTTTTTTAGATGCTTGTGACGAGTTGGGTATTGTAGTGGTAGATGCTATTATGGGATGGCAATATTATAATGATACCGATGCTTTTAGAGAGTATTGCTACAGATCTGCATCAGAATTAATTAGAAGAGATAGAAACAGACCTTCTGTTTTGGCTTGGGAAGTTTCTTTAAATGAAACTAAAGAAATGACAGTTCCTTTTATGACAGAATTAAATAGAATTACGCATGCAGAATATCCTGGAGAGAATGTGTATTCTTGTGGATGGATGGATGATGTGTATGACATCTATTTTCAAGCACGTCAGCATAGAATTTTACATCCACATCCTTTAAAAGAGGGACAACCATATTCTGTTTCTGAGTATGGAGATTGGGAATATCATTCTAAAAATGCAGGTTTAAATCAAGATAATTTACCAAACTCTATGAGAGCGGAACTAAGCAGTCGTCAATCTAGAGCTAATGGAGAGGAAAGATTGTTAAACATGGCTTTCAATTTACAAGAATCGCATAATGATAATTTACACACGGTAGCATTTTCAGATAGTTATTGGGTAATGTATGATTATAACAGAGGATATCATCCAGATATTGAATACTCTGGAGTAATGGATCTTTTTAGATTGCCAAAATTCGGATATTATTTTTATCAGAGTCAGAGAGATTCAGACGAGGCAAATATCTTAAAGTTGGCTACTTTTTGGAATGAAAAATCGCCTTTAGATGTAAGAGTGTTTGCTAATGCAGATGAGGTTCAATTGTTTTTAAATGATAAATTAATTGCGACTCAAAAACCAGATCAAAATAAAAATACAGACAAATTAAACCACCCTCCATTTACATTTAAAGTATCTTCTTTTGAAGCGGGAACTTTAAAAGCGGTAGGTTTTATCAACGGAAAAAAAGTGTCTGAAGATAGTATTACAACTGCTAAAGAGCCAACTAAATTAAAAATTTGGATTGATGAAAGCGGAAAGCAACCACAAGCAGGAGTTAACGATGTGGTGTTTTGTTATATTGCTGCCGTTGATGAAAACGGAACAATTAACACAGATTATTCAGAAGAGATAAACGTTACTTTAACAGGTGATTTAGAAATAATGAATCCGGATGTTATTAAAGCAGAAGCAGGTATTGCAACTGCATTAATAAGAGTAGGAAATTCTTTAAACGGAACTGTTTCTGCGGAAGCAAAAGATTTAAAATCTAACAATTATAGCTTTTAAGGAAAGTAGTTTTTTTTAGTCGATATATCACAAATAGAAAAGGTGTTCTTTATAATTTAAAGGATGCCTTTTTTGTTTTATTTTTTTAATTCATCACTTAAAGGTTAATTAAACTTTAATTAACGGATAAATTATAATCATAAGTGGGTAATTTTAAATAAAGGGTGTACGTTAATTTTATTTTTCTTTGTAAGATTAAGTTTTAAAGCTTAATTTTTAAAAAAGAATAAAATGATGATAAAAAGAATATTATTTCTTAGTATCCCTCTTTTACTGCTAGCTTGTGGTAATCAAAAGAATGTTACAAAAGATGACTCTGTTAAACAGAAGGCTAAAGTTTTTCCTTTATCAGATCCAACAAATACAGGTAATTGGGTTTTAAATACGGATGCTTCTGATGAATTTGAAGATGATACAATAGACGAGGATAAATGGTATATAGTTGGGAAGTTTAAAGACGGAAAACCTTTTTACAAACATCCAGATTTGCCAAACAAAAAAGTTTGGAAAGGACGTGCTCCATCTCAATTTTCAGGAAGAAATTACCGTTTAGAAGATGGCAAACTAATTTTAGAAACTCGTTGGGAGCCAGATTTTCCTTTTTCTGATGATGTGCAAAAACCTTGGGGTAAAAAAGAAGGTGAAGTTGCTAAATTCGAAAACTTAACAACAGCTTGTTTTATTGGTCGTAAATTCTTTAAATATGGCTATATGGAAATAAAAAGTAAAGCTGCAGATGCAGAAATTACAAGTGCTTTTTGGGCGATAGGAAATAAAACTGAATTAGATATTTTTGAACAATTTGGAGATCATAGACAACCTGTTAAAGAAGCAAATGGAAAAGACAGAGAGCTTTGGTGGTCTATACACGATTGGTCTAAAGAAGGGAAAGGTAAAAGTGTGTATACAGAGCATTTAGATTATGGTTTTAGAGTAGCAGATGATTTTCATGTATATGGAATTGAATGGAATGAAAACGGACTAAAATTATATGTAGATGGAGTATACAAAACCGGCGCAACAAAAGAACAAGTAGATGCGTATGCTAAAGAAAAAGGCTATCCTAACGGTTGGGTTATGGACGGAGCAATTTCTATTTGGTTAGATCAAGAAACGTTTCCTTGGCACGGAGTTCCAGATAGTAAAGAAGACTTAGAATTAAATAGTCCAGAGGGAGAAAAAGAGGACGGAGTTGTAGACTTCGAAATTGAGTATGTAAGAATTTGGCAAAAAAAATAATAGCAGTAATTAACCATTAACCTTAAATCAATATCATGAAAAAAATCATTTTAATATTATTATTAGTAGTATCATTTTCTGCTACTTATGGGCAAAATAAATTTCAAGAAAGACAAAATAAATACTTTGTAGAAGCAGCAGCGAAAGAATATAATTTAAACGAAGCTCAACAAAAAGAGCTTACAGAATTAAGAACAACAATGGTTGTAGCTTATGGAGAGTCTCAAAAAGAGGCAAAAGCAGGTACAATAACCAAAGAAGAAAAGAAAGCTAAAAACGGTGAAGCTAGTAAAGAATTTAACAATGGTGTTATTAAGTTAACAGGAAAAAATTACAAAGAATTGGCTCCGTTTTTTAAGAGAATGAGAGAAGAATTAAAAGAGGTTAAATAACTTTTTTTAGAACAAAAAAAAGGTTGCTTTCTAATTAATGATAGAAGGCAACCTTTTCTTAGTTTACAGCATCAATTTTATTATTAATAATACCATCAAATGAAAAAAATAGTAACTATTATTTCTGCCTTTTTTTTATTAGCAACAATTAGTTGTACTTCCACTAAAGATAAGAGCAATTCTAAAACAGTAGCAAAAACAACTTCAACTATTGAAACTCCTGCAAGACCAAACATTTTATTTATTTTATGTGATGATTTGGGATATTCAGATGTCGGTTTTAATGGATCTAAAGACATACCAACACCCAATTTAGATGCCTTGGCAAATAACGGAACTATTTTTACTTCTGCTTATGTAGCACATCCTTTTTGTGGACCAAGTAGAGCAGCATTAATGACGGGTAGATATCCACATGAAATTGGAGCTCAATTTAACCTACCTCCAAATAGTGGAGAAACTATTAAGAAAGGAATCTCTTTAGAAGAAACTTTTATTAGTAAAGTGTTAGATGAAGCAGGTTATAATACTGGTGCAATTGGTAAATGGCATTTAGGTTCTAATCCAGAATTTCATCCAAATGTAAGAGGTTTTGATGATTTCTTTGGTTTTTTAGGAGGAGGACATAATTATTTTCCAGAGCAATATAGAAAAGCGTATGCACAACAAGAAGCTAATGGAAATAAATTAATTTGGGATTATTTACATCCATTAGAGCACAATGGTAAACAAATAAAAGAAACAGAATATTTAACAGATGCCTTTTCTAGAGAAGCGGTTCGTTTTATTACAGATGCTGGTAAAAACGAAGATCCTTTTTTCTTATATCTTGCATACAATGCACCTCATACACCTTTAGAAGCAAAAGAAGAAGATCTTAAGTTGTTTTCTCATATAAAAGATAAAAAAAGAAGAACCTATGCTGCTATGGTGTATGCTGTAGATCGTGGAGTTAAAAGAATTTTACAATCATTAAAAGATTCTAATCAGTTAGAAAATACTTTAATTATCTTTTTAAGTGATAACGGAGGAAAAACGACTTCTGGAGCAACAAATTTTCCTTTAAAAGAAGGAAAAGGAAGTGCTTATGAAGGCGGTTATAGAGTTCCTATGTTTTTCAATTGGCCAAATGTTGTGCCTGCGGGGAATACGTTTAATGCCCCAGTTTCTGCTTTAGATTTTTATCCAACTTTAGCAAAATTAGCAGGAGCAGAAATTCCTACAGGAAAAAAACTAGATGGTAAAAATATTTGGGATAATTTTTTAATGAATAAAGATTCTTATAAAGATGATAATATTTTTGTGATGCGTCACAGAAATGGTTTTAGTGATGTTGGTGTTCGAAAAAATGATTGGAAAGCTGTAAAAGCATACAATCAAAAATGGAAATTGTTCAATATTACAAATGATATTGAAGAGAAAAATGATGTAAAAAATCAACATCCAGAAATCTTACAAGATTTAGTAAAAGATGCAGAAGATTGGAGTAAATTACATATTCAACCATTTTGGTGGCACAATGTAAAAACGGGTGTTGAATGGAAAAAAGATAATATGCCAAAGTTTGATGAAACTTTTAAATTAGATTAAAGGTTTATTTTGTTTTTTTATCAATGTTTATTGAATTAGTGAGTTAAAAATAGGAATTCAATTTCAAAAAATATTTTATTATATTTGTTAACAATGAAACTCGTATTAAAAAAATCTGATACCCCTGTAAATAAAAAACTAGACATTTATACAAGAGATGTTCCTTGTTTAGATGCTGCGTGGCATTATCATAAAGAATTCGAATTACTGTATATTTCTAAAAGTAACGGAATTCGTTTTGTAGGTGATAGTGTTGCTCCTTTTTTTGCAGGAGATTTAGTTTTGGTGGGGTCTTATCTGCCACATTTGTGGAGGAATGATCCTTCTTATTACGAAGAAGAAAGTACCAAAGAAGTAAAGACTATTGTAACTAAATTTACAGAAGATTTTTTAGGAAATGAGATTCTTCAAATGCCAGATTTTTACAACGTAAAAAAAATATTAGAAGAGTGCAAGTTTGGTTTGTCTTTTGGAGAAAATGTGAGTAAGTTTTTACATAACGATATTATGTCACTTCCAAGATTGTCATCAACAGAAAAACACATTAAAATTTTAAGTATTTTACATAAATTATCTTTGGTTGATAAAAAAGATAAAACAGTTTTATCATCCTCAGATATGAGGCAGACAACAACCACTGAAAGTTCTGAGCGTATAGATACGGTTTTAAAATTTATATCAGATAACTACGCTTCTAGTATTAGTTTAGACGATATTTCTAATGTTGCTTGTATGACAACAAATTCATTTTGTAGGTTTTTTAAAAAAATGACGAATAAATCATTTACCCAGTTTTTAAATGAAATTCGTATTCGAAATGCTTCTAGAATCTTGGTGCAAGAAAATTTACCAGTTTCAGAAATTTGTTATATTGTTGGTTTTAATTCAATTACTAATTTTAATAAACAATTTAAACAGATAATGGGTTCTACTCCAAAGAAGTTTAGAGAAGATATCTAGTCTCTTATTTCTTTTTTATTTAAGTACAATAACAGTTTTCCTTTATTTTATAAAGAGTATATTTATTATCAATCACAAAATGGTAGCTTATGATAATAAGCTACCATTTGTGGTTAATATTAGCTTAATTCTATGCTTATTTATCATGTAGTTTTGGCGTTAAACTAAAATATACATGTATTTAACAAAACTGCATTTTCCGACAACTTTTAAATATAGTGTTGCTTTCATGATGATATCATTATGGGGTTTTACTATAAATGGACAAACATTGCCATTCTCTGATCCTCAAAATACAGGAGATTGGATTTTAAACTCTGATATTTCAGACGAATTTGAAGCAGCTACTATAAATGAAGATCAATGGTTAATTCAGGGTAGAAATGGAAAATATCAATCTAATTTTATAGGAAGAGTACCTGCTCAGTTTTCTACAGATAATGCAATTTTAGAAGACGGAAAGTTAAAAATTCTTACAAAATGGGAACCAGATTATCCATTTACAAAAGATAATAGTGGCAATCAATTAGGTGTGTATAATGGAGTGTCTAAACCAATAACTACTGCGGCTGTAATTAGTAAAAAACAATTTCAATATGGATATATGGAAATTAAATCTAAAGCGGCAAATGCAGAAATAACAAGTGCTTTTTGGACTACAGGTCCAGGACCAGGAAAACCAGGAGGTGCAGCGGAATTAGACATGTTCGAAATGTTTGGAGGTCATAAAACCAACGACGCTTGGAAAAAAAGATTAAAGCTTAATATTATCAGTTGGGATCCAAACAATGAAATTTTTAAAGAACAAAAAGAACTTGGTAAAATAGGTACAACACATACTAGAAATATACAAGCAGCAAATAATACAGCAGACGATTTTCATGTATATGGTTTTGAGTGGACTGCAGAATATATAAAAGTTTACATTGATGGTGTTTTACATCCAGATGGTACAATTTTAAAATCTGTTTTAACAAAAAACGGAGCAGAACCAGATAGATGGGTAACAGATGTCCCTTCTTGGATTTGGTTTGATTCAGAAACTTTTCCTTGGTTAGGTTTGCCAGATGCTTCAGATTTACAAACCCCAGCAGAATATCAAATAGAATATATTAGAGTTTGGCAAAAACAAACAGGTAAAATATCTATAATTGGCACTACTGATGCAATTGAAGGAACTACTGATGGAAGTTTTAAAGTGGCGTTACCGAACGGAGAGATTGCTACAGAAGATATTAATGTTACCTATTTAGTGGATGGAAGTGCAACGGAAGGAACAGATTATACTACAATACCAAGAACGTTTACTATAGCAAGCGGAACGAATTCATCTGAAATAATTATTGACGCTGTTGAAGACGGAATTGAAGAAGATCCAGAAACAGTTACTATTACTTTACAATCTTCTAGTTCTAAAACAGTAGATACAACAGTAACGAGTATTTCTATATCAGATTTTGTTGCATCTACAACGTTAACGGCAGGAGATATTGCCATAGTAGGTTGGAAATCTGGAAGTGGAAAGCTTGCGTTTATGCTTTTAAAAGATATTAGTGCAACAACAAAGTTATCAATTTCTAATAGGTCTTGGAGCAATGCTTCTAATGGATTTATTGGAGATTTTACGGTTGATGATATTTGGACTTGGACTGCAGGAAGTGAGTATAAAACTGGAGATATTTTGATGTTAGATTCAGATGGGCAAATTAAACAAGTTGTTGGTAATACCGAAGTTGTCGTAGGTGTAACTGCTCATGATTATACAGGAAAAGTAGATCAAAGAAGTGATGGTGATTTTGATATTTCGGTAAACGGAGAAGGAATCTTGATTTTTCAGGCAGATCCTTTTGCATTACCAACAAACGGAAATTCGACAGCGTGGATAACGGGTATAAATACTTCTCAAGGTTGGGGAGTTGGTGGAGGGAATTCCTATAGCGAATTACCAACTGCATTAACAAACGGCATAAATGCAAATAGTGTTGGAGATAAACACGATTTTGGCGTTTATAAAGGTGCTTTATCAGGTACACCTGCGCAATTAAGAGCAAGTATTAATGATGCAAGTAATTGGATTTTCTCTGAAGATACAACCTACAATTTGTGGTCATTTAACAAAACGGTTAGTAATACTACAGGAGATATTGGTATTGTTGGTACTTTGCTTGTATCAACGCTATCTAAAGGTCAATTTACTATTTTTCCTAACCCGGCAAATGAGGAACTTTCTATTAATTTTGGAGAGGCACAACAGACTTTAGAAATAGAGATTTTTGCGGCCTTAGGGAAATCAGTCAAAAAAGTAAAGGAAAGTAATGTACTTAATTCTAAGTTAAGTGTTTCTAATCTATCGTCAGGAATTTACTTTTTATCAATTACATCAGAAAATACAAAGCAAACTAAAAAAATCATTATTAAATAGAAACTGAAACTATGAAAAACAATTACTTTAAATATTATATATTCTTTTTTACAGTCCTAATTTCGGGGAGTAACTATGCGCAATCGCAAGGAACAAAACCAAACATCATTGTAATTTTAGCCGATGATTTAGGCTATGGAGATGTCGGTTTTAACAGAGGTGGAAGTTTTCCCGAAGACAGAGGAGTGATTCCAACTCCTAATATAGATGCTTTGGCAAATAACGGAGTTGTCTTAAAAAATGCGCACGTTGCTCATCCTTTTTGCGGACCAAGTAGGGTAGCCATCTTAACAGGTATGATGCCGCACAGAATTGGTGCACAATATAATTTACCTAATGATATTACATCCACTTTAGGTGTGCCAACTAATGAAACTTATTTTTCTACAGTACTTAAAACTGCGAATTATAATACAGCTGCTTTTGGTAAATGGCATTTAGGGTTTAAAGATGGAGCATATCAACCTTTAGATAGAGGTTTTGATTATTTCTTTGGTTTCTTAGGTGGAGGAAAAAATTACTTCGAAAGTGTTTATGAAGATGGTTTTTATAACAGATTAGGAGGTAACAATCCTGTTACAAACGAATATCAAGACCCAATTTGGAGAGATAGAGGTTATGTTGCAGAAAGTGAATTCAGTGATGCTGAAAATGAAGATTACTTAACAGATTTGCTTACAGATGAAGCAATTCAGTATCAAAATAGTGTAAGTGGTTCTACAGAACCGTATTTTATGTATTTATCTTACAATGCACCACACACCCCTTTACAAGCACCGGCAGCAGAAGAAGCTCAGTTTAAATTAGACAATCCTAATTTTGAAAGCTTAATTAGAAATAGTCCATACATTACAGAATCTAACCCTGTAAATAAGGAATCTGATCCTGTTAAGAAAGCAGAATTGATAGAAAAGTTTGTGCAAGCTCGTATTACCTATGCTACAATGGTAACCAATATGGATACCAATATAGGAAAACTTGTTACAGAACTTAAAAAAGACATGACTAAATTTAACAATACGGTTATTATATTTTTAAGTGATAATGGTGGTTATACACACAGTAAAGGTGCTGTAAACTGGCCCTTAGATGCAGGAAAAGGAAGTGTAAAAGAAGGTGGACATAAAGTACCAATGTTTGTGCATTGGCCAGATAAAATTACAGGTGGTGCTTCGTATAATCATCAAATTAGCTCTTTAGATTTGTATCCAACTTTAGTTGGTTTAGCAGGAGCAACTGTACCTACAGAAAAAACTATTGATGGGGTAGATTTTATGGATAAATTAATTGCAGGACAAGATGCAAGACCAGATGATGGTATATTGTTGATGAGACCACAAAATGGATTCCATAATGGCGGAATTGCTTATGACAAATGGAAAATTGTAAAAACAGCAAATGGTGGTCAGTGGAATTTATTTGACATTTCTACAGATCCGGGAGAAGAAACTAACGTTAGAAATAGCGAGCCAAATGGAGATCAAATTGTGCAAACAATTTTAGACAATGCAATTGCAAAAGTGGTTGATTTTAAAGACGTAAAACCTGCTTGGTATGATAATGATAATGAAGACGTAGATGGAGATGGAGAAGGTGATGGACACATACATAGTTTTCTTTGGGAAGACGGAACTTTACCTGGTTATGACAGACTTTTTGAAACCTCTTTATTAAAGTTAGAAGGAGAACTTAGTGAAATTACAATAGCTAAAACTACAGACGCCATAGAAGGTGGTGTTAATGGGGTATTTACCATAAGTTTACCAGAAGGGGTAAATGTTACCGAAAATATAGACATTACGTATACTGTAAGTGGAGTTGCAACTGACGGTACAGACTACACATCATTATCTGGAACAACTACTATTTCTAATGGAACAAACGCTGCTCAAATAATTATTGCTGCTGCAGAAGATGGATTAGAAGAAATAAGTGAAACTGTTATTATTACATTAACAACAACAACTTTTGGTAGTATAAAGAATGCAACTGCAGAAATTAATATTTTTGATGTAATAGAATCTACTGTTTTAACTGCTGGAGATATTGCAATTGTAGGTTGGAAATCTGGAAAAGGTAAATTAGCATTTATGCTTTTAAAAGACATTAGCGCAACCACCAAGCTATCTATTTCTAATAGAACTTGGAGCAATACTGCCAATGAATTTACAGGAGATTATAGTGTAGATGATATTTGGACTTGGGCTGCAGGTGCTGCTTTTAGTACTGGTGATCTTTTTATTTTAGACGATGATGGCCTTATTAAACAAGTAGTAAATAATGCAGAAGAGGTTGTAGGTACAACTACTCACGATTATACTGGGAAAGTTGCGGAAGCAAGTGACGGAGATTTCGATTTTTCTGTAAATGGAGAAGGTATCTTAATTTTTCAAGCAGACCCTTTTGCGCTTCCAGCGGATGCAAATTCAGCTGCTTGGATAACGGGAATAAATACTGCCCTTGGATGGGGTAACGGTGGCGGAAACTCTGCTTGTGAATTACCAACTGCTTTAACCAATGGAGTAAATGCAAATACTGTAGGGGAAAAACATGATTTCGGAGTTTATACAGGTGCTTTATCAGGAACGCCAGCGCAATTAAGAGCAAGTATTAATAATGTTAATAATTGGTCATTTTCTGAAGATACAGAATACAACTTGTGGAGTTTTGATAAAACCTCTAGCAATACAGCAGGAAATATTGGTTCTGCAGGTACTTTGAGTACAGCTGATCAAATTTTTAAAGAATTAAGTATTTTTCCAAATCCTTCTGGCAATTTTTTAAACGTAAATTATAGCGGAACTTTAAGTGAATTAGAAGTCGAGATTTTTACAGCATCCGGTAAGTCGGTTAAAAAAGTAAAAGAAACCAATGCAAATAACCCAAGAATAGATGTTTCTAATTTATCGTCTGGAATCTATATTATAAAAATTAAAACAGACGAAAACCTTCTCATTAAAAAGATCATTAAATTATAATTAAGAGATTTTTTTTTCAACTAAGGACTCGCAATATTTATTGCGAGTTTTTTTGTAAATAAACTTTGCGTCAACTTGTAGTTATAAAAATAAAATAAGTTTTTATATGGTTAATTTAACATATAATTAAGGTAAATTAGTGTTGGTTGTAGGTAATATTCATAAAAATAAGGTGGTTTATTTTTTGGAAATTTGAATAATGAATTGATTTTTTGTCAAATTCATAATTTATAATAATTCAAAAAACCAAATAATTATGAGAAAAAAACTATTTTTTGATAATGGTTCTTATGTATCCTTAATACAACAATTTAGGGTAATCGGGCTATTACAAATTTGTTTAATCAGCTTTCCAATGTTTGCCAATGCAAGTTCATTTGAAATTAGTGAAAACAATGTAAATGACGTAACGTTTCAGCAAAACATTACTGGAACAGTTTCAGACGAAAGCGGACCAATACCAGGAGTGAGTGTTCAGGTAAAAGGAAGTTCTAAAGGTACTGTAACCGATTTTGATGGTAATTATTCTTTATCAGTAGAGGATGCAAATGCTATTTTAATATTTTCTTACATAGGTTATAAAACACAAGAAGTACCTGCAAATGGTAAGGCTACTTTAGATATAACTTTAGTTGCAGATGTGGCAAATTTAGATGAAGTAGTTATTGTTGGTTATACCTCTAAAAAACGAGGAGAATTAACAGGTTCTGTAAGTACTTTAAAAGCTGCAGATATAGAAAATACTTCTAATAGAGAGGTTGCTAAATCTCTTTCGGGTAAAGTAACGGGTGTAATTATATCAGATAGAGGTGGTTATCCTGGTTCAGATGGAGATGTTTCTTTATTGATTAGAGGACAATCTACATTAAACAACAACGCACCTTTAATTTTAATTGATGGTGTACAAACTGGTATTGGTACATTTAATCAATTAGCACCACAAGACATTGCTAATTTAAGTGTTTTAAAAGATGGAGCAGCAGCTATTTATGGTAATAGAGCAGCAAATGGTGTAATTATAGTAACTACAAAAAGAGGAACGTCTGGTAAGCCAAAAGTAAAATTATCTACCTCTTATAGTGTTTCTTCATTTTCAGCATTTCCAGACTTAATGTCTTCAGAACAATATGCAATTTATGAAAATGAAATTGCAGAAAGAAAAGGATTAGCATTACCTAATTCACAAGCAGATATAGATAAATATGCAGCAGGGAATGATCTGCTAAATTACCCAAATACAAACTGGGCAGATTTAACATTTGCAAAAACAGCTCCAGAAACTAGAAATTCTATTTCTATTTCAGGTGGAAGTGAAAATGTAAAATATTTTGTAAGTGGAGATTTAATGAGTAGAGAAGGGATGTTTGCTTCTGGAGATTTAGATTTTAATCAGAGTCAATTGCGTTCTAATTTAGATATTAAATTAACAGACGATATCAAATTAAGTGTAGATGTATCAGGTCGTTTTTCAGAAAACAACCAACCTGGTGTAAATGCAGGTTTTATTTACAAGCACATATATGCAAACTTACCTACAGAAGTAGGTGTGTATCCAAACGGTTTACCTGCTTGGGGAGGAGAAAATGGAGCAAATCCATTAGTTATGTCTAGCAATCAATCTGGATTTACAAAACAAAATAATAACGATTTAAGAGGTCGTTTTGCCATCGATTGGAAATTAGATAAAATAACTAAAGGCTTAAGTTTTAATAGTTATGTAGGGGTTAGAAAAATGAATTACGATCAGAAGTCATTTTATACTCCATGGACAATCTATAAACTAGACCAAACTAGTGGAGACTATAACCCAGAAACAGGTTTTTCTCAAGACGGACAACAAAATATATTAAGAGATACTTTTTGGAAATTTGAAGAAACGTTATTCAATGCTACTATTAGATATAGTACTACTATAAATGATGTACACTCTTTAAATGGTTTTATAGGATATGAGCAACAGACATCAGAAATCAATAGTTTTTTTGGACAGAGTGGTAATCTACCATCAACAGACCTTCCTTATTTATTTGCAGGAGATCCGAGCAATCAACTTACAAACGGATCTGCAAGTGAAGATGCTTCTTTAAGTTATCTAGGTTCTTTGTCTTATGATTATGATAAAAAATATTTTATAGACGCAACCTTACGTAGAGATGGTTCAAGTAGATTTAGTTCAGACAATAGATTTGGTACTTTTTATAGTGTTGGAGGTTCTTGGGCTATAGGAAAAGAAAAATTTTTAGAAAATGTTTCTTGGTTAAGCGCTCTTAATTTAAGAAGTAGTTATGCCGTAATGGGAAATGATAGAATAGGGGGGTTCCAATACTTATCTCAATATTCTTATGGAGGAGATTTTAGTAATAATAATACCAATGTAAGACCAAATTATTATGCTTTTGGAGAAAATGGAGTAGTTGCAAATGGTTATAGAACTGGTGTTGCTCCAAACCCTAATGTAACTTGGGAAACTGCTATTATGAAAAACTTTGCCGTAACATTTCAAATGTTTGACAGCAGATTGTCTGGAGAAGTAAATTATTTTTATCAAAACAGAAAAGATATTTTAGTAGACAATGGTGGTGAAGTTCCAGAATTTACAGGAGTACAATTACCAGATGAAAATTTAGGACAAGTAGATAGTTATGGTGTAGAGGTTACTTTAGGTTGGGCAGATAAAATAGGAGAAGTAGGTTATAACCTAGGTTTTAATTTAACGCAAGCTAAAAATGAAGTAATTTATTTACCACAACCAGTAAACACTCCAGCTGCTTTAAGACAAGAAGGGATGCCAATTGGTTCTTATGTCGTAGCGCCAACAGCAGGAATTTTTAGAGATCAGGCACAAGTAGATGCAACTGCTGTTAAAAAAGCAGGAACGGTAGAAGGTGAACCAATTTATTTAGATACCAATGAAGATGGTAAAATAGATGATGGAGATTTTATTAGAATAAGTAGTTCTAACGTACCAGAAATACAATACGGTATTACGGGTGGGGTAAATTATAAAGATTTTAGTTTAAGTTTTTTATTACAAGGACAGGCAAAAGCAAAAGCATTGGTGTTTTTCGACCAAGACGGAGGTAAACCTAGTCATGTTTTTAATGACAGATGGACGCCAGACAATAGAGATGCAAGATACCCAAGAGCTTTTGGTTTAAATGATGAATACAGTAGTATTCAAAACGGACAACCAGATAATTTTATTGGTGCAGATTTGTGGTTACATGATGCTTCTTTCTTAAGATTAAAAGAAGTGGAATTAGCATATACAATAACAAAAGAAAAAGCAAAGTTTGCAGACATTAGAGTCTTTGCAAGAGGTTTTAACCTGTTAACAATGTTTTCAGATATTGAAAAGTTAGGTTTAGATCCAGAAGCTGCTGGGTATAATAACTTTAGAGGATCTACATATCCTTCTTTAACGATGTACACAGTTGGTTTAAATTTTACTTTTTAATATAAAAATAGAAATAATGAAAAAAATAAAATTAATATACTTATTTGCAGCAATCGGGTTTTTCTCAATGACGAGTTGTGAAGATGTTTTAGATACAGATTCTTTAGGTTCATACCCTAATGATTTAATTTTTAGTGATCCGGCACAGTTAGAAAAGGTAGTGTATTCTGCTTATAATAGTACTGAAAGTTGGGGTTTAAATAAATCTATTTGGTGGGCGAGAAGGTTTAATGTTGAAGTGGGGTCTTTTGAAGCTAAATTTAATTTTAATGATTTAGATAGACTTAGAATTAGAGGAAATGGATGGACTGCTCTAAATCCAGGAGATTTTAATAATAAATGGAGAGACTATTTTTTGTTTATCAATGAAATTAATCAATTTTTAGACAATGTAGATGAAAGTGAAGCAATGAAAACAGATGCAGATCAGGTAAATATTTTAAAAGCTGAAATGCAATTTTTAAGAGCGAATCTTTATGCGAAGATGATTAAGATGTTTGGTAGCTTACCTATTTTTGATACGGCTTTTGGCTTAGGTTCAGAATTTAATCTGCCAAGAAATTCTTATGAAGAATGTGTTGCTTTTATTGTTAAGGAATTAGATGAAGCAGCAGCTGTTTTACCTGTAACAAGACCGGCGTCAGAATTTGGTAGAGCTACAAAATTAGCAGCATTAGCAGTAAAGTCTCGTACTTTATTATTTGCAGCTAGTAAGTTACACGATCCTGCTACATTGCCTAACGGTCCGTTTTACGACTATGCAAAAGCAACAAAATGGCAGGATGCAGCCGATGCAGCCAAAGCTGTAATTGACTTAGTTGGTGGTAGAGATTTAATTGCGACTCCAGATGCAGAAGCGTATCAAAAATTGTTTTTATCTGCAAACCAAGACATTCTTTTTGCTAGACCTTACGGAGAAACTTTATATGATTTTGGTTTAGATGTAAACTCATTACCAGATCAAACACAATCGCCAAGTGGTTATGGAGGATGGGGTTTATCGTCTCCAACACACAATTTTGCTTTAGAGTTTAATATGGCAGATGGTTCTACTACAAGTGGTGTTTCTTTTGATGCTGCAGATCCAAATGCAAATAGAGAAATGAGATATTATGCAGACTTAAATTATCAGGGAGCTACGTTTAGAGGTCGAACTGTAGATTATTCATTGTCAGATTCTATAGGGGTTGCACCTAATAGAGTACCGGCCTTTCCTCATGGATTGGATTCTTCAGAAGGATTAGGGAATGTTCGTCATTCTTCAAAAACGGGATACAATATTAGAAAATTTCAAGATGAGAGCCTTGTGACAACAACAGATGTATCTGCAGGTCGTCCTTATATATTATACCGTTTGGCAGAAGTGTACTTAAATTATGCAGAAGCACAAGCAGAATTAAACAATGATTCAGAAGCGAAAATTTACTTAAACAAAGTTTCTACACGAGCATTACAGCCTGAAATTACAGTAACGGGAGATGCACTAAAGGAAGCTATCAAAAGAGAAAGACGTATAGAATTGGCTTTTGAAGGTCATAATTTTTGGGATGAAAGAAGATGGATGAATCCTGATAATTTAGGTTTCGATATTAAAGGATTAAAATGGAAAAAGGAGGTTAGTGGAGTTTTAACGCATACAGAATATAGTGTTGTTACTAGACCTTGGTTTGATAAGCAATATTATTTACCAATTCCTAATCAAGAAATACAAAAAGCACCTGCATTGCTTCAAAATGACGGGTATTAAAACTTATTTTAGTGTAAGCTAGAATAATTTGAATTTGATTTGAGAAAATGCTGAAGATAACTCTTCAGCATTTTTATTATAAACAATTTTTTTATAAATAGAAACCTGTAAGGTAAAATAGGGTTAAGAGTTGGTAAATTTAATTAACAGCTTCTTTCTAAATTATACTTACTTTGTTTGCTAGCAATATTACTGTTTATAGTATCTTACTATTCAGGGAATAATTAACTAAACGAATTAACTAATATGAGCAATTTTAAAAAAAATGCCTTTTTATATTCTACAATTGTAGCCTTAGGAGGTTTTGTATTTGGACTTGATGCGGCCCTAATATCAGGAGCCTTTAAATTTATCACAGCAGAGTTTAATTTAAATGAATGGCAAGTAGGGTCTTTAGGTTTTGGACCTGGAATTGGAGTTTTAATTGCATTGCCATTAGCAGCTTGGTCTAGTAATAAATACGGACGAAAAGCGACCTTAAAAGTTATTGCAGCAATGTATTTAATATCTGCTTTAGGTTCTGCATTTGCACCTACTTTTATTACGTTGTTTTTAGCACGTTTATTAGGTGGTTTGGCATTTAGCTCAATTACTTTAGCTGCAATGTATATTGGAGAAATTGCTCCGGCAGAAGGAAGAGGTAAGCTAGTGTCTATGACACAGATTAACATAGTTGTAGGTTTAACAGCAGCCTATTTTATTAATTATTGGTTATTGCAAGCAACCACTTCAGATGCAGAATGGGTTACAACTTTAGGAGTTAAAGAATATACTTGGAGATGGATGTTAGGAATAGAGATTTTACCAGCTTTAATATGGTTTGGATTATTGTATATGGTTCCTAGAAGTCCTGCGTGGTTAATTTACCAAGGTAAAGAAGATGAAGCGAAACGTACTTTGTCTAAGGTAATTCCTGAAATTGAAATAGACGCTCACATTACAGAAATGAAAGTAAGTGTGGCAGAAAGTAATCAAGATAGATCTGTTGGATCTCAAATGAAGGAGATTTTTAGTAAGAAAATGACCATTGTTACCATTGTTGCTTTTACAATGGCAATTGTGCAACAATCTACAGGTATTAATGCTGTTTTAACGTATGCGCCAACAGTAATGGAGCAATTAGGTTTAGGAGAACAAGCAGCTTTTCAACAAGCAATTTGGATTGGATTGGTAAGTATTGTTTTTACTGTTTTGTCATTGGTTTTAATTGATAAATTAGGAAGACGTCCAATGATGATTTGGGGCTTAGTTTGGGTAATTTTAAGTTTAGGTATTTGTGCGTATGGTTTTGGTTCGGCAAAATATGAGGTTACAAACAAAGCTATTTCAGAAATGGCTCATATTCCAAATATTAATAAGTTATCATCTCTAGTTGGAGAAACATATCCTACAGATATCGCGTTTAAAGAAGCCGTAAAAAGTGTAATGGGAGACGTTTCTGCAAGAGATAATTCTAGTGAGTTTTTACAGAAATCAGCAGTGTTAAATGCTACTTTAATTTTATTAGGTATTTTAAGTTTTATTGCAGCTTTCCATTTTTCAGTTGGTCCAATTATGTGGGTGTTACTTTCAGAGATTTTTCCAATATCTGTAAGAGGAATTGCAATTCCATTTTTTGCACTTTTATCTAGTACAATTAGTGCCTTAACACAATTTTTATTTCCATGGCAACTAGCCAATATGGGAGCAAGTACCATTTTTATGTTTTACGGAGCAATCGTTTTTGTGGGGTTATTAGTATTGTATAAATTCTTACCAGAAACAAAAGGGTTAACGATTGAAGAAATTCAAGCGAAGCTTCAAAGGAAATAATAAAAAAGTAGGTTAACTAAAAACAAAATTATACATGAAATATCAAAAAATATATTTATCAGCTTTTCTTTTAGGGACATTCACTTTTCTAAGTGTTGGATGTGAATCACCTAAAAAATCAACAGAAACAAAAGAAACTACAGTTGTAACTCAACGTTTTTTACCTTTTTCTGATCAAGAAAATAAAGGTGGATGGATTTTAAATGAAGAAATAAGTGATGAATTTGAAGGCACAGAAATAGATACTACAAAGTGGTTTGTAGAAGGGCAAAATGGCGATTATTATATTTGGAAAGGTAGAGCTCCGTCTCAATACGCACCACATAACGTAGTTGTAGAAAACGGGAATTTAATTTTAAAAACACAATGGGAACCAGATTATAATTTTGCTAAAGAAACTTATGCTGATGGCGCAAATAAAGATACGTATGGAATTCACGAAGGAAAACCTTTACCAGTTACAACAGCAGCAATTGTTAGTAAAAAGAGATTTTTAAACGGGTATATGGAAATAAAATCGAAAGCACCACATGCAGCAATGACAGCGGCATTTTGGGCTATTGGTTTTGAGCAAGAATTAGACATGTACGAGCAATTGGCAGTGCCAAAAATTGCAAAAGAAGGTTCTATAGATAAGCATATGAATAGAACTGCAATTCATGATTGGAGTCCACCGTCTACCAGACCAACAAAAGCTTTTGGTTTTGATGAAAAACTAAATTATGTAACATCAGAAGGGTTTCATGTATATGGCGTAGAATGGGGAGAAGATTATTTGAATATCTATAGAGACGGTAAATTTATTCATGGGTTTACTCAAGATGAATTAGGTACAGATTGGGTATTGAACAATCCGATGGAAATATGGGTAGATTCAGAGATCTTTAAATGGTTGGGTGTTCCTCATAAAGAAGAATTACCAGCAACTTTTGAAGCTGAATATGTAAGAGTTTGGCAAAAAGAATCAGATAATTTATTGGCAAAAGCTAGCGCTTTTTATGGTTTTGAAGGCCCAATTTTATTTGAAGAAAACCCAAAACCTTTAACCATGGTTCCAGAAGATGCAACTGCAAATGAATACCAAAAGTTTTGGCTTTTTAGTGAAGGGTCAGAAAGATATTTAAAAATTACAGAAGGACATTATGCAAGTGGTGTAGAAGCATTACAGTTTTTTGGATATGGTAAAAATGATTCATTGAATGTAGAAAAAGTAATAGCAAAAACACCAGAAGGTTCTTTAAAACTTCCTGTAGGAGATTATAATTTATCAATGAAGGTTTGGTTAGATCAAGGTAGAATTACAGATTCTATCCATGTTACTTTAATGAATCCAAAAATGGAACTAACTTTTTCTGGTTTAAAAAAACTAGAGAGAAAACAATGGGTTACGGTAGAAAAGAAAGTTTCAAGACAAGCAGCATCCGCAGTTAATGATGGAATGATTATAGAAATTAGAAAAGAAGATTTACCTGCAACAAAAGCAGCTAAATTATACATAGACGATATTGAAATTAAAAAAGCTAATTAAGAATCTATATTTTTAGATTCAACGAATTCAATTTAAGATGAAAAAAAGTATTCTATTTATTTGTATGGCAATGGCAATGGCTAGTTGTGCTCAAAAAAAGCCAAACATTATTTTCTTGTTTTCTGATGATGCAGGGTATGCCGATTTTGGTTTTCAAGGAAGTGACGTAATGATAACACCTAATTTAGATAAGCTTTCTAAAGAAGGCGTAAAGTTTACGCAGGGTTATGTAACAGATGCTACTTGTGGACCTTCTAGAGCAGGATTAATTACAGGGAAATATCAACAAAAATTTGGGTATGGAGAAATAAATGTCCCTGGTTATATGAGTGAAAACTCAAAGTTTTTAGGAGATGATATGGGATTGCCTTTAGACCAAAAAACAATCGCAGATTATTTAAAAGAATTAGGATATACAAGTGCTGCCTACGGAAAATGGCATTTAGGTAATGCAGATCGTTTTCATCCTTTAAAAAGAGGATTTGATGAGTTTTATGGTTTTAGAGGTGGTGCAAGAAGTTTTTTTCCAATCAAAAATTTTAAAGGCATTCATCATGACAATAAAATGGAAAGAAATTTTGGTCATTTTGAAGAACCAAAAGGATATGCTACAGATGTTTTTGCCGACGAAGCAATTTCTTTTATCGAAAGAAATAAAGACAAACCATTTTTTATCTATTTAGCCTTTAACGCAGTGCACACGCCTATGGAAGCTACTCCAGAAGATATGGCAAAGTTTCCTAATTTAAAAGGAAAGCGTCAACAAGTGGCAGCAATGACATTGGCATTAGATCGTGCTTCAGGTAAGGTTTTAGATAAGTTAAAAGAACTAGGTTTAGATGATAACACAATTATTGTTTTTTCTAATGATAATGGTGGTCCAACAGATAAAAATGCCTCTTTGAACTTGCCTTTAAGTGGAACAAAATCGAATCATTTAGAAGGAGGATTAAGAGTTCCTTTTTTAATAAAATGGCCTAAAAAATTAAAATCAAATCAGGTGTATAATTACCCAGTAAGTACGTTTGATTTATTACCAACATTTTATGCTGCTGGAGGTGGTGATGTTGCAGATTTAGATGCGGTAGATGGTGTAGATTTAATGCCTTTTATTAGTGGAGCTGACAGTGCAAGACCACACGAAGATTTATTTTGGAAAAAAGAAACGCGTGCTGTTTATAGACATAACGATTGGAAATTGATTCGTTTTGCAGATAGGCCAGCAGAATTATATGATGTTTCTAAAGATTTAACTGAGCAAAAAGATTTGGCTTCAGCAGAACCAGAACGTTTAAAAAGCATGTTTAAAAAGTTATTTGAATGGGAATTGACCCTAGAGCGTCCGATGTGGATGTTAAAACAAACTTTTGAAAAATATGACATTGATAGAATGGATCGTTATAGAACTCCGGAGTTGGTAAAAGAAGAAATGAAGAAATACAATAATAACTAAATATAAAAATATAATAGAATGATGCAATTTAAGAAGTATACATTTATCGCTTTATTCGGCTTGTTATCACTTGTGAGTGTAAGTTGTGCGCAAAATAAATCAGCAGTAAAAGTTAAAACAGAAATAACGACTCCAATGCCATTTTCTGACCAACAAAATGAAGGAGGTTGGGTTTTAAATGAAGCGTTAAGCGATGAGTTTAAAGGAACAGAAATAGATACTGTAAAGTGGTTTGTAGAAGGTTTAAATGATAAATATTATATTTGGAAAGGACGAGCTCCTTCTCAATTTGTTGCTAAAAACGTTATTGTAGAAAATGATAAGTTAAAGCTAAGAACAGCTTGGGAACCAGATTATCCATTTATTAAAGAAAGCTACGCAGATGGTAATATGGGGTCATCTCAGTATGGTATTTATAAAGACGGAACGCCAATGCCAGTTACAACAGCAGGTGTTTTAACCAATAAACGTTTTTTATACGGTTATATGGAGGTGAAATCTAAGGTTGGTAACGCAGCTATTACAGGTGCATTTTGGGCAATTGGACATGAGCAAGAATTGGATATTTATGAGTTAATGGGAAATCCTAAAAACAAAAAAGGAAATATTAGAGAAGATTCTTATTTAGCAACAGCGCATGATTGGAGTCCACCAGCTCAACGTCCTACTAAGATTTTTAATCACGAATTGGATTTAGGTTTCCGCACAGCGGATGACTTTCATGTGTACGGAGCAGAATGGGGTGAAGATTATTTAAAATTATTTATTGATGGAAAAATGATTCGTCATTTTACACAAGATGAATTAGGAACTTCTTTTGTTTTAAACAACCCAATGGAAATTTGGTTAGATTCAGAGATTTTCTTCTGGTTAGGCTTGCCTCATAAAGAAGAATTACCAGTAGATTTCGAAATTGAATATATGAGAGTTTGGCAAAAACCATCTGATAATTTATTAGCTGAAGATGCAGCTTTTTATGGTTTTGAAGGGCCAATTTTGTTTGAAGAAAACGGGAGACCTTTAACTTTATTACCAGAAAGTTCTGTGCCAGATGAGTATCAGAAATTTTGGACAATAGATGGTGGTTCAGAAAAATATTTATCAATTGCTTATGGCGATTATTACAAAGGTGTAAATAGTTTAGAGTTTGCAGGATTTAGTAAAACTGAAAGTTTAGAAGTAGAAAAAGCCGTTGCTATGGCTCCTGAAGGTTCATTGGAATTAGAAGCTGGTGAGTTTACAATTTCGGCAAAAGTTTGGTTAGATCAAGGTGTTATTGCAGATAAAATACACTTGGTTTTACAGGATCCAGAATTAGAAGTAACTTTTGGAGATCTTAGAAAACTTCCAAGACGTGAATGGATTACGGTAGAAAGCACAATTTCTAGAGCAGTTGCATCCGGAGAAAAAGATGCCATTGCTATTGAAATTAGAAAAGAAGATTTGCCGAAGACAAGAGCTGCGAAACTTTTGATAGACAATATTGTTATCAAGAAAAAATAATTAAAAATCAACAGTAAGAAAACTTACGTCAAAAAATATATTACATGAGTACTACTTCAAACCTTCATAAAAACGCTATTACAAACACTTCAGAAAGTCCGTTTGTAAAGTTAAAGAGCATCAATTTTGGTGACTGTAAATGGAATGCTGGCTTTTGGTCAGACAAAGTAAAAACGGCAGAAAATAAGATGTTACCTTATATGGGAGATCTTTTGTGTGGTGATATTGGTCATGGATTAAATAACTTCAAAATCGCAGCAGGTTTAAAAGAAGGAGAGCATAAAGGTTTTTACTGGCATGATGGAGATTTCTTTAAATTCATGGAAGCTAAAATGTATATCTATGCGCAAACTAAAGATGAATCTTTATTAAAGGAATTAGATGAATATATCGATATTATTGGGCAAGCTCAAGAAGAAGATGGGTATATACATACGCATGTTCAAATAACAGAAGGTGTAGATCGTTTTGAAAACAGAAAGTACCATGAAATGTACAATTTCGGACATTTATTTATTGCAGGTTCTGTTCATTTTAGATTAACAGGTCAACGTAATTTTTTAGATATCGCTGTTAAAATGGCAGATTTATTACATGCTTATTTTATGCCAGATACTAAGCATTATCAACGTTTTGGATTCAATCAAACTCAGATTATGGGCTTGGTAGAATTGTATAGAACTACTAGAGATAAAAGGTATTTAAAATTAGCAGAAAAGTTTATCAACAGAAGAGGAACTTACGAAATAGAGCACGATTCTACTACGGTTGGTTACCCGATTGGCGATATGGTGCAAGAAAGAACGCCTTTTAGAGAATCTGAAGAGGCGGTTGGTCATGCTGTTTTAGCTTTGTATTATTATGCAGGAGCAGCAGATGTGTATGCAGAAACTGGTGAAAAAGCTTTATTGACTTCTTTAGATAAATTATGGGAAAACGTTACAGGCAAAAAAATGTATGTAACCGGAGCTGTTGGGCAAGCACATTATGGTGCATCAACGAGTTTAGATATGATTGAAGAAGGTTTTATAGATGCGTATATGATGCCAAATATGACCGCTTATAACGAAACGTGCGCTAACTTATGTAACGCCATGTTTAGTCATAGAATGATGGGGATTAATGGCGAATCTAGATATGCTGATATTATAGAATTAGTATTATATAACTCTGGTTTATCAGGAATTAGTATTGAAGGGAAAGATTATTTCTATTCGAATCCTTTAAGAATGGTTAATAATTCTAGAAATTACGATTCGCATGATGACGTAACTGAAAGTCCTGTAAGACAACCTTATTTAGAGTGTTTCTGTTGTCCTCCAAACTTGGTGAGAACAATTTGTAAAACATCTGGATGGGCGTATAATTTATCAGAAAATGGAGTTTCTGTTGTTTTATTCGGTGGAAACAATTTAGATACAAAAATGTTAGATGGTTCTGCTTTAAAATTGTCTCAAGATACAGAGTATCCTTGGAAAGGTTTGGTGAAAATAACTGTTGATGAGTGTAAAGGTGAAGCTTTTGATATTCAAGTTAGAATTCCGAAATGGGCAGTTGGAAGTACTTTAAAAGTAAATGGAGAAGATGCAGGTGTTGCTGTAAATCCAGGTAATTTTGCAAACATCAATAGAACTTGGAAAGCAGGAGATGTGATTGTTTTAGACATGCCAATGGAACCAACTTTTATTGAAGGTCATAACAGAATAGAAGAAGTTAGAAATCAATTAGCAGTAAAAAGAGGTCCAATTGTATATACTATTGAAACTCCAGATTTACCAGAAGGAGCAGCTATTTTAGATGTGTATTTAAAAGGAGACGCTCCTTTAAATGCTGTACATAAACCAGAATTTTTAGGAGGAGTTACGGTAATAGAAACAGAACTTTTATTAAGAGAAGGTAAATCGGATGACATGTATCAAACTGTTACAAAACCGGTCTTTAAGTCTTTTAAAACGCAATTAGTGCCTTATTACGCTTGGAGTAATAGAGGGCAAGCAGAAATGACTGTTTTTATGCCGGTTGTTTGGAATAATTAAATAGCACAAGGGGCTTAAGTGCCTTATTAATAACTTTTTTATTGATAAAACAGCTTATTCAATTCAGGAAACTGAAAAGAGTAAGCTGTTTCTTTTTTTGTAATAAACTATGGTAAAATAGGAATATGATAAGGTACAATAAAGGAACTATTTCTACATTTTATTTCGGTTCTTGAAGCCAGAAAATAAAATATAATTAGATTTAAACATCACACGAAATATACAATTATGAATAGAAGAAAATTCAACATTAAAAACTTATTGATACTTGGTGCAATTGCCTCTTTTATTGGCGTAAATTCTTTAAATGCACAAAACGGTTCTTTTAAAGAAGTTTCTAAAGAATTTCCGAGGCAAGAAAAGAATTTAAGAAAATGGGATTCTCCAGTGGTGGCAGATTTAGACAAAGATGGATATCCAGATTTGTTGATAAATGACCATGGTTATGCAATTCAAGTACAGTGGAATAATAAAGGAAAGTTTGCGAAACCTTTTGATATTATTATGGGAGATTTACACGGAGTTTCTGTTGGCGATTTTGATAATGATGGAAACTTAGAAATTATTATGTCACGTGGTGGAGGTTCTGGTAGTAATGCTAGAAACTCTAAAATGTACAAAGTAAAAGGAAGAGAATTTATTCCGATGACAGATTTTGAAGTGCCTTTAGCATTAATGCGTGGTAGAACTGTAAAGTTTGCAGACTTAGATAATGATGGTGATTTAGATTTGTTAAATTTTGCGTTTCCTGATGGCGCTAAAAAAGGAGCAAGTGAAAATTATGTATATGAAAATAATGGTTCTGGAGAATTAATTTTACATTCAACTTTACCAGCAAGTAAAGTAAACGGACAAAAAACGTTGATTACAGATATTAATAATGATAACATTATTGATATTATTTTATATGGTGATAAAAATGTAATTGTATATCAAGGAAATGGCGATTTAACTTTTACAGATGTTACAAAAAAAGTATTGCCTTATGATATTGATGAAGTAACTGCAGTTGCAGAAATAGATTACGATAATGATGGTGATATGGATTTGTTTTTCACCAGAGGATTAGAGTTTACTAAAGGAGAAACATTCTATAATAAAGAAACGCAAGACTTAGGTTTTTTCTCTAAAAGAGGAGAATTAGAAATAGATGATTTTGTTTCAGGTGAAGTTTTAAAATTGGAAAACTTTCAATCTCAATGGCCAAATAATGATACCTATTATATTGGAGAAGCATCTTACGATTATGTTTTTGATGGAGAAACACATTCTGGAAAAGATATTAATTTGGTAATGAGCGATGCTTTAGGTTTTCCTGATAATACAGATTTTAGTGCTAAAAAAGGATGGTATATTGGGTATGTTGGAAACCAGAAATGGAGAATTGCAGGATATCTTTGGGCGCCAGCAACAGGTGTTGTTCATAATGTAAAAAACTACACAGAATCTAAACATCCAGCAGGGTTAAATGATATTTTATTAGAAAACAAAGGGTCTAAGTTTGTAGATGTTACTAAAAAAGCAAACGTATTTTTAGAAGAACATACCATGGCTGTTACCGTTGCAGATTATGATAACAATGGTTTCGATGATCTCTTGGTAATTAGAAGAGGTAAATTGGTCTATGAAAACGAATCTATTTTGTATTTAAACAATGGTAATTCTGGGTTTAAATCAAAAGCAGGTCATAATATTATTACCAAAGATTTAGGTGGAATTGGTATGACTGTAGAGAATATAGACTACAATAAAGACGGAAGTGTAGATGTTGTAATTGGTGATGAAAGAGCGAAATGGCATTTGTTTAAAAACGAAATGGCAGATGGAAACAAGTCATTAACTGTTGAAGTGAAAAATTCTAAAAAAGGAAATATTTCTCCTCTAGGCGCTTTGGTAACTATTTCTTCTTGCGGAAATAAGCAACAACAAAGAGTAGGTACTTCGGCTTCTCAATATTCTTTAAACCACAACACTTTTGTTCATTTCGGATTAGGAGATTGTAGTAAATCTGTGAAAGTAAAAGTGACCTATTCTAATGGTGAAGTTTTAGAACAAACAGTAAAAACAACTAATACTGCAGTTGTAATTGGTAAATAATTTAGGGATGAAAAATAAATTTTTAACATTTATCATATTTTTATTTGTAACATCTTTTATCAAAGGGCAAATTTTGTCCTTACCAAAAAATTTACAACCAGAAGATAGAATTGCATTTGCCATGTATACAGTACATGAAAATACTGTGAAAATGACAGCACAATTTTATCCGATTATAAATTATGAACCTTTTGAAGCTACTTTAGAAATAGAAGAAAATGGCAAATGGGTAGAAAAAACGAAAGCAGCAATTAGATATCCAGGTTATACATCTCTTTTTAGAATTGATAATTGGGATGATACTAAAGAAGCTAAGTACAGAGTTGTGCATAATAACAAAGCTTTTTATGAAGGGATTATTCGTAAAAATCCAATTCATAAAGAGGATTTTATTTTAGCGGCTTTAACTTGTAATTCTATTTATCCAAGACATGGTGGAGACATTCCAAGAACAGATATTGTAGAAAATCTAATAAAACTAAATCCAGATTTATTATTCTTTTCTGGAGATCAAGTATATGATCATGCGCAGCATTATTTGTATTGGTTAAAATTTGGGACAGATTTTAAAGAAATCATTAGAAATACACCAACCATTTGTATTGTTGATGATCATGATGTTGGACAAGGAAATTTATGGGGAGCAGAAGGCGATAGTTCACCAAGGTTAAGTGGAGTTTCAGGAGGTTATTATAGACCTGCGGAATATGTAAAAGAAGTAGAAAGAGCGCAAACAAGTCATTTGCCAGACCCTTATGATGCTACTCCTGTAAAGCAAGGTATTGGTGTTTATTATACAGATTTAAAATGGGGAGGCATCAGTTTTGCTATTTTAGAAGACCGAAAATTTAAGTCGGGTTTATTAGATTTACCTAAATATGCGCCAGATATTTTTCCTAAAGGAACCAGAGATGCTATTTTTGATCCAACGGTTGATACTCGTAAACTAGATATTCCTACTGCAAAATTATTGGGAGAGCGTCAATTAAAATTTTTAGAAGATTGGACTACAGATTGGGAAAATGCTGAAATGAAAACAGTATTAACTCAAAGTGTTTTTGCTATGGTTAATAATTATACAGGCAAACATGATAGAGAAATAATTGCAGATTTTGATACCAATGGTTGGCCACAATCTGGTAGAAACAAAGCTTTGTCCGTAATTAGAAAAAGTTTTTCACCAATGATTGGTGGAGATCAGCATTTAGCAACATTTGTAAAACACGGTGTAGATAATTGGGGAGATGCAAGTTACTCTTTTGTAACCCCTGCAATTGCTAATTATTGGATGCGTTGGTGGGATCCAAAAAATTCTGGGAAGAACAAAAAGAAAAATGCACCGTATTATACGGGAGATTTTTTGGATGGATTTCAAAATAAAATTACAGTAGAAGCTGTTGGAAATCCTTCGTCAGAAGAAATAAAAGAAGGTGGAAAATTATCTACCAGAGTTGCAGGTTTTGGAGTTATTACATACAACAAATCTAAGAGAACCATTACGTTTGATTGTTGGGGTAGAAATGTAGATATTATGAACCCAAATTCTAAACAGTATACAGGTTGGCCAATAACAATTTCTCAGTTTGATAATTTTAATCCACGAGAATCGTTTTTACTACCAACGTTAGACTTATCAAAAGAAAACCAAGTGGTAACTATTAGAAAAAGTGCTACGAGAGAAATCGTTTCTTCGGTTAGAATTAAAGGAAAAACATATCAACCTAAAGTTTTAGAATTAGGTTCTTATACGATTGAAATAGGTGAAGGAAATACCCCAATAAAGCTTTTTGAGATTATTTCAAAACCTAAAAATAGAGCACACTTAAAAGTGAAAATTTAACAGATACTAAATTAATATTATTTTTAATCATAGAATATTATGAAACAAATTTCAAAACAATTAAAACTATTGTTCTTCGGAACATTTATAAGCGTAATGGGATGTACAGCGCAAGAAGAGCGTCCAAATATTTTATTCGTCTTGTGTGACGATCTTGGGTATAATGATGTTGGATTCAATGGATCTACAGATATTATTACGCCAGAATTAGATAAGTTGGCAAACGACGGAATTACGTTTACGTCTGCTTATGTGGCACATCCATTTTGTGGTCCAAGTAGAGCGTCTATTTTAACAGGACGTTATCCACATGAAATGGGGGCAGCATTTAACTTGCATAGTAATTCTAGTATGAATGATGCTGATAATATGGGGATTCCTACGGAAGAAACTTATATGTCTAAAGTATTACAAGATGCTGGTTATTATACAAGTGCTTTGGGAAAATGGCATTTAGGAAGTGCTCCAAAATTTCATCCGAATACAAGAGGATTCGATAATTATTATGGGTTTCTTGGTGGTGGACATAACTATTTTCCCGCAAAATATCAGAAGGAATATCAGAAACAATTAAAAGCAGGAAGAAAAGAAATTCGCGATTATATTCTTCCGTTAGAGCATAACGGTAAAGAAATTAAGGAGACAGAATATATTACCGATGCTTTAACTAGAGAAGCTATGAATGATATTCAAATAGCTGCCACTAAAAAAGAGCCTTTCTTTATGTATTTAGCCTATAATGCACCACACGTTCCTTTAGAAGCAAAAGCAGAAGATTTAAAAGTTTTTGCAAGTATTAAAGACAAAGACAGAAGAACGTATGCAGCAATGGTGTACGCAGTAGATAGAGGAGTTGGGAAGATTGTGAAAAAGCTAAAAGAAACAAATCAGTATGACAATACATTAATTGTATTTTTGAGTGATAATGGTGGTAATTTTGATCACGGAGCCAATAATTATCCACTAAAAGGTACCAAAGGAGATGCTTGGGAAGGCGGTTATAGAGTGCCAATGTTTATGCATTATCCAAAGAAATTAGGAAAAGGTTTAAAGTTTGATTTCCCTGTTTCATCGTTAGATTTATATCCTACGTTTGTTAATTTAGCGAATGGTAAAATTCCGAAAGACAAAATATTAGATGGTAAAGATATTATGGAGGCTGTAAAGAATAATACAGAGCCACATAAAGAAGACATGATTTACTGTTTAAGATATCGTCATGGGTTTAGTGATGTGGGAGCAAGATTAGGAGATTGGAAAATTACACGTATGGGTAATGAACCTTGGAGATTGACAAATATTACAGAAGATATTCATGAAAAGAAAAATATGGCAGGTAGATATCCAGAACGTCTTAAAAAAATGGTCGCAGAAACTCAAAAATGGACAGAAGGTTTTGCGCAACCTTTATGGTATTATTCTGCAAAAGATGAAGAATTATGGAAAGATGGTAGAATGCCACAATACAACGAAACTTTTGAGGTAGATATGTTAACGGATCTTCCTACTAAAAAATAGACTAAATAAATACGAGATTGTATTTATATAGAAGTAATGAAACTGGTGAGATTTTGATGTCTTTCCAGTTTCATTTTTTTACGCAATCTGTGTCTAGCAACGTGTACGCTGCCTAAAGAAATTCCTAAAAGATGTGCCATTTCTTTACCCGAAAAGTTAAGTTTTATCAATGCACAAAGCTTTCTGTCTGCTCTACTTAAATCGGGTACTTTTTCTTGTAAACGATCATAAAAACCCTTGTTAAGTTGATTAAATCTTCTATTAAAAGAATCCCATAAACTGGTAGAGCTTCTTTCGATCGTTTTTAAAATTATTTTTGATTTGTTTCCCGGATTTGCTTCTTTAATAAAATCGCTTAACTGTTTTATTACTTGTTCTTTTTCTATTAATTGAAGCGTGTTTGTGGTGAGTTCCTTATTCTTAACGTCTAATAATTCTTTAGAGTTTTGCTGCTTTTTTTCAAACTTTAAATTTTTAATTCTTTGTCTAAAAATTAAGGTTAAAATAATTACTAAAAATAGGATGATAAACAGCGTAATTCTAAAATTAAGAAGGGCTTCTTTCTCCTTAGCCAATTCTAAGTTTTTAATATTTAATTGCTCTCTTTTTTTTATAAGTTCTTCTTTGTAATAGTTTTTAATGGTTAAAAAACCTTTGTTTTTTTCGTTTCTAGGGTTTAGTAAAGCGTTGCTGATATCATTAGATTTTTTTTCATATTCATAGGCTAGTGAAAATAAATTTAGTTCTTTTAAAACTTCCGCATAGCGTGAGTATAAAAACGATTTATAGAAGGTTGTTTCTCCTAAATCTCCCTTTATTTTAGCGAATTTTTCAAAATAAAATTTGGCTTTATTAAGGTCTTTCTTTTTATGATAGATGATTGCTATTCTGCCATAAATAATTAGCAAAAACTTCCTGTCCTTGTTTTTTAATCCAGAATTTGGTGCACTGTTTTCTAATTGCTGTGCTGCATTTTTTAGTAGTTTTAACGCTTCATTTGGTGCATTATTCCACTCGCTAATACTTGCTTTTTTTTCGTCAAGAAAAATAGAATAGATAGGAGGTAGTTTCGTTTTTTTTGAAAGAACAATACAACTATCAATATAAGATTGTAGGTTTTCTTTGTCCGCAATACGTTGATAGTGTAAAACTAAATTATAATAAGAGTTGTAAATTTCTGATACGTCAATTTTGTGATGCTTATATAGTTTTCTATATAGTTCATGGGCTTTAATGAAATAGCTTTCAGATTCTTCATTTTGTTTATATAAATAGGTTAAAACACCTAATTCTTCATTGGCTTTTGCTATTAAAAGTTGGTTCTTATATTCTTCGGATATAAAAAGGGCTTCACCTGCAAAACTAAACGCTTCTAAGTAATTTAATTTAAATCTATTAAATCTACTTTGAGTAATAAGGGTGTTAATTAACAAAGTGCTGTCTTTTTTTATGAGCGCTTGTTTTTTTGTTTTAGTTAAAAAATTAGAAATAGAATCAAAAGGCATATTTAAAGGAATTATATGCTCTTCAAAATGAGTTTTTAATTGTTGTCCTTGTAAATACTGTAAAACACTAATGTTAAGTATGATTATAAGATAAAAACTTTTTTTTAAGTTGTTTAATGTTTTCATATACAGTGTTATATATTATTATTATCAAATATAAACAATTATTTATATTAAGTTGTTTTAATTAAAATAATAATCAATGTTAAGTTTTTGTAATTGGTTTTTTAGAGTGATTTTTAATATGATTCCATAGTTTTGGTTAAAAATAAACTCACGAGTAATTACAGGTTTTTAAGAATTTTTTTTACTATTTTTTTAGTAAGCTTCTTATTAAATGGTTTTGCTCAAAGTAAAAAACCAAATATTCTTCTAATTGTAGTAGATGATTTAAAAGATTATACTGGATTTTAGGAGGACATGCACAAGTGAATATTCAAACTAAATAAAATGAAAAAACTACCTATTATCTTATTTTCTTTTTTGCTGATTATAGCGTGTAAGGAATCTAAAGAGGCTCCGAAACAGTTAGCAATTAGTACCAGTAAAACAAATGTTTTAGATTTAGATAACAGTAAAGGAATTATTAATTATACCAACAGTCCGTATGTTAAATTAAAGAGTTTAAATATTGGTGATTGTGAATGGACAGATGGTTTTTGGGCCGATAAATTTAAAGTTGCAGAAGAAGTAATGGTTCCTTATATGGGGGAAGTTTTAAAAGGTGATGTTGGTCATGCTTTAAACAATTTTAAAATAGCGGCAGGACTAAAAGAAGGCAAGCATAAAGGGTTTAGTTGGCATGATGGTGATTTTTATAAATGGATGGAAGCTGCAACTTACATATATGCAATTAATAAGGATCCAAAAATTATTGGGGAGTTAGATGATTTAATTGAAATTATAGGAAAAGCACAACTAGAAAATGGGTATTTACAAACACAGATAACCACCAATAAAAATAGAAAACCATTTTCCGAAAGAAAGTATCATGAAATGTACAATAGTGGTCATTTATATATTGCTGCTTGTATTTATTATAGAGTTACGGGGAAAACTAATTTTTTAGATATCGCAATTAAAAACGCAAATAATTTATACGATGTTTTTCAACCTCAATCTGCAGAATTAGCACGTATGGGGTTTAATCAAGTCCAGATTATGGGATTGGTAGAATTGTATAGAACCACAAAAAATAAAAAATATTTAGAGTTGGCAGAAATTTTCATCAATATGAGAGGGAAGTCGAAAGTAAAAACGCATCCATCAGTTAGATATAACAATATTGGTGATATGACACAAGAGAGAACTCCGTTAAGAGAAGAAGATGAGGCTGTTGGTCATGCTGTATTAGCCTTGTATTATTATGCAGGAGCAGCAGACGTGTATGCAGAAACTGGAGAAAAAGCTTTAATTGATGCCTTAGATAGAATTTGGGGGAATATTGTAGATAAAAAAATGTTTGTTACTGGAGCTTGCGGTCAAAAACATGATGGAGGTTCATCGAATAGAGATTTTGTACATGAAGCATTTACTATAGATTATGAAATGCACAATGCACATGCTTATAATGAAACCTGTGCAAACTTATGTAATGCCATGTTTAATTATAGAATGTTGAATATAAAAGGAGAGTCGAAGCATGCAGATGTTATGGAATTGGTTTTGTACAATAGTGCCCTTTCTGGTATCAGCTTAAAAGGAGATTCGTATTTCTATACAAATCCGCTAAGAAGAACTGCGAATCATAAAATGGGTGGTACAGATTATCCCGATAGAGTTGGATATATTCCTTGTTTTTGTTGTCCACCAAACTTAGTAAGAACCATTGCTAAATCTTCTGCTTGGGCTTATAGTTTATCAGAAAACGGAATTGCTACAAACTTATATGGAGCGAATAAATTGGATACAAAATTACAAGATGGATCTGTCATAAAATTAAGACAAGAAACTCAATATCCTTGGGATGGAAACATAAAGATTACAATTGATGAATGTAAAAATGATGCCTTTGATGTACTATTAAGAATCCCTGATTGGGCAACTAGTTTTGAAATTTCTGTAAATGGAAAAACTCAAAATACAGCTGGAAAACCAGGGACTTTTGCAAATTTAAATAGACAGTGGAAAAAAGGAGATGTTATTACTTTAAATCTTCCTATGGATATTAAATTGTTAGAAGGGAATCCATTAATAGAAGAAGTAAGAAATCAAGCAGCTATAAAAAGAGGTCCAGTTGTGTATTGCGTAGAAACGCCAGATTTACCAAAAGGAACTGATATTTTGGATGTGTATTTACCAATAAAATCAAAATTAACAGCAACTTATAAACCGGGATTATTAAATGGAGTTGCTGCTATTTCAGGAAATATTAAAATTAGAAAAGATAAAAAAGAAGGAATGTACAGAACATTATCAAATCCAAAATTTGAAAATTATAATGTACAATTCGTACCTTATTTTGCCTGGTCGAATAGAGGTGTTTCAGAAATGAGTGTTTGGTTGCCTTTGGCGATAGATTAATATTATTCTGATCCTGCAAGGTCTTATTTTAACCTTGTAGGTTTAGTAAATAAACTAATTTATTTTCAAATTTTATGTCTACAAGGTTTTTGAAACCATTCAGGATAAAAAAACAACATTAATTAACAATATTAGAGCTGAGAATTAACAAAAATTCATTGATAACCAAAAAAAATATAAAATGTCTAGACTAATTTTAATACTGCTTTTGTGTCTTGGTAATGCTACTGTTTCCCAAGAGAAAACCAAATTTAACGATACACAGTTTGTAGATTTTCTTCAGAATTCCTTGAAAAAAGAGGTGGTAACTGATGCCGTTAGAAATTCTTTTTATAAAGAATCTAGAACATATTGGAAGGATCATAAATTAGATTATAATTTACATCCAGAAAAGTATAAAAAGGCGATGTCTTTGTTTCATAAGAATCAAGATAAATTTAGAAAAACTAGTAATGCTATCAGCATAAAAAGGAACGATAGAATTGAAAAAGCAGTTGCTAATTTTCAGAATTTTGATGATAAGAATTCATTTCCAGAAAATTCAATTTTATTTGTTGGAAGTTCTAGTATTGCTGGTTGGAAAACATCTATTTCATTTCCAAATTTTTCTGTTATTAATAGAGGAATTGGAGGTATGAATATGCATGAAATTACATTTCATTACAACGCACTTATAAAAAAATACAATCCTTCAATTATCGCCATTTATTGTGATATTGATATTGAGCAAGGAAAAGCGCCAGAAGAAGCTGTAGATGTGTTTAAGAAACTGGTAGAGAAGATTAAAGCAAATTTTCCTAAAACACCTATTTTACTACTTTCTATGAAACCTGTATTGGTAGATGATTTTATAGGGAAAGATATCCGCAAGAACAAAGCGATTGCCAATACACAGCTTTTGGATTTTAGTAGAAAAGAAAAAAATGTTCATTTTATTGATTTAGCCACTCCGATGTTGCATGCAGATGGAACATTGAAAACGGATATTTTTATTCAGGATGGGATGCATTTAAATAAATTGGGATATGAAATCTGGAATCCAATAATGAGAAAAAAGATTTTAGAGTTAACAAATAAATAATAAAAGTAATTTTTTATCACATGAAAATAGTTCAATTAATTTTGATTTTAACACTTGCTTTTGGTTGTAAATCGAAAGTTGAAAATCAACAAGAAAAAATTAAGAAAAGACCTAATATCCTCTTTATAGGTATTGATGATTTACGTCCAGAATTAGGGTGTTACGGATCTGATATTGCTGTAAGTCCTAATTTAGATAAACTAGCAACACAAGGATTATTGTTTGAAAACGCGTATTGTCAGCAAGCCATTTGCGGACCATCAAGAGCAAGTTTATTAACAGGGATTCGTCCAGAAACAAGTGGTGTTTTTCATAATTACATCAAATTTAGAGAAGCAAATCCGGATGTGGTTACTTTGCCACAACATTTCAAAAATAACGGATATGAAACTGTTTATGCGGGTAAAATTTTTCATCATGGAGATTTAGATGATGAGAAATCATGGAGTAGATTACCTGCTTTAGATAGTATGAAAGGTGTTAAAAAACCAGTAGGATTTGCATTAAAAAAGAACAATGAAGATCGTGTAAAAACAAAAAAAGAAATGGTTGCTAAATATGGTGCTGTAGCCAAGTATGGTTTAGCTTCTGGTGTTGCTTATGAATCTGCGGATGTTTCTGATAATGTCTATTCTGATGGTTATAATACTGAATTGGCAATTGCAACAATGAAAGAAATGAATGCTAAAAGTGACAAGCCTTTTTTCTTAGGATTAGGATTTAACAAGCCACATTTAAACTGGGTAGCACCAAAGAAATATTGGGATTTATACGACAGAGACAACATTGAACTATCAACCCAAGTGGAAAGTCCAGAAAACGGAGCAACCATGGGTTTACATCCTTCTTTTGAGCTAAGAGTTAGAAGTGGAATTCCTAAAAAAGGCCCTATTGATAAAGAGTTAGCAATTACCTTAAAACATGCATATTTAGCGTGTGTAAGTTATGTGGATGCTCAAATTGGTAAAATGATTTCGGCTTTAGAAAAAGAAGGTCTAAGAGAAAACACAATTATAATTGTTTGGAGTGATCACGGTTGGCATTTAGGAGATATGGGCATTTGGGGAAAAGCAACGAATTATGAGATTGCTACAAGAGTTCCATTATTAATTTGGACTCCAGGCATGCCAAAAGGAAGTCAAGGAAAAACCACAGATGCTTTGGTAGAATTGGTAGATATGTATCCTGCGTTAGCAGAATTAGCAGGTTTAGAAATTCCAAAACATGTAGAAGGAACAAGTTTTAAACCATTAATAGAAAACCCAAAAACACCTTGGAAGGCTGCTGCGTTTAGTCAGTTTCCTTCACCAGCCTTAAGAGAATGGGGTGGTTTCCCGATAAGACCAGCAATGCGAGAAACTTATTTTGGTCCACTTTTAGAAGAAGTTGAAGGGGAAATAAAAAAGCAGCAAAAAGAAAAATGGGATAGAAATTTGTTTGAAAATAATTTAATGGGCTATGCCATGAGAACCGAACAGTACAGATTTATTGTTTGGAAAGATAGAGAAAACAAAGAGAAAGAACCCGTTTTTGTTGAGTTGTATGACCATAAAACAGATCCAACGGAAACAAAGAATATCGCTAATAAAAATCCGAAATTAGTTGAAAAATTAATGCTACAATTTAATAAAGGTTGGGAGGGAAATACTCCAAAGAAAGCCATATAAAAAATATCTGCGCTAATCAGCGAAATCTTTGGGAGATATAATAACCGTGTAAAAAATGTCCCGCGGATTTCACAGATTTCCGTTGAAAAGTTGAAAATATATTTGTAAGAAATAACATATAAAACAACATTATAATGAGAAGAAGATATTTTTTTAAAAAAGGAGCAACAGCAGCAATCGCAGTTGGAGCAATACCTATGATAGCAACGTCATGTGCAAGTACAGATGACATGGTGTATGATCGAAATAATGATAAATGGTATCATTTAGGAACCGGTAAATCAGGTGTGAATTCAAGAAAAAAAACAGATGGATATGATGTTGCCGTAATTGGTGGAGGAGCAGCAGGAATTTGCGCAGCTGTTGCATCTGCAAGAAATGGCGATAAAACAGTATTAATTCAAGACAGACCTGTTTTAGGAGGAAATGCTTCAAGTGAAATGCGCGTGCATTTAAACGGAGTAAACAATATAAAAGGAAAAGCAGAACGAGAAACAGGGATCATTGAAGAAATTTTGTTACACAATCGTTTTGAAAATGAGCAAGAAGCTTTTCCTGTTTTTGATCATGTTTTGTACGATTTTGTGGTGAGAGAACCTAACATCACATTAATGCTAAATACCCAAGCCATTGAAGCCGTTATGGATGGAGATAAAATAAAATCTGCTTTGTGTTGGCAGGCAACAACAGAAACCATGTTTACCATAAATGCACCAATTTTTATTGATTGTTCAGGTGATGGATTATTGGCTGCAACTTCTGGCGCGGAATATAGAACAGGTAGAGAAGGAAAGGCAGAGTTTAATGAAAAATATGCACCAGACGAGCCAGATGGTTGGCAAATGGGGGCAACTTTATTAATGTCTTCTAAAGATATGGGGAAACCGATGAAATATTCTCCTCCTTCTTATGCTATTAAATACACGCATGAAGGTGCAAGTGAAAGGAGGAAATTTGCAGGTTTTCATGAAGGAATTTGGTGGATAGAAGTTGGGAGTGAAGATGATATTATTGCGGAATCAGAAGTGAATAGACATAAATTAATGGGCTATTTACATGGGGTTTGGGATTATATTAAAAATTCAGGAAAATTTCCGGAAGCGGAAAACTTAGCCTTAGATTGGGTAGGTTCTTTACCCGGAAGAAGAGAATCTCGTCGTTTTGTAGGAGATCATATTTTGTCTGAAAAAGACATGACAGAGCACAAACATTTTGAAGATGCGGTTGCTTTTGGAGGTTGGTCTTTAGATGAGCACAATCCTGGTGGAATTGAAAATATTTCTGAGCCACCAAGTTATTTTCATTATCACTTTAAAGAAGTATATCAATTTCCATTTAGAAGTTTGTATTCTAAAAATGTGTCTAATTTAATGTTTGCTGGTAGAAATGTAAGTCAGACGCATATTGCACTTTCTTCTAGTAGAATTATGGCAACGTGTGCTTTGCAAGGTCAAGCGGTTGGTACCGCAGCTACAATTTGTAATAAATATGATGTTTTGCCAAGAGAAGTTGGTCAAAAGCATATTAATGAATTACAAGAGCAATTAATGAGAGATGATGTTTTTATTCCGAAGAGAAATGCAAACGACCCAAAAGATTTGGCTAAAAAAGCAAGTACCATTTTTGGTTCATCGACTTCTTCTGGAGATGCAAAAAACTTAACAAACGGAATTTCGAGAGATATTTACGGAGAAATTAATCACTGGCAATCAGATGGACTTTCAGCTGAAATTCAGGCTGAATGGGAATCTCCAATTACATTATCATCCATAGAAATTAAGTGTGATACCAATGTAAAACGCAATATTATGATGCGTAAAGACAGTAAAAATGACGATTTGTATGGGAATTCTGTTCCTAAAGAAATGTTGAAAGCTTTAAGTTTTGAAGCTAGAGTAAATGGAAATTGGGTGTCTTTAGGTAAAATTACAGACAATAGAACCCGTCTAATAAAGATGAAGTTTAGCAGTGTAAAAACGACAGCTATTAGAGTAAAAATGACAGAAACTTATGGTGTAGAAAACGTGAAGTTGTTCGAATTGCGTTGTTATGCATAATAATTAAAGACCTCACAGGTTTTTAAAACCTGTGAGGTCTAAAAAAACTAACTTTTTTAGTATTTGATGATAAACTTTGTAAAAACATATTTATGGATATTGCTTCCACTTTTTTTGATTAGTGGCGCTGAGGTTCCTTTAAATTCAACTAAACCCATTCAACATAAAATCGTTGTGAATCATCCTGGGGAAAAGGAGTCTTTAACTATTATTCTGAATCAGAATGTAGATGAAAACGGACTTCCTACAGATTATTATATGGATGTGCAATCTGTAATTTGTTTAGAGCAAGTTTGTAAAGTGATTCCGGTAAGGATCTTTTGGAATAATTTAGGTGAATACCAACGTTACGAATTAGAAAATGGAGCAACACTAGAAAAATATGAGGATGCTATATTTGATCCGGAAGATTATCCGAAATTACACAGTATTCTAGCAAATATAGCATCTCCTTTTAAAGACGTTTATATTGATGAAATATTAACGGTTGTTGATGATGAATCTGATGCTATTTCTGGAGCAACAGCTCTTGAGTTAGATGAAGAAGATACCGTTCCTGGAGCCGCTTTAACATGTTATACTTTATGGCATTGGGCAAATGGAGAAATTGTTCAGAAAATTAAAGAGATTACAGGAAAGTCCGTTTCAGAGCAACAATTAAAGTTTTTTTTAGTTGATGAAAATCAGGCTTATTTTAAGATTGCTTTAGGTGATTTAGAACGAAGAAAAAATTACACAACACCTTTTATCAATAGGATAACCGAAAGAGTTTTAGAAGAAAAGTCTTTATTAAAATCAACTTTTGATTATTTAGAAAAGTCTCCTTCAAGCATTTATTTTTCTGCCACCAAAGAGGTGTTTGTAAAGGGAGAAACGGCTCATAAATTAGCGGCAATTAGATCTTTAAAATCAATAAGTTATAAGACAGATAATTCTTATTTAGATATTTTAAGTAATGAATTTTCTAAGTTAAAAACCTATCAAGAGGTTTCCTTTATGCTGGATTTAATGCAATCTAAAAATCCGAATTCTAAAAAAGTGGTAGAAAACGTTTTTCCTTTATTGAAAGCAGATTTTATCAAAGCTAGAAGAGGGTATTGGTTTTTGAAGAATCAAAATTTATCAGCAGAACAAAACGAAATTTTAAATAGTTTCAAGAGAAGTAATAAATCTTTGTTGTAATCCTCATTTATCTCTTTATTTTTTATAAGTATGGTAATTTTGATATGTTAAAAGATACAATTCAGCAATTTCATATCAAAATAGCGCTGTAATTTGCGCTATATTATTAATTGATACATCAAAAAATTATATAATGAGATTCATTCAACTATTTTTAGTGCTAGCTATTGCATTTGGTTGCAAGTCTAAGGCCGAAGAAAAAACCGAAATTAAAAAGAAACCAAATATTCTTTTTTTAGCTATTGATGATTTACGTCCAGAATTGGGTGTTTACGGATCAGAAATTTCAATTACGCCAAACTTAGATGCATTGGCAGGAGATGGCTTAATGTTTAATAAAGCATATTGTCAGCAAGCAATTTGTAGTCCTTCTAGAGCAAGTTTAATGACTGGAGCAAGACCAGAAACGATTAAGGTAATCGAAAATTTCACGTATTTTAGAGATGCAAATCCAGATATTATTACCATTCCGCAGCATTTTAAAAATAACGGATACGAAACTACGTATACTGGTAAAATTTATCATAAAACAGCATTTGCAGATTTAGGAATGTCTTGGAGTAGAGAACCTGCTTATGATAAAATGACCATTAAAAAAAGCAATACTCCGGGTGGTTTCGCAAATCCAGAAAGTCAGGCCATGTTTAAAAAGAACCAGGCAGATATGATTGCTAAGTATGGTAAAGATGCGCCAAGAAATGGTTTAGGAAAAGGACCTGCTTATGAAAATGCAGATGTGCCAGATACTTTTTACGAGGATGGTTACAATGCAGAATTGGCAATTGTAACGATGAAAGATATGTTGGAGAAAAATCCTGACAAGCCTTTTTTCTTAGGAATGGGAATGAAAAAGCCACATCTTGATTGGTTAGCACCTAAAAAATATTGGGATTTATACAACCCTGAAGATATTAAATTAACGGATCAAACAAATGCGCCAGAAGGTGGTGCAGCAATGGGATTACATCCTTCTTTTGAGTTGCGTGCTAGATACGGAATCCCTAAAAAAGGGCCTATTAGTGATGAACAAGCAAGAGTTCTAAAGCATGCATATTTAGCTTGTGTTAGTTATGTAGATGCTCAAATTGGTAAAATGATTAACGCTTTAGGTGAAGCTGGTTTAAGAGATAATACCATTATTATTGTTTGGTCTGATCATGGTTGGCATTTAGGTGAAATGGGTATTTGGGGTAAAGCAACCAATTATGAAATTGGTACAAGAGTGCCTTTAATTATTTGGACTCCAGATATGAAAAAAGAAGTAAGAGGTTCTAGTACTGATGCCTTGGTAGAGTTGGTAGATATGTATCCTACGTTATCTGAATTGGCAGGTTTAGAATTGCCAGAACATTTAGAAGGACAAAGTTTTGTGCCTTTATTATCAGATCCAAAACAAGAATGGAAAACTGCGGTTTTTAGTCAGTTTCCAAATCCTGCTTTAAGAGAATGGGCTGCAAATCCTTTATCTACAGGAATGAGAGAAACTTATTTTGGTCCTTTAATTGAAGAGCAAGAAGCTAAAATTAAAAAGCAAGTAGGTTCTAAATGGGATAGAGAAATGTTCGAAAATAACTTAATGGGTTATGGAATGAGAACAGCAAATTATAGATTGATTGTTTGGAAAGATTATACCAAACCAGAAAGTGAGCCTTTGTTTGTAGAATTATATGACCATGTTAAAGATCCTACAGAAACAAAAAATGTTGCGGATGAAAACCCGGAATTAGTAAAACAGTTGTTAGAACAGTTTAACAAAGGTTGGAAAGGTAATTTAGCAAAAAATTAAAGGAAACGTAAATGATCAATAAAAAAAAGATATTTCAAGTATTAATACTAGCTTTAAGTGTTTTTGCAGTTGGATGTGTTATACAGTCAAAATCTACTGTAAATAATACATTGTCTTCAACTTCAAAAGAAAATAATGCACTTACTTTTTCTGAAAATAGTGGGATTATTCCTTTAGAAGATAGAAATAGAAGAAAGTTTGACAATGCAGTAATTGCGGACTTAGACCAAGATGGGTTTTTAGATTTATTATTGACAGAACATTCTAGAAGAGTAGAAATATATTGGAATAATAAAGGTGTTTTTGAATTAGGAGATCCTTTTATTTTTGGGGATACGCATGGAATAGCTATTAGTGATTATGATTTTGACGGACGCGTAGATATTATTGTGCAACCTGGTGGTGGAGATGGCAAAAATCCGAGAAAACCAAGATATTATCATGTCAATAAAGATAGAAGTATAGAAGAAGGTGGGGAGTTTAAACATTTTGAAAAAGGAAGAGGAAGAGCTGCAAAATTTGTCGACATCAAAAAAGCTGGGAAATTAGACTTAGTAACATCAGCTTTTCCTACGTTGAAGGCTTTAAAAAAAGGAAATATTTTATATACAAATGATGCTAAATCAACCTTTAAATTCAATACATATATAGCCAATGCAGACAGAATGGGGATGCGTACTACTTTATTGGATTATAATAATGACGGTATTACAGACATACTTTTTCACGGAGGACGAGAATTGGTGTTGGTTAAAGGTTTAGTTGATGGTTTTGTAGAAGTAACCAAAGAGGTTTTGGGGAGTTTAGCCAATACAAATTTGGTAAACAGTGTTTCGCAAATAGATTATGATAATGATGGAGATTTCGATTTATTTCTAACTCGTTCTAAACATCCTTTTGATGCAGAAAGCGATTATGATGCTTTAAACAAACGTTTTTATTTTTTTGCAAGAAGAACAAAGTTTGATTATACTAATATTAAAGTTGAAGGAGATTTAAAAATAGAAAACCTGCAAATGGCGTTTCCTAATTTTGATGTTTATTTAGGCGTAAATAAGAAGCTTTGGAAACGTACAGAGGATAATCATGGACATCAAGATTTAACGGTAACAAGAGAAGAAGCTGCAGGATATCCAGCAGATACCAATAAGAAAGCCTTGTATATTGGCTATTTAGGTGATGGAATGTGGAGAATTGGCGGACATACAAATTCCCCAACTTCTGCTGTTTTGCACAATGTTTTGACTTCACCAGAAATAATCAAGCTAAAAGATTTACCTGCAAAATTGTTAGAAAATAAGGATGGTAAATTTACAGAAGTAACCAAAATTTTAGGAATTAATATTACGGAACAAACGAGCAGTTCTGCAATTGCTGATTTTAATAATGATGGTTGGTCAGATATTTTTGTGTTGCGTTATGGAGAATCATCAAAAGAAACAAAACAAATTTTATATTTAAATCAAGAAGGAAAATCATTTAAACGCGATAAAAATCACGGAATTATTACCAAAGAATTAGGATCTACCGGTATGGGAGCAGATGCTTTTGATTATGATAATGATGGAGATTTAGATCTTATAGTTTCTAATGAAAGAGGAAAATGGCATTTATTTACAAATGACTATGCATCAAATTCAAATAAATTTGTAACGGTTAAAGTTGGGTATTCTCCTTCTGGTAAAGCGACCGCAACAAGTGCTGTTTTAACCATTAAGTCTTGTGGAAAGATTTATAAAAGAGTGGTTGGTGAAACGTCTTCTTCTTTTTCGCATCCTTTTAATACCTATTTAAATGTAGGTTTAGGAACTTGTAATAAAATTGATGCTGCAGAAGTTGTATGGAGCAATGGTGAGAAAGCAACTGTTTCTATAAAAGACTTAAATACAATTTATGAAGTAGGCAGTAAAAGTCCTACTAAATAATATTCTTCATAAAATTTCAATTTAGGAAGCCTCATTTTTGAGGCTTTTTTTATAATCAATAAACTTAAAAAAAAAATACTATGAAAAAAATAACACTGTGCTTATTGGTACTGGTAAGTATCTCTAGTTTTTCTCAGCAAGAAAAAACAATATCCATAGAAAAAAATTACAACAATTGGGGATGGGAAAATGTATATGTTGCTAAAAACAAATACATCAGTTTGGCAGTTGTGCCAGAAGCGGCTGGAAGAATTTTAGAATATAATTTAGGTGATGTTCCGTCTTTGTGGGTAAATCCAAAATTATTTGGAAAGTCTTTTGGAACTTCTGATGAGGTAAAAATGAACGAGTGGAGAAACTTTGGTGGTTATAGATTAGTGCCTTTGCCTATCGAAAACTCATCCATCGATAAAAATGGAAATAAAAGCAATCGTTGGCCACCACCAGTTGTAATTGGAGATGCCCTTTATCAGGTTTCTGTCGGAGAAAATTCCGAAGGAAAAAAAACGATAGAAGTAAAATCTGGAGTGCAAGAATTACCAGTTCCTTTTTATTACGGAAAAGAAAAGAAATTTTTATATCCAGATAAAATAGAAGAGGAAATTCAATATGCTAGAAGTTTGTATATAGAACCCAACTCTAGTTTGGTGTACATCAACCATACTTTAAAAAATGTTGGAGAAGAAACCATAAAAAAAGGGTTGATGATTTCTAGTCAGCATGTTTCTTGGAGCGATTCTAAACTACAAGACGGACATAATTTTAGTGCTTTTATTCCTTTTTCTGAAGATTTAAAATTACCAAGTGGAGAACAATTTGAAATTTCTGCAACACCACAACAACGCTGGAATTACATCGACAGAAACCGTTTTAAGATTGATAAAAACAATCCGGAACACATTAAAAAATACTTTAATAAAGGAACAAACTGGAAAGGAGAAGTTGCACCCGGAATTTATGAAGTGGAGTATGAATATAACACTATGGCGGGTTTACACATTATATCATCCAAATCTTGGATTTGCTATGTAAACAAAATTACAAACACTGCTTTTGTAAAAATTATGGAACCTTATGATGCTGCTAAAGAATATGATCACGGAATAAATATGGCTATTTTTTGCAGCGGCTTAGAAACTGGATACATAGAAACGGAAGTGAAAACACCTTTATATACACTTCAGCCAAAAGAAAGTTTTACCTATAAAGAAATACAAGGAGCTGCAAAAATTGAAACTTCACCTGTTTTAGATGTAAACCTTACTGGCGTTATTACTAAAAAATTACATTTTAATAAAGAAACCAAAAGTTTAGAAGGCTTTTATGGTGTTTTTATAGAAGGACAAGCTGTGTTGATTCTTAAAGACAGTAATGGTAAAATTGTAGAAGAGGTAATGTTGGAAGAAGTTAATCCATTAAAAGTGCTACAGCTTCGTCAAAAAATATCGGTAGATAAATCAGTAAAGGGAATCGATATTGTAGTAAGGGGTTCTAAATCAGGGAACCATGTTTTAGATTCCTTAAAAATATAATTTTCAGTAGTATTTTACCATTAGTATAAAATTACCTTTTTATATTAATTTAACATACATTAAGGATAAAATACAGTAATGATAAGATAATTGCCACATATACATAATTCCGATTATACTGTTACTTTGTAACTGTAATTTTATGTTAAAAAAAGAAAGACTATAAATTAGCAATTGTTTTTTGCCATAAGATTACAGAATCAATCAAGTTCAATTAAGTTCAAAAATTAAATAGATGAAAATTTTAAATTTATTATTGAGGAAAGCTAAAGCAGGTAGTTTCTTGCTTTTACTCTTCGCCTTGTTGTGTCAGTTTAGCACTAATGCACAATCAATTAAGGTATCTGGAACTGTAACTAGTTCAGAAGATCAGGGGCCAATTCCTGGTGTAAGTGTAATTGTTAAGGGAACTCAAAATGGGGTTTCAACAGATTTTGATGGACTTTTCTCTATCAAAGCTAATGTTGGAGATATTTTAGAGTTTAGTTACATTGGTATGATACAGAAAAATCTTAAGGTTAAAAATGCAACCATGAGTGTTGTTTTAGACCCTTCTGTAGAAAGCTTAGAAGAAATAGTAGTAATTGGTTATGGTACAGTAAAAAAGAAAGAAATTACTGGGGCAGTTGTTCAAGTAAAAGCAGAAGATCTAGAGAGTATTGTTAGTTCAGATTTAGGAGCTGCTTTACAAGGGCAAGTATCTGGGGTAAACATTGTTTCTTCTTCAGAACCAGGAGGAACATCAGAAATATTAATTAGAGGTGTTACTTCATTATCTGGAGACAATACACCTTTATATGTTGTTGATGGTGTAATACAAGATGGAGATCCAGGAATTCCACCTTCAGATGTAGAAACTATTAACGTATTAAAAGATGCTGCTTCTACTGCAATTTATGGGGTTCGTGGAGCTACTGGTGTAATTTTAATTACTACTAAACAAGGTAAACCAGGTTCTTTACAAGTTAGAGTTAATGCTAGTTATGCTATTCAGCATAGAAGAGCAGCTGTGCCTTTAATGAATTCTGTAGAACAAACTTATTTTGATGTTGTACAGAGTAGAAATGTAAACGGGAGTTATGATGACCAGGTTAGTTTACAGATTTTACAGCAGCCAAGATCCTTTTTAAATGAAACGAATTTAAGCGATTTAATCTTTACGAATAATGTACCAACACAAGACTATAATATAAATGTTTCTGGAGGTACAGAAGATATTACGTATAATGTTTCTACAGGATTTTTTAGTCAAGAAGGATTACAAATTAATTCAGCATATAACCGTTTTAATATTAGAGCAAGTACAGTTTACGAAAAAAATAAACTAAGAATTCAGTCTAGTGTTTCTATGAATAAAGATACTAGAGATATTCCTCAGGGAAATCTTTTATCACAATCTATTGTGTATAGACCAACTCAAAACGGACTTAATTTAGATAATTTAGATGAATTGTCTCAAGGTGGAGATGATGTAAATAGATTAGGTTGGGTTATTGAGAGTTTAAGAACAACCAATGTATATAAAACTACAAGAGCTGCAGCAACACTTAATTTAAAATATCAAGCTACAGAACATTTAAGCCTTTCTAGTAATTTAGGTTTAACATCTATAAATAGTATTGGTAAAATTTACAGACCTTATCAAGAGATTTATAATAACCAAACACCACCGGTTTTACAAAGTCAACCAGAAGATAGTTTTGTTTCTAACAGAACTCGATTTACAACGAATACGATAGCAGATTTTGGAGCTACTTATAGCAGAGTATTTGATGAAAAGCATGATGTAACACTTACAGCTTTTATAAATGGAGAAAAAAATGAAAGTGAAGCTTTTACAGCAACAAGAAATGGAGCCACTAATGATGATGTTCAGGTTTTAAATGGAGCAACTGGTACTCAGTTTGTTTCTTCTGGAAATGATTATGAGCAAACAAGAATAGGTTTAATAGGAAGACTTCAGTATAGTTATAAAGGAAAATATATTTTAAGTTCTAGTTTACGTAGAGATGGTTCTTCTAAATTTCCGGTAGATAATAGATGGGGAACTTTTCCTTCAATCGCATTAGCTTGGAATGTTTCTGATGAACCTTTCTGGGATAAATACAAAAATGCAGTTAATAACTTTAGACTTAGATTAAGTCAGGGTACTGTTGGTGTAGATAGAATTGGAGATTATTTATATTCTGCAGGTATTTCTCAAGATATTAATTACGCAACTTCTAACGGTTCTGTAAGTTTAGGAGCTACTCAAGAAAACTTTGTAAACAGAGTTTTAAAATGGGAAGAAACAACACAACAAAACATTGGTTTCGATTTTGGGTTCTTAAGAAACAGATTAACGCTTTCAGCGGAATATTATCACTCAGATAAATCGAACATGTTATTTCCAGTTTTTATTCCTAATTCAGCAGGTGGTGGTAACAATGCAACTGTAGTTTTAAATGTTGGAGATATGGTTAATTCTGGATTAGAATTAGCGTTAGGTTTTAGAGGGAATATTGGTAATGTTAGATATAGAATGAATGGTACATTCTCTACAAACCAGAATGAAGTTACAAAAATTAGTGGAGATACTAAATTTCAATTAACTACAGACAGTGGTTTAGTAGGTAGAGCACCACAACAATCTAGAGTTACTGCATTGGCAGTTGGTCGTGAGGCAGCAGCTTTTTTCTTATGGAGAACAGACGGAATTTTAGATACAGAAGTAAAACTTGCAGAATACCAAAACAATATTGATAGAAATGCAAGAATGGGAGATACGAAGTTTATAGATCAAAATAATGATGGTGTTTTAGATGAATCAGACAGGGTTTATAGTGGTAGTGGATTACCAGAATATGAATTAGGATATACTTTTAACGCAAACTATAAAAATTGGGATTTTTCAATGAACTGGTATGCTGCATTAGGGCAAGAGATAATGAATGGTTTTGATGCTTGGGCATATGGTTTTGGTAGACATAAAGATCAAATTTATCAATGGTCTCCACAAAATCAAAACTCTACAGTACCAACTTATAGAAACGATGTTACAAGACATAACAACTATTTAGGGTATAGTGATCTTTGGTTAGAAGATGGTTCTTATTTAAGATTAAGACAAGTTTCTATGGGATATAGTTTTCCTAAAAACACTTTAGACAAAATGGGACTTAGCAGATTGCGTTTTTATGTAAGAGCTCAAAACCCATTAACTATTACTAAATACTCTGGTTACAATCCAGAAGTAGGTGGGGGAATACAAGCAAGAGGTTTAGATAAAAATACTGGACCAATATCCTCACAATATATGTTAGGAGTAAACATTAATTTTTAATTTAATATAAACTTATTTGTGATGAAACAATTAATTTTTAAATATTTTATATTCATTTTTACTTTAGGAGTGTTAAGCTCTTGTGATGCAGATGAATTTTTAGAACAAAAGAACCCAAACTTAATATCTACAGATAATTATTGGAGAAATTTAGCGGAAACTCAAACAGGTTTAAATGCTGTTTATCAAACACTACATAAACCAGCTATTTTAAATAAGTTTGAAGAAATGTTACGTTCAGATATGGGATATCCTGGTTATGGTCGCCCAAATCCAAACAATACAGAAGATTTCTATTTACACTTATATAATGGAAGTAGTTTGGCAATCTTAAATAAATGGCAAGATTCTTATTTAGGTATTTTTAGAGCAAACCAAGTAATTGAAGCTTTAAATAATATAAAAGAGACAGCAACAGATGAAGCAGAATGGACTTCGCAAATGGCGCAAGCACGTTTCTTTAGAGGGTTATTTCACTTTTATTTACACACCACTTTTAATAATGGAAGTATTATTATAAGAGATGCGGTACCTGCTACCAATGAAGATTTTTCAAAAGCATTATCTCCTGCGTCGGATGTAATTAGTTTTGTTAGAGAAGATTTAGAATATGCGTATGCTAACTTGTATAAAAATGGAGAATACCCAGACAATGATTTGGCTAAAGTTACTTCTGGTGCAGCTGCAACAATTTTAGGTACTAGCTATTTATACGAATTAGACTATAGTAAAGCAATGGTTTATTTTGATGATGTAATTAATAATCATGGTTATTCTTTAGAAACAGATTTAACTAAGATGTTTACAACTGCTGGTGAATTTAATAGAGAATCTATTTTAGAAATTAATTTTTCTGAAGAAAACACAAGATTAGATTTACCACCTTGGGATGGAGATTCAGGAACAAACTGGATAAACGTTCGTACAGCACAAACACGTTCTGCAACTGGACCAGCATGGATTGTAAATGCATACAAAACAGAACCTATGGATCCTTTAGATTCTAGAAATTACTATACAGATCCTAACACATCTAGCGTTAGTTTAAGAAGCGTACCATTAAGAAACTCTTCTATGATGGCGGTTGTAGACGACAATGAAACAACGTATTACTTAACAGGAACTACTAGTGAATACGGTAGATTTGGAGGAGCCAATTGGGGCTTCGGTTGGTGGAAAAAGTACACCAATGATGATATTGTTTCTACAGAAAGTCAACTTCCTGGTGGACAAGCATATTCTACTAAAAATGTAACTCTTAATAGATTGGCAGATGTTTTATTAATGCAAGCAGAATGTAAAATAAAAACAGGTGATGTAGAAGGAGCAATCAAATTAATAAACCAGATTAGAAAAAGATGGGGATTGGTGCTTTTAGGAAGACCAAATGGAGATACTACTCGTACGTATGACAAAGAAGATACTGATGCAGAATACACGGCAGATGAATTGATGCAACGTTTAATGAGAGTTGAAAAACCTTTAGAAATGGGAGTAGAAGGTCATAATATAAGATTTTTAGATTTCCAAAGATGGAAAAAATCTGATAACTATGGTTTTAAAGACCGATTAAAAGAATTGTCTGAAGAAGTATATTACGGAGTAGACTTTTCATATACAAAAAGAAGTAATAACCAAACGGTTACAAGAGGTAATTTTCCTTCATTAGTAAACGAATTACCAACAGTAAATTCTACTGCTGTAGATTATGAATATGATACACCATATTTAAATTATGATGAAGCTAAAAATGGTACGTATCCTATTCCTTTTGCAGAGGTAAATTCTAACCCAAACATAAATTAAAAGATATATCATGAAAAATATAAAAAATTATATACTTTTCTTCAGTTTACTGGCCTTGCTAAGTTGTGAAGAAGATTCTTATAAAGGGTACACAGCACCAGATGATTTGTCTGATGTTTCATGGCTTATTGGTTTAGATCCAAATAGACCAAATATAGATGCAAAGTTTAAAGTAAATATAGATACTTATATTTCTTTTTTCGATTTATCTCAAGGAGCAACAAGTCACGAATGGATTTTAGAGGATGGAGATCATTTTCTAAAAGATGGTTTCACTTCTAGCGATACTTTATCAAAATTTATTAATGAAGACGTTGGTTTGTCTAGTTCAGAAAGTAAGGCACATGTTTTATTTGGTAAAAGTGGTTTAACTAAAATTAGATTACGAAATAAATTTACTGAAGAAGTAAGTCCTAATGTTTCGGAGGATAGAGCAGCGTATGTTATAGCAAATTCATCAACAGAAGGAGATGAACATATAATGGACGTAGAGTTTTTGTTTGATGTTTATGCAAATATTTTACCTGCTTTTTCAGTTTTAAAAGACGGTGCAGAAGTATTAAATGTTACAGAAACAGATATTCCTGATATTAAAGATGAAAGTACTTGGCCAGTTATAGAAGTAGAGGCAGCAACCGGATTAACTTTTGTAGATAAATCTACTACCGGAAGACCTAACAGAGTAACGTGGTTAATTCCAGATGGAGTACCTAGTCAGGCAGGTACTTTGGCAGAATTATCTCAAGATGTAAAGTTTTATAAATTGGGTACCTATAATGCAGGAACTATAAGATCTTTAAGACAAGTACAAACTGTAGATGGAGTAGAAGATAATGCACCAGTGGCTTCAGCTGAAAAAATTATACCTTTAAAAGTGAAAGTAATTCAGTCTTCACAACCTTTTGTTTTTGACAAAGCATTAACAGAAAATGAAAATGAAGTAATAGAGTTTAGAGTTACTGGAGAGTTAAAAGCATTTTCTGGAGAAGAAGCTAATTTTACTGTGAATGTAAAAAACGCTGCTAAAGGATTAGATGAAGATTTCACTGTGCAAACAGCTAGAGTAAAAGAAGGTAATGCCACTTTTATTGAGTTAATATTATCTGCACCAATTTATAATTCTGATGTAATTACGGTTTCTTATAATGGTACAACTATTCTTTCTGCAGACGAAAGAGTGTTAGCTCCTTTTGCAAATCAAAAAGTACAAATGCATTTTGATAACAATGTTTTACCATCAAATTCTTGGGGTAGTTTTGAGCCTGAAGGAGGTGGTGTAAATAATGCTTTTGCAACAGGTAAGTTTTTTATTCCTGGAGGAAATGGAAATGGTCAGTTTGGAGCTGGAGAAGAAATTTGGGCACGTAGCACAGATAAAGCATATGCAGGTGGTGCTAGTATGAGATATAAACTGCCAAATGTTGCTATACCTACTGTAAACCTTTTTGGTTTTGGTTTAGCAGATGGTCCAAATGGTATGCCAGCAGGAACTTACCAAGTGTCTTATTGGGTGTATGTAGAGCCAGGTACAACCTTAATTACTTTTAGAATGGAATTTGGTAATCCTGTTTTAGATTATTTACATTTTGATATCTCAAGTATCGAAAAAGGTAAATGGGTACGCGTTTTTGCAGATGCGCCTGCTGTTATTCCGGCAGATTTAACAAGCAGTGATGCAAAAAGAAGAACTACATTAAGAGTTTTAGCAGAAGATAATGTAGGGATTGCTACAGCAGAGCAGCTAATGTATTTAGATGAGTTAACACTTATTAAATTAGAAGAAAGACCTTAATTAAAATTAGAAATAATGATGAAAAATATAATAAAATATATTGCCGTTTTTACAATCGTTTTGGCATTCACTTCTTGTGACGAAGAAAGCAATTTTGAAGAGTCTACGACAGCTTTAACACCAGTATATACCATTACAGACATTACAGGTAATAATGCCGCTTTTAAAATTAATATATACAAAGAAGTAAGTGTAATTGTAGAATATTCTACAGAAGTAAATTTAGAATCTTACACATCTTCTGGTTTTACCGATTCTTCTACTGATACTAATTTTGAAGTAGAAGTAAATAAGTTAGACGATGAAGCAACTGTAAATTATGTTTTATCTGCGGACAAAACAACAGGAGAAGGAACCTTAACTGTAGACGGAACTACTGTTTTTAATGTAAAAGTTTCTGAAGAAGAAGTTTATAATTAATATTATTTTTTAACTTAATAAGAAAGGCTACAGATATCTGTAGCCTTTTTTTGTTTTAACTAAATTATGTTTTTTATTTATCTAAATGATATAAAAGTTATCTTACAAGTATTAAAAATGATTTTTTAAACTTTCTTTATTTACCTTTTAAGTAAGAATTAAAAGGTAATATATGATTTGTTTTAGATAAAAATGAAGCCTACCAAAAACAGCTTATTATTTACTTTTAACATCTAGCATAATTACAGATTTGTAATTTATAATTGCTAAAGAGTCAACTAAATAACTAAACAATGACAATAGAAAAAATAGAAGCGTTTGTTCTTAAAGATACTTTATCTAAAAGTTTTTTCTTTTCACAATGGGAATATGCAGAACGTTGTATCTGTGTTGTTAAAGTAACAGCCTCTAACGGTGAACACGGTTGGGGAGAGGCTTATGGTCCTGCTACAATGGTAGAAGCAGGTATAAAATTATTAGAATCAACTGTGGTAGGAGAAAATCCTTTAGAAAATGAAGTAATTTGGAACAAAATGTACCGAAAGACGTTAGATTTTTCTAGAAGAGGTGTTTATATGGCATCAGTTAGTGCTATAGATATTGCTATCTGGGATTTAAAAGGTAAAATTTTAGGATTACCAGTTTCAACATTATTAGGAGGTGCACATAGAAAGAAAATACAACCATATGCAACAGGTTTATACTTTACAAATCACGATAATTTTTCTGAAGGATTTGTAGAAGAAGCAAAAATGTACGTTTCTCAGGGCTTTAAGGCTATAAAAATGAAAGTTGGTTTAGGCATCAAAGAAGATGTTGCTAATGTAAAATTAATTAGAGAAACTATTGGGCCAGACATCGCTTTAATGGTAGATTCTAATCATGCCTATACTTTTAGAGAAGCAGTTGAGCTTTCTAGGAAAATAGAAAAATACGATATTGGTTGGTTTGAAGAACCAATTTCACCAGAGTTTTATGAACAGTATAGCGAGTTAAGAGAAAAGACGACGATTCCTATTGCAGGTGGAGAATGTGAATATTTACGATTTGGATTTAATGAATTAATCAAAAATAAATCTGTAGATATTTTGCAACCAGATGTTTGTGCAAGTGGAGGTTTAACAGAAGCAAAAAGAATTGCTGCTTTGGCAAGTACAAATGGTATCGATTTAATTCCACATACTTGGGGAACTTCTATTGGTTTACATGTTGGTTTGCATTTTATTGCGAACTTAGAGGCGATTCCTGGTAGAATGTATCAAGCAGATTACCTAATAGAGTTTGATCAAACAGAAAACGGATTAAGAGACAACTTAACATTTCCTAAATTAGAAATGAAAGATGGTATGTTAGAAGTACCAAATAGACCTGGTTTAGGAATTGATGTAGATGAAGATGTTTTACGTAAGTATTGTATCAGTAGTACTACCAATGAAATAGAAATTGAAAAAATATTAAATAAATAAACAAGCATATGAAGACTCAAAACTTCGGATATAAAAAATTATACATTGATGGTCAGTTAGTAGATGCTGTTAGTGGAGAAAGAGAAGATGTTATTTGCCCAGCAACAGGAGAAGTAATTGCTCAGGTTGCAAAAGCAGGAAAAGCAGATGCAGAAAAAGCATTGATCTCATCACAAAAAGGTTTTAAATATTGGTCTAAACTTTCTTTAATAGAAAGAACCGTTTGGATGTTAAAATTGCGTGATGCAATTTTAGAAAAATCAGATGAGTTAAGAAATGCAATGGTGCATGAAATGGGTAAAACCTATGCAGGTTCTGAAGAAGATATATTAAGACTTACAGAGTCATTAGAATGGTACCCAAATGCCATGAAAAATTTAAGAGAAGAGCAAATTCCTGATTATGAAGGTACGCATACTCATAAAATGATTTCGAAACCAGCAGGAGTTGCTATTGCTTATTTAGCATGGAATTTTCCGTTATTAAATGTTGGGTATAAAATAGGACCAGCATTGGCTTCTGGTTGTTCTTTAATTATTAAACCATCTAGTTTATCGCCTTTATCTGCATATATGGTAGGTGAAATTTTAGAAAGTATCAATTTTCCAGCTGGTGTGGTTACCATTTTAGCAGGTTCTAGTAGAGAAGTGGCAACACCAATGACTACCAGTAAAATTCCTGCAGTAATTACCATGATTGGTTCTACGCAAACAGGACAAAGAATTATTGCTGATAGTACAACTTCTATCAAAAAATTAGGAATGGAATTAGGAGGAAATGCTCCTTTTATTGTTTTTGAAGATGCCGATTTAGAGTTGGCTTTAGATTTAGCAATCGGATTAAAATTTGGAAATACAGGTCAGATTTGTGTGGCTGCAAACAGAATTTTCGTTCATAAAAATATCTATGACAAATTCTTAAAGGAATATGTAAAAAGAGCATCAGCATTAAAAATAGGTTTTGGAACTAAAGAAAATCCAGATGTATTTATGGGCCCTTTGGCTTCTAGGGGATCTAGAGACAGAATGTTTGAGTTAATTGAAGATGCTGTAAGTAAAGGAGCAAAATTAGAATATGGAGGAAGTATTCCTGAAGATTTACCTGAAGGAGGAAACTGGATGCAACCAACCATTATTTCTGGTACTACAACAGAAATGAAATTGTTTAGAGAAGAAACTTTTGGTCCTATTGCAGGTGTAATGTCTTTTGATACTGATGATGAAGTTTTAGAATTAGCAAACGATACAGAATTTGGTTTAGCTTCTTATATTTTTACAAACAATAACAAGAGAATAGAAAGATTTACAGAAGATTTAGAGTTTGGAGAAATTCAAATTAATGGTGTAAAATATGCTATTTATTTACCTCACGGTGGATTTAAAAATAGTGGAATTGGACACGATTGTTCACACCTAGCTTTAGATGATTATTTAGTTAAGAAACGTATTACATCAGCACTATAATTATGACGAAAAATTTATTACAAGCTAGTTTAAAGGAGGGTAAAACACTTTACGGTCCTTTTTGTAAAGTACAAGACCCTGCAATGGTAGAAATTGCTGCTTTAGGAGGTTTCGATTTTGTTATTATAGACATGGAGCATGGTCCTTACAGCATAGAATCTACTCAGAATATGATTAGAGCTGCAGAGGCTAGAGGAATTACACCTGTTGTAAGAGTTACAGAAAATTCTGAAACTTTAATTCTAAGAACTTTAGATATTGGAGTTAAATGCATTCAGGTTCCGCAAATATGTACCAAAGCAGATGCGGAAAGATTAGTAAAATCTACCAAGTTTTATCCGAAAGGAGAAAGAGGTATGTGCAGATATGTAAGAGCAGCAGAGTATACAAATATTAGTGCGGCAGATCATTTTGGAAAAGCAAATAATGATATTACAACCATTATTCACATAGAAGGAATGGAAGGTATTAATAACTTAGAAGAAATTGTACAAGTAGATGGTATTGATGTGATCTTTTTAGGTCCTTATGATTTATCTCAATCTTGTGGTGTTCCTGGTTTGGTTAATGATCCTAAAGTAGTCGATGCTATGAAAGGTGCTGTAGAAACTGCTAAAAAATACGGTAAGTTTGTAGGTACTTTTACAGAGACTCCAGAGAAAGCAAAAATGTGGAAAGACATTGGTGTACAATATATTTCTTATGCGGTAGATGTTGGTTTAGTTATGAATTCTTTTAAAGAAATTACTGCAAAACTTAAAGCTTAAGCAAAAAACACTATAAATAATGAAACCCTATAACTGAAAAGTTATAGGGTTTTCTTTTGCCTTAAAATTAATGAATCAATTTAAACCTGTCTCTTCGACTTTTTTAGGAGAAGTTGTATAAAGAGGTTAAATACAATATACGTAATATGATGTGATTTCTTTTAGAGACTTTCAATCAAGATATATTTTGATTTCAGTAGTGTTCGAAAGGACAAAACTAGGAGGGAACTGAATTGATAATAAAGCTGGTCACTTCTGCTTTTTTGGAGATGTCACATAAAGAAGATAACACACAACATGAGTATTACTATATGATTTCCTCTATTAAAGGATAAACAAAAAAAGCTAACAATTTTAAATTGCTAGCTTTTATAAAGTACGTAATTTGTGGAAAATAATTATTTAGTTTTTAACTAATTTCTTTGTAGAGATTCCTTTGTCTGAAGATATTTTAACTAAATAAACAGATTTAGTTAAAGAAGAAACATCAATAGATTTTGTATTCGTAGTAGAAAGTACTTTTTTACCTAACAGATTAAAGATTTCAACTTTATTAAGCGTTTCTTTAGAGCTAATAAATAATTGATCTTCTGCAGGGTTTGGATACATTTTTACTTCTTCTAATTGATTAGAATGAACATTAGCAGTAGGAGCATCTTCTATAATTGCGCTCATTTGATCAAAATAAAGAACGTCTCCAGCAACACCATTTACAGTTGTGTTTTCTGCATCATAATTATAACCAAGCCACATTTCTATATTGCGAACTTCTGTAGCAGTGTTTGTATGATTAAAAGGAAGAGGAATGGCAAAAGATAATTCTTCCCAAGTATTTGCAGTACCACTTGTGCTAACAATTGTGGTAGGATAACCATTAAGTTGTAAGTTTTCTCCAGCAGCATTTGTGGTTTTTAATCGAACCATAATTGCTATAGGAGTTGTTCTTGAAGATCTTACCCACATTGTTACCTTGGCTTGTTTTCCGTCAGTAATAATTCCAGCAGCATAAGGCTGTGAAAAATCATTAAAGTACCAAAACTGAGCATCTTGATCTTTAGTAAAAGTACTTTTAAAACTTTTGGTTCCATCTTTAGCAAAATCTGTAGATAATTCTCTACCTAATTGAGTTGTATTTCCCCTAAAAGTATAACTTCCTACGACATCATCAAAACTAGGGTTTTTAATAAATTCAGAATATGTAGAAGGAGGTAATTCTGTTAAAAATTCAATTTCATCAATATATAATTTAGCTCCTGATGGGTCTGTTAAAGCACTACCAGCTCTAAATAATATATCTAATGTAGTAACCTCTCCTGTAATAGCAGACACATCTAAATATATTGTTTGAAATCCACCAGCAAATTTAGCTAACAATACGCCATTATTATTTTGAGTATCAATGCTAGAAGGTTCATCTGTTGTTCCTGCGGGTCTAAACTTTCCTTGTACTTGTACATTTATAGCCTCTGTTTCGTTATAAACTTTAACTTTAATGTAGTTGTAAACGTCTGCATCTAATACAATAAAAGCATCATCTCCGCCTTGTCCTCTTCTAATATTGGCATTGTTATTTGTTGTGCCAGATTCAGTTCTGTCTAGAGTTAGTGCCCCATCAGAAGAGGGTGTAGTAGTTCCATCATCCCAAGATACTGTTCCGGGACCATAGCCTTTAACCCAAGATTGAGCATCGGTTGTAAATTGATAATGTGTAGGTCCTTGTTGTGCAGCTATTTTTGTGGTAGTAAAAAGGACTACAGCCATAAATAAAATTTTAAAGTATTTTTTTTTCATAATAAATGGTTTATAGTGTTTAAAATATTAGTTTTTTATATCTATAAAATTAATTTATATGTTAGCATATTTCATGCTAAATATTACCTTTTACTTGCGCTGGTTTATCCGAAATATAAAATGTAAGTTGTTTGTATTGTCTTGTTTATGTCTTGAGTGATTTTTTTTTTTGTTTTAAAATATGTAGGTAAAAACTATACTAAATTTCCTACTATATTTAAGTTGTTATTACTTAGGTTTTTTTAATTGTATAGCTGAAATAAAATTAGATTGTAGATGTAAATGTCTGTTTTAAAAGTAAGAAATTGGTCTGTTTGATTGCCCTTAAATTTATCTTAATAGTCTAAATAGTTCTCAATTATGCTCGAATTAGTTAACTTCGACTATACTAGCATTAGAAAATTTAATAACAGAAAAAATAACAACCAATTAAGTTAAATAAAAGGGAGTTAACTAACCTCTATTAGATTGTTTTAATTCTTTTTAGTCTTCATTTTTCATGAATATAAACACAGATATCTGGTTATGAGTTTATTTTGTTTTTATAAACTTCCTTTCTTGAAGCCATTTTTCTAATTCTTCTTTTCCTCCTTTACGTTTACAATATCCACATCCCCATTGATCGTTTGTAGTTACCACTTGTATAAAATGGTTTCCTCCTGATGGGCAATTTGCAGTCCAACTATTCTCATTAAAACCTGTTGGTTTAGGATGTAATTGTTGTTGCTCTAAAAAAGTAATTAATGGTGTAATTTTTTGAATTGCTTTTGCTTTCTCAATGGTTTTAGGAGTTTTTATATCAGAAATGATTGTCTCAAATTCAAGTTGTGTAAAAATAACGCTATCCTTTAAAGTAGGATAACCGGTATAAAAATGGTTTGCTTCAATTAATTGATGAATAACATAAATAATATCTTCTTTTTTTGTGTCAAATTGTAATTTGTATTGAACTTTAATTTCTAATTCATCATTGTGGTAGGAATAAGTAGTCATTAAAAAGTGAAATTCATTTTTAATGGTTGCAGTGCTCCCGAAATCTAATTCAGAATTCATTTTAACGCCTTCTTGCGTTGTAAAAACAGTTTTCATAATACATAATTTAAAAGTTATGCATCAGGGAAATATAATAAAAAAGGAGGTTCATTTATTTTGACTGAACTGTCCGTATTCTAAACCACCGTGACTGTTGTGCTCGGTTGGTACGCATTTTTTGCGTTCCTGATACAGGACAAAAGTAAGAAATATTCTTGGACAACATAATTGTAAATTTAATTTGTTTCTAAATGGCATCTATTTTATATTGATTAAGCGAACCTGAACCTAAAGTGAATTATCTTTTGAATAATTATTTTCTAGTTTTATAATCTGTTCAGCATATTTCCCTGCATTCCGCGAAAAGCTTTATTTCAGGAAAAACGCTTCTCTAAAAAAAGCCTTGGACACAACTTTAAAGTCTCCGATTTAGATTTTATTTGACCACTTATTCTCTAAAAAAAATTGAGGAGAGGTCTAGCTCCATTTCTAATTTAGAAAAGTATTGCATAGATCAAGATAGTAAATAAATGTCCTGTAAAAGTTTATAAAAACTTGTTATTAAAAATGATTTACACTTTCTCAGATGTAGTTTAGTGCAGCGTTCTCGATATGATAAGTCTTTCAAGTATTTTTTAGATATATGGTATTGCTAAAGTTTCAGTATCTCAAGATATAAAGCTTTTTTATTTAACAGATATGTTTAATGATTGAATTATAGGGGTGTACCAAATGAATCTAACTCTTCATTTTGATTATTATTATTATTATTATTATTATTATTTGGTGTTAGAACATATCCCCCCCTTAAAAAGCACATTTGTCTTACTTCACTTTTTAGAATAAATATTTTATTTACAGTTGAGAAATAGCATAAAATAATTGAATGTTTTTTTTGAAATCAATTTAGAAAATTAATGCATGTTAGACATAAATAAAGTATCGTTAAAAGAAAAAATAGGATATGCTCTTGGAGATGGTGCTGCCAATATAGCTTGGAGAGGTGTTGCCGCATTTCTATTTATATTTTATACCGATGTTTTTGGATTGCATCCTGCAACAGTAGGGCTTTTAATGTTGGTATCTCGTTTTAGCGATGGTATTAGCGATATTTTAATGGGTATTATTGGCGACAGAACCAAATCTAAATACGGTAAATTTAGACCTTGGATTTTGTGGACAGCGGTTCCGTTAGGTCTTAGTCTTTCGTTGTTATTTTCTAGTCCCGATTTAAATCCAACAGGTAAAATTATTTATGCTTATATCACCTACATTGCATTTACCTTAATTTATACAGCAAATAACGTTCCTTACGGAGCATTAATGGCGGTAATGACGGGTAATGATAAAGAAAGAACAAGTATTGGTTCTTTTAGAATGGTTGGGGCATTTGGAGGAGGAATGTTGGTACAAGGAGCCTTACTTTTTTTGGTTGCTTATTTTGGTAATGTAAACCCAACTATTAAAGTTGATAAATTAGATACAGAAAGATTTAAAGTTGAAGTCTCTGCACCAAAAGATGTTTTAAACGCAAATATTAAAACAGAAAACGGAATTGCTTTATTTACTTGGGATACTCTTGAATCCGAAGAAAATATTCCGACCAAAGGAAAGAGCTTTACCATAGAAGCTAATAAAAATTACACATTTATTGTAACCGGAGAAAAAGACATCAATAAAGAATCTTTTTCAATTATAGATCAAAAGAAAGGATATAGCAACTCTATTTATGTAATGTCTATTTTCTTAACCTTGTTTATGATTATTACTTTTTATTCAACAAAAGAAAGAGTATTACCACCTAAAGACCAAGAAACAAACTTAAAACAAGATCTAAAAGATTTAATTACAAACAAACCTTGGTTAATTTTATTAGCAATTGGCCTGTTATTTAATGTGTATAATTCTATAAAACAAGGAATTGTTGTAGTTTACTTTACACATTATTTAAATGATCAATTATTGGCCGCCAGTTTTATGGTTGGCTTAATGTTAGCCTCTATTGCAGGAGCAATGATTACCGCTCCTTTAGGTAAAATATTAGGAAAACGAATGTTGTTTATTTGTGCACTATTATTTTCTGGAGGTGTAAATGCATTACTAGTTTTCTGTGGTCCAAATGATATTTCTATGATTTTCACCTTAGGTATTATCTCTGAATTTGGTGCGGCAATTCTGCCTACTTTGTTCTTTGTAATGTTAGGAGATGCAGCAGATTATTCAGAATTTAAAAACGGACGGAGAGCAACAGGATTGGTATATTCTGCAGGTTCTTTTGCAACAAAATTTGGAGGCGGAATTGCAGGAGCAATTATAGGTTTGGTTTTAGCTGCATTTCATTATAGTGGTCAAGATTCGGTGGCAATTGAAGGTGCATTACCAGGAGTTGTTATGTTAATGAGTTGGATTCCATCCATAGTTACCATTTTAGCAGCGATTGTAATGTTCTTTTATCCGCTTACCCAGACTAAATTAGATGAAATTACATCAGAATTAAACGCAAGAAGATTACTAGAAAAATAGAATATATAAAAATATTGATACTATACTTATGAATAAATTTCCGAAAGATTTTGTTTGGGGAACAGCTACATCATCATATCAGATTGAAGGAGCTAGTGATTTAGATGGAAAAGGGCCGTCTATTTGGGATGCTTTCTGTAGCATTCCTGGTAAAATAAATAATAATGAAACAGGTGATATTGCTTGCGATCATTATCATAAATTTAAAGAAGACATACAGTTAATGAAAGATATGGGCGTTAAAGCCTATCGTTTTTCTATTGCTTGGTCTCGTATTATGCCAACAGGAAAAGGAGTTGTTAATGAAAAAGGAATTCAGTTTTATTCTGAGTTAATTGATGAACTTTTAAAAGCAGATATCGTGCCTTGGGTTACACTTTATCATTGGGATTTACCATTGGCGTTACAAATGGAAAATGACGGTTGGTTAAATAAAGATATTACCGATTACTTTAAAGAATATGCTGATATCTGTTTTGATAGGTTTGGTGATCGTGTAAAAAACTGGATTACATTAAATGAACCTTGGGTAGTTTCTATTTTAGGCTACGGACAAGGTGTTTTTGCTCCTGGTAGAGTTTCTAATTCAGAACCTTATTTAGCAGGACATCATTTAATTTTATCACATGCAAAAGCTGTAAAGTTATATCGAGAAAAATATACGCATCAAAAAGGAGAAATAGGAATTTCTAATAATTGCGATTGGAGAGAACCTTTAACAGATAGTAAAGAAGATAAAGACGCTGCAGAAAGAGCTCTAGAATTTTTTATCGCTTGGTTTGCAGATCCTATTTACAAAGGAGATTATCCGAAGGTAATGAAAGAACGATTAAAAGAACGTCTTCCTTCCTTTTCTAAAGAAGAGAAAGAGTTAATTACAGGTACTTCAGACTTTTTTGGACTAAATCATTACACCACCATGTTTGCCGCAAATTCAGACGGAATTAAAAAGGAAGTTGCTGTAAATGGAAATGGAGGAATTTCTGAAGATCAGGATGTAGATTTGTCTGTAGATAAAGATTGGAAAGTAACTTTAATGGACTGGGCAGTGGTGCCTTGGGGATGTAAGAAACTTTTAAAATGGATAGATAAACGTTACAATAAACCAAATATTTACATCACAGAAAATGGTTGTGCCTATCCAGATAAATTAATAGATGGTAAAATTGATGACCAAGAAAGGTTAGATTTTTATCAAGGATACTTAATAGCTTGTCAAGAAGCAATACAAGATGGCGTAAACTTAAAAGGCTATTTTGCTTGGTCTTTTATGGATAATTTTGAATGGGCTCTGGGATATGAGCAAAGGTTCGGGTTGCATTATGTAGATTTTACAACTTTAGAAAGAATACCAAAAAAATCGGCACATTGGTTTAAAAAAGTAATAAAAAACAATAACGCAGAAGTAACATTATAATCAAATTAAATATGAAAAATATACTAAAATTTACAATCATTATTATAAGTATCTGTTTTGGTTGCAATAAACCAATAGATAAAATAGAAGAAACAACAGCAACAAGAATAACAACAGCAAAACCTATAAGTCCATATTTCTTTGGTCAGAATTTGTGGTTAACAAATAGGGCAGAAGGTAGACCAGGTTACATTCAAGAATCTCTTTGGGGAAAAGTAAAAGAAAGTGGGCCAACAATCATTAGAATTGGCGGTAATGGTTATGATGTTAAAATGCCACCTATGGAGACTTTAGAAACTTGGGTAAAATCTATTAAAAAAATTGGTGCAGAACCGTTATTTCAAGTTTCTAAATTAGAATCTGCAGAAAGAGCTGCCGAATTAGTAAAACATTTTAGTAAAGATAGTTTAAAAGTTAAATATTGGTCTATTGGAAATGAACCTTACGGAATGTCTAAATGGTCTATAGATTCAATTTCTAACATGATAAAAACGTATGCTACGGCTATGAAAGTTGTAGACCCAGCAATTAAGATTTTTGTTCCAGATGCAGCCTCATATTATAATGATTTATACGAGGCACTACTATTAAGTGATGAAAAAAGTGTTGCTGGACGTGATGAAAATGGAAATTGGTATATAGATGGTGTAAATTTTCACTCGTACCCTAATGGAAAGGAATATACGAGAAAAGATGTTATTTTTAATTCTGTAGACAAAATTCGTGGTCAAATTTTAAGTTTAAAAGAAGATATAGATGCCTCTAATTTAAAATATAATAGAACAGGAGATGCTGCATTAACTTGGGGACTTACAGAATTTAATATTACGTATTCTAACCCAGATGACTTAAGTATAGAAGGTATTTCTGTACCTTCATTTATAAACGGTCAGTTTTGGGTAGATGTATTTTCTTTATCAATGGAATATGAAGCTTTTTGTGTAACCCCTTGGTGTATTCAAGAAAGTGATGTTGCAAAAACCTATTTTGGTTATATTGGTAGTCCACCAAACTTTACACCTCATTCTACGTATTACCACATGCAAATGATGTCAGAAAACATAACAGGAAACTATGTTAAAATGACTAGTAATAAAGGGTACTTTAAGATTTTAGGTTCTGAAAATGAAGCTCAAAATAGTTTCTTATTAATGAATCAAAGTGAAAAAGACTCTTACAATTTTGATTTGAACTCTTTAAACAAAAACACAAAAGATGATTTGATTTTAACATCAGAAAACGAATTAAAAGCTAATTTTAAAGGAACAATTGCCCCAAACAGTACAATGGTGCTTGTTTTTAATAAAAGTGGAGTTCTTAAAAAACAAATTCTTTACACCATTGAAATGGCAAAAAATAATAAAGCTCCAGAGGTAATCGTATTTTAAAAAAGAATACATACTAAAAGGAAACTTTTAACTTCTTTGAACAACTCTTAATTGTAAGAAATGTTCGAAGAAGTTAATTTTATTAATACCAAATGCTCAATTTAATGAGTACTTTAAATAACAAGAAACATTACCTTTAATAAAAAATAAAATATATTATTTGTTAAGTTTCTAAGGTTAGCTTATTTTACATAAGTTTATTTTTTTTAAGCTATTAGAGTAATAACATCCTCATGAAAAACATATATTTCTATTTTCTGCTATTTATTATTTCGTTTTCTTCTAATGCTCAAAAATTAGATTTAAAGTTTAATACAGTAGAATACAACGACAACTTTCCTCAAAGTAATATTTCTGTAATTACTCAAAGTAAAAGAGGGTTTATTTGGATGGGAACAGATAATGGTTTATTGCGTTATGACGGTTATAATTTTATACGATATTATACCAAAAATAGAGAAGATGGTACTATTAGCGATAACAAGATAAATACTATTTACGAGGATGTAAATGAAAATTTATGGGTTGGAACAAATCATGGAGTTAACCTTTATAATAGAAATACAAATGATTTTAAAATTATTGATATTCTAAAAACAAAAGGAGGTAGAAACTATATTTCTTCGTTTGTAGAAGATGATCAAAACAATTTGTGGGTTGGTACTTTTGGAGGCGTAAGAAAAATTGATAAGGAAAATCATTTATTAAAAGATGTTTTTAAAACAACAAATCCTAGTTTAAGTAATAGCAAGGTATATTCTTTATTTTACGATAAAGAACATGGTGTTTTAGTTGGCACAAATGCTGGTTTAAAAAGTTTTAATCCTGAAACAGGTTTAGCAATAGAATTACCTTTATCAATAAAAGAGAACAAGTTATTTCATCAAAATAGAATTTTAAAAATAGTAAAGGACCACCAAGGAGATTTGTGGTTTGCAACGGAACGTGCAGGGGTATATATGTTCTCGAAACGTAGTAATAAATTTATAGCTATTAAACATTTAGAAAGTGATAAAAATACTATTTCATCTAATAATGTAAAAGATATTTTATCTATTGATACTAATACTATTTGGTTTGCTACAGATAACGGTTTAAATGTTTTTAAAAAAGATACACAAGAATTTTTTAGCTATCAACACAATCAAATAATAGCATCAACAATTAGTGATAATAATATAACTAGTTTATTAAAAGATAGAGAAAACAGTGTTTGGTTAGGAACAAAGATTGGTAGTATTAACTTTTATAATGAATGTAATTCTAATTTTGTTAATATAAATGAAAGTATAGAAGGAGAGTTTGGTTTAAACAATAGTATTGTTAATGCATTAGCCAGTGATGTTGACGGCTCATTATGGGCAGGAACAAATGGAGGTGGTTTAAATCATTTAAACTTTAAAACTAGCGTTAGAAAATCTTATTTTATAAATTCCTTTAATGGAAATGGTGCAAACGTTATAAATTCTGTTGAAAATAAAAATGAGAATACTCTTTTATGTGGAACATTAATAGGCTTATTCGAATTTAATAAAAAGAAAAAAACATTTCGTAAAATAACCATAAATGATAAGGATGTTCAAGTAACTTCTCTTGCTGTAGATAACGAAACTATTTGGGTTGGTACAGACGGAAATGGATTAATTGAAGTTTCTAAAAACGGTGATATTAAAAATTATATTAAAGATACTTCTAAGAACTCTATTAGTGATAACTTTATTATAGACATAAATAAAGTTGAAGAAGGTTTATGGATTTCTACACAGTTCGGACTAGATTTTTATAATAAAAACACGTCAACATTTACAACTTATTTTAAAAGTGAAAAAGCATATTCACTACCTAACAATACATTAACTACTGTTTTTACAGATTCTAAAAATAGACTTTGGATTGGCTTAGGATATGGAGGTTTAACTTATTTTGATAAAAATAATAATAAGTTTTATCTAATAGATGAAGGTCTTGGGTTAACCGATGATACTATAAAAAGTATTGCAGAAGATAATGATGGTAATTTATGGGTAAGTTCTAATAATTTACTGTTTAAAATAAAATTTAATGAATTTAGTGTTCCTTTTATAAAATCAAATCTAGAAATTCTAAGTTATGGTACTAAAAACGGAATTACTGTTAAAAGTTATTCCATTAATTGTTCTGAGAATATAGAAAATAAAATTGCTTTTGGAGGTGGTAAAGGTTTCGTGTTATTTGATCCAAACACCATTAAAAAAACAAAAAAAGAAAGTGAAATAGTTCTTACAAAATTAATGGTTAATAATGAAGAAGTGAAATTCTCTATAGATAACCCAATATTAAAAAAAGATATTTCTGAAGCATCGGAAATAACGGTAAACCATAATCAAAAATTTATAGGACTTCAATTTAGTTCTTTAAATTTTATTCATACCGAAAAAAATAATTACGCCTATAAATTAGAGAGCACCTTTGATAAAGGTGATTGGCAGAATATTGGTACGCAAAATAACATAAACTTGGCCGCTTTAGAAGCCGGAACCTATGTTTTAAAGTTAAAATCATTACATCAAGAAGGTCTAGAAAACCCAACATTAGTAAAATCATTAAAAATTAAAATACTTCCACCATGGTGGCAAACTAATTTAGCTTATTTTCTATACCTACTGCTTTTATTGTCTATTATCTTTTTAATTATGAATTTTATTAGAAGTAAAATGTACATTAAACAGGCGCTTGTATTAAAACAAACAGAAAGTATAAGACAGAAAGAGCTTTATAATATGAAGTTAGACTTTTTTACGAATATATCTCATGAAATAAGAACACCTTTAACTCTTATTAAAGGCCCTGTAGAAGAGCTTTTAGAATTAAATAAAGAGGATGAAAAAAACTATAAAAAACTTTTAAATATCAAGAAAAATTCAGAAAGATTATTAAACCTGATTAATGAGCTTTTAGATTTTAGAAAAATTGAAAGTAAGCAAGCTAAACTCTTTTGCGAAGAAAAAGATATTGTACAATTTTGTTTCGATATTTTTGAATCTTTTAAGGGACTTGCAGTTAAAAAGAATATTGATTACAAATTTGTAATGAACTCTAAAGCAATCCCTCTTTTATTTGATACATATCAAATGGAAAAAGTTATCTACAACTTGTTAGGTAATGCTTTTAAATTTACTAAGAAAAATGGGAAAATAGTACTTTCTATTGAAGAAGTAGCAGAGGATAATAATTGGGTAGAAATAAAAATAAAGGATAATGGAATTGGTATTCCAAAAGGTAGTAAAACCAACGTTTTTAAAAGCTTTTTTCAATTAAATGAAAGAGGATATAAAAATGTAGGTAGTGGTATTGGTTTGGCATTATCTAAAACAATTGTAGAGCTACATTTAGGAAAATTAACGATCGAAAATGAAGATAGTTCTTGGACTAATACTGTCTTTAAAATCTCATTACAGAAAGGTAAAGAACATTTAAAAACACCTTATGCAATAGAAAACAAGATAACAATTGATGATCCAGTTTCTATTATACCAACTATAGAAACACCTATTTCTCAAATTATACAAAACAACAATGGTAGTCATGAACAAGAAAATTTTGAAAATGATACTAGCAAAAAAACGCTTTTAATAATTGATGACGAAAGAGATATTAGACAATTTATAACAGATATTCTACAAGAAGAATATCATATTATCGATTTTTCTAAAGCACAAGATGCTCTTGATTATATGGTAAAAGAAATTCCAGATTTAATTATTTGTGATGTAATGATGCCAGAAATGGATGGTTTTGAGTTTTGTAAGCATATTAAAACTAGTGAAGGAACCAATCATATTCCAATCATTTTATTAACGGCAAAAGCTTCTACACAAAGTAGAATTGAAGGATTAACTATTGGGGCAGATGCATATATAAGCAAACCTTTTAGTATTAAAGTTTTAAAATTAAATATTATTAACTTATTGTCTTCCAAAGAAATATTAAGACAAAAGTTTAGTGGAAGTTTTATTATAGACTCTAAACTAGATAAAATAGACGACCCAGATGAGTTGTTTATTAAGAAGTTAATGAAATTGATTGAACAAAATATAGAAAACCCAGAGTTTGATGTTAATGGGTTGGTTTCTGAAATAGGAATGAGTAGAACGGTTTTGTATAAAAAAGTAAAAGCACTTACCAATCATTCTGTTGCCAGTTTAATTAAGTATTTAAGGTTAAAAAAAGCTTCAGAAATATTAATTAAAACAAATTGTAACGTTTCTGAAGTTACTTATTTAGTTGGTTTTAATGATCGTAAACATTTTAGCAAAGAATTTAAAAAAGTATTTGAGGTTTCTCCTTCCGAATACAGAAAAAAGATGCTAGAAAAATAAAATTAATAGTCTAATAACTTTTTATTGTTTTAAAAAATAGTAGAATTTATCTTCCTATAACCCCTTTAAACTTAAAGAAAACACATTCATACCCCAAAAAATGAATGTATTTAACCCTATCTAACTTTCATTTATTTGAATCTTTGCTACAGCCTATTTTCAATTCCGATGGTTAAATTAAAAATCAACTAAATTCTAAGAAAGATTTAAATATGGAAGAATACAAACAAACAAATATGATTAATCGAGCTAAAAAACTTTTTAAAGTAAGCTTAATTATTTTTATGTGTAGCTTTTATAATACTATAAATGCACAACAGAAAACAATTACCGGAGTAATAACGGATGATACCAATATGCCAATACCTGGTGTTAGCATAATTATTAAAGGTACCACAACGGGTACGCAATCAGACTTTGATGGTAATTTTACCATTAAGGCGGCAAAAGGAGATACTTTACAATTTTCATATATAGGTATGAAAACAGTATCTAAGTTAATTGAAGATTCATTTGAGCTTAGCATAATTATGAAATTTGATGCGGTGTCTTTAGATGAAATAGTTGTTGTTGGATACGGTACACAGAAAAAGAGTGATCTTATTAGTTCTGTGGCATCTGTTAAAACAGAAGAGATGATGAAAGTTGCTACATCTGATGTAGGAGAAATGTTAAGAGGTAAAGCTGCTGGTGTACAGGTTACACTTGGAGATGGAGGTCCTGGTAGTTCTTCAGAGATTCTTATTAGAGGTCAGAACTCTATTAGTGGAGGAAACAGTCCTATAGTGATTGCAGATGGTGTACCTATAGAAAATATTAATGATATTAACCCAAATGATATTGCTTCTATGGAAATCTTAAAGGATGCAGCAGCACAAGCAATTTATGGAGCTAGAGCATCTAATGGAGTTGTATTAATTACTACAAAAAGAGGTAAGGAAGGTAAGATGTCTGTTTCTTACAATGGTTCATCAGGAATACAAACCATAAACAGAAATTTTGATATTTATAGTGGAGAGGAATTTGCTCAACTGAAAAGAGAAGCTAGTAGAAATTCTAATTTAGGAGTTTTTTTACCAGATGATCAAATTTTTTCTGATTTAGAATTATCAAGTATAAATTCAGGTAATTATATAGATTGGGAAAAAGAGATAATAGGTGTTGGTAGTACACAAAACCACAATTTAAGTATTGCCTCTGGTACAGATAAAATGAGTGTGTATACCAGTTTAAATTATTTTAATCAAACAGGTGTTATTAAAAACTCTGATTATAATAGAGTAACTGCAAGATTAAATGTTGATCAAAAATTAAATGATTGGTTAAAAATTGGATTAAACACTTCTTTTCAATATGCTAATTCAAATAGACCAAATGTTGGTAACATAATTCTTTCATCAATTACAACATCACCTTTAGGTAAAGTTTATAATGATGATGGATCTTTAAGAATAGAACCAAGTGGATTTGAAGAAAACAAAAATCCTTTAATCAATTTAAAAGAAACAAATACAGACGATAGTAATAGTAATAATATTATAAATATTTTTATGGACGTAACTCCATTTAAAGGTTTTAAATATAGATTAAATGCAAGTAGAAGAGCTTGGAACCAAAAAGCTTTATCGTATAACTCTACAAATTCTATAACAGGTATTTCTAGTGGTGGTTTAGCAAACGGTAGTGTTAGTTACAATGATATTGTAGAATTACAGTTAGAAAACATTTTTACTTATACCACTGATTTTAATACAGACTCTAAACACAATTTAAATTTAACAGGTGTTCATAGTATTAGCCAAAAGGAATCTAATAGGTTTTATAATTTTGCCAATAATATACCTAATGATATTTTAGGTATTAATGGTTTAGAAGCAGCAGAAACAAACACACCAACCACAACTGGTTATATTAGAGGCTTACTTTCTTTTGTTGCAAGAGTACAATATGATTATAATTCAAAATATTATTTAACCGTTTCTGGTAGATCAGATGGTTCAACCGTTTTTGGTGCAAATAATAAGTGGTCATTTTTTCCAGCAGCTGCTTTAGGATGGAATATTCATAAAGAATCTTTCATGGAAAAAGTTGATGCGGTTAATAATTTAAAATTAAGATTTAGTTACGGTAGTGTTGGTAATGAAGGTATAGATCCTTACGGAAGTATTGCTACAGCTGGTTTAAGAGAATACATAATAGATGGTATTAAAGTATCTGGTTATGTTGGTGATAATGAAATTTCTAATCCAGATTTAAAATGGGAAACATCAACAACATTTAATGCTGCAATAGATTTTGGTTTATGGAGTAATAGAGTAACATCTACAGTTGAGTATTATAATACAAGAACAAAAGATTTATTATTTCCTATTCGTTTAAATGCTGCAACAGGCTATTCTAGTCAATTGGTAAATCTTGGTGAAGTAGAAAACCAAGGAGTAGAAGTGTCTTTTAATACAGCAGTTCTTAGAGATACCGATTTTAAATTAGATATAGGATTAATTTTCTCTAAAAACAATAATAAAATACTTAGTCTTTCTGGTATAGATAGTGACGGTGATGGTGTAGAAGATGATGATGTTGCTAACCAATTATTTATTGGTAGTCCAACAAAAGTTGCTCATAGGTATAAACCTATAGGTATTTTTCAAGAAGGGGAAGATATTATTAGTTCGGCTCAACCAAATGCAAAACCTGGAGATGTAAAGTTATTAGATAAAAATAATGACGGTATTATAAATGCAGACGATCGTGTAATAACAGATTTAACACCAGATTGGTTTGGAACTTTAAATTTAGGAGCAGAATATAAAGGAATTGACTTTTCTGCAAATATCACTACTGTTCAGGGAATTACTAAAGATAACTCTTTCTTATATGGTTATCTAGAAGGAGGTTCTCTAAGAGGTATTAAAAATGGAATTAAACAAGATTATTGGACACCAGAAAATCCAGGAGGTAGCTTTCCTAGACCAAATGAATCTGATGACCCTACACAATTAATATCTAAAGGGTTACAAGACGCTTCTTATGTTCGTTTACAAAATGTATCAGTAGGATATTCAATACCTCAAAAAACTTTAACGTCATTAAGTCTTAATAAATTAAGGTTTTATGTTACAGGTAGTAATTTGTTAACCATTACAGATTTTCAATCTTATAGTCCAGAAAAATCTCCAAATGAGTACCCAGAGGCAGTTTCTGTTGTAGTTGGTTTACAAGTAGGATTTTAAAATTAAATAAGAATTATAAATAAATAAGAAGATGAAAAATATAAATATATTATTTGTTTTAGCTTTTCTAATCTCGACATTAAATATTTCGTGTGAAAAGTTTTTAGAAGAAGAGGTTTTTGATGAAGTATTTGTAGATTATATCTACACTTCAGAAGAAGGTTTAGATGTTGGAGTAAACGCATTATACAATTTAATGAGATCTTACAATGCACCTGGTGGTTTTGATGATCGTTTGATATCTAATATCTTCTTTTTAGCAGGTACAGATCTTGGTTTAACGAGAACATTTCACAGGCCTTATGGTCCAAATCATACACCTAGTAATTTTGCTGCTAATAAATGGGTAAATGGGTATTTAATTATTGATAGAACAAACGCCATCATTAATACTGCAGAAGGTATTGATATGGATGTTACTAAAAGAAATCATTTATTAGCACAAGCTAAAGTTATAAGAGCAGAAGTTTATTTTGATCTATTAAGAATGTATGATAATATTCTTCTAGATACGATTGCAACCACACCAGAAAACTTAAATGACGTTATCGTTTACGAACCGGCGAATCCAACAGATGTGTATAAATTAATTAATGATGATTTAAAATTTGCTGTAGAAAACTTATCGTATAATGAGTCTTATGGAAGATATAATAAAGCTACTGCAAGACACATAAAAGGTAAAGTAGCTATGTGGGAAAGTAATTGGGAAGAAGCTGTAATTCAGTTTGATGCAATTATTAATGATAGTGGTCATGCTTTAGTAGATCTAAATACTGTTTTTGGTCAAAACTTAAAACACAGCGAAACCTTATTTGCTTACACTAGAGATGAATTGTTTGGTGGTAATGATATAGATAATGCAAATGATGTTTTAGCAGGTGGAGATGGATCTTGGTTTGGTAGTGTTTTTACACATCGTTTATATGAACAGGGATCTGGAGATTTTATAGCACAAATAGAAAATGGGGGACAAGCACTTGGTTGGTCATTTCCTAATGATTATTTAGAAAATCTTTATGATAAAGAAAATGACAAACGTTATAGTACGTATTACTACCCAGAAACTTATGTAGCAAACAACCCAGATTCTCCTAGGTTTGGGCAAGTAATTCCTGTTACAGATTATGATGATAATTATAGAAGATATCACTTTAGTTTAAAAAAGTTTTATGATGCAGAAAAAGCAGCATTAAAAAATGAAAGTTGGAAAGATCACATGTATTACCGTTTTGCAGAAACACTTTTGTTAGGTGCAGAAGCACAATGGAGAGCTGGTAATGAGTCTAAAGCGCTAGAATACATCAATAAAATTAGAGAAAGAGCTTATGGTAATACAACCAATAACTTCACTTCTTTTACATTAGATACGTACTTAGAAGAATCTGCAAGGGAATTGGCTTTCGAAAAAAATCGTTGGTTTTTATTAAAGAGATTAGGTTTATTAGTAGAGAGACAAAATTTGCATTATCGTTATGGATCTAACTCAAGTAATGTAGCTCCAGAACCTATGCAACCTCACATGGTTAGACTTCCTATTCCGCAATCTCAAATAGATGCAATGGGAACTTTTCCACAAAACCCTGGGTATTAAAAATAAGATTTATAAACAGAAAAATATTAAAATATGTTACAAATAATTAAGAGAAAAGAGCTATTAAGTATCATTATTTTCTGCACCATTTTTATAAATGTTTTTGCACAAAAGACGATTCAAAACAATAGCAGTAGAGAAAAATTAAGTTTAAATGGTGAATGGAATTATATTATAGATCCTTATCAAATGGGATATCTAGATTATAGGTTAGAACCGTTTGATATGTCTAAAACAGGAAAAGGAGGCTTTTATGAAAACATTACAAATCCTGGTAAAAGTGAAAAAGTAGAATATGATTTTGATTCTGCTCCAACATTAACAGTCCCTGGAGATTGGAATTCTCAAAAAGAAAAATTAGAATTTTATGAAGGAACACTTTGGTACAAAAGAGATTTTGTTATCAATCCAGAAAAAGACAAACGTTATTTTATTCATTTTGGAGCTGTAAATTATGAATCTAATATTTACTTAAACGGTAAAAAAATAGGATCTCACAAAGGTGGTTTTACTCCTTTTCAGTTTGAAGTAACAAACAAACTAAATACTGGTGACAATTTTATTGTTTTAATGGTAGACAATACTCGTAAGGTAGATGAAATACCTACAATTAATACAGACTGGTGGAATTATGGAGGAATAACTAGAGATGTATCAATATTAGAAACACCACAAAATTTTATAAGTGATTATAAAGTTCAATTGGCTAAAGATGAAAACAAAATAATAGAAGGATATATTCAAATTGATAATTCAAAAAATAAGGAAACAGTATCTCTAGAAATTCCTGAATTAAAGATAAAGAAAGAATATAAAGTTGATGAAAATGGGTTTGTAAAGTTTTCTATTCCTACAAAAAAAATAAGTTATTGGAGTCCAGAAAACCCAAAATTATATGAAGTTTCTATTTCATCTGATCAAGAAAAAATAACAGATAAAATAGGATTTAGAACCATTAAAACGGTTGGAAAAGACATTTTTTTAAATGGTAACTCTATTTTCTTAAAAGGAATTTCTTTACATGATGAAAACCCGCTTATAAAAGGGAGATTAAGATCTGAAGCAGATATGAGAATGTTGTTAACTTGGGCTAAAGAGTTAGGTTGTAACTATGTTCGTTTGGCACATTACACACATGATGAAAAAATGCTTCGTTTAGCAGATGAAATGGGATTAATGGTTTGGGCAGAAGTACCTGTTTATTGGACTATTTCTTGGACAAATGCAGAAACTTATAAAAACGCAGCAAATCAGTTAGAAGTTGGTATAGAGCGAGACAAAAATAGAGCGAGTGTTATTATATGGTCTATTGGTAATGAAACTCCGGTTACAGAACCTAGAAATGTGTTTATGGGTAATTTGGTAGACAAAGTTAGAAGTATCGATAATACTAGGTTAGTAGCTGCAGCTTTAGAAGTAGAAAGAGAAGGTTATACTGTTGTTGTAGATGATCCTTTAGGAGATAAAATAGATTTGGCTAGTTTTAATGAATACGGTGGTTGGTACTGGGGTAAACCAGAAGAATTAGATAAATATGAGTTTCATATTAAGTTTGATAAACCTGTAGTAATTTCTGAATTTGGAGCAGGTGCTTTAGCAGGTTATCATGGAGATAAAGATACTATGTGGAGTGAAGAACACCAAGAGGCTATTTATATCAACCAAATAAAAATGCTAGAAAAAATTGATGGCTTTAGAGGAATGACTCCTTGGATTTTAGTTGATTTTAGATCACCAAGACGTCAAAACCCAGTATATCAAGATTTCTGGAATCGTAAAGGATTAATTTCTAATAATGGTGTAAAGAAAAAAGCATTTTATGTTCTTAAGGCATATTACGAATCAAAAAAATAAGTAAAATAAATTAAACATTATGAAAGAAATTTTTAAGATTATAGGAGTATTTATGCTTCTTTTAATTACTTCTTGCACAACCGAAGATAAAGTTGTTTTTGTACAAGGGGCTGAGCCATCAGGAACAACTGTAGAAACAACAATTAGCTTAAAAGAAAAAGCTGAATTTAATGTTGGAGCAGCAGTAAAGTCTAGTCTTTTAAAAACAGATGCTCAATATGCAGATGCTTTTAAAGCTAATTTTAACCAATTGACGGCAGAATTTGAAATGAAAATGGACCAATTATGGCTATCTGAAAACAACTATAATTGGGAAGCAGCAGATTATTTGGTGAATTTTGCACAAGACAATAATATAGAGGTTCATGGACATGCTTTGGTTTGGTATAGAACGTTTCCAGATTGGTTTAAAAACCAGAGTAATGATTCTATCGCTTTTGAATCAAAAGTAAAAACCTATATATCAGATGTTGTTGGCAGATATAAAGGAAGAATAAAAAGTTGGGACGTTGTTAATGAGGTTTTTGCAGATAATGGAGGCGCTCGTAATGAAGATATAATTGCACCACTTTTTAATGATCCAACAGCATTTTATGGACGATGTTTTCAATATGCAAAAGACGCAGATCCTGACACGAAGTTATTTTATAATGATTATAGTGTTGTAATTGATGAAGGAAAAAGAGAATCAATTAAAAACATGGCTTCTAGGTTTAAAGCAGAAGGATTTCCTATTGATGGTATTGGTGCTCAATTTCATTATGGTACGGATACTGGTTTAACTAAAATTAATGATGGTTTTACAGACTTAGCTTCTACAGATTTATTGATTCATATTTCTGAATTAGATATTAAAATAAATGTAAATAAATCTAATGATTTCTCTTTATATAGTGGTAATGCTCAGCAACAATCTGTTATTTATGAAGCTATTGTAGCAATGTATGAAACATTACCAGAAAGTCAAAAGTTTGGAATTTCCACTTGGGGAGTTTCAGACAATTACTCATGGTTAAAAACAGAATGGCATCCAAAAGAATTTCCGTTATTATTTGATGCCGATCTAAATAAAAAATTAGCATATCAAGGATTTCTAAATGGATTGAATTAATCACATATTAATTTACATTTTTGTAACAAAAGGCAGTCATAAACTATTTATTACTGCCTTTTTTGTTGTGGAATATTTTATTTAAAAGCCTTTCTAAGTCCCTAAAATGAATTTCTTAGTAAAATATTACGTTCTTGTTATACTTATTTTAATGAAGTTGAATACATTAATATTTAGTTTTATTAATGTGTATTAAAGGGGAGAGTGTAAGTTTAATATTATTCTGCTTTAGACTTCAATGTGCTTTAATAGAAAAAGACTAAGTATTCATAAATCTACAAAGGCATGAGTTCGTATTAATTTATTAAATTAAGTAGTAAATCATTTTATCATTCATATGAAAGTAATAGCTTAAATCTATATTAATTTACCTCCATAATTCTATTTAATAGTATACTTTCAGAGATTTCTTACCTTAATAATTTCTTTTTATTTACAACTTCACTTACAATATGTATAAGCTTTTAAAACCATTATCTAGAGCTTTACGCTTGTTCAATTTTGATGTATAAGTATTTTTAAAACAAAAAATAGCCACCATATTTAAATGGTAGCTATTTTCTATATTAAATAAAATGTAACGGTAACTATTTCTTTTTAAGATAAAATGACTTTTTTAAACCAGATGCTGCATTAGGTCCAATCCAAATATTAAAATCACCTTCTTCTGCAGCACGAATTATTTTATGGTTTGTAAATTCTAATTGCTCAGATGATATTTTAAAAGTTAATTCTTTTGTTTCTCCAGCCTTTAAGCTGACATGCTGAAATCCTTTTAATTCTCTTATAGGTCGTGTAATACTACCAACAATATCTTGTAGGTATAACTGTACAATTTCTTTCCCTGCACGTTTTCCTGTATTTTTTATTGAAACTTTCATTACTAAATCTTCATTAAAACCAATAGTATCTTTTGATATTTGAAGGTTGTCATAAGTAAAATCTGTGTATCCTAAACCAAAACCAAATGGAAAATGTGGAGTGTAGCCAACATCTAAATAATGAGATTTGTTACCTAAAGAGCTTTGCCATGCGCCTACAGGAATATCATCCATAGCAGTGTAGTTCTCTTTACTCGCAGGTCTTCCTGTGTTTTTATGGTTGTAAAAATACGGTAATTGTCCTGCTGCTTTTGGCCAAGATACAGGTAATCTTCCTTCAGGTTCTCTTATTCCGAAAATAATTTCTTGCAATGCCTCACCACCCATTGTACCAGGATGCCAAGACATTAAAACAGTATCAACATCATCAATAATATTTGTAATAGTAATGGGTCTTCCCGCCATAATTACCAAAACAATTGGCTTTCCGGTTTTTGCTAATTCTTTTATTAAATCTTCTTGAGCTCCAGGTAAATCTATATTTGCTCTACTGTGTGCTTCACCAGATAAAATAGCCTCTTCTCCAGCAACAAATACAATAACATCAGCACCTTTTACATCATTAATAACTTTTTTAAATTGCTTTTTAGATTTGTCTCTACTATGGGTTAATGCAGGTATATATTTAAAATTAATATCTGCTGTTTTAAATGCATCAAGTGGTGTTATAGTATGTTCTTTCTCTCCATCAAAAATCCAAGTTCCCAATTGGTCTAATGGAGCATCTGCCAAAGGCCCTATTAAAGCTACTTTTGTACTAGTTGATAAAGGCAATATGTTTTTATTTTTAAGTAATACTGCACTTTTTATAGCCGCTTCTTTAGCTTCAGCTAAATGTTCTTTTGCATAAAAATTTGTATCCCTATTTTTATCTCGATAAGGAGTTTTAAATAAGCCTAATCTCAATTTTATTCTTAAAATATTTTTTACAAATTCATCTAATTCATGCTCTGTAATTTTTCCTTCTTTAATTAATTCCTTTAAATGATGCTCATATGCTTTACTGGTCATTTCCATATCCATACCAGCATTGGCAGCTAATTCTGCTGCTTGTTTTTCATCTTTAGCAAAACCGTGTGTAATCATTTCTACCACAGAATCCCAATCACTTACTACAAAGCCATCAAATTTTAACTCATCTCTTAAAACATCTTTTAAAAGGTATTTATTTCCCGTAGCCGGAATCCCATTTATTTCATTAAAAGCAGTCATAACTGTTGCTGCACCAGCATCTAAAGCAGCTTCGAAAGGCGGTAAATACACATTTCTCAGTATTGGTTCAGAAATTATGGTCGTATTATAATCTCTTCCACCAATAGCTGCACCATAACCAATATAATGTTTAGCACATGCTGCAATACTTGTTGGGTCATTTAGAGAGTCTCCTTGAAAACCTTGCACATATGCTTTTCCTAAAACGGATGCTAAATATGGATCTTCTCCTGGAGATTCGGCAATTCTACCCCAACGACTATCTCTAGCAATGTCTAACATTGGTGCAAAAGTCCAACGTATTCCTACAGAACTAGATTCTATTGCAGCAACTCGAGACGAAGCTTTTGCTGTTGCAGTATCCCAAGATGCTGCCAAACCTAACGGAATAGGAAATATGGTTTTAAAACCGTGAATAATATCTCTTCCAAAAATTAAAGGTATTTTATTAGGACTTTCTTCCACAGCTATTCTTTGAAGTTCGTCTACAAACTCAACATTCATTACATTTAGTAGTGCACCAACATTTCCTTGCCTTACATCTTCTTTTAGTTCTTCAGATAGTGTTTTTGCTCTACTTGAAGTACCTCTTAAGTTGGTCTGTCCTATTTTAGTATCAATAGACATTGTGGTTAATAAACTATCTATAAATTGTTCTGTTGGATTATCTTCAGTTTTAGAAACTTTAGTTTCAGAGCAACCTATAAAGACAAGCACTATAAATGCTAAATAATATTTCATATAATTATTTATTAAAAATTTAATATAAAGAATATTCAAATTTATTCAATTTGGAAAAAAAAGAATGTTTCAAAAAATTTTCTTTAGGGGGGTAAATGTCCAACTTAATAATTTTAACAATTTCTAATTTTATTAATAAGTTAAAAACACATTATTTAATTTGTCTTCCGATATAAAGAACCTATTTCCCTTAAAAACTTGAGGTTTAATGCGGAAGTGTACATTTTTTACCCTAAAGAAAACTTTTTAGACACCACAATACTTCAACTATTAACAACCTTTGCATTCAACTAAATAGATTATCTATTATTAATTTAAAACTAATTGAATCATGATTTTAAAAAACATGCACATATTTAAACTGAGGTATTTACTTCTTTTCCTTGTTATTACTATTTTGTCTTGTGAGGTTGAAGAATTAAGAGAGGTAACGCTTTTTGAAAAAGGAATTACAAATGCTTCGGCAAGTGCAACGGATATTGAGTCTGGCGGAACTATAACTTTTACAGATCTTTCTACTAAAGTATATTCTAGAGAGTGGACGTTTCCTGGTGGCTCTCTTACCACATCAACAGAACCTGTTGTAGACGTAACTTTTAATAATACTTCTTTTGATGAAATTTTAAAAAGTGACGTTGTTTTAACAATTAAACATATTGATAACTCGATATCTGAAAAAATATTTAACGTACAAATTGCTCCTATAAATGCATTGCCACTCCCAATTCCTTTTGGAGGAATTGCTGTAAATGTACCAGGAACTATTGAAGCTGAAAATTACGATGAAGGCGGACAAGGCGTTGCATATAATGATACTGAAGAAGAAAACTTAGCTGAAACAGCAGGTAGTGCTACTTATAGAGATGATGATGGTGTAGATGTACAAGTTAGTACTAATGGTTTATTAACAAGTGTAGGATATACTGCAGCAGATGAATGGATAAATTATACTGTTGAGGTTACTGAAACAGGTGTTTATGATATTGAATTTGTAGTTGCTTCTGGAAGTACTACTGGAGGAAAATCAATTAAATTTCAAAAAATAGCTCCACGAACTGGAGTTATAACCGAATTAGGTGAAACAGGTGATTTTGCAAATACAGGTGGATGGGATAGTTATACAAACGTAACAATTCCTGCAGTAACATTAATAGCAGGAACCAATACATTTAGAACACATTTTACTGGAGCTGATACTAATTTAGATAAAATCAATATTAAACCAACGCAAACAAATGTTACATATCGTATTGCATTTGCAACTGATGATTCTGCAGGTGTTGATGCTGGGTATATAACAATGCTTAAAGATGCTGGCTACGAAGTAGATGCTGTAGATGGTGCTTGGAATAATTTAGATGTTGCTGGAGTAAATGCTTTAAACGGATACGATTTAGTTATTATATCTAGAAATACTAACAGTGGTAATTTTGGAGGAGACCCAACTGTAAAAGACAATTGGATGACTGTTAAAACACCTTTACTGTTAACTAGTTGCTTTATAACAAGAAATTCAAGATTACAATTTGTTGATTCTGGAACTTTTGTTGAAAACGCTTCACCTAGTTTTAACGTAGATAATACATCGCACCCAATATTTACAGGAGTTACTTTAACAGGAAGTGGAGAAACTGGCGATATAATATCTGGTGGAAATACAAATATTACTGATGTTACTACTGCTGGAAATGGTTCACTAATTGCTTCAGATCCAACTACAGGATTCTTAGCAATTGGAGAATGGGAAGCTAATATAGAAGCTTATACAGGGGCAAGTACTCCTTTAGCAAAAAGAATGTTTTTAGGTGTTAATGCTGGCCCTTTTGCACTAACTGATGTGGGACAACAACTTTATTTAAATTCTGTACAATATTTAACAAGCGGAATTGTAACAGATAACGCAGGTGGTGGTGGTTCTGCAACTACATTAAACATTGCATTTGCTTCAGATAAGGTAGGTGATGCTGAAGATGATTTAGAATATATTGCATTGTTAGAATCTAAAGGGCATACTGTTAATGCGGTTAATAATAGTTGGGATAATTTAGACGCAACAGGTGCTGCTACTTTAAATGGTTATGATTTAGTTCTTATATCTAGAAATACGAATAGCGGTAATTTTGGTAGTGATGAAACGGTACGAGCTAATTGGATGTCTGTTACCACACCTGTAATTGTTCTAAGTTCTTATATAGCAAGAAACTCTAGATTACAGTTATTTGATTCAGGAGGTTTTGATGAAGGTGGAAGCTTAAATGTAACGTCTGTAGATCCTAACCATCCTTTATTTATTGGTATAAATATTACGGATGGAGTTACTGATGATTTAGTTACTTTACCTTTACATGTTACAGATGTTACTACAGCTGGTAATGGTACAATTTATGCTACAGATAGCGCTTCAGGAAATGTAGCTATCGCAGAATGGGAGGCAAATACAGCCGCATATGCCGGTGGTGGTGTAGCTGCTGGAAGAAGAATGTTTTTTGCTGTAAATGTTGGTGGTTATGCCTTAACATCTACGGGAGAAACATTATTATTGAATGCTGTTAACCACATGGCAAAATAATTTTTTGGGGGATTTTTTGAGTTAATGTTAAACCTGTGAAGCTATAAATTTCACAGGTTTTTTTGTTTTATAACATTTAATATTTTTTATTAGGTTGATACGGAATCGCTTTTCTAAAATTAGACTTAATTTTTTTATCAACTAAAAGAAAATAAATGGTTATTAGAGAAAAGTAATTCTAATTCTCGATACAAAATAAATTTGACAAATTTTGATAATTACAGTTTTAAAACTCAAATTTTATCAGTACCTGTAAGAAATGCAATGCGTGTGATAAATTGTGCAAAACTTGGTTCAGATGTAATGACTATTAGTTTTTTAATATTAAGTTAAATTTTAGTAAATTCGAATTAAAACAAAATTAAGTTATCATAAAATCATTTCACATGTTGTATTTTACATTTTCTTTTATAAGAATATCTATAGGGAGGTGTGTTTTTGTATTCGGTATTTTATTGTGAATTAAAAAATCAGATAATATTCTTACTGCTTCATAACCTTGATCAAAGGGTTTTTGAGAGATTAAAAAAGAAACACTATCGTTTAAAAGGCATTGGGTGTTTTGCGGAGTATTATCAAAACCTATTAATTCTATGTTTTTTAAATGTGAATCCTCTATGCAATCTACCACAATATAAATTCTACTAGAGGGAACAAAAATTCCTTTTATTTGCGGGTGTGTGTTTAGGTAGTCGTTGATGATTCCTTTTGTTTCTAGAGAGTTCTTTAAATTTTCAATTTTTAAAGTTTGCACTTTATAATTAATGTTATTTTTTAAAAAATAATTATTAAAACCTTCAATCCTATTCGAAACCGCATTGTTTTTGGTGATGTTGTATCGAGATTGAATTATTAAAATTTCTGAGGCATCTGGAATGTTAAATTTCATTAATTTACCTGCAATATAACCTGCGGTATAAGAATCTTGACCAACATATGCTATGTTGTTAAATCCTTTAATATCAATATTTAAAAAAATATAGGGAATGTCTAAAGCCTCTAACTCATCTACAATTAGCTGGGTCTCTTTAGAAAAATTGGGTACCATGATTACTCCAGTTGGCTTTGTTTTTAGCAACTCTTTAAACGTATTTAAATAATAAACTGGATCGTACTGATTGTATGTAAAACTATTGACATGTACTCCAAAACTTACAACATCGTTGGTTGCTTTTAAAAGCCCCATATAAGGCAATTTCCAAAATAAGTCATCATCATTATATTCTGGGATTAAAATAGATATTTGCTGTTTATTTTTCATAGCAAGAGCGCTGGCAACCGGATTCACGCTAAAATTATGATGGTCAAGAATTTTTCTAATTCTTGCTTCCGTTTTCTTAGAAACACCACCTCTGTTGTGTATTACTCTATCTACAGTGCCTTCAGAGACTTTTGCTTCTCTGGCAATATCTTTTATTTTTATCATATTAAGATTGATAAACGCTTTTATGTATATTTTTAATCTTATGCAATTTAGTGAAAATAAATGCAATTTTGTGTGCGCACACGAGGAATTATGTTATATTTGTGTGTGCGTACACGTAAATGTGCGGAAATTACTAATCTTAATTAAAAATACAACCTTAAAGATGAATAAAACAATTGTATTAACAGGTGCAGGAGGAGTGTTGTGTAGTGCTTTAGCAATGGCGCTTGCAGAACAAGGAAACAGCGTTGCCGTTTTAGATTTAAGAAAAGAAGCTGCAGATAAGGTGGCGGATTCAATTATAAAAGCTGGAGGAAAAGCAATTGGTGTTGCAGCCAATGTTTTAGAAAAAGATTCTTTAATAGTGGCTAAAGAAATAGTAAACAAAGCTTTTGGGCAAGTAGATATTTTGGTGAATGGAGCGGGAGGGAACCATCCTTTAGGAACTACTTCGAATCCTTTTTTGGAATTGGAAGATTTGGCAAACAAAACGGAAGGTTTTAAGACTTTTTTCGATTTAGATCCAAAAGGAATTGAATTTACATTCAACTTAAATTTCTTAGGAACTTTAATTCCTACACAAGTTTTTGCAACAGATATGGTGGGTAGAAAAGGGTGTTCTGTATTGAATATTTCTTCTATGAATGCTTTTACTCCGTTAACTAAAATACCAGCTTACAGTGGTGCAAAAGCTGCAGTTTCTAACTTTACACAATGGTTAGCTGTTCATTTTTCTAAAGTAGGAATTCGTGTGAATGCATTAGCACCAGGTTTCTTTTTAACAGATCAAAATAGAACTTTATTAACAAATACAGATGGAAGTTTAACTAAAAGAGGTCAGCAAATTATAGATCAAACTCCAATGGAACGTTATGGTAAACCAGAAGATTTAATTAGTACAACTTTATATTTATGTGATGATGCATCTTCTTTTGTTACAGGAATTGTAATTCCTATTGATGGTGGATTTGCAGCTTATAGTGGCGTTTAATAAAATAGAATAAAATGATACAAAATTTAGAACAAACTTGGCGTTGGTATGGACCAAATGACCCAGTTTCTTTATCAGATATAAAACAATCGGGAGCAACAGGTGTTGTTTCTGCATTACATCATATTAAAAATGGTGAAGTTTGGACGGTTGATGAAATCATCAAAAGAAAAGAAATTATAGAAAATGTTGGGTTAACATGGTCTGTAGTAGAATCTGTGCCAATTCATGAAAATATTAAAACTAAATCTGGAGATTACCAATTATATATTGACAATTACAAACAAACTTTGTTGAATTTAGGCGAATGCGGAATTGATATTGTTTGTTACAATTTTATGCCCGTTTTAGATTGGACGAGAACAAACTTAGATTATGAAGTTTCGGATAATTCTACCGCTTTACGTTTTGAGGCAGCAGCTTTTGCAGCTTTTGAATTGTACTTATTAAAAAGACCAGGAGCAGAAAAAGAATATTCTGATGCTCAGAAAGAGAAAGCTTCTGAGTTTTTAAAAAATGCCTCAGCAGAAGATCAAAAAAGATTAATTAGAAATATTATTGCAGGTTTACCAGGGGCTGAAGAAGGGTATTCTCTAGAGGAATTCAATGCAATTTTGGCGACTTATAAAAATGTAGGCCCAAAAGAATTGAAGGCAAACTTATTTTCGTTTTTATCAGAGATTATTCCGTCAGCAGAACAAGCAGGTGTTTTAATGTGTATTCATCCAGATGATCCACCTTTTCCAATCTTAGGATTACCAAGAGTAGTATCCACAGAAAAAGATATCGAAGATATTTATAATGCTGTAAAATCGCCAAATAACGGATTGACATTTTGTACGGGGTCTTTTGGTGTAAGAGCCGATAATGATTTAGCAGGAATGGTAGAACGTTTAGGAGATAGAATTCATTTTATTCATTTACGAGCTACAAAAAGAGATGCTGAAGGGAATTTTCATGAAGCAGATCATTTAGATGGTGATGTAGATATGTTTGCAGTGATGAAAGCGTTGGTTTTAGAGCAACAAAAACGTGCTGAAGCAGGAAGAAAAGATGTTAGAATGCCTTTTAGACCAGATCACGGACATAAAATGTTAGACGATTTAAAAAAGAAAACAAATCCTGGATATTCAGGTATCGGACGTTTACGAGGTTTGGCAGAATTACGTGGATTAGAATTAGGAATTAGACGATCGTTATAAAAAAAATAAAAATGAATAGCACCACATTTATAAACGATAACTTTTTATTACAATCTGAAGTCGCAGTAAAATTGTATCATCAATATGCTAAAGATTTGCCAATTATAGATTATCACAATCATTTATCACCACAACTAATTGCAGAAGATAAGCCTATTGAAAATATTACAGCTGCTTGGTTAAATGGAGATCATTATAAGTGGCGGGGAATGCGTGCAAATGGTATAGAAGAAGCTTTTATTACTGGCGATAAAACGACCCAGAAAGAAAAATTTTTAAAGTGGGCAGAAACGGTTCCGCATACTTTAAGAAATCCTTTATTTCATTGGACGCATTTAGAATTGAAGCGTTATTTTGATATTGATGAAATTTTACAACCCTCTACAGCAGAAACTATTTATAAAAAAGCCAATGCTATTTTAGTACATAAAACACCTGCCGATTTATTAGCACAAATGAAGGTGGAGGTTATTTGTACTACAGATGATCCTACAGACAGTTTAGAATATCATCAGACAATTTCTAAAATGAATATCTATACAAAAGTACTACCTACCTTTAGGTCAGACGAGTTGTTCTTTATAGGAGAAACAAAATTTACAAGTTATTTAAATAAGTTGGCGCTATGTTCAGGAATAAAAATTAATTCTTTATCAGATTTTATAAAATCAATAGATAATAGAATTGCGCATTTCCATAAAAATGGATGTAGAGTATCTGATTTTGGTATTGGAGCGACGCTTTCAATTGTTGATTTCACAGAGGAAGAAATTGCGCAAATTTTTGATAAGAAACTAAAAGAAGAAACTCTTTCTGTTTTAGAAATTGAAAAATATAGATCTTTTTTATTCCTTTATTTAGGAAGAAAATATCACGAATATAATTGGGTACAACAATACCATTTAGGACCTATTAGAAATAATAATTCTAGATTAGTTAAGCAAATAGGATTTGATGCTGGTTGCGATTCTATAAGTGATTTTCCAATGGCAGAATTTATGTCTAAATTATTTAATGAACTTGAATCTACCGGTCAATTAGCAAAAACCATTACTTATAATTTAAATCCTTCTCAAAATGAAGTATTTGCAACAATGATGGGTAATTTTCAAAATGCGGATATTCCAGGTAAAATGCAATGGGGTTCTGGTTGGTGGTTTTTAGACCAAAAAGACGGCATGGAAAAACAATTAAACACACTTTCAAATATGGGCTTATTAAGTCGTTTTGTAGGTATGTTAACAGACAGTCGCAGCTTTTTATCTTTTCCAAGACACGAGTATTTTAGGCGAATATTGTGCAACCTAATTGCAGAAGATGTTAAAAAAGGATTGGTTCCAAATGATATAGAATTTCTGGGGAAAATGATTCAAAACATTTGTTATTACAATGCTGTGAACTATTTCAATTTTAAAAACTAAAATAATTTATTATGTTGCATAGACTGTTTTGTGCCATCTTTCTTTTAATCATTTTACAAGGGTGCGAAAAGAAAGACGATGTAAAGATGATGTATTTAGCACATACTTTACCTCAAACACATCCTGTACACAAAGGTATTTTAGAATTTAAGAAAGCCTTAAAACTAAAATCTGGAGGGAAAATGGATATTAAGATATTTCCTGATGGCCAATTAGGATCAGAAAGAGAAGTTTTAGAATTATTACAAATAGGTAGTGTAGCTGTCACAAAAGTAAGTGCTGCAACGTTGTCTAATTTTGTTCCAGAATATCATGTATTGGGAATTCCATATTTATTTAGAAATAAACAACATCAATTTGATGTTTTAGAAGGTGAAGTTGGAAAATCAATTTTAGAAAAAGGAAGTAAATTTTGGCTACGTGGTTTGTGTTATTACGATGCAGGAAGTAGAAGTTTTTATACTTCAAAGAAAGCAATTAGAACTCCAGAAGATTTAAAGGGGCTTAAAATTCGTGTAATGAACAACCAAATGGCCATAAATATGGTAAATAGTTTGGGAGGTTCTGCAACACCAATGTCTTTTGGAGAGTTGTACACTGCTCTACAACAAGGTGTTGTGGATGGTGCCGAAAATAATCCGCCTTCATTTGTATCTTCTAATCATTATGAAGTAAGTAAATACTATACCTTAGATCAACATTCTTCTTTACCAGATGTTTTATTAATTGGCACAAAATACTGGGATACATTATCTGATGAAGAAAAAGTTTGGGTGCAAGAGTCTGCAGATGAGTCATCTAAATCACAGAAGGTTTTCTGGAATGATTCTGTAAATGAATCAATGGAAATTGCAAAAAAAGCAGGTGTAGAAATTATTATTCCTGAAAAAGCATTGTTCCAAGAGAAATCAAAACCTGTTTTAGAAGCTTTTGAAAAAGAACACCCAGAAATGAGTGGGATTATTAATAAAATAAAAAATCAGTAGATATGAAATCAGCAGACATCCTTTTTAACAGAGTTTGTAAAATCATGGAAACAATATTGGTTTCTATATTTGGGTTATTGGTAATTGATGTATTACTACAAGTTTTTTCACGTTATATTTTAAATACTTCATTTACGTTTACAGAAGAACTAGCACGTTTTTCATTAATTTGGTTATCCATTTTAGGGGCAGCCTACCTTAGCGGAAGAAGGGAACATTTATCAATGGATTTCTTGTTTCAGAAATTCTCACCTAAACTACAAAAGAAAGTGCTGTTTTTTATCGAAATCTGTGTGTTTTTATTTGCATTGATAGTTATGGTAATTGGTGGATTTAACCTTGTTTATACTACATTACATTTAGGCCAATTATCAGGAACATTAAGGATACCTTTAGGATACATATATTCTATTTTGCCTTTTAGTGGTTTGCTTATTATGTGTTTTTCAATATATCACATACGCAAAATAAGTACTAACAAAATAACCGATTAATTATGAGTATAGAAATAATAAGTATTATAGTTTTATTCCTAAGTTTTTTTACGTTACTGATGTTAAAAGTTCCAGTAGCCTATAGTATTGGTATTTCTACCACTATAAGTTTACTGCTTAATATTGATAAATTACCTGGAATCACAACAATTGCACAACGTATGACAACAGGTATTGATAGTTTTGCACTTTTAGCAATTCCCTTTTTTGTGTTGGCCGGAGAAATTATGAAACGTGGCGGAATTGCCAATAGACTTATTAATTTTGCGAAGTCTTTAGTAGCGAGTTTACCTGGAGGATTAGCTTATGTAAATGTATTAGCGTCGATGCTTTTTGGAGCTATCTCAGGATCTGCTATTGCAGCAACATCTGCTATTGGAAGTATTATGACAGACAGAATGGAAGAAGAAGGATATCCTAGAGAATTTAGTGCCTCTGTAAATATAACATCATCTACAACTGGGTTGTTAATTCCGCCAAGTAATATTTTAATCGTTTACGCTTTAGCAAGTGGAGGTACAGCATCTGTAGCAGCTTTATTTATTGCAGGTTATTTACCAGGTATTTTGTTAGGCTTTGCTATAATGGGGTATGTTGCTTATGTGGCAATAACCAGAAACTTCTCTAAAGGAGAACGTGTGCCACTTTCTTTAATTTTTACATATTTTAGAAAAGCTTTTTTTAGTTTGTTATTACTAGTTATTGTAGTTGGTGGTATTGTTGCAGGGATATTTACAGCTACAGAGGCTTCAGCAATTGCTGTTCTATATGCAGGGGTTCTTGCTTTAATTTATGGAGATGTAAAAGTAAAAGACTTTTCAGCTATTTTATTAGCAAGTGCAAAAACTACTGCGGTAGTTATGTTTTTAATTTGTACATCTATGGCAATGTCATGGTTATTTTCTTTTGAAGGAATTCCAGAATTAATTAGCAATTTTTTATTAGAGCAATTCAGTAACAAGATCGTCATCTTTTTATTAATCAATTTAGTATTATTAATTATTGGAACTTTTATGGATATGACTCCAGCCGTTCTAATTTTTACACCTATTTTTTTACCTGTAGTTACAGAGTTAGGTATGCATCCTGTCCATTTTGGTATCGTTCTAGTGTTAAATCTTTGTATTGGCTTGTGTACACCACCTGTGGGAACCATCCTCTTCGTGGGGAGTGGAATCGCTAAAGTTTCGGTTTCTCAAGTTATAAAACCATTGCTGCCATTTTTATTAATTATGGTGATTGTTCTACTGTTAATTACTTACATTCCAGAAATATCAATGTTTTTACCAAGGTTGTTTAACTTGTAAAAAACACATTAATTCATAATATTTAAGCTCAACCTATTTCTTTCTTTAGGTTGAGCTTTTTTCATTAAAAAGAATGTTGATTTTATTAGTTTTAAAAAGCATCTAAAATAGAACCTTTCTTGAAGTGTATTATACTGATATAGGTTGACCTTTTTTTAGATTAATTTATATCGTTCAAATTATTTTTTTAGCCGTTTAGAAGGCCAAAAATAATCTGAACTACGTTTGTTTTTAAATTTTTAGTTCAGTCAAATTTACATTATTTCTTCGATATGATTTGTATTTGATGTTTGGATTTAAATGTACTTCTGCTGGTTTTCTTAAGTCTAAGCTAAAATGGGTTCTTAAATTGTTGTAAATATATACTGCTTGTTTTTGTTACTTCTTGAGCAATGGCAGTGTTTTTAATGCAATTTCTAAGTCCATATTCATATTTTAAAGTTCTATTAATTCGCTCTGCAATTGTGTTTTCATAAGGATCATATTGTTCTGTCATACTCATCATTATGCCATTTTCTTCTGCAAAGGCTGTGTATTTCGGGTTACAGTATTGAAAACCTCTGTCAGAATGATGTATTAATTTTTCATCAGGGTATTTTCTATTTTTAATAGCCATTTCTAGCGCTTCTGTACAAAGTGATGTCTTCATATGATTATCGAGATTATACCCCATAATTTGCTTAGAATATGCATCTGTAACGATTGCTAGGTAGTTGTGTCCATTGTCCGTTTTTATGTATGTTATATCGCTTACCCATAATTGTTCTGGTCGAGTAGGAACTTGGTTTTTAATTAGGTTTTTATATTTTCTAAATTGATGATTAGAATTTGTTGTTGTTACATAGTTTTTAAGCTTAGGAACAAGTAAATTATGAAGCCTTAACACATCGTACAACTTGTCTCTACCTATTTTAATACCTTGTTTTATAAAGTCTTGTTTAAGTTCATCATATAGCTTAATTCCGCCAGTTCTCATACCAACTAATTTTCGATATTCCTGTATCATTGCGATGACTTTTTCATCGTTTATTCGTTTGTTTTCTTGGGTTTTGAGTCTTTTGTAGAAAGCTTGTTTACTAATCCCAAAACACTCATAGAACCATTTTCTTTTAAACGGTTTTTCTTTTTTAGTTCTATCTCTTTCGCTAATGTTTTGGGCAACGACTTTTTTGACAAATCGACTCCAGTAATGATTTCCATGTCAGCAATAATATCTTGTTGAAATTCCTTTACAAACTCCAGTTCTTCAATACGTTCCTTTAGTTTTTTAATCTCATCTAATTTACTCATACCAGTATTTTGTTGGACTAAAGTACTATATTTTTTGATCCAATACCCAATTGTAGTTCTAGGAACATCATATTTTTTGGAAGCAAAGTTTGTGGAAATCTGTCCATTCTGAATTTGGTCAACGACGAATAATTTGAGTTCTAAAGTTGCTTTTTCGTACGTTTTTTTTCGCCAGGGTTGTTTTTGAGTTTTCATAAATGACTATAATTAAGTGTTTAATTTTTAGTCAACCTATTTCAGGAAAGTACATTTTTTTAATGTGCTACAACGTGTTTGTGTATGATTAGTTGCGTGTTTAAGCAACTAAATTAGTAAACTTTCACGAACCTGAGAATATTCCGAAGGAATATTCCAGATGAGGACTTACAAAGCAATTAATTATACACGGTGTTGTAACACGTTTTTATTTTTCACTTCGTTTCTTTTTTCTTTCTAATTTTACTTTTTTCTTAATTTCTGATTTTTTATTTCATTTTTTTAAATCAGAGTTTGGGTCTAAAAATTGTTCGTTAATTTCTTCTTTTGTAAGCTTTCTAAAATTTTTAATTGTTACGTGAATACTTTTTGACATAATTTATTCCGTTAAATTCAATTTTTTATTTAATTTGAAAATATTATATATTCTCTATCTATAATTTTATTTTCATTGTTAAATTCCAAAATATAAATTCCTTTTCTTGGTTGATAATTTATTCTGGAATCAATTTCTTTATCTATTAATTCAAATTTTAATGGTAGAATTCCGTTTATCTTTTTCGCAAAAGTTAGTTTTATTCCACATTCATTATTCCAGTTTCTATTGGAAAGATTTTCAGAGTAATATTCTGAAAAGTTATAAATTGAATTAAATTTTTCCATTTTTTCAGTTTCACTTAAAAATTCAAAATCTTTTAATTCATTCAAAATTTTGGTTCTACTTAAAATTCCAAATGGAAATTCGTTCAGTTTTATAGGTTTTACATAACTATTTGTATTAAAATTCAATTTTTTACAATTTGAAAAATCTCCAAAATAGCTTTTGATTTTTTTATTGAAAGTAGAATCATTCGAAATATATTCTACATATTTTTCAAAACTATTTTCTTTTTTTTGTTCACTTATTTTCTGTTTAGTTGCACAATAACTAAAAGTCAATGATAAAATTATAATCGATATGTATTTCGTTTCTCTCAAATGTGTTACAACGTTGTTGTATATGGTTTGTTGCGTGTTTCAAGCAACTAATTTAGTAAATAATTACCGACCAAGAAAGTCCGCGAGGACTTTCGTAAGTAGGCGAGAAGCCAGCAATAAATTATATACGGTGTTGTATGCAGTTATTTTATCCGATTTTCCAATGTATTTACAATAGTTCTCAAAATTCCGATTATCGGTTCCATTAAAAGTCTTTGGTATTCTTGAAAGTCTTTGTGTCCGTGAACTATGTTACATCTTACATTATAAATTAGGCTTAAAACCGCTTTGCTTTTAATTTCTACTTCTTCGCTCAAAAGATTTGTTGCTAATTCTTTATCAGTTTTTTCTTGTCCTTGTCCATCTTGTAAATTGATATGAAAAACATTTTTATTAATTAAATCGGCAATCTCAACTATAGAATTAATCTGCTTATCTTTTTTTAAATTATCAATTATATTTTGAGCTCCAACATAATCTCTGACAAAAAATGTTGCTCTTTTAAAATCGCCAAATCCTTTTAGTTTTTTGTCATTAACTGATTCTTCTCTCAATGCGTCATTATACAAACGATTAAACATTGGATAAAGAGTATTAAATTTCTCAAAAAGTGAAGCTAAATCATCTTTTTGAATTTTACTAAATTTCAAATTATAGTTGGCAATATATTCTTTAGTTTCTTCCGTCATTATTTTTGGTCAAGATATTTTTTAAGGTCCTTGGCTAAAACTCCACCTGTTATTAATTTTTCAATTAAGTCATCGGGTAATATAAACCAAGTTGAATGTCCTCTTGAATTTGGTTCGCCCAAGCATACTTTTTTTCCGCTGATTTTATCCTTATCGTGAATTTCATTTTCGGTAATATTCCAACGTATTCCAATTACGTCATTTCCATTCCATTTGAGTTTTGCAACTGAATATCCACCAGGGACTGCTCCACCATTATAAAATACAGTAACATTTTTGACATTTCTCTTTGGGCTTAAGACAGTAGAAGGATGATTAATTATGTATGGCATTTTTCAAATTTTAATGGTTAGTAGAATGTTCGTTTTTAATTGCATACAACGTTGTTGTGTATTGAAAGTTGCGTTTTTAATGAACGGCTATTTTCCGCAGGAAAATTGAAGTGAGTAAAAATGCAACTACTTTTGATAAAGCACTAATTTAGCAATTTTTATTACACGGTGTTGTAGCTAGTGTTATTTTTGTTTTCTTTTTTTTAATCTTTCTTTCCACTTATTTAATCTCGTGACTTGTGGATTATAAAGTTCAAATATTCCGAGATAATAATAAATTTTCTTATTCTGTGATATGTATTCTTGAGCTTTATCTTCCATTCCATATTTTTTTGCAAGATAGTTTACATATAATAATTGTTTTTCTTTAAGATTATTAAAAAATGTTATTGCTCTTTCAATAATATCTATTTCCTCCTGTTTCCATTTAAGCTTAGAATATATTACAATTAATCTTTCATATGGAGCGACATCTTCGCATTCCTCTTTAATCATTTTTTCATACGCTTCAATTGCTGTTTTATAATTACCTGTGTTTTCAGAAACTTTGGCATTACTTTTAATAATATCAAATTTTTGTTTGAATTCAGAAAGTTTTTTTGAAAGTTCGAAAGGTACATTATTAGAGTAATTTAATGTGTCTGAATTCTCTTTCATATCGAAGTAAAAATTAAATTCTGGCATCTTTCTCTTAAAATCTTCAATTTGTTTTCCTAGAGTAGGAACATTAGCAATTTGATGATTAATGTCGGAAGGTTTTAAAGTGTTTCTTTTTATTGTATTATTCGTTTTAAGTTTTGATAAACGTACAATCCAATTATTTACCTTGTTAAAATCACGATGTTTATTTATTTTGTCTTCTAGAAACGTTATTAATTTTTCTTTTTGTTTTGTCTTACTATATAATATTATTACCCTATCTATATCAAAAGCATAATTATAAATATTTAATTTGCTGTTGTTTTTAGCTATATTTATAGAGTTAAGATAAATTTCTAAAGCTTCATTTAATTTGTTTTCTTTTTCTAGTTTTTTTGCTTTTTCTCTTAAAGAAATAGTGTCATTAAATTCTTTTTCCCATTCTTTATTTTCTGTTTGAAGAATTTTCGTTTCTCTTTTAAGCTTATTGTATTCATTTTGATTAAAAATCTCTTTATTCTTTATTTTCTTAGTTGAAGAAGTTTTTTTACCAAAAAGAAAATCTAATATTCCCATTTTAATTTAGTTTGAAAGTTATTCGTTTAACTTACGCCCAACGTTGTTGTGTTATGGAAAGTTGCGATTTTTATGAACGGCTATTTTCCGCAGGAAAATTGAAGTGAGTA
>NZ_WTPZ01000029.1:0-1380 GCF_011378915.1 Polaribacter sp. 20A6
ATAACGATAAATCAAGCGTTAAACCGGTGGAAGTTCACTTTAACCTAGTGACTTCTATTATCGTAAATCCAGAGAGACACAAAAGCTCTTTGGTATGTGATCCGAAACTATTTTGGGTTATATGGTCAAGTGACCAAGCGTGCACGGTGGATGCCTTGGCAGTCAGAGGCGATGAAGGACGTGGTAATCTGCGAAAAGGTTCGGGGAGCTGATAAACAAGCTTTGATCCGAACATGTCCGAATGGGGAAACCCACCCGCTTGCGGGTATCGTATGGTGAATACATAGCCATACGAGGCGAACCCGGGGAACTGAAACATCTAAGTACCCGGAGGAAAAGAAATCAACCGAGATTCCCTAAGTAGCGGCGAGCGAAAGGGGATTAGCCCTTAAGTTGATTTGGTGTTAGTAGAAGGCTCTGGAAAGTGCCGCAGTAAAGGGTGATAGCCCCGTATACGAAAACACCATTTCAATGAAAACGAGTAGGACGGGACACGTGATATCCTGTCTGAATATGGGGGGACCATCCTCCAAGGCTAAATACTCCTGACTGACCGATAGTGAACCAGTACCGTGAGGGAAAGGCGAAAAGAACCCCTGTGAGGGGAGTGAAATAGATCCTGAAACCGTGTACGTACAAGCAGTGGGAGCGGACTTAGTTCCGTGACTGCGTACCTTTTGTATAATGGGTCAACGACTTATTTTCAGTAGCAAGGTTAAGCACATAGCGGAGCCGTAGGGAAACCGAGTCTTAATAGGGCGTTTAGTTGCTGGGAATAGACCCGAAACCGGGCGATCTATCCATGAGCAGGTTGAAGGTTGGGTAACACTAACTGGAGGACCGAACTCACATACGTTGAAAAGTCTGGAGATGACTTGTGGATAGGAGTGAAAGGCTAATCAAGCTCGGAGATAGCTGGTTCTCCTCGAAAGCTATTTAGGTAGCGCCTCGTATCTCACCATTGGGGGTAGAGCACTGTTTGGGCTAGGGGGTCATCCCGACTTACCAACCCCATGCAAACTCCGAATACCAATGAGTGCAATTACGGGAGACACACAGCGGGTGCTAACGTCCGTTGTGGAAAGGGAAACAACCCAGACCGTCAGCTAAGGTCCCAAAGTTACAGTTAAGTGGGAAACGATGTGGGAAGGCTTAGACAGCTAGGAGGTTGGCTTAGAAGCAGCCATCCTTTAAAGAAAGCGTAATAGCTCACTAGTCGAGTCGGCCTGCGCGGAAGATATAACGGGGCTCAAACTGTACACCGAAGCTACGGATGCTTAATTTATTAGGCATGGTAGAGGAGCGTTCTGTAAGCCGTTGAAGGTCAAGCTGTAAGGCAGGCTGGAGGTATCAGAAGTGCGAATGTTGACATGAGTAACG
>NZ_WTPZ01000030.1:0-1376 GCF_011378915.1 Polaribacter sp. 20A6
TTTCGCCGTTCGTGTTTTATTTACTAAATTCACTGCTTAAACAACGCAACAAAGCTTATACAACAACGTTGGCAACAAGCAAAAAATGAAGTTACAATTAATAATTATAGTTCTGATTTTAAGTTTATCATCTTGTAAAGAAAATACGGAAAGAAAAACGGAACGCACAATAGAACATACAAATACTTACCTAACAAACTATATTGACTCATTGAAAGTTGAACATTCTCTCAATGAAAACCCTATGATTCTCTTTGACGGAGTACAAATTGAATATGAAAATATGTCAAATGGTTGGTTTTCTATAGAAAAAAATGAAATATATAATATAGAATTTATCCAAAGTGGAAAAACGAAAATATATGGAAGTAAAGATAAATTTGGAGTCGTATTATTAACTACTAGAGAATCCCAACTGAAAAAATTAGATATATCATCAATACACGAAATTAAACGAATTTACTTTTTGGATGATAAAATAGTAAGTAAAGAATTTATTAAAAACTTTGACAGAAATAAAATTCAAGGTGTGAAAATAATTACAGACCAAAATAAAATTTCCGAGTATTCTAAAGAAGAATTTGTTGAATTAGTTAAAATATCAACAAAAAAAAGACTGAAATAATAAAAAGCCAGTTGCCAACACCGTGTATAATTAATTGCTGGTTTTAGCTCACTTGGGAAATTCCTCCGGAATTTCGCCGTTCGTATTTTATTTAGTAAATTCACTGCTTAAACAACGCAACTAATCATACACAACAACGTTGCCAAAAATTGTTCAGATCACTCAAACTTCTGAAAAAATAAACAAATAAAACTCTTGAATTTTAAAAGTTTAACACTCTCTGAAGATTGGAAAATTCTGAAAGAATTTTGTTCGTTTTTTATAGAATTTAAAAAGTTCAAGAAAATGAGAATATAAAAACTGAACTTTGCGGAATTGAGTAAAATACAGAACAAAAACTGTGCGGAATTTTCTCTAAAACATAATTTAGAAAGGCTGAGAATTTTCTGAAAATTAAATAAAGTAAAAATTGTTGTCGGAATTAAGCACGTGAGAAAACACTCAAACGCTGAAAAACCAAAATAGCGGAATTAAGCAAAATGTGGAGTAAAAACTGTGCGAAATTATCTTAAAGTGAAAATTTAGAAAGGCTGAGAATTTATTGAAAATCAAAAAAATATAAAATGTTGCGGAATTTTCACTCGAACGCTGAATTTAGAAAATAATAAGTAAGATTGGAAAAATAAAAAAACAACTTTAGGCAACACCGTGTATAAAAAATTGCTTATTTTTAGCTTAACCGAAGGCAGTTGCATTTTTACTCACTTCAATTTTCCTGCGGAAAATAGCCGTTCATAAAAATCGCAACTTT
>NZ_WTPZ01000031.1:0-1362 GCF_011378915.1 Polaribacter sp. 20A6
CGTTGTTTAAGCAGTGAATTTAGTAAATAAAACACGAACGGCGAAATTCCGGAGGAATTTCCCAAGTGAGCTAAAACCAGCAATAAAGTTTATACGGTGTTGTAAATAGTTATTTTTCTAATTGTTCTTTAAATTCTAATATTTCAGACAAATAAATTTCATTTAAAAATTCATTGTAAGCATCATCTCTTTTATAATCTATGTTTTTTTCAGCTTCTAAAATATTTTCTTTAGCTTTCTCATTATTTCCAAGTTTGTAATATGCTTTAGAAATTCCAAAAGATGATTCAGTCGTATATTCTGATTGTGCTAAAGCTCTTTCAAATTCTGAAATAGCTTTTTCATAATTACCGAGTTTATATTCACAAAGTCCGAGATAAACAAAAGTGTGAATATCTACCCAATCTTCTTTATTATGTTTAACATTTAGATTGAATGATTCAATTGCTTTTTGATAATCTTTTTTTCCAAAATAGCATTCTCCTCTCAAAAAGTCAATGTTTTCTCCCCAAGGCGCATCTACAAATTTAGGTGTTAAACTATCAAGTCTATCAAAATCTGCCAAAGCTTTATCAAAATCTCTAATTTTCCTTAATCTGATCCAACCTCGATAACCTAAATGCATTTCTGGCTCAAGTTCAACTGCTTTATTTAAATATGTAAACCCTTTTTCAAAATCTCCTGCCTTATTTAAGTGAACTGAATATTCCATATATTCTTCACTATTTTTGGATTCAAAATTCTCTATTTTTTCAGATAATTCTTTTGTTGTCTGAATTCTATCTTTATTCCAGAAATAAAGGTAAATACTGAAACCAATTCCTATAATTATGATGAAACCAAATACAATTCCTAATATTTTAAAAAATTTCTTCAATTTTTCCGTCTTTAATTTTTAACCTTATTAAATTGTAAGTTTTATAATCTTTGTCTCTTTTCCAGTCTTTAATTTTAATAGCAATTTGTTCAATTTTTTTGGCTAATTTTCCATTGTTAAATTCTGTTTTTTCATAATTCTCGTCAATTTGAAATGTTTCTATGTCGCAGAATTTTCCAGTTTTAGTAATGTTTAATCTTAAAGTTATAAAACCATTTTTTGGTGTAATTTCAGTTTCAGATTTTTGAATATTTTTGAAAGTTTTTCTTAAACTTGGTTTTTCTCCTTCAATTCTGCTATTTATTCCATTCCACCAATATGGAATTGTTCTTTCATTACACTCATTGTCTTCTTGCGAAAATCCAAAAAGCGATAATATTGTTATAAAAGCGAAAAGTTTCTTCATAATTATTTACAACGTTGTTGTGTATTGAAAGTTGCGTTTTTAATGAGCGGCTATTTTCCGAAGGAAAATTGAAGTGAAT
>NZ_WTPZ01000032.1:0-1338 GCF_011378915.1 Polaribacter sp. 20A6
ATTTTTGGCCATAGCCAGATTCCTTAACACTGATGGGCCCAACAGAGGATTTATCCCACCGCAGATCTTTATGGGGCTGGTCACTTCCTCTTCTGGTACTACACGTGGAGTCACAGCAGCCACACACCTGGTCAGAACCATCTGCAGACACCCAACCATTAGCAGAGAAGGAACAAGCTTTCTGTTCAGGATTTGGAGTCGTTGTTGCTACGGCCACCTTCACCATGCAGGTGATGTAAACCAGTCCACTGTCTGGTTGCTGGAACCTGAAAGCCTCTAGCTGAAGCTGCAACTTGTCACCTTGAGTTCGGGGCATGAAGTGAGATCTGGAGCCTGTGAGCTTGGCATCAACCAGGCACCCATTGTTCTCAATAAAGGAGTATCTGGGGACAGATGTGACATCAGGGACTATTGTAGCCACACAGCTGTCCACAAACACACGGATGGGAACATGGCTGTATGAAAGCACAGATGCTTCAAGATTTATGATGTCACCCAGGAAGTATTGGTTAGAAGGCCTCTCGAATCTCCAGTCATCGGTCATGAGCTTGAGGGAGAAGACGAAGACCTCCTCTGCAGCTTCCATAGAGGTATATGGGACCCAACTGGGCACTAAGGAATCGCTGCTCACATTATGCTTTCTTGAATAGTGACACTCGATTCCAACCACTGCACTAATGCTCCGAACAATAGGAACACCAAGTGAAGCCTCTTGTGGGGTGTGGAGAAGTTTGAAGGTGTAGACAAGCTCATCGTTAGTCACCATCACTACACTGCCACATCCATGCAATCCAGATTCAAAGACAAGCACTTGAGCAGAAGGGTCTTCTCCAGTTGCAGTACAGCCTCCCAGTGTAAGAGCAGAGGAGCTCACTAGCTTCCCAATCCCAAAGAAGTCTTTCTTGACTTCCACATATATGGAACCCTCTCTACACTGAGCCGCTACGCTGTTGGGAGGGACAAAGTGACGCGGATCAAAAGGGATGACTGGCTGCTGTGGTTCTTCTGGCAGGCTTGGAAACTGCCATGTCAGTTTTGTCACTGGACCCAGCATCTGTTCTTTTGACTGAACACCAAAAACATCTTGAGAAGGCCTCCTAAAGTCACTCTTGGCTGGTGTTTGGACAGGAAATCTTTGTGGGGCAGATGCAGGTTTACTGGGGCCATGTTTCTTGGGAATTTGAGGCATCCTAGAGTCGGTCTTCTGAACTTTTGCCCTAGGCATAAAGTCGCCTGGGGTCCAATCACTTCTCTCGCTGGGACTCCACTGTGCTTCAGAAAATCCCAGCACAAAAAGGAACACCAATCCAAATCCAACTTGCCCAAAGCCCATTGTTG
>NZ_WTPZ01000033.1:0-1338 GCF_011378915.1 Polaribacter sp. 20A6
ATTGTGTTAACGTTTGTCAGGATGGGTCTTTTGCAATATGTGTTAGTGCTGGTTGTGCTTGTGGTGTTTGATCTGAAGAATGCTTTTGGAAGTTTGAGATCCAGTCAAAGTCCAAAAAGCAAGAAGCATCAATCATATCCAGCTTCCAGAGTGCCTGTTTCTTCTCAAGTGCTCGGAAACACTTTGCAGAAGGCTTCTCTGTCTCAGAGTCTTGACTACAGAGGATTTGCACAAGAGCCTCTTGGTCTTCAGGAGAAGCAGGTGTTGCAGGGTCCAGTGAAGCCTTTGGACTGGAGGTTTCCCACTGTTCCAGAAGTGCCGAGTGAGATGGCGGTGGACTTCCATTTGAGGCAACCTGTGACTCCCAGTAGTGTAGCTATTCAATGCGGTGAGAACCGGGTTCATGTGGAGGTACAGCAGGACTTGTTTAGCAATGGTGAACTGATCCAGCCATCTGGTCTGACTTTGGGAGGATGTCCTGTTGTCGGTTTGGTCCCAGGCTCCAAGGTGCTCTTCTTTGACAATGAACTGCAGGACTGCAATAGTGTGTTGATGATGACCAAGGATGAGCTTGTCTACACCTTTGCCCTTACCTACACTCCTGAGGCGTTTGCTGGCACTCCGATTACCCGTGCAGGTGGTGCAGTTATTGGTGTTCAATGCCATTATCAAAGGTTTCAAAATGTCAGCGGTAATGCCTTGAAGCCAACTTGGGTCCCTTATGCCTCAACGGAGGCTGGTGAAGAAGTCTTGCTGTTCTCCCTGAAGCTCATGATGGATGACTGGTCCTTTGAGAGGCCTTCAAACTCTTACTTCCTGGGTGACGTTATTAATGTTGAGGCATCTGTGAAGGTATACAACCACGTCCCTCTGCGTGTGTTTGTGGACAGCTGTGTGGCCACCCAAGTACCTGATGTGAACGCCCTTCCGAGATATTTGTTCATTGAGAATCATGGATGTCTTGTGGATGCCAAGGTCACAGCTTCCAGCTCGCGCTTCATGCCTCGATCCCAGGAGGACAAAATCCGGTTCCAGCTGGAGGCCTTCATGTTCCAGGGGGGATCCAGTCCTTCTATCTACATGACGTGTGTTCTGAAGGCCACTCTTGCTTCTGCACCTAGTGACGCGCTCCACAAATCCTGTTCCTTTGCCAATGGGTGGCTTGCTGCTGATGGGAACCACCAGGTTTGTGGTTGCTGTGACTCCACATGTGGTCCTGATGGTGGAACTGCTGCTTCTCCTTTTGGAGGCCTTCAGTGGGAAGGGAAGGCCTCGCTCGGTCCTGTAGTGGTTCAAGAGCACAAGAAGACTTTAGCTGGTCTTCAATAAATGTGGGGG
>NZ_WTPZ01000034.1:0-1306 GCF_011378915.1 Polaribacter sp. 20A6
TATTTTTAAAAAAAAAAAAAAAAAAAAAATTTACATTATCAGAATAACTACTTCACTAGAAATCACCGTCTGCTCACTAGAGATGTTCTTCACATGAGTGTCCCTTCTCGTCCTGCCGCAGCTTTGCTCACAGGAGCCAGAAGACGGATGGCACACCGCTGTACTACAGTGGATGAAGATAGTTTCCTGCAGAGGAGCCAGTGATGTGGGATCCACAAACGTGAACATCTTCACAATGAAGCGCTTGTAGTGGGTTGGGAACTGAAGACCAGAAGAGCCAGTCACTGGAACCAATGTGGTCAGGTAACGGTCATCCTGGTAAGGGCATCCATCAACCAGAAGGTCCCACTGGGGTAGACTGAGTGGATTGGGGGCGGAAGTTGCCCAGCAGTGTCCCAGCATCAGGACAATGTTGGGGTCAGTCCTCTCCACAATGTGCACCTCAACATACACAGGCTCCCGCAGGACTTTTGTGATGGGATAATCAGCATCACTGTAGTAGGACGTGTAGGCCTCATCCCCTTCTGCACACCCTTTGGTGACACACTGACCATTGGCCAGTCTAAGCTCCACCCTGAGGGGTCCAGGGGCAGCTACTGGTGGAGGTGGAGGAACAGTGTTGACCTCCACAACCAGAGCTTCCACAGAAGTGCCAGAGTACCTACACTGGAAGAGAAGCTCAAAGTGACTGTCCCTTGTGATTGAACCAAGTGGTCCAATCCCCACTTCATACGAGGAGCTCATTCTGTTCTCATACACCACATAACCACTGTCCTCCATCACTCTTGTGCCACATGCAGTCACAGGGAACTGGTATACAGCAAAGGAAGGTGTGGACCCCACAGGACTGCAAGCTGGGTCACTTCCTCCCAGTAAACTGACTGAATCCAGACTCAGTCGAGGCAGTGTAACATCTCTAGCCACCACTACCACAAACTGACCATCTCTTATACACTGGACAGTCACGGTCTTCCCATAGTAACACTGCTGTCCACTAAAGCAGCAGTTGATAGCTTCACATTCAGCACTACTGATACCAGGTTGTCCACATTGGATCTGCTCAGAATCAGCTACAGAACATCTGTCCAAAGGCTCAGCCTTCGCTACTTGCTTCTGAAACTGAATCTTCTGAGGAAGCTGCTGATTAGTCTGTTGAACTGACTGCTGAAGCCGCTGGTCAGTTTGCTGGAGCATCAGAGCTGGAGGATTCTGGGACAGTTTACTCCACTTACCCTTCTTTGGAAGAGCATGACAGAGAGCACACAGTGCTAATACCTGAACCAGCCACCAACTTCCAGCCATTGTC
>NZ_WTPZ01000035.1:0-1295 GCF_011378915.1 Polaribacter sp. 20A6
TGCGAACAACAATTTTCCTGCGGAAAATAGCCGTTCACTTTAAACGCAACTTTCCATAACACAACAACGTTGTGCCACATAAAAGAAAAATTGAGATTTGAATGGAAATATTTAGTAATAAAGACAAATGGGGGAATTATAACGGAAACATAAACATATTTTCTGACCTGAAAAAGTCTGATATTCCAAAAATAATAGCAGAAAATAATATTCATTCTTTACAACTATCTCAATTCGAAAATCCTAAAAAACAGACTTGGGAAACTCTTAACGAGTTTTACAAACAATATCCGAATATTGGACTTCGTATTCATTGGCACGAAAGTCAAGATTTATCATTCTACAAAGAAATCCCAAACGTTAGAAAATTTACAATAGCAACATATAATATAAAAGATTATTCAGAACTTTTATCTAATACTAACTTGAAAGAATTCGGAATAGAAGAAACTAAATCAAAAGCAGTTGACTTATCATTTATTAAGGAATTTAAAGATTTAGAATCGCTTTATGTGGATGGTATGAAAAAAGGGTTAGATAATATTCAAAACTTAAAAAAGTTGAAAAATCTGACTTTTAGAGGTGTGAAAATGGATAATCTAAATATACTATCAGAATTAGAAAATTTAGAAGAACTTAATTTACTTTTCGGTAGTTTTAAAGACCTAACATCTTTGACTAATTTAAAAAAATTAAAATCTATAGAATTTAGTCGTGTTCGACAAATTCCGAATTTTGATTTTTTAAACTCTTTAGAAAATTTAGAGAAAATTGAATTTGAGGGAATGTCAAAAATGGAAGAAATTCCAAATTTATCTAATTTAAAGAAACTGAAAAGAGTTCATATTCACAATAATTTAAGATTAAACAATATAAAATCAATTGGAAATATTCCAAACCTAAAGCTTCTTCAATTAACTTTTGCAGAAAATTCAAAAACTGCCGAACGAAAAAACCTAATTGAACAATCAGTAGATATTTTAATGAAATCTAAATCAGCTGAATACACGAATATTATGCATTGGACAGATGAAGAAACAACAAAAAAACTAACTAAAAAAGGAATAAAAGTTTGGAATTTGGAAATAGAAATATAACGTGGCACAACACCGTATATAATTAATTGCTTGGTTTTAGCCAATTTACGAAAGCTCTCCCAGACTTTAAATCTGTGTTTTATTTACTAACTTTAGTGCTTGAAACACGCAACTAATCATACACAACAACGTTGTAAAAAACTTGCTGAAAGTATAATTTAAGAACAAAAGTCATTTTAAAATACATTTGGCTTTAAA
>NZ_WTPZ01000036.1:0-1287 GCF_011378915.1 Polaribacter sp. 20A6
AAAGTCCGCGAGGACTTTCGTAAGTAGGCGAGAAGCCAGCAATAAATTATATACGGTGTTAGCTGTAGTTTATTTCAATTTCCTTTTTAGCTTTTTAAAAACTTTCCTAAATTTATTTTTTTTTCTCCAAATTTCTCCCCTTTTAGCACTGTTTATTAATTTCTGTTTGTAATTTAGATAGTCAGCATTGTCTATTTCATTTTGGTTATCTAATATTTGTCGATATCGTTGATTAAAATAAAACAAAAAAGGAGTTTCATTATTGTTTAGTTTGAAGTTACCAGTATTTCTAAATACTGCTAAATCATATATAATTTGGTAGATTTTTTTAAATTGATTCCTCTTTAGTTTTAGTGTTAATATATTTTCATTCTGGACATTACTACTTATGGAATTACTATATTCTACATTGTTAGATTGTCCATTTTCCTTATATGAATGAATCCATTCTCCATGTTGTATTTTATTACGGATAATAATAGAAGGGTCTAATTTTAATTCAATTAATTTATATAGTTTATTAAAACGTTCTTTATCTTTTTCATTTATTTGATTAGAATTGTCAATCCACCTTTTTTTAGCAATTGGTTTATTAGGATCATAAGGAATATTTGAGAATGCTTTCCAAAAAGCTGTTGTAATTGCACTAGTCCATTGTTGAGAATTAACATTCTTTAAGAGAGTGTTTATTTGAGTAGTTTCAAATGCACCGTGTTCATAAAGTAACCATTTAATTAAGCTTTCACTCCAAATAATTATTAATCCAGATAAAAGACTTGTTTTAAGTTCTATTATTTTATCAATTTCTACTTGTTCTAAAGTATTAGAGCTAATTCCTTGTTTTTTTATTAACTCTTTTATTTCTTTTTCCGTAAGTTCAATTGTTTTTTCTACAGATAAAACATTTTCTTTACGCTTGATAAAATCTTGTTGTTTAGTTGTTAATGACATTTTAATCTAATTTAGATGATTTGATTCCCGCGTGAAAAGAAGTACATGTAAATCTTTTCACGCTGGGATTCGAACCCACTTTCTTTCAATTTCTTACTTTTGAAAGAATGCCCACCTGGACGACGTGCTAAATAAATAGGCTTTATATATGTTCAATTCTTATTAACAATTTTATTTTAAATTAGAGATTTAAGTTATGTAAAAATAGAAAATTAATTTATATATAACTCATTTATATAGTTTTTCTTGGTTTAAAATTACAGCTAACGTTGTTGTGTTATGGAAAGTTGCGTTTAAAGTGAACGGCTATTTTCCGCAGGAAAATTGTTGTTCGCA
>NZ_WTPZ01000037.1:0-1283 GCF_011378915.1 Polaribacter sp. 20A6
CAAGGTTCAGTATCTTATAATGGTGTAAAAATATACCCACTGAGATTAGCAGAGTATGAAGGGCACCAGTCAAACGATGAAGCTTGGTTGCACTCCGCTAGCTCTAAGCTGCACCATCTGCATTCTTCTGTGCAATGTAGCAATGACTCAATGATTTTACGTATTCCAGGACCGAGAGTGCCACATTTTCTAATTGACCGAGGAGAGGAGTCACCAGTGCCTTTGTCTGAGATGCCAGCTAGCTGTGGCTTCTCACTGAAGCGTGCACGCAGGGATGTCTCTCTTGTTGCTCCATACAGGGGCTGTCATGTCAGACAACAGGGTGCAAGATATATTCTGCCACTCATTATAATGGGAGCTCCAGTGCAAGTGTCTTGCCCTGTGAGCCGTCCCCTCCCTACTGTGTCCTGCTTCTCCTTTGGCATGATCGTCAAATCTTGTGTCAGGGCAGATGATGTTAAAGTTAAAGTTGATGGATCATGGCAGCCTCTGCTTCTGAAGTACGCCCAATGCTCTCTTACATTGGAGACCTCTGCTGGTTTGCTGTTTATCATTGCACCATTCACCGGAAGTTGTTGGGAAATGACTGATAATGAAAGGCGACTCCCTTTGATGTACGGTGACCAGGAAGTGATTCATTCCTGTCCTCTGACACAGCCAACCATAACCCCAACTGTAGCCCCAACCACTCCGCTACGTGACCCAACTGTCTTGCAACAAATGTTTGACCATTTCCCTTCTGGAGGACCCTGGCGGTATCCTCCATACCCTGGTGTACCTGCTACCCTGCCTCCCACTGTGCCAACTACAGCTGCTCCTCCTCAATATCCTTTCCAACAACCCATGTACCCTCCCAAGTATCCCATGCCAATATTTGATCCCTTTCACCCTAAAGGTGACCCAGTTCCTCCCCCAGCAGCACAACCACCACAATATCCCTGGTACCAAAAGCTGCCTCCTTACATGACTGGCTTCCACAGCCCAGTAGAAGTGACCACCCCTGCAACCACCACAACTGCCCCATACCAGCCTCAACACCAGTATCCAGGTTATCCAATGTACCCACCGTTCTACGGTCAACTACCCATCAAGTCTGGGTCTCCAGCTGTGAAAAACCCTCTCATGCCTCCATATCCTAAGGCTTCAGGCTTTGGTCCCCGCGGCCGTAAGGTACGGTCTTCTCCTGCATTATCCTCCGTCTATGGGTCTCCTAGGTAACCACTTGACTGAGCAGATGAGTGGATTTTGAAGTGGCATTCCTCTTGACACCAGAATGAACTGAC
>NZ_WTPZ01000038.1:0-1243 GCF_011378915.1 Polaribacter sp. 20A6
GTCACAGGTTGTCAGCAGACAGAAAATCCTTTTGAAGTCAACATCCATTTTTAACCTCACACAACAGAACAGAGTATTTTCATATAAAAATAACATTGGTCTTCAAGTCAAGCATGTAATTTCCTTGCAGGCATTTGGTGCAAACATCTGATGGGAGAACGGTGGGTCACGCGTCAACCACAACAAATGGGTAGTTTACTCCTTGGATGCCATGTGTGCCATCAGGTCACACACACGGTTGCTGTAACCGAACTCATTGTCATACCATGTGACCAGCTTGACGAAGTGATCATTGAGGGCAATGCCAGCACCGGCATCAAAGATGGATGAACGCACATCCCCGTTGAAGTCAGTGGATACCACCTGGTCCTCAGTGTATCCCAGAATGCCTTTCATGGGTCCATCAGCCGCAGCCTTGACCACTTTCTTGATATCGTCATACTTGGCAGGTTTCTCAAGACGGACCGTCAGATCCACTACAGACACATTGGGGGTGGGGACACGGAAGGCCATACCAGTAAGCTTGCCATTGAGCTCAGGAATGACTTTGCCCACAGCCTTGGCAGCCCCAGTGGAGGCTGGGATAATGTTCTGACTGGCGCCGCGGCCATCCCGCCACAGTTTTCCTGAGGGCCCGTCCACGGTCTTCTGTGTGGCTGTGATAGCATGAACGGTGCTCATAAGACCTTCAACGATGACAAAGTTATCATGGATGACCTTGGCCAAGGGAGCCAAGCAGTTGGTGGTGCAGGAGGCATTGCTGACAACACTAAGAGAATTATCATATTTCTCATGGTTGACACCCATGACAAACATTGGGGCATCTGCACTGGGGGCAGAGATGATGACTCTCTTGGCACCACCCTTAAGGTGAGCAGACGCCTTCTCAATGGTGGTGAAGACACCAGTAGACTCCACGACATACTGAGCCCCTGCATCACCCCATTTAATGTTGGCTGGATCCCTCTCGCTGAAGACGGTGATAGCTTGACCGTCAATGACCAGCTTGCCGCCTTCAGCTTTGACCTCACCCTTGTACTTTCCATGGGTGGAGTCATACTTGAACATGTAAACCATGTAATCAAGGTCAATGAAGGGGTCATTGATGGCCACGATCTCTACTTTCTTGGACTGGAAAGCAGCACGGGTCACCAGACGCCCAATACGGCCAAATCCATTGATACCAACTTTAACCATGATGCCTGATTTGGTCTTTTCCTCGTTTGTGAGAAGCCTCTGTCCG
>NZ_WTPZ01000004.1:0-566711 GCF_011378915.1 Polaribacter sp. 20A6
GTTAGCGGGTGCAAACTTACAACTCATTTTTAATCTAACAACTATTTTTTTACCTTTATTTTAATTTAATTTTACATCACGTTTTAAGAGGCTTGTTTTTAAGGGGTTATAAAGGAAGTTTTTTTGAGGGTTTTTTGAGGGTTTTAGGTTTTGGGGTGGTTTTGGAAGTGGATGCTTGTTTTAAACACATAGGAACATAGAAATCATAGGTTGATTGGAGGTTGTGTTTTAGTGGAAATAGACATTTTTATTGTTTGAGGTTTGTTGAAATATGGGGTGTTCTATGAAATAGTATGGTTGAAATACGTTTTACTTATTGAAGAAAACACTTATTTAAGTGCTAAACCTGTTCTTTATATGATTCTTTTTGTAAAAAAAGTACTTGTGCTGACAACTCTGGAGGTATTTGAAATGAGAATTTCCATAAAGTAATTCTTAAAACCGGAATAATATAAGCTCTTATATATAGGTGCATATTTATAAATAGGATGAGTTCGACGAATTGGGTGCTTTACAAATTACTACTCTAAAAAACTGATGAAACAAGTTTTTTTGACAAATAGAAACATTAGTTCTGGGGTTTTGTTTGGATAATATAGTATGGAATTAAGATGTATTTGGTTGAGGCTTATATGCAGTCTATATGAAAACAAATAGCACTTAAAAATAAAACACTTATTATCAATCCATTAAAACTAATAGACCTCACAGGTTTTAAAAACCTGTGAGGTCTTGGTAATGGTATTGTCCTAAATATTGTAGAAATAATCTATAATGTTTCTTGCGCATTAAGTCAGTACTTAAATAAAGAAGAATTCTTCAAAAAGAACTTCATTCGGCAAATTAGCTGTGTTAGGGATTGAAACGTCATCCTTTTTATATGATTATTGTAGCGACAGCAGAAATAAGCATACAAAAAGATATAGAGGAAAGCCCGACCACGCTTTTTTCGGCGTGGGAACACCCGTGAAAAATCATCTTTAAAATGTAATATTGAAAATTTAAAACGTGTAACCTAAACCAATTTGTAGTACCCTATTTTTATATGAATGCTCTATAAACGAAGTAGGATAGGCGACCTTAGAGATATCTGATAAACCAAACATATATTTAGTTTCTAAAAATAATCCAAAATTAAAATGATATTCAAAACCCGCCAGTAAACCCGAATCAAAATTCTTATAGCCTTCTATTTCAAATCTATTTGGGTTATCGCTGGTTTTCTCTTTTGAATGTACAACATATCCTAAATAAGTTCCGATATTAAGATAAAAATTATGAAGAACTCTCGTTTTTAAATAAATAGGTAAATTAATTTGATTGATTTCGTGCGCAGTAAAATCTCCTGGTTCTGTATAATTATATACCCATCCCTGTTCTGAATAAACCAATTGGACTTGTAATAAAATATTGTCTTTTACTTCTGTCAATGGAAAGTTAATACCCGCTGCAACATAAAAAGATTTTCGGTTATCGAATTCTCTACTTGAGGACACTCCTCTTTCTATCACTTTAAAGTTTGTGTTGGAAAGATTTAATCCTCCTTTGACAAAATATTTCATTGAAGATTGTCCGAAATTAGATGAACTAGTCATTAAAAGTATAAACAGAATTGCAACTCCTTTTTTCATTCTAAATATTTTTATAATACTAAAAACTTACTATTTTTCTGTGGTGACCTATCTTACCCTACAAAAGTAATTCAATATTGATTTAAGTCGGCATTTCGAACATATTTAAATGCTTTTTTAAAATTCCGGATGGCGTACTTTTCGTTTCATCAAAAATTCTGGTATCTCCAAAAAGAATAAAACTATCTCTCGCTCTTGATACCGCAACATTTAACATGTTTGGTTTATTGTCTCTATCGAAAAATAGAACACCTTCGTCTTCATTAGTATATACTGAACTAAATAAAACAATATTTCGCTCTGCTCCTTGCAAAGCATGCACAGTGCCTAATTTTATCTCGTTTACCTTAAAACCAGATTCTATTAATGCTTTTGAAAGTTCTGTTTTCTGACTAGCAAAGGGCGTAATGATTCCTAAAACACTTTCTATTTTATCTACATTATACGCTTTCTGTATATCTTCTTTGTGTCTATTTATCCATAAAATGATGGCTTTTACCTCATTCATGTTATGGCGACTGTTAAACTTGCGCTCACTATAACCTTCTACATGATACGCCATCATGGACGCAAAAATTTGATCCTCATGCGCTTTCCCTTTCATGGGTTTTAAAATACCATCGTAGGCTAGTTCATTGCAAAATCCTATTATTTCATCATTACACCTTCTATGCTCTAATAATAATAAGCCATTTTCTTTGGTGGTAACCAATGGGGTTTCATATTCACAGGCATTTTGAGCCATTTTCATGATACTTCCGCTTGATGCTAAAAACCCAATGTTATTTAGATATTCTTTTTGCGCTAGATCTGTAACAATATTTTGATTGGTTAAATTTCCGTAATCGATTTTTGGAGGAATAGACCAAATTGGTTCTATTTGCTTTAAATCTCCTACTACAATTGCTTTTTGAGCTAATGAAAATATTGGAATGCTGACTTCTGGCGTTACTTGACCAGCTTCATCAATAATTAATAAATCTAAAAAATTAAATAGCGGCAAGTATTCGAAAATTGGTTTTCCGTTTTCATTCTCTCCTTGAAATTGGCTGAATAAAAAATGAGTTGGAGCTGTATATAAGGTTGCCACAAAACAAGGTGTTAGCATTGCTCTTCGTTTCCATTTTGCAATGACTGTTTTTTCTCCAGTTCCCTTTTCTGTTTCATTTTCTAAAACATCTTCTGTTTCTAGAATCCACCTTGCCTCCCAATAATGGGTTGCTAATAAAAAGGCTTTATGTCGTAGGCTTAAATCTATTTCATCATAAAAAAATCGATGTGTTTTATCTGTAGACTCCATTTTTTCATATTCGAACTCCCACATTTGTTCTTCTGAAATAAAAGGATAGCCTGTAATCTCATTTAAATGTTTCCAGTTTTTTAACCTTAAGTTTGATGACAATGCTAAATTAAAATCTGCAATACATTTTTTTATAAAGGCCAGTGCTGTTTTATCATCTGTAAGAGTTTCTCTACTTACAATAAAAAGGTGTTCTGAATTATTAGTGTTTTCTTCTGAATCAACTTTGAAATAACGTTTTATTTCGTTGATAAAATTACCTTCTTTAGCCAGCGCTTTTATCTTGACGATGATATCTCTCCACTCTTGCAATTTTGATATTTTAATTACATTTTTCTTAATGTGGTTTTCCTTGTCTAGCAATAAATTATTCACCTTTTCTATAGAGGATAAATAATCTTGAGAAATTTGAACGCCCTCCATTAAGTTATCTTCTATCACAGAAATTTCTTCTTGCAAGTGATTACAGATATCTTCTAATGAGTTTGCACCGAAACCAAAATAATCTAGATATCTACTATAAAAGAAATTCTTGGCGTCGTGTATATAATTCTCATTTTCTAAATCACACAAAGTACCTTCATTACCAAACATATTCCCTTTTAGATAATTGATATCTTTTAAAGATTTTTCACTTTTAGAGCTTGATGGTAAATACGTAGCATAGCCATTAAAACCAGGAATCCAGCGTTCGGCTAAATTCCCCATAGTACTTTTAGAATTTATAAAACTATCTATAATGTTGGTTACCGCCTGGTTGTTTGTTGAACAGGCCAAAATAACAGGAGCTTCTTCTCCATTAATCGCCGCGCGCACCACTTCTGTAGCCACCAAACTTTGCAATAAAGTAGTTTTTCCGGTTCCTGGAGGTCCATTTACGGCCGTAATTCCATTTTCTTCTGCTGTTAAATAAGACAATAAGGTTTTACGCTGACTAATAGAAAGCGGAAATTCGTTAGACATTTGCCCTAAATGCAAATGATTGTAATCTAAAAAACCTTTATCGGTAATAGGATCTCTTCGCTCTCTGTTTCTTGGGTTTATTATTTTTGAAATTAACGGAAGTTCTTCTGTTTCATTTATTAAATTCTCATACAGAAACAGAATGCTTTTTGCTGCTGATATTTTAGAACTTCGTGCAAAATAAGTGACTTTGTTATTGGTTTTATATCCTTCTGCTCTATAATCCTCTATACCGATACCCGTAATTTCTGAAAAAACTAAACTAATATACTCCCAATAAGAAGCCCAATCTAATTCTTCCTCCTCCTCTACTTCTGGTTCTTCTAAATCTCTAGCTTCTGCTATTGTTTCTATAGATGAAAAAATAAAATCGTTACCAACCTCTGCTATTGGATCTAAATAATTACGAACTATTAATGGAAATATTTCTCTTGGGGCAGATAATTGACCTAAACGGTTTACTCTTGCCGTAATCCAAAAGGGGTGAATTGTTTTTTGTTTGAAATTAGGATCGTCTGTTTGAAAATCTAACTGAAAAGGTGCTATAATAATTTCGGCATCAAATACTTGATGCCAATTATCGCTATCTTTTTTAGCAACTCCTTTTAACCTATTAATTCTTTTCTCTTCTACATCAAGCATTTCTGCAGCATTTTTAGCACTAATGGTTGCTTTGCTTAAATCGCAATAATTTTGATGAAATAAGTTTTTAATTCTAGAAATGTCTACTGCTAAGTTTTCACTGTCTGTTAAACTGTTTTTATAATAATTTAACCAGTTTTTTACGTTGCTCATGTATGTAATTAGAATTCTTAGGTTAGTAAATTAAAAAAATGGAGTGCGAATATATACTTTTCGTTGATTGTTTTTATTGAAACACAAGCCTTAATTCTATAAATAAAAGAGTTGAATTATTTAATAACTGAGCAACAAACAATTAACAAATAAACAAAACCTATATAAAACAAAAAACCTTACTATTTCTAGTAAGGTTTAAGTGAGCCCTGCAGGATTCGAACCTGCGACCGCCTCCTTAGAAGGGAGGTGCTCTATCCAGCTGAGCTAAGAGCCCGTAATTTTTAAGTTGTTACGACCAACTGTGTCGGGGTGGCAGGATTCGAACCTGCGACCTCCTCGTCCCAAACGAGGCGCGATGACCGGGCTACGCTACACCCCGAGTGCAATTTCTTAGCGGAGAGACAGGGACTCGAACCCTGGCGACCCTAAGGTCGACAGATTAGCAATCTGCTGCATTACCACTCTGCCATCTCTCCTTTCGGCGTTACATTAAAAACATAACCTTGAAATTGCGAGTGCAAATTTAAGACATTAAAAGGATTACACAAGTCTTTTTTGATTTTTTTTTAAATTATTTTATTTATTCTGGATATTCTACCCTTAAATGATAGATATTCATCAGCTTTTTCTTGATCACTTTCTTAATAATCTCTATCTCCCTAAAGGTAATATTAGAATTCAAGAACTGATTATCAGCCATTTGTTTACTTATAATCTTATCAATTAAATTACTAATAGATAAAGCTGTAGGTTTTGTTAAACTCTTAGACGCAGCTTCAGAAGCATCACACATCATTAAGATAGCTGTCTCTTTTGAAAAAGGAATAGGTCCTTGGTACTGAAAATTCTTTATATCTACTTTTGTATCGGGATTCAGTTCTTGTTCCTTCTTATAAAAATAATAGGTAGAACTTGTACCATGATGCGTTCTTATAAAATCGATTATTCTATCTGGTAATTTATATTTTTTAGCTAGCTCCACCCCTTTTATAACATGATCTGTAATTATTTTAGAACTATCTCTTGCTGATAAATCGTTGTGAGGGTTAACCCCTGTAGATTGATTCTCTGTAAAATACATTGGATTTAATATTTTACCAATATCATGATACAAAGCACCTGTTCTAACCAACATAGAGTTCGCTCCTATTTCATTGGCCGCAGCTTCTGCTAAATTAGCGACTTGCATGGAGTGCTGAAACGTACCTGGAGCTTTTTCATTTAACTCTCTTAAAAGCTTCGCATTTGTATTAGAAAGCTCTAATAAAGTAATATCAGAAACCAAACCAAAAACCTTTTCATACATATATATAATAATTATTGATAAAAAGGATAACAAACCATTGGCTGCAAAAAGCATAAAGTAATTCCAGTTTATTTGAGAAGCGTTTCCTTCTCTAATAATTGAAAAGGCAAAATAAGTTATCATATAGATAAGTGTAATTTGCGCTACAGAGATAAACAAGTTACCTCTTTTATAGAGCTCAGAAACGGTAAGTATGGTTACCATACCCGCAATGATATGTAAGTAGATAAACTCAAAACTATTTGGCACAATATACCCTAAAAGCAATACTGTTAAAACGTGTGTAAACAAGCCTAAACGCGCATCAAAAAAAGCTTTTAAAACTATGGGAAGTACACTTAAAGGAACAACATACAAATAATCTGCATTGTATTTAATAACCAATGTTTGTATAAAAATCATTAAAAAAACATTGAAAAAAATAAAGGTTACCTGGTTATTATTGTCATATATTTCTACTCGATACTTTTTTAAGAATAACAAAAGCATCAATAAAGCTAGAGAAACTAAAATGGTATATCCTAAAATAATCCAATTATAATTTGAGTCCGTCCAAACCTGAGATTCAGATTCAGTTTTTAAAGAATTTAATATCGCTAGTTTTTTCCCCTCTACAATATCTCCTTTTAAGATAATTAATTTACCCGCTTCTACAATTCCTTTTGTATAAGAAATATTTTTTATAGCATTTTCAATTACTTTATCAGTATAAATTGTATCAAAATAGATATTGGGTTTTATAATTTCTGATAATAAATCTAATAATATTTTTTTACCATAAAAAGATCTTTCTGCTTCTAAATTACTTCTAATTATTTCTAAAACCTCTTTAGATGTTAGCAGGTTTTTAAACAAGATATCTTCTACCTCATTCCCTTTTCTAAGCGCAACTATTTCATTTTTATTTGATACCCTTTCTTGACTTACCACCTCTAAAAAACCTCGTTCATAGATATTATCTATAACTTTTTGACCAATTTTAGATATGTTCACAATCTCATCTGAACTTAAAGAATCTGATTGTTTTAATAGCGAAATCCTTCTTTTATAATTTGATTTCACATCCTTTTCAACATCAAAATCTTGTAAAAAATAAACTTTTGAGTTCTCTGAAATTTGTTTCTTTTCTAATGTAATTTCTTCTGCAGTTTTTTGAATAGAAAAATCAAAAGGCGCATATAAATTATCATATTTCCAAAGTTGCCCATTATTAAAATCATATTTAAATTGCCCGCCTTTTGGAAACAAATAAACAATTGCAATAGTGGCAACTAAAAACAAAATTACCTTATAAATAATGGCATTGTTTTGGTACAGTTTATTAACTATATTACTCATAGAACATATCTTCTTACTACAAACTTACCATAAAAAAGTTAAGCTCAAAAATTCAAGTTGAATAATAAAACTTAAATTGATTAAAAATAGTTAATTTAGCACAACAAATCTTACTCAAAATAAACACTATATTTATGAAAGAAGTCGTAATTGTATCTGTAGCTAGAACTCCAATTGGAAGCTTTATGGGAAGTTTATCTACCATTCCTGCTCCCAAACTAGGAGCAATTGCTATAAAAGGAGCCTTAGAAAAAATAAACTTAAACCCTAATTTGGTTGAAGAAGTTTTTATGGGTAATGTCGTTTCTGCTGGCTTAGGTCAGGCGCCAGCAAGACAAGCAGCCATTTTTGCAGGAATACCTAATACAGTGCCTTGTACTACCGTAAATAAAGTATGTGCTTCTGGTATGAAATCTATTATGTTAGCAGCACAAACCATTGCTTTAGGTGATGCTGATATTGTTGTTGCAGGTGGTATGGAAAACATGAGTTCTATTCCGCACTATCAACATGCAAGAAAAGGATCTAAGTTTGGAGCTATAACCATGGAAGATGGACTTCAAAAGGATGGTTTAGTAGATGCTTATGATAATGTTGCAATGGGTGTTTGTGCAGATACTTGTGCTACTGAATATGGTTTTTCTAGAGAAGATCAAGATGCATTTGCTGTACAGTCTTATAATCGCTCTGCAAAAGCTTGGAGTGATGGAAAATATGCTGATGAAATTGTATCTGTTGAAATTCCTCAAAGACGTGGAGAACCAATTATATTTTCTGAAGATGAAGAATACAAGAATGTAAGAATGGATAAAATTCCTACATTAAGAGCTGCCTTTACAAAAGATGGAACTGTTACTGCTGCAAACGCCTCTACAATTAATGATGGTGGCGCTGCGTTGGTATTAATGTCTACAGAAAAAGCAAAAGAATTAAACATTAAGCCTTTAGCAAAAGTAATCAGTTATGCAGATGCTGCTCATGAGCCAGAATGGTTTACAACTGCACCCGCAAAAGCATTACCAAAAGCCTTAGCAAAAGCAAATATTTCTATTGATGATGTAGATTACTTTGAATTAAACGAAGCTTTTTCTATTGTTGGTTTGGCAAACATGAAAATTTTAGGCATTACAGATGATAAAGTAAATGTAAATGGTGGTGCTGTTTCTTTAGGGCATCCATTAGGAGTTTCTGGAGCAAGAATAGTAATTGCTTTAACCTCTATATTAAAACAAAATAACGCTAAAATTGGCGCTGCTGCAATTTGCAATGGTGGCGGTGGAGCAAGTGCATTTGTTATAGAAAGAATTTCGTAATAGATTTAATTCAACATTTAAAACTTATAACTTGTTATACGGCATTTGTAATTTAAGCATTGTTCCTTTAAGAGCTGAAGAATCTAACCAATCAGAAATGACGAGCCAGGTTTTATTTGGTGAAGATTTTGAAGTGATTGAAAAACAGAAAGAATGGAGTAAAATCCGTTTGACTTTTGATAACTATGAAGGATTTATAGATAATAAACAGTATACAGAAATCTCTGCTGATTTCTATTCAAAACTAAAAACTGAAAAGCAATATTTTTCAGGGGAAATGATTGATTTTATTACCAATAGTAAAAATGAGTTAACCACCATTCCTTTAGGGTCTAATTTGCCTTTTTATAATGCAGGGAAGCTTCAAATAAACTTAGAATCATATACATATGAAGGTGCTATTTTATCAGAAGAAGAATCTAAACATAAAATTGCACAAACTGCTTTTAATTATCTAAACACCCCTTTTTTATGGGGAGGAAAAACACCTTTTGGTATTGATTGTTCTGGTTTTACACAAATGGTTTATAAACTTTGTGGACACCAGCTTTTAAGAGACGCTAATCAACAAGCTACACAAGGTGAAGTTTTAAGTTTTATAGAAGAAAGTGAAGCTGGTGATTTGGCTTTTTTTGATAATGAAGAAGGAGAAATTATTCATGTTGGGATCATTTTAAGCGACTACCATATTATACACGCCCATGGTAAAGTAAGAATAGACACTTTAGATCATAGTGGTATTTTTAATGCCGAACTTCAAAAACATACACACAAGTTAAGAATCATAAAAAAAATGATATAAAAAAAACCGAAACTAAAATTAGTTTCGGTTTTTTTATAAAATTGAAAGTCTTAATTATTGACCTCTCATCTCTTTATAAACTGGTCTTAAAGAATCTGCTTCAGCAGTCATCTCTAAGGTATCATAAATATTTAATAAAGAACTTACAGTTCCCTCTGTTCTCTCAAGCTTATCTGCTTTAATAATATAAGGTAAAGCTTCTTTACAGATAACTTTTAACTCACCTTCTAATTCTGTATATTTCTTTTCATTCGATAAATTTTCATTCATCTCATTAATAACAGCTATTCTTTTATTTAAAATAGTAACTCCTAAATTTAAATAAGCATCTCCGTATTCTGGATCTAATTCAATCGCTTTTTCATAAAATCCAATTGCTTCTTCAATATGGTTTTCTTGAGCATTTACAACACCTAAGTTAAAAAACAACGTTGGGTTTGTAGGATCAATTTCTACAGCCTCTTTCATTAACTCTCCAAATTTATCCATTTTTTCAAGTTCAATGTACATTTGAGCTTGGTTTAATAATAAATTGATGTCTTTAGGATTCGACTTTCTAGCTTCTTCTAAGGCAGCAATTGCTAATTCTGGTTTCCCTTGATTTACATAAATGTAACCAATATTTTTAGTAATTTCTGCTTGTTTAGATGCTGTCGTTTTTTCACTTGGTTTTGTGTATTTACCAAACTTAACCATTGCATCTCTATTAGCCTTAGTTCCTAAATCTTCCTCTTCACCTGTTTCTTTATTAACAGCAATATATTGAGTTGAAATACCTGTATAATTAATATCTTGTAACTCTTTATAATACTTTAAAGATCCATCATAATCCTTAGCTAAAGAAGAACTTAAAGCTGCATTGTATAAGAAAGAAGTATCTTTAGGGCTTAATTTATATGTTAAATAAAAATCACTTGTTGCATTTTTATAGTCTTGCTTGTTGTATGCTTCAATTGCATTTTTAGAAACAAATTGAACCAATTCATTTAACTTAGGCTCTGCTTCTTTAGTGTATTTTTGTTTCCCTATTTCCTTTTCGTAAGCAATTAATTTATTATAAGCTTCTGCTGCTTTCTCTGCATTCGATTTACCATAAGCAGATCCCTTTAAAAAGAAATATTTTGCTTTATATTTTGAATCCATTGAATCTTCTGTAGCCTCTAAACCAGCCAATGCTGCTTTTGCTTCTTTAAATTGACCTTTTTTTATTGCCTTTTCAGCAGCTTTAATTTCATCTTTTTGCGCAAAAGAAGCTATTGATAAGAAACCAACTGTTAACGCTAATATTTGATTTTTCATTTTACTAATTATTAATTTATTGTTATTCTTGATTTTCATTTGAATCATTTTCAATTTCCGTGCCATTCTCTGTTTCGCCTTCAATCTCATCTCCTTCAAGCTCTTCTACAACCTCTTCTTCATGAGCAACTTTAGCAACTGCAGCAATACTATCTGAATCTTTAATATTAATTAAACGAACTCCTTGTGTTGCACGCCCCATTACTCTTAAATCTTCTACAGCCATTCTAATCGTTAATCCAGATTTATTGATAATCATTAAATCGTTAGAATCATCTACATTTTTAATAGCTACTAAATTACCTGTTTTTTCAGAAATATTTAAAGTTTTAACACCTTTACCTCCTCTATTAGTAACTCTGTAATCTTCTAATTTAGAACGTTTACCGTATCCTTTTTCAGAAACTACAAGTATATTGCTCTCCATATCATTTACAGCAACCATACCTATTACTTCATCATTTTCATGCTGTAAAGTAATACCTCTTACTCCAGAAGCAGTTCTACCCATTGGGCGCGTTTTTGCTTCTTCGAAACGAATAGATTTACCAGATGCCAAGGCTAACATAACTTGACTGTCTCCAGTTGTTAACTTCGCTTCTAATAACTCATCTCCATCCTTAATAGTAATTGCATTAATACCATTTGTTCTTGGTCTAGAATATTGCTCTAAAGAAGTCTTTTTAACCTGACCTTTCTTTGTTGCCATAATAACATAATGGTTATTTACATACTCTTCATCTTTTAAATCTTGAGTTACTAAAAATGCCTTTACACTATCATCTTGTTCTATATTAATAAGGTTTTGCATTGCTCTACCTTTGGTGTTTTTACCACCTTCAGGAATTTCATATACGCGCATCCAGAATACTTTTCCTTTTTGCGTAAAGAACATCATATATTGGTGGTTTGTACCTACAAATAAGTGCTCTAAGAAATCTTCATTTCTTGTAGTTGCTCCTTTTTGACCTCTACCTCCTCTATTCTGAACCTTATACTCTTCTAAATTTGTACGTTTCAAATATCCTGCGTTAGAAATAGTAACCACAACTTTCGTATCAGGTATCATATCTTCTATTCGCATATCTCCACCAGCAAACTCTATTACAGATCTACGCTCATCACCATATTTATCTTTAATAAGCGCTAATTCTTCTTTTATAATATCGTATCGTCTTGGTTCGTTTGCTAAAATATCTTTTAAATCAGTGATGGTTAACATAATTTCATCATACTCAGCACGTAATTTATCTTGCTCTAGTCCTGTTAATTGACGCAAACGCATTTCTACAATTGCCTTCGCTTGAATTTCAGATAACTCAAAACGCTTAATTAAACTTTCTCTAGCTTCATCAGCATTATTAGAAGCTCTAATAATTTTAATTACTTCATCAATATTATCCGAAGCAATAATTAATCCTTCTAAAATATGTGCTCTAGCTTCTGCCTTTTTAAGTAAAAACTCAGTTCTACGAACAATTACTTCATGTCTATGTTCTACAAAATAATGAATTAATTCTTTTAGGTTTAATTGTTCTGGTCTTCCATTTACCAAAGCAATATTATTTACACTAAAAGAAGTTTGTAATTGTGTGTACTTAAATAATTTATTTAAAACGATGTTAGGTATTGCATCACGTTTTAAAATGTACACAATACGCATTCCGTTTCTATCAGACTCATCACGAATATTCGCAATACCAGATATTTTTTTCTCATTAACAAGATCAGCAGTTTTTTTAATCATTTCTGCTTTATTCACTTGGTAAGGAATTTCCGTAACAATAATACACTCACGTCCCTTCACCTCTTCAATAACAGCTTTAGCACGCATTACAATACGTCCACGACCTGTATGAAAAGCATCTCTTACACCATCATAGCCATAAATAATTCCTCCTGTAGGAAAATCTGGTGCCGTAATGTGTTGCATTAATTCATCAATCTCAATATCTCTATTATCAATATATGCCATGGTACCATTTATAACTTCAGTTAAGTTATGTGGTGCCATGTTTGTTGCCATACCTACTGCAATACCAGAAGCTCCGTTTACTAATAAATTAGGAATACGAGTTGGTAAAACGGTTGGTTCTTGCAAAGTATCATCAAAATTTAATCGATGATCTACAGTTTCTTTTTCAATATCAGCCAACATGTCTTCTGATATTTTTTGCATTCTAACCTCAGTATAACGCATTGCTGCTGGCGAATCTCCATCTACAGAACCAAAGTTCCCTTGACCATCAACCATCATATAACGTACACTCCAGCTTTGTGCCATACGTACCATAGAATCGTATACAGAAGTATCTCCGTGTGGGTGATACTTACCTAAAACTTCCCCAACAATTCTTGCGGATTTTTTATACGAACCTGTAGCTTTAATCCCTAACTCATGCATACCAAACAAAACCCTTCTATGAACTGGCTTTAAACCATCTCTTACATCTGGTAATGCTCTTGAAACAATTACTGACATCGAGTAATCGATGTACGCAGCTTTCATCTGTTCTTCAATGTTAATCGGAATTAACTTTTCTCCGTCTGCCATATTTATATTTGATTAATTTTACGTCATTTTTTTAAAACAAGGCAAGTTACTATTTTTACTTGTTTTTACAAAGGTTTTAGCACTTGTAATTCAGTAGAGTTATCAACATTACTTCATAATTTTTAACAAGAATTTATTTGCTTGATTTACAAGAGTTTTCTACCTTGGTATCTTAGTCAAACTGTCAGTTTTTTAGCATTGGCATCTTTTTTGTAATTATCTACAAAAAAAAAGGACTAAATTTACAACACATCAATAATAGACAGATAGAAATATGGACGATAATTTTTCACCAAAGGTTAGAGATGTAATTACTTTCAGTAAAGAAGAAGCGCTACGTTTAGGGCAAGAATTTATTGGAACAGAACATCTTTTACTAGGTTTAATAAGACAAGGAGAAGGAAAAGCAATAGAAATATTAACAGCATTTGATGTTGATTTTGTTTTATTGCGTAAAAAATTAGAACAATTAAACCCTGTAACTCCAACGTTTACAGAAAGTACAGATAAGCCGAGTTTACGATTAACAAGACAAGCTGAAAAAGCCTTAAAAACAACTTTTTTAGAAGCTAAATTATATCAGAGCGAATCTATAGATACGGCACATTTATTACTTTGTATTTTAAGAAATGAAAACGACCCAACTACAAAGTTAATTCACAAATATCATGTAAATTATGATGAAGCTAAAACGCTTTATAAACAACTACATGTAGATGATATAGAACTGCCTATAAACCCTATTGCAGAAACACCTTCTGATGATGAATTTGCTTCAGAAAGATCGAATCCTTTTGACCAACCTCAAAAGGGAAAAACTGTAAAAAAATCGAAGACTCCGGTATTAGATAATTTCGGTAGAGATTTAACAGATTTAGCAGAAAAAGGAAAATTAGATCCAGTTGTTGGTAGACAAAAAGAAATAGAACGAGTTTCTCAAATTTTAAGTCGTAGAAAGAAAAACAATCCAATGTTAATTGGAGAACCAGGTGTTGGTAAATCTGCCATTGCAGAAGGTTTAGCTTTGCGAATTATTGAAAGAAAAGTGTCAAGAATTTTATTTGACAAACGTATTGTTTCTTTAGATTTAGCAAGCTTAGTTGCTGGCACAAAATATCGCGGTCAGTTTGAAGAGCGTATGAAAGCCTTAATGAATGAACTTGAAAAAAATGATGATATCATTCTTTTTATAGATGAAATTCACACCATTGTTGGTGCTGGTGGAGCAACCGGTTCTTTAGATGCTTCTAACATGCTTAAACCTGCTTTAGCAAGAGGAGAAATACAATGTATTGGTGCAACTACGTTGGATGAATTTAGAACAAATATCGAAAAAGATGGCGCCTTAGAACGTCGTTTTCAAAAGGTAATTGTAGACCCAACTTCAGTAGATGAAACGATACAGATTTTACAAAACATAAAAAATAAATACGAAGAACATCACCATGTAAATTATACAGATGATGCTATTGAAGCTTGTGTAAAATTAACAAACAGGTACATGACCGATAGATACCTACCAGACAAAGCGATTGATGCTTTAGATGAAGCGGGTTCTAGAATTCATATCACAAACATTGTTGTTCCGCAACAAGTTTTAGAACTAGAATCTAAGTTAGAAATTATTCGAGATCAAAAAACTAAAGCTGTAAACGGACAGAAATATGAAGAAGCTGCTAAGTTACGCGACGATGAAAAAAACATGGAAGCTGCTTTAAATTCTGCTCAAAACCAATGGGAAGAAGATTCTAAATTAAATAGAGAAATTGTAACTGAAGATAATGTTGCAGAAGTAGTTTCTATGATGACTGGAATTCCTGTAAACCGGGTTGCAGAAGCAGAAACCAATAGATTACACGAATTACCTGCCTTAATTAAAGGAAAAGTAATTGGACAAAATGAAGCGGTTACAAAAGTGGTAAAAGCAATACAACGTAATAGAGTTGGGTTAAAAGACCCTAACAAACCAATTGGTTCTTTTATTTTCTTAGGACAAACGGGTGTTGGTAAAACGCAACTAGCTAAAGTTCTAGCTCGTGAGTTATTTGATTCTGACGATTCTTTAATTAGAATTGACATGAGTGAATACATGGAGAAGTTTGCTATCTCTCGTTTAATTGGAGCGCCTCCAGGATATGTTGGTTATGAAGAAGGTGGACAGTTAACTGAGAAGGTGAGAAGAAAACCATATTCTGTAGTCTTGTTAGATGAGATAGAAAAAGCGCATCCAGATGTGTTTAATATGTTGCTACAAATTTTAGATGACGGTCACATTACCGATAGTTTAGGTAGAAAAATCGATTTTAGAAATACCATAATTATTATGACTTCTAATATTGGTGCACGTCAATTAAAAGACTTTGGTGGTGGTGTAGGTTTTGGTACAGCTACTAAAGCAGCACAAGCAGATGAACATGCTAAATCGGTACTAGAAGGTGCTTTAAAGAAATCTTTTGCTCCGGAGTTTTTAAATAGAATAGATGATGTAATTGTATTTAACGCTCTAGAAAGAGACGATATTCATAAAATTATAGATATCGAGTTAAATAAATTATTACATAGAATATCAGATTTAGGCTACACTTTAAACTTAAGCGAAAAAGCAAAAGATTACATTGCAGACAAAGGTTTTGATAAAAAATATGGAGCAAGACCACTTAAAAGAGCCATACAGAAATACATTGAAGATGCTTTAGCAGAAGAAATTGTAAACTCTAAACTCTATGAAGGTGACACTATACATATGGATTTGGATGAGAAAGAAAATAAACTCACCATTACCATTGAAAAAGGTGAAAAGAAACCTGAAACAAGGACAGAGACCGAAAAGGAATCTTAAAAATTATAAAAATCCCAAACGAAAGTTTGGGATTTCTTTTTTCTATCAAAGAACAATTTACCCACTATTGTCTTTTAATTGAAATAGGCTAACTTTGCTTATTTATAATTAAAATGAAATTTATTTACTTACTTTTATTTCTAGCCTTAGCAAGTTGTACTTCTTTAAAAAAGAATACAACCAACAATTCTACCATTGAAGAAACTAAACCGATAGCTTCTCAAATTATTTTCTTAAATTATAAAGTTTCTAAGGATAAAAATATAGAACTTACTTTTATTGATAAAATAATTACAGAAGGAAGTCTTAAAAAGAATTTCCAAAAAAGAACAGACAGTAATGCAGGAGATTTAATATGCATTCAACAAGATGTAAATTCTGTAGCTATTGATAGTATTCAGATAGAAAATCCATTAATAAAAAACTTCGAATACATAGATGATTTTGGTAAATTAAGTCGAAAAACAATTGAATTAGACAGCACTACCCTATCTATTCGAATGGATTTAAAACCACAAACAAAATTTATAACACTTAAATTACTAAGTGAAACCAATAACAGTCTTTTAAAAATACAATTATGAAAAAAACACTACTCTTATCTATTCTATTTTTGTGCGCATCTGTTACCGCACAAACTTTTGATGTAACCACAATTACACAGTCTGGTTCTAATGATAGTAGAATTAATGTTGTAATTCTATCAGATGGATATCAAAGTACAGAGCTGAATCAATTTATAACGGATGCCACTAATTTTTCAAATGCTCTATTTTCAGAAACACCTTATAAAGAGTATAAAAATTACTTTAATGTCCATGCTATAAAAGTACCATCTAATGAAAGTGGAGCAAAACATCCACGTACAGCATCAGATGAAAATACTTCTAACAATCAACCTGCAGCTACTGTAGATAATTATTTTGAATCGACTTTTGATGCATATGATGTTCATAGACTTTTAGTAGCTAACAACGCTATAGTAAACACTGTTTTAGCAAATAATTTTCCTAATTACGACATTGTTTTAGTTTTAGTAAACAGCCCTTATTATGGTGGTAGTGGTGGTGAAATTGCCGTAGCATCATTGCATGCATCAGCTAACCAAATTGCCATTCATGAGTTAGGACACTCTTTTGCAAATCTTATTGATGAGTATTACCCTGGAGATATTTATGTAAGAGAAGGCATAAACATGACCCAAGAGACAAACCCAACAAATGTGAAATGGAAAAATTGGATGAACCAAAATGGAGTTGGTATTTATCCGCATGGCACATCCGGAACGGCTGCTAGCTGGTATAAACCGCATCAAAATTGTAAAATGGAATCTTTAAATAGTCCTTTTTGTTCAGTTTGTACAGAGGGAACTATAGAACAAATACACTCTTTAACTTCGGTAATAGAAAACTATTCTCCACAAAACACAGGTTCTATAGATTTATCTACAGTTTTAGATTTTACAATAAACACTATAAATCCGCTTCCAAACACCTTAGATATCTCATGGACTTTAAACGGAACCGTAATTAATAGTGAAGATTATACGATCTCTATTTCAAAAGAAGATTTAGCGAGTGGAAATAATCAACTACTAGCAACTATTGAAGATAAAACTACATTACTTAAAGTAGACAATCATGAAACGGTACATTTTGCAACGACACTTTGGAACATCAACTCTAGCACTTTAAGTATCGATGATATATCGACAAACACATTTGACATAAAACTATTTCCAAACCCGACTCAGGATATTTTATATTTTGAGGTAACCAACAATAATGAAGACTATAACGTGTTTATTAGTGATATTTCTGGAAAGCAATTGATTCAGAAAAAAATGAATAAAGTAGACGAAAATCAAAATATACGAATAGGTACACTGCCTTCTGGAGTCTATTTTATCAACTTTACATTTGAAAATGGATTAAAGGTCTCTAAGAAAATAGTTAAAGAATAAAAAGAATCCTTTATTAAAACATAAAAATCAGTTTCAAAAAATCTCAAAATGTATATTTTGAGATTTTTTTGTTTGAACCCTTTCATTTTATTAATAAACCCACATCCTATTTAACTTCTTATTTATTTAAAAAAAAACTAACTTAGCAGACGACACATATATCTCATTAATCTGTATTTACACTAATGGAAAATATAAAATACTACACCCAATTAAAAAGCTCAAGTAAAACACTAGTCGATTTATTAGCAGATGAATCTGATTTCTCAGAATTACCAAATACTTGGCATGTAGTAGTTGTTGATGTTAAAAATTCTACGAAAGCTGTTGACGAAGGCAAACATCATCAAATAAACTTAACAGCAACCGGAGCCATAATCTCTGTATTAAACACCATCAGAAAAGAGAAAAAAAACATAGAAATTCCTTATTTTTTTGGAGGAGATGGCGCTACTTTTATTATACCAGCGTTACTTCTAAATAAAATTACCTTGGTTTTAGAAAACTACAGTCTTCATATTAAAAAAAACATCGATTTAACACTTAGGGTTGGGCATATTTCTATAGCAGAATTATCAGAAAAAAAAGCTAATTTAAAAATAGTAAAACACCAACTAACAGATCAATTAGCAATTCCTATTATTTTAGGAAACGGTTTAAAAAAAGCAGAAGAAATCATTAAAAGTACTTTTACAAAAATAGAAGATATTGATTTTAAAAAAGACCTTTTAAACCTAGAAGGGATGGAATGTAGATGGAAAGAAATAAACCCAAGACAAACCCAAAAAAAAGTGATTTGTTTATTGTTAGACACGGTAAACGAAAATGATCAAAGAGCTATTTATAGAGATGTACTTACAAAAATGGACACTATTTTTGGCACCTTTAACAACAGGCAACCTATAAAATCGAAAAACTTAAAATTAAATTTTAGCATTTCTAAAATATGGGAAGAAATGAAAGTGACACTCGCCAATAAGAACTTAAAATATTTATTAAAAAATTGGTTTAAAACTTTAATTGGTAAATGGTATTTTAATATGTCTGAAGACGGAAAGCAATACTTAAATCAAATTGGTCAATTATCACATACATTTATGTTAGACGGTATGATTAATACAATATTTACAGCAGAACAACCTAAAACAGACTTATTTATAATCTACCTGAATCAACTAGAAAAAGAAAATAAAATTGTTTACGGCATTCATGTAACACACGCCTCCGTAATGTCTTGTTACGTATTAGACAGAAAAACAAAACACGCACACTTTGTAGACGGTACAGAAGGAGGTTACACATCTGCTGCCAAAATGTTTAAAATAAAAATGAAGGCTTTAAATTAGTTTGATTGTTCTATTTTCATAAAAAACAAATATTTAGTACTTGTTGATTTTATGAAACCAAAAAACTAACTTTACTTTTTAAATTATAATTAATAGAATTGAAGACACCGAACATACTTCTATTCGCTACAATTACAAAACAATAAAATGGCCCAAAACAATATAAATTTAGCAGTACTTATAGACGGAGACAACATACCGTCTGCTCACGTTAAGGAAATGATGGAAGAAATTGCAAAATATGGCAACCCAACTATTAAAAGAATTTATGGAGATTGGACGAGTCCGCATTTGTCTAAATGGAAAAATTTACTATTACAAAATGCTATTACACCTATACAGCAATACGCATATACTACAGGAAAAAATGCTACTGATTCCGCAATGATTATTGATGCAATGGATATTCTATATTCAGAAAAAGTAAATGGTTTTTGCTTAGTTTCTAGCGATAGCGATTTTACAAAATTAGCCACTAGATTAAGAGAAGCAGGACAGCAAGTTATTGGTATTGGAGAGAAAAAAACACCCACACCTTTTATTGTTGCTTGTGATAAATTTATTTATATAGAAATTCTAAGAAAGCAAACTGAAAAGAAAGAAAGTATTAGTACCAAAGACAATGAAAAAGATAGTGTTGATAAAATAACAACAAAAGTAATTAAACTAATCTCTTCAACAATTTCAGATTTATCTGATGAAGAAGGTTGGGCTTTTCTTGGTGATGTAGGTAGTTTACTTCAGAAAAAACAACCCAATTTCGACTCAAGAAATTATGGTTTTGACAAATTAACTCCGCTTATTAAGTCTATTGGTAAATTTGATTTAGACCAAAGAGAGAACTCAAAGAGCAGACATAAATTAATTTTTGTGAAAAATAAATAATTTAAGCAATTAGCTTAAATCAATAAATTCTGAAGTTGCAATAATATCATATTGTAAAACATCGTTTTCTTCTACTATAAAACTCTAGATCTTATCAACTAAATAAGACCTAGAGTTTTTTTATTTTTTTCATTCAAGTATTCAAAAGTGCTTACTTTTTTATCCGAAGAAAAATTCTTTAATTTTAGTGAAATCTAATGGAAGAGAATATAAATAAAAAGGCTCCTAATTTTTTAAATTGATATTTTAAAAGTAATCTCGATTGCATTCTTGTAAATTATTTAACTATTTTATTTACACATATACCATATATTTGTAATTAAATTTAAGCATAAAAAAAATGAAAAAATTAACACTTGCACTTTTTACACTATTAGCAATTGCTTCTTGTACAAAAGAACATTCTAAAGAATACGTTTCTTTATCTGGTAAATTAGAAAATAACACAGATTCTATTCTAACAATTTCTAGTAGAACAGGTATCCTTAAAACAATTACAATTAATAAAGACGGTTCTTTTAAAGATACATTAAAAGTGCCAAAAGTAGATGTTTATACATTTCAAACTAGTGCTCAAAAAAGAGCTCCATTATATTTAAAAAATGGGTTTGACATTACAGTAAAAGGTGATTCTGAAGAATTCATGAAAAGCTTCAAGTATTCAGGAGCTGGATCTTCTAACTCTAATTTTATCATTGCACAATTAGAACAAAGTGAAAACATAGGAAATCCTGCAGACCTTTTTGCTTTAGACCAAGAAGCTTTTGATACTAAAATGACCTCATTAAAAAAAGATTTTGATAGTATTCTATCTTCTTATAATGATTTAGATAGTTCTTTAGTAGATATGGCTACTAAACAAAATACACAAATGTTTGAGTACTTTGAAAAAACGTATATATCAAACAAAAGTATGGGAAAAGGAAATGCTTCTCCTAAATTTGAAGACTATGTAGATGTTAAAGGTGGAAAAAAATCTTTGGATTCTTTTAAAGGAAAATATGTATATATAGATGTTTGGGCTACTTGGTGCGGACCTTGTATTAGAGAAATACCTTCTTTAAAAAGTATAGAAAAAGAATTTCATAATAAAAATATAGAATTTATTAGTATTTCTACTGATGAATCTAGAAGAAGTGGTGGTTCTTGGGAAGCTGCAGAAAAAAAATGGAGAGACTTTGTAAAAGAAAAAGATTTAAGTGGTGTTCAACTTTGGGCAGGGCAAGATTTTAGTTTTCAGCAAGCATACCAAATATCTGGTATTCCAAGATTTATTTTAATTGATCCACAAGGAAACATTGTAGAAGCAAATGCTCCAAGACCTTCAGATCCTAGATTAAAATCTTTATTAGAGTCTTTAGACATATAATTAAATATAAATTCATAAAAAAAAGGCGAAATCTACATGTAGATTTCGCCTTTTTTTGTGCTTAGTAATAAGAGGTTACTCTTTGTAAACTCCCATTGCAGCATATTTATCCATTCTTTGAGAAACTAAATCTGTATCATTTAAATCTTTTAACTCATCAAATGCAGTAAGAATTTGTTCTTGTACCGCTTTAAAAGCTCCTTCTCTATCGGTATGTGCTCCACCTATTGGTTCCGCTATAATTCCGTCAATTAATTTTAACTTCTTCATATCTGTACCTGTTAACTTTAATGCAGCAGCAGCTTGTTCTTTATACTCCCAACTTCTCCATAAAATAGAAGAACAAGATTCTGGAGAAATAACAGTATACCAAGTATTTTCCATCATATAAACTCTATCTCCTACTCCAATACCTACAGCACCACCAGATGCTCCTTCACCAATAACAACCGTAATAATTGGTGTTTTTAAACGAGTCATTTCTAGAATATTTCTAGCAATAGCTTCTCCTTGTCCACGCTCTTCTGCTTCTAAACCAGGATATGCACCAGGTGTATCTAATAAAGTAACCACAGGAATACCAAATTTCTCTGCCATTTTCATTAAACGCAATGCTTTTCTGTAACCTTCAGGATTTGCCATCCCAAAGTTTCTATACTGACGCGTTTTTGTGTTGTATCCTTTTTGTTGACCAATAAACATAAAAGACTGATCTCCAATTTTACCTAAACCACCAATCATGGCTTTATCATCCTTTACATTTCTATCTCCATGGAGCTCCATAAAGGTATTTCCGCAAATAGCTTTAATATAATCTAAAGTATAAGGTCTATTAGGGTGCCTAGATAATTGAACTCTTTGCCAAGGGGTTAAGTTCTTATATATATCTTTCTTAGCTTTATCTAATTTCTTTTCGATTTTCTTACAAGTAGCACTTACATCTACATCACTTTCTTTACCGATAATTTCACACTTATCTAATTGATCTAAAAGCTCTTTAATAGGCATTTCAAAATCTAAATATTCCATATTGTAATTATTTGATTTTAGTTGTTTGAATAGACAAACATACTATAAAATTAGTTGTTTTTTTTAAAAAGAAGTTACTTTTTTCTAACAGTCTTTGCTTTAATCTTATTTCTTATCACCGTTTTATTCTTTATAATTCCGTTTAATAAAACTACAAAGAGTACTATAAATGCTCCAAAATAAAATTCTGGATTCATTTTTTCTTTTTCACCAAATATAAATAACGCTAAAACAATTGCATAAATAGGTTCTAAATTAATGGTTAGCATTACCGTATATGGAGATATGTATTTCATTATTTTAACAGAAGCTATAAACGCATACGCCGTACAAATACTACTTAAAATTAAAAGGTATATCCAATCTGAAGTTGGAATTATAAAAAAAGAGACCGAGAAACCATTTGTAACTAAAAGATAAACAGTTATAAAAAGCACCCCAAAAACTAATTGATATAATGATATTGTATTTGCAGCATACTCTTTAATAAAAAGGCCATTAAACACAGAAAACAATGCACTTAAAAAAGATGCAATTAACGCATAGATGATTCCTAATTTATATTGACTCTCAAAATTAAAGATGATATAAAGCCCAAAAATAACAATTAAGCCCAACACCATTTCTAATGGATTAATTCTTCTTTTATAGAAAATAGGTTCTATTAAAGCGGCAAAAAATGCACCGGTACTTATAGTTACTAGCGCAACAGAAACATTAGAAACCTTTATGGCTTTAAAGAAAAAAATCCAATGCAGCGCAATGATAACTCCTGTTACAAAGAACTTTGCAAGTCCTTTTTTGTCAACTTTAAATGATTTCTTTTTGATAATAAAATAAAGTACAATAAAAACTACTGCTAAAGACATTCTGTACCAAACTAACGGAATGGCATCTAAACTAATTAATGCGCCTAAAATTGCAGTAAACCCCCAAATAAAAACAATAAGGTGTAACTGTAAATAATTGTTTAACTTATTTTCTTGCATTATAGTAGAGATAAATAGCTACACAGCCAAAAACAATATTTGGAAGCCAAACATACAGTAGCGAGTTAACCCCCGCAACAGCACCTAAAACCTCAGCTATTTTCATTAAGAAAACATACATAAACATTAATCCAATTCCTATAGCCAAATTGACTCCAGTACCACCTCTTCTTTTTCTAAAAGCCAAAGCAACGGCAATAATAGTTAAAATATAAGAAGCTATTGGTAAGCTTGTTCTTTTATAAAACTCCACCAGATATGCATTTAAATTTTTAACACCTCTCTTTTTAGAAACTCCAATAAATTCTTGTAATTCTCCAGAAGGCATTTCTTGAGCTAAAGCAGATTTATAAATTAAATCTCTTGGAGTAAAGTTAAAAACAGTATCTATTTTAGATCCAGAAAAAATACTGTCTCTATCGTTAAAAATTTTACGTAATTTCCAATTAGATAAGGTAAAAATAGAAGTAGAATCGGTTTTTTTATAACTTATTCTATCAGCAACTAGTTTCGATTTCATTTCTATACCATCATATACTTCTGATGTAAAATCATAACCTGAATTAGATTCTGTATCAAAACTACGTATAAAGATGTAAGTGCTATCAGTAAGTTGCAAACTAAATTCTCTTACATATTTTAACTCGTGCTTTTGCCTGCTACTTTTAATATACTCTCTTTCAAACTTTTTCCGTTCCTTACTACTATTAGGTACCACAAAATGATTCATCCCTAAAGAAATAATTGTAACTAAGGTAGCTCCAACAAAATAAGGATATAAAAAACGTGTGAATGAAACTCTTGCATTTGTAATGGCAATAATTTCTGTATTATTAGATAGTTTAGAAGTAAATAAAATTACAGCAATAAATAATGCCAAAGGCATAAATGTATTGGCATAATAGATGATAAAATTCTTGTAATATTCATCTATAATTTGGTACAATCCTAAATCTGCATGCTCTAAAAAGTTATCAATCTTTTCTGATATATCTATGGCAATAGCAATAGGAATCAAGATTAATAAGGTGAACAAGAAAGTTACCAAAAATCGTTTTAATATGTACCAGTCTATTATTTTCATAAGCCCATCCTAAATCCTTCCCGAAGGGAAGGACTTTTACGAAGTGATTTTTTTTACTTATTATATTATTTTTTATTCTAATTCTTTCTTAAAACGTTACTATTCTAACTGTAAACTGAGACTGCTCAGTGCTTACTTTTTAAAGACGTTTATCCATTTGTTTTACCATCATATCTTTCCACTCTCTAAAGTCTCCTGCTATGATATGTTTTCTTGCTTCACGTGTTAACCAAACATAAAAACCTAAATTATGAATTGAGGCAATCTGTTTTCCTAACATTTCTTTTGCTGCAAATAAATGGCGTAAATAGGCTTTAGAATACATGGTGTCTACTCCTGTAATTCCCATATCGTCTATTGGACTAAAATCTTCTGCCCACTTTTTATTTTTTATATTGATAGAACCGTGTGCTGTAAACAACATACCGTTTCTAGCATTTCTTGTTGGCATTACACAATCGAACATATCTATACCCAAAGCAATGTTTTCTAAAATGTTAATTGGCGTACCAACTCCCATTAAATATCTTGGTTTGTCTTCTGGTAAAATTTCTGTAACAACTTCTGTCATTGCATACATTTCTTCTGCTGGTTCCCCAACTGAAAGACCTCCAATTGCATTTGCTTGCTGACCTGAATTTGCAATATATTCTGCAGATTGTCTACGTAAATCTTTATACGTACTACCTTGTACAATTGGCATAAAAGTTTGCTCGAAACCGTATTTATAAGGTAATTTATCTAAATGATTGATACATCTAGTCAACCATCTATGTGTCATATGCATAGATCTTTTTGCATAATTATAATCACAAGGATATGGTGTACACTCATCAAACGCCATAATAATGTCTGCACCAATAGTTCTTTGGGTTTCCATTACATTTTCTGGTGTAAAATGATGCGTAGAACCATCTATATGACTTTTAAACTTTACCCCTTCTTCGTTAATTTTTCTTCTTCCAGAAAGAGAATATACTTGGTAACCACCAGAATCTGTAAGAATATTTCTATCCCAATTCATAAATTTGTGCAAACCACCTGCTTTTTCTAAAATATCTAAACCAGGACGTAAATATAAGTGATACGTGTTTCCTAAAATAATATCAGGATTTATGTCGTTTTTTAATTCTGTTTGATGTACTCCTTTTACGGTTCCAACAGTTCCCACAGGCATAAAGATAGGAGTTTCTATTACTCCGTGATCAGTAGTTATTACTCCTGCTCTTGCCTTACTTTTTGGGTCGGTAATTTTTAAGTCGAATTTCAATCGTTTAATTTTTGATGATTTTTGTAACTATAATTAATTACAAAACTTTAGAACCGATATAATTATCTGGTCCTCTCATTTATTTATTTTTTAAAATAAATTCCGTTTCATTGCCTGCAAAGATACTATTATTTAAGAATTGATAAATAAAATGAACTGTTATAAAAAAGGCAAAAAATTATGGCTTTATTTTGGTTGGCTAAAATGTGCGTTAAGGATTGAAGCGGCATCCTTTTTTTATAATTTTAATGCTTTTGCATAAAATTATAAAAAAAGATATAGCGTAAAGCCTGACCTGCAAGGTAACGCCCAAAAAAGATTACCAGCGTTTCTTTTTAGAGGAAGCACCAGCGTTATTTCTTTTACTTTTTGGAGATGATTTTCTAAAAGAAGCACTTTTTTTATTGAAATCGTTTTTAGTTGGCGCTGCCTTTTTCTTAGAAACTTGCTTTTTAGGCTTCTCTTTAACTGCAGATGCTTCTTGAGTTTTTGATGAACTAGAAATCATTTTATTAATTTCTTTCATCTCTTCATCTGTTAATTCTCGCCAATCTCCAGATTGTAGATAACCAAGCTCAACATTCATTATTCTAGTACGTTTTAACTTAGTTACTTCGTAATCTAAGTATTCGCACATTCTACGAATTTGGCGGTTTAATCCTTGCGTTAAAATAATTTTGAAAATTTTATCGCTTACTTTTTCTACCAAACATTTTTTTGTCATAGTACCTAAAATAGGAATTCCACTCCCCATTTTATCAATAAAATCATCTGTAATAGATTTGTCTACAGAAACAAAATATTCTTTCTCGTGGTTGTTACCCGCACGTAGAATCTTGTTAACGATATCTCCATCATTTGTTAAAAAAATTAATCCTTCAGACGGTTTATCTAAACGTCCAATAGGAAATAGTCTTTCTGGATAATTTACGTGTTTTACAATGTTATTTGGCTCTCTATCATCGGTAGTAGAAACTATACCTACCGGCTTATTTAAGGCAATATATAGCGTAACATTTTTAGGTTCTACTAATCGTCCGTCTAACTTTACAACATCTTTTTTAGCAACTCTGTTTCCTAATTGCGTTGGTTTACCGTTGATGGTAACTCTACCTTCATTTATAAATTTTTCTGCTTCTCTACGAGAGCACATACCAGATGAGCTGATATATTTATTAAGGTTTGTCGATTTTTGATTTGTAGTATCCAAAAGAAAATAATTTTGTGCAAAAATACAAATTATTTAAAGGGATTACCGCACTTATTTTAAATTACAAAGCTATTTGTTTAATCTATTTTCTTTTTATTAAACCATTGACCAACAAAGTTTAGGTTTAAAGTAATTTTATGAAAGTTTTCTTGAATCAAGTTGCTATCTAAAGTACCTTCTCTACCGTAAGAATAAGAAATATTAAAATTATCATTACTATACTTTTTCATTGGTAAACCTACCCCAAAAGATATAAAATAACTATCTATTTGTTGGTTAGAAATCTTTAAAAAACCTGTATTATAATTAAAACCTGCTCTATATTTTATATTAGACCAATAATTATATTTTTTTGATGTAGATACATATTCTACACCAAAAGCATAGATAGATTGGTCTGCATAACTTTCGTTATTTTGCGGTTGTGCAGTGTCGCTCCAAAGTAATTTTCGGTAATCTAAACTTGTAGTAATTTTTTTATTGATTACAGAAGTAAGTCCTACTCCGTAGGAAAATGGCAATTCGAAATTCTCTAAATCATTTTCTACATCCTCTTCTATACTTATTGATGTTCCGCTTGATGATGTTTTGTAAGAAGTTCTGGTTTGCGATCCTCCTAAAGATGAAGGCGATTCTAACGTAGCGCCAATAGTGTTTTCGAAACCTTTAATTGATGGTAATTTATATTGCAATCCTGTTTTTAACTTTACGCCTCCGTAATGATTTTGATCACTGATAGAAACTAAAGAACCTGTATACACTATACTTTCTTGATTGATAGATCCAAAAAGAAAAGACACATCTACACCAAAAGATAAATTTTTAATCACTTTAAAACCGGTAGATAAATAAAATTTATTTAAACCTCCTTCTCCTGTTATTCTTGTAATATAGGTGTCTGCAGAACCTTCAATGGCATTTTCTACATCTATATTGTATCCCGTTTTTGTATACGGAAGCAAACCAATACTCATACCCCAACCTTGTTTTATAGGAAACGCAATTGCTAGATGAGAGATGTTTCCATTGCTAGTACTTTCACTAACACTGCTTGTTTGTAAGGTAGAATATGTACCGTTTAAACCAAATTCATATAAAAAAGACTTTGGTAAAATACTACTTAAACTCGCTGGGTTAAATAAATTTATTTCAAACGGATTAGCTTGTGCAATACCTGTGTTTCCTAAACCGGTTAAACCTCCTGTGGCTGTTTTATTTTCTACACCTAAACCAAATAAAGAATAGGGTGTATTTGTATTACTTTGAGCAAACAAAGCGTGTCCTGAAACTACTAATACTAGTAATAATATCTTTTTTCTCATCTTAATAGTTTAAATATTTTACTGATAATTTTACTTCTCTATTAGTACTTGCGTTATTTTCTATAACTACATTATTTACTTCTTTAGAGAAGTTTCCCGACTGAATCATTAAGGCATAATTTAAATCGGTATCTGAGTATAAAATTTGCTCTACAAATCCACTTAAATTAACGTAGTAATAAGTATCTTCATTAAATTCATCTGTATCTTCTATTAAAATTGCAGAAGCTGTATTACCATCTATATCCGTAAGTTGTTGTATAATTCTATTCTTATGATCTACAATATAAACCGACAAGTATTCTGGCAGCGGATTATCATCACTATAACTCCCCTTTAAGGGACTAAAGGTTAATTCGGCACTTAAAGTAGCAGCATTTTCATACAACTCAGAAAGTCTTTTAATAGAAGGCATTTCTATTCTCGCTGAAATTCCTGTTCCAGATTGTGCAAACAATAAATTATCTGTGGTTGTACTTAATTTTATTTCTTCACCATCTTCAAAATCGCCTAAAACGGTACTAGACAAATCCGATTTTATTTCATTAAACTGTTGCCCTGCTGAAGAAATTACAAAATCTATGTAATAATCATTATCTTCACTGTCATCATCATTTATAGAATAATACAATCGCATCATAGAATTCCCTACACCTGTTGTAGTTTGTGCATTAAAACCTAAAACATGGCTACTTACAGACGTATCTGGCGCAATTACCAATCCTTTAAAATATTGTAAAAAATCGTCTGTGTTATTAATATCATTGTCTACAATTTTATCAAAAATTTCTTCTCCTAAAAGGTCATCCATTTTAACAAATAAAGAATCTGTAGGTCTATTAGGTCTTGGCGTAAATGAAAGTTGCCCTAAAATTGCAGCATCGTATTCTAAGGAAGATGTATTGTAAAAACTAGTAGCATCGTCTTCTGGCTCTACTGTTTCTGTAATTCTATGTAATGTATAGGTTTGTACTTTTGTAGTATCTCCATAATAGTAATTATCATAATTTAAAATCATCCCTATAGAATCATACACCGCATCTGTACTTATAGAAAAATTAGAGGTTATTAACTGAAGATAAGATTTTGCAGTTAAAGTACCTAAATGCCCATCTTCTACATTACCCACTAAAATTCTGTTAGTACCAGACGTAATTAAAGAATCTAATTTAAAAGTTCCTGTTTTTATAGAAAATGTATCTAAAATTCTAACTTGAATATTGTTATCAATAAAATCACTTCCTACTTCATAAGTAGTATCATCTGTAGCACAAGATGCTAAAAAGACAATACCTATAATACCAAAAATCAAATACCTCATTTTACTTTTTCAAGCAAAAATATTAGGACAGCTCTCATCAAAAATCATAAAATATATAAACAGACTCTTTTTATAGACTTACCCATAAAAAACACCGCTAAACCTTATAATTAACACCTTTTAAGAAAATTAACATTTGGTTTACATGTTTATCTATAAAATACCCTTGTTTGTCTATTTTGTAATGTTACCTATTTATTAGCTTTTAAGTTTGCCCAATAATTAAGCAAATGAATAAATTAAATCTAATGAGAAAAACAAATTTAATAAAGAAGAGTAGTATTCTCTTTTTAGCAACATTATTAATGTCTCTATTTTTTGTAGGATGTAGTGATGATGACGATGATGAATATGGAAACTGGGTAGAGAGTTCTGCTTTTAATGGAGATTCTAGAGCAAACTCTGTAAGTTTTACTATTGGTGATAAAGGATACCTTGTTACAGGTTATGATGGTGATGATTTTTTAGCTGATACTTGGGAATATAATTCTAGTGAAAATTACTGGATAAAGAAAGCTGATTTCCCTGGAGTTGCAAGAAGTAGTGCTGTAGGTTTTTCTATTAATGGTAAAGGGTATTTAGGTACTGGTTTTAATAGCGAACTTGATGAAGAAGAATTAAAAGATTTTTGGGAATATGACCCAACTACAGACACTTGGACTCAAAAAGCAGATTTTGGAGGAACTGCAAGATATGCTGCTATTGGTTTTTCTATTGGTAACGATGGTTATATTGGTACAGGTTATGATGGTAGCGAACAAAAAGATTTCTGGAAATATGATGTTGCTTCAAACACATGGGAACAATCTGTTGGTTTTAGTGGACAAAAACGTAAAGATGCTTCTGTTTTCACTATTGATGATGTTGCTTATATTGGCTTAGGAATCCATAATAATGCTTACGAAGAAGATTTTTATGCTTTTAATGGTAACACTTGGACACGTTTAACAGACTTAGATGACGATGAAGATGATGATGACGATTATAGTATTCTTTTAAGCAGTGGTGCAGCTTTTTCTTTAGACGGAAAAGGATATGTAACTACGGGTATTGCTGGTTCTATAAATACCAATGCTTGGGAATATAGCCCTGCTACAGATACTTGGGAAGAGTTACCAGTATTTGAAGGTTCTGCAAGACAAAATGCATCTACTTTTACTTTTGATACAAAAGCATTTGTATTAATGGGTAGAAGCGGTAATTATTATTTTGATGATGTTTGGGAATTTAGACCTTATGAATTAGAAAATGAAGATGATTAATACGTCTTACTCTTAAAAGATATATTTAAGGTTGAAAATTAAGCTACTTATTTCTAGTAACTTAATTTTCAACCTTTTTTGTGATAAAAACAACAGTTTATTGGGAGAGTTTTAAGAAACGTCTCATATAATTTTGCATTTGTTAAATAATGAAAACATTGAGTACTTTATTTAAAAAAAATAACACCATAATAATTGTCCATTGTCTTATATGGATTTTCTTTTTGGTGATAACTGCCATTCAGTCTTATGCTAGATTAAGCACAATTCCGAATGAGTTTTATATTTTAAACTTCACTTTTATTGCTGTTTTTTATTTAAATTATTTAGTGCTAATCCCCCATTTTTTACTGAATAAAAAAATTATTTTATACCTTTTAATTTCATTAGGAATTATATTTTCTATAACTTTTATAATGAAATATTCTTTAAAAATTTCTTTAAGACCGCCTTTTCCCGAAGGTCAATTTAATCCCAATTTTAGAGGACCTAGAGAAAACAACTTCAATTTAAGACCTCCTATTTTACTGCTGATATTTTTTGCTTTAAGCACTTGTGTAAAGCTAGTTGCAGAATGGTATAAATCTGAAAAAGAACGAACTATTGCTGCTTCTCAAAAAGTAAATTCTGAATTATCATTTTTAAAAGCACAGTTAAACCCTCATTTTTTATTTAATACATTAAACAGTATTTATTCTTTAGCGAATAAAAAATCTGATGATACTACCGTTGCCATTGTTACCTTATCCGAACTCATGCGATATATGATTTACGAGGCCAATGAAGATTATATTTGTTTAGAAAAAGAAATAGAATACATAAAAAATTACATCTCTTTACAGTTATTAAGATTAAAGGATTCTAGTGGTGTAAAAATAAATGTTCATGGAAATTTAAACTATAAAATAGAACCTCTGCTTCTTATTTCTTTTATAGAAAATGCCTTTAAATACGGAACAGATTATAAAGGTAAAACAGATATTACTATTAAAATATCTACAAATGAAGATCAATTACATTTAGCTGTTTACAATTTATCATCACTACAAAATGCTTTAAATAAAGACTCTGGTATTGGTTTAGAAAACATACAAAACAGATTAAATTTATTGTACCCAAACGCGCATACTTTAGAGATTACGAATACTAAAAAATCATTTGAAGTAAATCTAAAAATCAACTTAAAAAAATAAAAAATGAAGTGTATAATTATTGATGACGAACCGCTAGCATTAGAATTATTAGAAGACTTTATTTCTAAAGTTCCGTTTTTAGAATTAGTAGGTTCTTGCTCTAATGGATTTGAAGCAACAACCATTTTACAAGCACAAAAAATAGATTTAATTTTTACTGATATAGAAATGCCAGATTTTTCTGGAATCGATTTTATAAAATCTTTAGACAACAAACCACTATTTATTTTTACAACTGCATACTCTCATTATGCCGTAGAAGGTTTTAACTTAAATGCCATCGACTACCTAGTAAAACCAATTCCTTTTCATCGCTTTTTAAAAGCGGCAACAAGAGCACAAAGTTTATTGAAGTCTAAAACAGAAGAAGAAACACCTGTTACAAACTTAGAAACAACACCTGAGTTTATTTTTGTAAAATCTGAATATGAGAATCTAAAAATAAACTTAGCAGATATAAAATATATAGAGTCTTTAAAAGATTATATTAAAATTCATACCCATAGAGAAAAACCTATTTTAACACTTAGCAGTCTTAAGAGTTTTGAAGAAAAATTAGGGAGATTAAATTTTATCCGTGTGCATAAATCCTACATTGTTTCTATAAAACATATTTATTCTGTGCAAAGAAATAGAATTATTATTGATAATAATTGGATACCTATTGGGTTAAATTATAGAGACGATTTTATCAAAAAAATTGATAATTAACATTACAATTCTATTGTTCTAAAAGTTAAATTAATTCTAGGTGAATTCACCTTTTTAGTTGGCGGTAATCTGTGCAACCAATTGGTTTGTGTCCCTTTTTTCATAACCAACAAACTCCCTTTTTCTAAAATAATGTCTACTCTTTGTTTGTTCTCTTTATGTTTAAAAGAAAACTTACGATCTGCTCCTAAAGATAAAGAAGCAATAGCTCCGTTTTCCTTTAGCATTTTTTCTCCATCGGAATGATACGCCATTCCTTCATCACCAGAATGGTATAAATTTAACAAACAAGAATTATACGTTTCACCACTCTCCTGCTCTACGATTTCTTTAAGAGCTAACAATTCTTTGGTAAAAATATTGGCGGTTTTTGTTATCTTAGAATAAGTATAGGAATATTCTGACTCTCCGTACCAAGCTACTTTTCTCTTGGTCAATATCTTTTTACCAAAAATAATTGCTTCATCATTTTTAAAGTTGATGGTTTCCATTAATTTTTGATAATAAAACGCACACTGCTTTTTATTTAGAATTATTCCGTGATAATTTGTAACTCCATCAAAGGGTAAAATATTTTGTATTGTTTCTGAAGAAAATAAATCCATGAAATAAAAATACAATTTTAACTTGAATTGATTACTTTTAAAAAGTCAAAAAAAACCAATAATTTACATGCACAATAACTTGATCATATTAGCTGGTGGAGCCTCTTCTAGAATGAAGAAACCAGCAACTTCTAAAACCATAGATTCTAATGAAACTGCACAAGCAAACAACAGAAGTAAAAGTTTAATTAGTTTAGATAAAACAGGGAGACCTGTGTTAGATTATCTATTGTACAATGCAAAAAAAGCAGGTTATAAAAACATCTATATAGTTATCAATGAAGAAGGTGGTTTGTTTAAAGAGTTCTACGGAAGTAAGGATAAAAATAACGATTTTAAAGGATTAAATATTTCTTTTCCCATACAATATATTCCAAAAGACAGAGTAAAACCTTTTGGAACTGCAGACGCTCTTTTACAAGCTGTAGAACAATTTCCCGAATTGAACAATCAATTTTATACGGTTTGCAATAGCGATAATCTATACTCTACAGAAGCACTTTATACACTAAGAAAAACTGAACACAAGAATGCTTTTATCAGTTATAATAGAGACACCTTAGAATTTCCGTTAGAACGAATTTCTAAATTTGCATTGACAAAATTAGATGATCAAAATAACCTCATCAACATTCTTGAAAAACCTTCAGAAGAAGAGGTGCCTAATTTTTATGACAGAGACGGAAAGCTAAGAGTGAGTATGAATATTTTTAAATTTAATGGTAAAGAGTTTTATCCATTTTTAAAAAATTGTCCTGTACACCCTATTAGAAATGAAAAGGAAATGCAAAGCTCTCTTTTAAATTACATTACAGAAACGACTAATAAAGTTGTCGGAATTCCGCTTTCGGAACACGTACCAGACTTATCTTCTAAAGATGATATTGTTATTGTAAAAGCATATCTAAAAAAACATTATGCAAGCTTAGATTGGAATTCTATTTAAGAAAAATTGATAGTTACTAAACAATTAAATATTTTAACAGTAGGCTCTCAATTCTAATAAATATCATCAATATATAAATTAGATTACATTGTAACATATTAATTGAAACTAAAAACACAATTCAGACAAAACATTTATAGAACATACACAAACCCAACTTTATAATATTCACAAAAAAACATCTCTACAAGTAATTATTAGAGGGTTGTTATACCTTTTTAAATACACTTATGTTTAAATTATACATATTATTGCATATTATGGATAAAATTTTACTCAGTTATATTTATAAGTTTGCTTAATGTCTTTTATGACCAATATGTTAGTAGCAGAAGAAGCTTAAAAATTATCTTATTTTTTTGACTTCATTTAATATAAAAACAATTAATTAAAAAATATTTTATGCAGCAATTTGAACAGTATATCAACGGAAAATTTGTAAAATCGACCTCTACAGAAGTAATTGAAATTTTAAATCCTTGTACAGAAGAAGTGTTATCTTTAATGCCTATTGGAAGCGTTAAGGATGCTCAATTAGCTTTAGAAGCAGCACAAGCTTCTCAACATGCATGGAAATCTCTTCCTGCAATTCAAAGAGCTAACTATTTAAATAAAATGGCCGATGTTATTCGTGAGAATAGAATTTTCTTAGCAAAAACGTTAGCAGCAGAGCAAGCAAAAGTAATGGGGTTAGCACAAGTAGAAATTGATGTTACCGCAGATTACTTTGACTATTATGCAGGTTTTGCAAGAAGAATAGAAGGAGAAATTATACAAAGTGACCGTACTAAAGAGCACATCTTTTTACACAAAGCACCTATTGGTGTTGCTGTAGGTATTTTACCTTGGAACTTTCCATTCTTTGTAATGGCTAGAAAAGTTGCTGGTTCTTTAATTACCGGAAATACATGTGTAATAAACCCAAGTTCTATTGCACCAAATACGGTAATGGCATTTGCTAAATTAATAGAAGCAATAAAACTTCCGGCTGGTGTATTAAACTATGTTTGTGGTAAAGGTAGTATTGTTGGTAATGCACTTTCTAAAAGTCCTATTACTGGTATTATTAGCTTAACAGGTAGTGTTGGTGCTGGTCAAATGGTTATGGAAGCCGCCTCTAAAAACATTACTAAAGTTTCTTTAGAGTTAGGTGGTAAAGCTCCAGCAATTGTATGTGCAGATGCTAATTTAGAATTGGCTGTAAATGCGGTTGTTACTTCTAGAATTACGTTTAGCGGACAAGTATGTAACTGTGCAGAACGTTTATATGTAGAAGAATCTATACACGATAAATTTTTAGACATGGTTGCAGCAAAAATGAAAACTCTAAAAGTAGAAGATGCTTTTTCTGAAAACAATCCAGATATGAGTGCTTTGGTTTCTAAAGCGCAATTAGATAAGGTTTCTGAAATGGTAGAATTTGCTAAAAAAGAAGGAGCAGAAGTTGTTGTTGGAGGAACTAGAACTCCAGGATTTGATAAAGGATATTTTTATCAACCAACTTTATTAACTAATGTAACTCAAAACATGCAAATTATTCAAGAAGAAGTTTTTGGACCAGTTTTACCTGTGATGAAATTTAGTACTCTTGACGAAGCAATTGCTTTAGCAAATGACTGTGAATTTGGATTAACATCATCTATATTCTCAGAAAACTTTAACAAAGTAATGTATGCTGCAGAAGAATTACAATATGGTGAAACCTACATTAACAGAGAGCATTTTGAAGCAATTCAAGGTTTCCACGCAGGTTGGAAAAAATCTGGTTTAGGTGGTGCAGATGGTAAACATGGAATGGAAGAATATTTACAAACAAAAGTTATCTATGCACAATATAGATAATATTTCTTAATATTATAGAAGCACTTTTAATTTAAGGATCTCCCCCCAATATAGATCTTTTGAAAGTGCTTTTTTTATACACACAACAAAACTTTATTATGGCTGAGTCAAAAAAAATCCCCGTAGTTTCCAAGGAAGTTTTAATTCCTTTTATCATCATTACCTCTTTATTTTCACTCTGGGGTTTTGCCAATGATATTACAAATCCCATGGTTGCTGCTTTTGGTACCGTCATGGAAATATCTACTGCAAAAGCTGCTTTAGTACAACTTGCTTTTTATGGTGGATACGCAACAATGGCAATTCCTGCTGCTTTATTTGTAAGAAAATATAGCTATAAGAAAGGAATTCTTTTAGGTTTAACATTATACGCTATTGGAGCTTTATTATTTTTTCCGGCAGCGGAATTTGAAGTCTTCGGTTTCTTTTTAGGATCGCTTTATATTTTAACCTTCGGATTAGCGTTTTTAGAAACTACAGCAAACCCTTTTATTCTTTCTATGGGAGATGAAAGAACAGCTACACAACGTTTAAATTTAGCACAAGCCTTTAATCCTATTGGGTCTTTATTCGGAATGTTTGTCGCTTCAAAATTTATATTAGTCGCCCTAGATTCTGATAAAAGAAATGAAGCAGGAGAACTTATTTTTAACACATTAGACGAAGCTCAAAAAGCAGTAATAAGAACACACGATTTAGCAATTATTAGAGATCCTTACGTAATACTTGGTTTTGTAGTAATAGCAATGTTGGTGTTAATTTCGGTAACTAAAATGCCGAAAAGAGATACTACTAAAAAATATTCTAGTGCAGCAGATTCTTTTAAAAGATTATTTGCAAACGGAAAATACAAAGAAGGTGTTTTAGCACAAATGTTTTATGTAGCAGCACAAATTATGTGTTGGACATTTATTATTCAATATGCAGGAAATTTAGGAATACCAAAATCGACAGCGCAAAACTTTAATATTGTTGCCATGTCTATTTTCTTAGGAAGTCGTTTTATCAGTACTTTTATGATGAAATACATCAACGCAAAAAAACTATTAATGATTTTCGCAATTGGTGCGATGGTTACCACTGCTGGAGTAATTTTAATTGAAGGAATGGCTGGTTTATACTTACTAGTTGCAACCTCAGCATTTATGTCTTTAATGTTCCCTACAATTTACGGAATAGCCTTAGACGGATTAAGTGAAGAAGATTCGGCTCTAGGAGCTGCAGGTTTGGTTATGGCAATTGTAGGTGGTGCTTTAATGCCAATATTACAAGGTTCAATGATAGATATGGAAAAAATTGGTCCGTTTACAGGAGTCAACTTTTCATTTATTTTACCTTTTATTTGCTTTTGCTTTATTGCTCTTTACGGATACAGGGCTTTTAAAATTTATAAATAAAAAAATGGAAATAAAAATAAACCCTAAATATCCCTCTGTAACAGATTTAAGAAAAAGAGCAATGGTTAAAATGCCAAAATTTGCTTTTGAGTATTTAGATGGTGGATGTAACGAAGATATTAATTTAGATAAAAATCGTACTGACCTTCAGAAAATAGAGTTAATGCCTCAATATTTATCAAAGTTTGATAAATCTAATTTAAAAACAGAATTATTTGGTCATGAATACGATGCTCCTTTTGGAATTTCACCAGTTGGACTTCAAGGGCTTATGTGGCCAAATTCTCCAGAAATTTTAGCGAAAGCAGCCTTTGATCATAATGTGCCTTTTATCTTAAGTACTGTTACTACTTCTAGTATAGAACGTGTAGCAGAATTAACAGAAGGAAAATCATGGTTTCAATTATATCATCCTGCAGAAGAAAGTGTTAAAAGAGATTTGTTAGATAGAGCTGCAAATGCAGGAACAGATGTCTTAGTTATTTTAGCAGATGTACCTACATTTGGTTATAGACCAAGAGATGTTAGAAACGGCTTAGCAATGCCTCCATCTATGAGTGTAAAAAATATTCTTGAAGTATTTAAAAAGCCAGATTGGGCTATCCAAACTTTAATTCATGGGCAACCTGCTTTTAAAACAATGGAAAAGTATATGCCTAAAGGATTGAATCTAAAAAAATTAGGTGAATTTATGGATGTAACTTTTTCAGGTCGATTAAATGAAGATAGAATTGCTTCTATAAGAGACCAATGGAAAGGTAAATTAGTCATAAAAGGTGTTGTAAATGAAATGGATGCACAAAAAGCCATTAATTTAGGTGTAGATGGATTAATTGTATCTAATCATGGAGGAAGACAATTAGACGCAGGTCAATCTTCTATTGTACCTATGACTCATTTGGCTAAAAAGTTTAAGAATGACATAAAAATCATGGTAGACTCTGGTTTACGTGGTGGGCCAGATATTGCTAGAGCAATGGCTAACGGAGCAGAATTTACATTTATGGGACGTAGTTTTATGTACGGTGTTGGCGCATTAGGTAAAGAAGGTGGTAACCATACCATTTCTTTAATGAAACGAGAATTTCAGCAAGTTATGGAGCAATTATGCTGCGAGCATGTTAAAGACTTGCCGAACCATTTGATAAAATAGCAAACAATAATTACTATATTTTTCTTAGACTAATATTTTAATTTTTTAATTATAACAGAAATTTAGTACCTTTATTATGGTATTAAATTTCTGTTTTTTTTTTTACAAAATATTATTTTTCATGAAATTACACCGCTTAGATAGAAGCAGTATTAGTAATAGCTCTTTAACTACAAAGGTAAATGAATACCCTTATTTTTTAAAAATATGGCATTATCATGCTGAGTTAGAATTAGTGGTGATCTTAAAAAGTGAAGGCACTTGTTTCATTGGCGATAGTATTGAAAAATTTAATGTTGGAGATGTAATCCTAATTGGTAAAAACCTACCTCACATGTGGGTGAATAGTGAAGATTATTTTAATCAAAATGCTACCGAATTAGTAAAGGCAATTGCGATTCATTTTAAGCAAAACTATTTAGGAGATTCGTTTTTTGAAGCTTCAGAAATGAAACATATATTAGCACTTTTTGAAAGAGCTAAATATGGTGTAAAATTCTTAAACGTAGATACTAGCCTTATCAATGAGATTAAAAAAATGCTAGATTTAGAAGGATTTAATAAAACAATCTCATTTTTAATTATATTAAATAAACTCGCAAAACACACATCTACAAAAAAATTAGCGAGTGATGGATTTGTTAATTCCTTTAAATCTAACAAAAGTGATATACAAGACAAAGTACAAGCTTACATATTTAAAAACTTTAATAAAGAAATTAATTTAGAAACCGCTGCCTCTATTGCTAACATGAATACCGCTGCTTTTAGTCGCTATTTTAAACGTGTAAATAAAAAAACGTTCTCTAGATACGTTACTGAAATAAGAATAGGATATGCTTGTAAAATGTTAATGGAAGACAAATTTAATATTGCCGGAATTTGTTATGAATCTGGCTTTAAAAATATATCTAATTTTAATCGTCAATTTAAAATAGTGATGAACTCTACTCCTTCTAACTATTTAAAAAAATATAAAACCAAAATTTCCGAGCAGTAATTAATTAGTGCTAACGTTATTTTATTAGCTTTTACAATGTATTCTGCTATACATTTAATTTAAAAAGTAAAACACCCTCTTTTTAACTAGTTAACTCTAGATAAAAACTTAAATATTTATGCTTTTATTTGCTTTATTTAATATCAATCTAAATAATAAGGCAAAATAAGTATTACTAATGGTCAAAATTTAGGAAGACTCCAATAATCAGTTTTTGTACTATTGTATCTATAAATATTAATATCATTTCCGCATGAAAGTAGGTCTATTTATACCCTGTTACATCAATCAGTTATACCCACAAGTTGGTATTGCTACCTTAGAACTTTTAGAAAAATTAAATGTTGATGTTGGGTATCCGTCAGGGCAAACCTGTTGTGGTCAACCCATGGCAAACTCGGGTTATGAATATGAATCTGTTGGTGCTTGTAATAACTTTGTAGACAATTTTAAGGAGTTCGATTATATTGTTACTCCTTCTGGAAGTTGCGCGTATCATGTAAAAAAACATTACAACATTATTCCACAGACAACTGAAGTAACAAAAGTGAGAGATAATGTATATGAATTGTGCGATTTTATTTTAAACATCTTAAAAATAAAAGATGTGGGTGCTACTTTTTCTCACAAAATTGGAGTTCATAAAAGTTGCCACGGACTAAGAGGACTACGTTTAGGTTCTTGCTCAGAAGTTGTTGGCCCAAAATATTCTTATATAGAAGAATTGCTGCAAGAGGTAAGAGGAGCAGAATTAGTCACTTTAAAAAGAAGTGACGAATGTTGTGGTTTTGGAGGTACGTTTGCTGTTACAGAAGAAGCCGTTTCTGTTAAAATGGGAAAAGACAAAATTCAAGATCATTTAGAAAGTGGTGCAGAAGTAATTACTGCTACAGACACTTCTTGCTTAATGCATTTAGAAGGATTAATTAATAGAAACAAACAGCCTTTAAAAGTTTTGCATATCGCAGAAATTTTAAATAGCAACCTATAAAATACTAAAACATGAGTCATTCTAAACTAGCAAGTATTTTTAATAAAGACGAAAAAAGGGTTGATTGGCACGACAAAGCCCTATGGTTTGTCCGTCATAAAAGAGATCTATCTGTACACAACGTAAAAGGTTGGGAAGAACTAAGAAACCTTGGTCACGGAATTAAAGCTCACATGTTGTCTAACTTAGACAACTATTTAATTCAGTTTGAAGAAAATGCCAAAAGCAACGGTATAGAAGTTCATTGGGCTGCAGATGCAGAAGAACACAATAAAATAGTACTTCAAATTCTTAAAGATAATAACGCTAAAAAAATAGTAAAAAGTAAATCGATGTTAACCGAAGAATGTCATCTAAACCCAGCTTTGGAAGCAGATGGAATTGAGGTAATAGACACCGATTTAGGAGAACGCATCGTTCAATTAGCAAAAGAAACACCAAGTCATATTGTATTGCCTGCCATTCATAAAAACAGACATGAAGTAGACGAATTGTTTCAAGAACATTTAGGTACAAAACCTTGTGATGGAGATCCACAATATTTAACTGGTGAAGCAAGAAAACACTTACGAACCAAATTTATTCAAGCAGATGCAGCTCTTACAGGCGTAAATTTTGCCGTTGCAGAAACTGGTGGATTTGTAGTTTGTACCAACGAAGGAAATGCCGATATGGGCGCACATTTAGCTCCTGTTCATATTGCCTGTATGGGTGTAGAAAAAATAATTCCAAAACAAGAACACTTAGGTGTATTTTTAAGACTATTGGCAAGATCTGCAACCGGACAACCAATAACCACCTATTCATCGCACTTTAAAAAACCTAGAAAAGGTGCAAAAATGCACATTGTAATTGTAGACAACGGACGATCTGAACAATTAAGTAGACCCGATTTTAGAGCCTCTTTACACTGTATTCGCTGTGGCGCTTGTATGAACACCTGCCCTATTTACAGAAGAAGTGGCGGTCATAGTTACGATGCTACCATTCCAGGACCAATTGGTTCTATTTTATCACCAGGAAAAGACTTAAATAAACACAGTACACTACCATTTGCATCCACATTATGTGGCTCTTGTTCTGATGTGTGTCCTGTAAAAATTGACATTCACACGCAGTTGTACAAATGGCGACAAATAATTACTAAAGAAACACCTCAGCCGTTTGTTAAAAAACAAGCCATGAAAGCTATGGGAAGCATTTTTGCACATCCTAATCGTTTTGAAACTGTTGGTAAAATTGCACGTTGGTCTTTAAGAAACTTACCACAAGCAATGATTAACACCAAACCAAATGCTTGGGGAAAAGCAAGAGATTTACCCTTAGGACCAGAAAAAAGTTTCGACCAATGGTTTAAAGACAGAGAGAACGAGAAAAAAAGTTAAATTATGGGAAGCAGAAATCAAATATTAGACAGAATTAAAGCCAATAAACCGGAACTTTTAGATTTACCGAACATCAATATTTCTCTTTTTGATGAAGGTTTAGACCTTCTTAAAGAATTTACTAAAAAAGTAGAAGTTGTTGGTGGTAACGTTGTTACCGCAAGCTCTAATGAAGAAATTATTCAGCATATAAATAACACATTTACAGATGCCAAAGTCAAGTTTTCTAATTTGCCCAACACCGCTTCTTTTAACACTATAGAATTAGCCACTTTACAGAATCCGCACGATTTAGAAGATCTAGATATTTTAATTTTAGAAAGCAACTTAGGTGTTGCAGAGAATGGATCCGTTTGGGTGTCAGATATAGAGATACCTGTACGCGTATTACCGTTTATTACCAAACACTTAATATTGGTTATATCAGCAAAAGACATTGTACCATATATGCACCAAGCATACGAGAAACTAACCAATAAAGATGCTGGTTTTGGAGTATTTATTGCAGGCCCTTCTAAAACCGCAGATATAGAGCAATCATTGGTTATTGGCGCTCACGGTGCCTTAAGCCTTACCGTATTTTTAAAAGATTAATTTATTATTTATTTAGTGTGCCCACGCAAAAAAAAGCGTGGTCAGGCTATCCGTTTCAAGTCCTCGTTAGTACCTCACTGTGGGCTTGGAGTTTATCTTGAGCGAAGTAGAAAACCTTCTACCCTTCACGCAAAAGAACAATTTAAACTAATTCATTTACAATTAATTATACAGAAAATCCGCTTCGTCATTGCGAAGTACGAAGCAATATTATAAAGAAAACGAAAACCAGTATCAAAAATCAAGCTTACAATTATCAAAAAAGAGAAAGAAGTAACACTCTTTTTTAAAACTAAAACAGGATTAAACGATAAAAGTCTAATCCTGTAGTTTTAAATTGCACAGTAAAGTGCGTGCAATTTTTCTAATATACAACTGACCATATTAGAAGTAAAACCTAAAAGAAATCTTTTAGATTAATAACTATTAGAATATTAATCTGCTACTGTTTCACCAGACTGATTCATTGCCATTGTATGATCATATTTACAACAACCAGGTAAACCACTGTATGCATCTTTGCTACTAGAAACCTCTTCAGTATCATATCCAGAAGCTGCAATTGCAGTATGAATTGCCATAACATCTGTCTTAGCATCATTAAAAGACACATCTATTTTCTTTTTATTTACATCCCAAGTTGCGGTTGCAACGCCTTCTACGGCATTTGCTGCTTTTTCTATCGTCTGCTTGCACATACCACAGTTTCCTCTAACTCCAAAAGACAGAGACGCATTTGCTATTTCATTAGAAACTTCTGTAGTTTCTGTTTTTTGTTTGGCGTCATTTTTACAACTTGTAAAACCTACTGAAGCTATAATAGCTAGACTTAAAATTACTTTTTTCATTGTTTTTCTATTTAATTGTTACTATTTAATTTTTTAGGTGTCCCATTAAAAATAGTTGAGTTTGATATAACCTTTAAAAAAAAGATTTTCACAGTTTTTATTTTTAATGAAACCTCACTTTTCAGAATCATTCTTAAACAGCTTTTAAAGCTATTTTTAATTACATCTGTTTTCTAGTTCGTAACAATCAAGTCTTGGCTCTTAGTTCTAAAAGCGAAGCGTTCTTTTGTTTTTTATCGAACATTAATTATTTAATTTATTACTTGTTTTACTTCTCCACAAGTAAGCATTGCATCTCCAAAATAAGGATTCACTACTTTTTCTTCTCTACTTAACCAATAGGCACCTTTATTACTATTTGCCATCGGACAAAATTGATGGTACACTTTTTCATTGACTCCAAATACTTCAATGGCATTTGTTAATTGTGTAGAAACTATTTTAAAATGATTTCGCTGTTCTTTAATAGCAGAATTCTCTAAAATTAAGGTAGTGGCTGTTTTTAGCTGCTTTTCTATATCCATCCAATGTTTATGGGCTTCTGCTGCTTTTAATTGCTTCATATCTACTTTTTCTAAATTACTTAAGAAATTTTTAGAAACTGTAAGCACTTCTGTAGAATTCTCTAAAACCAAAGCATCTTTTAAATCTATATAATCATTAAACACCACTTTTAATTGATTTTGAAATTCCTTAGACACTTTAATTCTTTCATTTTTATTTATAGTTTTTCCTTCAACAGAACCACTCATTTCCATACCAAGGTGTCCTTCATGCCCCGTCATTACTTTACCTCCACCTTTATTCATCATCGATTTTTTGCCTTGTAATTGTGCTGCTGCATCTACCGTAAAAGTTCCGTTGGTTACAATTTCATTACCATTATTTAGGCCTTCTAAAACTTGGTAATTACTATTTATTTGATTGCCTAAAGTAATTTCGCGCATTTCGAAAACAGGTTCTTTCGGATTCGTTTTTACATACACAACAGATCGTTTCCCTGTCCATAAAACAGCCGAAGCAGGTATTGTAATTACTTGTTTTTTATCCACAGAAACAATACCTTTCATCTTTCCTTCTACAAACATACCTGGTTTAAACAGCTCATTTTTATTATTTAAAACTACTCTTAAATTTACAGTTCTTGTTTGCGTATCTAAAATAGGATCTATAAAATTGACCTTTCCTTTAAACGTTTTATTAGGATATGCATTTGTGGTTACCACAACATCCTGACCTTTTTTAAATTGACTAATTTTATTTTCATACACATCAAAATTTGCCCAAACAGTGTTTAAGTTAGATACTTTAAAAATCGGTTTTCCGTCCATAATATGCGAACCTACATTTATCGCAATTTCCGTAACTACACCAGATACATGCGAGTAAATGGTAAAACTATTTATCACTTTTCCTGTTTGCTCTACCTCATCTAATTGCGCACCATGAATCATCCAATTTTTAAACTTATTTTTAACAGCATTATATAGTTGTGGCTGAGAAGCCTTTAATTTATAAGCCGTTATTAATTCTTGTTGAGCGGCAATTAATTCTGGCGAATATATTTGAGCAACTGCTTGCCCTTTTGCAACACGTTCTCCCAAAGAATTTACAAATAGTTTTTCTACCCTACCATTAAAATGAGCGGGCATGGTTGCGGTTTCATCTTCATTTTCTGTAATTTTTCCTGATAAAACAAAACCTGTATCAGCTTCAGAAATATGTTCTCCTACAATTGATGTTTGTATGTTGGCCAATGCCATCGCGTTTTCTGAAAGCTTAAATTGATCGGCAGACAATCCTTCTGCACTGCTTGCTGCAGGAATTAAATCCATTCCGCAAATAGGACAATCACCCGCTTCTGGTTGCATAATTTGTGGGTGCATAGAGCAGGTCCACATTTGGTTTGTTTCTGCTACAGCATCGTGCTTGTGCATTTCTTCTGTATTCGAATTCCCTCCAAAAAGCACCCAGCCTAAAAGTAGTCCAACAGCTAATATTGCTATGTAAATTATATATTTTTTCATTATTTATATTTTAACTCTTCTTAATCGCAATGCATTAGAAATTACTGTAACCGAACTAAAACTCATTGCCAAAGCAGCAATCATAGGAGATAACAAAATTCCGAAAAAAGGAAACAAAACTCCTGCTGCAATTGGTATGCCTAATGTGTTATAAAACAGTGCGAAAAACAAGTTTTGTTTAATGTTTTTCATAACAGCTTCACTTAAATGTTGTGCTTTTACAATACCATGTAAATCTCCTTTTACCAAAGTAATCATTGCACTTTCAATTGCTACATCTGTACCCGTTCCCATAGCAATACCAACATCACTTTTAGCCAATGCAGGTGCGTCATTAATTCCGTCTCCTGCCATCGCAACTACTTTTCCTTGCTCTTGTAATTTGGTTACTTCTTGCAATTTATTTTCGGGTAACATACTTGCTTTAAAATCGGCAAGATTCAATTCGGTAGCCACAGCCTGCGCTGTATCATAATTATCACCAGTCAACATTATTACCGAAACGCCTCTATCTTGAAGTGCTTTTATTGCTTTTGCACTCGTTGCTTTAATTTTATCACCAATAACAACATAACCAACAACTTTTTTATCTACTGATAAAAAGGAAACTGTTTTCCCTTGTTTCTGATACGTTTTAGCTTCTTCTTCCATTTTAGGAGTGATTTCAGCATTGGCATAATTCATCATTTTAGGATTTCCTAAAGCTACTTTTTTACCGTTAATTCTAGCTTCCACACCTTTTCCTGTAACTGCACTAAATCCTTCCGATTTTAAAACTTCCGTGTTTTGCTCTTTACCATATTTCACTGTAGCCTCAGCTAAAGGATGTTCACTATTACTATTTAACGACACAATATATTGCAACACTTCTGCATCACTTAAAATAGCATTAAACGCAGCAGCTTTTTCTACGGTTGGTTTTCCTTCGGTAATAGTTCCTGTTTTATCAATAATTAAAGTATCTACTTTAGCCATTCTTTCTAAAGCTTCTGCATTTTTAACCAAGACACCATTTTGTGCTCCTTTACCAACACCAACCATTATAGACATTGGCGTTGCTAAACCTAATGCACAGGGACAAGCAATAATTAATACGGCTATAGCATTTACAAAAGCATACACATACACAGGTTCTGGTCCATAAATTGCCCAAATACCGAATGTTATTAAAGAAATAAGCACCACAACAGGCACAAAATAACCAGAAACTTTGTCTGCTAAATTCTGAATTGGAGCGCGACTTCTACTAGCATCATTTACCATTTTAATAATTTGAGAGAGTAGTGTATCGCTACCAATTTTCTCTGCTTTCATTAAAAAAACTTGATTGCCATTAATAGTACCGCCACTTACTTTATCGCCTTTAGATCGATCTACCGGAAGCGGTTCTCCAGAAATCATCGATTCATCAATCGTTGTATTTCCTTCAGTTATAATACCATCTACAGGAATTTTATCACCAGGTTTTACTTTTAAAATATCATGTAATTCAATTTTATCAATAGAAACCTCAACATCCTCGCCATCTACTATTTTTATAGCTTTATTAGGTGCTAATTTTAAGAGTTCTTTTACGGCTGAATTCGTTTTTCCATGTGCACGCGCTTCTAATAATTGACCTAAAAGCACCAATGTTAAAATAACGGTTGCGGCTTCAAAATAAACATGTACAGCACCCGATTCCGTTTTAAACTGAGCAGGAAAAACATCTGGAAAAAATAGCCCGAAAACAGAAAATAGCCAAGAAACACCTGCACCAATCCCTATAAGTGTAAACATATTTAGATTCCATGTTTTTATACTTCTATAGGCACGCTCAAAGAACATCCAAGTGGCATAAAAGACCACAGGAATAGACAGTGCAAACTGAATCCAATTCCATTTTTTTTGTTCCAAAATTGTATATAATGGATTGTTTGGAATCATTTCACTCATGGCAATTAAAAATATTGGCAAGGTAAAAGCTACTGCAATCCAAAACTTTTTTACAATCTTTTTGTATGTTTTTTCTTCTGATGAAAGATCGGGTTTCATAGGTACTAAATCCATTCCGCAAATAGGGCAGTCGCCAGCTTCACCTTTTACAACTTCAGGATGCATTGGGCAAGTCCACTGTTCTGCGGTGTTAATAGATATGTTTTGCTCTTCTACTAAATCCATTCCACAGACAGGACAATCTCCCGCTTTGTCATACGTTTTATCGCCTTCACAATGCATCGGACAATAAAAGGTACCCGTTCCTTTTCCTTTCGGAAGTTCTTTTTTTACTTCTTTAATATGATGCTTTTCTCCCGGTTTATGAATACTATATCGGTCACCATCATTTTTTAAGACTTCTTGGAAAGTTTCTAATGAAATATGAGATTCCATTTCTATAATAGCTTCTGCTTTTTCTAAATTAACTGTAGCTTTAGAAACACCTTTAACTTTAGAAAGTGTTTCTTCTACGTGTCCACGACAACCGTTACAAGTCATTCCGTGTATGTGATATGTATGTTTCATTTTGTTAGTTCTTTATAATTTACAAACAAATGTATCGCTGTTTTAAAAAATAAGTTTTTCTAATTCTGATTATAATTTATACAATTTGGTCTAATTCTTTCCGATCCCAATCTTGTAATTTTCGATACTCAGACATAGACATTCCTGTTACAGATTTAAACTGTTTTGCTAAATGACTACTATTGTTATAATTGAGATTGTATGCTATTTCAGAAAAGTTTAATTGATTTAATTGTATGTATTCTTTTACTTTTTCAATTTTTAAATTGATGATATACTTCTCTAGTGTAATCCCTTCAGATTTACTAAAAAGCTTACTTATTGCCGAATCGTTTTTACCAATCTCTTTTGTGATTTTCGAAATAATAGGTTCTGAGTCATTTTCTGAAATACTCTGAATAACAAGTACTTTAATTTGTTCTACCAACACTTTAGATTCATCTTCAATCAACTCAAATCCCAGGTCTTTAAGAGCTGTTTTTATAGTATCATAATTGCTGTTTAAATTTTGTTTTACAACAACTTTTCCTAATTCTATCGATTCAATATCTAAACCATTACGTGTCAATAATTCTATAATTGTCGATTTGCATCTAGCACAAACCATATTTTTTATAATTAATGTTTGTCCCATTTTTATTGAATTAAATAGTGAATACTCGTTGTTTGAATATAATAATTATAAATGGCTTCAACTTGATTCATTTGAAACTTTAATTGTAGTTCTTGAATGTCTAAAACATCATTAAAATCGATCGTTCCAGTTTCGTAACTTCTAATTAAAATATCTTCCGCATCTTTTGCTTGTTGTAGATTCTTAACCTGTGTATTATAACTAATTCTTGCAGAAGACCGATCGTTTATTGCCTTATCTAAAAGCGTTTCTAAAGTATTGTAACGTTCTTGTTTTTGAGCTTCAATTTCTTGTTGTTGCAACTCGTTTTGTTTAGTTTTCGATTTATATTTTTTATTGAATATAGGAATAGATAACGATACGGTTGGCATAAAAATATCTTTTCCTTTTTCACTAAAAGTGATGTCGGGTCCTGCTTGAATATTAATATAATCGATCCCAAAACCAAATGATGGGTTACTTTCTTTCTGATTCAGAAATTCGGATTGTTCTACGGATTGAAATAGTTTGTCATATTTTAATAATTCAGGATGCAATCCTAAATTACTAGAAGTAATTTCAAAATCTTTAGAGGGCATTAGCAAAGCATCAATAACCTCAATTTGAATATCCTTTTCTCTATTCAACAGATTATTAAAAACCGTTTGTTCTGATAAATATTGTTGCTCTAAAACCTGTCTTAATTGCTCTAATTCATTCTGACGCATTTGCAATTTAAAAACATCAACTGCAGAAGCTTTACCAATTTCAATCGATTTTAAAGCCAACGTTTCATAGGTTTTAAGCAGTTTGCTATTTTCAATTAAAATTGCTTGTTTTGCTTTGTTTACGTATAATTTGTAATAAGACTGAGAAACGGAAACCATTAATTTTCGTTTGGCAATTACAATGTCTTCATATTTGGTGTCTGCCAAAGAACTTGCATAATTTTCGCGAGAAGTAATGGTTCCAAACCAAGGCAACATTTGTTTTGCTGATACTTTAAAACGTTGTGTTCCTGTTCTAGTTTCTGGTTCTAACACAAAATAACCTGCACTAAATTCGGTATTTGGTAATGTGTTTACTTCGTTTACTTTTTCCGTAGCAATACGATACTGCAACTCAAATTTCTGAATTTCAGGACTATTTTCTAAAGCTTCCTTAATATAGGGTTCTAGTTCTTGACTTTGAATATTTAGAACAAAGAATAAAGAACCAAGAAGCAAGATTACTTTCTGTACGATATGTTTATTATTTTTTTTCATGGTATCTTTTTTAGTCTATTTTCTAAGCTCTATTCTCTTCAATTTTATCTCTTCTCTCCAACTATACAAAACCGGAACAATAAAGTAAGACGTAATATCAATCACCATTCCTCCAAAAATTGGAATTGCCATCGGAATCATAATATCGCTTCCTTTTCCTGTGGATGTTAAAACGGGTAACAACGCTAAAATGGTAGTAACTGTCGTCATTAAACACGGACGAATTCGTTTTTTAGCAGCTTCTAACGCCGAAGCTCTAATACTCATTTTATCCGCAGGTTTTTCACGATCAAAAGTTTGTGTAAGATAGGTTGCCATTACAACACCGTCATCTGTTGCAATTCCGAATAAGGCAATAAAACCAACCCAAACAGCCACACTTAAATTTATGGTTTTCATGTTAAAAAGGTCTCGCATATTCTCTCCAAAGAAACTAAAATTAAAAAACCAATCTTGACCGTATAACCAAATCATAATAAAACCACCCGCAAATGCAACGGCAATTCCTGTAAAGACCATTAATGAAGTTGTGATCGATTTAAACTGAAAATACAGAATTAAAAAGATAATTGCCAACGCCAAAGGAACCACAACAGCCAATGTTTTTTCTGCACGTAATTGATTTTCATACGTTCCTGTAAATTGGTAACTGATTCCTTTAGGAACAATTAATTCTCCTGAATCTATTTTCTGCTGAAATAACGCTTGCGCATTTTCTACCACAGCAACTTCTGCAAAACCGTCTATTTTATCAAACAATACATAACCGACTAAAAAGGTGTCTTCACTTTTTATTACCTGCGGACCTTGCTCGTAACGAATCGTTGCCAATTCACTTAAAGGCACAGGACTCCCTTTTTCTACAGGAATATAAATGTCTTTAATGTCTTCTGGATTGCCACGTAATTCTCTTGGGTAACGCACACGAACTCCATATCGTTCTCGCCCTTCCACAGTTTGCGTTAAGGACATACCTCCAATAGCGACTTTTAGCACACTCTGTACATCTTCGATTGAAATTCCATATCGTGCTATTTTTTCTCTATCAATATCAATCAATAAATACGGTTTACCCACAATTCTATCGGCAAAAACAGCTTCTACTTTAACACCTTCCGCTTGTTTTAAAAGACTTTCTAGCTCTAATCCAAAAGCCTCAATTTGCTTTAAATCTTGCCCTTTTACTTTAATTCCCATTGGTGCTCGCATACCCGTTTGAAGCATGACTAAGCGTGTTTCTATAGGTTGCAATTTAGGTGCAGAAGTAACTCCTGGTAACTTGGTGACTTTGATAATTTCTTTCCAAATATCATCTGGATTCTTAATTTCTGGTCGCCAGTTGCGGTAAAACTCACCATCGTTGTCTTCGATAAGTTGGTTTGCTTTTACAGATGTTCCTGCGGCAACAAAACGTTTTGCGTTGTTATTATGGTCTATATGAGATTCCTCGTCGCTCGTTCCTCGTTCTGTCGGAATGACATTCGTTTTCAATTTAAATAAACCATCGGCATCTACCTTATAACGTTGTCTTTTTCCTTCGGAATTACGCATGTATTCTGATTTATACTGAATCATGTTTTCGTACATCGATAAAGGAGCAGGATCTAAAGCAGACTCTGTTCTACCAGCTTTTCCTACCACAGTTTCAATTTCTGGAATGGTAGCAACTGCCATATCTAATTGCTGCAAAACACGTTTGTTTTCTTCAACTCCTGAATGCGGAAGGGAAGTAGGCATCAGTAGAAAAGATCCTTCATTTAATGAAGGCATAAATTCTTTTCCGGTGTTGTTCATAATCCAAAATCCAGAAACAAGAACGGTGATTGGAACCATTAAAAACAACATCTTATTCGCTAAAGCCCATTGTAAAATTTGTCCGTAATATTTTCTAAAAATAGAGAACAAACCTAAGATTCCGAAGCAAATAATAGCCACAAAAACCAAGTTGATAAAAATACTGCGATTAAAACCTAAAGGTCTCCAATATTCTGCCAATAGAAACACAATTGCTGCCGACGATATAATGATATTAACAAGGTTTACTTTTTTACTATCTAGTTTTCCTAAAATGCCTAATACGCCCGAAATTCCGAAAGCAACTACTATAAAACCTAACCAAAATCCACTTATTACAATTACAAGTCCGGCAAGAATTAAAACACCACTTACAATGTATTTAAACGATTTTTTTAGCGTTGTTTTACGGAATAAGAAAGCTGCTAAAGGCGGAATGATAAACAAAGCAATTACTAAAGAGGCAGATAATGCCATTGTTTTTGTAAAAGCTAAAGGTCTAAACAATTTTCCCTCTGCACCCACCATCGTGAATACAGGTACAAAACTAATTATGGTAGTTAAAACTGCAGTTAATATGGCTCCGGAAACTTCCGCGGTAGCGTTATAAATAATTTCGTTTATGGAAAGTTTGTTGTTTTGATGAGATTCCTCGTCGCTCGTGCCTTGCGCTGTCGGAAGGACATTTTCACTCTTCACTTTCTCCTCATCAAGATGACGAATCATATTTTCGGCGAGTATGACGCCTACATCTACCATGGTTCCAATGGCAATTGCAATACCCGAAAGTGCTACAATATTTGCATCAACATTAAATAGTTTCATCGCCACAAAAACCATTAAAATAGCAACAGGTAACAAACCAGAAATTAAAATAGAAGCTCTTAAATTAAAAACCATTATAATAATCACCAAAATGGTAATTAATATCTCTAAAGTTAATGCTTCGGTAAGTGTGTCTAAGGTTTCTACAATTAATTCAGAACGATCGTAAAAAGGAACCACTGTTAGTTGAGATGTTCGTCCGTCTGCTAATACCTTCGTAGGCAAACCACCTTTTAGTTCCGCTATTTTTTCTTTTACGTTGGTAATTACTTCCATAGGATTTGCTCCATATCTAGCAACTACAACACCACCAACTACTTCTGCGCCTTCTTTATCTAATAATCCACGTCGTGCTGCAGGACCTAAAGAAACTTTACCAATATCTTTAATTTTAATGGATGTAAAATCTTTTGAAGTTACCACAGCATTTTCAATATCTGCAACCGATTTTATATACCCTAAACCACGAACTAAATATTCTGCTTGATTGATTTCTAAAGTTTGTGCACCAATATCTTGATTACTACTTTTTACAGCCTTAACAACTTCACTTAAACCAATATTGTATTGACGCATCAATTCTGGATTCACATCTACCTGATATTCCTGAACATAACCACCAATAGAAGCTACTTCTGAAACGCCACTTGCAGAAGACAACGCGTACTTTACATAGTAATCTTGTATGCTTCGTAATTCTTGTAAATCCCATCCACCAGTAACATTTCCGTCTTTATCTCTACCCTCTAGAGTATACCAATAAATCTGACCTAATCCTGTAGCATCTGGTCCTAAAGCAGGATTAACACCTTCTGGTAATAATCCGCTTGGTAGTGAATTTAATTTTTCTAAAATTCGACTACGGCTCCAATAAAACTCGATGTCTTCTTCAAAAATGATATAAATACTAGAGAAGCCAAACATAGAAGAACTACGAATGGTTTTTACTCCTGGAATACCTAATAAAGAGGTTGTTAATGGATAGGTAATTTGGTCTTCTATATCTTGTGGCGAGCGACCATCCCACTTTGTGAATACAATTTGTTGATTTTCACCAATATCTGGTATGGCATCTACAGCCACAGGATCACTTGGTAAAAAACCCGTATTCCAATTAAAAGGTGCGTTTACAGTTCCCCATCCTACAAAAAGGACAAGTAATAAAACCGCTACGATTTTATTCTCTATTAAGAATTTGATGCTTTTATTTAGCATTGGTTTAATTATTAAACAGTTAGACATTGGTGTTAAAAAAAACACCGAATACAAGAAATTATCCCAATGAGATTAATCACAGGATAACACAGTCTTTTTGTTTAAAAATTAAATTAAATAAGTCTCGTCTAACTTAAATATTTGCCTGTTAGCGAGCAGAGGTTCGTACTCTCCAGATGAAGGTACATTATTTTCTAAACCTTCAAAAAGGTTGATGTAAGAATAAATAAATGAAGTAATGAATACTTGTTGCTCAAAAGAAATGCTATCAATATGATGTTGTAATTCATTTTGACCTTCCACAACAACTTGTTCGTCATTACAGCAGTTCTTTTTTGAAATATTACAATCTTCAGATAAAGGTTTTTGCATTTCCATACCACAACCTTCTGCTTTTTGAAACATAGCTGTTTCTACCAAAGTATCACCACAATAATGCATACTAAAAGTCAATGACATTGTAGAGAATAGGACTACAACAGCCATTGCAATTGACATTATTTTATGTGAAACTTTCTTCATATTGGCCGCAAAGGTATACAAAATTAAAGAACAAAATATTAGTTAAGAAAAATTTAACTGAAAACAAGACAACTGACTTTCATAAATGTATCCCTATATTTTATTTAAAATCAGACATCATTCATTTAGAGAGTTTAGCGTAAAAAAGCAAGCCATATATTTACAAACATAAAAAACTCACACAACCTAGGTTAAAAAATCAGCGACAGTATATTTAAATCGAAATGTCTTTAATAAAAATAGATTGAAGAAATAATGTAAATTTCGTAAAATTGAAATTTAGCACAAAAACAGTTCAAATTATTTTACGTCCTTCTAAACGGATAAAAGTATTTTTGACAGGGATAAACAATAATTTTTATATTTAACCTGTTTTTCTTTAATCCTATAAAGTAGCACCTCGATAATTATATCAATTGCATTTTTAAAATTCATTTCAGAATTATAACGAAATGTACTTCTTTATTTATTGATAAACGTCCATTTTTACTTACTAATAAGTTTATCTATATTTAAAGTTGTTTGTTTTAAGCTTACTCCACAATCTTTTGCTTTAACAATATTTCCGTTATTCCATTATGTTTCAAAATAACTAGGGTACCCCATAGGGTAACTGTCACATGCTTTTTAAGGAGATTAAGATATTATCTATTTGATCTAAAAATTCTTAACTCTAATAAATTATCAGGTGAACTCAGTGTTTATAAAGGTTTAAGAGATTTTACCATCCTAGAATGTAATGTATAAAAAAAGCCTCACATAATATGTGAGGCTTTTGGCGGAGAAAGAGGGATTCGAACCCCCGGACCTGTTACAGTCAACAGTTTTCAAGACTGCCGCATTCGACCGCTCTGCCATTTCTCCAGTGCGTCTCATCAAGTATTCCCTGATTGCGGCTGCAAATATAGAAAGGTTTTTTAGTTTACAAAAACAAAAAACGATTTATTTTTATTTTTTTTTTGAATATCATACATGAAACCACATATCTATCTATAAATCAAGTATTTTAAATTATTATTATTTTTTTAGAAATCGTCACAAAAAAGTCTAAATAAAGAATTCTTGTATAGTAGTTCATTATATTTGCCTTTATTATTTTAATTATAAAATTATGTCATTTAATTCCTTTGGAAATTTATTAAAAGTAACAACGTATGGAGAATCTCATGGAACTGCTATTGGTGGCGTCATAGATGGATTCCCTGCAGGATTAGAGGTAGATTTTGAAGCCATTCAAAATGAGTTAGATAGACGTAAACCTGGGCAATCTAAAATTGTTACTCAGCGTAAAGAACCAGATACTGTAGAGTTTCTTTCAGGTATTTTTGAAGGAAAAACAACAGGAACTTCTATTGGTTTTGTTATTAGAAACACCAATCAAAAATCTAAAGACTACAACCACAATACCAATGTATATAGACCTTCTCATGCAGATTTTACGTATGATAAGAAATTTGGAAACAGAGATTATAGAGGCGGCGGAAGAAGTTCTGCCCGTGAAACTGCCAATTGGGTAGTTGCTGGTGCTTTAGCAAAACAGCTTATTGCAAGCATGAATATAAATGCATTTACATCTTCTGTAGGAGATATTTTTATAGACAAACCATACCAAGATTTAGATTTTTCTAAAACAGAAAGCAATATTGTTCGTTGTCCGGATGAAGCTTCTGCTGAGAAAATGATCAACAGAATACAAGAAATTAGAAAAGCTGGTGATACTATTGGCGGAACTGTTACTTGTGTTGCTCAAAATGTACCTGTAGGATTAGGAGAGCCTATATTTCAGAAATTACACGCACAATTAGGTAGCGCAATGTTATCTATAAATGCCGTAAAAGGTTTTGAATTTGGAAGTGGTTTTTGTGGTGCAAAAATGAAAGGTTCAGATCATAACGATGTTTTTAATGCAGACGGCTCTACACAATCTAATTTATCTGGAGGAATACAAGGTGGAATAAGTAATGGTATGGATATTTACTTTAGAGTTGCTTTCAAACCTGTTGCAACCATTATGAGCTCTCAACAAACTATTAACTCAGAATATGAAGTTACAGAAATTACAGGTAAAGGAAGACATGATCCTTGTGTTGTACCAAGAGCTGTACCAATTGTAGAGGCTATGACTGCTTTAGTATTAGCAGATTTTTGGTTGCTAAATAAAACGAGACAGATATAATTTACATACTATTTAAAAGATTGAAATAGAATACTTGTAAATTTATTTACCTTTAACGGAAAAACTTTTTTTTCTGTGGATATTAAACGACTATATTTTATTGATATTATTAGGGCTTTTGCTATCTTAATGATGCTACAAGGGCACTTTATAGATACATTACTAGCTGACTCGTATAGAGATTTAAATGATCCTACTTTTAGTCTATGGTATTATTTTAGAGGTATAACTGCCCCAACTTTCTTTACTATTTCGGGATTAATTTTTACTTATCTTTTGCTAAAGGCAAAAGAGAAAGGATTAGAAAACCAAAGAATGACAAAAGGGATCACAAGAGGTTTCTTTTTAATAGGTATTGGTTATTCGTTAAGAATTCCTGTTTTTAGTTGGTTAGCAGGAATATTTAGCCCCTATTTTCTAGTAATTGATGTACTTCAAATAATAGGTTTAAGCTTAATATTAATTATTAGTTTTTATTTTATCTGTGGCAAAAAAACAATCCTTTTTTCTATAATTACATTACTCTTTGGTACCAGTATATTTATAATAGAACCGCTGTATAGAGATTTAAACTTAGCCTCTATTCCTCTTTTTTTAAACAACTATATTTCTAAAAGTAATGGATCTATATTTACAATTATTCCTTGGTCTGGTTATGTCTGTTTTGGTGCGTTTTTAGCAACAATATTTCATAAAAACGTATTCAAAAAAAGCTTTAAAAAAATAATAATTACTTCATTTATCCTTTTTGGATTCATTCTAATTTTTTATTCTTCAAATATTCTCGTTTTCTTCTCAAAACTATTACAATCTCAACTATTAATGGATGCGGCAAGCTATAATTATCTATTTACTAGATTTGGAAATGTATTATTAATTTTCGCTTTCTTTTATAGCCTTGAAAAGTATTTAAAATCGCCTTTAATTTTAAAAATAGGACAAAAAACACTTTCTATATATGTAATTCATTTTATCATTATTTATGGGAGTTTTACTGGTTATGGGTTAAAGTATATTATTGGTAAAACCTTAAATCCAATAGAAGCTATTATTGGAGCAATACTATTCTTAATATCAGTTTGTCTACTATCTTTTTATTATGCAAAAACAAATACTTTTTTATATTTAAATTTGAGAAAACTATTTCATAAAGTAAAATCTTAATCTAAAATGAAAACGCTTTTATCTCTTTGCACTATATTCTTTTTTTTTAATAGTTTTTCTCAGGTAGATTACTTATCTAAATCAAATAAATTTTCTGAGAGAACTTATACCTATCTCAGAATAAAAAAAGAGAAGAACTTAAAGTTCGATTTTTACAGACCTAAAAAGACAAAAGGAAAAGTTCCGTTGTTAATTTATGTTCATGGTGGTGGTTTTTCTGGAGGTGATAGAAAAGATAAAAATTCTACAGCTTTTGCAAAAGAAATGGTTCAATACGGTTACGCTGTCGCAACAATATCATATCGGTTAACAATGAAAGGTAAAGGTTTTGGATGTGCGACAAATTCTGCATTAAAAATAGAAGCTTTTAACGATGTTTCTAAAGATATCAGTTATGCCGTAAAGTATTTTTTAAGACGTAAAAAGAGGCTTAAAATAGATGCTGATAAAATAATTCTAGTAGGTTCTAGTGCTGGTGCGGAAGCAATTTTAAATTTAGCGTATGTTTACAATAACAAAATTTTAGATCCAAATTTTAAATTTGCAGGAATTATTGCCATGTCTGGAGCCGTAACTTCTATTGATAAAATAACAACTGAAACAGCTATTCCAACACAGTTATTTCATGGAACAAAAGATAACCTTGTGCCTTATAATATTGCATCTCATCATTTTTGTGAATTAGAATCTGTTGGATATTTAAACCTTTTTGGTTCTAAAGCAATTGCTAACAAATTAAAATCTATTCAGAAACCTTTTTATTTATATAGTGTAAAAAATGGAGATCATAGTTGGAACACAAGACCTATTTATCAATGTAAAAACGAAATATTGGACTTTTTATATTATGATGTTTTAAAACAGAAAAACAGGCAGATAGAAACTGAGATTTAATAATCATAAAAAAAGCGAAACAAAATTGTTTCGCTTTTTAAAATATAAGCTATTTTTTTACTTTAATAATTTATCCAAATCATAAAAATAAAAATCTTTAGCATCATTCATTGCCACAAACAATCCGCTTTTAAAGGTATCGTTTAAAGGCACGGTAACTACATCACATCCATCTGTTTGGGTAGTTGACAGATTAACTGCTTTTACAAACGCATTTGTTTGTCTATCAAATAAATTAAATTGCCCTTTTTGTTGATCAGAAACAATAATATACCCTTTCTCATTCTCAAATTTAGCAATTGCAATACCTTCTATATCTCTTTCAAAAAGTTCACTTCCAAAACAAGCAATTTCTTCATTTCCTTTAGATGGCTCTGCATAATATTTACGAACACAGTGCATTTCATCAGAATAGTAAACAAAGCCCATTTCTGCATCAACAGCAATGGCTTCAATTTCTTTTTTACCACTAAATTGTCCAAATTTCCTAACCAAAGTAGTCGTTACTTTACTATTCTCTGAATCCAATTTATATTGATATAAATAACCTTCTTTAGGCCCCGTTTTTCTACCGACTATCGCATAAAAAGTTCCATCAATCGGACTCTTATAAATAGCAACTCCCATTGGTAATTTGTTTTCAGGAATAGTTTCATCTTCAAAGACAGGAAATCCTCCTTCATCTAAAGGTTTCATATCTGGTACAGAAAACATTCTAATTTGCTGTTCTTCTCTTTCTGTAAATACCAAAACATCTACTTTTACAGAATCGTTTAGCTGAAAACCATATTCTAAATCTACATTGTTAGGTCTTTTTATATTTCTGATGGTTTTATCCTCAATAATTTTACCTTGTAAATCATACGCATAAATTGCTCCATTAGTTTCTTTATCGGTACCAAAAACAATACTTTTTGATGCGTCTGTTGGATGAATCCAAATTGCAGGATCATCTGTATCATTAACAGATTTTTCGGTAATGATATCTGGTGCAATTTCGGGTAATTTACTACCCGAATTACACGATAACAATGTTACTGTTCCTAAAAATAGGATAATAGTTTTTATAAATAATTTCATATTTTTCTATTTTTTAAACAGGTCATATTTTAAACCGAATGTAATTCTTCTACCATAGTATTCCATCTGCATTGTTCTATCACTTTCTTCTTGGTAATAACGTAACGGTTGGTTGGTCAAATTATTTACACTTGCATAAATACTTAAATTGTTATTGATAGTATAACCTGTACTAAAATCTAAGAAAAACTGTTTGTCGTAATAACGATCTTCAAACTCATTCCCTCCTATTTCATCTACGTAAGCATCAGAAAAATTACCAGAAAGTCTTGCATTAAATTTAGCATCTGCATATCCTAAAGAAGCATTCACCATATTTGGCGTTGTATTCGGTAAATCGATGTCTTCTCTTTCCTCTCCGTCTTCATTACGAATTCCGTTTGCATCCGAAGTTAAAAAAGTATAATTTGCATACACACTAAAATTTTTAAGGAAGCCAGGTAAGAAACCTAATTTTCTTTGGATTGCCAATTCTGCTCCAAAAATAGATGCTTTGTCTCCATTTAAAGGTTGATAAACTTCAAAACCAGTAGTTCCTGCTCCAAAAGCATCTGTAGTAGTTTCTGATTGAAAAGTATAGGTAAAATCACTAATGTTTTTGTAAAACAAACCTCCAGACAAAATACCTACATTTTTAAAATAAGTTTCTGCCATCACATCAAAATTCATAGAAGTTGTTGGCTTTAAATCTGGGTTACCTAAAAACACTTCTTCATCTCCAGTTACAACATCTAAAGTTGGTGTAATATCAACATAATTTGGTCTTGCCAATGTATTTGTCCAAGCAAATCTTAATACTGTTTTATCAGAAATATCGTATTTAACATGTACACCTGGCATTAAATTAGAATAAGAACTTTCTTCTGTTAAAGTACCGTCTAAAGTATCTTCATCTAAAATATTATTTCCTGTAGCCGTTAATTTTGTATGCTCTAATCGTAAACCAACCAATACACTTAACTTGTCAGACAATTTTTGATTTGTCATAACATAACTCGCAAACACATCTTCTTTTACATCGTAGTTCGCTCTTAGAAACTCGTCGGTAACGGTATCTCCGTTAGATAAATCTAAGCCCCCTAACCATTCTTCATCTGCAAATAACCCAGCTTGATATTGACTACCAGCTAAATAATCTGGGTTCGAATAATCTTTGGTTGGTATAGATGATAATGTAGGGTAATCGTCTTCTAAATCATATTCAAAGAAATCATTATCTCTTAATTTGGTTTTAAAACGACCTCTAAACCCAAATTTTATAAATCCGTCTCCCTGACCAAAAAAGTCTGATGGTAATTCAAAATTAACAAAAGTATTAAAGTCTTTTTCTTCTGTATATTGATTTTCTTCTGTGATTTCACCAAACTCAAAACTAGCAAGATCATTAAAATCTGATGAATTTACGGCAGTAAACAAAGGAAACCTAGAATCAGAAATATCGTTATTAATACTATATTCAGTTTCAAACTCAGCATAACGTTCGTTTAATCTTTCTTCAGATGCCTTTGCATAAGAAGTCATCCAATCTATTTTTAGCTTACCTGTTACGTGATTCCCTCCAAGTGTATAATTCTGCATTTTTTGATCTTCTAAACGTCTATTTTTATTTCGATCGTTATCAATACCACCTTTAGATTGTCTTTTAACTTCAACAGGAAACATTGTAGGTGTATTATCTGTAATGGTAAATTCTCCAAGTCCTATATCTTCTGCATCTAAAATTTCATATTCTAATCTAAAACGATTTTCTCTATCATCTCTCCAGTTATACATCGATTTAAAATAGATGTTATTATCATCATTAATTTGATAATCAAAGTTTGCAGAAAAACTTCTACGAACTCTTTGTACTAAATACGTACGTTCTTCAAAAACATTGGTATATGGGTTTACTTCCATTTCAACTTCTTCACCAGCGTCATTTGTATATGCAAATTCATCTGTCCATTCTGCCTCCACATCATGAGAACCAAAATCATTATCATTGATAGTTGCAGAAATCATCCAACCAAATTTTTTGTTTTTAGAACGATCTCCTACTAGAAAAGAACCATTTAAAATTCTTTTGTTTGTAATTGTGTTTAAACCAGATCCTGCGGTTGCAGAAAGTCTAAAACTTTGAGGAGATGTTCTTGTTATTAAATTTACAGAACCTCCTAAAGCATCTGCATCCATATCTGGAGTTACCGCTTTATTAACTTGTATAGATTGAATCATGTCCGAAGGAATTAAATCCATCTGTACATTTCTATTATCGCCTTCCGCAGACGGAATTCTACTTCCGTTAAGAGTTACAGAGTTTAATTGAGGGGAAAGACCTCTAATAATAATGTTTCTAGCTTCTCCTTGATCTACTTGCATAGTAATACCAGGAATCCTTTTAACAGCATCCCCAATATTTGCATCAGGAAATTTACCAATTTGATCTGTAGCAACTACATTGGTAATATTCAAATTATTTTTCTGAGTATTTAATGCTTTAGATTGGCTCCCTAAGCTATAAGATCTAATTAAGACATCATCTAACTGAATGCTTTCTGAAACAAGTGCAATTTTTACAGAAGTAGTTTCATTTTCTTTTACTACAACTTCTTGTAAAATATCTTTAAATCCTAAATAGGTTATTCTAATAGTATGTGTACCTAAAGGAACACCAACTATGGTAAATTTACCATCAAAATTAGAAATATCTCCTTTTTTAAGCGCTTCTATTAAAACATTTGCACCAGGTACATAAAGTCCATCTTTATCAGTAATAAGACCTTGTATTTTACTAGTTTGTGCAACTGAATTTAATGCACTTAACGATAAAAGCAGCGTTAATAAAAGTAAATTAAAATTATAAAATTGTTTCATTATTTAGTTTTTTTATAACCTCAAAAGTAAATTTTGATTTACTTAACATTATTAACTAATTAAAAACAAAAAGATAATTTTACTACTTTTTTAACCTTGATTAACGTTAACTTTAAACTAAATTAATCTAAAATTTAAACCACAAAACAACATTAGAATCAATCTATTTGCCACAAAATAATTAGATGAAAATTATACCTAAAAAAAAAGACTGCCTAAAAGCAGTCTCTATAGTATTTATTAAGCCTGTCCTGTAGGCCCAAAATTCATAGGAATTGGAGGTTGTTCATAATCTCTAATCTCACCATGTTGCTCTTCAAATTTTCTAACATTATCTGCTAAAGCTTGCGTTAAACGCTTTGCATGTTGTGGAGTTAAAATAATTCTAGATTTTACTTTTGCCTTTGGTACACCTGGCATAATATTAATAAAATCTACAATAAATTCTGACATAGAATGATTAATGATTGCTAGATTAGAATACGTTCCTTCTGCTATTTCCTGATCTAACTCAATATTTATTTGTCCGTCTTTGTTTTTATTATCTTCCATAATTAAAATTGTGTATTTATTAATTCTATTAGATGTAAAATCGTAAAAAAAATTGAATTACACCCTTAAAATTTCACCTTTATCTTTATTAAAAGGTATAAAATAAAAAAAGTTGAATTGAATAGTGCATCTGAGATACCCTAAACAATTCAACTTTTAATAATTAAACTTTTACGTTTACACGTTTCGTTTATTTAGAAACTTTTTTCTATTTCGTCTTTAGGACCAACTAGAATGTTTTCATAAGCTCTCATACCTGTACCTGCTGGAATTCTCTTACCAACAATTACATTTTCTTTTAAGCCTTCTAATGTATCTATTTTACCACTAACAGCAGCCTCGTTTAATACTTTTGTAGTTTCCTGGAAAGAAGCTGCAGAAATAAACGATTTTGTTTGAAGTGATGCTCTTGTAATACCTTGTAAAACTTGCTCTGCCGTTGCCGGTTTAGCCTCTCTTGCCGTTACTAAGTTCTGATCATTTCTTCTTAATAAAGAATTTTCATCTCTTAATTGACGAGCTGTAATAATTTGACCTGCACTTAAGTTTTCTGAATCTCCAGCGTCTTCAACAACCTTCATTCCAAAAATATCATCATTATCTTTGATAAAGTCAATTTTATGAACTAATTGATTCTCTAATAATAAAGTATCACCAGAATCTATAATTTTAACTTTACGCATCATTTGACGAACAACAACCTCAAAATGCTTGTCATTAATTTTTACACCTTGTAAACGATATACTTCTTGAATTTCATTTACCAAATACATTTGTACTGCAGATGGACCTTGAATTCTTAAAATATCTGAAGGAGTTGTAGCTCCGTCTGATAATGGCATACCAGCTTTAATAAAGTCATTTTCTTGAACTAAAATCTGGTTAGAAAGTTTTACTAAATACTTACTAATATCTCCAGTTTTAGATTCAACGATGATCTCTCTATTTCCACGTTTAATTTTACCGAAAGAAACAACACCATCAATCTCTGAAACAACAGATGGATTAGAAGGATTACGTGCTTCGAATAATTCTGTTACACGTGGTAAACCTCCTGTAATATCCCCAGCTTTACCAGATTTTCTTGGTATTTTAACTAAAGTATGACCACTTTCTACTTTATCTCCATCAGTTACCATTAAGTGTGCACCTAAAGGTAAACTATAAGAACGTAAAGCATTACCGTCATTATCTTCAATAATTAAAGATGGAATGATTTTCTTGTTTTTCGAGTCGATCATTACAATCTCCTGGAAACCAGTTTGCTCATCTACTTCTACAGAGTAATTGATACCTTGTATTAAATTATCAAACTTCACTTTTCCAGCGAACTCAGAAACAATAACCCCGTTAAATGGATCCCATTGTACAATAGCATCTCCTTTTTTGATTGATTTTATATCTTTATCAAATATAATAGAACCATAAGGAAGGATATTCGTACTTTGAGTAATTCCTGTTTTCTTGTCTATAATTTTAATCTCAGCAGTTCTAGAAATTACAATGTCAATTTCTTTACCTTCATTGTCTTTACCAGTTACTGTACGTAAATCATCTATAACAACTTTACCATCAAACTTAGCAATTAATTTATTCTCTTCAGAAATATTACCTGCAACCCCACCAACGTGGAAAGTACGTAATGTTAACTGTGTACCAGGTTCTCCAATAGATTGTGCTGCAATTACACCAACTGCTTCACCAATTTGTACTTTGTTAAGGGTAGATAAACTCTGACCATAACATTTTGCACAAATACCTTTTGTAGATTCACAAGTTAAAGCAGATCTTACTTCTACAGCATCAATTCCAGACTTCTCAACAGCTACTGCTAATTGATAAGAAATTGGTTGATTTGCTTTTAAAAGAACTTCTTCTGTTAACGGGTGATATACATCGTTTAATGAAACTCTACCTTCAATTCTTTCTGATAAAGATTCTACAATCTCATCATTTTTCTTTAAAGGTGCTACTTCTAAACCTCTTAATGTACCACAATCTTCTTCGTTAATGATAACATCTTGAGAAACATCTACTAATCTACGAGTTAAGTAACCAGCATCTGCCGTTTTTAAAGCCGTATCCGCAAGTCCTTTACGAGCACCGTGAGTAGAGATAAAGTATTCAAGAATTGATAAACCTTCCTTAAAGTTAGAAAGAATCGGATTCTCAATAATTTCTCCACCACCTGCAGTAGATTTCTTAGGTTTTGCCATTAATCCACGCATACCTGTTAACTGACGAATCTGCTCCTTAGAACCCCTTGCACCAGAATCAAGCATCATGTATACCGAGTTGAAACCTTGTTGATCTTCACGTAAACGTTTCATAGATAACTCAGTTAAATCGTTATTGGTTCTACCCCAAATATCAATTACCTGATTATAACGCTCTTTTTGCGTTAACATACCCATGTTATAATTTCCTACAATAATATCCACCTCTTTGTTGGCTTCATCAATCATAGATTGTTTTTCTTTAGGAATAATAATATCCCCTAATGAGAAAGATAAACCACCTTGGAAGGCAAATTTATATCCCATATTTTTAATATTGTCTAAGAATTCTCCTGTAGTAGGAATATCTGTAGCTTTTAAAATACCACCAATAATTCCACGTAAGTTTTTCTTAGTTAATACCTCATTGATGTAACCAGCTTTCGCAGGAACAACTTCATTAAATAAAACTCTACCAACAGTAGTTTTTATTATTTTTCTAACTTGTTCTCCATTCTCATCAACGTCGTAAGTTCTTACTTTAATTCCAGCATTTAAGTCTACCATTTCTTCGTTAAAAGCAATAGTTACTTCTTCTGGTGAATAAAAAGTTAATCCTTCTCCTTTAATTTTCACTTCTGGAGTAGAGATTCTCTCTTTAGTCATATAGTATAAACCAAGTACCATATCCTGAGAAGGAACTGTTACTGGTGCACCATTTGCAGGATTTAAGATATTATGAGAAGCCAACATTAATAATTGTGCTTCTAAAATAGCTTCTGGTCCTAATGGTAAGTGAACCGCCATTTGATCCCCATCAAAATCCGCATTAAATGCAGAACATGCTAATGGGTGTAATTGGATTGCTTTCCCTTCAATTAATTTTGGTTGAAAAGCTTGTATACCTAGTCTGTGTAAAGTAGGAGCCCTGTTTAATAAAACTGGATGTCCTTTAATTACATTTTCTAAAATATCCCAAACAACTGGTTCTTTTCTATCTATTATTTTCTTAGCAGATTTTACTGTTTTTACAATTCCTCTTTCAATTAGTTTTCTAATTACAAAAGGCTTGTAAAGTTCAGCTGCCATATCTTTTGGCAATCCACATTCAGATAATTTCATTTCTGGTCCAACAACAATTACAGAACGTGCAGAATAATCAACACGCTTTCCTAATAAATTCTGACGGAAACGTCCTTGTTTACCTTTTAATGAATCTGATAAAGATTTTAAAGGTCTGTTAGATTCAGTTTTTACTGCAGATGATTTACGTGTATTGTCAAATAAAGAATCTACTGATTCTTGTAACATACGTTTCTCATTACGTAAAATAACTTCTGGAGCTTTTATTTCAACCAATCTTTTTAAACGATTGTTTCTAATAATAACTCTTCTATAAAGATCATTTAAATCTGAAGTTGCAAAACGTCCACCATCTAAAGGAACTAAAGGTCTTAATTCTGGTGGAATAACTGGTACAGCTTTCATAATCATCCATTCTGGATGATTCTCTCTATTTTTCTGAGAGTCTCTAAATGCTTCAACAACATTTAAACGTTTTAATGCTTCAGTTTTACGTTGTTTAGACGTTTCTGTATTTGCCTTGTGTCTTAATTCAAAAGACAACCCATCTAAATCGATACGTGCTAATAAATCAATTAAACATTCAGCACCCATTTTAGCGATAAACTTGTTTGGGTCAGTATCATCTAAGTATTGGTTATCTTGTGGTAACTCATCAGCAATATCTAAATATTCCTCTTCCGTTAAGAAATCCATTTTTTGTAATGGCTCTCCTTCCACATTCTTTGCAATACCTGGTTGAATTACTACATAACGTTCGTAGTAAATAATCATATCTAACTTCTTAGATGGTAAACCTAAAAGGTATCCCATTTTGTTAGGTAATGATCTAAAATACCAAATATGAGCAACAGGCACAACTAAGTTGATATGCCCTACTCTTTCTCTACGTACTTTCTTTTCAGTTACTTCTACACCACATCTATCACAAACGATACCTTTGTAGCGAATTCTTTTGTACTTTCCACAAGCACATTCATAATCCTTTACAGGACCAAAAATACGCTCACAAAATAAACCATCTCTTTCTGGCTTGTGTGTACGGTAATTTATAGTTTCTGGTTTTAAAACTTCACCTTTAGAAATTTCTAAAATAGCTTCTGGTGAGGATAAACCAATTGAGATTTTGTTAAACTTTTTTACAGTGTATTTCTCTTGTTTTCTTGCCATGTCTTTTGATAAGTATTCAGTTGGCAGTATTCAATAACCAGTTACAAAATTGTAACTGGTTATTGGTTACTGAAAAAATTTATTCTTCTAATCTAACGTCTAAACCTAAACCTTTAAGTTCATGCATTAATACGTTAAACGACTCTGGTAAACCTGGTTCTGGCATAGCTTCACCTTTCACAATACTTTCGTATGTTTTAGCTCTTCCCATAACATCATCCGATTTCACAGTTAAGATTTCTCTTAAGATACTTGATGCACCATAAGCCTCAAGTGCCCAAACTTCCATCTCTCCAAAACGCTGACCCCCAAATTGTGCTTTACCACCTAAAGGTTGTTGTGTAATTAATGAATATGGTCCAATAGAACGCGCATGCATTTTATCTTCAATCATGTGACCTAACTTAATCATATAAATGATACCAACTGTTGCTGGTTGATCGAAACGTTTTCCTGTTCCACCATCATATAAATAAGTATGTCCAAATCTTGGTACACCTGCTGTATCCGTAATCTCATTAATCTGGTCTAAAGATGCTCCATCAAAAATTGGTGTTGCATATTTAGTTCCTAATTTTTGACCTGCCCAACCAAGAACAGTTTCATAAATCTGACCAATATTCATACGAGAAGGTACCCCTAATGGATTTAATACGATATCAACTGGAGTTCCGTCTTCTAAGAAAGGCATATCTTCTGCACGTACAATACGAGCAACAATACCTTTATTTCCGTGACGTCCCGCCATTTTATCACCCACTTTTAACTTACGTTTCTTAGCGATATAAACTTTAGCAAGCTTTAAAATACCTGCTGGCAATTCATCTCCAACAGAGATTGTAAATTTTTGACGACGTAAAGAACCTTGTAAATCATTTACTTTAATTTTGTAATTGTGAACTAATTCACCTACAAAACTATTTAAGTCTTTATCTGTTGTCCAAGAACCTGTTAAGTGAATATAATCATCAACAGAATTTAACATTTTAAGTGTGTATTTTTTACCTTTTGGTAAAACTTCTTCACCTAAATCATTGTAAACTCCTTGCGAAGTTTTTCCACTGATAAGTAAAAACAACTTGTCTATTAAAACATCTTTTAAACCTTCGAATTTAGATACAAAAGAAGCTTCTAACTTAGCTACTGCTTCTTTATCTCTTAATCTCTTGTTCTTATCTTTAACAGCTCTTCTAAATAATTTTTTATCAATTACTACACCTCTTAATGATGGAGAAGCTTTTAATGATGCATCTTTTACATCACCAGCTTTATCACCAAAAATAGCACGTAATAACTTTTCTTCTGGAGTAGGATCAGATTCTCCTTTTGGTGTAATCTTACCAATTAAGATATCACCAGGATTCACTTCTGCTCCAATTCTAATCATTCCGTTTTCATCTAAATCTTTGGTAGCTTCTTCAGAAACGTTAGGGATATCATTAGTTAACTCTTCAGTTCCTAATTTTGTATCTCTTACGTCTAAAGAATACTCATCAATATGAATAGATGTAAATATATCTTCACGAACAACTTTTTCAGAAATTACAATTGCATCCTCAAAGTTATACCCTTTCCAAGGCATAAAGGCTACTTTCATGTTTCTACCTAAAGCTAATTCTCCTTTTTGTGTTGCATAACCTTCACAAAGAACTTGTCCTTCTTCAACTCTATCACCTTTTTCTACAATTGGTTTTAGGTTGATGTTTGTTCCTTGATTCGTTTTTCTAAATTTAATTAAGTTGTAAGAAACTTCATCAGATTCAAAACTTACAAGTTTTTCTTCTTCTGTTCTATCATACTTAATTGTAATTTTATTAGCATCTACATAAGTAACTTCACCTGCTCCTTCAGCATTGATTAAGATACGAGAATCTTTTGCAACTCTACGCTCTAAACCTGTACCTACAATTGGAGATTCTGGTCTTAATAATGGTACTGCTTGACGCATCATGTTAGATCCCATCAACGCTCTATTCGCATCATCATGTTCCAAGAAAGGAATTAAAGATGCAGAAATTGAAGCAATCTGATTAGGAGCAACATCCATAAAGTTAATGTCTTCAGGACTTACAACTGGGAAATCACCACCTTCACGTGAAATCATTCTTTCAGCAACAAATCTTCCATCTTTATCTAATTCTAAGTTAGATTGAGCAAATTTCATTCCCTCTTCTTCCTCAGCACTTAAATAAATTGGCTCTTCAGTTCCAACAACACCTTCTACTACTTTTCTATATGGAGTCTCAATAAACCCTAAATTATTCACTTTTGCAAAAACAGAAAGTGAAGAAATTAAACCAATATTTGGTCCCTCAGGAGTTTCAATTGGACATAAACGACCATAGTGAGTATAGTGAACATCACGTACCTCAAAACCAGCTCTTTCTCTAGATAAACCACCCGGTCCTAGTGCAGATAATCTACGCTTGTGAGTAATCTCTGCTAATGGATTGGTTTGATCCATAAACTGAGACAATTGGTTGGTACCAAAGAATGAGTTAATTACAGATGATAATGTTTTAGCATTAATTAAATCGATAGGAGTAAACACTTCGTTATCACGTACATTCATACGCTCACGAATTGTTCTAGCCATACGAGCTAAACCAACACCAAACTGACCTGCTAATTGCTCACCAACAGTTCTTACACGTCTGTTAGATAAGTGATCAATATCATCTACCTCTGCTTTAGAGTTGATTAACTCAATTAAATATTTAATAATAGTTATAATATCTAATTTTGTTAATACTTTTTGATCAATAGGTTCATTTAACTGAAGTTTAGTGTTCATTCTAAAACGACCAACTTCACCTAAATTATATCTTTGTTCAGAAAAGAATAACTTATCTATAATACCTCTTGCAGTCTCCTCATCTGGCGGTTCTGCATTACGTAATTGTCTATAGATATGCTCTACTGCTTCTTTTTCAGAATTCGTAGGATCTTTCTGTAAAGTATTATGAATAATAGCATAATCTGCCATATCGTTATCTTCTTTATGAAGTAAAACGGTTTTAGCACCTGCGTCTATTATTTCATCAATATGTTCTTTATCTAAAATGGTATCACGATCAAAAATTATTTCATTTCTTTCGATTGATACAACTTCACCAGTATCTTCATCCACAAAATCTTCATGCCAAGTTTTTAAAACTCTAGCTGCTAATTTGCGACCTAATACTTTTTTTAATCCAGCTTTAGAAACCTTAACTTCTTCTGCAAGGTCAAATATCTCTAAAATATCTTTATCTCTTTCAAAACCGATTGCTCTGAATAATGTTGTTACTGGTAATTTTTTCTTTCTATCAATGTAAGCATACATTACTTGATTGATATCGGTAGCAAATTCTATCCAAGAACCTTTAAAAGGTATTACCCTTGCTGAATATAATTTTGTACCATTTGCATGGAAAGATTGTCCGAAGAATACACCAGGAGACCTGTGTAATTGTGAAACGACAACACGCTCTGCACCATTAATTACAAAGGTACCAGAGTTAGTCATATAAGGTATTGTACCAAGATATACATCTTGTACAATAGTTTCGAAATCTTCATGTTCTGGATCTGTACAGTACAATTTTAGACGTGCTTTTAAAGGCACACTGTGCGTTAGACCTCTTTCAATACACTCTTGTATAGAGTATCTTGGTGGGTCTACGAAGTAATCTAAAAATTCTAAAACGAATTGATTTCTTGTATCTGTAATTGGAAAGTTATCCATGAAGGTTTTGTACAAACCTTCTTCACCTCTTTCTTCTGCCTTAGTTTGAAGTTGGAAAAAATCTTGAAAAGATTTTACCTGAATATCCAAAAAGTCTGGATATTCCTTTATCATTTGAGAAGTAGCGAAGTTGATTCTTTCAGTAGTGTTTTTCGTTGCCAAAAGAGAATATTTTTTTGATTAAAATCTGAAATAAAAATAAAAAACGAATATATACACAAAATGGTTTAGGTCTAAAAACGTTAGTTCTTAGTACCTAAACCTAAATTTGTTTTCCCGTTTCGATTACTCGAACGCGGGACAAAATGCTTACTTAAGCTCTACCTCAGCTCCAGCTTCTTCTAAAGATTTTTTAAGACCTTCAGCCTCATCTTTAGAGATACCTTCTTTTACTGCTGCTGGTGCGCTATCTACGATACCTTTAGCTTCTTTTAATCCTAAACCAGTTAATTCTTTAACTAATTTTACAACTGCTAATTTAGAAGAACCTGCTGCTTTTAAAATAACATCAAATTCAGTTTGCTCATCTGCTGCATCTTCTCCTGCTGCTGCTGGACCTGCTACTGCTACTGCTGCTGCTGCTGGCTCAATACCATATTCATCTTTTAAAATAGTAGCTAATTCATTAACTTCTTTTACTGTTAAGTTAACTAATTGCTCTGCGAAATCTTTTAATTCTGCCATTTTAATTGTTTTTAAAAATTTTGTTTATTATAGTTTATTTGTGCGCGTACTTATTTTTCAGATAAAGTCTTAAGAATACCTGAAATTGTTTGTCCACCAGATTGTAATGCTGAAATAACATTTTTAGCTGGAGACTGTAATAATCCAATGATTTCACCAATAAGCTCTTCTCTAGATTTAATATCTACTAAAGCATCTAATTGATCATCACCAATGTAAACAGATTCTTCTGCAAATGCTCCTTTTAACAAAGGAATAGTGCCTTTCTTTCTGAATTCTTTGATTAATTTAGCTGGAGCATTAGCTGCTTCAGAAATCATCATTGATGTATTACCTTTTAATACTGTTGGTAAGTCTCCAAATTCTTTATCTGAAGCTTCCATTGCTTTTGCAAGTAATGTGTTTTTAACAACTGATAACTGAATCCCTGCTTTAAAACAAGCTCTACGTAAATTAGAGGTAGTTTGTGCATTTAACCCAGAAATATCTGCTAAATATAACGTATTTGTATCTGCTAATACTGCTGTTAAATCTTGTATTACTTGTGATTTCTCTTCTCTAGTCATAATTATAAGTTTTAACGTATTAAACAGCTTTCACCTCAACAGCAATACTAGGACTCATAGTACTAGACATAAAAACGCTTTTTACATACGTTCCTTTTGCAGTTGTTGGTTTCAATTTAATAATAGTTTGTATTAATTCGTTTGCATTTTCCTCAATTTTCTTTGCATCAAAAGATACTTTTCCAATTGCAGCATGAACGATACCAGTTTTATCAACTTTAAAATCGATTTTACCAGCTTTTACATCTGTAACAGCTTTTGCAACATCCATTGTTACTGTACCAGTCTTTGGGTTTGGCATTAAACCTCTAGGACCTAAAATTCTTCCTAAAGGACCTAATTTCCCCATTACACTTGGCATGGTAATAATTACGTCTACATCTGTCCAACCTCCTTTAATTTTCTGAAGGTATTCATCTAATCCAACATAATCTGCACCTGCTGCTGTAGCTTCTGCTTCTTTATCTGGAGTTACTAATGCTAAAACTTTTACATCTTTTCCTGTTCCGTGAGGTAATGTTACTACACCACGAACCATTTGATTAGCTTTACGAGGATCAACTCCTAAACGTATTGCTAAATCTACTGATGCATCAAACTTTACATTAGTAATGTCTTTGACTAGCGCTGAAGCCGCTGCTAAATCATAAGATTTAGAGCTGTCTAACTTTGCGTGAGCTTCTTTTTGCTTTTTTGTTAATTTTGCCATTTTACTACTTTTTATAAAGTTTATGCTGGTGCATTACCTTTTACTGTTAATCCCATAGAACGAGCCGTACCTGCAATCATTCGCATTGCTGAAGAAATTTCAAAGGCATTTAAATCTACCATTTTGTCTTCTGCAATAATTTGAATTTGATCCCAAGTAACTGATGCTACTTTCTTTCTGTTTGGTTCTCCTGAACCTTTTTTAATTTTGGCTGCTTCTAGTAACTGAACTGCTGCAGGAGGAGTCTTAACAAGAAAATCGAATGATTTATCTTTAAAAACAGTAATAACAACAGGTAAAACTTTACCTTGTTTGTCTTGCGTTCTTGCATTAAACTGTTTACAGAACTCCATAATGTTAACACCAGCAGCTCCTAAAGCAGGTCCAACCGGCGGCGATGGATTCGCTGCGCCTCCCTTTACTTGTAACTTAACTACTTTACTAACTTCTTTTGCCATTTTAAAAATGTTTAATGATTTATTTTAAGTTGGAAGCCAAAAAATAAATCGATATCAATATATATTTGTGTAACAATTATATTTTTTCTACTTGCATATAACTTAATTCTAATGGTGTTTTTCTTCCGAATATTTTCACCATTACCTCAAGCTTACGCTTTTCTTCATTCACTTTCTCTATAGTTCCGTCAAATCCATTAAAAGGACCATCTACAACTTTTACAGTTTCACCGATATTAAAAGGAATTGCAATATTTTCATCTTGTATTGATAGTTCATCAACTTTACCTAACATTCTGTTAACTTCAGATTTACGCATAGGAACCGGCTCACCACCTTTAACTTCTCCTAAAAACCCAATAACACCTGTTATACCTTTAATTACGTGAGGAACTTCTCCAGATAGATTCGCTTCAACCATAATGTAACCAGGGAAATAAACTCTTTCTCTGTTTACTTTTTTTCCATTTCTAATCTGAATAACTTTTTCAGTTGGTACAATTACCTGACTAACATAATCTGATAATCCTACTCTAGAAATTTCTGTTTCTATGTAAGCTTTTACTTTATTTTCTTGTCCTCCAATGGCTCTAACAACATACCACTTCATTACTGAATCAGCTGCCATAATTAGTTAGATTTAAACATTCCAAAAAAGTTATCTAATCCTGTTTGAAAAACATAATCTATACCAGCTACAGCTAAAGCAAATACAATCGTAAAAACAGCAACAGTTACTGTAGTTTTTTGAGCTTCTTCTTTAGTTACCCACGTCATGTGATTGCTTAATTCGTCAAAAGAATCTTTGATGTATTGTATAAAGTTCATTTTTCTTATTTTTAATTGCACGGGCGGAGAGATTCGAACTCCCGACAGCTGGTTTTGGAGACCAGTGCTCTACCGCTGAACTACGCCCGTATTTTAATTCAATATTAAAGGCGTTCCGTTAAAAACGGAACACCCTTAGAATTTATTTATTAAAACTAATAAATCTTAGTCTAATAATTCAGTAACCTGACCTGCTCCTACAGTTCTACCACCCTCACGGATTGCAAAACGTAAACCAATATTTAATGCAATTGGTTGGATTAAATCTACTGTAATAGTTAAGTTATCTCCTGGCATAACCATTTCAACACCATCAGGTAAATTAATTGTACCTGTAACATCTGTAGTTCTTACATAGAACTGAGGACGATAGTTGTTATGGAATGGAGTATGACGTCCACCTTCTTCTTTTTTAAGAACATAAACTTCTGCCTTAAATTTACCATGAGGAGTTACAGAACCTGGCTTACAGATTACCATTCCTCTTTTTATATCTTCTTTTGCAATACCTCTTAATAAGATACCTGCATTATCTCCAGCCTCACCTCTATCTAAGATTTGACGGAACATTTCAATACCAGTAATAGTAGAAGTCATTTTCTCAGCTCCCATACCAATAATATCTACAACATCTCCTGTATTAGCAATACCAGTCTCAATACGACCAGTTGCAACAGTACCACGTCCAGTAATAGAGAATACATCCTCAACTGGCATTAAGAAATCTTTATCAACTTCTCTTAAAGGCTCTTCAATCCAAGCATCAACTGCTTCCATTAATTCTAAAACAGTATCAACCCATTTTTGCTCACCGTTAAGTGCACCTAATGCAGATCCAGCAATTACTGGTCCATTATCACCATCATATTCATAGAAAGAAAGTAATTCTCTTACTTCCATATCTACTAATTCGATTAATTCTTCATCATCAACCATATCCACTTTATTCATGAATACAACCATACGAGGAATACCAACCTGACGACCTAATAAGATATGCTCTCTAGTTTGAGGCATTGGTCCATCCGTCGCAGCAACAACTAAAATAGCACCATCCATTTGAGCAGCACCAGTTACCATGTTCTTTACGTAATCCGCGTGACCTGGACAGTCAACGTGCGCGTAGTGACGATTAGCTGTTTGATACTCTACGTGAGAAGTGTTAATTGTAATACCTCTTTCTTTTTCTTCTGGTGCATTATCAATCTGATCGAAAGATTTTGCTTCAGAAAATCCTGCATCAGCTAATACTTTAGTAATAGCAGCAGTTAAAGTTGTTTTACCGTGATCTACGTGTCCAATAGTACCTATGTTAAGGTGTGGTTTTGAACGATCGAAAGTTGCCTTTGCCATGTTTATTAATTTTAATTCTTAGTTTAAATATATATAATGTGTAAAAAATACCCTTTAAATGAGCCAGCGATGAGATTTGAACTCACGACCTCATCCCTACCAAGGATGCGCTCTACCAACTGAGCTACACCGGCCTGTTGATAATCTTGAGCGAAAGACCGGGTTCGAACCGGCGACATTCAGCTTGGAAGGCTGACGCTCTACCAACTGAGCTACTTTCGCGTTAATATGTAAATTGTGGGGAGAGCAGGATTCGAACCTGCGAAGACGTAGTCAACGGAGTTACAGTCCGTCCTCGTTGGCCGCTTGAGTATCTCCCCTTTAATTTACTATTTTAATGAACTTAACTGCTTTCGCAATTTTATTGTTTTTGAGCCGATGGAGGGACTCGAACCCACGACCTGCTGATTACAAATCAGCTGCTCTAGCCAGCTGAGCTACATCGGCTTTTGATGCAAAAAACAATCCGCTATTTCTAACGGATTGCAAATGTACGAAGTTATTTTAGTTTTCAAAACTTTTTTTAAAGTTTTTTTACTTTTTTTTTCATTTTTATGAATTAACAGAGTCTCGAAGCTTTTCTTTAGACCTTTTTAACTGTCTTTTTAAATTGTCAACAGCAGCATTAACGCCTTCTTCAAAGGTTTTTGCCTCTCTTTTTATGATTAGCTCACTTCCTGGTATATTTATCTTAACTTCTGTAACTTTATTTTCTTTATCGCTAGTGTTGATCACTTTTAAAAAAACTTCTGCGTCAACTATCTTATCGTGAAATTTAGTTAATGATAAAACCTTTTCATCTACATATGCTATAAGTTCCTTATCTGCATTAAAATTAACTGATTGCGTGAATACTTTCATATTTTACTGTGTTTTATGACTCTTAGGGTGAGCCTGGTTATATACTTTTTTAATAACTGCAAGACTATTTTGTGTATAGACTTGCGTTGATGCTAAAGATGAATGCCCTAACAACTCTTTAACTGAATTTATATCTGCTCCTTCATTTAACAGATGTGTAGCAAAAGAATGCCTTAATATATGAGGGCTTTTTTTCTGCTTTGAAGAGACTTGACTAAAGTAAGTATTAATAATTCTGTAAACAAGAGTTTCATAAATTTTATTTCCTTTTTCGGTAATAAAAAGCTCATCTAAACCAATTGTAAATTCTTGTTTAAATTTTAAATATTGTTTTAACGTTTGAATAACAGTACCTAATAAAGGTACAAAGCGTTCTTTATTTCTTTTCCCCAATACTTTTATCGTTTTATCTGATAAACTAACGTCTCTTTCTTTTATATTAATTAACTCTGCTCTTCGAATACCTGTAGAATAAAACAATTCGACAATTAATTTGTTTCTAATAGAAGTAAAAGTAACATCTACCTCTTTTTCTATTTGATTGATGACCTCATTAATTTCTTTTGATGTAAAAGGCACCTGAACTCTTTTTTCTGTTTTTAAGGCTTTATGCTTAGAAAGCGGATTTAATTCTATCTGTTTGGTTTTTTGCAAAAATTTATAAAAAGACTTTAAAGAACTTACCTTTCTATTAATGGTTCTATTTGATATTTGAGTATCTACTAAAAAAACAATCCAACTTCTAATTTGTGGATAATGCACTTCTAATAAACTTTCTTGATCATACTCTGTCTCTAAAAAGTCTCTAAATGAGGTTAAATCGTTTTTATAAGCAGTAATAGTATGTACAGAGTATTTTTTCTCAAAAGACAAATATTCTAAAAAAGGATCAATCAAATTGTTAGCTATTAAGTGTTAGTAAATTTACAAAAAATTGAACACAAAAAACCCGTATTGAAAATTCAATACGGGTTTTATTTCTTAGAATTAAGTTATTTCTAACCTACTTCTTCTTGTGTTCTTAATCTCTGAACGTAAGAAGCTTTAATTCTTTGAGCTCTGTTTGCTACAGAAGGTTTTGTGAAGTTCTTTCTAGCACGCAAGTTCTTCATCGTTTTTGTACGATCGAATTTTCTCTTGTAACGCTTTAAAGCTCTATCGATATTCTCTCCTTCTTTAATTGGTATAATTAACATAAGTTGGCACCTCCCTTCATAGTCTCTTTATATTTTAGAATAGTATTTAAACTATTATTTTTATTTTTTGGACTGCAAATGTAATTACAAATTATGAATTGACAATTAGTTATTACAATATATTTTAAATAAGCAATATGCGTTAGGGATTGAACGGCTTGTTTGAGCTCTTTTGAGGCACGAAAAAAGCGAGTAGTGAAAGCCCGACCTTTAGGTAACGCCCGTGTTCAGTGTTCAGTGTATTCAAAAATTAAAATTTTTGAATTGCTACCTACAAGGTTTTAGAAACCTTATGTTGCTGGTTTATATTCTTTCTTATCAATTACAATCTTTGCGATAATCTCTTTTAAGATTTCTGAAGTCCCTCCTCCTATTGGTCCTAATCTACTATCTCTTAATAAACGTGCCATCGGGTACTCTTCCATATAACCATAGCCGCCTAACATTTGTAAAGCATCGTAAATAACTTCATCTGCCATTTTTGTAGAGAGTAATTTAGACATACTTGCTTCTTTTACCACATATTGGCCGTCATTAAGGCGTTTTGTAATTGAGTAGTTGTATTCTTTACACATATCTACTCTACTTGCCATTTCTGCAATCTTATGTCTTAATACTTGAAACTTATCTAAAGACTTACCAAAAGCAATTCGTTCTTGCATATAATTTAAAGCATATTCTAGAGCGAATTCTGCTCTAGCATGTGCATTTACACCCATTACCAATCTTTCTAAAGCAAAATGCTGCATAATATAAGGAAATCCTTTTCCTTCTTCTCCTAATAAATTTTCTACAGGAATTTCTACATTATCAAATGCTATTTCTCCAGTGTCTGATGCTTTCCAACCTAACTTATCTAACTTTGTTGCTGTAAGTCCTTTTGATGCTCTATCTACCACAAAAATGCTAATTCCTTTATACTTATCTGAAGGATCTGTTTTTGCAGCTACAATTAAATAATCTGAATAAACTCCGTTTGTAATAAAGGTTTTAGAACCGTTTAAAATATATGTATCTCCTTGCTTAATTGCTGTAGAACGCATACCTGCAACATCAGACCCACCAAATGGCTCTGTGATACACATACAACCAATCATATCTCCCTCTATACTTGGTGTTAAATATTTATTTTTTATAAAATCATCACCTTCTTTAGCTAAGTGCGTCATGGCTAAATATTCGTGCGCCCACATTGCCGCAGCAAAACCACCTGAATTGACTTTCTGCAATTCTTCTAAAAAGATAACTGTATAAAATAAATCTAAATTTAAGCCTCCGAACTCTTCTGGAGTATTTAAACCGAAATAGCCCATTTCTCCGAATTTCTTCCAAATAAAACGTTCTATACTACCTTCTTTTTCCCATTTATCTATATGAGGAATTACTTCTTTTTTCAAAAACTCTTTAAAACTTGCACGGAAAGCTTCGTGCTCTTCAGTAAAATACATACTGCTCATAAGCCAATAAATGTGTTTGTGGTTTGTTATTCAGCCATCAAATATAAGACTATTCTATCATATTTATCTAACGGAAAATCTATGATATTTTTTAATTCAGAAATATTTTGAAGTTCGGCTACTTCATCTCTGTATTCAAAAATATTTTTACAAAGTGTATAATCAATATAAGGATTCTTTAAAACCTCTTTAAATGTAGCAGTATTTACATTTATTTTACTGATAATTGGTACCTGAACTATTTTAAATTTAGATAAGACTTTGTTTGCTACTTCTTTTTCTAAGCCCCAAACTTCCTTTAATTGATCTTCAATAGAAAAGCCTTGTAGTTTTGTTCGGTAGTTTACAATTCGTTCGGAAAAAGCGGCTCCGATTCCACTTATAGTTCTAAAATCCTGGGCAGTTGCTTTATTGATGTCTGTAGTAGATACTTTCTTTTCCTTCCTTTTATAATAAGTTTGATTTTTACTTTGAAATGATGTCTTAGATTTTTGTTTAACAACCCAATCTGGAAACTTAAAATACGGTGCAATTTTATCTAGTAAAGAATCAGAAATTTGGGTTACTCTTTGAAATTCACTTTTTGAGTTGACAAATTTATTTGTTTTTCTAAAAGCCAATAACCGATCTATCTCTTTGATAGACATCCCTAATTGCTCCCCTTTATTATCTGTAATATAATTAGGGTTAAAGGGATAAATTTTAGGTTTTCTATTTTCTATTTCAATCGTTCGTAAACGGTCTATTTGTTGATGAAATGCTAAAACCTGTTTAGAATTGAGGTCTGTTTTGTCATCCGAAGAAAAATTACCAAAGACAATTACAGATTGTACGATAAGGATAAGTAGGATTAAAAAGAAAATCCCATTTCTTTGGCTTTTGTGATACCAGAAATGGGATTTTAATATTTTCATAAAAAGTGATTTATGCTTCTGTCCTAGACTTTATAGCAGCCATATATTTATTTAGTTCTTCTTTTACTTTAGGCGCAAGAATTATTAAACCGATCATATTTGGAACCATCATTGCAAAAACCATTGCATCAGAGAAACCAATTACAGAACCTAAACTTGCTGCCGCACCAATTACTACGAATATACAGAAAATTATTTTATATGTATATTCCATTTTTTTAGACCTTCCGAATAAAAACACCCAACCTTGAAAACCATAGTAAGACCAAGAAATCATAGAGCTAAATGCAAATAATACAACTGCAACTGTTAACACATACGGAAACCAAGAAATAGCAGATTCGAATGCACCAGAAGTTAATAATATTGCTTGCGCATCATTTAACGAAGCATTTTCTGCCGCAACGTTACCTGTAATAATTAATACTAAAGCCGTCATTGTACAAACCACAACAGTATCTATAAATGGTTCTAATAAAGCAACCATACCTTCACTAGCGGCAAATTTTGTTTTTACAGCAGAATGCGCTATAGAAGCAGAACCAATACCAGCTTCATTTGAAAAACAAGCTCTTCTAAATCCTTGCACCAATACTCCTACTGCTCCACCTGCAATTCCCTCTGGACTAAATGCTCCATTAAAAATTTGCAAGAACGCATCACCAATCATAGTGTAATTTGCAAAAATTACAAACAACGAAGCTGCTACGTAAATTGCTACCATAAAAGGTACAATTTTATCAGTAACTTTTGCTATTTTTTTAATTCCTCCAATAATAACAATACCTACTAAGGTAGCCATTACCAAACCGAATAACCAACCTTTACCATGTAAAATAGAAACACCGCCAACTGGAGTTGTAATACTTTCTACTAATTGAAAAGCTTGATTAACTTGAAACATGTTTCCACCTCCAAAAGAACCTCCAATAACAAATATTGCAAATAGACCTGCTAATATTTTACCTAAAGTTTTATTTTTTAATCCTTTTGTTAAATAATACATCGGCCCACCATAAACGGTTCCGTCAGATTCTATATCTCTATATTTAACACCTAATGTACATTCTACAAATTTAGATGCCATTCCTAAGAAACCTGCAATAATCATCCAAAAAGTAGCACCTGCACCACCAATTGAAACCGCAATTGCAACTCCAGCAATGTTACCCAAACCAACAGTTGCAGACAATGCAGCCGTTAAAGCCTGGAAGTGTGAAACCTCTCCTTCATGCCCTTCTATTCTTATAGTGTCTGGATTGTCTTCTTCATCTGTAAATTTCGATTTAGAAATCTCTACTTTGTGGTTTTGTCTTTCTTCTAAATCGTCATATTTACCTCTAACGATGTTTATAGATGTAAAAAAACCTCTAAAATTTATAAATTTGAAGTAAACTGTAAAATAAAGCGCCCCAAAAACAAGTGGAAATAAAACCCAATAAATACTAATTGTATCTGTAAAAGGAATTTGGTAGAAAATAAGGTTCACAAACCAGCCTGTTGCATCACCGAAAGCTTTATCGATTTGTTGGTCTAGTCCTTTTTCTTGTGCAAATGTTAACATGGGGATTGCCAATAAAAACATTGACAGGATTCGTTTCTTCATAATATATAAATTATTGTTTTTTCAATTAGTAAGTCGCAATATCCTAAAAATTTGCTCTTTTCACAACTTTTAGCGGATAAATAGAAATTTTATATTAAGATTTCTTTAAATCTTTGCAAATCTTCTTTAAAGGATTTTGGATAAAATTCTAATTCTTTATTTGTTTTTGATAAATCAAAACCTGTTTTTGCAGGTCTTGGTGCTGTCTGATTTAAAGTGGATGTAGATATTGGTTTAATTAAATTTTTATCTAAATTAAAAGCAACTGCTATTTCTTGTGCAATTTCATACACACTTAATAATTCATTTGATGAGATATTAAAAATACCTGTTGTTTTTTTATCCATAGAGACCTTACAAGCTAAGGCTAAATCCTCTACATAAGTTGGTGTTCTAAATTGATCGTCTACAATAGTAATTTCTTTACCCTTTTCTAACATCTCTCTAACCCAAAGTACAATATTACTTCGACTCATATCAAACACTTTTCCGTAAACCAAAATAGTTCTTAATATGGTGTAATTGATACTTGATTCTAATAAAAGTTCTTCAGATTTTAATTTCGAAGATCCATAATAACTTAATGGATTTGCAATATCAGTTTCTTTATAGTTTCCTTTTATTCCATCAAAAATAAAATCCGTAGAAATATGAATTAAATGAGCATTTAGTTCTTCTGATATTTCTGCCAACCATTTTACAACCGTTACATTTAACAAATCGCATGCTGCTTTTTGGTTTTCACAGTCATCAACTTGGGTCATTGCTGCGGTATTGATAATAAAATCTGGCTGAATCTCTAATAATGCTTTTTTAAGTTTTTCTTCTTCCGTAATATCAATAGAAACATAAGAAAAATCATTTCTCCCACTTCTATTATCTCCTCTTGAAAATCCAAACACTTGGTAATTTTCTTTTTCTTTAAGTAATAAATTTAATAAAGATTGACCTAACAACCCGTTACTTCCTGTAATTACAACTTTAACCATAAATAGATTTCTTATTTTATATTTTTTTAGCGTTTTATTTTATGTAAAAATATCAATAGCCCCTTAAGGCTCTACCGACATTTCATGAAGCTAAAACAACTCTCTTAATTTAATTATTTGATTTGGTCTCCCCAAGACAATTAGATGAGAACCTTTAGTAAGTACACAGTCTGCTTCTGGATTTATAATATACTCTTTATTAGGATCTATAAAACCAATAACAGTACATCCCGTTTTTTTTCTTAAATCTAAATCTAAAAGTGTCTTATTAATATATTTTTCTGGCAAATCGTTTACCGCTATTTCTTCTAAATTAGCAGTAGTCTCTCCTTCTATAGTTAAACGGTCCACAAATTCAATAACATCTGGCGTAGTTACCAAAGAAGCCATATGATCACCGCCTAATTTATCTGGCATAATTACATTGCTTGCACCTGCAATTTTTAGTTTACTATAAGAAGACTCATTAGATGCCCTACTTATTACTTTGCACTCTTTATTTAATTGACTAACTGTTAAAACCACAAACAAATTATTAGCATCCGAAGGTAAAGCAGTAATTAAATAGGATGCTTTTTCTATACCTGCTCTTAATAAGGTTTCATCTAAAGTTGCATCTCCACTGATATTTAAAACTCCAGCTGCATCTAAAATTTCTATTCGTTCTTTACTTTTTTCAACAACTACAAAGTCTTTATTATAATTTTTTAATTTTAAAATTGCTTGTTTTCCATTTCTTCCGTATCCACAAACAATGGTATGTCCTTTTAAACTTGCTATTTTCTTTTCCACTTTTCTATGCTTAAAATGTTCAAATAATTTACCACTAACTAAATATTCTGAAAAAGCTGAAACGGCGTATCCAAAAATAGTAATACTGGTTAAAATTAAAAATATTGTAAAAACTTTTTCTTCTGGAGAAAATGGCCTCAACTCTCCAAAACCAACAGTAGTAACGGTAATAACCGTCATATACAATGCATCTATAAAAGAGTAATTAGAAAGCACCATATACCCAATGGTACCTAAAGAAATTATAGCAATAACTAAAAATAAAGTTTTATTAATTTTAGATTCTAATACAGCTATCTTCATATATTATAGATCAAAGACAGAGCTTCTTTTAGTGTACACCGTATCTTTTAGCTTAAATAAAAATGCTAATGTTAAGTAAAAACCAAAAGACAAACCTACTGTAAAGAAAGTAACATAAATAAAAAACAAACGCACATTTAAAGCTCTCATCCCTATTCTGTCTGCTAATCTTGACGAAACATGAAATCCATTTCTTTCAAAAAAATGTCGAATATTATCTATCATTTAAGTTCAAATAATTTAAATGCAATATAGTATTTTATCAATTGATAACAACATTTTTTAAATTACTGTTCTTTTTATAGCAATCTTTCTATAAAAGTTTAACATTAAAAGCATTAAACAATCATCCTTAAATTAAAATTGGTTTCTTTAACTTTGCGTTTTTCCAAAAAGATCTCATTTGAAAGACCAAGAATATATAGAAGTATACGGAGCAAGAGTCCATAACTTAAAAAATATTGATGTAAAAATCCCTCGTGAAAAACTAGTTGTAATAACTGGTTTAAGCGGAAGTGGAAAATCTTCTTTAGCTTTTGACACTATTTATGCAGAAGGACAAAGGCGATATATTGAAACTTTTTCGGCATATGCACGTCAGTTTTTAGGTGGATTAGAAAGACCAGATGTTGATAAAATTGATGGACTTTCGCCAGTAATATCCATAGAACAGAAAACAACTAATAAAAGTCCGCGTTCTACGGTTGGTACCATTACCGAAATTTACGATTTTTTAAGGCTATTATTTGCGAGAGCTGCAGATGCATACTCCTATAATACTGGAGAAAAAATGGTAAGTTATTCTGATGAACAAATTAGACAACTTATTTTAACTGATTTTGCTGATAAAAAAATTGCTGTTTTAGCACCTTTGGTAAAATCTAGAAAAGGACATTATCGAGAACTTTTTGAGCAAATTTCTAAACAAGGTTTTTTACGTGTTCGGGTTGATGGAGAAATTAAAGAAATAGAAAAAGGAATGCGTTTAGACAGATATAAAACGCATGATATTGAGGTTGTAATAGATAGACTTCTGATTAATGAATCTGCAGAAAAACGCTTAGAAGAAACTATAAAAACAGCATTATACTCTGGGAATAACATTATGATGGTTATTGACATTGATAACAATGAACCTCGTTATTTTAGTAGAGAATTAATGTGCCCAACATCGGGAATTGCATATCCAAATCCGGAGCCTAATACTTTTTCTTTTAATTCCCCAAAAGGCGCATGTGATAAATGTAGTGGATTAGGAATTACCAATGAAATTAACTTAGAAAAAGTAATTCCAGATAACTCTATATCTATACAAAAAGGAGGAATTACTCCACTTGGAGAACAAAAAAGTAGCTGGATTTTTAAACAAATAGAAAATATTGCTGAACGTTATCAATTCAAATTAACAGACCCTATAAAAAGTATTCCAAAAGAAGCATTGGACGTAATTTTAAATGGAGGAAACGAATCTTTTGAAATTGAGTCTAAAGCAGCCGGAGTTACTAGAAATTACAAAATAGATTTTGAAGGAATTATTTCTTTTATAGAAAACCAATATGACAGCGCCGAAAGCACGACAATAAAACGTTGGGCAAAAGGTTTTATGGATGAAGTTTCTTGCTCTACCTGCGGTGGAAAAAGGTTAAAAAAAGAAGCGCTTCATTTTAAAATTATTGATAAAAACATTAGCGACTTAGCACAAATGGATGCTACTGAACTTGCAAAATGGTTTAAAAATATTGAGAAAAGTTTATCAAAAAAACAACTAATTATTGCTGCTGAAATTTTAAAAGAAATTAGAACTAGAATTCAGTTTTTATTAGATGTTGGTTTAGACTACTTAACGTTAGATAGAACTTCTAAATCACTTTCTGGTGGAGAAGCACAAAGAATTCGTTTGGCAACTCAAATTGGATCTCAATTAGTTGGAGTTCTTTATATTTTAGATGAACCGAGTATTGGATTGCATCAACGAGACAATCAGAAATTAATTGACTCTTTAGTAAAATTACGAGATATAGGTAATTCTGTTTTAGTTGTAGAGCACGATAAAGACATGATGGAACATGCAGATTTTGTGTTCGATATTGGTCCTGGAGCAGGAAGACATGGTGGTGAAATAGTAAGCTCGGGAACTTTTGAAGATTTAAAAAAGCAAAATACACTTACGGCAGATTATATAACAGGCAGAAAAGAAATTGCGGTTCCAAAAAAACGTAGAGAAGGAAATGGAAAATTCATCAAACTAAAAGGAGCAACTGGTAACAATTTAAAAAATGTTTCTGTTGAATTTCCGCTCGGAAAAATGATATGTGTAACTGGAGTTTCTGGAAGTGGAAAATCAACTTTAATAAACGAAACCTTATACCCTATTTTAAACGCTCATATATATAGAGGTGTCAAAAAACCGATGCCTTACAAGAAAATTGAAGGTTTAGAGCATGTAGATAAAGTAATAGACATCGATCAATCTCCTATTGGTAGAACTCCAAGATCTAACCCAGCAACCTATACAGGTACTTTTGGTGAAATTAGAAGTTTATTTGCAAAAACACCAGAAGCGGCAATTCGTGGTTACAAACCTGGTCGTTTTTCTTTTAATGTAAAAGGTGGTCGTTGTGAAACTTGCCAAGGTGGTGGAGTTCGTGTCATAGAAATGAACTTTTTACCAGACGTACAAGTAGAATGCGAAACTTGTCAAGGAAAACGATTCAACAGAGAAACTTTAGAAATTAGATATAAAGGGAAGTCTATTTCTGATGTTTTAAATATGACGATTGAAGACGCTACAGATTTCTTTGAACTAATTCCAAAAATACACAGAAAATTAAAAACCATAAAAGATGTTGGTCTTGGGTACATAACACTTGGGCAACAATCTACCACACTTTCTGGAGGTGAAGCGCAACGTATAAAATTAGCATCAGAATTATCTAAAAGAGATACCGGAAACACTTTTTATATTTTAGATGAACCAACAACCGGACTTCATTTTGAAGATATTAGGGTTTTAATGGACGTTTTAAATAAACTTGCCAATAAAGGAAATACCGTACTAATTATAGAGCACAATTTAGATGTTGTAAAACTAGCTGATTATATTATTGATGTTGGTATGGAAGGCGGAAAAAAAGGAGGAAAAATACTTTGTACCGGAACTCCAGAAGAAGTTGCTGAACACAAAACGAGTTATACTGCTAAATTTTTGAAAAAGGAATTGAATTAAATTTTAATCATTTAACATCGTGTAATGTTAAAAAAGAGCTATTTTAGCAAGCTTTCTTTTTTTTTGAAAAAAGAAAAATAAATTTTAAAAAATTACAGATAATGACAAGTGATGATAGAAAAATAAAAGAAAAATTACAAACAAAAACCTGGAACGAGATAAAAACAAACGATTCTTGGGCTATTTTTAAAATAATGGCAGAGTTTGTAGATGGTTACGAGCGTTTAAGTAAAATTGGACCTTCAGTATCTATTTTTGGATCTGCAAGAACAAAACCAGATCATCCATATTATAAATTAGCTGAAGAAGTTGCCTTTCAATTAACTCAGAATGGTTACGGTGTAATTACTGGTGGTGGGCCAGGAATTATGGAAGCAGGAAATAAAGGAGCTCATAGAGGAAAAGGAAGTTCTGTTGGTTTAAATATTGAATTACCTTTTGAACAACATGACAATCCTTGGATTGATCAAGGGAAAAGTTTAGACTTCGATTACTTCTTTGTACGTAAAGTAATGTTTGTAAAATACTCGCAAGGTTTTGTAGTAATGCCAGGTGGTTTTGGTACTATGGATGAGCTTTTTGAAGCAATTACATTAATACAAACCCATAAAATTGGTCGTTTTCCAATTATATTAGTCGGAACAAAATTCTGGGGAGGTTTATTAGACTGGATAAAAAACACTCTTTTAGAAGAAGGAAATATTAGTGAAAAGGATTTAGACCTTTTTAGATTGGTTGATACTGCAGAGGAAGCTATTGAGCATCTTAATAATTTTTACGATAAATATCATTTTAAGCCTAATTTCTAAAATATTATATTAATTTACACTTTTATATAGCCTGTCTTTTTCTAGTAAGATAGGCTATTATAATATAAACCCTATTTAACACAATAAAGATTTAATTGAAAAATCGTTATTACATAGTACTAATTTGCTTCTTAGCATCCAGTTTTGTGTTTTCGCAGCAGAACTCTATCAGCATAAAATCTAAATTAGATACTGAAAAAGACGAGCTTAAAATTCAACAAGAAATTGTTTTTCACAACCCATCAGACTCTATATTAACTAAAGTCTACCTTCATAATTGGGCAAATAGTTACAGAGACAGAAAAACGCCATTATCTAAACGTTTTATTAAGGACTTTAGAAAAGATTTATACTTTGCTAAACCACAAGAATTAGGTTCATCTACCATAAAAAGTCTTTCTGTAGATTTTGAAAATGTCTATTTTAAAGAATTAGATAAACAAGCAGACATCATAGAAATAGATCTTGACAAACCATTATACCCAAATTCAAAAATCACTATATCAATAACATATATTGTAAAAACACCCAATGCTCGTTTTACAAAATATGGAAAAACAAAAACAGGTTATCATCTTAGAAATTGGTACTTAACACCCGCTATTTACGACAATGGTTGGCAATTAATGAGTAATTTAAATTTAGATGATTTATACGAAAAAGGGACTGATTTTAAAATAGAAATCGATGTGCCTAAAGATTTAATTGTAGAATCTAATTTATATCAATACAAAACAAAAAAAGAAAACACAAACAGTTACTATTTAGTTGGAAAAAATAAAACGGATGTTATTCTAGGAATCAACAAAACACAACAACTAAAAACCTATAATACAAAAACAGTTACTGTACATACAGATGTTTTCTCTAAAGAATTAGATTACAATTTAACAACAAGTATCTTAAATAGAGAAATCCTTTTTATTCAAAAATATTTAGGAAAATATCCTCATGTAGAAATTTTTATTGATAAAGCTACCCAAAGTAAAAACCCAATCTATGGTTTAAATCAATTACCTAATTTCTTACGTCCATTTTCCGATACTTTTAAATGGGACGTTACAATGTTTAAGGCACTTACAAAAAGGTATATAGAAAACACCTTACTCTTAAACAAAAGAAAAGATTATTGGCTAATAGACGGAATACAAAACTATTTAATGATCGAATATGTAGAGGAATATTATCCAGAAGTAAAACTTCTAGGTAAAGTTTCTAACTCTTGGCTTGTAAAAGGATTTAATATTTCTAAATTAGATTTTAATGATAAATACCCTTTTGTATATCAATTTACAGCCCGTAAATTTTTAGATCAAGCATTAAATACTTCTGCAGACTCACTTTCAAATTTTAATAGAAAAATTGTTAGTAAATACAAAGCTGGCTTAGGTTTTCGTTTTTTAAAAGGATATTTAGGTGATAGTATCTTAAACCAAACAATTCAAGAATTTTATCAGGATAACCAATTAAAAATTACTTCAAGTAATCACTTCAACAAACTACTGTCTACTAAGACGACTAAAGATTTAGATTGGTTTTTTAATGATTTTATAAAGACCAATAAAAAAATAGATCATAAAATTGAAAGCGTCAAAAAAGAAGAAGACAGTATTTCTGTAACCATTAAAAATAAAAGAAATATTACTACTCCCTTAGCTCTTTATGCAATAAAAGATGAAGAAATTAAATTAAAAAAATGGGTAGCAGATGTTGACAGTACTAAAACAGTAAAGTTTAAAAAAGGCGACTACGACACTTTTGTATTGAATTATGAAAACTTATACCCTGAATTAAACACTTTGAATAACTGGAAAACAGTTGACAAAAAAATACTGAACAAACCTCTAAAGTTTTCATTTTTAAAAGACATAAGCAGCCCTAATTACAATCAAGTTTTTTATCAACCTGATGTAAATTATAATTTTTACAATGGTTTAATTCTTGGAGTAAAATTACACAACAAACCGCTGATAAAAAGAAATTTTGAATTTAAAATAGCTCCATATTATGCTACAAAAAGTAATACAGTAATTGGGAGCTTCTCTTTACTTTATAATCAATTTTTTGAAAAAACAAAAATATACAAAGTCGCTTACGGTTTAGCTGGAGGCACCTCTGATTACGCACCTAATTTATCTTATAAATCTCTTACCCCCTATGTAGACATTACTTTTAAGAGAAAAACATTAAGAGACATTTCATCAGAATATTTAAGAGCGAAATTAATTCATATAGATAAAGAAATTGCACCTGATGCTATAAGAACAGACCAAGATAATTACAGTGTTCTTAGCTTAAGTTACAATTACTCTAACCCAGATATTATAAAAGAGTTTAGATACAGCTTTAGTACAGAGTTTGCTAAAAAGTTTTCTAAAGCCACATTAGATCTTAGATTTAGAACCTTAACAACAACAGATACTCAATTAGACTTTAGATTTTTTGCGGGTGTGTTTTTTAACAATAAAACAGAAGGAGATTATTTTAGTTTTGGCTTAGATAGAAGCAATGATTACCTATTTCAATTAAATTATTTAGGAAGATCTGAAAGCTCTGGTTTTTTTAGCCAACAATACATTATTAACGAAGGTGGTTTTAAATCTGTATTACCTACAAGATTTGCAAATCAATTTATGGTTTCTAATAATTCTAGCATTGGTTTGTGGAGATGGATAGAGGTTTATAATGATGTCGCTTTCTTAAAAAATAAAAATCAACCTCTGTACTTTGCCTACGAAAACGGAATCCGTTTTAACTTTGTACATGAGATCTTCGAAATTTACTTTCCTCTTTATTCCAACAATGGTTGGGAAATATCTCAGAACGCTTATCCCGAAAAAATAAGATTCTCATTATCTGCTGATGTAAAATCTATTTACAACTTTTTTAAGAGAGGATTTTTGTAATATTCACAAAAACCCAAATAAAGAGCCAATATACCTATAAGTAGGTATTTTAACATTCTCATTAAATATTAATTTTGTCCAACAAACAACAAATTAAAATTGATGAAAATGAAAAAAAAAACAACTATTATTTATTTTTCTTATTAGCTTTAGTCTCCTAGGGCAATCACAAGAAATTGAAAAGAAAAATGCATTTGCAATTTCTATTGGATCACCTGGTCTTGGATTAGAATATGCAAGAAAAGTTAGCCCAAAACTAAATGCAAAAGTAGTCTGGCAAACTTTTAAATTAGAAGACTTCGAAAAAGAAGATCTAGAGATTAAAGATGACGTTGTAGACCTGCTTGCAACGATAGAATCTTCAATTCTAGATTTAGGGATTGAATATTTACCATTTAAAAATTCTTCATTTAAATTAACAACCGGTCTAGGTATTTTATCTAAAGTAAATGCAAATGCTCTAATTACGTATACAGAAGATGTAAAATATGGAGATATTACAATTACCAAAGAAAATATTGGTGAAATAAACGCAGATGTTACTTGGAGTGGCGTAGCTCCTTATCTAGGGGTTGGTTTTGGTAGAGCTGTACCTAAAAAAAGATTTGGTTTTGGTGTTGAGTTTGGTACTTATTTCACTTCATCACCAGACGTAGAATTAACTGCAACAAATTTACTTTCACCTACTTCAAACCAAAAAGAAAATTTAAAAGAAGCTCTTGATACTTTTAAGTTTATACCAAGAATACAAATAGGATTAGCTTATAAATTTTAAAAAAAGAAAAATGAAAAAATTAAACAAACTACATGCATTTATTGCGATCGCATTTATGACACTACTTGTTATAAGTTGTGATTTTAAAGGAATAACAGATGATGTTGATATTCAAATATCCAACAACATATTAAAACAAGAAGTGCTTATTAGTGTTTTAGATATTGTAAACCCTGAAAGTATTGAGGGTCCAAATAAATTAACTGTAGAACTTATTGGTAATGATGCTGATAAATTTGTAACAAATTCTGGAGAAAATATTTCCAACTTAAAAGTAATTGATGGAAATATATCTTTAGCAGTAAACCCTAACTTTTCTAGTTCTGAAGATTTAAAAGTTTTACTAAAAATTAAAGGCAATAACTATCTAACAACGACTATACCTGTTATTATAGCTGCAAATGACACTTTAGTTACTAAATCTATAAACATAGTAAATAAATTAAATACTGTACAAGGAGTTGATTTTTTAGAAACCACAAAAACACTTTCTAATAACTCAATTTCTGAAAACTATATCATTACAACACCAAAAACAAAAGCAACAACAAATACAGAAATCACAATTGAATCTGGTACTATTTTTCAAGATGCAAATGGAAACAACATCTCTGGAGCTAACTTAAAAAGTGAAATTGCTCACTTTAGTTTAGATACACCCGAAGCTATAGCTTCTTTCCCTGGAGGTTTAACCCCACTAAGTGTTATTGACGAAGCCGGAGATGAAACTGAAGATGTAGCTTTTATTACAGCAGGTTTTACTTCTATTGATATGTTTGTAGATGGTAAAGAAGTTAAAAACTTCTCTAAGCCAATTAGCGTAGGTATTGAGATCCCAAATAATTACATAAACCCTGAAACTGGAGATAATATAAATGAAGGTGATTTAATTCCAATTTGGTCATACGGAGAAGATGGTCAATGGGGCTTTCACAAAACAGGAACTGTAACCATGAATACTTCTGGGAACTACAACGTAGTTTTTACAACAACTCATTTATCTTGGTATAACTTAGACTACTATTATAGAGGATGTGATTACTATAGAAAACTAACGGTATCAATCCCGAAAACACCAAGTCTTTCTGATAATTTCAATGACTTAAGCTACGACCTAGTTTATGCACATAATGGTCAAGTTATCGCTAATAGAGATATACAAATATCTAAAACTAAAGATAATTCTAATGGATATTACAGAACTCCTAACCAAAACTTAAAAATTAAATTATATTCTGGTGGTAGATATGACAGCAATAGAGTTTTATTATATACTTCAGAAGCTTTTGATGGTTGTAGTAATAACACTATAAATATAGATAGTTCTACATTTTCTAATTCAATTCCTCCGAAGCCGGACGTAAGAAATATCAACATACAATTTCAAACTAAATGTGGAGATAAAGTATTAAATCCTTTTTTATACTTATACAGACAAGAAAGCTACACGTACTACGGAAGAATTTATACATATTGGAAATGGGTTGGATACACTTATGCTGGAAAAGGCTACATATATAACGCACATATAGGAGTGTCCCAAAAATACAAAGTATATTTTGGAGGTAATTCTTATGAATATGATTATACATTTAACTCAGACAACATTATTATTGGTGACTTCGAAGCACCCGGAGATTTATGCAGCAGATTATTCTAATCAAATAACAGTTTATACAAAAAAAGAGGTATTGTGAAAACAATATCTCTTTTTTATTAAACAAAACCCAATAAAAACTAAAAATTAGCAAAAAAAATTACCATATTCTTAATAAATATATAAGTTTTTAATTATCAACTAAAAAAACTATCTTTGTGATACATTAAAAAGCTCATAAAAATGTTGCAAGAAACACCTATAGATAATAAACAAAAACTATCTTTTCAAGACTTTAAAACAGAAGTTTTAAATGATTATAAAATAGCTAAAATTAGTAGAGAGTGCAGTTTATTAGGCCGTAGAGAAGTTTTAACAGGTAAGGCTAAATTCGGTATTTTTGGTGACGGAAAAGAAGTTCCGCAACTAGCAATGGCTAAAGCATTTAAGTTAGGCGATTTTAGATCTGGTTACTACAGAGACCAAACTTTTATGATGGCTATCGGAGAGTTAACTCCACAACAATTCTTTGCAGGTTTATATGCACACACAGATATAAAAGCAGAACCTATGTCTGCCGGAAGGCAAATGGGTGGTCATTTTACAACACACAGTTTAAATGAAGATGGCAGCTGGAAAGACCTAACAAAACAATACAACTCTAGTGCAGATATTTCGCCTACAGCGGGTCAAATGCCACGTTTACTAGGTTTAGCACAAGCTTCTAAAATATACAGAACAGAAAAAAGCGTACAACATAAATCTAAATTCTCTATAAACGGAAATGAAGTTGCTTGGGGTACTATTGGTAATGCTAGTACTAGTGAAGGTTTATTTTTTGAAACCATAAACGCAGCTGGTGTTTTACAAGTACCTATGCTAATGAGTGTTTGGGATGATGAATACGGAATCTCTGTTCACGCGAAACATCAAACTACAAAAGAAAGTATATCTGAAATTTTAAAAGGATTTCAGAGAGACAATAACCATAATGGTTATGAAATTTTTGTGGTAAATGGTTGGGATTATGTACAATTGGTAGACACTTATAATAAAGCTGCAAAAATTGCTAGAGAAGAACACGTACCTATTTTAATTCATGTAAAAGAATTAACACAACCACAAGGTCATTCTACCTCTGGATCCCACGAAAGATATAAAGACAAAAAAAGACTAAACTGGGAAAAAGAACACGATTGCATTACAAAAATGCGAAACTGGATTTTAGACTTCGAATTAGAAACTGAATCAGGAGAAACTTTACGCTTTGTAGAATCTGAAGAAGATCTTATTATTTTAGAAAAGCAAGCAAAAAAAGAAGTTTTAAGTGCAAAAAGAAATGCTTGGAACACTTTTATTAATGAAATAAAAACAGAAGTAAATACTGCCTGTCAATTATTAGACAAAGTTGCTGAAAAAAGTAAAAACAGTAGCTTTATCATCAAACATAAAAAAGATTTAATTTCTATTGTAGAACCTAGTAGAAAAGATGTTTTATCTGCTACTAGAAAAACACTACGATATTTAAGTGATGAAAATTTTGCAGAAAAAATATTACTTCAAAATTTTATAAAAAACGCTATAAAAAGTGCTTCTGAAAAGTTTTCTTCATATTTATATAGTGAAACAAACCTTAGTGCATTAAATGTTCCTGAAAAGAAGCCTGTATATTCTGATAGTAAAACATTGGTAGATGCACGGATAATTATGAGAGATAATTTTGATGCTATTCTTAAAAAACATCCAGAAGTAATTATTTTTGGTGAAGATGCTGGTTTTATTGGTGATGTAAACCAAGGATTAGAAGGTCTTCAAGAAAAATATGGTGAAATAAGAGTTGCAGATACAGGAATTAGAGAAGCAACAATAATAGGACAAGGTATTGGTTTAGCAATGCGTGGCCTACGCCCTATCGCAGAAATACAATATTTAGATTATTTGTTGTACGCTTTACAAATAATGAGCGACGATTTAGCAACCCTACATTACAGAACTTTCGGTAAACAAAAAGCGCCTTTAATTATTAGAACTCGTGGTCACAGACTAGAAGGTATTTGGCATGCAGGCTCTCCAATGGGCGGAATTATAAATAATGTTAGAGGAATTCATGTTTTAGTTCCTAGAAACATGACAAAAGCAGCTGGTTTTTACAATACTTTACTAGAAGGTGATGAACCTGCATTAGTAATAGAGTGTTTAAATGGTTACCGATTAAAAGAGGAATTGCCTGTAAACTTAGGCGAATACAAAACCCAAATAGGTGTTGTAGAAACGGTAAAAGAAGGTACGGACTTAACAGTTGTTTCTTACGGATCTACCTTAAGAATTGTAGAAGAAGTAGCTAAAGAATTATTGCAAGCAGATATTAACATAGAAATTATAGATGCACAAAGTTTACTGCCTTTCGACTTGAATCATGATTGTGTAAAAAGCTTAGAAAAAACAAATAAGTTATTAATCATTGATGAAGATTTACCTGGTGGAGCTTCTGCTTATCTTCTCCAAGAAATTGTAGAAAACCAAAATGGTTACATGTTTTTAGATAGCAAACCTGCAACTTTAACAGCTAAAGAACATAGAACAGCTTACGGTACAGACGGCGATTATTTTTCTAAACCATCTGCAGAGGATATTTACGAGAAAATCTATGAAATAATGAATGAAGCAAATCCTAATAAACATAAAAGTTTGTATTAAAAAAACCATACATAAATTCTATTAAGCTCAAAAAAATCTATTTTTTTGAGCTTTTTTTTTAACATAACTATAAGAAAACGTTAAGAAAATAACAAGCACATTTAAGTAATTTAGTGCCTTACACATCATTAAACTCTAATATGAAGAAAACACTACTTTTATTATTACTCTCTCTTTTTACAATTTCTAATTCTCTTGAAGCTCAACGAAAATCAAAAGATAAAAAGAAAGAGAATTCAGAAGCTAAAACAAGCAAAGCAAAAACCCCAAAATATTCAGATTTCGTAAACAAAGACACAAAAACTGACGAAGGCTTATTTAAAGTTCACTTTGATAAAGATAAATTTATCTACGAAATTCCTAAATCTTACTTAGGTAAAGAAATGTTGTTAGTTACTAGACTAAGAGATATACCAGCGGGCTTAGGTGGTGGTTATGTAAATGCAGGTTCTAAAATTAACACACAAGTTGTTGTTTGGGAAAAATATAAAAATAAAATATTATTAAAAGTAAAATCTTACAATGCAGTTGCAAACGATTCTTTACCAATTTTTAAATCTGTAGAAGCTAATAATTTAGAACCAATTATATATTCTTTTGATATTAAAACTCAAAATGCAGATTCTACAGCTGTTTTAGTTGATGTTACTAAATTCTTTTCGTCTGATGTAAAAGCAATATCAGGATTATCTTCAAGATTTAGAAAAACATATAAAGTAAAAAGATTAGATGCAGATAGAAGTTTTGTTAGTAGCATTAAAAGTTACCCTGAAAATGTTGAAGTAGTTCAGAATTTTACATTTGACGCAGATGCTCCACCAAGTAATCGAAACACAAACACAATTACAATGCGAGTTAATCAGTCTATGATTTTACTACCAGAAAACCCAATGATGCCCAGAATTTCAGACAAAAGAGTTGGTTATTTTTCTCTTGAAAATGTAGATTATAGTTCAGAGGCATTAAAAGCAGATGAAAAAAGATATATTAAACGTTGGAGATTAGAACCTAAAGATGTTGAAGCATATAACCGTGGAGAATTAGTAGAACCAAAAAAACAAATTGTTTATTATTTAGATCCTGCAACACCAGAAAAACTAAGAAAATACATAAAACAAGGAGTTGATGATTGGGCAAAGGTTTTTGAAACTGCAGGTTTTAAAAATGCTATTATAGCAAAAATGCCACCAACAAAAGAAGAAGACCCAGAGTTTAGTATGGAAGATGCTCGTTATTCTTCTATTAGATATGTAGCAAGTACTACAAGAAATGCAACCGGACCTAGTGTTGCAGATCCAAGATCTGGAGAAATATTAGAAAGTGATATTATTTGGTATCACAATCATTTACGTTCTTACAGAAATAGATATTTATTAGAAACCGGAGCCGCTAATCCGTCTGCAAGAACTTTAGACACGCCTGCAGAAGATATTGGAGAAATGATGCGTATGGTAATTTCTCACGAAGTTGGTCATGCTTTAGGTTTACCTCATAATATGGCTGCAAGTTATGCATATCCTGTAGATTCTTTACGCTCTGGAAGTTTTACTCATAAGTACGGAATTGCAGCTACAATTATGGATTACGCACGTTACAATTACGTTGCACAACCTGGTGATAAAGATGTAAGATTTGTTAGACAGTTGGGTCCTTATGATCATTATGCAATTAACTGGGGATATAGAGTTGTACCCAATGCAAATACACCAGAAGACGAAGTAAAAACTTTAGATACATGGATTGAAGACAAAGCGAATGACCCAATTTATAGATTCGGTGGGCAACGTTTTGATCCTTCTGCACAAACTGAAGGAATTGGAAACGACCAAGTAAAAGCAAGTACTTATGGAGTTAAAAACTTAAAAATTGTTGCTAAAAATCTTCCTAGTTGGACATCAGATCAAACAAATAATTACGAAGACTTAAGCGAACTATATGGAGAATTATTAAGCGTTTGGGGAAGATATTCTGGACACGTTGTTGGTAATATTGGTGGTGTTTACGAGTTTAATAAAAAACCATCTCAACCTGGTGATATTTATGTTCCTGTTACAAAAGCAAAACAAAAAGAATCAATGGCCTGGTTACAAGCAAATGTTTTTAAAACGCAAAATTGGTTATTAGATAAAGATATTTTAAACAAGATTGAAGAAACTGGTTATACAGACAAACTTGCAGGTTATCAAAATAGATTTTTAAGCACTTTATTAAATTACCGAACTTTAAATAGAATGATAGAAGCAGAAGTAATTCAAGATGAATTTTATGCAGCATCAGACATGATAAAAGATTTAAGAAAAGGTGTTTTTTCTGAGACAAATGCAACTAAAAACGTTGACTTACAAAGAAGAACTCTTCAAAAATCATTTATTGAAAAAATGAAGAATTTAATGGATAATGAAGAATCTAAGAATAATGACATCTCTTCTATTGTAAGAGGAGAATTAGAAGTTTTAAAATACCAAGTAAATACAGCAAGTAAAAGAGCTGTAAACACAATTACAAAATATCATTACAAAGATTGTTATGCTAAAATTAATGAAATCTTAAATCCTAAGAAATAACATTATTTTTCGCTTAACAACCGAACTCCTATTGCGCACTGTAAACATCGTTTCTTTGCGCAATAGTTGTTTTTAAGCTCTAATAAAGACTGTGTTTCATAAGCATTTTTAGATTGAACTCCAATTTCATCAAACTTAGAAATAACACTATTTTTTTCTGATTTTATTTTTTTAAGAATCTTTAAAAATTCCATTTCATTCACTTCTCCCCTATTTTTTTGATATAAAAATTTTAGAGGAATAATAGTGTTGATCAATAATAAATCTACAAAGGATTTTGTCAACTTTTTAGGATATAGTTTTGAAATTGTATCAAATGTATAATGTGTTTTCCAAAACGGATGAACATCAGTTTCAAACAACTCATAAAATCCTTTTAAGGTTTCTATTTGCATCATTTTAGAAAATAAATTTTGATGTAAATGATACAAAGCAATTAATTGGGCAATACGAATAGTAGGAAAATTTGGTGGTCTCATTCTAAAAAAAGAAAACTGCACATTTGCTATCGGTTCTAAGTTATATTTATGCCGCAAATAACTGTACGTTATTTTTAATTGTTGATGATATTCGTCTTCTATAACTTCCTTTAAAAATCCTGCTTGCCCAAAGAACAAAGCTGCTAATTGCGTTTCATCTAACCTTACTTTTCTAAGAATTGAGAAATCAAAAGAAGTTGCTAAGCTAAAAAAGACTTCTCCATTTACTTTTAATCCAAAGTTTTTGGCTAATAATTGAAATAGAACTGCTTCAAAATCGTTTTGATTGTCCAACAAAACTTGATTCATTTCAATCGATTTTCGTTCTAACCGTTCAAAAAACAATCGTTCTTTCCAATTATCAATCGTAAAATTATCTACTGTACTAATTTCTTTTTCACAAGGAATCCAATTTTGCTTGGTAGAAAATAAGTTCCGATAGTTATTTAAGGCAGATGCAAGAACAAAATCTTTTAAAACCAAAACAGGCAAAGGTTTGTTGTTTTTCATATAAACAGTAGCATCATCTTCCCAAACTACATGTAAAATAACGGCATCATAATTTTCATCAATTTCATGATGATGTGCATACCAATCAGACGATTTTAAGTGAATCTCTACATTGCCAACCCACAATTGATCCTCAATTTTAAGTTGCGCGTTCAAAAAATCTGGACCTGAGTTATAATTATGAATTCCAACTTTTAAAATAGAAACATCTTCGTTAGTCATTGTTTTTAAATCGTGAACAGAAAACAATTGATATTTCCATACATAATGAAGAAAACCCTCATTCATAGTCTTTTTTTGTTATCAAGATACAAAAAATCATTTATACCTTTATCAATATTTATAATCACCTGAACAGAAATCATCAAAAAGAATGACTTATTTTTGTAGCCTAATTAAGATAAATGAATATTATAGATAGTTTAAAATGGCGTTATGCCGTTAAAAAATTTGATTCAGAAAAGCAACTTTCAGAAGTTCAAATAAACACCTTAAAAGAAGCTTTTAACTTAACGGCAAGTTCTTACGGATTACAACCTTTAAAGTTGGTTGTAATTAAAAATAAAGAAATTCAAAAAGAACTAGTTTCACATTCTTGGAACCAAGCACAAATAGTAGATGCTTCTCATGTTTTGGTTATTTGCATCCCTAAAAACTATACAAGTTCAGAAGTAGAAAACTACTTTACATTGGTACAGAAAATTAGAAAGACTCCTAATGAAATTATAAAACCTTTTAAAGAATTTCTAACCGCTGATATTGATAAAAAAACACAAGAAGAATTAACGGTATGGAATAAAAACCAAGCATATATTGCACTTGGTAATCTAATGACAGTTTGTGCCGTAGAAAGAATAGATGCCTGCCCAATGGAAGGCTTTATTCCTGATAAATACGACGAAATTCTAAATTTAACCGTTCAAAATTTACAATCTGTATTAGTACTTCCTATTGGTTTTAGGGCCGACGATTGCTACATGAAAGATTTAACAAAAGTTAGAAAAGACTTAACAGAAACTATAGTAGAAATATTGTAATTTTACTAGCTAGAATTAAACTTTTTAAAGGCTTTAAAACGCCTTTAAAATTCATAATAAAAATCAAAAAAATGAGTAAAGCAGTAAGAAATTTAGAACCTAAAATTGTTTGGAATCACTTTGCAGATTTAAATGCAGTGCCGCGTCCTTCTAAAAAAGAAGAACGTGTAATTCAGTTCATGGTAGATTTTGGTAAGAAATTAAACCTGGAAACTTTTGTAGATAAAGTTGGAAATGTAATTATTAAAAAACCAGCTACAAAAGGTTTAGAAAACAGAAAAACTGTTGTTTTACAGAGTCATTTAGATATGGTTCATCAAAAAAACTCAGCTACTGTTTTCGATTTCGATAAGGAAGGTATTAAAATGCTAATTGAAGGAGATTGGGTTACTGCAGACGGAACAACATTAGGTGCAGATAACGGTTTAGGAGTTGCAGCAATTATGGCTATTTTTTCTTCTGAAGATCTTGAACACCCAAACCTAGAAGCGCTTTTTACGATTGATGAAGAAACAGGTATGACTGGTGCAATGGGTCTTGAAGGTGGAATTTTAGAAGGAGAAATTCTTTTAAACTTAGATACAGAAGAAGATGATGAAATTGGTATGGGTTGTGCTGGTGGTGTAGATGTTACTGCTACAAGAAGTTATGCAGAAGAAGATATTTCTGAAAATGCTGCCGCTTATTCAATTACTGTAAAAGGTTTAAATGGCGGACATTCTGGAATGGATATCATTAAAGAATTAGGAAACGCAAACAAAATTATGAACCGTTTATTATTTGATGGTTTTACCAATTTTGGTTTACAAATATCTGAAATAAATGGAGGTAGTTTACGTAACGCAATTCCTAGAGAAAGTACTGCAATTGTAACTGTAGACATCATTTCTAAAGAAGCTTTTCTTTTAGAAACCAATTTACTTATCAACAATATAAAAGAAGAGTTCTCAACAATAGAACCTAACTTAGCAGTTGACATTCAAGAAACTACACTTCCAAATAAAATTATGGAATTGGGCGTTCAAGAAGGTTTATTAAAGTCTATTTACGCTGCTCATAACGGAGTTTATAGAATGAGTCCGGATATTAAAGGATTGGTGGAAACCTCTAATAATATTGCCAGAGTAATTGTAAAAGATGGAAGCATAAAAATTGGATGTTTAACACGATCTTCATCAGAAAGTAATAAATTAGATTTGGCAAATTCTTTAAAATCTGCTTTTGAATTATCTGGTTTTGATGTAGATTTATCTGGTGAATATCCTGGATGGCAACCGAATGTTAATTCGGCAATTTTAGACGTAGTTTCTAATTTATATGAAACTTTACATGGAGAAAAAGCAGATGTAGCAGCTTGTCATGCTGGTTTAGAATGTGGTATTTTAGGTCAGAATTACCCAGAAATGGATATGGTTTCTTTTGGACCAACTATTAGAGGAGCACACTCTCCTGACGAAAAAGCATCTATTTCATCAACACAAAAATTTTGGAAATTTTTAATTGAAATTTTAAAGAACATTCCACAGAAATAGTACAATATTACCTGTTAGAAACCGAAGTTTACGCTTCGGTTTTTTTTTGCTTGAATTTGTTTAAAAAGTCAACAAAAACAAATACAAGTAATTAAAAAACAGCAACTTACAGTTTTATCTTTTTGTTAACATCTTTCATTTTCTAAAGACAGAAAAAAACGTAATTTTACTACCTATAAACTAAACTTTTATAATGGGTAAAATAATTGCTATTGCAAATCAAAAAGGTGGTGTTGGTAAAACAACTACAAGCATAAATTTAGCTGCTTCTTTAGGTGTTTTAGAGAAAAAAGTTTTGTTGATTGATGCAGATCCGCAAGCAAATGCTTCGTCTGGTTTAGGTATTGATGTTGAAACTGTAGAATATGGAACCTATCAAGTTTTAGAACATTCTATTGATGCAAAAGACGCAATTGTTAAAACCGAGTCTCCAAATGTAGATATTATTCCTGCACATATAGATTTAGTAGCTATTGAAATAGAATTGGTAGATAAGGAAGATAGAGAGTATATGTTAAAAAAAGCGTTAGTCGATCTTAAAGACGATTACGATTATATTTTAATAGATTGTGCTCCTTCATTAGGTTTAATTACGTTAAACTCTTTAGTAGCTGCAGATTCTGTAATAATCCCTATTCAGTGTGAATATTTTGCACTAGAAGGGTTAGGGAAATTATTAAATACCATTAAAAGTGTACAGAATATTCATAATTCAGATTTAGATATAGAAGGTTTACTTTTAACCATGTTCGATTCTCGCTTACGCCTTTCTAATCAAGTAGTTGACGAAGTTAGAAAGCATTTTTCTAGTATGGTTTTTGATACTATAATTAGAAGAAATACCCGTTTAGGAGAAGCACCAAGTTACGGAGAAAGTATTATTGCATACGATGCAACCAGTAAAGGTGCCGTAAATTACTTAAATTTGGCACAAGAATTATTAAAAAAGAATTCGTAAAATGGCAAAAGCAACCAAAAAACAAGCTTTAGGACGAGGATTATCTGCTTTATTGCAAGAATCTTCTAATGTAATTTCTGCATCAGATAAAAATGCAGACAAACTTGTTGGAAGTATTATTGAAATAGAATTAGATTTAATTGATGTAAATCCTTTTCAACCTAGAACTTATTTTGACGAAGAAGCATTAAGAGAACTAGCTAGCTCTATAAAAGAATTAGGTGTAATTCAGCCAATTACAGTTAGAAAATTAGAAGGAAATAAATTTCAATTAGTATCTGGTGAGCGTCGTTTTAGAGCATCAAAATTAATTGGAAATAAAACAGTACCGGCATATATAAGACTTGCCAACGACCAAGAAATGCTAGAAATGGCATTGGTAGAAAACATTCAACGTAAAAATTTAGACCCAATAGAAGTTGCTTTATCTTACCAACGTTTAATAGATGAAATTCAATTAACGCAAGAAGAATTAAGTACTAGAGTTGGTAAAAAACGTTCTACAGTGACCAATTACTTACGTTTGTTAAAATTAGATCCAATTTTACAAACAGGTATGCGAGACGGATTTATTTCTATGGGACATGGTCGTGCTATGATTAATGTAGAAAACACAGAAGATCAATTAGCTATTTACGAGAAAATTTTAAGAGATAAATTATCTGTAAGACAAACAGAAGATTTAGTAAAAAGCTTAAAATCTGGTACCATTGCAAAACCAAAGAAAAAACCAATACCAAGTTTCATTAAAAGTAGTGTTAAAGATATTAGTGAATACTTTGGTCATAAAATAGACGTTACTGTTGGTAACAATGGTAAAGGAAAAATTTCGATTCCTTTTCATTCTGAAGAAGATTTTAATCGAATAAAAAACTTATTAAAATAAGTGTTTATTAAAAATACCATATTTGTTTTATTCCTTGCATTTTTTTCTGCATCCATTTTTGGGCAGAAAGATTCTGTAAACGTGAAAGATTTAAAAATAAAAGGGGATCTTAAAATTGAAAAAGGCGGTGTTTACGATCCTTTAGCTCCTTCTAAAGCAGCATTTTATTCTGCTATATTTCCTGGAATGGGACAAATTTACAATAAGAAATATTGGAAAGCTCCCATTGTTTGGGGTGCTATGGGTACAAGTATTTACTATTATCTAGACAATAATAAAGAATACCATAGATACAGAACTGCCTACAAACTTAGAAAGAATAATTTAGTAGACGAATTTACGGTAGATGGTGTGGAGATTCTTTCTCTAGAAACACTAGAAAGAGCACAAGAACAGTTAAGCGAAAATAGAGATATGTCTTTATTAACCACTGTTATTTTGTACGTTTTACAAATTGTAGAAGCAAGTGTAAATGCACATTTATTACAATTTAATACCGATGATGATTTATCATTTAAACCTACTTTTATTAACGATCCTACTTATTTTGAAGCACCAAAAGTAGGTTTAACAATTAAATATAATTTTTAAAATGAAGATTGCACTATTAGGATATGGAAGAATGGGGAAAGAAATTGAAAAAATTGCTTTATCTCGTGGACATGAAATAGTCATAAAAAAAGATGTAGATGATGTTATTGACATTACGTTAGCTGATGTTGCCATCGATTTTAGCGTACCTTCTTCTGCTTATAATAATATTACCAACTGTATTAATAACAATGTTCCTGTAATTTCTGGAACCACAGGATGGTTAGACAAGTATGATGACGCAGTAGCTCTTTGTAAAGAAAAAAACAGCGCATTTATTTATGCTTCTAATTTTAGTTTAGGTGTAAATATCTTCTTTGAATTGAATAAGCAATTGGCAAAAATGATGAGTTCTTTAGAAGATTATAATATATCTATGGAAGAAATTCATCATACAAAAAAATTAGATGCTCCAAGTGGAACAGCCATTACGCTGGCAGAAGGAATTATAGAAAATTCTTCTAAAAACAATTGGGAGTTGGATGAAAAAACATCCGAAGAAAATATTCCTATTGTTGCAAAAAGAATTCCTGAAGTACCAGGAACGCACACCGTTTGGTACGATTCTGAAGTAGATTCTATAGAAATAAAACATACAGCGCATAGTAGAAAAGGTTTTGCTTTAGGTGCCGTTGTTGCAGCAGAATGGATTGTAGGAAAACAAGGAGTTTTCTCTATGAAAGATGTGTTAAACATAGGTTAAATACTGTAACAAACTAATAATAAAGCTACTAATAAACGTATAATTTATCCTCTCAAGCGCAGTTGAGAGGTTTATATTTTTAGTATAAAACATTAAGTTCTCGACTGCGCTCGAACAGAAATCAAATAGTACAATTATGACTTATTTAGAGTGGTTTATATTTTTTTTAGCAATACAAGTAATTCATTTTTTAGGTACTTGGAAATTATATGTAAAAGCTGGTAGAAAAGCTTGGGAAGCAGCTGTACCTGTTTATAATGGAATTGTTTTAATGCAAATTATAAATAGACCTAAATGGTGGATCATTTTATTATTTATACCGATTGTAAACCTATTAATGTTTCCTGTTATTTGGATTGAAACTATTAGGACTTTTGGTTTCTATAAAAAATTAGATTCGTTTTTAGTGATTGTTACTTTAGGTCTGTATATTTTTTACATCAATTATGCTACAGATGCAAAGTACAATGCAGAAAGAAGCTTAAAACCACGCTCTGAACTAGGTGAATGGGTTAGCTCTATTGCTTTTGCAATTATTGCGGCTACTTTGGTACATACCTATTTTATGCAACCTTTTACCATACCAACTTCTTCTTTAGAAAAGTCTTTATTAGTGGGAGATTATCTTTTTGTAAGCAAGTTTCATTATGGAGCTAGAGTTCCATCTACAGTGATTGCAGCACCAATGGTACATGATTCTTTACCATTTACAGGAACTGCTTCTTACTTAAAAAGTCCACAATTACCATATACACGTTTACCGGGTTTACAGAAAATTAAAAACAACGATATTGTTTGTTTCAATTGGCCTGCAGATACATTGGCAACTATGTGGGGAGATACTTCTGGAAAATTCACCTACAAACCGGTGGATAAAAAAACCAACTATGTAAAGCGTAGTGTTGGTATAGCAGGAGATTCTTTAGAAATTAAAGATGGTTACGTTTATATAAACGGACAAAAAAACAAATTACCGTACAGAGCAAAAATTCAATTTTATTATACTTACGAAGCGAAATCTGCCATAGACAGAAATAATTTTCCTCAGTTTTTAATCAATAAAGAAAGAACAGGAGTTTATAAAATTTTAAATGAATATTGGAACAATCCAAAGGTTCAAGAAGCTTTTGAAAAGAGTGCTAACTTATCTAAAATAGGTTCAGATTCTTTATATACAGAAGTTGCTGGTGGTGTTTCTCAAGATTTAGCAAGTCGTTTAAAAATGACGAATGTAGCTAACAAGATAAATATTAACTTAACCGAAGACGAATTCAATCAACTTAAAAAACACCCATCTACAGTATCTGTAAAAAAGGTAAATTATAGAGCTGATGTTGGTATTTTTCCTCATATAAAAGAGAACCAATGGAGTCAAGATAATATGGGTCCAATTTACATTCCTAAAGCTGGAGCAACTGTAAAAATTGATGCCAAATCTTTACCATATTACGAGCAAATTATTAAAAATTATGAAAACAACGATTTACAAATTGTTGGAGACAATATTTTTATTAATGGTAAAAAAGCAGATTCTTATACCTTTAAACAAGATTATTATTGGATGATGGGAGATAATAGACACAACTCTTTAGATGCTCGTTATTATGGCTACACTCCTTTCGATCATGTATTAGGGAAACCTGTAATGGTTTGGTTTAGTTGGGATGCAAATGCCGCTTCTTTTGGTGAGAAAATAAAATCTATTCGTTGGGATAGAATGTTTACAACTGTGCATGGAGACGGAGAGCCAGTTTCTTATAGATATTTTGTATTGGCATTAATTGGTTTGTATTTTGGATATAGTTTTTACAGAGGAAAAAAAGCTAATAAATAGCATTCAGTTTTCAATAACTCTTTGTAATAACATCAGATTGTTACTAAAAACAGCGTCTAAAAACCAATAGAAAATGTCATTATTTATACCCACATATTTTGGTCCAATATCTCAGTATACAGAGATTGTAAAATCTGATGCTGTTGTTTTTGAAATGGAAGACAACTTCCAAAAACAAAGCTATAGAAACAGGTGCTACATTTATAATTCTAACGGAAAACAGTTACTAAACATCCCTGTTAAGGATAAAAATAAAGGTACTTCTCAGCGTAAAAAAACAAAAGATTTACTGGTAGATAATGACGCACTTTGGCAAGATCATCATTTAAAATCTTTACAAACAGCGTATAGAACCTCTCCTTTTTACGAGTTTTATGAAGATGATTTATTAAAAATCTTCCATAAAAAATATACATTTTTACAAGATGTAAATATAGATACACATTTGTTTATAACAGATGCATTACAAATTTCTCAAATATATTCTAAAACAGCAGAATATCTTGTAGATACAGCAGAACCTGATTTTAGAGAACTTGTAAATGTAAAAAATCAACCAAAAAAAACAACCGATTCTTACATTCAAATGTTTGATGATAAGCATGGGTTTATTTCTAATTTATCAATTTTAGACTTAATCTTCATGGAAGGACCAAATGCCATTAGTTATTTATAATTAATTGCATTAAATTTAGACTTATAAACTAAAACTCTTCTTTAATGAATGTTTTATCCTTTTTTATTAATAATTTCCACAAATTACCTCCTGAATCTTATCAAAAGTTTTTAGAACTTACAGAGTTGAAAAAATTTAATAATAAAGATGTTTTAACTAAAACTGGAGATAAACCTACGGATTTATATATTTTAAAAAGAGGAATTGTTAGATCTTACTATGAAGATGAAAACGGAAAAGAATACATAAGAAGTCTATTTGTACCTTTTAGTTCTACAGGTTCATTTGGAGCTTTAGTTTCTAATAAAAACTCTTTGTTAACCTATCAATGTTTAACTGACTGTGAATTGTTTGTTATAAATTATAAAAAACTGAAAGAACTCGCTTTAGTTGATAATGACATTGCAGTTATGTATGCAAACGCTTTGGAAAGTATTTTTTTATTATTCGAAAAAAAGATATATAATTTATCCGTTTTAGATGCAACAGAAAGATATAAAGAGCTAAAAAAAGAAATACCTAATATAGAAAATATTATCCCACAGTACCACATAGCATCATATTTAAATATTTCTGCTGTGCAATTAAGTAGAATTAGAAAAAAAATATATTCAAAATAATTCTATTAACATAGGTAAAGAATTAATAAACAAATTATATCTAATTTAGCAGTGTAAGAATTCTAAGCTCCCCCAAAGAATTACTACCCCTAAAAAAAAGGTTTATTTTGTAAAAGAAGTAAACCTTTTTTTATGTCAAAATTTATAATACATTATACCCTACATTTTATAATACCTGCACTTATAGCCTATTTATTTTTTAAAGATAATTGGAAAAAGGTTTACTTAATCTTTTTGTGCTCTATGTTGGTCGATTTAGATCATTTATTAGCCACTCCTATTTTTAAAGAGAATAGATGTAGCATTAACTTTCATCCATTGCATTCTTACATAGCTATAGGCTTTTATGCAGTAGGTTTGTTTTTTAAGAAAACCAGAATACTCTGTATTGCATTGTTATTTCACATGCTTACAGACTATATAGATTGTTATTTGTAGTATTTTTTTAAGAGTACATCAAACTCATTAGAAATATTAAGTTTAAGTACTAAAAGTATATATACAACCGTAATTAAAATACTTTTTAAAGCAATATTTATAATAGGATGAACAGGGAATTTCCATAAATAAATGTCACTTATAGTAAAATCCCAAAAATTAAAAGCAAGATAAAGAACAGTAATTATTACAATCATTTTTAACGACTTGTCTGTAAAAGGTGTCATAGAAAACTTATTTTTTACAAAAAACAGCTTAAACGTATTTGCTAAAAAGATTACAATTAAAGTTGCCAATGCTAAGCCATCTGTTCCCATATCTAATTCATAATAAAAAAGTTTATTTAAAAGGTAAACAGATAATGCCATAGAAATACTAATGGGTAATGTAATCTTGTAAAACTTAGAATTGTTTATGATTGCTCCATTATTCCCTAAGAAACCATTATATAGCTTTAGTACAGAAATCATAAGAACCACCAATGCACCACCACCATATTCTTTAGGAAGTAAGTTAAATAATTGACCAACGTTTGCATTTATCAAGACAAAGAAAAGGCCGCTAATTAATAATAGGTTAATAGAACTCTTTTTATATAAAGAAGCAACTTCTTTATGATTTTCTTCATTTAATGTTTTAGATGTTAAAGGTTGTAAAATGTTTAACATCGCCCTACTTGGTGCCTCTATAAAAGAACCTATAAAAACGGCAACAGAATAATAAGCTGCAATTACCAAAGATTCTTTACCAGGTATCATAAATTTATCAATATCTAAAATGATGGCTCCTGCACTTCCTGCTAAAATAATATACCCAGAAAAACGAATTACTTCCTTAAAATTATCTGGTCTAGAAAAAGTAAATTTTGGTGTGTATAAATTAAATGCATAAAACATCATGATAAGCATTCTTAAAAAATAAGCCCCTGTTAAGTAGTAAATAAACTCGTGCTTTGTTATCAATTCAAAGTAAACTGCAAATAACAAAATCATTACCATTACACGGTTATACAGCTCTTTTAAAATATTACCAAAAACAGATTGAAACTGAACTTTAGCCCAAGAATAAAAAATCTCGAAATAGGAACAAGCAACGGCTACTAGATAAATAACAACAGTATAATCTTTTATAATAGGATTTTCTACGGATAAATAATCTCCTATTTCTTGATAAAATAAGTTTCCAAAATAAGCGATTGGAATTGCAATGAATAGCGGTAAAAAAAGTACTGATGACAAGAAACTATCTCTATCTTCTTTTGTAAAATAGCTAGAATAAAACTTTACAATTGTATGATGAATTCCTAATGCAATTAAAGGCATTAATAAATTTGAAGTAGATAACAGAAAAGTTACCAAACCATAATATTCATCTTCTAAAAAACGAGTATATAAAAACAACGTATTAATTCCGCCAAAGGCAAAACCTAAATAAATAAAAAGCGTGTTTTTTAAAGACTGTTTAAATACAACTCCCATAGCTACGAATGTAAACTTTTAAGAAGCAATGCAAGCTCTTTCGTCAAAGCTTTTCTGTGAAATTTCTCAATATTTTTAGAGTTCACATGTAAACTTCCTTTTTTATATTGACGATATAATTTTAATATTTCTAAAGACACTTTTTCTCCATTATCAAAATCAACCACAACACCAGCATTGGTTTCTTTTACTATTTCTGATAAATCTCCATCTTCTGGTCCAATTGCTAAAATGGGTCTTTTAGCAGTTAGATATTCAAATAATTTCCCTGTTAAAATTCCTTTTGATTTTTCTACATTCGGAATTAACAACAACAAAACCTGAGATTTCTGCTGGTATGCTATTGCTTTTTCATGTGCAACATAGCCAATAAAATTGGAATTTTCAGTTAAGTTATTTTTAGAAATTTCTACTTTGACTTCATCAGAAATATCACCAATAAAATTCAATTTTAAATCATTCTTAAAATCTGCACTTTGCAAGCAAAGATTTTTTAAAACTTTAAATAACACCTTAGGATTGCTTTGTTTTGGCAACAAGCCTATGTAGGAAATAGAAAACTCCGAATCTAAAAAACTTGTGCTATTGGTTAAAACTTCATCATCAAAACCGTTGGTAATCACTTCTACTCTACTCGCTTTTTTAGCAAATTCGGTTTTTAGAGCATTACTAACCGTTAATATACAATCTGCATTTTTTAAAACTTTCTCTTCTAATCTTTTATTTCGATTCTTCGCAAAAGACAATTGCTTAAAATCTTTGTTGTAATACAAGTCTGACCAAGGATCTCTAAAATCTGCAAGCCATTTTATGTTGTTTTTTTGATGTAATTTCTGAGCAATTAAATGCATACTATGTGGTGGACCAGTAGAAATAATTGTATCAATATTATTGGAATCTAAATAATTTTGAAGGTATTTTACAGAAGAATTCACCCAAAACACTTTAGGATCTGGAATAAAAAAATTCCCTCTTATAAATGATAAAACTCCTCCATTACTTGCATTGGAAATCCCACTTTTCTGAGTTGTCTTCTTTTTCCAAAAAAGAACATCTGTAGGTTCCCAAATAGGTTGTTTTAAAACTTCTATATTTTTTGGGACTTCATTAATTAAGGTGTTATCTTCCTTCGGGTAATTTATATTATCAACCGTATACACAACAGGTTCAATGCCAAATTCTTGTAAATATTTTACAAATTTTAACCAACGCTGAACGCCAGAACCTCCTGCAGGCGGCCAATAATATGTAATTATTAATACTTTCAAGATAGTAGATTATCGTATAAATGTAGCAGTTTTTTAGAAGTCTGCTCCCAAGAGAATTCATTTTCTATAAACTCTTTTCCGTTTTGTCCTAACTCATTTCTTAACTTCTCATCCTTAAAGAGCGTTATAATTTTATCAGAAAAATCTTTAACATCTCTGTCTTTATGAATTAAACCTGTTTTATTGTTCTCTACAACTCTTTTTTGAGCCGTAGCATCACTCACTAAAAGCGGTTTGGCTAAACTCATATATTGAAAAATCTTATTTGCATACGCAACATCGTGTTGTAAGTTTCTATGCAAAGGCGAAATACAAATAGCACTAGACAAAATATAAGATTGAAATAAAGCAACATTTTGCCAACCTTCAAAATCGACAAATTGTTCTAATTTTAAGTCGGCTACTTGTTGTTTTAAAACAACATCTGTAGTATTCCTTCCTACAATAACCAACTTAATATTTGGGATGGTTTCTTTTAAAGAAGTTAGAGATTCAATGGCAGTTTGCAAGCCTCTTCTTAAATGAGTGTCTCCTAAATACAAGAGTACAAAATTGTCTTTGTATCTCTCTAAAATCGTTTTATCAATTTTATAATCTTTGTAAAAGGATTCTCTAATAGTATTCGGAACTAAAACTAACTTTTCTTTTACAGACGGAATTCTTTCTACCAAATTATCTAAAAATTCAGGAGAAACAGAAATTACTTTATCTGCTTTTTCTATAAATTCTTTTTCTTTCTTTTTCCATTTTGATGGTGAAATAATATACTTTCCTGGAAATTTCTGCAAGTGCGGATACAATTTCATCACTTCTGGCATGTTGTCATGCAAGTCTAAAACTACAGGTACATTGAAGGCTTTATTTGCATTAAAAACAGCTTCTGCGATTCTTATATCATGTATATGTAACGCATCAATTTTAGTTTCTTCTATAAATTGATGAATCTTTTTTTTCATCAAAATGCCATAAAAAGGAACGGTATACGCTAAAGCTGATAATTTATATTCTAATTTATTAGAAATATACCTTTTTACTTGAATTCCGTTTATAATTTCAGACGATTTTTCATCAGCATATTTTAAACAGAACAGAAAAACATCATGACCTGCTTTTACTAAAGAAACTGCTTCGTTTTCTACCCTTGGATCAGGCGGAAAAGGAGCATCTAAAATCATCCCTATTCTCATTACTTTTCTTTCTTCTTTTCATAAAAAAACCAACCTGCTGTTATCAAAATTAACAGCGCATAAGAAGCTAATGAAATAATTTTTCCTTGCTGAATTACTTTTGGCTCAAACTTAAATTCAATCGTATGTTCTCCTGCAGGAATTGTCATTCCACGTAACACATAATTTACACGAACATGCGGCGTTAATTTTCCATCAACATAAGCATTCCAACCATCTTTATAATAGATTTCAGAAAAAACTGCAAACTGATCTTTCAATGTTTTAGCTTGATATGTTAACGTTGTTACATCGTAATTTAAAAGTTCTATTTTGGCAGTACTATCAATTTCTCTAGGAAAAGTAGATTGGTTGTCATCATCGTTATAGAAAACAGCAACTTTCTTTGTATTTAAAGAATCTAAAGCTTGAATTTCTTCGTTAGCAGAATCTACAATTTTAACACGTTCTACAAACCAAGCATTTCCGTTAGCATCTGGGTTTAATTGCGAATGTTTCTCTCCTTTATCATTACCAATAATAAAATATTTGGTATTTAACATGTTTAAAACTTGCATGTTATTTTTGGCTATTTGAAAATCGAATAACTCTTGATAACGTCCTAACTTCGCTGCGTGATAGCCACCAATAGATTGATGAAAATAAGATGTGCTTCCATCATTCATTGGGTTTACGGTGAAGTTACCAACTCTATAATGACTTTTATCTTGTAAAATAATTTTATCTGCTGTTGATGCTATAAATGGTTTCTCTATTTTTCTTGCAGATTCAAAATCATCTTCATTGACATACTTTTTATCAACAGAAATTAAATCGAATAACAAAAAGACAGTTAACGCCAAAACAGCAACGCCTTGTTTTAATTTATCCTTTAACAACATCCATAAAACACCTGCAGAAAGTATCATTAAAAATAGAGAACGCAACGTGTCTGTTAATAACATCGATTTTCTATCAGAAATAATAGCATCTGTTAAACCAGGTAACTGATTGTATTGTGCGTCTCTTATTCCTTCAAAAGTAGAAAATCCGTGTGCTAATAAAAAACCAACAATAATTAATCCTCCAAAAGCATAGACTGCTTTTTTTAATCCGTCTAGTTTTTCATCCGAAGAAATTTTAGAAGAAAAGAATTCTTTTAATGCCAATATCCCTAGAATAGGCACACATAATTCTGCTATTACTTGTATGGAAGAAACGGCTCTAAATTTATTATACAACGGAAAATAATCAATAAAGAAATTGGTTAGAATTTCAAAATTTCTTCCCCAACTCATTAAAATCGAAAAAACGGTTGCAGTAACTAACCACTGCTTTAAACGTCCTTTAACTAAAAATATTCCTAAGAAAAATAGAAAGAAAATTACAGCACCAATATAAGCTGGTGCTTCAACAATATTTTGATCTCCCCAATACGTAAGTGCTTGTTCAGAGTATTCTTTTGCAGCACTTCTACCTGCTTTTTCTTCTAAAAGTTGATAAAAATTAGAATCTTCACCTAATTTCTCTATCGTTCCTCCTCCCATAAAACGAGGAATGAATAAATTAAAAGTCTCTAATTTTGCGTAACTATATTCTGTAATATAGGCTTTATCTAAACCTTTTGTAATTTCTTTTTTACTTCCATCTGGCGTAATGGTTAATTCAGATTTCCCTCTTGTACTATGGTCTGCATATTCTTTCATAGCCATTAAACGAGGTGCATTTGCCCCAATTCCTAATAAAACTGCTGCGAAAATTACAGCTACTTGTTTTATAAAAGTCGGGATAATCTTTTCTTTAAGCGCATGAATACACTCTACAATTCCTAGAATAATTAAAGCAAAACCTAAATAATAGGTCATCTGTGGGTGGTTGGTGTAAATTTCTAAAGCCATTGCCACTCCAGTAACTAAAAATCCAAGAATATATCGCTTCTGAAAAACCCATAACAATCCTGCTAAAATTAAAGGCATATAGGCAATTGCATGTGCTTTTGCATTATGCCCTGCTCCAAAAATTATAATTAAATAGGTTGAAAAACCAAAGGCAAGAGATCCAAAAACTGCCAATCTCCAATTTACTTTCAAAGACATCATTAACACAAAGAAGCTTAAAAAATATAAGAAAGTGTAATCTGCAGGTCTAGGTAAAAAACGTAAAGTTCTGTCTAAACCCCTTACAAAATCATTCGGATAATAAGCACTTACTTGATACGCCGGCATTCCACTAAAAGAAGCACCTGTCCAATAAGGCTCTGTGTTTTTATCTGCTCTAAAATCATTAATCTCTTTTACCATTCCGGTAAACTGAGTAATATCAGATTGGTTTAGCTTCTCTCCTTTTAAAACAGGATGAAAATAGATAATTGATGCCAAAGCAAAAATTGCAACAGCACCGATGTATGGTAAAACTTTAGTAAACTTCATAAATTAATCTATTTCCTCAAAATCCACATATTCACCAACAGAATTTTTACTTTGTTGTTGATTCCCTGGAGTTTTATCGATTACTGTTTTCCCTTCTGGCACAGTATTTTTTTGCGGTTCTTGTTGTTGCCCGCCACCGTATTGCTGTTCTGCTTTCTTTTTAATAGTTTCAGCAGCCTTTTTTATTAAAAAAGGTGCGAATAATTTTGCTAAAAACTTAAAAGCATAATAGCAAAAAACAATAATAGCTATGGTTCTTAATAATCCCATTCAAATATTTATTTATAAAAAAATCAATCAAAAATAACAATTTGAATACAATTGGAGCGTTTACAAACTATAAAACTTTCTTAAACTCAAAAAAGTATCGTTTGCTTTTATAAAATAGCATTTTTATACTATGTTTGTGTAATAGGCAATTACTGCCAATAATATATTATTCTAATTTATGAAAAACCTTTTCCTAAAATTTTTTATTACCCTCATCGTATTCATAACAAGCTCTGCAGAAGCGCAATACACCGATGTAATAAACTCTAACAAACCTGGTTTTTCAGAGAGTCCATATAGTGTTGGTACAGGCATATATCAATTTGAGACAAATTTTTTCTACAAAAACACCAGCATAGAGCCTACTTTTTCTGTACCAGAATCTTTTGGAGCCGATTTACTTTTTAGAACCAGTTTTTTTCTTGAAAAACTAGAATTAAATGCGCAGTTAACTTATCAAAAAGACGAAGTAACATTTCACAACGTTTTCACATCGCAATATTCAACTTCTGGGTTAAGTAAATTTACAATCGGAGCAAAATATTTGTTATTTCAACCAGAATATACTGATAAAACAAAAGAAGTTAGAAGTTGGAGAAAAAGGCATGCTTTTGATAAAAAACGATTAATTCCTTCTGTTGCTTTGTATTTGGGAGTAAATACAGATGTTGTAGGTGATCTATATAAAACAGAAAGTATTTCACCTAAGTTAGGCGTTTTATTACAGCAAAATATAACAGATCGATTTAATGTCGTTTACAATGGATATTACGATAAAATAGGAACCGACTTCTTTGAACTTTCATACATCATTACTGCAACACAGAATCTAAACTATAATTGGTCTGGTTTTATAGAACACCAAGCAATTTTTAAAAAAGAACAAAATAATTTAAACATAGGTGCAGGATTAGCGTATCTTATAAATGAAGATTTTCAACTAAACACCTCAGCTAGATTTTTAAAAGAAGGAAAATCTCAAGGTTTTTACGGAGGTTTTGGTATCTCTTATAGAATAGATACTCATTCTGATTCTTATACCGATTTAGACGATAGCGGACAAGTAATTAAAGACACGCCAATTAGTAGGTACAATAAAAAACAAAATGGTTTTTTCTCTAGAATGTTTAGTGTTTTCAAGAAAAAAGACAAGAAGAAAGCTGTTAGAAAAAGAAGCAGAACAAGAACTTCTACAAAAGAGAAAAAAGGAGGTTTCTTAGGTTTGTTTGGTAAGAAAAAAGCGAAAGAAGAAACAGATATAGAAAAATTAGAAAGAGAAATTAAAGAGCTAGAGAAAGAAGTAGAAGAAGATTAAAATAACAATTAGAAATACTATTTTTGTAATATGATTACAATTAAAAAAATGACCACAAAAAAGGAAATGAAACAATTTGTAACATTTCCTTTTTCGTTATATAAAGACCATAAATATTGGGTTCCTCCTATTATTAAAGATGAAATAGACAATTTTGACCCAGCAAAGAACCCTGTTTTTGAAAATGCAGATGCACAGTATTTTGTTGCCTTAAGAGATGGCAAAATTGTAGGGAGAGTTATTGCGATAATCAATTGGTTTGAGGTTGAAAAACAACAAATTAAAAAAATGCGTTTTGGTTGGTTTGATGTTATTGATGATATTGAAGTAAGTAAAGCTCTATTAGAAAAAGTAAAAGAAATAGGATTAGAAAATAACTTAGAATATATAGAAGGTCCGATAGGTTTTAATAACTTAGACAAAACTGGAGTATTAACTGAAGGTTTCGACCACATTGGTACCATGATTACCTGGTACAATCATCCTTACTATAAAGACCATTTGGAACAATTAGGTTTTGTAAAAGAGAAGGAATATTTAGAAAATAAATTCAAGTTTAAAAATGTTGATGGTGTTTATTTTGATAGAATAAGTAAAATCTTAAAAAAAAGGTTAAAACTAAAAGCATTAGATTTCACAAAAACCAAAGACATTATGCCTTATGTAGATGATATGTTTGAGGTTTTTAGTGCTTCCTACTCTAAACTGTCTTCTTTTGTACCAATTTCTGATTCTCAAATTGCTTTTTTCAAGAAGAAATACATCAGCTTTATCAATCCAGAATATATAAAATTTGTGGTTGATGAAAATAATAAACTCGTTGCTTTTGCTATTGTAATGCCTTCTTTTTCTGAAGCTTTACAAAAAGCAAACGGAAAGTTATTTCCATTCGGATTGTTTCACTTATTAAAAGCTAGAAAACACTCTAAAGATGTTACATTTTATTTAATCGGCGTACATCCAGATTATCAAAATAAAGGGGTACATGCCATTATATTTGATCAATATACTAAGACTTTTACACCTCTAGGAATAGAAAATTGTATTAGAACTCCCGAGTTAGAAGACAACGAAGCTATTAAAAAATTATGGGAGAATTTTGATCCAGTAACGCATAAGAGGCGAAGAACGTATCGAAAGAGTATTCTTCGTTAGATTGTTAGATTGTTAGATTGTTAGATTGTTAGATTGTTAGCAACAATGAAAATTTCAGAAACAAACAGCTTAAAAATAAAAACGATTTAACTTTGCAACTTTGCAACTTTGCAACTTTGCCACTTTGCCACTTTAAATCTTTGAAACCAAAAAAAATGCAATTATTTTATAATTCTGAAATTTCTACAGAAACAACGCAACTTACATTCGATAAAATTGAGAGTAAACATATTGTGCGTGTTTTACGTAAAAAAGAAAATGACATTCTTAAAATTACAAACGGTAAAGGTTTTTTGTTTGATGTAAAAATTATACTTGCAAGCGACAAAAAATGTTTAGCAGAAGTTATTGGTTTTGAAGAAAAACCAAAACCTTGGAATTATTACTTACATATTGCCATTGCTCCTACTAAATTAAATGATAGAATTGAATGGTTTTTAGAAAAAGCAACAGAAATTGGTATCGATGAAATTACACCAATTATTTGTTCTAATTCAGAACGTAGAGTTGTAAAATTAGAACGTTTCGAAAAAATTATTCAGTCTGCCATGAAGCAATCTTTAAAATTCACGCTTCCTAAATTGAATGAACCCATAAAATTAAATGATTTTATAAAACAAGACTTTGAAGGCAACGTTTGTATTGCACACTGCGAAGATCAAAAAGATAAAAACTTACTACAATCTGTTGTAAAACCTTCAGAAAAAACTACCATTCTAATTGGTCCCGAAGGTGATTTTTCTATTGATGAAATTAAAAAATGTTTGGCAAAAAACATGACTCCTATTTCTTTAGGAGAAAGTAGATTGCGTACAGAAACTGCTGCATTAGTGGCTGTAAATACCATTTCGTTTATCAATCAGTAATTTTTACTATATTGCTTTCTAATAACTAAATGTCAGTTCTATTAAATTCTATTTTTTATAGAATTTAATAGAGAGCTCTTACTTTAATGAAAAAAATATTCGTTTTTCTCTTTCTACTTTCACTTTCTACAAACGCACAGAATGTAGCCATTTTAAAATATAATGGCGGTGGAGATTGGTACGCAAATCCAACAGCAATTCCTAATTTAATAGACTTTGCAAACACAAATATTGGCACCAATATTTCTAAAGATCCACAAGCAGTAAATATTGATAGTGAAGATGTTTTTAACTTTCCTATCATCTTTATGACAGGGCATGGAAATGTATTGTTTTCTGATGATGACGCAAACAACTTAAGAAATTACTTAATTTCTGGTGGATTTTTACATATTTCAGACAATTACGGATTAGACCAATTTATACGAAGAGAATTAAAGAAAGTTTTTCCGAGTTTAGAGTTAAAAGAAATTCCGAGTAATCACCCTATTTACCATCAGACTTTTAAATTCCCAAATGGGATTCCTAAAATACATGAACATAATAAAAAATCGGCACAAGGTTTTGGTTTGTTTTACGAAGGAAGACTAGTCGTATTTTACGATTTTGAAACAGATTTAAGCGATGGTTGGGAAGATGAAATCATACACAACAACCCTAAAGATGTACGAGAAACTGCTTTAAAAATGGGGGCGAACATTATTGAGTTTGCTTTTAAGAATTAAGTTAGCAGTTAGCAGTTAGCAGTTAGCAGTTAGCAGTTAGCAAAAATAAAAAACTTTTAGCCTTTGCAACTTTGCTAGAAAAAATAAAATTTAAAACAAGATTTTTTTGAGCCAAGAACCAAGAAAGCCAGAAACTTTGAAACTTTGAAACTTTGAAACTTTGAAACTAATTTAAATAAATGCAAAACAACATAGATATAGACGATATTAAAATAAACTTTGATGAAAGTGGTTTATGGGTTTTAAACATAGCCATTGCCATTATTATGTTTGGAGTAGCTTTGGGTATTTCAGTAGAAGATTTTAAAAGACTTTTTAAAAACCCTAAGATTGTTTTTGTCGGTGTTTTAGCTCAATTTGTTTTATTGCCTGCCGCTACATTTTTAATTATTTTAATGCTTAAACCGCATCCTAGTTTTGCATTAGGTATGATATTGATTGCTGCGTGTCCTGGTGGAAATGTTTCAAACTTTTTTAGTAAAATGGCTGGAGGAAATGCAGCTTTATCTGTAAGTTTAACAGCTTTTGCAACATTAATTTGCATTGTAATGACGCCTCTTAATTTACAGTTTTGGGGAAGTTTATATGAACCAACCAATATAATTTTAAAAACTGTTTCTTTAAATCCGTATGATTTATTTAAACTCGTTTCTATAATTTTAGGAATGCCTTTAATTCTTGGAATGGTTATCAAACACTACCATTCTGAAATGGCTCAAAAAATTGAAAAAGTTCTAAAACCATTATCTATGTTGGTTTTTATCGCTTTAATTTTTATTGCGTTTTCTCAGAATTTAGACGTTTTTATACATCATATTCACCATGTGTTATTCTTAGTTATTTTTCATAATATTTTTGCCTACATTTTAGGGTTTTATACCGCAAAAAGTTTTAAATTGAATCAAAAAGATTGTAAAACAATTGCTATGGAAACTGGTATCCAAAATGGTGGCTTAGGTTTGCTACTTATTTTTGGTTTCTTTGAAGGTTTAGGCGGAATGGCTTTATTAGCTGCTTTTTGGGGAGTTTGGGATGTCTTTTCCGGAATGGCATTAGCGACTTATTGGGGCAGAAAATCATCTTTAAAATAATTATTAAAATATATGGAAGTTTCGCAAATATGGTTTCGTCTTGTGCGTTTGTATGTTAAACTCGGACTCTTTTTTTACACAAAAGAAATAAAAGTTGTGGGTTTAAAAAACGTTCCCAAAAAAGGTGCTGTACTTTTTGCTATAAACCACCCAAACGGATTGATAGATCCTTTAATTGTAACCACCAACAATCCTAGAGCAAGTTATTTTTTAGTGAAAGCGGCTGCTTTTAAAAACCCTATTATAGAAAAAATTCTAAATTCTTTAAATCTAATTGCTATTTATAGAATGCGAGACGGCATCGATCAATTGGCTAAAAACGAGGAAGTTTTTAATACCTGTTATGACATTTTTAATCGTGGAAAATCGTTGATGATTTTTCCAGAGGGTAGCGATTGTAGAGAAAGAACCGTTAGACCTTTAAGCAAAGGGTTTACTAGAATTGTATATGGAGCTATAGAAAAATATCCAGATTTACAAATACAAGTTGTACCTGTAGGCCTTACCTACCAAAATGCATCTCACTTTCCTTGTAAAGTAGCACTGCATTACGGAGCACCTATTAATGCTTCTGAAATTTACGCTAACAACATTCCTAGTAAATCTATTAACATTCTAAAAAACGAAGTTGCAAATCAGTTAAAAGAATTATCCGTACATATAGAAAAAGATGAAAACTACGATACTATTTTAACGAAGTTAAATGATGCTCAAGTAGATTTTACAGAAGTTAAAAAGGTACAAGAAATGATTAAAACAAATACATTTCCGCCTAAAAAAGAAGGTAAAACAAACTACTTAAAACCCTTGTATTATGTAATTCTTTTAAATAGTTTGGTTCATTATCTAATTTATAAAAAACAAGCGAAAAAGAATCCAGATATCGATTTTGTAGACACTTTTAGATTTACTTATAATCTGTTTATTTTACCTGTTTTTTATGCACTACAAGCGTTTATAGTATCCTATTTTTTTGGTGATAAGATTGCGTTACTCTATTTTTCTTTTAGCTTATTAATTATATTTTTATACAGCAAATTAGCGCCAACAAATACAGAGGCTAGTTCTTATAAAAAAAACAAACCGTCCAATCAAGTCTAGCCCTGATTGAACGGTTTGTTTGAGCTCTTTTTTGTTTTTCTCAAAAAAAGCGAGTAGTGAAAGCAGGAAATAGCTTCTAAAAACAACTATTTTATTCCTCTTAATTTATAATAGCATCTTGAATTACTTGCTGAATTTCTGTACGCATATTGCTATTTACCAAACTTCTATTTGCTGCCGTTGGATACACTCTATTAGATAAAAACACGTAGACAATTCCGCTTTGTGGATCTGCCCAAGTGTAAGTCCCTGTAAAACCAGAATGCCCAAAACTCTCGTCGGAGACACAGCCACAAGTTGCTTTTACCTTCGGGTTTAACTGCGGTTTATCGAAACCTAAACCTCTACGAACCTGCATATCTGAAAAATAACGATGGTTAAATTTATCTAAGGTTTCTGTTTTTAAATATCTTTTACCTCCATAATATCCTTTCTGTAAATACATCTGCATAATTTTTGCAACATCGTTTGCATTGGCAAATAAACCTGCATGTCCACCTACTCCACCCAACATAGCAGCTCCCATATCATGCACATAACCTTGCACTAATTGGTTACGGTAATAGTTATCTTTTTCGGTAGGTATAATTTCACTTGCAGGGAACTTTTGAAGCGGTAAATACGTGGTTCTATTAGCGCCTAAAGATTGATAAAACTCTTCATCTACCAAGGTATTTAAAGGTTTTTCATATGTGTTTTCTATCGCTTCTTGTAGTAAATAATACCCTAAATCACTGTATTTATATCCGGCAGTTGTTCTTTGGTCTGCATCTTTAATATATTTATAAATACTGTCTTTATAACTCTTGTTTATATATAAGTTTTTTGCCACGTTTAGTGAAAATCTTTCCGATTGTTTATTACTATAAAAAGCCGGTAAATTTTTATGCGTTATACTATCTTGAGTCGCCACATAAAAAGGAATCCACGCTTTTAAACGTCCGTAATGAGAAAGGATTTCTCTAACAGAAACCGCTGCTTTATTAGAGCCTTTAAAACCTGGTAAAAGATCTTGAAGTTTTTCATTTAAAGAAATTTTATTTTCTTCTTCAGCCTTCATCACCAAAGGTAAAGAGGCTAAGATTTTAGTAAGCGAAGCCAAATCGTACACGTCAGAATTTTTTACTTTTCTAGACGTATCATCTGTGTGATGTCCGTAACTTTTCTCTAAAACAATTTTACCGTGTCTTGCTACTACAACCTGAAAACCTGGTGCCATTTTTTCCTTTAAAATAATGGTAGCTAAAGAATCTATCTTCTTTAATTTTATAGAAGATAATTGGGCTGCTTCTGGTATGGTATATTCAAATCTACTTAAGTTTGAGGTAAAAAAACCACTACCTTCTAAAAAATCACTTTTAATAGAAACAGGCAACTTCCCTTTTGCTCCAAAAGCTCCAAAAATTAATTGAGCAGAGAGTTCTTGGGCCAATTTACTATTTTGATAAGACACAATAATGCCTTCTATATTTGTAAAAGATTTTACTTGTAATAAACTATAAGGACTCGCAAAAACATCTAAAATTACATTATTCTCTCTAGAAATTTCTTGCAACCAAACCAATTCTTTATTTGTAAACTTATAACTTTTCCATGGGTTTGCATTCGATTTATGAAAACCAACAATTACCAAGTTATACGGTTTTAATTTTGTTATAAGTCCGTCTAAATTTTCACTATAAACCTCATCTACTTGCCCATAATTTTGAAGCATATCAATAAAAGGATATCCAGAATCGTCCCCTAATTTTACATAAGCAATTTTTCTTTCTTCTAAATTGGTAACAGGTATATTGTAGTTTTTATTTTTCACAACCGTTAAAGAATTCTTCACCAATTCTCTATGTAATAATTCGTCATCAATTGAATTTAAGTCTTCATGCAAATTATTTAAGACAACTGGTTTATACTCATTTAAACCTGCCCAATATTTAGCTTTTAATATTTTACGAACAGAAAAATCGACTCTTTCTTCCGTTAACGTATTTAACTCAATAGCTTTTTTAATCATGTTTACCGTAGCAGGAATCTCTTGCGGAATTAACAATAAATCATTCCCTGCTTGTATAGCTGCCAAATTAATTTCTGCCGAAGTAGCATAATTTGCAGCACCTTTCATATTTAATCCATCGGTAATTACCAAGCCTAAAAAACCTAATTTTTGCTGTAATAAATTAGTCACCACATTTTTAGATAAAGAAGTAGGCAATCTACTATCTGGCTCTAAACTAGCAATACTTAAATGTGCCGTCATAACACTTGCCATACCAGCATCAAAAATCCTTTTATAAGGATACAATTCAATAGAATCTAAGCGCGCCAAATCAAAATTTAAAACGGGTAATGTATGGTGAGAATCTGTCGCAGTATCTCCATGACCAGGAAAATGTTTTGCATTTGCCAAAACACCTTGACTTTGCATCCCTTTTGTAAACGCAATCGCTTTCTCGGTTACGTTTTCTTTATCTTCACCAAAAGACCTGTTTCCTATAATTGGGTTTTCTGGATTTGTATTAATATCTACAACCGGCGCAAAGTTTACATGAATTCCCAATCGCTTACAATGCATTCCCAAATGCTTTCCGAATTCAGTAATTAAAGAATCCTTTTCAATAGCACCCAAAGTCATGTTCCATGGAAATCTGTACGTATCTTTTAAACGCATGTCCAAGCCCCATTCTCCGTCAAAACCAATTAACAAAGGTACTTTTGCCGAATCTTGAAACTTATTAGTAAGTACTGCCTGTTTTTCTGGAGTTCCTTGCATAAAAATTAAATTACCAACATGATATTTCTGAATCATATTTGTAATATAATCTTCGTGTTTTTTGTCTTTATTAGAATAAGCTTGTATCATAAAAAGCTGACCAATCTTCTCATCAATCGACATATTTTTTAAAATACTATCTACCCAAATATCTTGCGCCTCTGCATCTTTCGCTATTAAAGGATCTACACTTTGTGCAGATAAATTAAAAACAAAACTTATAAAAACGACTATTAATAACTCTTTCTTCATATTATTATGGGACCTATTTTTAGGGCGTTTTAACAGGCTTTCGCTACTCGCTTTTTTCAGGTTTATTCTCGATACAATTACGCTAAAAAGCGTAACCACTCGAACTGAAACCTAAAAAAGAGCTCAAACAGACCGCTCTATCCTTAACGCAACAATTTGCTAACTAAATTTAATACTTAAAAGGCAATTTTTATACCAAAAATCTTTTGTGCCAACTATCTTTTGCGGGGATTTCCCAATTATTTTCAAAATCTTCTTTGGTAGCTACCATATTATTAAAAACAATGGTTTCTGCAGTTACTTTTTGTGCTTCTGCAAACTTCTGAAAATCGAACAATTTTACTAAGTTAATATTGTCATTATCTTTAAAAGTAACATTCATTTTGTCCATTAAATCTAATTGTAATTCGTTTTCTAATTCTTTAATAAAACGAACAGAGCTATCTATAGAACAACCAGAAACATTGTTAAAACTTTCATCTACTGCCAACACCAAAAACTGATTGTATTTTATAGTAAACGATCCTTTTAAATCATCGCCATGACGTGTCCATTGATTGATAAAGTCAATTGCTTTTTCTGAAATGAATTCGATTTCATTATTAGTAAATTCTCTGTCGGATTGGTAAATCCAAACACGAGAATTATTTGGTAAATTTTTATATTCTGTAAACATAATTGTTGTGTAATTGTTTATTCGTTTAATTACTTAAGCAATCTAAATGACAAGACTTAAGATTAAGATTCGTTAACTATGAGATTTCTCAATGACCTAAAAAGGCTCATTTCGAAATGACAAAAAAGAACTATCTTAAATTAAACTTCTGTTGTAAAGCTTCTAACTTTTCTTTGTCAGACATTTGCTTTTTTGGCGCAGTCATTCTTTCTTTAATTTCTTTTAATACCTTTTTAGTGTATAAAGGAAAATCTGCATTCTGCATCCAGTTATTATACCCTGGGTTTTCTTTAAAAACTTCTTCTACTGTTCTACCTTTGTATTTTCCGAAAGAAAAAATTTCTTGCTTTTCATCATTCATTAAAATAAAACCAGCAAAATCTGCTCTTTCTCCGTGTGTAGAATATTCGCTTAAAGCATCTACCGTATTCTCTATGTCGCTATATTTATCTAATTGCGCTAACAAAATTTCGTATGTTGCATTGGTATCTGCTTCTGCTCCGTGCGCTCCTTCTAATTCTTTTCCGCAGTAAAATTGATATCCAGCACTTAACGTTCTTTGTTCTTTTTTATGAAAAATTACTTGCACATCAATCGCTTTTCTATTTTTCATATCAAAATCGATACCTGCACGCATTAACTCTTCCGCTAAAAGCGGGATGTCAAAACGGTTAGAATTAAAACCAGCCAAATCAGAATCTGCAATCATCTCATTAATTTGAGGTGCTAATTCTTTAAAAGTTGGTTCTGATGCAACTTTTTCATTTGTAATTCCGTGTACATCTATAGATCCTTGTGGAATTTCCATTTCCGGATTTACCAACCAAGTTTTACTTTCCTTATTTCCGTTTGGAAATACTTTTAAAATGGCTATTTCAACAACTTTATCTGTTGCAATGTTTACTCCTGTTGTTTCTAAATCGAAAAATACGATTGGCTTCTTTAAATCTAAGTTCATTTTAATATTTTAACTTCTCTACTCCGTTCAGGTAAAATAATTACCTATTAAATCGAAAGCAAGAACTATTCGTTATTTAATTGTGTTTTAAATGCTGCTACTTGATCCTGAATTTTTGCAGGCAAAGTAGGCTCTTTAAAGTTATATTTTTCTAATTCTTCTAATACAATATCTGCTAAAATAAATCTTGCAGTTGGTTTGTCATCCGCAGGAATTATAAACCAAGGTGCATTTTCTTTAGAAGTTCTGTTTAATAAATCTTCATAACAAAACTGGTATTTATCCCACAGTTTACGTTCTTTTAAATCGCCTGCAGAAAATTTCCAATTCTTGTCAGGTAAATTTAATCTTCTTAGTAATCTATTTTTTTGTTCGTCTTTAGATAAATTTAAAAAGAACTTTAATACGATGGTTCCATTATCTGCAATATGCTTTTCAAAATTATTGATTCTTTCCATTCTCTCATGAAAAAAAGCATCATTTATATCCTCTAACGTATTTATGGTCGGAATATTTTCTCCAAAAACATATTCTGGATGTACTCTTGTCACCAACACGTTTTCATAATGCGTTCTATTAAAAACACCTATTTTACCTTTTGCAGGAAGCGCAATATAATGACGCCATAAAAAATCGTGTTTTAATTCCAACTCTGTTGGCACTTTAAAACTATGCACTTCTACTCCACGTGCATTTACATCTTTAAAAACCTCTCTAATTAAACTGTCTTTGCCCGAAGTATCCATTCCTTGTAAGCAAATAAGCATACTATATTTGCCTTCTGCATACATTGTATCCTGAATCTCACTCAGTTTTTTTCTAATTTTCTTTAGCTTCTTCTTAGACTTTTCTATTACTTCTTTTGTATTAAAATCAGTCAATTGAATAGTCCCTTTTACTTTATATTTTTCTTTGTCTAGCATCCTTTCAAATATTTTTTAAAGATAGATAAAATCGTGATTTTTACCCGTGATTTTCACAGCATTTTATAATAATTATATTCACAATATAGTCATCATTTAAAATTAAAAAAAATAAAATATCTAATTCTTAATTTTAGTATAAAGTTAGCATGTTTCATTTTATTCAGATATTAAAATACCTCAAAATTTATCTAATTTTAAAAATGAATTAAATGTCTCGTTGCATGTAATCAAGACCAATTTTAGTCAGTAAATAGACGTCAACTATACTCGAACAGAAAATAGAAGAACAAAAAAAAGGCCTTTTACAACCACAACTTAAAAAACAGAATACATCAATTTACCTACTCAACTTAAATATTTTTAACGCTAAAAATTATCATTATATCGTATTGAAGAGAAATTCATGAATTCCTAGCTTTTTTAGACTTTAAATTTCATTATTTTTGCCACATGGTAAAAGAAATTCAACTTCGAGTAAATTTAATAGAAGAACGTAAAGAAAACATCTTATTATACAAAGCTTCTAAGCAATTAAGCCTTGATAAAAGTGAAATTTCTGCTGTTAAAGTATTGCGCAAATCGATTGATGCACGTAAAAAAGACATCATCTTTAACTACAAAGTAGCTGTTTATATCAATGAAAAAGTACCAGAGAAATCTGATTATACTTTTGAATATAAAGACGTTTCTAATGCCAAAGAAATTCATATTATTGGTTTTGGACCTGCAGGAATGTACGCTGCTTTACGTTGTATTGAATTAGGTTACAAACCAATTGTTTTAGAACGTGGAAAAAATGTACAAGATAGAAGACGTGATTTAAAAGCCATCAATCAAGATCATTTTGTAAACGAAGATTCTAATTATTGTTTTGGAGAAGGTGGTGCAGGAACTTATTCTGACGGAAAACTCTACACCCGTTCTTTAAAACGTGGCGATGTTAGAAGAATTTTTGAAAACCTAGTTTTTCATGGAGCAACAGAACAAATTTTAGTAGATGCACATCCGCATATTGGAACCAATAAATTACCAAAAATCATCGAAAATGTTCGTGAGAATATTTTAAAATACGGTGGAGAAATTCATTTTGAAACTCGTGTTACAGATTTTACTGTAAAAAATAATAAGTTACAAGCTATCCATCTTAAAAACGGAACAGAAATGGCTGTGAATTCAGTTATTTTGGCAACTGGACATTCGGCAAGAGACATTTATGAATTGTTACATAAAAAAGAGATTGCTTTAAAAGCGAAATCTTTTGCTATGGGAGTTCGTGTAGAACATCCACAGGAAATTATAGATCAAATTCAATATCATTGTTCAGGAGAAAGAGACGAATTATTACCTGCAGCAGCGTATAGTTTGGTGCACCAAGTAAATAACAGAGGTGTGTATTCTTTTTGTATGTGTCCTGGTGGCTTTATTGTTCCTGCAGCTACCGCAAACGGTGAAGTTGTTGTAAACGGAATGTCGCCTTCTCGTAGAAATAACCGTTTTGCAAACTCGGGTATTGTTGTTGAGTTAGATATTGATAAAGATTTTAAAAAATACGAAGAGTTTGGACCTTTAAAAGGATTAGAATTTCAGAAGGATTTAGAAAAAATAGCCTTTTTTGCTGGTGGAAGAACACAAGCTGCACCTGCACAAAGATTGGTAGATTTTGTGGATGGAAGACTTTCTAACGATTTAAATGATTGTTCGTATCAACCAGGATTAAAATCGGCTCCTTTACATTCTTTATTACCTAAAATTATTGGTGGTAGATTAAGAAAAGGTTTTGCTGCATTCGGACAAAAAATGCACGGTTATTATACCAACGAAGCAAATATTATTGGTGTAGAATCTAGAACTTCATCACCGGTAAACATCCCAAGAAAAGAAAGTTTAGAGCATACAGAAATAGAAGGTTTATATCCTTGTGGTGAAGGTGGTGGTTATGCCGGCGGAATTGTTTCTGCTGCTATGGATGGTGAACGTTGTGCAGAAGCAGCAATTGCAAAATTGTAATCTTGAGATATTAACTTCCAAATTAGTTCTCGACACAAAATTTCTGAAAAAGAAATCTCACTAGAACTGACAGATTTTAAATCATTATAAAAACAAAAAAAATACCTCAAGAAAAACTTGAGGTATTTTTATATAATTCATTTTGACCTTAAAATCAAAATCTATTTTATACTTCCGCTATTGCGGAAATAATTATTTCTTTAAACTTGTAAAGTAATCGAAAATTTCAGGAACATTTCCGCTTCCCATATCAGCAGCTACAGCCGCTTGAAGGTTTGCTGAAGTAGCTTCTGCTATTTTAGAAGTAGTTCCTAAATCGTTCATCATCTGAACAAAATATCCTAAATCTTTATTTGCATTGTTTATAGAAAAACCTAAATCACTTACGTTATCTACTGCGTAATGTTTACAGAATTTCATAAATGGAGAGTTTGACGGTCCAGAAGACATAATGTCAAACAATTGTTGTGTATCTACACCTGCCAGTTTTGCAGCAGCAAAAGCCTGAGACATTGCAACAACAGTAGTCATTCCCATAAAGTTATTAATTAACTTAGTTGTATGACCTGCTCCTAAAGCTCCTAAATAAAATACATTTTCTCCTTGCTCGTCTAAAACTGGTTTTACTTTATCAAAAGTAACTTTATCTCCAGCTGCCATGATATTTAATAAACCATCTTTTGCGTGTGCAGGTGTACGACCTAATGGTGCATCAATCATACCAGCTCCTTTAGCTGCTAAATCTTTACCAATTTTAATAGTAGATGCAGGAATTGAAGTTCCAAAATCAATTAAAACAGCACCTTCTTTAATACCTGCTAAAATTCCATCTTCACCGTAAACAATCTTTTCAACTACAGCAGATGTAGTTAAACAAAACATTATAATATCACTTTTTTCTGCTAATTCCTTAGGAGAGCTAGCTTCGGTAGCATTACCACGAGCCACTACAGTTGCAACCTCATCTTTGTTAAGGTCCATTACTGTTAACTCATAACCTCTTTTTTGCAAATTTTCAACCATGTTACCACCCATAAGGCCAAGTCCGATAAATCCGATAGTAGGTTTTTTCATATTTAATTCTTTTAATTTATAATTAGAGTGCAAAGATATGCATCTATCAGCATTAAAAAAACATTTAACAGAACTATCCTCTGTTCTTTAAACTCTTTAACTTATATTTTTAACACACTGATTTGTAATTTATTAATAAAAACAAAAAATTGTAAATAGATATTTTAACCATGTTGTAAACGAATAGTCCATTTTCTAAAATAGAATAGCTCTAGCAAGAAAAAGTTTTATATTTTTTTCTATATTTATCTAAATTTAGTATTCAAATATAATTGATATTTATATCTATTTTAAAACATCAAAAATTTATCTAATTTTTAAAAACCTTATAGTTAGATTAGTTATTTGATAATTCTTTATATTTTTTTTCATTCTATCAAGATATCGAATAACTATCACTAATTTTACAACTGATTAAATTAATATATGAAAATAACTATTGGTCGTATTGATAAAGCCGATTTTCCGGAACTGCATCTAGAAGACATCGATTTAAAAATTGATTCTGGTGCTTATACTTCATCAATTCATTGTTCTAATATTGAAGAAATAACCATAGACGGAAAAAATTTTATCCGGTTTAAGTTGTTAGATCCAGAGCATCCATTTTACAATAATAAGGAGTTTACTACAAAAAATTACGCTTCTAAATTGGTGAAAAGCTCGAATGGAATTTCCGAAAAAAGATTTTTAGTGGAAACTGAAATTGTAATTTTCAACGAAATATTCCCTATTCATTTAACATTAAGTGAACGTAAAGACATGAAATTCCCGATCTTGCTTGGAAGAAAGTTTTTAAATAAAAAATTCGTGATAGACACTACAAAGTCAAACTTATCACACAAATTAAAAAATAAAATATAATGAGAATTGTAATTCTGTCTAGAAATCCTAAATTGTATTCAACTAGAAGATTGGTAGAATCCGCCGAAAAAAGAGGTCATGAAGTAATGGTTGTAGACCATTTAAAATGTAACATTGAAATTGAAAAAAGATCTCCAAAAATATTTTATAAAGGAGAATATTTAGAAAACATCGATGCTATTATACCAAGAATTGGTGCTTCTGTAACTTTTTATGGAACTGCTGTTATTCGTCAATTTGAAATGATGAAAGTATTTTCTGCAGTTTCTTCTCAAGCTTTAGTAAAATCTAGAGATAAATTAAGCAGTTTACAAATTTTAGCAAGAGCTGGTGTTGGGTTGCCAAAAACAGTTTTCACCAATTACACAAAAGATGTAGAGCACGTTGTTGAATCTGTTGGTGGTGCGCCTTTAATTTTAAAATTATTGGAAGGAACACAAGGTTTAGGTGTGGTTTTAGCAGAAACAAAAAATGCTGCTACTTCTGTTTTAGAGGCTTTTAATGGATTGGGTGCAAGAGTAATTGCGCAAGAATTTATTAAAGAAGCTGGTGGTGCAGATATTAGAGCTTTTGTAGTTGATGGTAAAGTAATTGGTGCTATGAAACGTCAGGGTAAAGAAGGAGAATTCCGTTCTAATTTACACAGAGGTGGTAACGCAACTGTCATAGAATTAACCGATGAAGAAGAAAAAACTGCATTAAAAGCAACCAAAGCTTTAGGTTTGGGTGTTGCTGGTGTAGATATGTTACAATCATCTAAAGGACCTTTGGTATTAGAAGTAAATTCTTCTCCAGGTTTAGAAGGAATTGAAGTAGCAACAGGTAAAAATATTGCGAAAGAAATAATTCGTTATTTAGAAATTCATGTCGAGTAAACCTTTTATCCTTTTAGGAAAAGTAATTCCTGAAGGAAAACGTACTGTTTTAGATTTAGAAGTAGCAAAACTACATACCAGAACCACTGTAAAAGTTCCTATAATTATAGAGCGTTCTCAGAAGCCTGGTCCCGTAGTTTTATTGCTAGCGGGTATACATGGTGATGAAACAAATGGTGTTGGAATTATTAGAGAAATTATTAATTTAAAGATTAATAAACCTAAAACAGGAACCATTATTTGTATTCCTGTTTTTAATATTTTTGGATATTTAATACAGACTAGAGAATTTCCTGATGGACGTGATTTAAATAGAATGTTTCCTGGTTCTGCTAGTGGATCTTTAGCTAGTCAATTTGCATATCAATTTACAAAAGAAATTGCACCACTGGTAGATTATGTCATTGATTTTCATACAGGTGGTGGTGACCGTGATAATATTGCACAAATAAGATGTAGTAAAGACGATGAAAAAGCATTAGAATTGGCAAAGGTTTTTAACCCTCCAATGATTGTTTTTTCTGAAAACATCACAAAATCACTTAGAGACACCTTGCATAAAATGGGTAAAACCGTTTTACTTTTTGAAGGTGGAAAATCTAAGGAACTAAACCCTACAATTATTAACGAAGGTGTTAACGGAACTAGAAATGTATTAATTCGTTTAGGACTTATTGAAGGAGACATTACGGTTAGAGAAACCCCTGTTTTTGTCCATAAGGCAAAATGGTTAAGAGCTCCAGATTCTGGGATGTTTAAAATTAGAGTTGCCAACGGAAGCTTTGTTAAAAAGAAAGAAGTATTAGGTGTAATACAAGATCCTTTTGGGGAGTTTAAAAAGAAAATTTATGCGCCATTTGATTGTAATATTTTCTGTATTAATAAAACACCAATTGTAAATAAAGGAGATGCTTTATTTCATGTTAGTATTGATGAATAATGTACATGCTGCAAGCAATATTTTAACCTAAAGGTTGATGATAGATTTCTAACAGGTTATAGCATTTTAAATAAAATAGTAAAAGAGAACAGGTTTTTAATCTGTTCTCTTTTTTGTTTTGTAAATTAGGCATCTAAACTTTCCTCTAGATGAAAAAAATTACACTCTTATTCTTATTAATGTCCATTACTATTTCTGCACAAACAGATCTTAAAATTTACGATATCATAAACGATATTTCTGCAGATAATATTAAAGCTGATATAAAAACGCTAACAGAATTTGGTACAAGAAATACTTTTTCAGATACTATTTCTACAACTCGTGGTATTGGTGCAGCTAGACGCTGGATAAAAGCCGAATTCGATAAAATATCTAGCAATTGCAACAACTGTATAAACACCTTTTATCAAAAGGACTTTGTTTCAAAAAAAGGGAATAGAAGAGTACCTCACGATGCTTGGATTGTAAATGTTGTGGCAGTTCAAAAAGGAACAAAATACCCAAACAAATATATTATTATGAGTGGTGATATTGATTCTCGTGCAAGCGATGCAATGGATTTTACCACAGATGCTCCTGGTGCTAATGACAATGCCTCCGGAATGGCAGGAACCATAGAAGCCGCAAGAGTTTTAAGTAAGTATCAATTTGAAAGCAGTATTATTTATGTAGGTCTTTCTGGTGAAGAACAAGGTTTGTTTGGTGGTGCTGGTTTGGCCAACTATGCAAAAGAACAAGATTGGGAAATTATCGGAGTTTTAAACAACGATATGATTGGTAATATTAAAGGTGTAGATGGTGTAATTGACAATCGTAGTTTTAGAATTTTCTCGGAACCGGTGCCTGCAAATGAAACGGAAAAACAACGCAAAGCAAGACGTTTTTATGGCGGTGAGGTAGATGGGGTTTCTAGACAATTGGCAAGATATATTCATAAAAATGTAAAAACATATATGCCAGAAATGAACCCAATGATGATTTATAGATTAGATAGATTTGGACGAGGAGGACATCACAGACCTTTTAACGATTTAGGTTTTGCAGGAATTAGAATTATGGAAGGTCATGAAAACTACACACAGCAACATCAAGATATTAGAACTGAAAAAGGTATTGCATACGGAGATACTTTTGAGCATGTAAATTTCGAATATGCAAAAAAACTAACTGCCGTAAACGCCATTACTATGGCCAATTTAGCTTGGGCACCAGAAGCTCCTAAAAAAGTAGCTATTGGCGGAATTGTAGAAGCAGCTGTAAAATTAAAATGGGATAAAGTTGACGGAGCCAAAGGTTATAAAATTTATTGGCGAGATACCACCTCTCCTACTTGGGACCATACTAGATATGTAGAAGCTACAGAATTTACTTTAGACGGAATTGTTATTGACAACTTCTTTTTTGGTGTGGCAGCTGTTGGAGAAAATGGACATGAAAGTGTTGTTGTTTTTCCTAATGAGATAATGAGATAGTAGTTATATGCTTAAAGTATTAACATTTGGCAATAATAAAAACTGAATCTAAGAATCACACCAATTATTAAATAATTTGGTATGATTCTTGATTTTTTTCATTGAAAATCAATAATTTAAACCAATCTCAATAAAAAACTTATGAAAACTAAATTATTCTTTGCTATATCAATAGGTTTTATATCCTTAAGTTATTCTCAAGCACTTCAAAGTATAGATGAGCTGAATCCAAATATTAAAAAACCAATAAATTATTATTTAGTAAATAAAAAGAATGATACAACACTAATAAAAGGTGAAGTATTGCCGATTAAAACAATACAAAGAGGTTTTGTCTATATTACAGAAAAAGGAGATAAAAAAACAATAAACCCTGATAATTTCACATATTTATTAATGAAAAATTCAGAAGGAAAAACTTTAACTTTAAAATCCTTACCATTTAAAATAAAAACATTTAGTCGTGCGGTAAAAAGAAATGCTTTTATGACTGTTTTAATTGAAAACTCAGAAAATCAACTTAAAGAAGGGAAACTAAATTTATATTTACATGATTATATTTATCTAAAAAACAAAGTTTTATCTTTTGAAGAAAGTGTAGAGTGGCCATCACATATGGATCTGGAAAAAGATCAATTTATTGAATCCAAAACATTATACTTTCAAGATTTGGATGGATTGCATATAATAGATTCTAAATCAGATTTCAAACAATTCCCAAAAATACTAGGAAAGCAACTTTACAAAGAAATGAAAAATTCTGATAAAGATAAAGTACAATTTATTCTTGATTATTTTACAAAATATAATATGAAGATCGTAAAAATATAACTATTGCTAACAAAAAATAAATTTTATTACTGATTTTAGCTCACTTGTGAAATTTCCATAGAATTTCGTAGTTCGTGTTTTATTTAGTAAATTCAGTAATTAAACAACTCAGTAAAGTTCATACAACAACGTAGGTAATTAAATAATAATTTGAGAGAAACTATACTTATTCTAACACTAATGATTTCGGTTAATTGTTTAGCTCAGAATTATCAATTTAACTTATTAACTAACTATAAATCAGAAAACGGTTTCTATAAGCAGAAAATTATTTATTCTAACAAAAACGACAATAGCTATTTCTTATATATATATAAATTTAAAGATAAAAACATTGGAGAAATTATTGATTTAAAAAATTCAAAACATCACTTTTTTAAAGTAATTGAAAGTGAGGGATATGAAAAAGAGATTCATCATCAATTTAAATATGAAAATACCTCAGATGTATTTTATAGAGATTTACCTAATACAGTCTTTGATTTTAAAGTTATAGCTAAAGACAGCTTATCAAAAACAGTAAAATTAATTAAATACAAGAACAAAAAAAAGAAAATAATAACAAGTATTGCTGAATTGAAAATAAAAAATATTCCTTATAACTTATTCTCACTATTCAGGTTTAGCTGTTTACATCCATATGAAAATTTTACAAATTTAAGCTTTGGTGAAAATGGTATTGTGGAAAGTTATAAATTACTTGATACGAAAAATCCAATCTTTATTTACCTAGATTATTATTCTGAGAATATAGATTTTGAAGTAAAAGTCAAACAATAAAATACTAACAACACCATATATTAAAATTGCTATTTTAGTGTTCTACCTAAAACTTCAATTTTCCTTCGGAAAATAGCCGTTCATTAAAAATGCAACTTCCAATACAGAACCACATTGTATCTAAGCCGAAAAAACAGATGAACTAATGAAATTCTCTATCGTATTTACTATATTTCTGTTCACAAATACAATAATAGGACAAAATTTTCATACCAAATTTGAATATAAAAATTCTATTAATAAGGATATCACAATTCAGAATAGTTATCCAAAAGGCGGACAAAGATTTACAACAACAAACGGAAAAGAATTTGTTTATGTAACATTTTGGACTTCTATATCTAATAATTCGGCTTCCAATTTGGAATTAGAAATAGATTTTTCTGCCAATTCATTTATAATACCTTCCGCACCTAACATAAACTTCAATTTGTATATACCAAATAACGAGATGACCCTTGAGAAAGAATCATTACCGAATTATGGTTTGGATATAATAAATTTTCTTAAAGAAAATATGAATAAACCATCCAAATTGAGAACAATAATTAAACCTAATAGCTCGCATCTTTTTTATACGGTTGCTATTTCTAACAAAGGTGTAAATGGAACAGTAAGAGCTGGATTTGAATTACAAAAAGAAGAACTAATTTACAAAATCAATAACCACGAAATTAATTGTGGAAAAATTCTAATAAATTAATATTTTGTAAAATAATTTCCATTCCTTATATTTTAGATTCTACTCCTTCTAAAAGATATAAAAAAGGGAAATACGCTTTTAATAATTAAAAAAAGTATTCTATAAAGCACTAAACTGAACAACTTCATTTTCAGAAATAATAGGATTTGCTCCTTCATTTTGAGCAACTAAAGCACCAACGGCACAAGCAAAATCAATTGCTTTTTGTGGAGCTGAACCATTAATTAATTGACTAATTAAAGACGCCAAAAAAGAATCTCCAGAACCAACGGTGTCTACTACTTTAATTTTATAGCCACTATTGTAAAACAATGCATTGTTATATAATAAAACAGCACCATGTTCGCCTTTTGTAACGCAAATATGTGCTGTTTTTGTTTTCCGAGCTATAAAATGTATGTTTTGTTCTAAATTATGAAAAGGAGAACCTAGAAAAGCACTTATTTCATAAAGTTCTTCATCATTAAACTTAATAAAATCTGCTTTCTCCATTAGCGCTACTAAAATATCTTTTGAATAAAAAGGAGCTCTTAAATTCACATCAAAAATAGCATATTTAGCAAGCTTTAAAAGTTGATACAACGTGTTTTTAGAAACAGTATCTCTAGTTATTAAACTACCAAAAACAAAAGCATCAGCTTGTTTTACCAATGTTGCCGCTGCTGTTGTAAGCGGAATTTTATCCCAAGCCTTCGGATGTACAATTTCATAGGTAGCAGCTCCTTTATCATTTAACGTTACAGCCACTTCTCCTGTTGTATAATCTTCTAAAATGACAACAGCATCAGCATTTATTTTTAAATCGTTTATGTAATTTAAAATCAACTTTCCTAATTCATCATTACCAATGGCACTTACCATAGCAACATCATTCTTAAAAGATTTTAAACGAACTGCAACATTTAAAGGAGCTCCTCCTATTTTTTTATGTGTAGGAAAAACATCCCACAAAACTTCACCAAAACAGACTATTTTAGACATCATTAACCAAGGGTTTAGATCCCGATAAAGACCGGAATTTATTCAACTATAAAAAACTTACTATGTAACATAATACATTTACGTTATTAGCTTTACTAATAAACATTAGATTCCATAGTGTTCTGATTTATAGAGCTATTAAAAATGGTTAACATCCTTTTTGCTATTCCCGTCCAACCAAAATTTCTACGTGCAAAGCGTGCTCCTTCTACAGACATTTCGTTTCTTAATTTAGGGTATAATAAAGGCATTGCCATCATTGCTCCAAATTCTTTTGGTCTGTGTGGATCTGCAAATAAAGCTTGATTTCCAAAATCAATTAAATCGCATAAACCACCATGAACGGTAATTACACTTGGAGTTCCACAAGCCATTGCTTCAATAGCAACCATACCAAAAGGCTCATATCTAGAAGGCATCACAAAAATACTTGCAGATCTATATACGTTTGCTAAATCTTCATCTGCAATATAATTTTTCCACTTAATTTTATCCATAATTCCTAGTTCTTTCGCCAGTACTTTTAGAGTCTCAATTCCGTCTCTATCTTGCTGAGAATCCCCACCAATTGCAGCGACTAATCTAGCTTCTGGGCATAATTCAAAAACCGTTGGTAACGAACGTATTAATAAATCGTAGCCTTTATTATGCGCCATTCTACCCAACGCCAAAATATCGGTTGGTTTGATATCATATTTCAATCGAATTTTGTCATTCTCCTTAGACGGAACCGGGAAAAATCTATTTTCATCAATTCCTGGAGGAATCATACTACAGTTTCTAGACAAGACATCATATTGTTGCACCAATAAGTCTACTTGAGGAAGCGTAGTTGCAATTACAAAATTACACATCTGATACACAAAATACTCCTTTCTAATACGTTCTTTAAAGCGATATGTTTTCTCCATCTCTTTCTCATCCATATCACTTCCCATAGAGTGTTGTTTCCACCAACCTAAAGAATGTGGTGTATGCACATGACAAATACCTAATTCTTCTGCAATTTTTTGTCCTGCCCAACCTGCATCCCAGTAATGAGAATACACAACATCGTACTTTTTATTTTCTTTCTTAATTGCAGCCAACGTATTGGTCACAAATTTTTTAAGATGATCGTGCATATCTTCTTTTCTAATGAATTTTTTTCCTCCAAAAGGAATTCTCCAAACATTAAAATTTTCATCTACATGATCATATTCTGGTTGATCTTCAAACTGCCGTGTTACCAGATCTACACGTTTACCTAATCTACTAAATCTATCTGCTAATTCTAATACATATACTACTTGACCTCCTGTATCTGGTTTTCCTAATTCTGCGTGTGCCCCTACATATCCATGTAAAGAGATCATTAATATTGATTTCATATTTCTATTTTTTAGTTTTAGTTTTAATTATTTTTAAATCGTTACAAGCTGATATATACTGCGCTGCAGACCAAGCTTGATAGGCTTTCCCCATTGGTTTCCCTGTAGTTCCATGTGCCCACTCTGTAAACTCCCACTCTTCATTAATTCCTTCTTTATTGATTAAAGCTAGTTTGTGTAATTCTTCTATTGCGATGTCTTTAAACCCTAACTTATTGACGAATTTCACCCAGAATCCCCCCACAAAAGGCCAAATACCTCCGTTATGATAATGGTTGGGCAAATTCAGAAGATTTACCGTGTAATAAGGTTTCCAATCTGGATCTCCAGGACTTACTACTGGGTATACATTTGCAACCGGAAAAGGATCATTAACTCCAACCCCCAACATAAACTTAAAAGTTTGATGCGCTTTTTCAGCATCTATAGTTCCGTGTAAAAAGGCTAAAATATTTCCAAGGGTATCGCAACGCCAGCTAAAATCGAAAGGTGTTGTTTGTGCTATTAAATAAGAAGTATCTCCTAAAGTAAATTGTTTTTCTGCAAATGAAACAGATTGAAATAATTTTTGCTTTGTAGAAGGCCAAAAGTTTTGTACAATCTCTTTTTTAATTACCTGAGACCATCTAATATACTCTCCTGCATCTTCATGATTTCCTAACATTTCTAACATTCGTCCGAAACAAACATTAGATCTATACCATAGAATTTCATCGTATAAAATGTTATAACTTCTACCAAATAAATCTGTCCAATCTCCTGCTTCTGGAATTTCTAAAAGTGCATCATTATTACTATCATGTGCCCCTAACCATCGCATGGTTTCTTTTATATCTCCAATATATTTTCTTAAAAACTTAATATCTTTGGTAACATTTACATATTCGTAAAAAGCAATTACTACCCAAATTCCACTATCAATAGAACAAATTCCACCCACTCCAGAATAATCTGGCTCTTGGTCTTTTAACCGAACATTTGCAGGTATTTGTCCGTTTCTAGAAATATGCTCTATCAAAGTAACCAATGTTTGTCTTTGGCAAGTATGAATTTCTTCATCATCAATTAAAGACAACGAACCAATTACTGTAATTGCACCATCTCTAGCCCAAACACTATGATAATTTTCATCTGTACCATTTGGAATATTATCCTTTATAGAACATGCTGAAAAGCCAAGTGGTGTAATATTTTTCTTTAAAGCTTCAATTGCTTTTACGTATCCTTCTTTAATTAAAGCAACTTTTTCATCGGTATCTTCTTGCGCAATATTTTCTTTCTCTTTTTTGATAAAAAAATCATCAGAATGATCAATTTTTGTATCATCAAGTGCTTCTTTTGGTAATATTTCATAGAAAATTAAACCCTCTATAATACCATCTCCTTTTTCTTTTTCTGTATGATAAACTTTTTTATGTTTTGTATACAGATACAATTCATCATGTGCATTTGCAACCACTATTCCAGACACATCTTTTAAATCGAACATTGCGGAATCATTCCCACTATCTCCAGCAACTAAAACCTGATCAGATTTAAATTTTAATCTTCTTAACAGCCAACGCAAAGCATTTCCTTTATTTGCCCATTTAGGCAAAACATCTAAAAACTTATTGCCAGAATACACAATATTCACATCCATATCTGCATCTGCAAAATCTTGCTCTATACTTTCAATAAGATCGTTACTCGCATCATGAAAGAAATAACTTCTTTTATAAGAATGTTGAAATTTTGTTGGTTGATCACTAATAGGGTGTTTGATTTTTTGAATGATATTTTCTACAGATTCCAAATTCCACCCATCATCTAAAACATCATTAAATTCTTTTTCTACAGCACCTTTTTTAAAATTATAAATATGTGTACCTACTCCAGAAATAATATAATCTGGCTCTGGAAGCACCTCTTTATCTATTAAATCTAAGACGTCATCTATTAATCTACCGGTATTATATGTTAAAAGCACATCGTTCTGATCATGATACTTTTCCCATATTTTTTTAAAGTTACTTTTATAGGTATGAAAGTCAATTAAAGTATTATCAATATCAAAGGACAATAATTTTATTTTATTTTCATTTTTTAAGCTTTTTACAGTCATTTCATTGTGTTTTTATGAGAGAATCATTAATAACACTGAATTTAATTAAAAATTTAAGGACAACCAAAACTTGAGCTATCTATCGTTATTTGTTCCGCCATTTTTATGATTGTGATAATTATGGCTATCAAAAAATACTAAATAGAGAATGATAAAAATTATTTTCTTATTTTACCTACCTGTGTAAACAACACTCTTTAATTATAAATTTCAATTACTACTAATTGGATAAAAAAGAAACAAGTTGCTCCTAGTGTTCTAAATTATGAATGAAATTGAAGAATTTTACTTTAAAAATGATATTGAATGGCGCATTTGGTTGTCTAAAAACCATACTTTATCAACAGGTATTTATCTTATTTTTTATAAAGTAGAAAATGAAGAGGAATCTATGCGTTGGGAAGAAGCTGTAAAAGTTGCTTTGTGTTTTGGTTGGATAGATGCCACTGTAAAAAGTTTAGGAGATGGAAAACGCAGACAATATTTCTGTCCAAGGAAACAGAAAAGTGTTTGGAGTGCCGTAAATAAAAATTATATTAAAAATTTAATTGCTGATAATTTAATGCACCAAAGTGGATTAGATATTATAGAAATTGCAAAACTAAATGGTTCTTGGACTACTTTAGATGCCGTAGAAAAGGGAATTATCCCAAAGGATCTACAAATTGCTTTTGATAAAAATGAAATAGCTTTTACCAATTTTAGAAATTTTGCTCCTAGTTATAGAAAGCAGTATTTATATTGGATACATCAAGCAAAGAGAGAAGCCACCAAGCAAAAAAGAATTACAGAAATTATTCAATTATGTGAAGCTAATAAAAAAGCTAGAGGAAATAGGTAGTTTTGGTCTTCGACAAGCTCAGACTGACATCTGTATGCTGAATTGAATATTGCCAATACTTTATATTCTTCATCTAAAGAAAGCAATTAAACCTAAGAATGTCAAATTGAGCTTGTCGAAGTTTTTTTGAGTACAAAATTAAAATTCATATGAAAAAAAAGAAGCCTTATGTGATTTCTCCTTAAGGTCGAAATGACAAAACTGTGTGAAACCAATACAGATTGTATTTTGAACTGTTTTTTAGGAATACATTAATTCTTCATCTAAAAAACTAATTAAAACAAAGAATGTCAAACTGAGCTTGTCGGAGTTCTTTTTAAAAAGTTCCCACAAGCTCAATTTGACATTCATATCTAAAGTGTATTTAAAGCTTACAGTCCGCTTATAAAGTTTCCATAAGGATCTTTAAACTGAGTACCTTCTGCAAAACGATATTTGCTTAGTTTTTTAAACTCTACCAATGCCCAAAGAATAAACTCTTTTACAAAATACGCATCTACTTCATTCATATTTGGTTGGTGTTTTTTAAGAAAAGCATCTAAAGGCTTTACTTTGTCTAATTCTGCTTTGTATTGCGCTTCTGTATGTTCATCTAACAATTCGAAATCTTCATCAGCATTAAAAAACCACGAAATAATATCGTCATACGGAGATTCTTCATCTTGTTTTTCTAACTTTTTTATCTCCGGAAAATAACTTGGAAACAACGTTTTAATCGCATCCTTAATTAAGGTCTCTGCCACTACTTGTGCTCCTTCTTGCTCTCCTTCATAAACCAACTCTACTTTTCCTGTAATAGCAGGAATGATTCCGTCAAAATCATTTAAGCGAATCATTGTTTTTTCATCACCAGAAAGCAACGCTCTTCTTTCTGCTGTACTTAATAAATTCTCGAATGCAGAAATACTTAAACGTGCACTTACACCACTTTTGGCATCGATAAACTCACTTTCTCTAGCTTCAAAAACAATTTGCTCTAACAAGTCTTTTGCCAATTCTGGTACTGCTATAAAATCTTTTTGAGAACCTACGTTATTTGCTTCTTGCTGTGTAATTGTTTTGGCAGTTTCAATATCTTCTGGATAATGCGTCAAAATTTGCGAACCAATTCTATCTTTTAAAGGTGTAACAATACTTCCTCTATTAGTGTAGTCTTCTGGATTTGCTGTAAACACAAACTGCATATCTAAAGGCAAACGTAATTTAAAACCTCTAATTTGAATATCGCCTTCTTGTAAAATATTAAAAAGTGCCACCTGAATTCTAGCTTGTAAATCTGGTAATTCATTAATTACAAAAATACACCTGTTTGCACGCGGAATCATTCCGTAGTGAATTACTCTATCATCTGCATAACTCAATTTTAAGTTGGCTGCTTTTATAGGATCTACATCACCAATAATATCTGCAACAGTTACATCTGGAGTTGCTAATTTCTCTGCAAAACGCTCACTTCTATGCAACCAATAAATAGCTGTATCATCTCCTTTTTCTTTAATCAGCTCAATAGCAAATCTAGAAATTGGCTGTAAAGGATCGTCGTTAATCTCAGAACCAGCAACAACCGGAATGTATTCATCCAATAAATCGACCATCAATCTAGCCAGACGTGTTTTTGCTTGTCCTCTTAATCCTAATAAATTAATGTTATGCTTACTTAAAATAGCTCTTTCTAATTCCGGAATTACAGTATTCTCATATCCATGAACTCCTTTAAAAGCAGTTTCTTTATTTTTTATTTTTACAATCAGATTTTCTCTTAACTCATCTTTAATTGATTTAGATTTATATCCTGATGCTTTTAATTCTCCTAATGAATTTATCGTATTTATGCTCATATATATTTTTCTTTGAAACAAACTTTGCAACTTTGTCACTTATTTTTATCCTCTAATTCTCTTTTTTCTATTGGTTTCATAATCTTCAAAAATCATTTCTCCCAAGCCTTTTAAACCTGTATAAAATGCTTTTCCTTGATTTGCTTTTGTAAATGCCTTTATAAATTGCATTAAGTACGGATCTTGTGCAATCATAAAAGTAGTAATCGGAATGTGTAATTTTCTAGCTTGTTGTGCCATTCCATAACATTTGTTTACAATGTATCTGTCTAAACCGTTACTGTTCTTATAATATTGTCCGTCTGGCAAACGCAAGCAACTTGGCTTTCCATCGGTAATCATAAAAATTTGTTTGTTAGTATTTCGTTTTCTTCGGAGTAAATCCATCGCTAATTGTAAACCTGCAACCGTATTTGTATGATAAGGTCCTACTTGCAAATAAGGCAAATCTTTAATTTTTATTGCCCAAGCATCATTTCCAAAAACAATAATATCTAAAGTGTCTTTAGGATAACGAGTTGTTATTAATTCTGCCAACGCCATGGCTACTTTCTTAGCAGGAGTAATTCTATCTTCTCCATACAGAATCATAGAATGACTAATATCAATCATTAAAACGGTACTCATTTGACTTTTGTGCATGGTTTCTTCCACAACCAAATCGTTTTCAGTTAAATTGAAATTATCAATTCCGTTATTAATTTGTGCATTTCTGATGCTTTCTGTAACCGAAACTTTATCTAAGGCATCTCCAAACTGATACGCTCTTAAATCTCCGGTATGTTCATCTCCTATTCCTGGAGATTTACTTTTATGATTACCAGCACCACTTCTTTTAATTTTTCCAAAAATATGATTCAACGCTTGCTGACGAATGGCACGTTCAGTTTTCGGAGTAATTTTGGTACCTCCAGTACCATCACCTTTTACCTCTTCTTTTATATAACCTTTCTTCTTTAAATCCTCAATAAAATCATCAATGGTATAATTTTCATCGGTCAATTTATATTCTTTATCTAAAGAACGCAACCAATCTATGGCTTCATCAAAATCCCCAGAAGTATGTGTAATCAATTCCTTAAAAATTTCAAATAATTTTTCGAAAGGAGATTGATGTTCTGCTTCGTAAGTTTTAAAAACAAAACCTTTTCTTTTATTATTATTTTTCATCACTATAAAAGTACAGTTTTATACGGATGAAAAATAAACATTAACATTGCTTTATTATATGTATGCATAAATTTGTTTTATAATATTTTAAAAACATTAAACAAAAAAATAATTATATTTACATTATGGCAAAAATAATTATAACAGGTGGTACAGGTTTAGTCGGCAAAAGATTATCAAAATTACTAATTGATAAAAATCATGAAGTTGTAATTTTAAGTAGAAGTCCCAGAAATGAAAAAGAATTTAAATGGGATATCTCTTCTAATTATGTTGATGAAAAAGCGCTTGTAAACTCAGATTATATCATTCATTTAGCCGGAGCAGGAATTGCAGACAAACGTTGGACAGAAGAAAGAAAACAGATAATAATTGATAGTAGAGTGAAAACTGCAAATTTACTTTTTGATAAAATAACCGAATTAAAAATCGAATTAAAAGGTTTTATTTCTGCATCTGGAGTTGGTTATTACGGAGCAATCACAAATGATAAGATATACGAGGAAAGCGATAAAGCAGGTACTGATTTTTTAGGTGATGTTTGCCTAAAGTGGGAAAACGCCGCACAGCAATTTTCAACAAAAAACATTCCGGTAACAATCTTAAGAACTGGTGTTGTTTTAACAGATAAAGGTGGTGCATTAGATAAGATGAAAACACCTATTATAACTCCTTTAGGTTCTGGAAAACAATTTTTGCCTTGGATTCATTTAGATGATTTATGTGCCATCTACGTTAAGGCAGTTGAAGATAATATAGAAGGTGTTTTTAATGCAGTTGCTCCAGAACATCACACTAGTAAAACCTTTACTAAAGAGTTAGCTAAAAGCATAAAAAGACCTTATATAGGAATTGGAGTTCCAGGTTTCCTTTTGAAACTTGTATTTGGCGATATGGCAAAAATATTACTAGAAGGAAGTAAAGTTTCGGCAAAAAAAATCGAAAAGAACGGATATTCTTTTCGATTTGAAACACTTAAAAAAGCGTTGAATAATTTATAATGCTTCTTAGAAAGTAGACGTGATATTTAAAGCCACATCACTCCATGTTTTAGAAACTCCATCAGCTCCTTTATGCAATTCTAAACAAGCTGTATTTAATGACGCTAAAGCCTCAGATGCATTCCATTTAGTGATATCCATAGTAGCCTCCATCTTAAAAACCTTTCCTTCTATTGTATAAGTAAAAGCTACATTCTCTGTAACTCCGTTCATTTTAATTTCTGCAACACCATTGGTATCATCAGTTATTAATAATTTACCAGAAAGTAATTTTGTATTGTCCATCACACCAAAGAAGAATTTTTGAATTTTAAAATCTCTACTCGTGTCTTTTGTAAAAATACTACTTACAGGAATTGAAAACTCTGTATTATTAATAGCTTCTTTAATAGAACTTCCTTCTCCTCCAGAAATTATGTCAACTTTATTAAACTGACCTCCTACAGGTACTTTCTCTGTAGTCTTATAAGCTACAAAGTTTATTTCATTTTTTGCTTCCTCTAAAGAAAAAGCTACTGCACTTGTTTTAGTTTTAATTGTATCTTCTTTTTTCTCATCAGATTTTTTATCTGATTTACAAGATGAAAAATTAAATGCTACAATCATTAATAATGATAAAACTACGACTCTTTTCATAATGTTATTGTTTAGTATTTAAAACTGTTTTTGCTAAATTAATGTATTCTTGTTTTGCTACGTCAGATTTCATGCCGTTTAATTGCATCCATGCATTTAACTTAAAAGCACTTCTAACGTTATGCTCATCATTAAAAGAAAACTTATTTCCAAAATTTGCTTGCTTGTTATAAGCATAAAATTTTAGCATAATGTCTGGAGCAATCGATTCTTCTAGCATAGAAATCCTATAGAAAGCTTCGTTAAACTCTTTATCTAAATCAGATTCCATATGTGTTATTTTTCTGCAATTATCTGAACCCCACCTTTTACTGTGTCATTTAAAGATACATTTAGCTTTGTACCTAATGGAAGAAAAAGGTCTACTCTAGAACCAAATTTTATAAAACCTGCATCTGCTCCTTGTACTGCTGTATCGCCAACCTTTGCATAATTGACAATTCTTTTTGCCAAAGCTCCAGCAATTTGTCTATATAAAACATCACCAAAAGCTGCATTATTAACTACTACCGTAGTTCTTTCGTTTTCTGTAGATGCTTTCGGGTGCCATGCAACCAAGTATTTACCTGGATGATATTTACTATATTTTACAACTCCACTCATGGCATATCTAGTAACGTGTACGTTAATAGGAGACATAAAAATAGACACTTGTAATCTTTTTCCTTTAAAGTATTCTGGTTCTTCTACTTCTTCTATAACAACTACTTTACCATCTACCGGTGCAACTATAATGTTATCATTTAAAGCAGCAGCTCTTTTAGGGTTTCTAAAAAATTGTAGCACAATTACTAAAAAAGCAAGTAATATAACTTGAATTACTTTAACAAGCCAAGGTATATTAATTAAATTATCGGCTAGTAATACACCTACAATTGTTATTATAAAGGTAATAACAATTATTTTATACCCTTCTTTGTGAAAACGAATCATACTTAAATTATAAAATTAATATACAAATATACAAATGGTGCTGCAAATAACAAGCTATCCAATCTATCTAAAATACCACCATGCCCAGGCATAATAGTACCACTATCTTTAATATTGGCTTGTCTTTTAAATTTAGATTCTACTAAATCTCCAATCGTACCAATTACACTAACAATAACAGCTATAACTAACCAATTAACTACTGTAAAATCAGTATTAAATTTACTAATTATAAAGGCCGCTATTAGAGCAAAAACCAAACCTCCTAAAAAACCTTCTTGTGTCTTTTTTGGTGAAACCGAAATAAACAATTTTCTTTTTCCAAAATTTTTACCCACTAAAAAAGCAAAACTATCATTTACCCAAATCATAATTAGAATAGAAATTATTAAATGAGGGTTATAACCATCTTTACAAATAGGTAAAAGAATTAAAAAAATCATAGAAAAAACAGGATACCTAATCAGTAAACCAGATTTAGATCTATCATTAGAAAATGAGATTTCTTTTTTAGTAAATAAGTAATAGATTAAAGATAAGGAGGAAATAATGGTAATTCCTAAAATAATAATTACGGCATAACTTTCTGGTCTTTTTAACATTAAGAACAATGTAAAACAAAAGAAAATATACCCAATTAGTCCTTTAAAATTGATCAGTTTAGAAAACTCCCAAACGCACAACAATCCAAAAATAGTTGTTAGAACCACATACGATTCTTTAGAAAAAAGAATCGCTGATATAAAAATTAAAACGTAAATTATGCCTGAAAGACTCCTTTTTAAAAGGTTACTCATATTATAAATCTTCTAATAGCAGCAAATATAAGTTTTTTGAGTTACTGTTTCCGTAGTTTAAGAAATTATCATCATTTTTATGAATGTTATAATTTTTTATGGCAGAAATGTTGGTTGGTAAATCATTCTTATGATGAATTTTAATACCCGTTAAGCCTTGTCCCATGTCTTTAACCAACTGACTCGTAGTTGCATAAACTATAAAGTTTTGAGGCATTTCTGACAACTTAATACTTTTTAATTGCTTCGATGAAAATAAAATATCTCCATTATCTGCAATCAAATGCTCACAATTCAAGAAAACAGGAAAATTTGAATTGAAATTTCTATTCATTGCCACCTCATGTCTGTTTAAAAAGGCAGATAACTTGTCATCTAAAAGTGTTAATTGATTCCAATTATTCTCTTTTAAAATGCTCTTTAAATTCTCTACAACTTCACTTTCTTTTAAACAATATAAAAACTTACCTCCTTTTTCAAGGAAATTATGTACAAAAAGATCATCCAAAGAAAGATCTACTTCTTGTCTTTGGATGTCATTTTCTTCTTTATTGGGTATCTTGAATAGCTTTTTAAAAAAATTCATTTATTATTCTTCAGTTTTTAATTCTACTGGAGGAATGTCTTTTTTCTCATCAACGATTTCTACTTCAAGAGGTTCTTCAAAAGGTCTTTTACCGAATATCTTTTCTAAATCGTCTTTAAAAATAACTTCTTTTTCCAATAATAATTCTGCAAGAGTCGTTAATTTATCTTTGTTTTCTTGTAAAATTTCGATTGCTCTTAAATATTGAGCTTCAATAATTTTAGAAATTTCTTGATCTATTGTTTTACCAGTCTCTTCACTATAAGGTTTAACAAAACCATCGTTTCCAGAAGAATCATAATAGGTAACATTACCAACTGCTTCATTTAAACCATAAACAGTTACCATTGCTTTTGCTTGCTTAGTCACTTTTTCTAAATCACTTAAAGCCCCTGTAGATATTTTATCAAACATTACTTTTTCTGCGGCTCTACCTCCCATGGTAGCACACATTTCATCTAACATCTGCTCTGTCTGTACAATCATTCTTTCTGCTGGCAAATACCAAGCAGCTCCTAAAGATTGTCCTCTTGGTACAATAGTAACTTTTACCAATGGTGCAGCATGCTCTAACATCCAACTAATAGTTGCGTGACCTGCTTCATGAAAAGCAATTACTTTTTTCTCTTTAGGTGTAATTACTTTATTTTTCTTTTCTAAACCACCAACAATTCTATCTACAGCATCTAAGAAATCTTGATGATGAATTGCTTTTTTACCATTTCTGGCAGCAATTAATGCAGATTCGTTACACATATTAGCAATATCTGCCCCAGAAAAACCAGGAGTTTGTTGTGCTAAGAAATCTATCTTAACATCTTCCGCTAATTTTAAAGGTTTTATATGTACTTCAAAAATTTCTTTTCTTTCGTTGATGTTTGGTAAATCTACATAGATCTGTCTATCAAAACGACCAGCACGCATTAACGCACTATCTAAAACATCTGCTCTGTTTGTTGCTGCTAATACAATAACATTTACATCTGTACCAAAACCATCCATTTCTGTTAATAATTGATTCAACGTGTTTTCACGCTCATCATTACCACCAGTCATACTATTTTTTCCACGAGCTCTACCAATAGCGTCTATCTCATCAATAAAAATAATAGAAGGAGATTTCTCTGCAGCTTTTTTAAATAAATCTCTTACACGAGAAGCACCTACACCTACAAACATTTCAACAAAATCTGAACCAGATAATGAGAAAAAAGGAACATCTGCTTCACCTGCAACTGCTTTGGCTAATAATGTTTTTCCTGTTCCAGGAGGTCCTACTAATAAAGCTCCTTTTGGAATTTTACCTCCTAAAGAAGTATATTTCTCAGGGTTCTTTAAGAAGTCTACAATTTCTTGTACTTCTTCTTTAGCACCTTCTAATCCGGCAACATTTTCGAACGTAGTTTTAACCTTTGTGTCTTTGTCAAATAACTTTGCTTTAGACTTACCAATGCTAAAGATTTGACCTCCACCACCAGATCCAGCACCACCACCAGACATTCTTTTCATAAAAAATAACCAAACAGCAATTAATATTATAAAAGGTAAGAAACCTAAAATAGTATCAAAAATACTTGTTTTGTTTTCATTTTTTATATCAAAGTCTAACTCGTTCGCTTGTCTCGCTTTTTCAATATTATTTTCGAAATTTTGTAAATCCCCGAAATTATAGTCATAAAAAGAAGAGCCTTGTGTATAAAAAGCAGAGTTTATAATCTTACTATAACGCTCTTTTTTTTGTGCTTCTTCTTTAATATAAATCTGAGCTAAATTATTATTTAAAACAACAATTCTAGAAATATCATTGTCTTTTAAAATGTCATTAAACTCATTTTTAGAAATACTTTTAGTAGCTAAATCTCCACTACTAAAAAACTGGAATGCCATTATTACTACAAATATTGCACCATATATCCAATACGCGTTAAACTTAAATTTAGGCATATTAGAATTACTATCTTTTTTTGAATCACTCATTTATTTAAAAAATAAAAAGATTAAACTGATTTTATCTCTGTAATTTTTGCATCACCCCAAAGACTTTCAATATCATAATAGTCACGAACTTGTTTTTGAAAAATGTGCACCACTACGTTTACATAATCCATTAAAACCCATTCAGAATTTGTTTGACCTTCTATATGCCAAGGTTTGTCTTTAAGTTCTTTGCTTACTATTTTTTGAATAGAACCAGAAATTGCATTTACTTGTGTATTTGAGTTCCCCGAGCAGATTATAAAATAATCGCATACAGTATTCTCTATATCTCGTAAGTCTAATAATTGAATATTTTCTCCTTTTACCTCATCAATCCCTTTAATAATTAAAGCAATTAAATCATCTGTACTTACTTTTTTATTTGTCATTAACTTTTTTCTATATTTAACGCAAAGTTATTATTTTTTTGCGAGTATTTTGTGTATTATTACAGTAGTTTACACTTTATTTAACACTTGAAAACAATCAAACTTAGTGCCACCGATTCTACGAATTCTTTTTTAAAGGATTTAGCTCAAAATTCTACCCTAGAGAATTTTACAACTGTTGTTACTCAAAACCAAATAAAAGGGAGAGGTCAGCAACAAAACAAGTGGGTATCCGAACCTCACAAAAACCTTACATTCAGTATCTTTATTAGCTTTACCGATTTAAAGGTAGTTCAAAAAAAATATTTAAACTTTGCAATCTCATTAGCTATTTATGATGTTTTATTTGCTAATAATTTACCAAAGCCGTCTATAAAATGGCCTAACGACATTCTGTCAGCAAACAAGAAAATTTGTGGCATTTTAATAGAAAACACGTTTTCTGGCGACCGTATTAAAAATTCTTTTGTAGGAATTGGGATAAATATAAATCAAGAAACTTTTCCAGCATACTTAAACAACGCTACTTCTTTAAAATTAGAAACCGGTCTAGAATATGATTTAGATCTTTTACTAAAAGCTATTTTAGACGAAATTAAAAAAAATATAAAACGCTTAACTTCTCAAAATTTCAACCTTTTAGAAGAAAAATATTTAGACGTATTGTATAAAAAAAATATCCCTACTATGTTTAAAAATAGTAAGGATGAGATTTTTATGGGAATGATTTCTGGAATTTCAGATTTCGGAAAGCTACAAGTTCAATTAGAAGACGATGTCATCAAAGAATTTGGATTGAAAGAAATTTCTTTCCTTTAAAGTTTCCCTATATTTTCTGTAAGTGTATCTACAAATTTTGTCAATGGTTTTTTAATCATCATTGCCATCATTGCATTAAATTCTCCATCGAATTTTAAGCTTACTTCTGTTTTGTTTTCTTCAATCTCATTAAGATCTGCAGCTAAAGTAAAAGGTAATTTACTACTTGCAGCACCTAATGTAATATTAGTAAACGGTGTTTTTTCTTTTAAAACGAGTCTAATCTCTGGCATACCAGGTAAACCGAATATAAAAGATTCACCATCAACTTCAAATTTTTGAATATTTTCTGGCATTAATTGCTCAAAGTTCTTTAAATCTGAAAAAAAGGCAAACAATTCTTCAGCAGATTTGTCAATAGTAACTGTATTTCCGTTTATATTCATTTTTTAAATTTTACTGTTTCCACTCACTAGGGTTCTTTCTCCAATCATTTAATGTAGCCAACTCTTTATCTGTAATATAATTACTATCTAAAGCTTGTTCTAACAAGTTTTCGTAATTACTTAAAGTAGTTAAACCTACATTTTTTTCTTCAAAATTCTTCTTTGCAATATCAAATCCATAAGAAAAAATAGCAACCATACCTTTTACAACACCACCCGCTTCTTTTAAAGCTTCTACTGCATTTAAGCTACTATTACCTGTACTTATTAAATCTTCAATTACAACAACATTTTGTCCGCTTTCTAAATGCCCTTCAATTTGGTTCTTTCTACCATGCTTTTTTGGCTCTGGCCTAACATAAATAAAAGGAACACCTAATTGTTGCGCTACTAAAACCCCAATAGCAATTGCACCTGTAGCAACACCAGCAATTACGTCTGGCTTACCATATTCTAATTCTACAAGTTTTGATATTTCTTCTTTAAGAAAAACACGAACTGGAGGATAAGATAAAGTAACTCTATTATCACAATATATTGGAGACTTCCAACCTGATGCCCAGTTAAAAGGGTCATTTGGGCTTAACTTTATTGCTTTTATTTGCAATAAAAGTTCAGCTGTTTTTTTTGCCGTATCTTTGTTTAAAATCATATCGCAAATGTATAAAGTTTTTGTAAATGATACGCCAATAATTTTCACTTCTTGTTCACAAAAAGAAAATATTTTTCCTGTTTACAATTTTAAGAATATTGTTTTTGATGAAATTATTCAGAAATTAAAAAACAAGGAACTTAAAGGGGTTGTTTTGTACTCTACTGACATAGAGAATGATTGGAAATCTTTTTTATCTAACATGAAGCTAATTCCCGCCTCTGGCGGATTAGTACTAAACCCCAAAAAAGAAGTTTTATTTATTTTTAGAAACGGTGTTTGGGATTTACCAAAAGGATGGATTGAAAAAGGAGAAACCATAGAAACGGCTGCAATTAGGGAAGTAGAAGAAGAATGCGGCATTTCTAACCTACAACTTATCAAGCCATTAATTACTACCTATCATATTTATTTTCATAAAGGAATTAAATTAAAACAGACTTATTGGTTTTTAATGACTTCTAATTATTCAGAAAAACTAACACCTCAACTAGAAGAAGGCATTACCGAAGTTGTTTTTAAAAATAAAACAGCTGTTGAGGCTGCGCTAGAAAATACGTATGCAAATATTCAATTAGTGTATAACACCTATCTAGAAAATTCTAATTAGTAAAGTTCTAAGAATTAATATTCGTTTTTATAATTTTTTCTCTTTACTCCGTTAAGTATTTCATTTTTAATTAGTTCTTATTCACGAATTCATTGCGTAGTTATCTGATAAATACATTTATATGAATTAACAATACTCATAAGAAAGGTCGTTTTTTAAAAAAACCGTCTATCTTTGCCGACTTTAAAAATTAACCAAATTATGACTGAATTTATTAGAAAAATATTACCAAACGCAAAAGATGATGTACTTGCAGGAATAACCGTTTCCTTAGCAATGATACCAGAAGTTGTAGCTTTTGCCTTTGTAGCACAAATAAGTCCTATTGTGGCATTGTTTGGTGCTTTTGTAGTAGGAATTATTTCAGCTAGTTTTGGTGGAAGACCAGGTTTAATCTCTGGAGCAGCAGGTGCTGTAGCTGTTATTTTTGTTCATATGATACAAGAAGGACATGCAAAAGGTTTGTTATTTGACAATCCTGTAGAAAATATGGGCTATTTTTATCTTTTAGCCGCCGTAGTACTAATGGGTGTGATACAAGTTTTTGCTGGCCTCTTTAAGTTAGGAAAATTTGTACGTCTAATTCCGCATCCAGTAATGATGGGGTTTGTAAACGGATTGGCCATTGTTATTTTTATGGCGCAATTAGGAATGTTTAAAGAAAACAAAAAAGATTTCTACGGACAAAATATGCGTAAAACCGAATCTAAAGAATTGGTTTACAATGTATCTAACAACCAAGTAAAAGATTTAGTTTCTAATACGGTAATATTTACTATTGATGATAATATCGTTAAAAATAGTACTACAAACGAAGAGTTATTTTTAATTTCTGAAGGTCAGGTTTTTGATCTTAACACTAAAAAAGTAGTATTTAATGTTTCTGACAAAGGCTTTTATTCTGTAAAAGATTCTGGAGTTGTAAAATATAGCATGCAAGGCAACACCTTATATGTAATGATTGGCTTGGTATTATTAACCATGTTAATCGTTTGGGGTTTACCTAAAATTACAACAAAAATTCCGGCTGCATTAACAGCTATTTTAATTGTTACTTTAATCTCTATTTTTACCGGATTAAATTCTATTAATGTTGGAGATTTTATTAGAGACGGTGGTGGTGCTGGTTTAAACGGAATTGCAGAACTTTCTAAAAACTTAAATGTTTTAGAATTATGGAGCAACCTACCTTTTAATTTAGATACTTTAAAATTTATTGCTCCGTATGCATTTTTAGCAGCATCGGTTGGTTTAATAGAAACCTTAATGACGATGAACCTAGTTGATGAGTTAACCGAAACTAGAGGAAACGGAAATCAAGAATGTATTGCGCAAGGTGCAGGAAACATTGTAAGTGGTGCTTTTGGTGGTACTGGTGGATGTGGTATGATTGGACAAACAGTTATAAACATTAATGCTGGCGGACGTGGACGTTTATCTGGAATCATGATGGCTTTAACTCTATTGACTTTTATTTTATTTGCTGATAAATATATTGAGCAAGTACCAATTGCTGCACTTGTTGGGGTTATGTTTATGATGGTTATAGAAACATTTGCTTGGTCTAGTTTTAGAATTTTAAAGAAAATACCAATGTCTGATGCTGCTGTATTAATCATAGTATCTGCAGTTACTGTTTTCTTTGATTTGGCCATTGCAGTATTTGTTGGGGTTATTATTTCTGCTTTGTCTTTTGCTTGGACAAGTGCTAAGAAAATTAGAGCTAGAAAACGCTTTAAAGAAGACGGAACAAAAATTTATGAAATTTGGGGACCACTTTTCTTCGGAAGTATTACGGAGTTTAACGGGAAATTTGATATAAAAAATGACCCAGATGTTGTAGAAATAGATTTTGTAGAAGCACGTGTTACAGATCATTCTGCCATAGAAGCAATTTTTAATTTGGTAGAAAAATACCAAGCAGCTGGTAAAAAAGTAACTTTAAAACATTTAAGTGAAGATTGTAAACTATTATTATACAAATCTAGCCCTGTTTTTTCTGAGGTTATTTTAGAAGATATTGATGATCCTCGTTACCATTTAGCAGCAAATCCAGAAGATTTTCCTAAACCGTTGGGGGAATATAAGTTTTAGAGAATGTATTTATAGATAATTAAAAAAGCTCAACTTTTAAAAGTTGAGCTTTTTTAATTATCTGAAATTTCATTTAATTTTGTATTCATTAAGTCAGGTAAAGAAACTGTTATAGGTTTAGGTGAGTTCCTAAAATTAGAAAAGTTTTTAAGTTTCTTTAAATCAAATTTTGCATATTTAAATTGTGCTGATACGTTTTCTTCAATTCCAAACATTAAATATGCTTCACCGCTTGGTTTCGTTGGATATTCTTTTTCAATTAAATCTTTAGCGGAATAGATAAAAATCCCTTTTTCGTCTAGTTTAAAAATTCTTGATGTTATTATTTCGTTTGGACCATGTAAAAGCAGATACTGTGCTTTTACTTCTTTTAATCCAATTGGTAAAGAACCTTTGCCAAAACCTGTTCTAAAATTGTATTTATTATTTAATATCCAATCTAATTGCTCTTTACTCTTATAATAACCTACTAATACATAAGTTTCATCTGGTATTAACTTTTTCTGCTTCTCAGAGTCTAAATATTCTGGAATTGGTTCTGAAATTTTGTTCGGTGTGTTATTTTTATGGATGTTATAGCTTTTATGCGTGATATTTTCACGTTGTGAGGCAGTATTCAAAAAGTGATTTAATACTTCTTTGATGAAATTTTCTAAGTAAATAGTTTCGTTTTCACTTTCTGATGGTTTTATAGGGAAAGCTCCCAAACCAGGTAATACTTCATGAAAACCACGAAGTGGTTTATTTGTTTCTCCTGGGTATAAAACATAAGCACCACTAGTTCTTCTTATAGCATCTTTATAAGCATGCATTTTTAATAAATCTACATTTTTATAGATTCCTTTTAAGTTATCTTTTTTTTCTGTAGATAAATCTTTTTCACTTTCACCTTGACCTAAAATCTGATTTATGTTTGCGATCTTATATTTTGCATCAAAATGGATATGTACAATTTGGTCTTTGGCTTCAGCTTCAGTTTCTTTTAGTTTGGTTGGCCAAATAGATAATGTATAGTCAGGTCTTAATGTTGTTGTCCAACTACCTGTTTTAGAAATATCTTGCGTTCCTCCAATAAAACTTCTGTTATAATTAAATCGAATATTTAAATGTCTATTTCCCTTGGTGTAAGTTCCTTTTAAAGCAGTTATTTTTCCTTGCTTAAGCTGTAAACTTAAATTGTCTTTAGATGGAACAATTAACTTTTCTAATTCCTTTGGTTCAATCTCAAAAACTTCTTTTAAAACATCTAATAGTTTAAAAAACAACCAATATTCATATAAAGTAGCAATATCTTTTTTTCCTCCGCTATAGACTTCGTCTCCGCCATTCCAAATTAGTTGAGCTGCTAAATCATATTTTAACCAGACTTTTAAAATTTCTCGATAGCCTTCTTTCTTTTGTAAAGTAGGACTATTTAATTTTAAAGTGGTTGGTCTTGATACGGATTTGAATAAATCTTGTTGTAAATGTGTTTCCAGTTTTTCAGAAACAGTATCTGCTTCGTCTTTTAGTCTTTTTCCTGCATTTGGATGATTAGAAATATCCATGCAAAACTTTAAAAAAGTTTCTAAAGCATGTTTAATGAATCTGTTTTCCGGTGTATCAACACTTTCTAGTTTTCGATAGGATTCGATTTTTGTTGCAACCGATTTTATTCCTTTCTTATATAAAGGATGTGTTTCGTTTAATTTTAACCTGTTATCAGAATTTAATAATAATCTTAGCTCTTTATTTCTAAAACGTTTTATTTTTCTAACATCTGTTAGTTCAGATTTTTCTGTCCAAGTTGTTGTAGGACTTGTTACAATACGTTGAATAGCGTCTTCAAATTCTTCTGAGTTTATTATAGAACTAATAAAAGCAAAACGCTGATATAAGGTTTTGTTTTTGGTTTCTGGGTCTATTTCAAACGAATGACTAACAGGTGAGTTTGCTTGAATAATTAAATCAGTACATTTTGATGTAATATCATTTAACATGTATTGATAATCCTCTCGATAGCTAGTTTTTTTAGATTGAACCTCTAATTGTAAATCCCATTTTTGGTTAGGGTTTTCAGTATTTAAAATTTGCAAGGTTAACGTGCCTACAAAGATGTTTGGTGCAATTACACCAATATATTCTTTTCGTTTTCTGTTTTTAACAATATTACTTTGGTCGCTACAAAAAAGACGATAATTTTTAGCTTGGGTTTCATTTTTATGAGAAAACTCAAAATCATAGAAACTACCTTCTTTTAATTGATAAGCAGGTTCGTTTGTATATAAGTTGGTTGTGTCTACTTCTATATCGCCTTTCTTTTGTGCGTCGATACATAAGTGTAAACCATCTTCTATAAAAGATAAATCTATTTCTATGGATTGTTTTTTCTCCATCTGTTAAGCTTCTGCATAACTAGCAAAACCATTATCTACTGCGCCTTTATACATCCTTGTAATTTTTTCTAGAGATAAAGGATATAAAACACTTGTGTTTGTTTTAAAGTCAATAGCTTCTCTATTGTTTAAAAAAGCTTTTAATACATCTGTTTTTTCAACAACACAAAACGATGCTAAAGTTTCTAAAATAGGACAAAGTTTACGCCTAGAACCATGTAGTTTTGGTAAAAGCTTTTGCATAATGGCAATGTCTATTTTTGCTTCTTCAAGCATTGTGTTATCCAAAGTAGTTAATTGGTTGTATAATCTGTGTATTTCTATTGCGGTACGATAACCAAATTCTGCTCCCGTTTTTTTCAATTCTTCAAAAAACAGAACTAATTTTTCATTTAGTTTGTCTGTTTTTACTTTTGGGAATTCTTTATTAGAAGCAATCTCTATAAAGTTTTCGCTCATTCCAGCACCTTTACCGTTTAGGTTTGTAAAATAAATTTCGGTTGGAGCATCTAAAAACTTAGAGATATCATCTTTGTTTACTCTAAACTCAATAACATTCGCTCTGTCTAATACTTTTGAACTAAACATATATGTAGTTTCATCTATGTTTACAGTCCCAACTATAAATAAGTTTTTTGGCCAATCTAAATGAGAAGACACAATGCCTTTATTCTCAACATCACTATGAAGTTTTAGTTGGTCTTTAGATTCCATGATACTTAAAAAGTCTGCAAAGTAACGCTCTACATGACTTAAGTTCATCTCATCTAAAATTAAAAAATATGGTTTGGTTTTGTTTTCTTCTTTGTTTGCTTCAATAAGCAGTGTTAAAGCACCATTTTCTGGTAAAATATACTCTTCGTTATTTAATGCGTTAACATAACCTAATAAGGGTTCTCTATTTGTCCAATCTGCTCCAACTGGCACAATGCAATATTGGTTTTTATCCTCAGCAATCCATTGTGCAAAAGCTTGTGCTAATTTTGTTTTACCTGAACCAGATAAACCACTTAGTAAAACAAATGGTTTTGTTGCTATAGATGAAATGTATCTTGTAATTAATTTTGCATCATAATTTAATCCTGCGTCACTGCATGATTCTTCGAATTTAGACATTAAAAAAGGTATTGCCTCCTTTTTCTTGTAACCTATATTTAAATTTTTAAAATTTAAAAACTCCATGTAACTTTTTAATGCAGCTGAATAAAATCCTTTTTGCCAATAACTAGTAGGTTCTTCTTTCTCAAAAATTCCACTTTTATTTTTTTGCTCTTCTAAAATGAAAGAATACAATTTTTCAATTATTGCGACTGATACTATACTATAGATACTTTCTCCTCCTTCAAGCTTATTATTCGCTTTGCTTCTTAAAATATTATCTAATAAATCTAAAGCTCTTATATATGAACTTGCTTTTTGACTTCCTTTTATATTTGTCCTATTTATAAAATCTATAAATTCATTTTTAATTTCAGAAAGATCATCAGATTTCTTCCCTAACTTACTTGTAATATGACTACTATTCCACTCCCATGCTTTAAATGACAATTCATAAAAAGGGATATCTGTGTTACTTTTAATATTATCTAATAAATCTAAGTACTCTTGATAATTATTAAAATCTATTGATAATCCTAAACTTTTTCTTAAAAATGGTTTAGTCGGACCGTTTATCGGAAAATATTTTTCAGGTTGAATGTAAAATAAAATTTCAGTTAATTTAGTTTTACCTACTCCTTTAAGTTTTAAAATATCCAAGAAATCTTCATTCGTTATTTTATTATCAATAGCTTTTTTAAAAAAACTCCACAATCTTGTTATTTCATTATTTTTTCGGAGATATTTATAAGGGAATAACCATACTTTTTGAGCTTGTGCAGAGGGTATTCCTTTTTCATCATAAGGAACTTTAGCTCCAATTTTTCTGGCTATTTCTTGAAGAAACTTAAGTCTGCGCTCTTCTCCATATTTATATATATAACAATAAAATGTAAATGGGTCAATCTCTTCTAACTTACCTTCAATTGTGTCAACTCCATCCTCTAGTCTATCATTAAAAGGAGTAATACCAACAGACTTTAACAACTCTATTAAATCTAATTGATTATCTTCATTTTCACTTAAATATTTCGTTATTTCATTATGAGTTTCAACCCAACTGTAGTGATTATTCATAGCTTATTTCTAACCAACTAAAATAAAGAAGATTTTTAAATAAACACGTTATTATCTAAGATTTAAACTAACTAAAAAACCATTCAAAACAATAAACTATTCACACTCCACACTCTTAAAACCATCTCCAACATCCCCAGTTCTTAAACTCGGAACAATCTTATAATGCTTCTTTATAAAAGAAATTTGCTTGACATTCACAGCTGGCAAAGGCACAATCCCTACAGTCCAGAAATAGCTTTCTTTTGTTGGCGAATTATAATGAAATCCGTTTTCTATATGTTGCTCAAAGCCTGCACTCATGCTAGAATTCACATTTGGTTGTAAAATGTTTTCAAGCTTTAAAAGGCTTGTTTTTGTATTCGTTTTTTTAATAGTGGTGTAATTACTTAGTTTTAACTCTGTCAAAAAAGGCACCAAACTTAATAACAAACTCACAGCCATAAAAAATACAATTATTTTTTCTTTTCTAAAAAACCAAACACAAATTTGCATGGCAAAAAATAACATATAAAAAAAGAAAAATCGGTATTGAGGAGAGAAAATCCAAGCCAATACAAAGTGTAAAACACCTATTACATACAATATAAAAACTGACTTTTCTTTGCTTTTAAAATACCATAAAAAAGGAAAAGAAATTAAAAGCGACATAAATATCATATTTATAATTCCGTTGAATTTAAACGAGGTTATCCAAGCAATAAACAATTGATAAGTAGAAATATTTGCCAACTCTTGATAATCGAAGGCAGCACTATACGTACCTACTTTAAACAATTGAATAAGTGCTGTTGGTACTTTCCAATCGACATCTAAAACATCTAAAACATCTAAAATTTGTAAAGGATATAACAAGTAACCGGTAAGAATTACATTTTTCATTAAAAACAATCCAACTACAAAAAGGGAGAATACAATTGGTTTCACCAAATTACTTTTCAGTATTTTATAATGCTTTACAAATAAAATTAATGGTAATAAAACCAATACACACGTCGTGATTTTAACAACACATAAAAAAATTGTGAGTAATAGAATAAGAATAAAATTAGAATAATCAATCTTATTAAAATGCTTTATAAAAAGATAAAACAACAACTGGCTGATTAAAAACACCGGTAAATCTGGCGATGGTGCGTTGATGAAAAAAATAATAAAAGGCAAACCAACCAACACACTTCCTATATATAATTGATGTATTTTTTTTGTTGTCTTAAATTGATGCAACTGCTGAAAGCAGAAAAAAGAAAAGATGATTAAAAAGAAACCATTCAAATCGTTAAAATTCGTTTCTAAAAACGGAAAAGTAAATGCTGCTTGTAAAATATGCCAACTAGAAGTTTGCGCAAAAAAGATGTGTAAATTTCCCAATCCTTTTACAAAACCATATTCATTTAACCACTTAATGGTTTGTAGGTAATAACTCTCATTATCAAAAATGGAAGGTGTAACCGAAGACATTGCCAAAGCAATAATAAAAATAAAAAGGAGTCCAAATTTGTAGGTTTTACTAAATGACAACCAACTCTTTTTAAACTGCGTAAACTGGGTTTTAATCTCTTTTCTGAAAAAATAAAGACAGAAAAGAGTTATACTGCTCATTATTCCGTAGAAAATATGATCTAAAGCAAAGAAAAAAGCATACAGCCAACTGAATAATGTAATTGAAAATAGTCCTAAAATATGGTGAATTGTAAAATTTTGAGATTCAATTTTAAATAGTTTTTTCAATAAAAAACCAAAGCTTAAGGAGGAAATAAAAATATAAATCCAATTAATTAAAATTAAAAGCATGTGTTTTTTAAAATTGATTTTAGAGATTACAAGTTACGAATAAAATAATTTTCTGCTTCGTTAAATATCGAATTGTTCTCGACTGCGCTCGAACTGACAACTCCTTAAAAAGTTTACCACATAGGTATATAGAAAACAAAATCTTACTAATAATATATCTGAATCCAATTTGAATTTACAATGCCCTCCTTAGCTAATCGCAGAATCTTTTACGCTTAAAAAAGTCTTCGACAAGCCCTGACTGACATATCGTTGCAAAATTGACACATAGATTTTGTAATAATATATCTGAAACCAATTTAAAGGCAAAATGTCCTCCTGAGCTTGTCGAAGGATTTTTAACACGTACAAAATCGACTACAAAGACACATAGTAAACATACATTTTGTGTTATAAAATTGAAAACAATTTAAATGTACAGGCTCATATATAAACATCCGCTAACGCGAGCGTCATGCTCGTGCAATCGACAATACTTCTCTGATAACATTCTATACTGTTTTTTTTTGTAAATCGAATTCAGAAAGTACGAGCGAGTCGCTCGCACCAGCATTGCATTGAGTTTTAACTGATAACTCTTGAAAACAAAATATAACTAATAATATATCTGAATCCAATTTAAATTCACAATGTCCTCCTGAGTTTGTCGAAGGATCTTTTACACTCAAAGAAGTCTTCGACAAGCTCTGACTGACATATCGTTGCAAAATTGATACATAGATTTTGTAATAAAATATCTGAAAACAATTTAAATCTACAGACTCATATATAAATATCCGCTAACGCGAGCGTCACGCTCGTGCAATCGACAATACTTCTCTGATAACATTCTATACTGTTTTTTTTTTGTAAATCGAATTCAGAAAGTACGAGCGAGACGCTCGCACTAGCATTGCATTGCTTTTAAACTGATAACTACTGAAAACAAAATATAACTAATAATATATCTGAATCCAATTTAAAGGAAAAATGTCCTCCTGAGCTTGTCGAAGGATTTTTAACACGCTAAAAAGTTTTTATCAGAATCAGACAGAAAAAGCACTAACTGAACTGTAACTACTAAAAACTTAGAACAAAATACAAACTGGCGTTGGTGCAGCAATCTCACTTACAAAAGTTAACGTACCCGTAGCAATATCTCTTTTAAAAGAAACAATATTATCGGTATCTTGGTTTGCAACTAATAAAAATTGCTCATCTGAAGACAATGAAAAGTTACGAGGATTTTTTCCTAAAACAGGTTCGTAACCAATAGTAATTAAGCTTCCATCTTCAGCATTTACGGCATAAATCACAATAGATTCGTGCCCACGGTTGGAAGCATATAAGAATTTTCCGTCTTTAGAAATATGAATATCTGATGCTTTGCTATAATCTGTAAAGTCTTTTGGCAAGGTAGAAATTGTAAAATCTACAAAATACGCTTCCTCTTTTTCTTTCACCAAAGAAACCGTATTGTCTAATTCATTTAAAACATAAATCCATTTATTATTTGGATGAAACGTTAAGTGTCTTGGGCCTGCTCCTTCTGCCATTTTTAAAGACTTTTGTTTTGTATAAGCAAGTTTATCTTCATTTATTGTAGAAAATAATAATTCATTGGTTCCTAAATCTACAGAAATAACTTCTTTTTTTGCTGGATGAAACCACGCGGAATGCGCATGAGGTCCTTTTTGTCTGTCTGTTGTTCCTTTACCAACATGTTGTTGCACATTTAATAACTCTGATAATTTACCAGAAGCATCTGCCTTTAATAAACCAACACTTCCGCCACCATAATTTGCCGTAACCAAATAATTATCATCATTTATAGCTACAAAACAAGGCCCTGCTCCACCAGACTTTTCGTTACTTATCAATAGTAAAGAATCATTTTCAATTTTAAAAGATTTTATAAATCCATTTACATTGGTTTCTCCAACTGCAAAAAGTATTTTATCATCTTTCGATTTTGCTAAAAAAGTAGGATTTATCGTTTCTGCAACCAAGCCTACTTTTCGTAACTCTCCTTTTTCTGAAAGTTCGTATTTATAAATTCCTTTAGAATCTTTATTGGTGTACGTACCAACATAAAAGGAATTAGTATTAACATCTGTGTTTGTTGTTGCTGTTTTAACTTTTTCAGATTTACATCCGAAGAAAAATATGGATAACAAAACGATTGGTAGTACTTTCATAATTTAAAATATTTTAAAAATTGGCAAACGTAAATGTGCTGGTTCGTAATGAGGTGATTTTTGATAAATAAAATCCAATTGCGCTTTTGGATTATTTCCAAACTCAGTATCTGTATTCAGTTTTTCTAAAAACTCTTTTTCTATTGATGGATTATTACCTAAAAAAGAGGTTGCAATATCTTCAAAAACATAAGCAGAATACCCTTCTTTTTGTTGTAAAACAGTATCGAAAAAATTCCAATTAAAAAAAGAATCTGTTGCTGCAGCTTCCAACGTTTCTAACAAATACCGAACTCCGTTTTGATTTGTAGAAATGTAAATATCTCCTTTTCTAAATTGAAAATCTTGAGTTACCCGTTTTACTGTGGTATTGTAATGTAAATAATGACCTTCGTAGGCTGTTTTTCGAGTTTCAAATTCAGCAATATGATTTACTTCCACTGCAATAATTGTATCATTTTTTAAACGAGTAAATTCAATTTTATTGTTTTTTAATCGCTCTAAAACTTTATGCCAACCTTGTTCTAAAATATACCCTTTCGGAATTTCTACAGACTGAGTCGCTACAAAATTATTGTAATATTTTACGGGTTTTGTGTAGGGCTTTGTAGTATCATAAAACAAACGTTTTCCGGTAGTTACTTTGCTATCGATATACGTTGCTTCATATCCTTTAAACTGTAATTCTGTAGGTTTTTCTTTATCAACCTTAAATCTAATAGGATAGGTTTTCTTAGACAACACCTCATCAACAGCATTGGCTCTTAATTCTTTAATTTTATCAGAATGATCTTCTGTAAAATCTAACGCAGAAAACAACAATTCATACGTTTGCTCCACTCTTATTTTATAAGGTTTTAACATGTGCGTTTCCACCATTAATCCTAAAGTATTAAACAAAGTTGTGTATCCTGTAGAGTATCTTGGAGAATCGAAAAACTGAGAAAACCCTGCTTCTGGCGTTGTTCCCCAAACATTTACATAAGGTGTAATTGAAATTCCTTTTTGCTCTAGTGAATTCTCAATACTCGGACGCATCTGTGTCTCTAAAAAGTTACCTAACTTACCTCCTAGTTTATTGTGCTGCGTAAATAAATGTGTAATTGCATATTGATAATCGGCTCCATTACTTACATGATTGTCTATAAAAACATCCGGATTTACAGTATGAAAAACGTCTGCAAAAGCCGCTGAATTTCTAGAGTCTTGTTTTATAAAATCTCTATTTAAATCGTAATTTCTTGCATTTCCTCTAAATCCGTATTCATTTGGGCCATTTTGATTGGCTCTTGTGTGCGAATTTCTATTTAAAGAACCGCCAACATTGTACACCGGAATCACACAAATAACAGTGTTTTTATATTTTTCTATTAAAGAAGCGTTTTCCACAATATCCCTAAGCAACAACATGGAAGCGTCAATTCCGTCTGATTCTCCTGGGTGAATTCCGTTGTTAATTAATATTCTATTTTTGGTTGATTTTTTAATTTCATCCACATTAAAAACTCCTTCTCTATTATAAACAATGAGGTGCAAAGGTTCTCCGGAATCTGTTTGTCCGAATGAAAATAAAGATATCGAAGAATGCGCTTCAGCTAAATCTTTATAATATGAAATGATGTCTTTGTATTCTGGCGTTTCGGTTCCGTTAGACTTTTCGAAAAGTGTTGTGAAATCTTTTTTTTCTTTAGATAATTGATCACAAGAAAATAGCAACAATAAAATAGTAACTAAAAAAAATACTCTAAAAGGTTTACACATGTTTATTTAATTCTTACCGTTTTAGGAACTAGCTTCGTGTAGTCTCCGTCATTTCTAATTACATCTCTTACAATAGATGAAGAAATATAAGAAGTGCTTGCTGCGGTTAATAAAAACACGGTTTCTATAGGCGCTAAATCTCGGTTTGTATGTGCAATTGCTTTCTCAAACTCAAAATCTGCGGGGTTTCTTAAACCTCTTAAAATAAAATCGACATTGTTTTCTTGACAAAAATGAACTGTCAACCCTTTATAGGTAACCACTTTTATTTTAGGTTCGTGCGCAAAACAGTCTTCAATAAATTTTTTACGTTCCTCTAAAGTGAACATATATTTTTTGTCAGCATTTACACCGATGGCAATAATTAGTTCATCAAACAATTTTACACCTCTTGCAATGATATCAAAATGACCTAATGTTATTGGATCAAATGATCCTGGGAAAATTGCTCTTTTCATTTTTTTTAAAATTTTGATAATTTTGATAATTTTGACACATGAAACACGACAGATAATGAATCTTTCAATATTATTACTTTATAATAGAATCAATTATCTAAGGAGTCTATAAAATTTGATATTTTTTGTTGTAATTTCTGAATTCTTTTTTCTAAATCGAGAAAAACTTCATGAGACATGAAGTTTAAATTATTACAAATTATAATTTGTGTTTCCCATTCAAAAGCAGAACCTAAACTATGTTCTAAAAAAGAAACAAAATGTTTATTAGTCCTTTTACTTGTTCCTTCGGATATATTAGAAGGAATAGAAACAGCACACCTATTTAATTGACTCACCAAACCAAATTTTTCGAAATCAGGTAAAGTTGACGTAAATTTATAGTTTAAGCTAACTAATTCTATTGCTTCTTGCCAAATTTGTAACTTTTTAAAATTATGTCTTTTCATAGCTTTGCATTTTTTGATGTTTTCAAACCAAGAATTATTCTGGTTTCTACAATATACATAAATTAGTTTTTACGTGTTGTTTCAAAAACATCCTGATTCAACGACACAACAGTGATAATCTTGCCTCGTGCTTCAAAAACATCCTGTTTCAATCACACAACAGTGATAATCTTGTTTCTATACAAATGCCGACTCAATCGCACTTTCAAATAATTCTTCTAAAGAAATACCTGCCACTTTTGCTTGTTGCGGTAAAATACTTTCTTCGGTTAAACCTGGTACCGTATTCATTTCTAGGAAATGTGGTTCTCCGTTAACCAAAATATATTCTGAACGTGAAAAACCAGACATATTTAAAATTTTATATACCTTTTTTGCTATTTCTTCTACTTTAATTTTTTCTTCATCAGAAATTCTAGCAGGAGTAATCTCTTGAGATTTCCCTTCGTATTTAGCTTCATAATCAAAGAAATCGTTTTCTGTAACAATCTCTGTAATTGGCAATACTGTCGTTTCTCCTTTATAATGAATTACACCAACAGAAACTTCTGGTCCGTCTAAGAAAGACTCAATTAAAATTTCTGTATCTTCTTTATATGCTTTTTCTAAAGCAGGTAACATTTCTGCTTTTGTATGCGCTTTAGAAATTCCGTAACTAGAACCCGCGTTGTTAGGTTTTACAAAACAAGGCAACCCAACTTTGTTAATTATAGCATCTAAATCTACAACATCTCCTTTATTTAAGTACACAGAAACAGCCGTTTTAATGCCATATTCTTTAACAACACTTAAAGTATCTCGCTTATTAAATGTTAATGCCATTTGATAAAAAGGTGCAGAAGTGTGTTTTAAATTTATCAAATTAAAATACGCTAACAAGGTTCCGTTTTCTCCGGGCGCGCCATGTATTGCGTTAAAAACACAATCGAAAATAACAGAAGTACCATTCAATGAAAAAGAAAAATCGCTTCTATTTATTGGATATTCTTGATTATCATCATCTAAAGCAACCCATTTATCTTTTAAAATATGGACTCTATACGGATTGTATTTCTCTTTATTTAAGTGCTTGTACACTACATTTCCACTGGTTAGGGAAATATTAACTTCGGATGAATAACCACCCATTACAATTGCAATATTCTGTTTCATGGATTCTAAAATAATAAAACAAATTTATCAAAATAATTATAGAAATAGCAACGTTTAGTTTTTATATCTTTGTGCGTTCTAAAAATCAAAAAATGAGTGTTTTTCAATTTATTAAAAGTAAGTCCTTCTTTATACAAGTTATTATTGCAGGTGTAGGTTTGTTGGTCTTTATTTTTGCTTTAAAATATTGGTTAGGCTATTCTACCAATCACGATCAAAAAATTCAAGTTCCAAACTTGCATAAAATGTCTTTAGAAAATGTACAGCTAAAGTTAGAAGAATTAAATCTAGATTTTATTGTTATAGATAGCGCGAGCTACAATCCAGATTATCCAAAAAAATCTGTAATTGAACAATCTCCAGAAACAGGGGATTTTGTAAAAGAAAAACGTAAAATTTACTTAACCTTAAATCCTTCTAAATATAGAGATGTTACTGTTCCTGATTTAAACGGAAGAACAAAAAGACAAGCTACTTCTCATTTGCGCTCTATTGGTTTTAATATTGGTACAAACCCAATTTCTGTTAGAGATATTGGTAAAGATGTTGTACGTGGATTGCGTTACAAAGGAGAAATTCTAAATCACGGAGATAAATTACCTTTAAACTCTATCGTAGATTTAGTTTTAGGTGACGGAAACGGAAACTAGTATTCAGTATTCAGTATTCAGTATTCAAAAATAAAAAATTAAACTGTTAAAGGTTGATATTCGATGAATGTCTACTTCGACTTAAAAAATAAATTTTGCAAGAAAATCAACCTCAAGATATAGAAAACGACGATTTATACGAACATCACAGATTTACAGCTAGTGAAGGACAAGAGCCTTTAAGAGTTGATAAATTTTTAATGAATTTTGTAGAAAACGCCACCAGAAATAAAATTCAACAAGCTGCAAAAGCAGGTAATATTTTAGTGAATGATGCGGTTGTGAAATCGAATCATAAAGTAAAGCCAAACGATGTAGTTAGAGTTGTTTTAACATATCCACCAGCAGAAAACTTATTGGTGGCAGAAGACATTCCTTTAGACATCGTTTATGAAGATGACACCGTAATTGTAGTGAACAAACCTGCAGGTATGGTAGTACATCCAGGTCACGGAAATTATTCTGGTACTTTAGTGAATGGCTTAATTCATCATATAGAAAACTTACCAACTAATTCTAACGAAAGACCAGGTTTGGTGCATAGAATTGATAAAGATACTAGTGGTTTATTGGTAGTTGCAAAAACCGAATTCGCCTTAGCTCATTTATCTAAACAGTTTTTTGACAGAACTACAGAGCGTTTGTATTACGCCTTAGTTTGGGGAAATGTAGAAGAAGATGAAGGTACAATTGAAGGAAATATAGGTCGTAGTTTAAAAAATCGTTTACAAATGTCAGTTTTTCCTGATGGTGATTTTGGAAAACATGCTGTTACACATTATACAGTTTTAGAGCGCTTAACATATGTAACTTTAGTACAATGTAAATTAGAAACAGGTAGAACACACCAAATTAGAGCACACTTTAAACACATTGGACACACGCTTTTTAATGACGAACGTTATGGTGGAGATGATATTTTAAAAGGAACAACCTTTACCAAATACAAGCAATTTGTAAATAACTGTTTTAAAGTTTTACCAAGACAAGCGTTACATGCAAAGACATTAGGTTTTACACACCCAAAAACGGGTGAGTTTATGCGTTTTAATTCTGAAGTACCGTCAGATATTACAGAATGTCTAGAAAAATGGAGAACCTACTCTGAGAATTCTAAGGATATTGAATTAGATTAACTAATTTTAAAAAAGCTACTTTCCTAAACAGAAAGTAGCTTTTTTTATTTAAAATAGAAAATACTTATCAAAAAACAACATCACTATTACATTTAATTATAACAGTATTAAATATTACTCTTAAAATACATTTAAGAAATCTATAAACATTTGTATTTTTATACTCTAATTATTTCTGAATTACATCATATGAAAATCATAATATCACCAGCAAAATCTTTAGATTTCGAAAGTAAAGTACCAACAAGTTTACATACACAACCTCGTTTTTTAGACAAGTCTGAAAAGTTAAATAAGAAACTAAAAACACTTTCTAAGAAAAACTTATCTGAATTGATGAAAATTTCTGATGATTTATCTGCTTTAAATTATGATAGAAATCAATCTTGGGCAACTCCTTTTACAACCGAAAATGCAAAACAAGCTATTTATGCATTTACAGGTGCCGTTTTTCAAGGAATTGATGTGAATTCTATTGAAGAAGAGAAAATTCCATTATTACAAAATAATCTAAGAATCTTATCTGGTTTGTATGGTTTATTAAAACCTTTAGATTTAATTCAGCCGTATCGTTTAGAAATGGGAACGCGTCTAAAAGTAGGTACCAAAGATAATTTGTACAAATTTTGGGACGATACTGTTGCCAATGCTTTGAATAATGAATTAGAAGATGGTGAATTATTAGTGAATTTAGCAAGTACAGAATACTTTAAAGTAATTCCTAAAAAGGTTTTAAAAGTACCAATGATTACACCTGTTTTTAAAGATTTTAAAAACGGAGAATATAAAATTGTAATGACGTACGCTAAAAAAGCACGTGGTTTAATGGTACGCTATATTATAGACAATAACGTTAAAACTATAGAAGATTTAAAAGGTTTTAATGTTGATAAATACCGTTTTTCTGGAGAGTTATCTACCGGAAATGATTTGGTGTTTACAAGGTAAAAATAGTTTACAGTATTCAGTGACAGTTTTCAGTTTTCCACTGTGAACTCTTACTGAATACTGAGACTGCAAACTGCCCACTGATTAGCAATCTACAATTCTCACTGTAACTGCCAAACCACCTTCTGAGGTTTCTTTGTAATTTTTATTCATGTCTTTTGCGGTTTCCCACATGGTATCTATTACACTATCTAAATGCACCAAAGCTTCTTTAGGGTCTGTTTCTAAGGCAATTTCTGCCGCGTGAATCGCTTTTATTGCGCCCATAGAATTACGCTCTATACAAGGCACTTGTACCAAACCTCCAATAGGATCGCAAGTTAAACCTAAATGATGTTCCATAGCAATTTCTGCAGCCGACAAACATTGAGCTGCTGTACCTCCTAATAATTCTGTTAAAGCAGCTGCTGCCATTGCAGAAGAGACTCCTATTTCTGCCTGACAACCTCCCATGGCTGCAGAGATTGTAGCATTTTTCTTAAATACACTCCCAATTTCGCCAGCAGTTAATAAGAATTTTTTAACGTGACTAAAATCTGCTTCGTGGTTTTCTATCACTAAATAATACATTAAAACAGCAGGAATTACACCTGCACTTCCGTTTGTTGGAGCCGTTACTACCCTACCCAAAGCGGCATTTACTTCATTTACAGAAAGGGCAAAACAACTTACCCATTTTAAAATCTCTCTAAACTTTACTTCTGTACTTCTAATGGCAGTAAGCCATTCTTTAGGGTTTGTATAACTGGTATCTTTTATTAATTTTTTATGCGTATCAAAAGCACGTCTTTTTACATTTAAACCTCCAGGAAGCCTTCCTTCTGTATGACAGCCTGTATGCATACATTCTAACATCGTATCCCAAATTCTGTGCAATTCTTTATCTATATGTTCTGCAGAATTTAATTCTAATTCATTTAAAAGAACAATATCAGAAATTAATAAATTTTCTTTTTCACAATACTCTTCAAGCTGTAAAGCTCTATTGATTGGATACGGAAAGTTCTTTTTATTGATTTCTATTTCTTCTTCTAAATGATCATTTTCTTGCACAATAAAACCGCCACCAATAGAAAAATAAGTTTGTGTAGAAACTTCATCGCCATTAAAAAAACCTCTAAAAGTAATTCCGTTTGCATGAAATGGTAAAAAGGCTCTATTAAAGACAATTGATTCTTTATAAAAAGGCACTTCTTTTTCTCCGTTTAAAGAAAGTACTTTTTTATCTTTAATATCATCAATAATAGTAGCAATGTTTTCTATAGGTAAGTATTCTGGATCTGCACCGCTTAAACCTAACTGAATTGCCAAATCGGTAGCGTGTCCTTTTCCTGTTAAAGACAGAGACCCATATAAATCTACCTGAATAGCATCAACCAAATCAAAGTTATTATTTTCTTTTAATTGAAGGATCCATTGTTCGGCAGCTCGCCAAGGGCCAAGTGTATGAGAACTTGAGGGGCCAACACCTATTTTAAGCATATCAAAAACACTAATAAATTGCGACATTCGTAAGATTTAATTAAGAATAGCGGTAAATGTAAAAAATCCAACTCAATGAGTTGGATTTTATTATCAAAAATATATTTTATATTAGTTGTATATCGATTCCTTACCAAATTCTACCGCTAACATATAGTAAACGACTGCTCTATATTTATTTCTTTCAGATTTACCAATTGCTTCCACAACTTTGTTAATTGCTTCATCTAATTTTGGACCATCAGCTAAACCTAACTTTTTAATTAAAAAATTATTTTTAACAGTTAACAACTCTTTTGCATCTGAACCAGATACGGTTTCGGCATCTTTTTTATAAATAGATGGGCCTAGTCCTTTTGTTACAGCTTTTAACAAGTCTGAATCATATTTTAGACCTTTATCGTCCATAAACTTAGAATACTGTGCTACTTTTTCGTCAAATTTACTCATGATTTTTTTTAGAATTTTAGATTTATAACTTATAGATTTACTTTGTCTGAAATAGAACTATCCAAATATAAGGAATTAAAAATTATATTCAAATATTCTTCCTATCCAATATATTAGATACATTTTGTGTCATTATGTCACATCAATTTAAAATATTTTTTTAAAATAACTGACATTTGCTAGTCAAAAAGGGGTTGGCACAGCATTTGCCTAATAGAAAATGTAAAATTGAATTAAAATTTATTAAAATAAATATTATGAGTAAAATAATTGGAATTGATTTAGGTACAACAAACTCTTGTGTTTCTGTAATGGAAGGAAACGAGCCAGTTGTAATCCCTAACGCAGAAGGAAAAAGAACTACACCATCTATCGTTGCCTTTGTAGAAGGAGGAGAACGTAAAATTGGTGACCCAGCTAAGAGACAAGCTGTAACAAACCCTACTAAAACTGTTTATTCTATTAAACGTTTTATGGGTAACAAATTTTCTGAATCTACACAAGAAGCTACAAGAGTTCCTTATAAAGTAGTAAGAGGAGATAATGATACACCTAGAGTAGATATTGATGGTCGTTTATATACGCCACAAGAAATTTCTGCAATGGTGTTACAAAAAATGAAAAAAACTGCTGAAGATTATTTAGGAACTGAGGTTACTGAAGCAGTTATTACTGTACCAGCATATTTTAACGATGCACAACGTCAAGCTACAAAAGAAGCTGGTGAAATTGCAGGTTTACAAGTAAAAAGAATTATAAATGAGCCAACTGCTGCTGCATTAGCTTATGGTTTAGACAAATCTCATGACGATAAGAAAATTGTTGTTTTTGATTTTGGTGGTGGAACACATGATGTTTCTATCTTAGAATTAGGAGATGGAGTTTTTGAAGTATTAGCTACAGATGGTGATACACATTTAGGAGGTGATGATGTTGATGAAAAAATCATTAACTGGTTAGCTGAAGAGTTTAAAGCGGATGAAGATTTAGATTTACGTAAAGATCCAATGTCTTTACAACGTTTAAAAGAAGCTGCAGAAAAAGCGAAGATTGAATTATCTTCTTCTGCTTCTACAGAAATTAACTTACCATATGTTACTGCTACTGCTAGCGGACCAAAACACTTAGTAAGAACTTTATCTAGATCTAAATTTGAGCAATTAATTGACGATTTAGTAAAAAGAACAATAGAGCCTTGTCAGACTGCTTTAAGAAATGCAGATTTAACAATCTCTGATATCGATGAGATCGTATTAGTTGGTGGTTCTACAAGAATACCTGCTGTACAAGAAGCTGTTGAGAAGTTCTTTAAAAAAGCGCCAAGTAAAGGTGTAAACCCTGATGAAGTTGTTGCTTTAGGTGCTGCTATTCAAGGTGGAGTTTTATCTGGAGATGTAAAAGATGTATTGTTATTAGACGTTACTCCTTTATCTTTAGGTATTGAAACTATGGGGAATGTTTTCACTAAATTAATTGATGCAAACACAACGATTCCTACAAAAAAATCTCAGGTATTCTCTACAGCAGTAGATAACCAACCATCAGTAGAAATTCACGTTTTACAAGGTGAAAGAGCGATGGCTGCAGATAACAATACTATTGGACGTTTCCATTTAGATGGTTTACCTCCTGCACAAAGAGGTGTACCTCAAGTAGAAGTAACTTTTGATATTGATGCAAATGGTATTATTAAAGTTTCTGCTTTAGACAAAGGAACAAACAAATCTCATGAAATTAGAATTGAAGCTTCTTCTGGATTATCTGAAGATGATATCAAAAAAATGAGAGAAGATGCAGAAGCAAATGCGGATGCTGATAAAAAAGCTAAAGAAACTGCAGAAAAAATTAACGAAGCAGATTCTATGATTTTTCAAACAGAAAAGCAATTAACTGAGTTTGGTGATAAATTATCTGCGGATAAAAAAGCACCAATCGAAGCTGCTTTAGTTGAATTAAAAGCTGCTCACGAATCTAAAGATTTAACATTAATTGATACTGCATTAGCAACTATCAATGAAGCTTGGAAAGTTGCATCTGAAGAAATGTATGCTGCACAAGGTGGTGCTGAAGGAGCAAATCCTGGAGCTGAACAACAAGGTCAACCAGAAGCTGATGCTCAAGGAGACAATGTTGAAGATGTAGATTTCGAAGAAGTTAAATAAGCAGAAAACAACTTTTGCTTTTTAGCAAAAGTGAGTGAATCGCTTATTCCGACGAAAGGAGGAATCTTCACATAAAGAAAAACATATTTTCTTACAATACTAAAAACGCAATCATTAATTTGATTGCGTTTTTTTATTAAAAATGTATCTTCGCTCCTCTAAAGAAAAAAAATGCTATTCAATTCTATTGAGTTTTTATTGTTTTTACCTGCAGTCTTTTTTTTGTATTGGCTAATATTTAAAAAAATAGAATTACAAAATGGATTAATATTAATAGCCAGCTATGTTTTCTATGGTTGGTGGGACTGGAGATTTTTGTCACTAATACTTTTAAGTACAATAGTAGATTACACATTAGCTCTAAGGTTAAAGAAGAATAAAAATAATCTACAAAGAAAATACCTCCTTTGGACTAGTATCATTTTTAATATAGGTTTATTAGGCTATTTTAAATACTACAATTTTTTTATTGATAATTGGATTCAACTCTGGGCAACCTTTGACATAAAGATGCATGAAAGTTCCTTAAACATTATTCTTCCTGTAGGAATTTCTTTTTATACTTTTCAAACACTCAGTTATACAATTGATGTTTATAGAAACAAATTAGAACCAACAAAAAACTTTATAGCCTTTGCAAGTTTTGTTTCATTCTTTCCACAATTAGTTGCTGGTCCCATTGAGAGAGCTTCTAATTTATTACCTCAATTTTTTATAAAAAGAAAATTTGAATATCAATTAGCAAAATCCGGAATTAAATTAATACTCTGGGGAATGTTTAAAAAGATTGTAATTGCTGATAATTGTGCTATTTATGCAAACGATATATTTAGCAACTACAACGAGTTAAGTGGGGTTACATTAATTTTGGGTGCCATCTATTTCTCTTTCCAAATTTACTGTGATTTTTCTGGATATTCTGATATTGCTATTGGTACAGCAAGATTATTTGGTTTTAAATTAATGAGAAACTTTAACTACCCTTATTTCTCAAGAGATATTGCAGAATTCTGGAGACGTTGGCATATAAGTTTATCAACTTGGTTTAGAGACTACCTGTATATCCCACTAGGTGGTTCTAAAGGAAGTAAATTTCAACAAATTAGAAATGTTTTTGTTATTTTTTTAGTGAGCGGATTCTGGCATGGTGCCAACTGGACATTTGTAGTTTGGGGTGGACTTAATGCACTATTTTTTCTACCACTCCTACTAACTAACAACAACAGAAAAAATATAAATATTACTTCAGAAAACAAATTATTTCCATCAATTAAAGAATTAGGTCAAATAGTTTTCACTTTTACTTTAACCACTTTAGCTTGGGTCTTTTTTAGGTCTGAAACTATAACGGATGCTTTAAACTACTTAAGATTAGTTTTCTCAAACGAAACGTTTCTAAAACTTAATTATTTATCAACTATAGAAAGATTCTCTTTTGAAATAATATTTTTATTACCAATTTTATTATTATATGAATGGTTTTACAGAAAAGAAGAAACTCCCTTTAATGGAAAATTTCAACTGATTAATGAAACTATAATTCTACTTTTATTACTTGTATTTGGTATTTACTCTAATTATTCTAATTTCATTTATTTTCAATTTTAATGATTCGATTTTTAAAATATATAACCATTAGGCTGATTATTCTCTTCATATTGATGATTATTCTTGATTTAATTTTCACTCAAGTCTATTTTCATACAAATGTTATCAGAAATAAAGTTCAATATGTTTTTAAAAACAAAAACACACAATTTGATTATATTTTTTTAGGTTCCTCTAGAGTTGAATTTCATATTAACACAGATTTAATAGATAGCATCACACAAAAAAAGAGTCTTAATTTAGGTATTTCAGGACAAAGTTTACCTGAAAATTTTTTAATGTTAAAACTATTAAAGGACAATAAAATTAAAGCGAAAAGAATCTTCTTACAAGTGGATGAATCTAACTTAAGGTCAACTACAGAAAAGAGAAACCTTCTTGGAGCAAGTTATTTTATGCCATACATCTATTTAAATAGTAGCATTAAAAATCATATGAAAATTTACGATGCAAATTATAAATATGATGCTTATTTTCCTTTTTACAGGTATATAAAATACAACCCTAAAATTGGGTATAGAGAATTACTACTTACTCTAGGTGGAAAAAAAAGAGCTGATAATTTTTTTATTGGATTAAAAACAACGTTTGACAAAAAAAACGAGACTTATCAATTTGTAAAAAAATATAATAATTCATTGTTAACTAAGATTAAAGAGTATGCTAAAGAAAATAATATTCAAATAACACTTTATACTTCTCCTTACTACAACCGAAAAAACAACCAAGAGTTCGACTTATTTTGTAAAGAAAATAATATAATCAATTATACTGGTTCTATTAAAAGTATAAAATACTTTAAAGATTTAGGTCATTTAAATAATAAAGGCGCTCGTCAATTTACGCTATCCATAATTAAAAATTTTGGCTTGTAAGCTAGTATTATGAAAACCTACAACAAAACCAATTTCTTTAAACATACTTTTTGTGAATTCAAACAAATAGAAAATTTTGAATTCCCTGAAGACACCAATTATAAAAGTAAATCTGAAAGTATGTATTTTTATACCAAAGAAGGTGTGTATAGAAAATCGAATCATTGGGGAAGAGTTGCCAATTGCAGATGGAAATTACTAGCAAACGAAGACTATAAAAACCAACAAATAGTAATTGGTTTTGCAAAATGGACGGACTTCTACCCTATCAATTCTACAAAAAAAATCTTTTTTATTGATGTAGATTTTGATAAGAAAACAGCGATAATTCAACCTAAAAAAGAAAAGCAAACAGAAGAATCTCTTTTTACGTTAACAGAAGCGCAACAAAAAATAAAACAGATTTCCATTTTATTTAAAGAAACCAAATGGGCAAACTATTTTGAAGATGATATAGATACTACTCGTTATAAAGTAATTACAGAATTCATCAACAGCAATAAAACATTACAAGAAATTAAAAGAGAATTATAAAGGAATTCCGTGGTTATTCTTAATTTCTCCCATCACAAAAGTACTGTGAGCACTTCCAATACCTTTAACAGAGCCCAAACTTTGTAACACAAACGATTGGTAATGTTTCATATCTTTTACCATCACCTTTAATAAAAAATCAAAATCGCCAGAAGTGTTATAACATTCCGTTACTTCTTTAAGAAACATAATATCTTTTACAAACTGATTCCCTATTTCTTTGGTGTGTTCCTTCAGCTTCACATTACAGAATACAATTAAAGAAACATCTAACTTTTCGCTACATAAAACAGCCGTTGTTTTTTTTATATACCCTTCTTTTTTTAAGCGTTTAATGCGATCAAAAACAGGCGTATTTGTAAGATTTACACGCTGAGCAAGTTCTTTTGTAGTAATATCTGCGTCTTTTTGTAATAAACGAAGTAGTTGTAAATCAATTTCATCAACTTGATACATAGAATATTTTTCTTTTTTAAGTTCAATTACAGTACATAAAAGTATTTTACACTGTCTTTGAATCAAAAATAGTTTTATATTCTGAATATGAATCAAAATACATTATTTTTATTTATAAGTTATAGGTTTGTACAGTAATTAAAACTTATAACTATGAAAACTACTATTTTAGGGCATCCAAGAATTGGAGAAAAAAGAGAGCTAAAAAAAGCAATTGAAAGTTACTGGAAAGAAAATATAGATGAAACAACGCTATTAAAAGTTGCCAGCGACATTAAAAAGAAGAACTGGTTAAATCAGAAAGAAATAGGAATCGATATTATTCCTTCTAATGATTTTTCTTTATACGATCAAGTATTAGACATGTCGCTAACCTTAAATTGTATTCCTAAAAGATTTAGAGAATTAAAAAACAAGGTTTCTTTTGTCGATTTATACTTTGCAATGGCACGTGGTTTTCAGAAAGATAGTTTTGATATTGTAGCAATGGAAATGACAAAATGGTTTGATACAAATTACCATTATTTAGTTCCTGAATTTGAAAAAGAACAAAAATTTGAATTAAATTCTTGTAAAATCATAAGCGAATATCGCGAAGCGCTAAAAGAAGGTGTTAAAACGAAACCTGTATTAATTGGTCCTCTAACTTATTTATTGGTTGGAAAAGAAAAGGAAAACGGTTTTCATAGATTGGAATTATTAGATCGTTTATTACCTACTTATATTCAATTAATTGAAGAATTACAAAACGAAGGAGTAACGAATATTCAGTTTGATGAGCCTTATTTATCTTTAGATTTAACAATAAAAGAGCAAGAAGCTTATTTTAAAACTTATACTCTTTTAAAAGCTAAATTCCCTAACATTACATTTATTTTAGCTAACTATTTTGGTAATCTAAACGATAATTTAAATCTAACATTGTCTTTACCTGTTGATGTTTTACATGTAGATTTAGTGAGAGGTTTAGATGAGTTAGATTCTATTTTAGTTCATCAAAATAAAAACCAAATACTGTCTTTAGGTATTGTTGATGGAAGAAATATTTGGAGAAATAATTTTGATACTTCCATAGAAATTATCAACAAAGCTAAAGCGATTAAAGGCGATAATCTTTGGATTTCTTCCTCATGTTCTTTACTTCATAGTCCTTATAATTTAGAAAACGAAAAAGACGGTTCTATTCCGGAAGAAGTAATGCAATGGTTGGCTTTTGCTAAACAGAAATTACAAGAAATTGTATTGCTTAAAAAAATAGCTGAGAATAATTTACAAGCATCAGATATTAAAGAGATAGAAGCAAACAAACTCGCTTTTATCAATAAGAACAACTCTACACTTATACATAACAACCAGGTTAAAAATCGTATAAATGCATTAACGGAAGCAGATAGTTTAAGAAATAATATTTTTGTAGAAAGACAAAAAACACAAAAATCAGCATTAAAACTCCCTCTTTTTCCAACAACAACAATTGGTTCTTTTCCACAAACAAAAGAAGTTAGATCTTTAAGATTAAAATACAAGAAGCATCAATTATCCGAAGAAAAATACAACTCCTTTTTAGAAAAAGAAATTACGAGCGCTATCAGGTTTCAAGAAAATATTGGTTTAGATGTTTTGGTTCATGGTGAATTTGAACGTAATGACATGGTAGAATATTTCGGAGAAAGATTAGCTGGTTTTGCTTTTTCTAGTTTTGGTTGGGTACAAAGTTATGGTACAAGATGCGTAAAACCGCCTATTCTTTTTGGTGATGTGTCTAGAGAAAACCCAATGACCGTAAAATGGACAGAATACGCACAGAGTTTATCTAAAAAATACGTAAAAGGAATGCTTACAGGGCCTGTAACAATTTTACAATGGTCTTTTGTGAGAGATGATCAACCAAGAGCAGCAACATGTAATCAGATTGCATTGGCCATACGAGACGAAGTTGCTGATTTAGAAAAAGCAGGTATAAAAATTATTCAGATTGATGAACCTGCTATAAGAGAAGGTTTGCCTTTAAGAAAGGATAATTGGGCAACATATTTAAAATGGGCAGTAAATGCGTTTAAAATATCGGCAAGTGTTGTTAAGGATGAAACGCAAATTCACACACACATGTGTTATTCTGAGTTTAACGATATTATTGCAAATATTGCTGATATGGATGCCGATGTAATTACCATAGAAACTTCTCGTTCTGAAATGGAATTACTAGATGTTTTTGTCGATTTTAAATATCCCAATGAAATTGGACCAGGAGTTTATGACATTCACTCACCACGAGTGCCAAAAATAAATGAAATTGAACATTTACTTATAAAAGCAACAAAATTATTGCCACCAGAAAATATTTGGGTGAATCCAGATTGTGGTTTAAAAACCAGAGATTGGCCAGAAACAATTTCTGCTTTAGAAAATTTAGTTGCTTCTGCGAAATTAATGAGAGAAAGAGTAGCAACCACAGTTTAGTAAAAACAGAACAGTTTAAGAATTAGTCTTAGGCTGTTCTCTTTTTTTACGCAAACATATTGTATTTTTGATTTAAAATATACTATATGAACATACCACAAACTAGTTTTCCAAGAGTTGTAATTATTGGTGGTGGTTTTGCAGGTTTAGCGGCAGCTAGAGGTTTAGAAGAGCAAGAACTGCAGGTTGTGTTAATTGATAAACACAATTACCATACATTTCAACCGTTATTATATCAGGTTGCAACAGGTGGCTTAGAACCAGATTCTATTGCCTTCCCTTTAAGAAAACGTTTTAACGATGTGGAAAATTTCTATTTTAGATTAACAGAAGTAGAAAAAATAAATCAAGAAAACAATACTATTGAAACTGCTATTGGAAACCTAGAATATGATGAATTAATTATTGCTACGGGTTCTACAACCAACTTTTTTGGAAATACAAATATCCAAAAATACACGATGGAAATGAAGTCCATTCCGCAGTCTTTAAATATTAGAAGTCTAATTTTAGAGAACTTCGAAGAAGCTTTATTAACCTCTAATATTGAAGAAAGAAACGCTTTAATGAATTTTGTTATTGTTGGTGGTGGACCAACAGGTGTAGAATTAGCTGGTGCTTTGGCAGAGATGAAAAAAGGAATCTTACCTAAAGATTATCCTGATTTAGATATCCGTCAAATGCAAATAAACTTAATACAAAGTTCTGATTGTTTGTTAAAAGGAATGAGTGCAAAATCTTCTGAAAAAGCAGAAGATTTTCTGATAAAACTAGGTGTAAATGTTTGGAAAAATTTACGTGTTTTAGATTATGATGGAAAAACAGTTACCACAAATGGAGAAGATCATTTTAAGGCAGAAACTGTTATTTGGGCTGCTGGCGTAAAAGGACAAATGATTGATGGCCTAAACACTGAATGTGTTATTGAAAGAGCCGCTAGAATAAAAGTAAATGAATACAATCAAGTTTTAGGGCACCCAAATGTGTATGCCATTGGCGATGTTGCTTGTATGTCTTCAGAAAAAACTCCTTTCGGACACCCAATGATGGCCCAACCTGCTATTCAACAAGGTCGGTTAGTTGCAAAAAACATATTGGCAAAACTCTTCAATAAAAAACAAGAAGTATTTGTATATAAAGACAAAGGCTCTATGGCAACTATTGGACGTAATAAAGCCGTTGTAGATTTAAAAAACTGGAAATTTCAAGGAGTTTTTGCTTGGTTTGTTTGGATGTTTGTCCACTTATTTTCTTTAATAGGTTTTAGAAACAAAGCCATTGTATTTCTAAATTGGGTATATAATTATATTCGTTTCGATAGAGAGACCCGATTAATTATTAGACCTTATAAAAATAAAAACAGCTTTAGTTTTAGAAAATAAATGGCAGAAAAAAGAATCATAAAGTGTCCGAACTGTGGGGTTTTTAACACCAATAAAGAATATTGCACAAACTGCAACACCCTAATTTCTCATCAAAAGAAAAGAGAACTCAAAGCCGATATTGTAAAACAAAATGAAATTGACAAGGTTATTCATGAAAGAGAAAACCCCAATTTAACAGAAAGATTAAAAAAACATCCTAATATTTTATATAAAATTACCGGTTGGATTTTATATTCTGCCTTTACTATTGTTAGTATTATTGGTGCTGGTTTGGCTTGGTTTATTGCAATGGTTGCTGCCGGATAAAATGAAAAAAATACTCTTTTATTATTTTTTAATTTCTTTATTGACAGGAACCACCATCTATTTTCTTCAATATTTCTCCGTTCCTTTACCTAAATTCATTAGTTTTTATGTGAATGATTTTTTAATCATTCCGATTGTTTTATTCATCTGTTTACAAATTTTAAAATGGTCTAAAAACAATAAAAGTTACACGTTGAGTTTCCCTATAATTCTATACGTTTGTTTTATGTATAGTCTTTTATTCGAATTTATTTTCCCTAAATACTTAGCAAGATATACCACGGATATTATTGATATTCTTCTTTATTTTGCAAGCGGATTTGTATTCTACTATCTTCAAAAAGATAAATACTGATAAAATTTCGAAAGAAAACATTCGCATTTAATACCAAGTGCTATTGCAAAAAAAATCTTCTTTAGAAAGTTCTTTTGATCAATCAAAAAAGGAATCTAAAGAAGATATAAACAAATAAAACACACTTAATTACTATTTAGACTCTTCTTAGTTTTCATCAAGTGTTTCCGTTAACGTTTTCATAAAAGCTACTATGGCGTCTTGTTCTTCTGCAGTTAAGTTCAGTTCATCAAAAGGTAAGGTTTGGTACTCTAAATCAAAACCTAATCCGCCACCACCACCAAGGTTATAAAACTCTACTACTTCCTCTAAAGTATTGTAAACACCGTTGTGCATGTAAGGAGCAGTTAATGCTACATTTCTAATAGAAGGTGTTTTAAACATTCCTTTATGCAGGTCTTCTTTAAAGCTCCAATAAAATCCTAAATCATCATCTAATTCTTTATTTTCTGCAGTTTCAGGAACTCCAATAACTTCTTTTTCAGTCTCTGTAAAAAATGGAGGTACTGTACCATTTGTTAATGGCATAAAATGGCAAGTAGCACACAAAGCTTTTCCCATAAATAAATTGTATCCAAGTTTTTCTTCATCAGAAAAATTGTTTTCTTCTCCTCTCATATTTTTATCAAATTTAGAATTAAAACCATTTAAAGTGGAAACATAAGATGAAATTGCTTTTATAACATCGGTATTATTAGAGGACACTTTACCAAAAGCATCTTTAAAAAGAGCCGTATACGTGGAATCTTTTAAAATAGCATCAGAAAATTTATGTACATTAGAATTAAACTCTTTATCGTTTGTAAATACAGCTGAAATTTGATCTATTAATGTATTTGACCTTCCATCTAAAAAGAAACTTTGTTGAAAAGCTGTATTGATAAGTGTTGGTGTATTTCTTTGCAAAGGATTCCCCTGATTATCAAAATTAAACGCAACATTATCTGCATAACCTTTGTCTTGTAAATGACACGTTACACAAGCCATCTTTCCATTTTTAGAAAGTTTAGGATCCGAAAATAATTTTTGACCTAAAGCTATTTGTTTATCGGTTGGATTTTGATTGATCGCTGGCGTAAAATAATTTAGATTAAAGCTATTATCTTCAAAAAAGGTAGGCGCATCAAAATTAAAAGGCGTTGTATTAATCGGTTCCCAAAGTGAACTCGCTTTTCTTATTTCAACCCAATTTCTAGTAATTGAATTCATGTAATCTCTAGTAAATGTAAAACGGTCAAACGTATCAAAATCTTCATTTTTTTTAATAAACGAAATAGCACTTTCAATATTACTGTTAAAAGCAGCGTCTAACTCCTTATTTTTCTCTGTTACAACACCCTGTATTGTTTGCTCATAGACGGTTTGCAAACTTTCTAAAGAAATAATCGTTTCTTTAATTCCTAAATGACTCACAGGGGTATCGAAACCTGAAATAGCTAAACTTACAATTCTTAAAAGTTGTTGATGTGTTGCTATAAAAAAACGTTGCGGATTTAATGGACGTTTTTTAATTCCTTTTTTTAGGTTAGACAACATACCTTTTTGCACATACAATTCTTGTTTGAAGTCTGCTTCTGACGTTTCATCATCAAAAATACTTTCTTCTATTTTTTGATACCCTACTGGTTTTATTATTTTACCAGTATCTTCCTTATAAATTGGTAAGGCTGGTCCATTAGCTCTGTGTCCAACTTCTGGGTTTAAATAAGATGCATAAGGTTCTGCTTTCTTAAATGCAGCTCTAGATAATTCAAAATACTTTTTTGATTTTTCGCCATGCATCCCTGCAACTTCTAAGCTATCGATATACAGTAAAGCAACAGCTAAATTTTGAGCGTAGTACTCTTGGGCAGAAGACCAATTAACGATAGGAATCATTTCTTTTTTGTCCTGATTACAAGATATCAAAAGAACACCAGTTAATAAAAAAAATAACGATTTAAAATATTTAAACATGTTGAAAGTTCTAAAAATGAAAGAATCTTCATTGTAAAAATGAAGATTCTTAGTATTAAAAATATAGTTTGTGTATTATCTTGCCAATCCTTTTAATAAAACAATTTGTCCACCTTGGTTATGTGGCAAACTGCTTGAAACAAAAGCATCACTTTCCCAATAATGTGGTTGTAAGTTTAAAATAAAAGTATCTGGAACTCCAACTTTATCAGAAATATCTGTTAATGCACCAAATTCACCAGAAAAACCAGTTGAACCTTTTGGATCTAAGTTATTTTCAATTTTTAAAGCTAAAACAACTTTAGTATTGTTCCCATTTAAATCACTTTGATAAATTTGAGCTGCATGATTTCTAGAAAAAGAGTTTGGATCTTCTTGCGTATAAATAAAGTTCTCTGTTACACAAATATTATCTGGACTTTGTAATTCTGATACATTACCATCTTTATTATTAGTATCTGTATTACCACTAATAATTTGAGTTAACTTACCTTCTAATGGGTTGGTTGCATCTAATTCCATTTTATAAACAGTACCCCAATCATTATAAGTTCCTTTGCCAGGTCCTCTACCAGTTACAGCAAAAAACACCTCTCTTGCATCCGCATCGCTACCTTTTTTGTAATCTACATCTTCTACACGCATAAACTGAGAAGCAAATACATTTGTACAAGCTGTTTCCATTTCGTTTTTAGTTAAACTAGCTCCATCAACAATTTCAACAAATTCTACATCATACGATTTAGAGAAATCTAAACTTCCTTCGTTGTAAACAGTATTCGCTGTAACATCTATTGTTCCACCAGCACCATCAGACACTTGTTTAAATCTTAAAACATATATTTTCCCGTTTTCCAAATCGGCATCACCGTTTTCAGAAACATACATAACAACCTGTCCTTCAGAGCCACTAGAATCATCATCACCACCAACAATTACTGTTTTACCAGCATATGCTCCTTGTGGCAAAGGCACTGCATTTTCCCAAGAGAATTCACCTAAAGCATCTAAACCAAAATCTGCCGTAGGTGTAGGTGTTTCAACCCAAGGGTCGATACCTTTTACATCGTAAGAAAGACTCTCTGAAGCCGATAAAAAGATGTCTTTATCGCCACCGTGAATTGCCGCTTCCCACATGGTTCCAGAACATTGTCTAGCAAAATCTGAAACGCCATTATTTAATAACCAATCTCCTTTAATAGGATTCAGGTCTTTATCAAAACGAATTCTAGAAACAGCATGATCATCTTCTGCATTCACAACATAGATGTACTCGTCTCCATCTTTTAAAAATCCCGCACCGTCTTGCGCACCAACTAAACGGAAACCGTTAGAAAGTACATCTGTAGAACTTATTAAAGAAAAAGCTTCCACTGAACTAAAGTCTGAATTTATTGTTACTAAAGGAGCTAAAGAAGATTTATTAGAAAACATTTCTGGAGAAGGTGTAAAATCCTCACCATCTTCACCGTCCGATCCATTAATGCCATCAACACCGTCAATACCATCCACACCATCTTCAGGATTACAACTAGTAAAAACTGCACTTACAGAGGTTACAACAAAAAGGAATAAAAATAATTTAAAGTACTTGTTCATCATTTAATTTATAAAGGTTAATTAATTGATTACAAAAATATCTTTTGAAGCCTTCTCAAATATTAACTAAGCATTACTGTTCCCTTAATCTTGAGTAACCTTACTGTTAAAAACATTAATTAAATATTAACGGATAGCTAAAATTGAAGCTATCACATTAAGTAAACATAAAGAAAAGATAAACGCTAATCGCTTCATGACAAAGCCTACCTAAGGTGGACTACTCATTTTCAATAAATTAAAACAGCATAGATATGAAGAACACAAAAGGCTTTCTAAAATTTCTAAAAAAAGATATTCTTCACATTTAAAAAGCATTTATTTCGAAAATTAAAAACAGTTGTACTTCTTTTATAAAAATTTTACAACTCATCATTTAAAAATTACAACTCGGTATTTGCTTTTATTTTTAAACTGAAGAACACCACATCTTTGTAGCACCAAAACAATCAAGATGAAACATGTTCTACTTTTAATATTATTAAGCTGTCAATTTTCAATAATTGCACAAACCACCATTTCCGGAAAAGTAACAGATTCTAAAAACAATCCTATCAATGGAGCGAATGTTTATTTAGATGGCACTTACGATGGAACTTCAACGAATGAACTAGGAGAATTCACTTTTAAAACCAATGAAAAAGGAATACAAACCCTAATCATCTCTTTTATTTCTTTTGAAACTTTTATAAAAACTGCAGATGTTTCATCTCTCAAAAATTTAAAAATTAAATTAAGAGATGATGTAAATTCTTTAGATGCTGTAGTTATAAACGCTGGAACTTTTGAAGCAGGAGAAAAAGCAAAAGTAACCGTACTTAAACCATTAGACATTGTTACCACAGCAAGTGCTTTGGGCGATGTTATGGGCGCTTTGCAGACACTTCCTGGAACTTCAACCGTAGATGAAGACGGTCGGTTATTTGTGCGCGGTGGTGAAGCGGAAGAAACTCAGATTTTTGTTGATGGAATTCGTGTTTTTACACCTTATACTCCCAGTGCAAGAAACACTCCAACTCGTGGACGCTTTTCTCCTTTCTTATTTAAAGGAATTTCTTTTTCTACTGGTGGTTATTCTGCAGAATACGGACAAGCATTGTCTAGCGTTTTACAATTAAATACTATTGATGAACCTACAGAAGAAAAAACTGATTTGTCTTTTATGACGTTAGGTTTAGGTGTTGGAAACACTCAAATTTGGGGAAACAATTCATTTAGTGTAAATACTTCTTACATTAATTTAGCACCTTATCAAGAAGCCTTTCCTGATAGAAATACATGGAAAAAACCGGTACAATCTTTAAGTGGAGAAATGGTGTATAGACATAAATTTAAGAATGAATCTTTACTAAAACTATATGGCGCCTTTAGTTATACTGATTTTGATGTTATACAAGATGATATTAATTTTGTGAATGGATTTCGTTTCGGACTAAAAAATAGAAACCTCTACTTTAATACTTCCTACAAGAACAAATTTGGCGATAATTGGAGAATAGAAACTGGGTTTAGTTTTACAAATGATCATTCTAACCTTAAAATTATTGACGATTTAGTTACAGATAATGAAAACTCGATGCACTTTAAAGTAAAACTTAAAAAACAGGTTTCTAACCGATTTAAAATCAGTTTTGGGTCAGAATATTTTATGACCGATTTTAAAGAATCTTACACCGCTAATAATAGCAATGAAATAGAATATGGATTTAACAATAACATCTTTGCTTCGTTTGTAGAAACAGATATTTTCTTTTCTAAAAACCTCGCAACAAAAATCGGAATTCGTGCAGAAAACTCAGAATTGTTAACCGAATTCACCATTTCTCCAAGAGCTTCTATTGCCTATAAAGTAAATAAAAACGCACAGTTCTCTTTGGCTTACGGTCAGTTTTATCAAAATCCTAAAAACGAATATTTAAAATTTAATCAAGATTTTAAAGCTGAAAACACCTCACATTTAATTGCCAATTATCAACATACAAAACAAGGTCAAATTTTTAGAATCGAAGCTTATTATAAAGACTACAAAGACTTGGTCAAATATGATAACAACCAACCAATTTACACCAGTAACTTTAACAATAACGGAAATGGGTATGCCAAAGGATTTGATGTTTTCTGGAGACAAGATGCTAAAATAAAAAACACAGATTATTGGGTTTCTTACTCGTATTTAGACACCGAAAGAGATTATAGAAATTACCCAACTGCTGCAACTCCTAATTTTGCCTCAAAACATAATTTATCTGTTGTGGCTAAACATTGGATAGCTGATTGGAAAAGTCAAATTGGTTTTAGCTATAATTTTGCTTCTGGCAGAAATTATACCAACCCAAATGAAGCAGGTTTTTTAAATAATCAGACTAAAAATTACAATTCGTTAAGCTTAAATTGGGCATATTTAATAGATCAACAAAAGATTTTATATTTCTCCGTAAACAATGTTTTAGGAACTCAGAATGTATTTGGTTACAACTATAAAAACACCGCAGAACCAAATGGAAATTTCGAGAGACAAGCCGTTATACCAAATGCAGATAGCTTCTTTTTTGTAGGTTTCTTCTGGACAATTAGCGATAATAAAAAGACAAATCAGTTAGATAATTTGTAAACAAAAGGTTTTTAAAATGAAACTCTAAAAAAGAAATTCGGAGTAAAACCTTGAGATTTTGTATCATTTTTCACTAAGACAGCACTTTTATCTGGTGTTATTTTACTTTCGTACTCTCTTTTTAAAATATTACCTTGGTTATAAATATTTAATAAAGACACCCCTACTTTCCCTTTTATTTTTTTATTCAGTTTAAAATCATAAGCACTAGAAAAATCTAATCGATGGTAATCTGGTAGCCTAGCATCATTAATTCCTTTTCTAAGAATTTCAAAATTATCATTTCGTCCTTCTACAGAAGAAAAAGGAATACCAACCCTGTAACTAAAGCCTGTAGAGAAAGTAAAGCTTTTATATTTAAAATTATTCGACCAATAAAAAGACTGAGAAACATCAAAATTACCACTAAACTCTTTTCCTCCATTAAGATCACTAAAAGTAAAGTTAGAACTACCAGTATTATAACTTACCCAAGTATCAAAGTTATGCCATGTTTTTTTTATCAGTAAATCTAAACCAAGAGTAATAGCTTCACCAGTATAAATTTCTTGAATAAAACTATCAAAACCCGTTGTTAAAGTTGTTAATCCTTTTATTTTTCGTCTATATAAATCTACATCAACTGTAAAATTATTTGCAGAATACAAAGCACCAAAAGTAAACTGATTACTTTCTAGCAAAGGGATTTCTTTATTGTTAGACAATGCCCAAAGTTGATTTTCCAATCCAAAATCTATGGTATCAAATTCTAATAATTTACTCGTGTTTTGTTGTTTTACTTCAAAAGAACTATTCATCCAAAATCTAGGTAAAACTTTTATTTGCATAAAAACTCTAGGCTCTATAGTATATCTATCAATAGAACTAAAATAGTTACCACGAACACCTGCTTTTAATACATACTTTTTCTTAAAACTATACGAATACTCACTAAACAGGGTGTGAATATTATTACTATTGGTATCTAATGTTAATTTAGTTCCATAAAACTGGTTGCTATTTTCTCTTTCCAAAAAGTAAGAAATATCCTGATATCCGTATTGATATCCATATGTCATTTGTTGAAAATTTTTTATTTTTTGTAAAAAATCTAATTTAACTTCAAAGTTAGCGACATCGTTTCTCTTTGCTATTTTAGCATATTCTTCATCATTAGAAACTTTTTGATTATTATAGTTTAAATTGTACTGAGAGTAATTTACATTAAAATTTTGAGAAAGTTTATCTGTCCATTTTCTTTTCCAGGTTGTACTATAACCAAGGTTGTTTAATCTTAAATCGTCCGATCTATCTTCTTTTAAATCTAAGTTTAAAAAATTATAATCGAAATTATTTAAAATACCTATTTGACTTATAGATAAAAAATCATTTGCTGTTGGTTTGTAATTTATTTTTAAATTGTAATCTATAAACTTAAAATTATTATCGCTAATAACATTAAAGTCTTTGGCATCTTTAGCATCTTCTGTTACCGAAGAATATTGAAAAGCTTTGTTAGATAATTTATCTATTGTAGGTGTTCTCACAATATCTGAAATAGATCTTCTAACAGAAACAATTACACTCACTTTTTTATGAATTGGCACTTTAATATTTGCGTCTACATGCGTAAAATTAAAACCAGCAGAACCAGACATTTTAGTTGCAATCTCTGATGATGTTTCTACATCTACAACTCCTGCAATATGATTTCCGTATTTACTATTAGAAGCTGTTCTGTACACCGTAACTTTATCGATTATATATGGATTTAATGCAGAAATTGCGCCGAAGAAATGACCTGTATTAAACAATTTAATTCCATCGAAAAGTATTAAATTTTGATCTGGTGTCCCGCCACGAACATGCAAACCAGAAGCAGTTTCATCAACATTTAAAATACCAGGTAATTGTTGTACACTTTGTAAAATATCTGGTTCTGTAAGCCCTGGAAATACATTTTTGTTTTTAGGTCTAAATACGATAGCTCCATCGATTGTTTTAGAAATTGAATTTGTTAAATAGTTTGTAATAATTACTTCTTCTAAAAAAGTAGCCTCTTCAAGCATGGGTATGAATATGCAGTCTTCAAAAAGAAAATTACGAACACTAATATATTTCGTTTTAAAACCAATAAAAGAGACTTCTAAAACAGCGGATGTTTCTATATTTTTAAAACTAAATTTACCTTCGTTATTTGAAAGCACCCCAATATTTGTCCCTTTTATTTTTATGGAAGCTCCTCTAAGTTTCTCTGCAATGTTGTTCGCATTTTGTAATTCTCCACAAATAGTAATCTCCTTTGGAGGTAAAACAATTAGAAATCTATTTTTACTTATTTCTTTAATATCTAAATGAATTGCTCTTTTTAATTCTGAAATTATTTCTAAAAGTGATTTTTTTTCAAAATCGAACAAAATACTTTTGTCTTGTATTAAGTGGTTTGCATAAGCAAACTTTACATTAAACTTTGTTTCAATACTTGTAAATACTTTCTTTAGAGGAATAGCTTGTTGCATATCTGTTTGAGAAAAAGTATTTAATGCTAAAATTAAGAAGAAAAGTAAGATGTTTTTTTGCAAAGCCTCTATTTTAAAGTAACATTTTTTTTATCATCAGAAATGGTATAACTTATATTCATCGGTAATAAAACAGCCTCTAAAGCTTGTTCTAAATTCGTATGCACAAAGCTACCTGTATAAAGTTGGTCCTTTTTTAATTCTAAATTTATCATTTTAATATTATACTGTTTTTCTATCGATTTTAAAACAACCAACAATGGCGCACTCACAAAAGAACTTTCTTGTTTTAACCAATCTGGATTCACTTTCTTAGTACCCAGTTTTAACGGAACAGAATCTTTATATTGTGAAAACGTTTTTCCCTTAGTCAATATAATTTCAACATTCTTTCTTTCTACTTTTACTTTTCCTTCAAAACATGTAACACTTAAGAAATCCTCTTCTTCAAAAACGGTAAATTGAGTCCCTAAAACACTAATAATTCCTTCGGTAGTTTTTACCTGAAACTTGCTTCCTTTTGCTACTTTAAAATAAGCTTCACCTTCTAACTCTAGCGTTCTATCTTGTTTCCAATTCTTCTTATTATAAGATAAACTAGATTTTGCATTTAAAATAACGGTAGAATTATCTGGTAAAATAATGGTTCTTCTTTCTCCGAAACCAGTATTTACATCTGTATTAAAATTTAAAAAATAGAAAGTACTTACCAGCAATAGCAAAGTTGCTGCAACTGCCGTTAACTTCCTTAAACTAAAAACCTTGCTTTTTTTATCAGCCTTTAAAGAAATTACCTTTTTGTTTTCTGTAATTTCACTGACTATTTTTGAGAAGACTTCTTCTTTATTAAATTCTGGTTTTTTAAACAATGCGGCTTCTTCTGAAATTCTAACAAATAATTGATAATCTTCAGACTTTTCAAACGCACTAAGTTCTTCCTCTGTCATTTCTCCAGAAACCCATTTGGCTAATAATGTTTCAGACTTTTCTATAGCTTCCATATTAAATTCCTTTTATATACGTTCTTATTTCCTTTAAAGCTGCACTCATTCTTTTTTCTACTGTTTTTACAGAAATCTCTAATTCTGCAGCAATTTCTTTGTATTTCTTTTTATCAATTCTATTCATCAAAAAAACTTCTCTTTGTTTTTCTGATAAATTACCAATAACCGTTTGTAATTTTTTTAAAAACTCTTGCTCCTCTAACACATACTCTGGCGTTTCTGCAGTAACAGCATTCGGTATTATCTTCTGATGTTCTAAAACCACTTTTTGATGTCTATAATCACTTATAAATAAATTATTAGCCACCATAAATAAATAGGCTTTCGCTTTTTCAAAAAGCACCTTTTTACAGTTAGACCACATTGTTACAAAAGATTCTTGTACAAAATCTTCTGCCAAATTTTTATTGCCACATTTATAAAACATAAACCCATAAACATCATCTGCATATTTGTTATAGAGTATTTCAAAAATTTTAGAATCACAAACGGACTTCAATTCTTTCATAGTATATATTCTTATTTATAAAACGTTTCAACTTGATAAAACCCTACAAAAAATAAAAAGGAGGGTTTTTTGAAAGTAAAACGTTTAATACTAAAGTCAACAAAAGTAGTTACAAATAACAATTCTAAAATTATTTATTATCATGAAAAAACTAACATTATTAGCACTCTGTATATTCTTAACCTATTCCTGCACAAATACAGAAGAAGAAAACGGATCTCTTAACGCTCCTATTATAGCCATTGATGCTGTAGACACGGTTTTCTTACCAAAGAATAGCGTAAAAATAAATGCTACAATTTCAGCAACTGGAAATCAGACACAAACTATTCTATGGGAAAAAACTGCTGGTGGTTCTGCTGATTTTGAAAGCGACAAAAAAGACATTACGATCACAAATTTAGAAGAAGGAAACTATAGCTTCACTTTAACTGTAACTAATAACAATCTATCATCCGAAGAATCTATCTCTTTTAGCGTAAGTGACGCTAAAGTACTTTACAATTTAGATTTCGAAGAATCTAATGAAGGCTTTACATCAAGTATTTTTGGAAATTACACTGCTGGAAAAGAATTACGAAATGTTACCGAAGAAACAAACCACTGTGGTACCGTTTACATGGGTAAAAAAGAAGATTTTACAGATTGGCTTACTTATTCTTATGAAGGTAACAACTCTAACTTTGTTGCAACAAACATGGGTACTTGTCTAGGTTATTTTACTTCTGCCATTCAAAAAGAAATCACTTTTACAGAAGATTTCTCTAATGGTAATTTAGGTATTCAATTTCAATATTATAAACCTGGAGATTTTTCTAAATGGGGAGATTATAATTTAGAAGTTCTCATTTTTGAAGATGATTTAAACTATACATCAGAACCAATAATTACTTTATCTCCTACCACAAACCCAGAAGGATGGAGTCTCTTTAATGAAAATATAAGCTTAGCAAAAGGTACTTATACATTAGTAATTAGAAACACCAACGCACAAACTGCAATAGATAATATAATCTTTTATAAAAACAACTAAAATGAAAACAACTCCAATAAAATTCGACTTCAATAAAATGATTAAAGTGGTATTAAAAGAATTAAAAGAAATAGGGAAAGCTGCTTCTTTTGCAATGAGTCATTAACTTTAAATACATCATCTAACAGAGGTTGTCTAAAAAGTGAATTTTTGTCAATCTGAATTTATTTCATATTTTTTTAAAAAATTTGATATTCAGCAAATTAAGACACTGAAACAAGTTCAGCATGACAATATTTATTACTTTTTTAGACAACCTTTTTTTTTGTTATTTATAAAAAACAAGTATTTTTTACAACTCAGAAATAAAAAACAACAATTCGGTATTATTCTTGTGTATTTTACGTAGAAACATCAGATATTTGAAGTATCAATAAAAAAGAAAAAGAATTATGAAAAAATTACTTTTAATACTAGCCATCGTTTTTAGTGGAATCTTATCTACCAATGCCCAAGAAGAAACCGCAGATTTAACCATTAATATTGCTGGTTTAAATTCTGATAAAGGCACTTTATTAGTTGGTCTTTACAACAAAAAAGACCATTTCTTAAAAAAACAATTTAAAGCAGATACTGTAAATATTAAAGACAAAAAATCTGTCGTAATATTTAAAGATTTACCAAAAGGTGAATATGCTGTTTCTTTTGTTCATGATGAAAATGATAACAAAAAAATGGATACGAACATGTTTAAAATTCCTAAAGAAGACTATGGATGTTCTAACAACGCAAGAGGCTTTATGGGACCTCCAAAATACGATGATGCTAAATTTCAATTAACAGCAAACAAAACAATTGAAATTAAAATATAACCCAACTACCTAAAACTTTATAAGATGAAAAAAACTATTTTAATCATCGCAATTTTCATTGCGACAGGGATTTCTGCGCAAACAAAATATCAAAAAGGAATGCAAAAAGCATTCGGATTATGGCAAGAAGAAAACATGACGGAAGCTTCTCAATTATTTGAAAGAATCTCTAAGGCTGAACCAAAAAAATGGATGCCAGCGTATTATGCCGCAACGGTAGAGATTTTAAGTAGCTTTGGTTTAAAAGATGAAACTGTTTTAAAATCGAAATTAACAAAGGCTCAAGAATTTTTAGATGTAGCCAAATCAAATTCAGAAAATAATCCGGAAATTATAATTACCCAAGCACTATTAAACCTAGGTTATATTGCTTTTGACGGACAAAAATACGGCATGACTTTATCTGGAGAAACGAGTCAATTATATGCAAAAGCATTACAAATTGCACCCAATAACCCAAGAGTTATTTTAGGAAATGCAGAATGGAATATGGGGTCTGCTCGTTTTTTTGGAAAATCTACAAAACCATATTGTACAGAAATTAAACGTGCCATTGAGCTTGGCAAAAAAGAAAAAATCGAAATTGAGTTTTATCCGAAATTTATGCTCGAAAGAGCTGAAAATGTTTTAAAACAATGTGAAAAATAGTATTCAGTTTTCAGTCTCAGTTTTCAGTTAATCATGGACTGAATACTGCAACTGTTAACTGCCAACTTATTAAGAGAGTATCTTTTTTATCAACTCTTGCTTCGCAACCTCATCATTACCAAACAACCATTGCAACACATTATCTTCCCAGATTTGTCCTTTTTCTGTTTCTGTAATAATATTCTCATTAACTGCTAAATCTAAAATTTTACCAGGATAAGAAGACTGTGCATCACTTTCCATTTCACCTAACGGATACGGATCGTCTAAGCCCATTAAAACCTGACTTGTACCTTGTCTTTTAAACATTAATTTCAAAGAATCTGTATCATGCACCAACGTGTCAAAAAAGATGTTTTTGTGTCCTACAGCCTTTCTAGGATGCGTTTTACCTTCAAACAAATCGGGTCTTCCATCAAAACCCTGAATCCTTCTTCCTAAATTCATTTGCGCTAATTGACCACCATGAGCAAAACACGTTCTTATGTTTTTAAAACGTTCTTGCATTCCATTTAACGTATAAAAATGATAGGCATCTCCACATTGTGCCAACATCCAAATTAAGTGAAAACGCCAATTGATGTTTTCTAATTTTATCATTTTATCACCGTCATACGGGTGAATTTCTATAGCCAATTTGTATTTATCTGCCAATTCAAAAATGCGATCATTTTCTTCGTCGAACACACAACGCCATTGCCCAATAGAATCCATAAAATGTGTTGGCAAGCATAATACTTTTAAGCCTAATTCTTCTACACAACGCTTCATTTCATCTAAAGCTCCGTAAATAAAGCCTGGGTGAATTACAAAGCCGCACGTAAATTTAGAAGGATGTTCTCTTTGTACTTTTGCATTAAAATCATTCTGAAAACGCAATGCTTTTTTCATTTCTTCTAAACGCAAACCATTTCCGTATAATTGAGAAAGATTTAAAACAACAGCATGATCTAACTTGTTTTTCTCCATCCATAATAGTTTCTCATCTAAGAAAAAACTAGAATCTGTTACAGGACGTTTCCAACCTTTTTGCAACATGTGTTTGCGTTCATCATCTACCCAAAAAATTTCTTTTTCCTTCATAAACTGAGGAATTTCTTCTGGATAAGGTAATAAATGTGAGTGTCCGTTAATGCGAAGTTTGCGTTTCATATTTTATTGAAAAATTGAAAATTAAAATATTTAAAAACTGTTTTTCTGTTTACTGCCACTGATTAACTGCCAACTTTTTTCGGAGCTTCCATCACTGTACCACAATTATCACAAGTACATTTTTGTTTATCAGAATAATACCTATCAAAAATAACAGGCATATCTGTTTCAATATTCCCCAATGCAAATTCTTCTCTATACAACTGGTTTCCACAGTTTTCACAATACCATTCTAGAGCATCTAACATCCCTTCCGAACGCGGATATTCTATAACCAAACCAACTGTATTTTCTTTTCTTTGCGGCGAGTGTGGCACTTTACCTGGCAACAAATAAATATCACCTTCATTAATTTCTACGTCAATTTGCTTGCCTTTATCATCAATGATTTTTAAAATCATGTCTCCTTCAACCTGATAGAAAAACTCAGGAGTTTCATTATAATGATAATCTTTTCTGTTATTTGGCCCACCAACAACCATTACAATATACTCACCATTATCCCAGACCTGCTTATTACCAACGGGTGGTTTTAATAAATGACGATGTTCATCAATCCACTTTTTAAAATTTAAAGGCTGTACTAAATTGCTCATATGAAAAAGCCCATCCTAACCTTCCCAAAGGGAAGGAACTCCAAACTGGGTGAAATTTGAAATCTTCTATTAATAATATATTTTACTCTACTAATATAATTCTTTTCCTACACTAAACTTCCTCCCTTTGGGAGGATTGAGGAGGGCTTTTATAAACTCTTGGTTCTACCTCCATCAACAGGAAGGTTAATTCCATTAATATAACTTGCTTGTTCACTTGTTAAAAAAACAACAGCCGCAGCAGTTTCTTCGGGTTTTGCAAAGCGTTTTGCTGGCACATAATTTTTCATAATTTGCTCCATTTTAGCTTCTGTAGTATGCTCAATTTTTGCTTTGATCTTAATAATTTGATCTAAACGAGCAGTATCTGTAAAACCAGGCAATACATTATTTACTGTAATTTGGAACGCTGCCAATTCTGTAGACAACGTTTTTGCCCAATTACCAACCGCATTTCTAATGGTATTAGAAACTCCTAAACCAGGAATTGGCTCTTTTACAGATGTAGAAATTACATTAATAATTCTACCAAATTTTTCTTTTTTCATAAACGGAACAAAAGCTTGTACCAAAATTTGATTACAAATAACATGCATTTGAAACGCATTTATTAAATCTGATGAAGTTGCAGAAATTAAGTCGCCACTTTTTGGACCTCCTGTATTATTAACTAGAATATGAAATTTTAATTCAGTATTTTCTATAACTTTTTGTAGCTCTTCTGGATTCGAAAAATCTGCAACCAAATAATTATGCTTTTGATTCTTATTTGGCAACTCCGCTAAAACCTCTTTTAATTTTTCTTCATTTCTAGCAATTAAAGTAACATTTACGCCTTCTTCCGCTAATAAAATTGCAGTTACTTTTCCTATTCCTTGTGTGCTTCCGCAAACTAAAGCGTTTTTGTTTTGTAATCCTAAATTCATATCTTATGTTTATGTCTGGTCGAGCAGATCGAGAATTATATCATTTTTAATCTCTGTAATTTGTCTCTTGTCTCTTGATTCTTTGTTCTTTAGTCCTTTGTCTCTTGCTTCTTGTCTCCTATTTATTATCTAAAACCATTTGTTTAATCTTCACTGCTTTTTCAAAATGGTTCAATTTGTAAGTTTCAATCCACCATTTAGCGACTTCCATTAACAAAACCGGATTGTCATTTTTATTCTTAAAAAACGCATAAAAAGACAAGCCAACATTGGTTCCTTTTTTAGCTATTTTTTCATCACAAACTGCTATTATTTTTTCTTTTATTTCTGTATTCATAACTTATTTTTGTAGCTGATATAACGCTATCATTTTCTTATTTATAATTGCTTTCGGTACACTTTTTAAGATAAAATTCCGAAAACCCTGACCGTATTTCCAATGTGCCATTTTACCGGTCATCCAAGATTGATTTACAACTAAACTGACTTTCTTTTGCCTTTTTTGTTGAAACAATTCGAATATATTTTTATCTTTATTTTCAGCAATTAAATTGCTTAAATAATACGCATCTTCAATTGCTTGTGCACCACCTTGTCCCATATTCGGAGTAGTGGCATGCCCTGCATCTCCAATTAAACAAATATTATTTATATGCCACTTTTTAAGCGGCTTTAAATCATGAATGTCACTTTTTATAATTTGATGAATATCTGTTGCAGCAATTAAATCAGTTATTAAAGGATCAAATTCAGAAAACATTTTTAGCAACTTCTCTTTTACCAAACGAACCTCTACTTGCTCATTCTCTTTTGCTAAAACAACTGCAAACCAATAGGTTTTATCTTTTGAAACTTTAGAAATTCCGAATCTAATTGTATTTCCCCAAAGCTCAAACCCTTGATGTAATAAATCGTCTTCTAAAACCATATTTGTAATTCCTCTCCAACACGTCTGACCAGAATACCTTTTCCTGCTTTCTGGAAATAATTGTTGTCTTACTTTAGAGTTGATGCCATCTGCAGCAATTAAAAAATTGGTTGTTGTTTTAGAAGCATCATTAAAAGTAATTTCAATTTTATTAGCTGCTACTTCTTTAAAAGATTCAAATCCTTTATTTAAAAATATTTTCTCCTTCGGAATTTTATCAAACAGTAATTTTTGAAGCGCTGCTCTATGAATTGCAACGGTTGTGTAGCCAAAAAAATCCTTTATAAAATCTTGATTACTATCTGAAATTGGCGATAAATCTTGTTTGCCAATGGTAATTCTATCAATAAAATTTCCGTTGGCAATTACATCTTCTAAAACACCTAAACTCTCTAAAACTTGCAATGCATTTGGCGCTAACCAAATTCCGGCACCGACTTCATTTAAAACAGGTGCTTTTTCAAAAATTTGATATTCGATTCCTTTTTGTTCAAAAGCCAAAGCTGTCGTCAACCCACCAATTCCTGCGCCAATAATTGTATATTTCATACCAATTTTAATTGCTTTCTGCCAACTCCAACAACTTTAATGTTGTGTTATAATTTCTAGTTGTTGCACTCACATTCAACTTTCTTTCAAATAATTTATTAGAAAGTTTCGTTTTAGCAAAGCCAGTTTGGCAATGAATAAATACCATATCATGGTCGATTAAATATTGATCGTTATCAATACCTTTAACGTCTATTTTTGTTTCATATACTTTTTTGTTTAAGAAAACAAAGGCTACTATTTTGTTGTTGTCTGTTGGAAAAGGGTAATTGGCAATTGCTTTTTTAAATTGAGGAATTGTTCTTGCAATTACAGGAACATCGTAACCAAATTTAGTTTGAATTCCTTCATTAATTTTCTTACAAATTACAGATTTCCCTTCGTCTGATTCTAAAATAATGTTTCCACTCTGAATGTATGTTCGTACGTTTTTAAAACCTAAATCGGTTAATAAATCACGTAGTTCTGCCGATGGAAGAATATTTTTTCCTGATACATTTATTCCTCTTAATAAAACTATATATTTTTTCATTTACTTTATAAATGGTCTATTTATTACTTACAATTAATAACTTTTATTAATTGGATTAGCCCTGATTACAGCCTTTAAACTCCGCTCAAGACAGACTTCATTCTTTTTCCTGTCAGTTCGAGTGAATTTTCTTTTTTTGCAAATTTGTATAGAGAACAGAAGAAAAAAGATATAGCCTTTCGACACCGCTCATGATAAATTACAGCAGGAAGTAGCTTCTAAAAAACTACATTCCTGCAATTTTATCTTCTTCTAAAATGTTATTTGTTTCTGTTTTCACTTTCTCTAAAATAACTTTTAACTCATCTTTTGTCATGTTTAAATGCGTATGGACTTCATCTCCTGCGATTAAATTTAATAAGGCTTTGTCTTGCGCTCTACCTTTTTTCATGGCTTCGTTGTACCCAATATTTGCATTAAAGGTAACTAAGGAATATTTGGAGAAATACTCCGTTGGAAATGTCTTTTCTAAATCCATTTCAATTTTTCTTTTCTCTTTAAAAATAGGATTTGCCACATGATCTCTCATTTCATGAAAGTTGTCAATCGCTAAATCTGCAATAGCATCTGTGTCTTGTTTTCTTGCTTTTTCATAAGTCTTAAAAACACTTTCCCAAGAATCTAAACCTTTATTCAAAATTTCATCGAATACCGTAACATCTTCAAACGAAGCATTCATACCTTGTCCGTAAAATGGTACAATTGCATGCGCAGAATCGCCCAATAAAATGGTTTTATTTTGATAAGACCAAGGCGAACATTTTACGGTTCCTAAAGCACCTGTTGGGTTGTTTATAAATTCGTCTTTTATATTCGGAATGATTGCCAAAGCATCGGGAAACTCTTGCTCAAAAAACTGTGTTATTTTTTCTTCTGATGCTAAGTTTTCAAAATTAAATTCGCCCTCATTATAACTTAAGAAAAGTGTAACTGTAAAACTTCCGTCTAAATTTGGTAAGGCAATTAACATAAAATCGCCACGAGGCCAAATGTGTAAATGCTGATTACTAATTTGATGTTTCCCGTTTTTATCCGCAGGAATTTCTAATTCTTTATATCCGTGATTTAGATAATTCTGAGAATAACTAAACAGAAATTTACGTTCTAAATAATAGCTTTTTCTTAATGAAGAACCTGCACCATCTGTTCCAAAAATCACATCTGCTTTTACAGATAATTCTTGCCCGGTTTTGTAATCTTTAAAATGTGCGGTATTATTTTCTATATCAACATTTTTACATTTTTTATTAAAATGAATATTTACATTTTCGTGCTTTTCTGCTTCGTTTAATAACAATGCATTTAAATCGCCACGAGAAATGGAATTGATATACTCATCTTCTCTACCAGAATAATTAGAAGCAAAAGTATTTCCGGCTCTGTCGTGCATTAATCGTCCGTACATTGGTATGCAAATCTCTCTTGCTTGTTCTTCTACTCCGCATAAACGCAACGCTTTAAATCCGCGGTCAGATAAAGCTAAATTGATAGATCTACCTGCAGAAATATCTGTAGTTCTTAAATCTGGCCTGCTTTCGTACAATTCAATTTTATAACCTCTTTGTGCTAAACGCAAAGCTAAAAGAGAACCGCATAAACCTGCGCCGATTATTAATATTTTATCTGTTTTATTCATTTTTTTCTAAAATTAAACCTCACAGGTTTTAAAAACCTGTGAGGTTTCTTCTATCTACAATAACTCTTTTAATATTGAAACCATATTGTACACATCTTCAAAAGTATTATACATTGGTGTTGGTGCACAACGGATAACATCTGGTTCTCGCCAATCTGTAATAATATGTTTTTCTGTTAGTTTTGTATGCAAACTTTTGTCAGCATTTTTAACTTGAATGGACAATTGGCAACCGCGTTCTTTTGGATTCGTTGGCGTGATAATTTTAATATCTTCAGAACCAATTTCATTGATTAAAAACTCGAAATAACCAGTTAATTTTTCAGATTTCTCACGCAAAGCATCCATACCAACTTCCTCAAAAATATCTAATGAAGCCAAAATTGCTGCCATAGATAATATTGGCGGATTGGATAACTGCCAACCTTCTGCTCCTTCCATGACATCAAAAGGCATTCTCATATTAAAACGCGTAGTTTTGTTATGATTCCACCAACCAGAAAAACGTGGTAAGTCTTTATTTTTTGCGTGTTTTTCATGTACAAATAAGCCAGCTAAACTTCCTGGACCAGAATTTAAATATTTATAGGTACACCAAGCTGCAAAATCGACTCCAGATTTATGTAAATTTGATTGAATGTTTCCTGCTCCGTGTGCTAAATCAATACCTACAACACAATCTTTAGCGTGACCAATCTGAGCGATTCGCTCTAAATCTAAAAACTGACCGGTATAATAATTTACGCCTCCAATTAATAACAAAGCAATTTCATCTCCTTGTTCTTCAACAATCGTTTCTAAATCTTCTATATTTAGTAATTCCTCGCCTTCTCTTGGTTTCCACTCAATAACATCCTCTTTAGAAAATCCATGAAATTCTAATTGAGATTGTACTGCATATCTATCCGAAGGAAAAGCATCACTTTCTATAACAATTTTACATTTGGTTTTTGTAGGTCTGTAAAACGACACCATCAACAAATGTAAGTTGGTTGTTAGTGTATTCATCACCACAACTTCTATTGGTTTTGCACCAACAATTTTCGCCATTTTATTGGTTAATAATTCATGATAATTTAACCACGGATTTTTTGCTTCAAAATGACCTTCTACTCCTAAATTTGCCCAATCTTTTAATTCTTGATTGATGTATTTTTTGGTTGATTTTGGCTGTAATCCTAAAGAATTCCCTGTAAAATACAACCAATCGTTTCCGTTTTTGTCTTTCGGAATGTGAAATTGATTTCGCAAATAAGAAAGTGAATCTTCTTTATCTTGCTGTTTGGCAAACGCTAACGAATTTTGATACTGCATCTAATAAAAGTTGATTTATTCCAAATATAAAACAATCCTAAATAAGTTTCAATAATATTGAACTATAAAGCTCTTAAATTAATACTCATTTTTTGTATTTTTACACAAAACCAATACGAATGAAACCCTTAAAGCACTTATTTTTAATTGTACTTCTTATTTCTTTATCTTGTAAAAAGGAGAACAACTCTACAGACGAATTAACAAACATTTACACAACGCTAAAAACAACATATGCTCCTGATAAGCGTGTAGAATTGTTTGATATAAATTTTGAGCAAGTAGACAACCAACTTATTTTAGAAGGAGAAACAACTTCTAAAGAAGCTTTTTCTATTTTATTAGATAGTTTAAAAAACAGAAATGTAAAATTCACCAATAATGTGAGAATTTTACCTGATGATGTAGTTGGTTTACAACAATATGCAGTCGCAAGAAATTCGGTTATTAATATCCGTTCTAACCCTAAACATTCTGCTGAATTAGGCACGCAAGGTTTACTTGGAATGTCTGTAAAAGTATTGGATAAAAAAGGTGATTTCTACAGAATTCAGACTCCGGATAAATACATTTCTTGGGTAGATAGAGGCGGAATTCAATTAATGAATAAAAGTGAATTTGATGCATGGAACAATGCTAAAAAAGTAATTTTTACTGAAACTTATGGATATACTTATGTTGATAAATCTGAAAATTCTAAAATTGTTTCTGATATTACTTTAGGTGCATTATTGCAATATGTTTCTGAAGATAATGATTTTTATGAAGTAAAATATCCTGATAATAGAATAGCGTTTCTTAAAAAAAATGAAGCTGTTATGTACAATTCTTGGTTAGAAAGCGTGGTTGCTACAAAGGAAAATGTAGAAACTGCTGCGAAAACAATGACTGGTTTCCCTTATTTATGGGGTGGAACTTCTAGCAAAGGAATTGATTGTAGTGGTTTTACAAAAATGGTGTATTTAATGAATGGTTTTATCATTCCTAGAGATGCTTCTCAACAAATAAATGCAGGTAAAACGGTAGATAAAGATTTAAAATTTGAAGGTTTAGAAAAAGGAGATTTAATGTTCTTTGGAAAAAAAGCAACTGCTGATGCCAAACAACGTGTTACCCACGTAGGAATTTGGTTAGGAAATGATAAAATGGAATTTATACATTCTGCAGGAAATGTGCATTTAAGTTCTATGAACGCTGATGAAGCTAATTATGATGAATTTAATAAGAATAGATATTTAGGTAGCCAACGTTACTTGGGTGTTGAAGATAAGATGATTGTTGATTTGAAAGAAAAAATAAAACTTTAGGTGTAATAAGTTGGCAACAAGAAAAAGAAGGAAATATTTATGAAACCTGTAATAGAAATAAAACATTCAAGTGCAAATAAATTTCTTCAACATTTAATTATTGGCGAAGGAAACGGAATAGACCCACTTACTGGAGAAAAAGGTTTCCCTACTGTTTTTCGTGGAGAAAGATCTAATAATCCAAGTTTCAAGTTAATCCCCTCAATTCTAAGGCAAAACAATACGCTTTTGACACCACCAAATTTATTAGAATTCCCAAAAAATCATTGGTACAATGAAATGGATGGAGAAAAATATCTATTAAGTGAATTCCAATCTTTAAAACATTTTTATCAAACAGCAAATCGAAATGGTATGAATTTACCCACTGTTAAGATTTTTGAAGAAGATAAAATAATAAAAACTGGGCAAGATTTAAAAAACAATTTAGATGAATGGTTACCTGATGAACTTTCAGAAATTGCTGGAATTGCTCAACATTTCGGGATACCGACAAGATTACTTGATTGGACATTCAATCCACTTACTGCAACTTATTTTGCTGTATCTAGTGCTGTAGAAAATTATTATAATAATTTAAGATTAAATAAAAATAAAAAACCAAGTAAAGATTCCTACGAATTTAATAATAAAGAAAAGATTGTTGTTTGGGCATTAAATGCATCTGCGTTGAAATCTGATTTTAATTCTGATGCAAATTTTAATATTAAGATTGTAACACCTCCATATAGCAGGAATCCTAATTTAAAAGCACAAAACGGCTTATTTACTCATGTACAGTTTGGTATTGACAATACAGATTTATTTAAAGATAGGACACCACTTGATCAATTATTAGGATACAGTAAAAAAAAGAGAATTTTTTTAACAAAACACTTAATACCTCTTTCTGATTCAAATCGTCTCTTACAAAGGTTAGTAGAATTAAATCAAGGCGCATCAAAATTGTATCCTGGCTTTGATGGCGTTGCTAAAGAAATACAACAAAGAGACATGAGGAGTTTTATCAGTGATTTTTGGAGTTTTTAATTCATATTCTAAATTTCTAAAGTTACTAAGACCATATAAAATTCATAACTTAAACAACGCAACAAACCATAACAACAACCTTGACATCTATTCAGCAGAACCATTAAAATTGACAAATATGAGTAATTTAAAAGACATTAAATCGGAAATTGAAAAATATGCGAATGATTCAAATCTGACTGAATTACAAATTGTTGAGAAATTAGAAAAACACTATTTTGACAAAGAAGTAAACAAAAATTTAACGCTGTATAAAAAAGGAAAGAAAAAAGTGAGCGAAATAACAAGAGACCTAAAAATTTCGCCACGAAAATTTTATGCTATTTTAGAGAAAAAGAAAATAGAACATAAGAAATATAAAAAGGAGTAATTTTAAATATGACGTTAGACTTTTAGCTAACTTGTGGAATTCACTACTTAAACCACATAACAAAGCTTTTACACACACGTTACAACAATATTGAACTAAGGGATAACACTATGAAAAATAATCTTACTGAAATGAAATGCCTGGATATTTACCTGTCAGGTCTTAATAAAGAAGAATATAATGAAATAAAGCCAAAAGTTGAAATTTCAAAAGTAAAAACCACGCCTTTAGTGAGTTGGGATATTTTTATGGATGATTATTATATAAGGTTAATTGAAGCTAAAAAGAGAATGGAGATCGAACAAGTACTTTCTTTTGCTAAAAAGTTCAATTGGAAAAATGACTTAGATCTTGCTTTTTCTGAAAATGACTATGAAGCATTAATTGTAACTGACAAAAATCAAAACATAATTTGGGTTAACGAAGGATTTACATCAATGACTGGTTATTCTAAAAAATTTGCAATAAACAAAACACCTAAATTCTTACAAGGAGAAGAAACTTCTGTAAAAACCAAAAATAGAATTCAAGAAAAAATAGAGCAAGTAACGCCTTTTAAAGAAATTATTGTAAACTACAAAAAAGACGGAACAGCTTATAATTGTGAAGTTAAGATAATTCCATTATTCAATGAGAATACAACTCACTACCTAGCGTTCGAAAAAAAAATAGGATAGGTTAAAATTACTGTAATCAATAAGGTGTATTAAAAATTGCTTATTTTTAGGTTAATCAAAGTTCGTTGTAACCTATTAAAACTAAAATTATGCAAAAAACAGATTTCAGTAATTTAAAAGTGATTTACATAAATTGTACGCTTAAAAAATCACCACAAGAAAGCCACACCAAAACATTAATGGAAGTTTCAAAAGCCATTATGGCTAAAGAAAACGTTAAAATAGATGAGATTAGACTAATAGACCATCAAGTAGCGAGTGGAGTTTATCCTGATATGACTGAACATGGATGGGATATTGATGAGTGGCCAGAATTAACAAAGAGAGTTCTAGACGCTGATATTCTTATCGTTGGAACACCAATTTGGCTTGGAGAAAAATCTTCTGAAGCCCAAAAACTAATTGAAAGACTTTATGCTTTAAGTGGTTTAACTAATGATAAAGGTCAGTATGTTTTCTATGGTAAAGTTGGCGGCTGCATAATTACAGGTAATGAAGATGGCATAAAACATTGTGCAATGGGAATATTATATTCGCTTCAACACGTAGGATATTCCATACCACCACAAGCAGATTCTGGATGGATTGGAAAAGTTGGACCTGGACCAAGTTATGGAGGTAAAGAGTGGAAAGGAGAAAAATTAGACAAACCTGTTGGTTTCGATAGTGATTTTACAAATAGAAATACAACTTTTATGACCTATAATTTACTTCATTTAGCACTGATGTTAAAGAAAAATGGAGGCTACAGTAATTACGGAAACTCCCGAAAAGAATGGGATGATGGAGAACGTTGGGAATTTGAAAACCCAGAATACAGATAAAAACTGACTACATTAAATAGCTTCAAAAAAAAAACACCCTTCAAATTATAAAATCTGAAGGGTGTTTTCTATTTAAAAAAAGACTATTCATACTTTCTATGATACTTTACTTTTTCTTCTAAATAAACGGGTGCTTCTGTTCCGTCGTTAATTTTAAACTTGGTTTTAAGGGTTTCTCGCTTGATAACTCCTTGCTTAAAAACCTCAAAATGTAAATGAGGACCGGTTGACCAACCAATGTTTCCGCTTTTAGCAATTAACTGCCCTTTGGCAACTTTATCGCCTGGTTTTACGTTAGCAGAATTGGTATCTACGTGTGCGTAATCAGAGAATGTACCGTCTGAATGATAGATTAAAATAAAATTATTATACTCTAAACAACCTTTGGTAACACATGTTTTGGTGTTATGATCTACCACCTTAATTACAACACCTTCTCTTGCTGCATAAATATCCGTGCCAATTGGCATTAGAAAATCTAGTGCATTTTTCTTTTGATGTGTTATTGTGCCATTATAACCTTGAGATACTTTAAACTTTTTCCCTTGTTTAAAAGGAAGGTTGTAAATGTATTCTTCAACAGCAACGGTGTCTTGCTTTTTTACAGCAATAGTATCTTTCTCTTTCGTGGCAAAGTCTCCGTAATTGTACCTTGTTTTAGAATTGTACTTATAAGCGCCAGCCTTAATTGCTTTTAGAGTAGTAATTACAAAGCCTGAAGTTCTTGCAGGAATTACGTATGTTTTAAAATTCCCGTTGGATGTAGACAAGTTCACCAACTCTAAATCTACCTCTACCGAAACCGGACAATACTCATTGTTGTCTGCTAAAAACTCAAATCCATTCTCTGCTTTTTTAAAATAAGTTTTAAAATTAAGTTGAGAGAATGAATTATAAGAAATTAATAAAATGAAAATAAATAGATATTTATTCATTTGTTATCTACTAATACAACACTCTAAATTTAATAGTCCCTTCAATTTCTCTTAAGGCGTCTAAAACTTCTTTATTGTATTCTTTGTCTAAATCTGTTATTACATAGCCAACTTTTGGATCTGTAGATAAAAATTGACCATTAATGTTTAAGTCGTATTCTGCTAAAACTTTGTTTATTTTAGCCATTACACCTGGTACATTTTTATGAATGTGTAAAAAACGGTGTGCATTTGTTTGTCTAGGTAAACGAATATTTGGGAAGTTTACAGCATCTACTGTATTTCCAGAATTAATGTACGCCATAATTTTACTTGGTACAAAATCTGCAATATCTCTTTGTGCTTCTTCTGTGCTACCACCAACATGCGGTGTTAAAATTACGTTTGGTAAACCTTGTAATTCAGAGTAAAATTCTCCGTTTTTTCTAGGTTCAGAAGGATATACATCTACTGCAGCACCAGCTAATTTTCCGCTTTTTAAAGCAGCAACCAATGCAGGAATATCTACTACAAAACCTCTTGCTAAGTTTACTAAAATTGCGCCATCCTTCATTTGAGAAATTTCTTTTTCTCCAATAAAGTTTTTGTTTGCAGAATTGTCATCAATATGTAAAGTAACCACATCAGATAATGCTAATAAGTCTGATAATTGATCAACTTTAGTTGCATTTCCTAAACCTAAGGTATCTTCTACATCATAATAATAAACATCCATACCTAAAGCTTCTGCTAAAACTGATAATTGCTTACCAATATTACCATAACCTACAATACCTAGTTTTTTACCACGAACTTCTCTAGAACCTTCGGCAGTTTTATTCCATTGACCATTGTGAATTTCTGTACTTCTTTGAAAAACACTACGCATTAACATAATAATTTCTCCAATTGCTAATTCTACAACAGAACGTGTATTACTGTAAGGTGCATTAAAAACTACAATTCCGCTTTCTTTACACGCTTCTAAATCTATTTGTTTGGTACCAATACAAAATGCACTAACTACCATTAATTTTTCTGCAGCGTCTACAACTCTTTGCGTTACGTTTGTTTTAGAACGAATACCTAAAACATGTACGTCTTTTATTTTTTCTATCAATTCATCTTCAGACAAACTTTTAGAAACTGTTTCTACAGAAAAACCATCTGTAGACAACTTGTTAAAAGCATCTGGATGTACGTTTTCTAATAATAATATTTTAATTCTATTCTTTGGGTATGAGATATTTCTTGGCAACTTGTTTACGTATAAAAATTCATCTAAATTTGGGGCAATGTGGTCTGCGTTTTCTGTTGTTTTAATTCTAGAAACGTTTTCTGTGTACGCAAAAAACTTATCTGCTACACCAGCTTCTCTAGTTACATAATCGCTGTACCCATCACCAATAACTTGTATCTCTCCTTCGAGATTCATGTCTTTTAAACACTTTATTTTTCCGTTGTGCTGAGACAATGGGTTATTAGCATCAAAACCAATAATTTCACCATCTGCTGCAAACTCAAAAGTATTTGCATACACTCTTTCTGAAGGTATATTGTATTCTTCTACAATAGGATCTATAAACTCTTTAAATCCACAAGAAATAACATAGATGTCATCTGCAAATTTTTCGAAAAATTCTTTGTTGCTTTCTATGGATTTTGATACTTGCTTTTTTAAAGCTGCTACTAAACCAGACAAATCGGCTTGGTTAGCTTTTAATAATTTAATTCTTCTCTCTAATGATTCTGTGAAGGATATTTCGCCGTCAATTCCTAAATTGGTAATGTCAATTATTTCTTGAATAATTGCCTCTTTTTTAGGATTGTTCTTTAAGGTTATTTCTGCTAAAACATCTAATGCTTCTACCTTGGTTAAGGTACTGTCAAAATCGAAAATATAATTTCTTTTTGTGCTAATCATTACTTAAGAATCTTGGTTGAATTTAAGTGAGTAAATCTACAAATATAGTAGGGAATGAAGAAGCTAATTTACAGTTTTATGATATCTATTTTATTTATTCTGATAATTTAAAAATACTTATAGAATAATAGTTTTTCATCCTTAAAAATTATGGAATCCTAAAAGAAATAACCACCAAACAATTGGCAACGCCTCTACCCAAAAGGAACTAAAGTACTTAGATTGTTCTTTTTCTGCTCTCATTAAGAAAATTATCAATAGAAAAAAGAAAAGCATAAAAGGAGTTTTTACTAGCGTATTGGCTGTAATCAAATATTCTAAAACTAAAGAAAAAACCAATAGCGTTAATCCTAATTTCTTTGTTTTTGCTACGCCTATTTTCTTTGGGATGGTTTGTAAAGAAATAGCATCATACTGTACATCTCTTATATCAAAAGGCAATATTAAAACCACCACTATTAAAAACCTTTGCAACATTAATAAAAGTATATTTAAAGTAATTTCTTTACCTGCATCTACCGCAGGAATTAACACTGTAAAACCTGCCCAAACAAAAGCTACAACTATAATTTTTAAATAACTTACTTCCCTTAAATTTTTATGAAATCCACTTAAAAAAGGAACTGCATATAATACTGTTAACAAACAGAAAGGAATGGTATAAAAAAGTGTTTTTAAAGGAATTTGATATGCAAAGTAACACAATGCTAAAAAACAGAAGAACGAAAATACCTGTATATTCTTTAAGCTTTTGGTTAAACTTTTATGATGCAATTTTGCCACACCGGCATATTTTACAGAATTATACCCTGTAATAGTTCCCAAAAACATAAAATAATTTAAGTCGCTATTATAAGGCAGATCTAAATAAACTTCTGTAATTCTTAGCAGCGCATACACAGAAAATGCTACATGAATACTTGCATTTATATAAAAATCTAAAACCAATTTTAAGAATCTCATTCGGCAAAAATAGGTTTTATGTTCATAACATTCTTTTTTGGTTGATAATTCCCCCTTTTTTGGCAAAAAAATGGGCTAAATTATTTTATTATTTCCCTACTTTTGGTCTGCAAAATTTCGAATAAATACACACAACTAAGAACAATCGAAATCATATTAAAATAGCATTAACAAAACCCTATTAAATGAATACAAATTTGTTTCAAAACAGACATATTGGTCCTAACAAAGAGGAGCAAGAAAAAATGTTATCAACTATAAAAGCGGATAATTTAGATCAGTTAATTTACCAAACTGTTCCAGATGATATTCGTTTAAAAAATGAGTTAGATTTAGCGCCTGCTAAGAGCGAATACGAGTATTTAGCGCACATCAAAGAATTATCAGAAAAAAATAAAGTTTTTAAAAGTTATATTGGTTTAGGATATCATGAGGCAATTGTGCCAAGTGTAATTCAGCGTAATATTTTAGAAAACCCGGGGTGGTATACAGCGTATACACCTTACCAAGCAGAAATTGCACAAGGTAGATTAGAAGCTTTGTTAAATTTTCAAACAATGGTTTGTGATTTAACAGGAATGGAATTGGCGAATGCTTCTTTATTAGATGAAAGTACTGCGGCTGCAGAAGCAATGGCACTTTTATTTGATGTTAGAGAAAGAGCACAAAAGAAAGCTGGTGTAAATAAGTTTTTTGTTTCTGAAGAAGTTTTACCTCAAACAATATCTGTTTTACAAACACGCGCTACTCCTATTGGAATTGAATTGGTAATTGGAAACCATGAGGAATTTGATTTTTCTGAAGAATTTTATGGAGCTATTTTACAATATCCAGGTAAACATGGTCAAGTTTATGATTATACTGCCTTTGTTGCAAAAGCGAATGAAAACAATATAAAAGTTGCTGTTGCTGCCGATATTTTATCATTGGTAAAATTAAAAGCACCTGCAGAATTTGGAGTTGATGTTGTTGTAGGAACTACACAACGTTTCGGAATTCCGTTAGGTTATGGAGGTCCTCATGCTGGTTATTTTGCTACAAAAGACAAATACAAAAGAAGTATTCCAGGGCGTATTATTGGTATTACCAAAGACATCAACGGAGAACGTGCTTTACGTATGGCATTGCAAACGCGTGAACAACATATTAAAAGGGAAAAAGCGACTTCTAACATTTGTACAGCACAAGTTTTATTAGCTGTTATGGCAGGTATGTATGCTGTTTACCATGGTAAAAGTGGTTTACAATTTATCGCAGACTCTGTACACAACAAAACTAAATTAGTTGCCAATTTTATAGAAAAAGCAGGTTTTAAGCAGTTAAACTCTTCTTATTTTGATACTTTATTGGTAGAAATAGATTGTATTAAATTAAAATCTGTTGCAGAGTCTTTTAAAGTGAACTTTAATTATGTTGATAAAAAACACATTTCTATCTCTATAAATGAAGCAACTACACAGAAAGATTTAATGAACTTGTTCACCATTTTTGGTCAACTTAAAAAGAAACCGATTGCATCGGAAACTGTAGATGATTTTCACCAAATCTTAACTAAAGAATCTTTTAGTGCAGATTTTGAAGTTATTACAGAAAACACCAAAAGAAGTACATCGTTTTTAGACAATGATGTATTTAACACGTATCAATCTGAAACAGACATGATGCGTTATATTAAAAAATTAGAGCGTAAAGATTTAGCGTTAAATCATTCTATGATTTCTTTAGGATCTTGTACAATGAAATTAAATGCAGCTTCTGAAATGTTGCCTTTAAGTAATCCGCAGTGGGGGAATATTCATCCTTTTGTACCATTAAATCAAGCTGAAGGATATCAACAAGTTTTAAAGAGATTAGAGCATCAATTAAATATTATTACTGGTTTTGCTGGTACTTCTTTACAACCAAATTCTGGTGCACAAGGTGAGTTTGCTGGTTTAATGACTATTAGAGCATATCACGAATCTAATAACGATTCTCACAGAAATATTTGTTTGATTCCTGCTTCTGCACACGGAACAAATCCTGCGTCAGCAGTTATGGCCGGTATGAAGGTTGTGGTTACTAAAACCGATGAAAAAGGAAATATTGATGTTGAAGATTTACGTGCAAAAGCAATTTTACACAAAGATAATTTAGCGGCTTTAATGGTAACCTATCCTTCGACACACGGAGTGTATGAAAAAGCAATTAAAGAAATTACACAAATTATTCATAATAACGGCGGACAAGTATACATGGACGGTGCAAATATGAACGCACAAGTTGGATTGACAAACCCTGCAACGATTGGTGCTGATGTTTGTCACTTAAACTTACACAAAACATTTGCCATTCCACATGGTGGTGGTGGTCCTGGAGTTGGTCCAATTTGTGTCGCTCCGCAATTAGTTCCGTTTTTACCTACAAATCCTGTAGTTGCTACCGGAGGAGAAAATGCAATTACTGCCATTTCTGCTGCTCCTTGGGGATCATCTTTAGTGTGTTTAATTTCTTACGGTTACATTACCATGTTAGGTGCAAAAGGATTAACGGATGCTACCAAAAATGCCATCTTAAATGCCAACTATATTAAAGAGCGTTTACACGGACATTACAACAGTTTATACACTGGGGAAATGAACAGAGCTGCGCACGAAATGATTATTGACTGTCGTGATTTTAAGCAAAACGGAATTGAAGTAGTAGACATCGCTAAACGTTTAATGGATTATGGTTTTCACGCACCGACGGTATCTTTCCCAGTTGCAGGAACGATGATGATTGAACCTACAGAATCTGAATCTATGGCAGAATTAGATCGTTTTTGTGATGCAATGATTTCTATTCGTGAAGAAATTAAGAATGCAACAAAAGAGGATGACAACAATCCTTTAAAAAACGCACCTCACACGCAAGAAATGTTAACTGCAGATGAATGGACGTTACCTTATTCTAGAAAACAAGCGGCTTTTCCTTTAGAGTACATTGCTGAAAATAAATTTTGGCCAACCGTACGTAGAGTTGATGATGCTTTTGGAGACAGAAACTTAATTTGTTCTTGTAACCCAATTGAAGATTATATGTAGAACGCACAGTGTTATTTAAATATTTTAAAACCGTTTCTTTTTGAAGCGGTTTTTTTGTTTTTTATAATAACCTAGAAGTCTTTTATTTTATTTAATTCTGTCCCCCCCTCATTCTTCGTAATAATAAAACAAATGTCATTCCGAAATGAGCTTTTTCAAGCGATTGAGGGATCTCATAAAACCCTAAAAAAGGTATTTAAAAAACCTATTCAAACTAAAAATGACGGATGTCATAAAAAACTAAAAACAAACTATTTACCTTAAATTTAAAAGCATTATAAATTAACTTTAGTTACCTAAATTTAACTTATAAACAACATCATAAATTGTCTATTTTTCTTACTTTTAATATTAAAATCAAAAAAAATTATGGAACATATATATAGTAAATGGCATCACCCATACAAACCAGCAGCAAAATATAAAAAGAAAGTCGCTTATTTTAGTATGGAATTCGGTATCGATCAAGCTTTTAATATTTACTCTGGAGGATTGGGCTTTTTAGCAGGTTCCCACATGCGTTCTGGCTTTGAATTAAAACAAAATATGATTGGTATTGGTATGCTTTGGAAATATGGCTACTATGACCAAGCAAGAAATGATGACCAAACATTAAAAACCGAATTTAACGAAAAACACTTCGATTTTTTAGAATACACAGGTATTGAAGTAACTATAAAACTTCACGACAATCCGAATGTAAAAGTAAGAGCCTATGTTCTAAAACCAGAAGTTTTTGGCACCGTACCAATGTATTTTTTAAGTACAGATGTAGACGGAAACGACCATTTATCTAGAACTATCACGAATCATTTATACGACCAAAATCAGGTAACAAGAATCTCACAAAGTATTGTTTTAGGAATTGCGGGCGCTAAAGTTGTAGAAGCTTTAGGAGGCGCAGATACCTATCATTTAAATGAAGGACATGCATTACCTGCTTTTTATTATTTAAAAGATAAAGGCATAACTAAAGAGCAAATGGTATTTACAACACATACTCCAGAAAAAGCAGGAAATGAAGAGCGAGATGCGCGTCATTTAAACCGATGTGGTTTCTTTGGAAGAACTTATTCTGAACAAGAGTTGCAAACCGAAATGGTAAATGGTGGCATGATTAACTACACCATTGCTGCATTAAGAATGGCTAGAAAAGCAAACGGAGTTTCTAAACTTCATGCTATTGTTGCGAATGATATGTGGAAAGATTACGAAGGTATTTGCGAAATAATCCCGATTACAAACGCTCAGAATCAAAAATTTTGGCAAGATGAAACCATTAAAAAATCTTGGGAGAAAGGCAATGCAACTACTTATAAGAAGAAAAAACTAGCATTAAAAAGCGAACTTTTTGAAGAAGTGTACAAACAAACTGGTAAAAAATTAGACCCAAATGTATTAACTATAGTTTGGGCTAGACGTTTTGCAGGTTATAAAAGAGCAGATTTACTTTTACATGATTACGATCGATTTAAAAGATTAATTCATAATGAAAAATATCCTGTACAAATTATTTGGGCAGGAAAACCATATCCGTTTGATTATGGCGCAATCGATACTTTTAACCATTTGGTACATCAATCTAAACAAGAACCAAATTTAGCCGTACTTATTGGTTATGAAATTGACTTGTCTAGAAAATTAAAATGCGGTTCTGATGTTTGGCTAAACACACCCAGAATTACACGTGAAGCTTCTGGTACAAGTGGTATGACAGCTGCTATGAATGGTTCTGTAAATGTTTCTACGGATGATGGCTGGATTCCAGAATTTAAAAAAGACGAAGAAAACTGTTTCGTACTACCAGCACTAGATTATAAATTACCAACCTATGAGCAAGACAAATTAGACACCGATAATTTATACAATATTTTAGAAAACAAAGTATTGCCAACGTATTATGGCGCTCCTAAAAACTGGCAAAAAATAGTATTTAAAGCAATGGACGATGTTATCCCTGAGTTTACAACTCAAAGAATGGCAGCTGATTATTATAAGAAATTGTTTTAAAAAAGGTATTAAAACATTTAAAAAAAAGCCTTAACAACTAAATGTTAAGGCTTGTTTCTTTTAAATTCTATACATACTCCACACCTCCGAAAACAACATCTACTAAACACACATCTTTTAGATTGGTTTCCATAGTGTCTTTTTTACAGCTAGCTTTTTTTTAAAATAAAAAAAAACTTTATAAAATAAAAAAGTAAATAAACAGTTGAGTAACTACCTTCTAAGTATCAAACTAAAAAGAGGGTTCATTTATTTCCAAAATGAAATAGATACAACGTTTAAAAATCATAGAATAACATTTACATTTGCCCAATAAATCTATCGATTTTAAAGAATATTAATAAAAACTTCCCCCTCTATATTGCTATCTAAGAAAGTAGAATTTCTTACATAACAATTTAAAACACTAAAAAAAGACATGAAGAAAAGAGCGAGTTTATTAATTTTAATTTCACTATTTTTTATAAGTATGACATCTCAAGACACTAAACATATTAAAGCTTTTGTTTCTGGGCATAATAGCAATTACGATGTACAGCTAAAAATTAATGGAAAACCTGTAGGTAAGGGAGACCTTTCTGGTCTAAAGATTTTTAATGAAGAACACCCATTTAAAGATCAACTAAAAGACATGCCTCCTTTTGTTCAAGACCGAATAGCTTTTGTATTAAAAGAAGGCGAGAATACTATTGAAATAAAATTTGATAGAAGAACACAAAACTTCAACCCTCCTAGAAAATTTAGTTTTGGTTTAAGAAGCTCAATAGAATATATTCCTTTTTATTATGTTTCAAGCGAAAAAGAATCTGGAACTATAACTTCAAAGTTTGACTTAAAGTTTAAAAAAGATAAATCAGAAAAAGAAAAAGTTACTTTAGGTAATAAAGATGCTGCTTTTATTTACTCTCAAAGAATGGATGTTTTTCAAGCAACTCTAAATGGTAAAAGCTTAATGTATTTTGGAGGTACAGGCGGACTTACAGACTTACACTTAATTAAAGGTACAAATACGTTAGAGATTAAATATGTACCCGGAAGCGAAGGTGAAATTAGTTATTATATTCAGACACCTAATTTTACTAAAAAAGTGATTAAAAAAATACCTAAAGATCAAGTTGATGAACTTCAAATTGATGTTTATGAATTAAAAGAATAGTTTGCTGTAAACTATTCTTTTAATTTTTTAATATTACTTATAATCATTTTCGCATGAACTCTTGAGTTTTCTATAAACCATTTGTGCGTTTCCATTCCACCACAAATAACACCTGCTAAATAGACTCCATTCACATTGGTTTCCATAGTTTCATCATTGTAAGTAGGAATTTTCTTTTCATCATTAGAAAAAGTAACACCAACTTGCTCTAAAAACGTAAAATTTGGTTTATAACCTGTTAATGCCAAAACAAAGTCGTTTGGTAAAGTTTCTACTCCATTTTCCGTATTTATAACAATGGTATCCTTCGTTATTTCTTTTACCGTACTGCTATAAAAAACTTGTATGCTTTCTTCTTTTATACGGTTGATAATATCTGGTCTTACCCAATATTTTACACGTTGCCCAACTTCAGAACCTCTAATAACCATAGTGACTTCTGCTCCTTTTCTATAACATTCTAAAGCTGCGTCTACAGACGAATTACTAGCTCCAATAACCGCTAATTTTTGTCCAGCGTAAAAATGTGGGTCATTATAATAATGAGAAACCTTTGGTAAATCTTCTCCAGGTACGTTTAACAAATTCGGAATATCATAAAAACCAGTGGCAATGACAATATTCTTAGACTTGTAGGTATTTTTATCCGAAAGAATTGAAAATTCATCTTCATATTTAGACACAGAAGTTACTTTTTCAAATAAATTAATATGTAGCTTATTTGAAGTAGCAATTCTTCGATAATATTCTAAAGCCTCACTCCTTCTTGGTTTAGCTTCTTTACTAATAAACGGAATTTCATCGATCTCTAACTTTTCTGAAGAAGAGAAAAATTGCATATTCACTGGATAATTATATAAAGAATTTACAATCGGTCCTTTTTCTAAAATTACATAGCTCAACCCGTTTTTTTGAGCTTCTAATCCGCAAGCAATTCCAATAGGACCACCACCAATAATAACAATATCAAAATTTTTCATAAAATATACTCTTCTTATTTATTATAATAAATTGTTTCTAATCTAATTATTCCGTCTTTTTTTAATCTAAAAACTCTTAGTAATATCAACTTAAAAACAGATCATAACCTAAAGCCTGACCTGCAAGGTAACATCAAAATTACTAAAAAATAGACTACATAGAAAATCACAAATTACAGTAACCTGTTTTCCATGTTAAACACTCCAGAAACCAGTATAATGTAAAATAAAAAACTCCAACAAATGAATGTTGGAGTTTTAAATATGTTGAAAATTCTAAAAGAATTACTCTTTTTTGAATTTTGCGTATTTCGTTTTAAATTTATCGATACGTCCTGCAGCATCAATAAGTTTAGATTTACCAGTGTAAAATGGGTGAGATGTTCTAGAGATCTCTAATTTTACTAAAGGATACTCAACACCATCAACTTCTAACGTTTCTTTAGTGTCTACTGTAGAACGTGTTAAAAATACATCTTCGTTAGACATGTCTTTAAAAGCTACCATTCTGTAATTTTCTGGATGAATTCCTTTTCTCATTTTATTATATTTTAATACTTTAATGTTATGTTTGCATGAGTGAAGTTGGTAAAGCTTACTCGATTCTCTAAATAGTTGTTGTTTACTATTTTGAGGATGCAAATTTAACTATATTTTTTAATTAACAAATAAATATTTTGTTTTTATTTGGTCTAACAATCACATTAGTTATTTTTACATTAGATTTCGTTGATGAATAGTGGTTTTTCAACACTTTTACAAAAGTTAAAAAGACTAAAAATAAATATAAATAATTACAAAAATGAAAAAGAATACCTTACTTGTTGCATTTTTTACGTGTTTTCTGCTAATTACATCTTGTTCTGATGTCTATAAATTTAGTTTAGAGCATAAAAAACAAGTCGCTCTAAATTCTAATATTGAAGTTACTTTAAAAGAGAAAGAAGAGAAAGCCATAAATAGTGTCCAGTTTTTCGTGAATGGAAATGAGGTTTCTTCAGATGGAAATGCAATTTCTATTAATACAACTGAATTAGGTGTTGGAAAACATCAAATTTCTGCTTTAGTTTTTTATGCTGAAAAGACAAAAAAAGAAAATAGTTTTTTTGAAGTTTTAGCAAACAAAGCACCTATTGTATATGACTATAAAATTATAAATGAATATCCGCATGATAAAACGGCCTACACTCAGGGTTTAGAATATTATAATGGATTTTTATATGAAACTACTGGTCAAAGAGGAAAATCGACCTTAAGAAAAGTTGAAATTGAAACGGGTAAAGTTTTACAAAAAATAGATTTAGATAAAAAGTATTTTGGTGAGGGAATGACCATTCTTAACAACAAGATATACTGGTTAACTTGGCAAGGAAAAAAAGGTTTTGTATATGATTTAGATACCTTTAAACAAGAAAAAGAATTTGCCTACAACAACAGTGCAGAAGGTTGGGGTTTTACACATAACGGAACTCAGTTGATAAAATCTGATGGTACAAACAAAATTTGGTTCTTAGACCCAGAGACTTTAAAAGAAGAAAAATCAATTCAAGTTTACACCAATAAATACGCGGTAGCCGACTTAAATGAATTAGAATTGATCAATGGAAAAATCTATGCAAATAAATATCAGCAAAATGCTATTGTTGTTATAGACCCAAAAACAGGAGTTGTAGAAGGTATTGCAAACTTAAAAGGCTTGCATGCAGAAATGGAAAAAACACAGAAATTGGTTCCTCATGACGAAGTTTTAAATGGTATTGCTTATGATAAAGAGAATAACCGTCTTTTTGTAACTGGTAAACATTGGGGAAAACTATTCGAAATTGAATTGATTAAAAAACAATAATAGACTTATTAAAAAGTTCTATTATTATATTTTAATAAAATATCAGGTCGAGCGCAGTCGAGACCTATAACTAACCTCTCGACTGCGCTCGAGGAGACAGAAATTACTATTATGCGTTACTTTATTTCCTTTATTATTTGTGTCGTTCTTATTTCTGTAAGTTCTTGTAGAAAAGATTTTAACACAACACCAAGTTCTGGTTTATTAGAATTCTCTAAGGACACACTTTTTTTAGATACAATATTTACAAATATTGGTTCTGCAACGTATAATTTAAAAGTATATAATAGAGGAAAAAATGCGATTACCATTCCCGAAATAAAATTAGAAAATGGTACCAATTCTAACTACAGATTAAATGTAGATGGAATTCCTGGAAAAGATTTTAAAAACATAGACATTCTTGCTAAAGACAGTATTTTTATTTTCGTAGAAACCACCATAAATGCGAGTAATGTAGTTAATCCGTTATACACAGACAGAATTTTATTCGATTCTGGTAGTTTTCAGCAAGATGTAGATTTAGTTACTTTGGTGCAAGATGCCAATTTTATCTTCCCTGGAAAAGATGCTATTTCTATGAAAATTGACAGCTTAACTTTAAACGGAGAACCAACGACCTTAAAAGGGCGTTTTTTAACGGATTCAGAATTAACCATTTCCAACGTAAAACCTACTGTTATTTATGGCTTTGCAGCTGTACCAGCAAATAAAACATTAACCATAGAAGCCGGAGCAAAAGTTTATTTCCATGATAATTCTGGTTTAATTGTAGATAACAAAGCTACTTTAAAAGTAAACGGAACACTTTCTGAAAAAGTGATTTTTGAAGGCGATCGATTAGAATATTCTTTTAGCGAAACTGCCGGACAATGGGGAACTATTTGGATGCGAGCAGGAAGCAAAGACAATGAAATGAACCACACCATTATTAAAAACGGAGTTATTGGAATCTTGGTTGACAGCATTGGCGCTCCTTCTACTCCAACTTTAAAATTACAAAACACAGAAATCTATAATCATTCTAGCTATGGAATATTAGGAAGAGAAGCAAATATTGAAGGTAACAATGTAGTTGTTGGCGCTGCTGGTCAGGTTTCTTTAGCAGCAACTATTGGAGGTACGTATAATTTTACACATTCTACTTTTGCTAACTTCTGGAACAATGGTTTACGTCAATTACCTGCTGTTCTAGTGAACAACTTTTTTGTGTATTCAGATGCAACGGGACAAGAAATTATTGAGACTAGAAATTTACATGCTGCTAATTTTACCAATTGCATTTTTGATGGAAATAACAACATAGAATTTATCTTAGATAAAGTTGATGGAGGCGGAATCTTTAACTACAACATTAGTAATTCCATGATTAAATTCACGGACAATAATGACTCTTTTAAAGACAACACCGAACTAGATTTTACAAGTACTTTTTACCAAGACAACATAATAAATGGAAATGCTCATTTTAGAAATACTCAAAACAGTGATTTTATAATTGGAGAAGAGTCTGATGCCATAAGTAAAGCAAAAACAACTTCTTTTTCTGCAGATATTTTAGGTGTTGATAGAACTACAAATCCTGATATTGGCGCTTACCAACATATTACTTTTGAAACGGAAGAGTAGTTTTTCTATCAAATGAAATCAACATTAATTGAAGTATAGTATCCTCTATAAGATATTGAATTGTAAGGCTCCGCCTTTGCAAGAGTCACTTAAATCTTATATCTCTAAACGTTACTAGCCCTTCTAATTTTTAAAAATACAGATAAACCTCAAAGGTTTTAAAACCTTTGAGGTTTAAATTTATGAAAAATTGAGTAAATTGCTCGTTCAAATTTTTTTATTGAAATGAAAAACATTGTAATTACAGGTACAAGCAGAGGAATTGGTTTTGAACTCGCTAAACAGTTTGCAGAAAAAGGACATCAAGTATTAGCCTTATCTAGAAACACAAAACCACTATCTGAGTTTAATCATAAAAACATCACTTTAATTTCTGTTGATTTATCTGTGAATTCAGACCTAGAAAAAGTAACTGACTATGTTAAAAATAATTGGCAACAAGTTGATATTTTAATCAATAATGCTGGTAAATTAATCAATAAGCCTTTTACAGATTTATCTTCGGATGATTTTTTAGAAGTCTATAAAGTTAATGTTTTTGCCGTTGCAGAGTTGACTAAATTAATGATTCCGTTTATGCAAAAAGGAAGCCATGTAGTTACTATAAGTTCTATGGGCGGAATTCAAGGAAGTATGAAGTTTCCTGGATTAGCAGCATATTCATCCGCCAAAGGCGCAGTAATTACGTTATCAGAATTATTAGCAGAAGAATATAAAGAACAACAAATTGCATTTAATGTTTTGGCTTTAGGAGCAGTACAAACAGAAATGCTAGAAGAAGCTTTCCCTGGATACGAAGCACCTACCTCTGCCACAGAAATGGCGAATTATATTTTTGATTTCTCTTTAACAGGAAATAAATTTTATAACGGAAAAGTATTACAAGTATCTTCTTCAACTCCGTAAGCAATAAGCATTCAAAAAAATTAAAAATTGAATTCAAGTTACAAAGATTTCGTTCCTTCAAAAGCAATTCCGTTTATAGAGTTTCTTATAAACGAGCATTCTTTTACGCTAAAAATTGTAAACCAGAGAGAAACAAAACATGGTGATTTTAGACAATTACCAGACGGAAGATTTCAAATTACCGTAAATAACAACCTTAATAAATATCAGTTTTTACTTACGTTAGTTCATGAAATTGCACATCATGTTACGCATCAAAAATTCGGACGCGTACAACCTCATGGTAAAGAATGGAAAATGGTTTTTCAGCATTTAATGCTGCCTTTTTTACGTCCAGAAATTTATCCTATGGAAATGTTGCCTTTTTTAGCAAGGTATTTTAAAAACCCAAAAGCAAGTACAGATACTGATGCAGATTTATCATTAGCTTTAAGAGGTAATGTAGCAGAAACGGGCAAACATTTTATTTTTGACATCCCTTTTGGTAGTTTATTTGTATTTAAAAACACCATCTACAAAAGAGGAAACAAACGTAGAACCCGATATGAATGCATGAATATGAGTAATAAAAAAGTATATTTATTCAACCAAAATGTAGAAATAGAATTCTACAAAAACGCTTAGAATTTATTTACTTTAATAACATCAATTATAGAGTAGTTCGTTTAACAAATGAGATTATCTAACAAGTGATTTTTTTGTCAATCTGAATTTATTTCAGATTCTTATGAATATTAAATATAGATACGTTAAGATACTGAAACAAGTTCAGTATGACAATATTCAAAACTTTTAGAAAACTCCTTAAAACTTACTTATCTCTTTTAATAAATAACGTATCTAAGTCCATTTCTTTTTGCAACCAACTACGTAATTTCTTTTCTTTTACACGAATAATAGTATCAGACACTTTTAAATTCCACTTTACTGTTGCAGTAGGAATGGTATCTATATTGATAAAATCTTTAGAAAATAAAACTTTTGAAAATCCTATTTCTTCTATTTCACTATATAGAATTTTAGCTTCTTTAGAAACTCTACTAAAAGCAATTGCCTTTTTATCATTTTGAAGAGCATCATCTTCAATCCTTATATTTAAACCAGAAATAATACCTTCTAACTCAGTAATCTTATCTTCAAGTTCTTGTATTCGCTTTTTACTTTCATTCAACTCTTCTCTTTTCTCGGTATACGCTGTAGTAATTAACTCGAAACTCTTTGTATCACTCCCTTTAATATTAATTTTCACTTCTTTTAAGCGATCATATCTAGGGTCATTAATCAAACTACTTTCTAACATATTTTTCTCTACAGCAGTTACTTCATTAAAGAAGTTAAGTTTTAAAACCTTAGTATCAAAATCGTAATCTTCATCAATTAATTGATAGTTATCAATAGTCATAACCTCATTTTTAACAAACGTTTTTAACTGTGCATTTACCCTACTTTCTTCTAAGGCGTGTAAAAAAGTATAAACAGCAGGAATCATAACAGCAATACCTACTACCGTTGCAATAGTAGCATATCGTTTTCTTCGTGCAGCATTCGCATATTTATGCATTGGAAAACTTAACAGTTTTAATACAATAAATGTTGCCAAAGCAATAAAAATAGTATTAATTGTAAACAAATACATGGCTCCTAAAGCATAGGTAAAACCAACAGTATCTCCAGAAAAACCTTTTGCTAAACCAAATCCTGCAGTACACAAGGGCGGCATTAATGCAGTAGCAATAGCAACTCCAAAAATAACAGAAGCTACTGTTCCCTTTTTTGTTCTTGCAACCATTAAAGCCAAACCTCCAAAAAAGGCAATTAATACATCTCTAATATCTGGTCTTGTTCTCCCTAATAATTCGGATGTATCTTCACTTAACGGAAAGAAATAGAAAAAAACAAATGACGCAAGTAAACTTAAAGTAATCATTGTTGCCAAACTGACTAATGATTTTTTAAACACCTCAATATCATTAATTGCAAAAGCACTTCCTATTCCCAAAATAGGTCCCATTAAGGGCGATATTAACATGGCACCAATAACAACTGCAGTAGAATTAGCATTTAACCCTATAGAAGCCACAAAGACAGCAAAAATAAGAATCCAAGCAGTTGCACCTTTAAAAGGTATATCTGCTTTAATAGCTTCCATGGTAGCTTCATGATCCGTATCGTGTCTAAAGTCTAAAAGTTCGGTTAAATATTTTCTGATACTAAAGAGTAAACCTCTAGCTTCATCTTTCATTCCTTGCTTAGATTGATCTACCTTTTCCTCAGCTCCCTTATTTTCTTCCATCAAATTTAAGTTTCAATTATTCTGGGAAAGATACAAAAATTTAAAATTGACAATAAAACTGATTATAATATTTTTTTGCATAAAAAAAGCTTCACATTTCTGTGAAGCTTTTAATCTAATGTGACCGGGCTGGGGCTCGAACCCAGGACCCTCTCCTTAAAAGGGAGATGCTCTACCAACTGAGCTACCAGGTCATTTATTTTTATCTTAATGACTAAAAAGATATTTTTTTCACTAATTAGAGAAATGACTTTCTCTTTTAAAATTTCTTAAATAAGAACTTCATTTTTTTATGAAGCTCTTATTTTTTGTGACCGGGCTGGGGCTCGAACCCAGGACCCTCTCCTTAAAAGGGAGATGCTCTACCAACTGAGCTACCAGGTCAATATATTTCCTTTTAAGCGGCTGCAAATATATACTTTATATTAGAAAAAACAAATCTATTTATATTTTTTTTCATTTAAATATGCTTCTCTTACTTTTTTAAATAAATTAGAAGAATACACAAAGTCTACAACTGCCTCATTGTCAGTTTTAAATATATCTTCACTGGTACCTTCCCAAGCTTTTTGACCTTCCTTTAAAAAAATTATTTTTTCTCCAATTTCCATCACAGAATTCATGTCATGTGTATTAATTACGGTTGTAATTTTATATTCATCCGTAATTTCTTGAATCAAATTATCAATTACAATTGCAGTTCTTGGATCTAAACCAGAGTTTGGTTCATCACAAAAAAGGTATTTAGGATTCATAACAATTGCTCTGGCAATGGCAACTCGTTTCTGCATTCCTCCAGAAAGCTCTGCTGGTAATTTTTTATTAGAGTTTTCTAAATTAACTCTATTTAAAACAAAGTTTACGCGATCTAGCATTTCTGCGTGAGATTTATCTGTAAACATTTTTAACGGAAACATTACATTATCTTCTACCGTTTGAGAATCGAACAAGGCACTTCCTTGAAAAACCATACCAATTTCTTGCCTCCATTGCTGTTTTTCATTTTCAGTAAATTTTGTATTTATCCTACCATCAAAAGAAATAGAACCTTTTTCTGGCGTGTGCAAACCTATTAAAGATTTTATAAATACTGTTTTTCCAGAACCACTTTGACCAATTATTAAACTGGTTTCACCAGGAAGAAAAGTAGCTGTTATACCTTTTAATACTTTTACATCTCCAAAACCTTTATGTAAATTATCTACTTCAATCATATTTTAGGTTAAAAGCATTTGAGTTAAAAAATAGTTTGCTATTACAATTAAAATAGTCGTCCAAACTACAGCTTGCGTACTTGCTTTACCAACCGCTATAGATCCTCCTTTTACATAATAACCATGATAAGAAGGTACTGTAGAGATTAGAAATGCAAAAATTAAGGTTTTAATGATTGCGTACGATAATAAAAAAGGATCAAAATCTGTTTGAATACCTTCTATATAATTTGCTCCAGAAAAAAGTCCAGACAAAACACCTGTAACCCATCCTCCTAAAATCCCTAAGAACATCCCTAATGAGATTAAAAAAGGATAAAAGAAAACTGTTGCAATCACTTTAGGCAACACTAAATGACTTAAAGCATTTATACCCATCACCTCTAAAGCATCAATTTGTTCTGTAACTCGCATAGTACCGATACTAGAAGTTATATAAGAACCTACTTTACCTGCTAAAATAATGGAACAAAAAGTGGGTGCAAACTCTAAAATAATAGAACGCTTAGCCGCAAAACCTATTAAAGATTTTGGAATAAAAGGATTGTCTAAATTTAAAGCCGTTTGCAACGCAATTACACCTCCAATAAAAAAGGAAATAAACATAATAATCCCTAAAGATTTTAAGCCTAATTCATCAATCTCTTTTATCAAAGCTTCGTAAAAAACTTTTCCTTTCTGCGGTTTTTTAAAAACACGCCCTAACATCATAAAATATTTACCAACATGTTCTAGGTAACCCATTCATTTTAATTTTATGCTAAAGTATTAAATTATCATTAATAGTGCGTTAAATTGACCAAATCAAAACAAAAAATAATTACTTTTGACTCATAATTTATATATGTACTTATGAAATTCAAATTACTTTTCAGCTTCATCTGCCTATTTATTTATTTAGGAAACAACAAACTAACATCACAAAATAAAAAACCAAAATTGGTGGTTGGTATTGTTATTGACCAAATGAGATATGATTATTTAACAAGGTATTCCGATAGATATGGAAAAGATGGATTTAATAGAATTTTACAAGAAGGTTTTTCTTTAGAAAACGCTCATTACAACTACATACCAACCTATACAGCCGTTGGACACACCTCTATTTATACAGGAACAACACCAAGTGAACACGGAATTATCTCTAACAATTGGTACGACAAATATCAAAAAGAATCTATTTACTGCGTAGATGACAACAATTACAAAACTGTTGGAAACGAGGGTAAATATGGACAAAAATCTCCAAAAAGACTTTTTACATCAACCATAACAGATCAATTACATTTGGCTCAAAATATGTTTGGTAAAACTATTGGTGTTTCTATAAAAGATAGATCTGCAATTTTACCTGCTGGCCATTCTGCAAATGCAGCTTATTGGTATGATGGTGGTAATTTTAATACTTGGATTACAAGTACATATTATATGAATGAATTGCCTAAATGGGTAAAAGATTTTAATGGAAATAACAACGCAGATAAATACCTAAACACACCTTGGGAAACACTTTACGATATAGAAACATACACAAACAGTAGAGTTGACGATAATATTTATGAAGGTAAATTAAAAGGACAGGAAGCACCAACTTTTCCGAAAGACTTAAAAGCATTGCGTTCTAAAAATGGTAATTTCGATTTGATAAAAACAGTACCGGCAGGAAATACTTATACAACAGATTTTGCAAAAGCTGCTATTATAGGTGAAAACTTAGGTAAAGGTGAACATACAGATTTTTTAGCGGTTAGTTATTCTTCTACAGATTATATTGGTCATAAATACGGAGTTGCTGCCATAGAAACAGAAGACACCTATTTACGATTAGACAAAGATTTGGCTAATTTATTTCAATTTTTAGACCAACAAGTTGGAAAAGATAATTACACCTTATTTTTAACTGCAGATCATGCAGCAGTGCATGTACCAGCTTATTTACAATCTTTAAAAATACCTGCTCACTATTTAAAGATGACAAAATTTAAAGAGTTTATTTTAGAAACCACTAAAAAATATTTCAATTCTGTAGATTTAATTGAAAACGTTTCTAATTATCAAATATTCTTAGATAAAGACAAAGTAGAATCTTTAGGTTTAGAAGTAAATAACGTTGCTCAAAAATTAGCTGATGAAGTAATTAACTTTGATGGTATTTATAAAGCAGTAACCGCAAGAACTTTGCAAACCACACATTTCTCTTCTGGAATATTAAATTCACTGCAAAACGGGTATAATCAAAAATTATCTGGTGATGTTTTAATGATTCCTAATCCGGCTACTTTAACTGGTGGAAGAACAGGAACAAGCCATGGTTCTGGATATTCTTATGACACACATGTACCAATTATTTTTTATGGAAACGGAATAAAACAAGGTTCATCATCAAAAAGATACAACATTACAGATATTGCGCCAACTATTGCGAATCTTTTAAATATAGAGTCGCCAAACGGAACAAACGGAGTTGTAGTTGATGAAGTTTTGGAAAAATAAAATAAGTTCTATATTATAATTATTTCTAACAGGAATAAGATATTAAAAAGCCCCAAGACTTAGTTTTGGGGTTTCTTTTTGATTAAAAATTTGAATACAGAACCATCTTGATGTCTTTTTATCGCTTTCCTAGAAAGTAGAATTCCAATTCCTAAAGAAATAAATGCACCTATAGAAATTCCTGGAATAAAGTTGATGAACAGAAAAAAATCATATGCTCCATGAAACAGCGTTGCGAAAAACAAACCTGTTAAGTTTAAAACTATTCTATTTTTAGAAAACTTTGCTTTTCCCATAAAATAGCCCATTAAAATGGCAAATGTAGCATGTGCCGGAACCGCAGTAAATGCTCTTAATATTCCAGTAGACACTCCGTGTTGAAAAACATACAATACATTTTCTAAAGTAGCAAAGCCCATAGAAACCATTACCGCATAGACAATACCATCAAAAGGCTCGTTGTATTCTTTATTTCTCTGTGCATAATATTTTACAATTACATATTTAGAAAACTCTTCTACCAAGGCAACTACTATAAATGCCTTTACAAATTGTTGAAATATATTAGCGACATTAGTAACAGGCAGAAATCTATCTGCAAAACCACCAAGAATTACAGTAATTAACACACTTGCCGTTGCACCTAAAAGAAAGTTTTTAAATAAAAAAGGAATAGGCTCTTTTTCAAACTTATCTTTAAAATAAATATATAGTATAATAATGGTTGCAGGAGCAATAGCAAGAAGAAGTAAATGCATGGAGAAATTTAAAGAGTTTGTTTTTTATAAAATGAAACAAACGCAAAGTTTTGAAAAGAAGATTTTATAATTCCTTTACCAACCTTGCGTTTGCCTAGTATTTTTGTACTTAATTATTTGCTAACTTTATTTTTTAGGCAAGAAAACTTCTGCCATCATACAGCGCGCACTACCTCCTCCACAAAACTCAATAGTATCTAAAGGACTAGAAATAATTTTACAATGATTGTTGATTTGTGATTTTTGAGATTGAGTTAAACTATTAAAAGCAGCTTGACTCATTACTAAAAAACGCTCATCATCTTTACCTCTAACTTCTAACATATTTCCGGCAAAGTTAGTAACCTGTTTTTCTGTAATATCAATTACTTTTTTACCATCTTCTTTTAAATGTTTCAAAACATTTTTACGCTCAGATTTATCATCAATAGAAGCCAAACAGATAATCGCCAAAGTTTCTCCAACACACATCATCACATTCGTATGATAAATTGCAGCTCTTTTACCATCTACTGTTTGATTTGCTGTAAAAACAACTGGTGTATATTCAAAATCTTCACAGAACTCTATAAATAACTCTTCATCTGCTCTCGGCGAAAGCGCACAATATGCCTTGTTATTCCCTCTATCTAAACATATACTACCCGTTCCTTCTAAAAAAACTCCTTCATCTTCAGCAGAAGTATAATCTACAATATTCTCTATTAAAAAGCCTTCTTTTTCTATCTGTTCTAAAACATCCTCACGTCTTTCTAAGCGCCTATTTTCTGCAAACATTGGGTAAATAGCAACGGTACCATCTTCATGAAAAGATATCCAATTATTTGGAAAAACAGCATCTGGTGTATCCGCTTCCTTTGTATCAGAAACAACAATTACATCAATACCAAAACCACGTAATTTCTCTACAAAAGCATCAAATTCGTCCTGCGCTTTTGTATTAATGGTAGCTGGCAATGCATTATCAATATTATGTTGATAGTAATTATTTACAGCAGTTTGCTCATTCATCCTAAAACTAACAGGACGAATCATTAAAATTGTATTTGTAGTTTGCTTCATTTAATTCATTTATTAGGCACAAAATTAGCCTTTTTTTTAATCACTATAGGTTTCAATGATTTTATTTTCTGATATAAAACCATTCTAAAAGTTTACTATTGTCTTTTTGTTTATTTTTACCTCATGAAAAAAATACTTCCCTTTTTTATATTCTTTATTTCTCTTTTCTCTTTCGGACAAATTCTTCCCGAAGGTTTTGTCTATTTATCTGATGTTGATAAAACAATTCAAAAAGAATTGCGCTATCTAAGTGATAATAACTTTATAGGGAAACCAATTGATAGCTATCATAAAAATTGTATAATAGTTACCAAAGCTTCCGCTGATGCTTTAACTAAAGTACAAAAGAGCCTTCAAAAAGAAGGATTCAGTCTTAAAATTTTTGATTCATACAGACCGCAACAAGCAGTAAACCACTTTGTACGCTGGGCAAAGGTTTTAGATGATACATTAATGAAAAAAGCCTATTACCCAAGTGTGCCAAAATCAGAATTATTTAAAAGAGGATACATTGCCTCTAGATCTGGACACTCAAGGGGAAGTACAGTAGACTTAACAATTGTAGATACTAAAACAGGTAAAGAATTAGATATGGGCAGCCCCTTTGACTTTTTTGGTATAAAATCTCATTATCTACCAAAAAACATCACTCCGGAACAACAAAAAAACAGATTGTTACTTCGTAACTTAATGACAAAAAATAATTTTAGACCTTATAAAAATGAATGGTGGCATTTTACTTTAAGAAATGAACCTTTTCCTAATACCTACTTTAATTTCCCGATAGAATAAGAAGTTTTAACAAAATAGAAACAGCCTCACTCAAAATCGGCATTATATTTGCATAATTGCCTGAAAGTCCTATAAATGAAAACAAACATCAACTTACTTCTTTTTTTCACTATTTCATTATTCTCTGTTTTACAACTATCTGCACAGTTAGATTCTAATTCAGGAAGCAAAGAAAAAGGTAAAGTTAAAGGCATTGTTTTAAATAATTCTAAAGAAGTAACAAAACCAAAAGCATTAGAATTAGATGGAAATGATGGTTTTAAAAATGCTTTTGATAAAGAAAATGATAAATTAAAAAAACAAAAGGAAGAAAATGACCTTAATAATAAAGGCATTATAACACAAGAAAAGCAAAGAGAAGAGCGTTTTTTAAAAGCATTTAAAAAAGTAAACGGACAATATATTTACCCGGTAATAGACCAAGATCTAGGTAGTTTTAGAACAGATTCTAAAAGTGTAAATATCATTTGTAGAGATTTCCAATATCCTGATGGAGATATGGTTACCATATTTGTAAATGACATACCCGTTGTGCATAACATTACATTAAAACGAAGCTATCAAAAGTTTAATATCCCTTTAGAAATAGGTATTAATAAAATTGCTTTTAAAGCGCTAAATCAAGGTACATCTGGACCAAATACAGCCGCATTTAAGGTATATAATGATGAAGGTACACTACTCTCTTCTAATGAATGGAACTTGGCAACTGGCGCTAAAGCCACGATAGTAATAGCTAAAGACAAATAATACTCTTAAAATATTTTGTTTTATTTTAAACTAATCTAGTTTTTTTATTCTATCAAAAACAGTTATTTTTGTGACTGGTTATTAAAAGAGTAAATTTTAATAGTCTTAAAACAAACAATATCACTAAAAATGAAAGAAATCACCAAACAAACCTATTTAGATTGGTACAAAGACATGCTTTTTTGGCGTAAGTTCGAAGACAAACTTGCTTCTGTTTACATTCAACAAAAAGTTAGAGGTTTCTTGCACTTATATAATGGGCAAGAGGCAATTTTAGCGGGTGCATTACATGCAATGGACTTATCTAAAGACAAAATGATTACGGCTTATAGAAATCACGTACAACCGATTGGTATGGGAGAAGATCCTAAACGTGTAATGGCAGAATTATATGGAAAGGTAACCGGAACGTCTAAAGGAATGGGTGGTTCTATGCATATTTTTTCAAAAGAATTCCGTTTTTATGGTGGTCATGGTATCGTTGGAGGTCAGATTCCTTTAGGTGCAGGTCTTGCTTTTGGTGATAAATATAATAATACTGGTGGTGTTACATTAACCTGTTTTGGAGATGGTGCTGCAAGACAAGGTTCATTACATGAAGCTTTTAATTTAGCTATGTTATGGAAATTACCTGTAATTTTTATTTGTGAAAACAATGGGTATGCAATGGGTACTTCTGTAGAAAGAACTGCAAACCATACAGATATTTGGAAACTTGGTTTAGGATACGAAATGCCTTGTGGACCAGTAGATGCAATGAACCCTATTAAAGTTGCAGAAGCTATAGACGAAGCTTTAGATAGAGCTAGACGTGGTGATGGACCAACTTTCTTAGAAATGAAAACATATAGATATAGAGGTCACTCTATGTCTGATGCACAACACTATAGAACTAAAGACGAAGTAGAAGAATACAAAAAAATAGATCCTATTACACAAGTAAAAGATGTTATTTTAGAAAAAGGGTATGCTACTGCAGAGGAATTAGCTGTTGTTGATAAAGAGGTAAAAGTGAAGGTTAAAGAATGTGAGCAATTCGCAGAAGATTCTCCTTATCCAGAACCTCAACAGATGTACGATATGGTTTATGAACAAGAAGATTATCCTTTTATAAGTTAAGATATGGCTACAATAATAAATATGCCCAGACTAAGTGACACCATGGAAGAAGGTGTTGTGGCAAAATGGTTAAAAAATGTTGGAGATAAAATTGAGGAAGGTGATATTTTAGCCGAAATCGAAACCGACAAAGCAACAATGGAATTTGAGTCTTTCTACGAAGGAACTCTTTTATATATTGGTATTCAAGAAGGAGAAACTTCTCCTGTTGATGTTTTATTAGCTGTTATTGGTGAAGAAGGTGAAGACATTTCTGCAATTATAAACGGTGGTGAAGCAGAACCTGCAAAGGAAGAAGCTGCTACTGAAGAAGTAAAAGAAGAAACTACTACAGAAACAAGTGCTACTGAATCTGCTGCAATTCCTGAAGGAGTGCAAGTAATTACAATGCCTCGTTTAAGTGATACAATGACTGATGGTACTGTGGCAACATGGTTAAAAACAGTTGGTGATGAAGTTTCTGAAGGTGATATGCTTGCCGAAATTGAAACAGATAAAGCAACAATGGAATTTGAATGTTTCTATGAAGGAACTATTCTATACATTGGTGTGCAAGAAGGAGAAACTGCTCCTGTAGATAGTTTATTAACTATTATTGGCCCTGCTGGAACAGATGTTTCTGCAATTGTTGCTAATGGTGGTGCTACTTCTGCTCCTGCTGAAGAAAAACCAGCTCCTGAAAAAACTGAAGCTGCTGCTACAAAACCAGCTGCTAAAGTAGAAGAAACTAAAACTGTTTCTACTTCAAATACTTCTAACGGACGTATTTTTGCATCTCCTTTAGCTAAGAAAATTGCTTCTGATAAAGGAATTAATTTAGCAAATGTTAGTGGTTCTGGTGAAAACGGAAGAATCATTAAAAAAGATGTAGAAAACTATACTCCTGCGGCTAAAGTTGAAGCTGCTCCTGCCGCTGTAAGTGTTGCTGCTGCTGGTGTAGAAAACTCAGAAGAAGTTAAAAATTCTCAAATGCGTAAAGCAATTGCTAAGTCTTTAGGTAACTCTAAATTCTCTGCTCCTGATTTCAGTTTAAATATTGAAGTTGATATGGACAATGCAATGGCATCTAGAAAAATAATAAATGCAATTCCAGACACTAAAGTATCTTTTAACGATATGGTAGTTAAGGCATGTGCAATGGCATTAAAAAAACACCCACAAGTAAACACTTCTTGGTCTGAGGCAAATACAATTTACCACAGCCATATTCATGTAGGTGTTGCTGTAGCTGTAGATGATGGTTTATTAGTACCTGTAATTAAACATACAGACGGATTGAGTTTAACTCAAATTGGTGCTGGTGTAAGAGATTTAGCAGGGAAAGCTAGAAATAAAAAATTAACTCCAGCAGAAATGCAAGGAAGTACTTTTACAGTTTCTAACTTAGGTATGTTTGGTATTGGTAGTTTTAACTCTATCATTAACCAACCTAACTCAGCAATTTTATCTGTTGGTGCAATTGTACAAAAACCAGTTGTAAAAGACGGACAAATAGTTGTAGGTAATACAATGAATTTGACTTTAACATCAGATCACAGAACTGTAGATGGTGCTGTTGGAGCTCAATTTTTACAAACATTAAAAACATTTATTGAAAACCCGGTTACAATGTTAGCTTAAGGTTTACCTTAAATTTTATAATAAAAACCATTTCAATATTTTTGAAATGGTTTTTAGTTTTTATAACAATAACAATTATGACAAAAAAAACTACATTATTATTAGTATTCGTATTCGCTTTATTTAACAACACCTTTAGTCAGGAAAAAATAAAGGGAAATAGATTAATATCAAAGATAAAAACAGATCTAGCGCCTTTTCATAGTGTGGTTATAAATAATGATTTTAAAGTGGAGCTGGTAGTCTCAAATATCTCTTCATCAATAGAGATAGAAACCGATAAAAACCTACACGAGCATATCATTTTTAACGTTACGGATTCTGTTTTAACAATAGTTACTGACAAAAAATTAAAAGCAAAAAAGTTAAATATTTCAGTAAATTATAAAAATGCATTAAAGGAAATAACTTTAAATGATGATGCAGAAATAGAATCTTTAGGTACCATAAAAACAACATCTATGTTACTTAAAATAAACGATTATGGGATAGCTGATTTAAAGATAAAATCTGATATTTTTAAGCTCTTTAATAATAATAAATCTCGAATACAATTTAGGTCTAAAAGTAAGTTAGATGTAGAAAGTAAAGATGTAGATCTAGATTTAAGTGAATCTTGCAAAGTAGACATGGTTCTTAAAGCAGAAAACTTACACACAAGAATGATTGGTAATTCTGGTTTAAATATTGAAGGAACTGCTAATATATTTAATGCTATTACATTAGAAAATTCAGCGTTAAATGGAGAAAAATTAAATGTTACTACTTGTACAAGTATTATAAAAGATTCGGCTGCAATTACTGTAAATGCATCAGAAAGTATTACTATAGAAGCATCAGATAAAAGTAAAACAGAAGTATATGGAGAAGCTAAAATTATTTTAACTCAATTTTCTGAGAGTTCTAAACTATTTAAAAAAGAATTATAATACTTTAATAAAATAAAAATCAAGAAAAAAGCTCGCAATTTGTGAGCTATTTTTATATATTTATTTCTGATGAAAGACTTAGAACAAAAACTAAAAAATCCTGTCTGGTATTCATTAAATGAAACCCACAATACTTCTTTAATAAAATATGATGGCGTACAATTTTATCAGCCAAACACCTGTTCTTTTGGCTCTTTTTTTGACTCCGGAAAAACAGCAGATGCATTAACAGCCCATTCTAAAATTACAGAAAAATTCTTTTTAGTTTCAGAAAAAGGCACTCCTACAATAGATGACAAGTATGTAGTTCTTGAGAAAAAAATAAACGGATGCCAGATGGTATTAGAGAACTTGGTAGCTGTAGAAATTACCGAAGATATTATTTTACTAACACAAGAACACATAGATGAAGTATATGATTTAATTTGGTTAGTAATGCCTGGTTTTTATCAAAAGAAAGGTTTTGAAATGGGGAAATTCTTTGGTATTTTTAAAGATGATAAACTAGTTGCTATTACTGGACAGCGAATGCAAACTGATGATTTTATTGAAATTAGTTCTGTAGTTACACACCCTGATTATACAAGAAAAGGATTTGCAAAACAATTAATTCATCATACAACTAAAGAAATTTTAAAAGAAAAAAAACTTCCTATATTGCATACCAATAAAGGAAATGCTGCAATTCCACTATATGAGAAATTAGGTTTTAAATTAAGCAGAGATATGAATTGGTGGTTATTCCGCAGAAAATAATACACCTAATAATTTAACAACATGCCAAAAAAAGGGAAAGGAAAAGCTAAAAATTCCGTTAATAAAGCAAAACACACTAAATTAATGAATCAAAAAATTAATAAGGTGAAGTTAGAAAAACAACTAAATAGAGAACGTTTAAAAGCTATCATTAAAAAAGTGAATGATGCCAAAAAGGATGATGAATAAAGTAAAATACTTTTTAGGAGCAATAGTTTCTGTGCCACTACTACCCTTCCTATATTTCCAAGGAAAAAACATTCGAAAAAAAGTACCAAAACTTCCAGAAGCCAAAGAACCAAAAGGTTTTATAAATGGTGGTTTTAATAAAACGCTAAATATACTTTCTATTGGAGAAAGCACTATTGCAGGCGTTGGTGTAGACTATCATAAAAACGGATTTACAGGCTCTTTATCAAATACACTTTCTATCAATCTAAAAAGTAACATAAATTGGCGCGTATATGCTAGAAGTGGTTATACTGTAGCGCAAGTCTGTAAAAAAATTATTCCTAAAATTGAAGAAACATCAACAGATATTATTGTTATAGGAATGGGAGGTAATGATGCTTTTACTTTAAATTCTCCAAAAAAATGGGCTGATGCAATAGAAAACCTCATCAACTTATTACAAGATAGATTTCCTGGTACTCCTCTATTCTTTACAAATATGCCTCCTATTAAAGAATTTCCTGCTTTTACAAAACCAATAAAATTTGTAATTGGTAATTTGGTAGAAATTTTAGGAGAAAGACTTCAGGATGTAACACAAGATAGAAAAAACGTTTTTTACTATAACGAAGTCATCACCCTAAAAAAATGGAGTAAACAGCACTCTTTATCTAATAACAATTCTAAAATTTACTTTAGCGATGGCGTCCATCCGTCAGAATTGACATATAAAGTTTGGGGAGAGGAAATGGGGAATTTTATCACAAAAAAAATCCCAAGTTAAATACTTAGGATTATACATTAAACAATGCTATTTATTATTGGTCTATAGAACCTAAAACGCGTTTCATAAAAGTATTTAACGCTTCCTTTTTGGGTGTGCCTTCTTTTACCATTTTATCAACTTCAAGAGCACCATACATATTAGAAATTAACTCACCAATAACATCTAATTCTTCATCTTTTAATGAAGGAATTTCTGTTAAAGCTTCTAGAGTTTCAATAGTTTCTAGCACATAATCTTGATCGTTTTCTTCGATAAAATTAGTAAGATGTTTAATTACAGGTAATTTCATAATCTAATTAAATTACTTCGTTTACTAAATCTTTCAACACATCAAACTTGTTTGTTTGCGTTTGATTTTTTAAACTACCTCCTTCAAAAGTTGCAAAAGTTGGTAAGTTACTTACATCTGCCAATTTTCTACTTTCAGGAAATTTTTCTGCATCTGCAATCACAAAAGTTACGTTTTCATTTTCTGAAGCTAACTTTTTAAACTTTGGTTTCATAATTCTACAATTTCCACACCATGTAGCAGAATATTGTACAACTACTTTATCGTTTCCGTTTACAATTTCTTGTAAATTATCTTCTGTTAATTCTTGTACCATTTTATTATGAATTTAAAATTAAGAACTACGGATTAAAAAATCCGCAATTCTTAATTTATAATTAGTATTTAGTGAGAAGCTAAATAAGCTGCAGTTCCTTTTGCATCTGGAGACATCGCATCTTTACCTTCTTCCCAGTTTGCAGGACAAACTTCACCTTTTTCTTGCACATGCGTTAAAGCATCTATTAAACGTAAATATTCACCAACATTTCTACCTAAAGGCATGTTGTTAATACTTTCGTGCTGTACAACCCCCTCTTCATCTATAATATAAGTAGCTCTATACGTTACATTATCTCCTTCTACTTGAATAGTTTGTGTAGCTTCATCAAAAGTTTCGTTAGTAATATCTAAAATACCTAAAATTGATGATAAATTTCTATTACTATCTGCTAAAAGTGGGTATGTAACACCTTCGATTCCTCCGTTGTCTTTTGCTTGACTTAACCATGCAAAATGAACTTCTGGAGTATCACAAGAAGCACCAATAACAATAGTGTTTCTTTTTTCAAATTCACCTAAAGCTGCTTGAAAAGCATGTAATTCTGTAGGACATACAAATGTAAAGTCTTTTGGGTACCAGAATAACACTACTTTCTTGTTATTATTAACCGCTTCTTCTAATACATTCACTTTAAATGTATCGCCCATTTCATTCATTGCGTCTACGTTTAAATCTGGGAATTTTTTTCCAACTGCTGTTGCCATTCTATATAAGTTTTATAATTATTAATGTTCTATTTATTACTGATGCAAAGATAAAAATAAAGCAAAAAAAAAGATAGTATTTTAATGGTTAGTTTCAATATTACTATAGCTTTTAACTATATATAAACAACAGCTAAATAAATTTTCACTATTAATAAAATTATGTTTATAAAATTCGTATTTTTAAGAACTAACTACATTGAATAGTTTTTAACTATCCTAAAATAAAAACAATAGATAAAAATTATTTAAAAACATATTGTAGTTTTGTCAAAAATTAAAACATAAAATTTAAAACATATATATAATGGAAAACTTAAAACATGGTTCTGGAGACATTTCACAATGTCCATTTCACGGAGGAAACACAACAAATGAAACTAATAATGATTGGTGGCCAAATTCTTTAAATTTAGATATTTTACACCAGCATGATACAAAAGTAAATCCACTTGGTGAAGAATTTAATTATCATGAAGCTCTTAAAAGCTTAAATGTTGAGGCTTTAAAAGAAGATGTTACCAAACTAATGACAGATAGTCAAGATTGGTGGCCAGCAGATTGGGGACACTATGGAGGATTGATGATTCGTTTGTCATGGCACTCTGCAGGATCTTATAGAGTTAGTGATGGACGTGGTGGTGGTGGAACCGGAAACCAACGTTTTGCTCCTTTAAATTCTTGGCCAGACAATGCTAGTTTAGACAAGGCAAGACGTTTACTTTGGCCAATTAAGAAAAAATATGGAGACAAATTAAGTTGGGCAGATTTAATCATTTTAGCGGGTACGATTGCTTATGAATCTATGGGACTAAAAACCTATGGTTTTGCTTTTGGTAGAACAGATATTTGGCAACCAGAAAAAGATACCTATTGGGGTAATGAAAAAGAATGGTTAGCTCCAAGTGATGAGCGTTATAATGATGTAGAGGACGCTAGCACAATGGAAAACCCATTAGCAGCCGTACAAATGGGATTAATTTACGTAAATCCAGAAGGAGTTAACGGTAAATCTGATCCTGCAAAAACTGCTTTACATATTAGAGAAACTTTTGCTCGTATGGCAATGGACGATGAAGAAACTGCGGCATTAACTGCAGGGGGGCATACTGTTGGAAAAGCACACGGAAATGGTGACGCTAGTATTTTAGGCCCAGAACCAGAGGCTGCTCCTATTGAAAACCAAGGTTTTGGTTGGTCTAATCCTACCGGAACAGGGGTTGGTAGAGACACCGTAACAAGTGGTATAGAAGGTGCATGGACAACAGAACCTACAAAATGGGATAATGGATTTTTCGATCTTTTATTTGGATATGAATGGGAATTAACAAAAAGTCCTGCAGGAGCTACACAATGGGCACCAATCAACATTAAAGAAGAAGACAAGCCTGTAGATGTAGAAGATCCTTCTATTCGTTTGAATCCTATGATGACGGATGCAGATATGGCCATGAAAGTAGATCCTATCTATCGTGAAATCTGTGAGAAATTCAGCAAAGACCACCAATATTTTTCTGAAACTTTTGCACGTGCTTGGTTTAAATTAACACACAGAGATATGGGACCAAAAGTTAGATATTACGGTCCGGATGTACCTTCTGAAGATTTAATTTGGCAAGATCCAATTCCTATAGGAAAGAAAGAATATGACGTAAACCTTGTTAAAGAAAAAATTTCTAATACCGATTTAACAATTACAGAATTAGTATCTACCGCTTGGGATAGTGCAAGAACTTATAGAGGTTCTGATATGCGTGGAGGAGCAAATGGTGCTCGTATTCGTTTAGCTCCGCAAAAAGATTGGGCTGGTAATGAACCAGAAAGATTAGCGAAGGTTTTAAATGTTTTAACTCCAATTGCAACAGAATTTGGAATTAGTATTGCCGACACCATTGTTTTAGCGGGTAATGTTGGTGTAGAAAAAGCAATTAAAAATGCTGGTTTTAATACAACTGTTCCTTTTACTGCTGGACGTGGAGATGCTACAGATGAAATGACTGATGCAGCTTCTTTTGAACCTTTAGAACCAGTTGCAGACGGATATAGAAACTGGTTAAAGCAAGAATACATCGTTAGTCCGGAAGAAATGATGTTAGATAAAACACAACTTTTAGGTTTAACAGCACCAGAAATGACCATTTTAATTGGAGGAATGAGAGTTTTAGGCACTAACTACGGAGGCACGAAACATGGAGTTTTTACAGATAATGAAGGTGCTTTAACCAATGATTTCTTTGTAAACTTAACAGACATGGGAAATACTTGGAACTCTGTTGGTGAAGGTTTGTATGAAATTAGAGACCGTAAAACAGATGCTTTTAAATGGTCTGCAACAAGTGTAGATTTAGTATTTGGTTCTAATTCTATTTTACGCTCTTATGCAGAAGTTTTTGCACAAGATGACAATAAAGAAAAATTTGTACACGCATTTGTAAAAGCTTGGGCAAAAGTGATGAATGCTGATAGATTTGATGTAAAATAATTAATTAAAAAAAAAGAGCCTGTTCAAAAAGCAAGTTTTTTTGTCAATCTGAATTTATTTCAGATTCTTATGAAGATTGAATTTCAGTAAGTTGAGATACTGAAACAAGTTCAGTATGACAAGATTTAATACTTTTTGAACAGCTTCTTTTAATAAACACAGTACTTATGAATATTTTAAATACTTTTTTTGATGCAATTCAATCTGTAAATATAAATGTTATAGAAACACTATTAAAAAGGTTTCCAAAACTAGCAAACGCACAAGATAAAAGAGGTTTTACACCTTTAGTTTTTGCTACTTATTTTGATAAAATAGAAATTGCAGAAACTTTAATAAAACACAATGCAAATGTAAATCATAAAGATGCTAAAGGAAACACCGCTTTATTAGGTGTTGCTTTTAAAGGCAATGTAGATATTGCAAAACTTCTTTTAAAGAATAACGCAAATATCAATGCGCAAAACAATCTTGGTTACACTCCTTTAATTTTTGCAACTATGTATAATCAACCTAAGATGGTGGCATTTTTATTAGAACAAAATGCAGATTTATCCCTTAAAGATAAAGAAAACAAATCTGCCTTAGATTCTGCAAAAACTAAAGATTTTACAGAAATTATTAGCTTACTAGAAACTCAAGAAGCTACTTACTTGCAAACATTTTAATATCGTTTGCAGAGACTTCTTTTTCTCCTAAAATAATTAAACGTTCTACTACATTTCTTAATTCACGGATATTTCCCGTCCAATCATATTCTTGTAACAATTTTATTGCATCAGAGGAAAATGATTTTTTAGGCGTTCCTTGTTCAACAGATATTTTACCCGTAAAGAAATCTACCAATAACGGAATGTCTTCTCTTCGATCATTTAAAGACGGAACTTGAATTAAAATAACCGCTAATCTGTGGTATAAATCTTCTCTAAACCTACCTTCTTCTATTTCTACTTTAAGGTTTTTATTAGTTGCTGCAACAATTCTAACATTAACTTTGATATCTCTATCCGAACCAACACGCTGAATTTTATTTTCTTGTAAAGCACGCAAAACTTTTGCTTGTGCAGACAAGCTCATGTCTCCTATTTCATCTAAGAAAATAGTACCTCCGTTTGCTGCTTCAAACTTACCTGCTCTATCTTTATTTGCACCGGTAAAAGAACCTTTAACATGACCAAATAATTCGCTTTCTATTAATTCTGATGGAATTGCAGCACAGTTTACCTCAATTAAAGAACCTTTAGATCTATCTGATTTTTCGTGTAACCAATGTGCAACCAACTCTTTTCCTGTTCCGTTTGGTCCGGTTACTAAAACTCTTGCATCGGTTGGTGCAACCTTTTCAATCATCTCTTTTATTTGAGAAATTGCAGCACTTTCACCAATCATTTCGTAGTTTTTACTTACTTTTTTCTTCAGTCTTTTATTTTCTACAGTCAAAACTTTTTTATCCAAAGCATTTCTAACCGTATTTAAAAGTCTATTTAAATCTGGTGGTTTAGAAATATAGTCAAAAGCACCTAAGCGCATTGTATTTACTGCAGTGTCTAAATCTCCGTGGCCTGAGATCATAACAATCGGAATTTCTGGTTTTATTTTCTTAGCTTTTTCTAACACCTCAACACCATCCATTTTCGGCATTTTAATATCACATAAAACCAAATCGTAATCGTTATTCATAATCATTTCTATCCCTAACAAACCGTCTTCTGCTTCTTCTACATGATAGGATTCATTTTCTTCAGAAATAATTTTTGTTAGAACCCTTCTAATTGCGGCTTCATCTTCTATAATTAAAATCTTTGACATTATATTTTAAATTTAATACCTGTTCTTAAATAAAACGCATTTACTTTATCTAAAGTATATACATGCTTTCTGTCTTTATCTCTTAAAACATTACTCAACCTAACAGTGTAACCACTATATGCAAACAAAACTAAGTGCTTTGTAAGTTGATAGTCATAGCCCAAACCTGCAACCAATACAGATAAAGAGATATTGTCTGCTTCTTTATTACCCATAATTATTGGCGTCTTTAAATGTGCAAAATAACCATCTAAACCAACAAAGGATTGTAAACTGTTTACTGGGTTTATTTTATATTTTAAATTCATTTTAGGCACACCAACTGTATAAGACCATTTCTCGTTTACTTGCCTAAAATAATTTACTAAAGGTAACGGAAAAGGAATACCTGCAGTTGTATTATATGTTAAACCCAAAGTTAAACGATATGGTTTTATTACACTTTTATCTTTTGTTCTATCTTTTATAAAAAAAAGACCTCCGTTCATAAAAAAATCTTCGCTCGTTATTTTTTTTGTTAAGGTTGCTGCTAATCTAGGTGTAAAACTATAAGCAACTCTCCAATGATCGCTCATTTTATGAGTGTATGCTAAATTTAAATCAATAACATTAATATTCTCTAATAGCGATGTATCAAAAGGATATTCATCTTTTAAGTTTAAAAATATCCTATTAAATTCTGAACCAATTATTAAATAACTATCTTCTTTTATTTTTATAGGATAATTAAAAAGCGCTCTAATTCTAGTATATTGATCATCAGATTTTTTTTTAGGAATGAAAGAATATTCTACTCTTGCTAAATCTGTTAACTGTGCATTTGTTGATAAACTAACAAATAATACTAAAACAATTATATACCTCTTCATTTTAATTCTTATTTAACCAATTCTTGCGCATTAGAATAAATATGTAGATCTCTCTGAGGAAATGGAATTGAAATTTTATGTTCTCTGAATAATCTATCAATTTCAAAACGAATATCACTTTGTGGAAATTGTGCTTTAAAACTATCTGCAAGTGTAAATACTACTTTAAAATTTAAAGAGCTATCTCCAAAATCTTCAAAAAGAACAGAAACTGGTGGACTAACTAAAACACTTGGGTGAGATTTAGCAGCTTTAATCAGCAACTCTTTTACCAACTGTACATCGCTACCATAAGCAACACCAACTTTTACAGATTCTCTTGTTGTATTTCCGTTTTGCGTCCAATTATACAAACTGTTGGTTAAATATAAATGATTAGGAATTATCAACACTTTATTATTTAACGTTACTGCTCTTGTGGTTCTTAACTTTATCTCCTCTACTCTACCAACCTTTCCTTCTAGTTCTATAATATCTCCAGCACGAACAGATTTATCTATCATTATAAATACCCCAGAAATAATATCTTGAAACAACGTTTGCAAGGCCAAACCAACACCTATTAAAAGTGCTGCAGATGCAGCAAAAAGAGCCGTTAAGTTTACCCCCATTTTATTCATAGTTACTAAAAAAATAACTACATAGATGATCCAACTTAAATAAGAAAAAATACTTCTTACTTTTAATTCATTCTCTGGCTGTAATTTTCTATTAACAAATTTCTTAAACAATTTAAGCACCGTGTATGCTATTGCTAAAGTAATTGTCAAAACAATAACATCCATAATGCTTAAACTAAAAGCATTGGTAATTTCGTAGTTTTTGTTTAATAAATCTAGAATTTCTCTCATTAAAATTAGTATTACCCTTTATATTTTAACCATTTATATAAATCTTTATAAGTAGGCTTTTTACCATACATTAAAATACCTACTCTATAAATTTTAGCCGCTAACCAAACCATAAATACAAAAGTAACCATTAATAATGCCATAGAAATAACCAATTCATACCAAGAAACTCCAAAAGGAACTCTCATTAACATTACAATAGGGCTTGTAAACGGAATGTGAGAAAACAACACCGCAATAGATCCATGAGGATCATTTATAACGGTTGCGAACCCAACATAAACTCCTAAAATAAGAGGTAACATTATTGGCATCATAAATTGCTGTGTATCCGTTTCATTATCTACCGCGGCACCAACTGCAGCAAATAAAGAACTATACAACATAAAACCACCTAGGAAGTAAAAAATAAATAATACAAACATTTTTAAAATTGGTAATTTCAAAATTTCTTGTACAATCATCTGACCTTTATCTCCTGCTGTTGCTTGTTGTACAGCATCCATTTGTTCCGCAGGTATTCTTGCAGATTGTACTTCTACCATATCTACTCCAAAAACGGACTGAGCAACAAACAAAATAACTGTTAGTATAATTCCCCAAATTAAAAACTGTAACAAACCTGCCGATGCATTTCCTAAAATTTTACCCAACATTAGTTGGAATGGTTTAACAGACGAAACAATAATTTCTATAATTCTACTTGTTTTTTCCTCAATAACACTTCTCATTACAGAAGTACCATAAATCATTACAAACATCATTAATAAGTAACCAGCAATAGCTCCAACTCCTATTTTTAACCCGTTTATTAATTTGGATGATTCTTCACCTGAAAAATTATACATTTTGATATCTGTATTAATTTTAGAAGCTTCTATTTTCTCTATATCAATACCAAAATTATTCAGTTTTAGATGCCTAATTTTAGTTTCAATTTTATTTTCCATAGAACTCATAACAGACATTCCTGGGGAATCTGTAGAATAAAACTCTATAGATTTGGCTAACAACTCTAAACTATCTTGTTTCGGAATAATTAGTGCTCCGTAATAATTGCCTTCTTCTACTTTTTTCTTTGTTTCTTCAATTCCTAAAGCCGTATAATCTGTATAATGAATGGTTTTAGAATCTTTAAAATCTTCTTTAGAGAACATTCCAGAATTATCTACATAAACGATTTCTTTAACTTTCTCATCATTTTTTTGCATCAGAAAATAAACCAAAGCTCCCATACCAATCATCAATAACGGACTTAAAAAAGTCATCATTATAAATGATTTATTACGAACCTTTGCTATGAACTCGCGTTCTATTATTAATTTTAACTTGCTCATTTTCTTAACTGTTTTTATTTATTGCCTGAATAAAAATATCATTTGCACTTGGTATCAATTCTACAAAATGCTGTACTTCTCCTTTACTTGTTAAAAATGATAACAAATCGTTTGCAGAATTTCCTTCTGTTAATTTTATATTCATAGTTAAACTATCATTCAATAATTTAAAGTTTGATGGAAAAACCTCAAAACTCTCTTTTAATTTTGCTTCCACTTCTTTAGGATGATCCGTATGCAGGCCTACTTGAAACGTATGCGTTCTAAACTGACGCTTGATATCATCTAACTTACCATCCAAAATTTTGTTCGATTTATCAATCAAAGCAATTTCATCGCACATTTCTTCTACAGATTCCATTCTGTGGGTAGAAAATATAATTGTTGCGCCTTCATCACGAAGCTGTAAAATTTCTTTCGCTATTAATTGTGCATTAATAGGATCGAAACCAGAAAAAGGTTCATCAAAAATTAATAATTTAGGATTGTGCATTACCGTAACAATAAACTGTACTTTTTGCGCCATTCCTTTTGAAAGTTCTTCAATTTTCTTATTCCACCAAGCAGAAATATCAAATTTATCAAACCAATATTTTAAACGTTTTTTTGCTTCAGCTTTACTCAATCCTTTTAATTGTGCTAAATACAAGGCTTGTTCTCCTACTTTCATAGATTTATACAAACCACGTTCTTCTGGTAAATAGCCAATTTGTGCTGTATGATGTGGTGCCAATACTTCTCCATCTAAAATAATAGATCCGCTATCCGGCATTGTTATTTGATTTATAATTCTAATTAAAGATGTTTTTCCCGCTCCATTAGGACCTAATAATCCAAAAACACATCCTTTAGGTATATGTAATGAAACATCATTTAATGCTCTAAAATCACCATATTTTTTTACAACATTATTAACTTCTAATAAATTTTTCATTGCCTCTTAATAATTTTTTTCTGAAAGTTCTCAGTAATCACAAACTTACATATTTTAAAAAGATTAGTATAAAAACTTGATAAAACGTTACAATATAATTTAAAAAGACTTCAATTAATTAAAACAAAAGGTCTCCTTTTAGATAATAATTATAAAAATGTAGCTTAAGAAACACAACTAAGTGGTCTTAAAAACGCTAAATTATTTGTTAAAATTTACTATGCACGCATAACTTTTTACAAATTTACTATGCATGCATAATAAATTTTTATATATTTGACATAATGAATAAATTAAAATCAATAGATCATGAGCTCAGAGCAACTTGGCAAGCAGTCGCTAAAGTGTATAACGAGCAGGCCGTAAAACATGATAGTACAATGGCTACCGCATTTGTTTTATTAAATATAGACAAGCTAAACGGTACACCATCTACAGCTTTAGGCCCTTTAATGGGAATGGAACCTACAAGTCTTTCTAGAATATTAAAAACGATGGAAGATAAAGGGGCTATTTCTAGAGAGAAAAACCCAGATGACGGTAGAAGTGTCATCATCAAATTAACTGAGTATGGCAAAGAAATGCGTAAAATATCTAAAGCGTATGTAATACAGTTTAATGAAACCGTAATGGAAAATGTTTCTAAAGAAGATTTAGCAGGATTTTTTAAAGTAACATCTACCATTAACAAACTAATTGCAGACAAAGATATTTACGAAAATGCCAACAAAAATAAAGCAGTATAACAAAATTGACCAAAGACTGAATGACCTGAGATAATTGGACTAAAAACAAAAGTCTTACATCTTATTTCTTTTAAATCAAACGTCAAAAAATTTTAAAAACAAATGACTAGAAGAATTAAAAAAGTAGCAATCATTGGCTCTGGAATTATGGGAAGCGGAATTGCTTGTCATTTTGCAAACATTGGAGTTGAAGTTCTTATATTGGACATTGTGCCAAGAGAATTAAACGACAAAGAAAAGGCTAAAGGACTAACCCTCGAAGACAAAGTTGTAAGAAATCGTTTAGTAAATGACGCACTCACAGCTTCCCTTAAATCTAAACCATCTCCAATTTATAATCAAAAATTTGCAAGTAGAATTACCACTGGTAATTTAGATGATGATATTGCAAAAGTTGCTGATGTAGATTGGATTATGGAGGTTGTTGTTGAAAGACTAGACATTAAAAAAATAGTTTTTGATAAACTAGAGAAATACAGAACTCCAGGTACTATTATTTCTTCTAATACTTCTGGTATTCCTATTCAATTTATGAATGAAGGAAGAAGTGAAGATTTTCAGAAACATTTTGCGGTTACTCACTTTTTTAATCCTCCAAGATATTTAAAACTTTTTGAGGTTGTTCCTGGACCAGATTGTAAACAAGAGGTTACTGACTTCTTAATGATGTACGGAGAAAAATTTTTAGGTAAAACTTCTGTTTTAGCAAAAGATACTCCTGCTTTTATTGGAAATAGAATTGGAATTTTCGGAATTCAATCTTTATTCCATCAAGTAAAAGAATTAGGTTTAACAGTTGAAGAGGTAGATAAATTAACAGGACCGGTTATTGGTAGACCAAAATCTGCTACTTTTAGAACTGTGGATGTTGTTGGTTTAGATACGCTTGTACACGTTGCAAACGGAATCTATGAAAACTGCCCTGATGATGAAGCTCACGATTTATTTAAACTTCCAGAATTCATCAATAAAATGATGGATAATAAATGGTTAGGAAGTAAAACTGGACAAGGTTTCTATAAAAAAACAGTAAATGCTGAGGGTAAAAAAGAAATTTTAACTTTAGACTTAGATACTTTAGAATATCGTTCTTCTAAAAGAGCAAAATTTGCAACTTTAGAACTTACGAAAACGATTGATAAGCCAATTGACCGTTTTAAAGTGTTGGTTGGAGGAAAAGATAAAGCTGGAGAATTCTACAGAAAGAACTTTGCAGCCATGTTTGCGTATGTTCAAAATAGAATTCCAGAAATTTCTGAGGAGCTATATAAGATTGACGATGCAATGAAAGCTGGTTTTGGTTGGGAAAATGGTCCTTTCGAAATTTGGGATGCCGTTGGTGTAGAAAAAGGAATCGAATTAATGAAAGCCGAAGGTAAAGAACCTGCAACTTGGGTAACAGAAATGTTAGCCTCTGGTTCTAAATCTTTCTATTCAGTTAAAGAAGGAGCTACTTATTTTTATGACATTCCTTCTAAATCTCAAACTAAAAAACCAGGTCAAGATGGTTTTATTATTTTAGATAACATTAGAAAATCAAACGAAGTGTTTAAAAATTCTGGTGTTGTTATAGAAGATATTGGAGACGGAATTTTAAATATAGAATTCCAATCTAAAATGAACACGATTGGTGGTGATGTTTTAGCTGGTATTAATAAAGGAATAGATTTAGCAGAAAAAGATTTTCAAGGTTTGGTTGTTGGTAACCAAGCAGCAAACTTTTCGGTTGGGGCAAATATTGGTATGATTTTTATGATGGCTGTAGAGCAAGAATATGATGAATTAAATTATGCCATTAAATATTTTCAAGATACGATGATGCGCATGCGATATTCATCTATACCAACTATTTCTGCTCCACACGGAATGGCTTTAGGTGGTGGTTGTGAAATTTCTTTACATGCAGATAAAGTAGTTGCTGCTGCTGAAACCTATATGGGATTAGTAGAATTTGGAGTTGGCGTAATTCCTGGTGGTGGTGGTTCTAAAGAAATGGCTTTAAGAGCATCAGATTCTTTTCAAAAAGGAGATGTTGAGTTAAACATTTTACAAGAAAACTTCTTAACCATCGGTATGGCAAAAGTATCTACCTCTGCGTATGAAGCATTCGATTTAGGCTTACTTCAAAAAGGAAAAGATGTTATTGTTGTAAATAAAGATAGACAAATAGCAACTGCAAAAGCACACGCTAAATTAATGGCAGAAAGTGGTTATACACAACCTGTAAAGCGAAATGACGTTAAGGTTTTAGGAAAACAAGCTTTAGGTATGTTTTTAGTAGGAACAGATTCTATGGAACATTCTAAATATATCTCTGAACATGACATGAAAATAGCCAATAAACTTGCCTATGTTATGGCAGGAGGAGATTTATCTGAACCAACATTGGTTACAGAACAGTATCTATTAGATTTAGAGAGAGAAGCGTTTTTATCACTTTGTACGGAAAGAAAAACGCTAGAGAGAATTCAAGCGATGTTAAAAACTGGAAAACCATTAAGAAATTAGATTATTAGAGCGTTAGATTTCTCGATTGTTAGAAATCTAAATATCTGAAAATCCAATAATCTAAAAATCAAGAAAAAATGAAAACAGCATATATAGTAAAAGCATATAGAACAGCAGTTGCAAAAGCTCCAAAAGGTGTTTTTCGCTTTAAACGAGCAGACGAATTAGGTGCAGAAACCATTCAGCACATGATGAAAGAATTACCAAATTTAGATGTAAAGCGCATCGATGATGTTATGGTTGGTAATGCAATGCCAGAAGGAGCACAAGGATTAAACATGGCACGATTTATTTCTTTAATAGGATTAAATTCTGTGGATGTTCCTGGTGTTACTGTAAACCGTTTTTGTTCATCAGGACTAGAAACAATTGCAATGGCTGCCGCTAAAATTAGCGCGGGAATGGCAGATTGTATTATTGCTGGTGGAGCAGAAAGCATGAGTTCTGTGCCAATGACCGGTTTTAAACCAGAATTAAATTACGATACGATAAAATCTGGTCATGCAGATTATTATTGGGGAATGGGAAATACTGCAGAAGCAGTTGCGAATCAATTTAAGGTTTCTAGAGAAGACCAAGATGAATTTGCTTTCAATTCTCACATGAAAGCTTTAAAAGCACAAGCAGAAAACCGTTTTCAAGATCAAATTGTTCCTATTGAAGTAGAACAAACCTATTTAGATGCAAACGGAAAGAAAGCAACAAAAAAATATACCGTAAATAAAGATGAAGGTCCAAGAGCAGGAACCTCAACAGCTATTTTAAATAAATTACGTCCTGTTTTTGCAGCTGGCGGAAGTGTTACTGCTGGTAACTCATCTCAAATGAGTGATGGTGCTGCTTTTGTGATGGTAATGAGCGAAGAAATGGTGAAAGAATTAAATCTAGAACCAATTGCAAGAGTAGTAAATTATGCTGCTGCTGGTGTAGAACCTAGAATTATGGGAATTGGTCCTGTTGCTGCAATACCTAAAGTTTTAAAACAAGCAGGTTTACAACAAAACGATATTGATTTAATTGAATTAAACGAAGCTTTTGCTTCTCAATCTTTAGCAGTAATGCGAGAACTAAACTTAAATCAAGAAATTGTAAATGTAAATGGTGGAGCTATTGCATTAGGACATCCGTTAGGTTGTACAGGCGCAAAATTATCTGTACAATTATTTGATGAAATGCGCAAGCGCGATATGAAAAACAAATACGGAATGGTAACAATGTGTGTTGGTACCGGACAAGGTGCTGCGGGTGTTTTTGAATTTCTTTCATAAAATAAAAAAGAGAACAAAGAAAAAAGATAAGAGATAAATAGATGTGTGCTAAGCAAAGACATAATTACAAGAATTTAAAAATTTGGAAACTCGGTTTAGAGATTACAAATGATATTTCTGACTTGTTATTAAACTTTCCAAAGCATGAAAGATATGATTTAAGTTCACAAATAAGTAGATGTTCTGTGTCTATGCCAAGTAATATTGCTGAAGGCTCTTCTAGAACGAATAAATCTTTCAGTCATTTTTTAGATATTTCTTTAGGCTCTTCTTTTGAATTAGGAACTCAACTATTAGTAGCAAAACATAGGCAGTATATTACTGAAATTAATTTTAAAAAAATTGAAGAAAAAATAGAAGAATTCCAACGGATGACTATGGGATTTCAAAGAAACCTCCAATAATGGTCTTTTTTCTATTTTCTTTCTTCTATAATCTAAAAAAACAAAAATATGGCAGATTTATTAAGAGGTGGACAATTCCTTGTTAAGGAAACAAACTGTGAAGATATATTTACTCCAGAAGATTTTTCTGAAGAGCAACAAATGATGAAAGAGGCTGTTACTGAATTTAACGACAGAGAAATCATTCCTCATAAAGCACGTTTTGAAGCAAAAGATTATGCACTTACAGAAGAAGTAATGCGTAAAGCAGGTGAATTAGGTTTTTTAGGAGTAGCAGTTCCTGAAGCTTATGAAGGATTAGGAATGGGATTTGTTTCTACCGTTTTAACGTGTGATTATATTTCTTCTGGTACAGGTTCTTTTAGTACTGCTTTTGGTGCACATACAGGAATTGGTACCATGCCAATTACTTTATATGGTACAGAAGAACAAAAGAAAAAATATGTTCCAAAATTAGCAACTGGTGAGTGGTTTGGTGCTTATTGTTTAACTGAACCAGGTGCTGGATCTGATGCAAATTCTGGTAAAACTACCGCTGAATTATCTGCTGATGGAAAATCATACAAAATTAACGGTCAAAAAATGTGGATTTCTAACGCAGGTTTTTGCCGTTTAATGATCGTTTTTGCTCGTATAGAAGGTGATAAAAACATAACAGGTTTTATTGTTGAGTTTGACAAAGAAAATCCGAATGGAATTACATTAGGAGAAGAAGAACATAAATTAGGAATTAGAGCTTCATCTACAAGACAAGTATTTTTTAATGATACTGTGGTTCCTGCAGAAAACATGTTAGCAGGACGTGGAGAAGGTTTTAAAATTGCTATGAACGCTTTAAATGTTGGGAGAATTAAATTAGCAGCTGCTTGTTTAGATTCTCAAAGAAGAATTGTTACACATGCTGTAAAATATGCAAATGAGCGTAAACAATTTAAAACTCCTATTTCAGATTTTGGAGCAATTAAAGTAAAATTAGCAGAAATGGCTACCAATTCTTATGTTGGTGAATCTGCAACTTATAGAGCTTCTAAAGATATTGAAGACAGAATTGCATTAAGAGTTGAAGCAGGAAACACGCATCAAGAAGCAGAATTAAAAGGTGTAGAAGAATATGCTATTGAATGTTCTATTTTAAAAGTGGCTGTTTCTGAAGATGTACAAAATTGTGCGGACGAAGGAATTCAGATTTTTGGAGGAATGGGATTCTCTGAAGAAACTCCGATGGAATCTGCCTGGAGAGATGCAAGAATTGCTCGTATTTACGAAGGAACTAACGAAATTAACAGAATGCTTTCTGTAGGAATGTTAATTAAAAAAGCGATGAAAGGTCATGTTGACTTATTAGGCCCTGCAACAGAAGTTGCAAATAGCTTAATGGGAATTCCTTCTTTTGAAACTCCTGATTTTTCTGAATTATTTTCTGAAGAAAAACTAATGATTTCTAAATTAAAGAAAACATTTTTAATGGTTGCAGGTGCAGCACTTCAAAAATATGGTCCAGAAATAGAAGAACATCAGCAATTATTGCTTGCTGCTTCAGATATTTTAATTGAAATATACATGGCTGAATCTGCTATTTTAAGAACAGAAAAAAATGTAAAACGCACTAGCAAAGAAGCACAGTCTGTTCAAATTGCAATGTCTAAATTATATTTATATCATGCAGTAGATATTATTGAAGAAAAAGGGAAAGAAAGTATTATTTCTTTTGCCGAAGGAGATGAACAACGTATGATGTTAATGGGATTAAAACGTTTTACTAAATACCAAAACTACCCAGATATTGTAGATTTACGTAACGAAATCGCAGAAAAAGTAAAAGCAGAAAATAAATACTGTTTCTAAAAACTCTTGATGTCAAATTGAGTTTGTCGAAGTTTTCAAATTCTTGTTCAAACTCAACTGACTATCAGAATATAATAAAAAATTAATCTTAGTTTTAGATTAAAAATTAGTTGTTTGTTGTAAAAACCATCATTTTTAATGATGGTTTTTTTATACCCTAAACATTCATAGAATAATTAAAATTATATTAATTTTGAAGTACTTTAGTATTTATAAAACATAATTAATAATGAAAAATAAAATATTTTTTTCTCTTTTTACAGCATTCATCTTTTTAGGATGTAAAACTCAGATCACTACCATTAAACAACAAACTATAAATAATACTCCTACTAAAGAGCATACCATACAATCTTTATTATGGGTTCAAAATGCTGCAGAATACAAAGCGTTAACTTACCAAGCTTATAATTTAGCACAACTTAGATTAGATCAAATTCTTGCCAATAATGATTCTGAAAAGCCAATAGCTATTGTTACAGATATAGACGAAACTCTTTTAGACAACAGTCCGTATTCTGGTAAACAAATTGAGTTAGATGAAAACTATACATCAGAAAGATGGGCAGAATGGGTAGCACAGAAAAAAGCGAATGCAATACCAGGAGCACTCTCTTTTTTTAAGTATGCTAAAAGTAAAAATGTTACTATTTTTTATATTTCTAATAGATCTGCAGATCAAACAGCAGAAACTATTGAAAACTTAAAGCAAAAAGGTTTTCCTTTTGCCGATGAAACTCATGTACTTTTAAAAACAAACAGTAGCGAAAAAGGAACTAGAAGAAGTGTTGTTACCAAAACACATGAAATTGTATTACTATTGGGTGATAATTTATCTGACTTTTCATCAATATTCGAAAATAGTACTACTGATAAGAGAAATAAAAATACAGATAGTTTGTATACTTCTTTTGGTAATAAATATATTGTTTTACCAAATCCAATGTATGGAGATTGGGAAACAAAAGGTATTTATGAAGGAAACTATAATTGGACAAACGCTCAAAAAGATTCTATTCGTCATAAAAAAACCACTTCTTATTAAATTGATAATTTAATCAATCATATAAAAAGTGATTTAAGAACCCCCGTTTTAAAACATTAATCAGATACAGAATATCTATTAAACAAACTTCTTTGTATTGCTCTTTTAGCATCACTTAGAAGTTTTTCTATTTCTGGAATTGACTTTTTCTGTATTTCTGCAATTTCCTCTATTTTTAATTTTTGATTTGTAAATAAATAGAAAACAATACGCATCGCAGCAGGCATATTATGTAACACTAACTCTATATGTGCATTCACTTTATCTTCGCCTAATTGCGTATCTAATTTTTCTATCAATTCCTTCTCATCATCTTCTACAAATACATGGTCTAAGCTATATTCGTTATCTGTATAAGTAACATCATCTATTTCTTCTAACAGCAATAAGTCTCCCTCTCCGTCTATGCTAAATTCTTCTTGCATTTCATCCCAATCTGGTTTAGAATAATCATCAATGTTTTTGAAAAACAATTCATTAAACTCTTCCTCAACAATAACGTCTTCTAATAAATCATTCGTTTTTTTATACAACCATAAATAGAAATCACCTTCACTTTCTACTTCGTCAATAGTATCGTAAATAGTAATAAAAAGTTGATCTATAATATCATCTGCTTTATATTTCTTCTTAGAAAAGTGACCTTTTTTTATCGCTGTATTCAATCTTTGATTTACATACTTTCTAATTTCAGGTAAAATTTTTAAAACCAACTGATTAAAATCGATTTGTTTTTCTTCCTTTTTTAATTTTACTAAACTTGAAAATGATTTCGTTACAAACAGACGAAATTCGGTTTTGGTTTCGAAATAAGAAATGCTCGTTTTCATAATAAAATACTTTAAAGATATCTCTAAAGGTGCGAAAGAAAACCTGGTAATAAAATGATAAAAATCAGTTAACTATCAACTTTAACAATTAAAAAAAACTATTTTAGAGAGCGCTAAATTTGTTCTAATTAAATGAAATTAAATTTTTAAAAACGCTCTTTATAATTTAATAAACTTTTATTGCATTACAATCCATTTAATATCAGTACTTTTGCACGCAATTTGAAAACACACGAATGAAACGTATTAAAGAATATAAAAAACTTTTTAAAGTAGAAGGTCCTATAGATTTAAAAGATTTAAAGAAAGCTTATAGAGGTTTAGTAAAGGAATGGCATCCAGATAAATTTACTGATGACGCTAAAAAGGAGGAAGCAGATCTTATGAGTACTCAAATTATAGATGGGTATCATTTCTTAGTAAGTATAGCTCCAGAAACTAAAGCAGCTAATTTAGATGCTTATAAAACAACTATTACAGAGTTTCAAGTTGCAGACTGGCATCACAAAAGTATGTTATTAGAAGTAACTTTTACAGATGGTAATAAATACGAATACTTTGGTGTTAGTAAAATACTTTTTGGAAAATTTGTAAATGCGAAATCAATGAACAACTTTGGTAAAAGAAATATTTTCAACTCTTTTACTTACAGAAAATCTATGAAAGCTTCTGTAACTGTTTAAAGACTTTTATTATAAAAACAAAAAAAGAGATTGCTATTTGCAATCTCTTTTTTTTTGTAATACAGATAAAACTTACTTCTGATTTAAAACTAAGTTAAAATTAATATTTATCATTTCTGAAACTACAATTAAACCTAACATTTTCTTTGGTGGTTTAATATTAAAATCTTCTATATTTAGATCTAAATTACCTTTAACTAAAAACGCATCATCCTCTTCTATAGTTACCGGAACGTTGTACATTTTAGAAACCCCAGCAATTGTCATTTCTACAGAAGCCTCAGTAAACGTTTCTTTTTCTACAAGTTCTTTTAAATTTAGTAAAATTTGAGGAAACTCATCTGATTTCAATAACTTAGAAAAATCTTTATTCATTACTTTATTTCCACAATCAAAACCAGAGTTTTGCAACTCTAAAATTGCCTTTTTAAAATAAATCTTATCACCTACTTTTTTAAAAGTTAATGGAATTTTTTTATCAACTTCATAAAAATTAAAATCACAATTAAACTTATTTACATTCGTAAAACCTAAAATCTCTAATTCACTTTCAGGTTCTACTTCAATAATTGTACTGTTATTAAATACATTTATTGTAGTAAAAGAAAATAAGATTAATGAAATTAAAATTAAAGGAATATAATTTTTCATAGTTTTATTCTTTCTGTTTATGCTAACTTCTTTAAATAAACAAACCCCCTATTTTTTAAAAAATTATAAGAGGTTTGTTAAATTATTAATACAAATATTTACGATGTAGTATCCTTAAAAACTAATTGCTGCTTCTAAAATTACTCCATTAAATTTACCTTGTTCTAAAGTACTTGTTGCTCCAAAGCCTTCATATTTTTGATTAACATACTCCATTTTCATTAAAATATTGTTTGTCATATACCAACCAGCAACTAATTGAGATCTTTTAATTTCAATATCTCCATATGTCATATCTTCTGCATCTACCATATTATAACGACCACCAATATACAAGTTTTCATTTTTACCAAATCTATAAATAAGCTCTCCAGCAAGCTGATTTGCCGTTCTGTCTTCTAATTCTGATGTTGCTTTACCTGTAGCAGTTTCTACTGTTCCAAAAAACTCTAATCCTTTATACTTAATAAATGGGTTGAACATAATTGCAGAAATACTATTTTTTAAATTAGGATTATATCTACCAGATCTAAAGTCATCTGAAGCAGCATCTGCAGCAATCATTACACCGTAATATCTAGAACCTGCTCTATCTGCAGCATATAAGTAAGAATTTGGTACATAACCTGTGTTGTACATAGATCCTGTAATTCTTATTCTTAAATCATTATTAATTTGTTTGTCGTATCCTAATTTAGCTAAAAAAGAAGCTCCTCCCGAACGACCTTCTTCATAAGTTCCGTCCAGTAATGTTTCTTCTGTTTTCTCTACAGACTGATTTAATTTACCATTGGTAACACCTACCATTCCAATAAAACCATTCTTTCTAACAAGAACCTCTGCTCCTACTTCTGTTGTATAAGAATCCATTATTAAATTACCTACAAAAGGGTTGTGCAAAGATTGTGCGTTATCTGTTCTTCTAAAGTGAGCATCACCATAATTATTTTCCATATGACCTACTTTTATCGTAGTATATTTCATAAAATCTTCCATGAAACCTTCTTTAATGAAATCTAATTTATTTACTTGTAAATAACCACCTTTTACATATGTTTCATGATGATGACGAGAAGACAAGAAAGTACGTAAATGCATACTAACACCATCATATAAAGCAACATCTATGTCTAAATTTGCAGTTGCTAAATTAAAATTAGCTCCAATTGGTTGTAATCTTACACTTCCAGAGTTTTCATGACTTATTCCTTGGTATTGTAGTGCAAAAGACCCGCCTAATCTTACTTTAAGTCCATCAAAATTAGAATCTAATGTTTTTGGTGCCTCAAATACATTAACCCCTCTTTTATCTGTGTATCTATAATTATCTAAATCTCTCTTACTCTGAGCTGAAACCCCTATACTTCCTAAAATTAAAGCTGCTACTAACGTTTTTTGAAAAATTTTTCTCATTGCTTTTGAATTTGAATTGAATTGAATTGAATTGAATTGAATTTGAATTTGAATTATTTTAAAATTGTATTGAATTTGATTGTTACCTCATCACCTGTTTTAATAGTACCTAGTAATGCTGTAGGAGGAGAAACTTTGTAGTCCGTCATTTTTAGTGATTTTTCTCCAACAAGTTTTACCGTTCCTTCATTAATATTTAAATTAAAATCTAATGAAATTCTTTTAGTAACTCCTGCTATCTTTAAATCTCCCTTTGTTTTTACCTTGAAATTCCCATCTTTTAAATCTGTAATTTCTTCTGTACTTACAAGTTGAAATTCAATCGTTTTATAATTTTTGGTATCTAAAGCTTTATAAGTGTTTTTATCCATTCCGTTTTTTCCACTCTTTAAACTTTCTACTTCAACTGTAAAATTTAGTTTTTTAATTTGAAGTTCATTTGCAGTTTCTAAAGAGATAACTCCAGATTGGTTTTCTGTTTCAATTTCCCAATCATGAATATTTGAAGTCCCATAAACTAATAATGAAGAATTTTGAGTATTTACTGAAAACTCTTGAGCATTAAGCTTAATTGATGTACATAAAAAAATAGCAAACATTCCTAAAATCACTACGTTTAATCTTTTCTGATAAATCATATTTCTATCGTTTTTTAATTATGATGCAAACATAAATTATTAAGGAAATTCTATATATGAGGAATATCATCCTTGTAAAAAACAAAAGAGAGGCTACATAAATGTAGCCTCTCTTTTAAAAAAAATGTATTTCGTATTGTAATTCTTCTCTATTCTAGAGCACCTAAATAACGCTCTGCATCTAAAGCTGCCATGCAACCTGTACCTGCGGCAGTTACTGCTTGTCTGTATTCTTTATCTTGAATATCTCCAGCAGCAAATACTCCTGGTAAATTTGTTTTTGTAGATTTCCCTTTGGTAATTAAATACCCAGTTTCATCCATATCTAAAACACCTTTAAATAAGTCTGAATTAGGTTTATGACCAATTGCAATAAAAACTCCAGTAACTGCAATATCCGTAGTTTCCTTTGTTTGATTGTTAATTGCTCTTACCCCCTCTACAACATTAGAACCTAAAACCTCATCTATTTCTGTGTTGTATAAAACTTCAATATTTTTAGTTTTATTAACTCTATGCTGCATCGCTTTAGAAGCTCTCATAAAATCTTTACGGACTAAAATAGTAACCTTACTACAAATATTAGATAAATATGTAGCCTCTTCTGCTGCAGTATCTCCTGCACCAACAACAACTACATCTTGTCCTTTATAGAAAAAACCATCACAAGTAGCACAAGCCGAAACTCCACCACCAATTAAACGCTGCTCACTCTCTATACCTAAATATTTTGCAGTAGCTCCAGTAGAAATAATGATAGTTTCTGCTTCAATATGTTTAGACTCGTCCACAATAACTTTATGAATTCCGCCCTCTTTATCACTTAATTCTACACTAGTTACCAAACCAAAACGAACTTCTGTACCAAAACGTTCTGCTTGTTTTTGTAAATCTGTCATCATTGCAGTACCATCTGTACCTTCTGGATATCCCGGAAAATTATCAACTTCGGTTGTAGTTGTCAATTGTCCTCCCATTTGCATTCCTGTATACATTACAGGTTTCATGTCTGCTCTAGCTGCATATATTGCTGCGGTATAACCGGCAGGACCAGAACCAATAATTAAACATTTTATTTTTTCTATTGTATCTGACATTTTAAATTTATTTGATTATGGATAACAAAAATATTCTTTTTTATTCCTTTATAGCACGATTGTTTATAAGTTTTAACAATGGAAAAATAAGTTTATAAAATTAAAATATTATTCTGGAAGTAACTTAATAATCCCTAAATTTTCTACACCAACATATATAAAACCATCTAAACCTTGTACAATAGAGCGAACTCTACCTATATCTTTTAGCATTTTAACTTCTTTAAAAACTTTATCTCCTTTCAAAATACATCTTGTTAAATACTGAAACTTTAAAGACCCAACTAATAAATTACCTTTCCAGCTACCATATATATCACTGTTGATAAAAGCCATACCACTTGGTGCAATAGAAGGTGTCCAATAATAAATAGGGTTTTCCATATTCGGCAAAGAAGTATTGTCAGTAAACTTAGTACCACTATAATTAACACCATAGCTTACTTTTGGCCAACCGTAATTCTTACCAATTTTAATAATATTTATTTCATCTCCTCCTTTTGGACCATGTTCGTGAGACCAAATTTCTTTTGTTTCTGGATTCACTTCCATCCCTTGTGGGTTTCTATGTCCATAACTATAAATTGCTTTTTTTGCATTATTAACATTTACAAAAGGATTGTCTTTTGGGATAGTACCATCATCATTTAACCGATATATTTTTCCGCCATCTTTTGTAATATCTTGCGGATACTCATCTCTATTACCTCTATCTCCTACACTAAAATAAACATGGTTTTCCTCATCAAAAGTTATTCTAGAACCAAAATGCTGTCCTCTAGTAGAATTAGGACTTGCTTTATATAAAACCTCTTTATCTATTAATTGGTTGTTTTTTAATTTTGCTCTCATTAAAGAGGTATTCCCTCCACTCCTTTTTCCTTCGGATGATGCATAGGTAAAGTAAATCCAATTATTATTTGGATAATTAGGATGCAGTTCAATATCTAAAAATCCCCCCTGACCTCTCAGGTAAATTTCTGGAACACCTTTTACTTCTGTTTTTACTCCATCTTTAAAATGAATTAACTTTCCTTCTTTTTCTGTAATTAACATAGCGTTATCAGGTAAAAAAGTAAAACCCCACGGATTTGTTAAATCAGTCACAATTAACTCATACTCTTTACTTTGAGAAAACCCAAATACAATAAAACTAAAATAGACGAAAAATATTAAAATAGATTGTTTCATTTTTTTGAAAATAAAATTAAATTTTCATTAAATATATAAATATTATTCTATATTTGCACTCGCAAATTGATGTATCAATTTTCGGGGTGTAGCGTAGCCCGGTCATCGCGCCTCGTTTGGGACGAGGAGGTCGCAGGTTCGAATCCTGCCACCCCGACAAAAAGCAGAATATTTTAAAAAATATTCTGCTTTTTTATTTTACAAAAACTACGAATCAAGTCGAAAATTGGATGAAGTCTATAAGTTGTGGAAATTACAACTTCTTACAAAAATCGCCCTCTCAGTTTAAGAAATTTCATCAACAAAGAATACGACTTACAAACTTAAGTTGGCATTACAGTAATTTAAATATTTTTCTAAATCTTTCTTAAAAAAATAACATATATCATATTTGGCATTTATTTTTATACTTATTTTTGCTGCCTAAATAAAAATAATTTTGAAAAAAGCCATTTTAATAATCGTATTTACTTTTATTAGTTTTATTACTACCGCACAAGAGCACCACTTTAAACACTTTAGAATCAGCCCCGTATTAAGTCATACATATATTCCCACCTCTACATCCGATGGAAATAAAACCGTTATTGTACCTACTATTGGATTGGATTTAGAGTATTGGATTAATGAAAAATGGGGACTGGGTTTACACAATGATTTAGAACTTGAAACTTTTGAAATAGAAAAAGAACATGAACTTTTTGTTGAAAAGGAGTACCCTGTAGTTTTAACTTTAGATGCACTTTATAAATTTCACGAAAATTGGGTTTTAGTACTAGGTACAGGTGTTGAGTTGGAAAAACAAGAGAATCTTTTTATTGTAAGAACAGGCCTGGAATATGAAATAGAATTTGGAAATCATTGGGATGTTTCTCCTACTGTTTTATACGATTATCGTGCAAACGATTTAGGTACTTGGGCCATAGGAATTGGTATTGGAAAACGATTTTAATTTTCAGTAAAAAACAATATTAAAATATCAAAAATAAACATTTACAACTTTTATTTATCTCTATAAAAGGTTCATTATATTTCTTTTATCAATTACTTTAAAGGATTTTATACTTTTTGTCTAAAGATCATTGTTTAACTATCTATCTGTAGAACAAATAAAATACCATTTAAAAAATTAAGAGACAAATATTTCCACGAAAAAAAGAGGCCGTCTAAAAGAAATAAACCCTGTCACACAGAAGTTTAACCTTCATAAGAATCTGAAATAAATTCAGAATGACAAAAATTCACTTTCTAAACAACCTCTTTACTAAAAACTTCTTACATCCTAACGGTAACCGTTATTAGTAGGGTCTGATGTTAATAAATTAGCATTCAAAATTATTTGTGCTTGTGGTATTGGTAATAACACATGGTACGGCTGAATATTAGCCCCTGGATTATTCCAATTTCTATGCTCTGTAGATTTAACCACATCTAATAAAATTCCCCATCTAATTAAATCCATTTTTCTATGTCCTTCTGCAGAAAGTTCAAACTTTCTTTCATCATACATTGCTTCTCTAAAAGATGTTTGAGACATACCACTCCAAGGTTGGTCTGGTTCAAAAGCTCTTTTACGAACTTCGTTTACATAAGAATATGCAGTTCCTGGACCATTTAATTCATTTTCTGCCTCAGCAGCCATTAAATAAATATCAGCTAAACGGAAAACAATATAATTTTCATGATGATTTCCTCTTAAAGAATTCACTTGATCTAAGTTCCAATTTTTTCTGAAGTATGGAAACGCAAGCTCAAAACCTAAATACTCGGTTACTACAGTTGCATCATAACGCAAATCTCCATCTTGCCAGTTATTTTTATCTGCTAATTCAGGTAAAGGCACAGACCATCCGTAACCTTGCATATCTTCTTCTTGCTCTAACATTACACTCTGAAAATACTCCCATCTTTTCATTTGAGTTCCATTTGCTTTCAAAACTGGCGCACCAAATTCATCAACAGCATTATCATTTCTATTAGATGGCTCATCTCTAATACGAGGATTATAATCATCTGTTCTTGTAGTTGTAACCTCATCCGATTTAAAATCGATGATAAAAATATGCTCGTTATTTATAGAATTCGCAGGATCTAATTGATTAAAAACATCTGCATAATTTGGTAATAAAGTATGTGGTGAATTATTTATAATCTCATCACAAGCATTTTTAGACAATAACCACTCTTTATCAAATAAATGAAATTTTGCTTTTAATGCATAGGCAGCCCACTTTGTTGCTCTTCCTAAATCTGAACCAGAATATGTAGATGGCAATAAACTTACTGCTCTTTCTAAATCTGCTTTCATATCCGTTCTTATTAAATCCTTATCATAACGCCCCAACTCTCCCGCTTCAATAGGGTTTAACATTTCTCTAAAATAAGGAACGTCTCCCCATAAATTTGTTAAATGATAAAAAGCCAAAGCTCTTAAAAACAACAACTCTCCAACGGCTTGATCTCTATTAGCTTCCGTAAGTTTTTCATTACCATCAATATTTGCTAAGAATTCTGTGGTACCATTTACTACCTCATATAACTGAGACCATACACCGTTTCCGTCTGCTACACCCTCTGCAATTAGATAATTATGAATAGATCCATTCACATTTCTGTTAGGTCCAACAACATCTGCTCCATGTGTATAATAATCATCTAAACCTCTTTGAGCATATAAATTATTATTATGATAGATTCTATAAATTCCGTTTACAGCTAATTCTGCCTCTTTGTCATTATTGAAAAAATTTCCAGGTGTAATAGCATCTCTTAAATCTTCTTGCAGAAAATTATCACAAGAAATTAAAGCAAATAAACCTAGCAAGACTAGAACTACTTTATTTTTTAATATATTTTTCATTTTATTATTTTTTTAAAATTCCATTTTTAATCCTAATGTAACAGATTTAGCATAAGGGTAAGTACCCGAAGCAAAACCCTGAGATACTGAACCTAACCCACTACTAGCACTAAAATTACTTGTTTCTGGATCTCCTAATTTAAATTTAGATAATAAAAATAAGTTAGTACCTGTTACATAAACATTAAAAGCGCTTAATGTATTTTCTAATCCTATTTTTTCTAATGGAAGATTATAATTTAAAGTAGCTGTTTTTAATCGTAAAAATGAACCATCCTCTATATTAACAGTACTATTTGGGTTGAATAAACTTGTAGAAGCACCTGCTCTAGGTATATCTGAAGTTTCATTTACTCCTTCTTGCCAACGGTTTAATACTCTAGAATCTAAATTCTGCTCTCCCCTTCCGTAATAAGATGCCTGTGTTCTTATATTGAAGATGTCATTACCATATTGACCTTGAAAAAAGACATCTAAAGAAAGACCTTTATAAGTAAATGTATTTCTGAAACCTCCATAAAAATCTGGTTCTGGACTACCAATTATAACAGCATCTTCATCATTCCAAGTAGGGTTATCATCTAAATTTTCAAATCTAGGACCACCAATAAAAGACATTCCCTTTCTACCATCTGCAATTATCTCATCTTCATTTTTATAAGTCCCTAAGTATTTAAGTCCAATAAAAACTGGCATTGACTCACCAACAATAAGTCTCGCAGAAGTACCACCTTGGTTACCTGTAGATTGTAAATCTAAATAATCTCTACCATCTAACTCTAAAACTTTACTTTTGTTTGTAGATATTGTTAATGTCGAATTCCAAGAAAAATCCTTTTTCTCCACATTAATGGTGTTTAATGAAAATTCAAAACCTTGATTTTCTACAGAACCTACATTTTGCAACTGAGTACCACCTCCTGCTTGTGCAGATAAAGCTTTAGCTAAAAGTAAATCTTCTGTAGTTTTTAAATAATAATCTGCTTCAAAAGAAATTCTATCCTTTAAAAGACTAACTTCAAAACCAAGATCTAGTTGTTTTGTAGTTTCCCATGTTAATCCCTCACTTGGCACAGAACCTAATTGAACACCATTAACAACATTGTCGTTAAAAATATTGATAGTGTTATTATAGGTTGCAATAGAATTATAAGAATTTACTCCTTGTTCACCTACAATACCATAACTACCTCTAACTTTTAATTTATCAATTACATCTACATCTTCTAAAAAAGCCTCATCACTTACATTCCAAGCAAGACCTACAGATGGAAAAAACGCATATTTACTTCCCTCTTCAAAAACAGAAGATCCATCATATCTACCAACTAAGGTTAAAAGGTATTTACTTTTGTAGCCATAATCTACCCTACCTAAAAAAGAAGCTAATGTTCTTTGACCATATCCAGAATTTGCATAATAAAGCGTTGCATCACCTAAAGCTAGATTATTAAACAATACGGCATCATTTGGAAAACCATCTGCCTGAGAAACGGTACTTTCATTCGTATCCTTTTGCCATGTAAATCCTCCTAACAACTTAACAGAATGATTTTCTAAACCTAAATCATAGGTAAACGTATTTTCATTCAAAATACTTTTCCCATAATTTGTTGCTATATTAGCATAACCAGTTCCTGCTTTGGAAATCTGTCTATCTGGTAATGCTCCCGGAAGATAATCGTTATATTTTGTATGTGTAATTTCTGCTCCAAAAGTAGACTTCAATTTAAAGTTCTCAAACAACTCATACTCAACATAAGCATTTGTAATAAGCTTTGTAACTAAATCATGATCTACTCTTAGATTTGCATCTGCTACAGGATTTCTTTCTGTCCCAGAACTTATTGGGTTAACCCCAGTATAGTCTCCATTTTCATCATAAACGGTTCTAATTGGCAGCACATTTGAAACAATTTGAGAATAATTAACTTTATTATTTTCTTTTTTATAATGTGTTGCATTTAAACGAATACCTGTTTTAAATTTATCTGAAAGCCTTACATCTAAATTTGTTCTAAAAGTAACTCTTTCTAAACCAGAGCCTTTTAAAATTCCTTCTTGATCAAAATGATTGATAGAGATATAATAATTAGAATTTTCTGAATTCCCCATTATAGATAAATCTGTATTTCTAACATACCCTGTCTGAGCTGCAAGATCTAACCAATCTGTAGTTTCAATTTCTCCTGGCTCATCAAACAATAAAGGTAAAGTAGGGTCTGTCCCTCCAAAACCATTATTTAAGTTCGGGTTAAATTGCCCTGCCTCATTAATATAATTTACATAATCTTCTCCGTTTAAAAGATCAATCTCATTTGCTACTTGCTGAACACTATAATAATGATTTAGACTAATTCTTGGTTTTCCTTTTGAAATTTCTGTACCATTTTTAGTCGTTACTAAAATAACTCCAGAAGCACCTCTTGTTCCATAAATAGACAATGCAGTAGCATCCTTTAGAACATCTACAGATTTAATATCATTTACATTTAAAGTATTTAAGTTAAAATCTGTACCCACAATAAATCCGTCTATAACATACAGAGGATTATTATTTCCATTGATAGAACTATTACCTCTAATTCTAATTGTAGAACCGGAGCCTGGGTCTCCACTATTAGATGTTACAGAAACTCCTGTTGCTCTACCTTGTAATGCTTGGTCTAATCTTGCAACTGGCTGGTTCTCTAAAACATCTGCCTTTACAGAAGAAACAGAAGAAACTAAATCTTTCTTTGTAGTAGAACCATATCCTATTATTACTATTTCATTTAATTGTTGCGCATCTTCTTTTAAGACAATATCTATTACGTTTTGACCCGCAACCACAACTTCTTGATTTACAAAACCTACAAATGAGAATTGTAAAATTTCACCTTTAGAAACTTTAATAGAATACTTTCCTTCAAAATCGGAATTTGTACCTCTATCTGTCCCTTTTACCAAGATATTAACTCCTGGAAGAGTTAAACTTGTTTCGTCTGATATTGTACCTGTAATTGTTGTTTGAGCCGTTAAAGACATAAAACTACAAAACAGAAACAACAAAGCACTTAGTTTTAATTTCATTGATTTAATAATTAGTTTATAATTTGGTTTTACCATTACAACGAACGGTTACTTCAAACCTATTAATTATTTAAATTCAGAAATTCTCAAAAACAGGGTAGTATTGTTGCAATTACCCAACAATTAACATAAAGTTCTAAATAATTAGTAATTTAAGTTTATAAAAAAGATGATATTACTAAAATTAGTATTACTTTATAGAAGCCCTTTTACCCATAGATAATACTTAAAAAGCACGCATTACTAATAATAATTGAAAAAAACATAGTGCTTATTTTTACTAAAAAAAAAGAGAAGTAATCGATAGGGTATTAAAACTTATAATATGTAGTTTTCTATTAAGATAGAATGTAGAAATTTATATTCATTTTATTTAACAAGAATACGTTTTTAATAAAAAAAATATTAATAAAATATATTGCCCTATATTTTTCCGTAAAGCACGAAATAATATAGGGCAAATTATAGAAACCAAAATTGTATTACAATTTAAAAGGCATTAATTACCTAAAATAAAATCTACGGCAGCCATAGAATGAATTTCTGTTGTATCAAAAATTGGAATTTCTAAATCTTCATCAAAAATCATTAAAGGAAATTCTGTACAACCTAAAACAACTCCTTCTGCGCCTCTATCTACCAAACCTTTAATAACATTAAGCACATAGGTTTTAGAAGCAGGCTTAACCACGCCATACGTAAGTTCTTCTTCAATAATTCTTTGCAACTCAATAAGTACTTCCTTTTCTTCTGGCACTAAAACATTTATTCCGTTATCAGCGATTCTTTTGGTTATAAAATCACCTTCCATTGTATAAATTGTACCTAAAAAACCAACACTCTTCACTTCTTTTTTTAGAATAGCTTTTGCCGTAGCATCACCAATATGAATAATAGGAAAATCTAATTGACTTTGGACAATATCAAATACTTTATGGGGTGTATTTGCACAAAACATTACAGCCTCTGCTCCTCCTTTACGTAAACTTAATGCACCATCAGTTAACATTCCTGCAATCGAATCCCATTTATCTATTTTCTGAAATCTATGAATTTCTGCTTGATTTAAGGTATAAACTAATAAGGGCGGATTTGTATTATTGCCATAATAATCATTAATAGATTGATTAATTGCAGCATAATACTCTACTGTTGAGTGCCACGACGTACCACCTAAAAGCCCAAGTGTATTCATATCTTTAACTGTTGTTTTTTTTTGATTTAATTGAAAACTACTGTCTACTAATTTTTGTTTGTTATTATCTTTTGAATTATCGCATGAAAGATGCATTATAATCATAAAACAATATAGAAAATTTTTCATATTTGATTTGTTATAAAATAAAACCTTTGGTTAATGATTTTGATAATTCCAATATTAACTCTTTATTTTCTGAAACATCAGCTATATTACTATTTTCTTGCGGATCTGTTTTATGATCAAAAAGTTCTCTGGTTATAAAGTCTCCTTTTGTTTTTTGTTTTGGATTCCACTTATACCATTCTACATAACGATATCGATCTGTTCTTACAGTATACCCCATTCGTTCTGTTTTTCTATCTTCTTTAGATCCGTATCTACCTAATAGAAACTGACTATAAGCGGCTTCTTTTACAATAATATTCGGGTTTTCTAAAATTGGTTTTAAACTTTCACCTTGTAAATATTTTGGTATTTCAAACCCCGTCATGTCACAAAGAGTAGGATAAACATCTACAAACTCAGTTAATGATTGCGTCATTTCTCCTTTGCTTTTTACGCCTTTACCACTTATTATTAAAGGTGCTCTAGTATCAATTTCGTAATTAGTTTGTTTTGCCCAACCATTATGTTCTCCTAACTTCCATCCATGATCTCCCCATAAAACAACAATCGTATTTTCTGCCAATCCAGATTTCTCAAGTTCATCCATTAAACGACCTATTTGAGCATCAACGTAAGTTACACAAGCGTAATAAGCATGTATTAATTCCCTTTGTTCTGCTTCAGATAATGAACCTTCCGCAGGTTTTGGTAAATCGTGTTTATCTGCATAACCTCTAAGTTCCACATCGCCATGCATAGCAAATTCGGGGCTATTTTTAGGAGGGAATTGATTTTTAGCTAACGGAATATCTTCCGAATTATACATATCCCAATATTTTTTTGGAGCTGTAAAAGGCAAATGCGGTTTATAAAAACCTACAGATAAAAAGAAAGGTTTATCTGTTTTTTTTAGCTCACGCATCTTTTTTATTGCCATGGTAGTTTGCGCACCATCGTAATAATCATCATCACCTACATCTGCCATTTCAATAGATTTGGCTTTCGTGTAAATAAACCCGTATTTATCAAATTTATGCTTTCCTTTTTTTACAAGTTTAAGCTCTTTCTCTTTTTGAATTATTAAGTTATCTTGATTGACATAAACCGCATCTGGATCGAAAGGAAAACCATCCACATGCAAATACTCATTCCAAGCAATAGAATCTTGCAATGTATTATGAAACGTTTTTCCTAAACCAACAGTATGATAGCCGTTATTCTTAAAAAATTGTGGTAAAGAAACAATATCAGGCATAGCATCTCTAAAATGTGTTTTTAAATCCCAAATTTGTGTAGAATCTGGTCTTAAACCCGTTAATAAACTAGTTCTAGAAGCTGTACAAACAGCTTGTTGGCAATATGCACGATTAAAAACCATACCATTACTAGCCAATTTATCTATGTTGGGAGATTTTACAACTGCATTACCATAAGCCCCCAAATCTGTTCTAAGATCATCTACTGGAATAAAAAGAATATTTGGTCTAGTTTGCTTTTTAACCTCAGCCTTCTTTTCAACTGTATTTTGGCACGAACTTAAAACAAGTACCACCAAAATAAATAACGAAATCTGTAATTTAATTTTTATCATAATTTAATTTATATTTTTAGGCAAAGCCCCTTTCCATCCTTTTGATAATTGAACAGATAAACTTTTTATTATTTCAGTTTTATCAGAAATTCCTGCAACATTTTCTGTTTCGTTAGGATCTACAAAATGGTCATACAATTCTGTAGCTGCAAAAGCTCCTTTTTCTTTTTTTACATTATCCCAATGATACCACTCTATATAATGGTATTGTTTTGTTTGCATTGAATACCCCATATATTCTTGCCCATCTTTAGATACTCTTGGTCTTCTTCTAAACTGAGTAAAAACAGCATCTTTCCATTCTAAATCCGGATTTTCAAAAACAGGAACTAAACTTGTTCCTTGTAAATAATCTGCCTTATCAACACCTGTTAAATCACATAATGTTGGAAATATATCTACTAATTCCGAAAGAGCCTTTATCTGTTTTCCTTCTTGTTGATTTGCACCTTTTATAATTAAAGGTACATGTGTATCTATATAAAAGTTCGTCATTTTACCCCAACCGTTATGATCTCCTAATTTCCAACCATGATCTCCCCAAAGAACAATTACTGTATTTTCATACAAACCACGTTCTTTTAATCCTGCTACCAATTTACCTACACAAGCATCCACAAAACTTACACTTGCATAATACCCCCTTTTTAAAGAATCTGCATATTTTTCTGGTAAAGGTTCATCTTCTGGACGACCAATTTTGGTTGGGTTTGTATATGCTCGTAATTCGTAATTTGCATTTGCAGACATTACTGGTGCATTTTTTGGTAACTTCGGATTTGCTGCAGGAGAAACTGATCCGGCTGAATATAGATCCCAATATTTTTTTGGAGCTACAAATGGTAAATGTGGCCTATAAAAACCTAGGCCTAAGAAAAATGGTTCTTTTTTATCTTTAATTCTATCTAGGGTTTTTAAAGCCAATGTTGTTTGCATTGCATCATAGTATAAAGAGTCTGGTTCATCAGCTAACTCTATAGCCGGTCCACGATTCCAACCATCACCATATAAGTTTTTCCCTTTTTTCTTAGCTACATAAATCTTTCTTTTTGCAATTTGATCTTTCTTTGATGCTTCTGTATAATAATATGTTTCTGCATCTCTCTTCACATATTCTTTAGTGTTATATGGATAAGGTCTAAGATCTGGCTCATCCCAAGAAATAGAATCTGGCATATAATTATGAAAAATTTTACCAATATTTACGGTATAATATCCTGCTTTATTAAAATATTGAGGCATTGTTACTGCATCAGGGTTTATCTCTCTAAACTTATCTCCCAAGTGCCAAACTCTTGTAGAATCTGGCCTGTAGCCTAACATTGCACTTGCTCTTGAAGGTGCGCAAACTGCTGATTGAGAATGTGTGTTTAGCATTACCATAGAATTGGCTGATAACGCATCTATATTTGGTGTCTTTATTTCTTTATTTCCATAAGAACCAAGATCAGCTCTTAAATCGTCTATGGATAAAAAAATGATATTTGGTTTTTGTACTGTTTTTTGATCTTTTTGGGGATTATTTTTTTGGGAACAAGAAGTAAAAAACACCAAAAGCACAGGTATAAATAGTTTTAAAATTTTCATCTATTATTATGTATTATTTTATTTTAATATTCTACTAATAAAGATAGTTAAGCTAGTATTTTAAATATTATTTTTTACTAAAAACAATAGTTTAAAAATACTAGCTTATTATCAATAAAAAGAGGATAATTAATAATCCTTATTTTTCATACCACATAGGATCCTCAATAGTTACTCCTGTAGGTATATTTATATTTGCTGCAGATTCATCTCTAGGATATGTATATCTTCTAATAAAATCTGTTGCGCTAGAATTAGTAGGGATAGTAAAGTCTACAGACTTTGTTCGTTTCCATTGGTTCCATGCTTCTATTCCATTACCAAATAATGAAATATAATGTTGATCATTAATGTAATCTAAAGCCTCTTCTTTTGTTAAAGTAGACAAGTCGGGAAAACTAGCTAAATAAGTATCCTTATCTGTTTGTAGAATCTCTCCTGTCGATCCATCATAATAACCTAAAGCAAGTGTAATACCTTCTAAGAACCATGTATTAGCCTGCGACAAACCACCAGATACATAGCCGTTAGCAGCAGCATCGGCTAATAAGAACTTAGTTTCCGAAGCTGTAAAATACCTATCAGGTGAGTCTGCTTTAACCATATTATCTGTATTTATTTTTGAAACAGACGCAACACCAGTATTACCTTGATAGATACCAGCATAAATATTATTTCTATTCAGCTCAAAATAGGTTGCTCTTCTTGGGTCATTTAAAGCATTCATAAGATCTACAAGGGGTCTTCCTGCATACCAACTTTTATTTACTCCTGCCCAATTAGTTGTTAAAAATCTATACAAATGATTTTCATTACCAATTTCATTACTATATATTAAATTTGCTTCTTGCTCGTTGGTTAGTATTAACGGGCTATTTACTAAAGCCTGAAGTTCACTAGAAACTTCTTGAGGTTTTACATTAGCCATAAACATGAGCATTTTAAATTTTAAAGAATATGCCCAACGAATCCATGCTTCTTTATCACCTTCAAAAATTAAATCAGTAACAATATCAGAATCTACATCTTGTTCTAAAATTGCAATAGCCTCATCCATTAAATCTATAACCCCTTCCATTACAACTTCCTGAGAATCAAATTCAGGATATGGATACTCTGCTGGATTTCCACCTTGAGTAAATGGAACTTCTCCCCATATTTGGGTTAAATTAGAATAAATAAAGCCTTCTAATATTTTTGCTTGCGCAATAATATACACATTCTTTGGATTATCTCTTTCGACTAATAATTCTACTAAAGATAGATTTTTTATACAGGTTGTGTACCAAATTGTCCATGCATTATTTAAAGAAGCAGTACCAAGTGTATATCTACTTCTGCTTAACCATGTACCAGAACTACCAGCCCATTGTTGCGCGTGCATATTAGAACCTGCCAATTCAATAACTCTTTGCGAAGACATATTAGCTATTACTTCTGGAAACAAAAGAGAAGGTGTAACCGATGTTGCAGCTAAAGGATCTTCATTAATATCTGTTATGCCATCACATCCGCTTAAACAGAAGACAACAAGGGATAGTAAAAACAAATACGTGGGTTTTATAATTATTTTTTTCATCTTTTTTATTTTTAAAATTTAACTTTAACACTTAAACCAATACTACTTGTAGAAGGTAAACCATTGTATTCAATACCTCCTCCATTACTACTAGATCCAAATAAATTAGTTTCTGGATCTATATGTGGTATACTTGTATTAAAAATAGCTAGATTCCTTCCTTGTAAACTCAACGATAAGGCTGTAAAAGGTATATTTTGAAGTTGTTTTTTATTAAATGAATAAGACAAACCTAACTCTCTCCATTTTATATAAGTCGCATCAAAGGTGTTACTTTCATGAATCGTAGAGGATGAATAACTATTCCAATACTGTTGTACACTTGGAATTGCTATGGTGTTTTCAGAATAAGTTCCATCACCATTATCTACAAAGGTATTAGGGTCTACAAAAAGCGTTTCTCTATCTGTAGCTGTTTCGGCAGCTAAACCACTTGTTCTAAGTGTTCCTACCGTTTGTGAATATAAAATACCACCTTGTTTCCAATCAAATGTTGTTGATAATCTCCAGCCTTTATAACTAAATACAGAAGTAAGTCCCATTGTAAAATCTGGTGTTATATTTCCTAAACGACCATTATCTCCTTCAAATCGCAGACCATTACTATTTACTAATATTTGATCTTCTATCGTGTTACCATCACCATCTACCGCTCGTGCAAATCTATTACCATAAAGGCCTATAGATTTACCTTCTTCTGCAGCTACTACTAAACCACCAAAAGAAGAAGCTAAAGTATATTGTTCTAAATCTCCTAAATCCTCAATAATAGTTTCATTGGTTGAAAAATTAGCATCTAAATTCCATTTAAACTTTTCTGAACGAATTACTTTTAGTCCTAATTCTAACTCAAAACCTGTATTAGATATTTCTCCTAAATTAGTCCAAGCTGTACTATAACCTGTGGAAGCAGGTGTAGATAGCGGTATAATTTGATCGGTAGTAGTGTTTTTATAATAAGTAGCATCTATTTTAATTCTGTTTTTAAAAAAACCTAATTCAATACCTATTTCTTTGTTTAATTGATTTTCTGGTTTTAAATCTGCATTTGGTAAAGAATTTGGTCCAGAATATGCAATTTGACCATTAAATGGAAATGTACCTGCAGTATTAAATTGTCCATAATAAGAAGTTTGTGGATAATACAAATAATCTAATTGATATGGAGTTGTATCACCTCCAACATTTGCCCAATTTGTTCTTAATTTACCATAACTTAAAATACTTTTATCAATATTAAAAGCATCGCTAAAAACAAAACTTAATGCTACAGATGGGTAAAAATAACTATTACCATTTACAGGTAAAGTAGAAGACCAATCGTTTCGAGCGGTAGCATTTAAAGTAAGCCATTTTTTATATGTCATTGTAAAATCTCCAAAAGCTCCAAAAATTTGTTTTAAAGAATAATTCTTTGCTGGGCTATTTGACGCTACGTTACCAGGGCTAAAAAGTTCTGGTATAGAAAGTGATGTACCAAGATTACCATTTTGTTCATATTCTCTTTCGTTCCATTGTACACCAGACATTAAGGTAACATCAAAATCCCCAAAAGAATTATCATAAGTTGCCAAATAATCTAAAGTTAATTGTTTCCTGCTAATATAATTATCTTTATAATTACCATCAAGATACCCCAAAGTACCAACGTGATTACTTCTAAAATGCTTTGTATTGTAAGAATCATAACCTACTCTACCTAACATTGTAAGATGTTCTACAGGAGTATAGTCAAAGCTTACATTTCCAAAAAAACGTTCTGTATCACTGGTTCTATGATTTTCATTAACTATCCAATATGGGTTATTAGTATCCTCATCAATAGGAGATAATTGTGTAACTCCATCATCAGCAATCCAAGGCTTTAAAACTTCAATATTAGTAATTCTTGGTAATCTATTTATTATACTAGTTAATACATTAGGGTCGTTTGCTCCTTTTGACACAGCTCCTTCAATACCCGTATTAATATAATTTATACTAAATCTAGATTTTAATTTATTAGAAAGTTGAGAACCCGAATTAAGCCCTAAATTTAATTTATTAAGCAATGAACCAGGCAATATACCTTTAACTGAAGTATGAGAACTACTAAGACGATAATCATTCTTTCCATCGTTAGATGCTCCTGAAACAGCAAAATTATGAGAAACGGTTGAACCTAGGTTATAAAAATCTTTTTGAATATCTGGATTCGCTTGAAAAGTTTGTGCATTCCCTGCCAAGTCGGTATATGGTGTACCACTAGAAATAGCGGGTCCCCAACCTTTAGAAGCAGATTGCACAGTATCACCATCATCTTCATTATAAATACCCTGGTTTCCAGGTCCATACGTGTTTTGAAAATCTGGAAGCAATAGAGGTGAATCAAACCTAATAGTTGAACTGTAAGTAATAGTTGCTTTTCCATCTCCTTTTCCTTTTTTAGTAGTTACAACGATAACACCATTTGAAGCTCTTGATCCATATAACGCTGCTGCAGAAGCACCTTTTAAAACCGTTAAACTCTCTATATCGTCCGGATTAATATCCTGAGCTCTATTTCCATAATCTATAGACCCTGTTGTTCTAGAATCTGAAAAGTCATTAGCATCAGATATAGGTACACCGTCAACTACCCACAATGGCTGATTATTTCCACTTATTCGAGTAAGTCCTCTAATCGTAATTTTTGTAGAAGAACCTACACCTCCACCTTGACCAGTAATTTGAACTCCAGATATTTTTCCTTGTAATGCTTGAACAACATCGGTTTCTCTTGCCTCTTCAAAATCGGCAGATTTTACAGTACTTACTGCATAACCTAATGTTTTTTCAGCACGTTCAATCCCCATTGCTGTCACTACAATTTCATCCAAAGACTCTTCATCTTCTTGCATAATTACATTAATTAATGAAGAATTTTGAATCAACTTTTTTTCTGACTTCATTCCTAAATAAGAAAAAATCAATACTTTACCAATACTTGCCTTAATAGAATAGTTTCCGTCAAAATCTGTTTGCGTACCTGTTTTAGTTCCTTCTATTAAAACTGTTACACCCAATACTGGCATACCAGATTCATCCATTACTTTTCCTGAAATAACACCCTCTTGAGAGAACGTTTGTTGTAATGTAATGAATTGAATTACGAGAAATAAAATAAATAACTTTGTAATTTTTGTTTTCATATATAAATTGGTTTTAGTGAAATTTATTTTCTCTAAACTTTAATATCTTATCAGCTTTAACACCAATAAAACACCAAAGAGTACAACGTAAAAAAACAATAAAAAACCTCTAAAAGACTAGAATAGAGGGTTACACTTGTACTACACTCCAAGTGTTTTAGGGACTTTTACGAAAAACAAAAAAAAAGTATGATATATTAATAAAATGTAAATTTCATCTCTTTAAATACCGAATTTAACAACTCGTCTAAAAAGACTATTGCAAGGATATAAACATAAAAAGAAGATTAATAAACACTTTTTGCTTAAGTTCATTTAAAAATGAAAGAGAGATTCTAAAACTAGAAATTGATAAAAATTAAATGCAAAAAGTATTTACATATTAGAAATCAAAAAAAAAGTAAAAAGTGAATTTTTAGTAAAATGATAAAAGAGGATAAGAATGCTCTTTTAAAAAAAATACAACTTATAGGTTTTTAAGCCACGTATAAATATTTATATTTTCTGGAATGTTTAATTTTTTACGAAGTCTGTACTTTTTCGTTTGCACTGTTTTTGGCTGAACATTCGTATAACTTGCAATATCTTTTGAAGAAAAATTAAGCCAAACCATGGCACACAAAGTTAATTCTGTATTTACTAGTTTAGGGTTATTCTCTAACAACTTCTCGCAAACATTTGGATATACTTCTTGAAAACGAACTAAAAAAGAAGAATCATTTTTTTTAGCTAACAAAATAACCTCATCAAAAGCAACATTTAATTTTTGCTTTAATTTTTTACTTTCAATATTCTTCTGGTTAATAATTTGCTCTTTTTCTTCAATTATTTTACGTCTCTTTTTTCTATAATTATAAACAATAAAAAGAACAACACTTAAAAAAAACGTTATAACTACTACAATAAGAGAATTGTATTTTTTTTCTTTTTTTTGATATTCCTTTTCTTGATCACTCAAGAAATTACCAATAACAACATCTATATTTTGATTATACCTTGCATTAATGCTGTCTGTAATTTTAGTATAACTTATAAGATATTTATGTGAATTATCTTCATCATTTAATTGCGAGTAAGTTTCAGAAATTAATTTATGAGACAATTTAACCTCTTCTATTTTCTTTATTTTTTTATAAATATTTAACGATTCCTTATATAAAACAATTGCTTTTTTATAATTTCCAATCGCTTTATTAAAATTAGCATCTGCATGTATAACAGTAGCTTTATAATATTCTGTAATATTATTATCGCCTAATATTAATACCTTACTTTTATCTAGGTATACTTTTGCTGAGTCAATATTTACATTTTCTTTTAAATAGTAATTTGCAACAACAGCATATTTAAAAGGATTTTCTTTAATTTTAATTGCTTTATGGAGGTAAACTAGCGTAGAATCCGTTTCGTATTGCGTATCTAAAAAAGCATCTGCCTTATTAATATACAAAAAAGACAGTAAATTCTGATCATATGATTTTAAATTTTTACAAATCTCAATACTTTTATCAAAACATTCAACAGCTTTTTTATTGATTTTTAATGCAGAGTAATTTCTACCATAGTTTGCTAAAACCCTTATTTTTAAATTATCATAGCCATCATCAAAAACGATATTATTTGCTAAATCTAAATATCTTAAACTTTCTAGATTCTCCCCAAAATTACATAAAACACTAGCAATTCTAATATAACCTAAAGCAATAGTTTCTTCATCATTATTTTTTTTAGCTTTTTCAACCAGCTTCATATTAAGTAACAGAACCTCTTCAAATAAACCTTTTCTTATTAAAGAAAACTCATACTCTTTAGATAATTTATCTATTGGTTTTTGCTCTTGAGCAAAAACCAATACAGATGAAATAACAAAAAAAAAGAATACCTTAAGATACTTATATTGCATTAAATAATATTTTCTATCTTTTTGCAAAAAAATTAAAATTATAAAGAATTATTAATTTGCCTTTCCTAACAATTCAATCCATTGATCAACATAATTAGTATTTCTAATACCATTAGAGTGTGCTTTTCTTCCTTTAGGAAAAGCTAAATCAAAAGCATAAATCTGATTCTCAGGAATTTTCATAGCCACATAACTCTCTTTAATTACTTTTGCCGCAGGTTCCTTTGCATGATAAGTTCCATACCAAAGGTTGGCAGGTGTTACACTTTTTGCAGCATACCAATCTGCTATTTTATTTTTAGCAGAATAATCCCAACCACCAGAAAAATCGATAACTCTAGCAACTAAATGTTCTTTTGCTATAAAAGCAGCCATTCCTCCTCCTTGAGATTGACCCGAAACAGCTATTTCACTCCATTTTGGTTTACCATCTTCTAAATAAGTATCCCAATTACCAGCTTTATCTGTTTTAGAAAGATAAATTAATAACTTAGTAAGCCTATTTACTATTGCGTCTTGAGGCTCATCATCTATTAATGAAAAGTCGTTATCACCATAAATACGCTGCTGTCTAAATTCTGATGTACATTTAGAATTGTCTGCTAAGTTTTCACCTTTACAAATTTGAGCCACAGCAGGTCTATTAATGTAAGATATATTAATAACATGATACCCTTGAGATACAGCTGTTGCAAAAAATCTTTTAGGACCATTTAGAGCTATACCTCCAGTTCCTGGCATAAAAAACAACAGTTTCCCTTGTTTTGCATCTGGGTTATAAACAACTAAATGAGGAGAATTTGATTCTTTAATAAGAGAATCTGTACTAGAAGGTTTAACTTCTAATACTTTATATTCTTTAGGGAACCCTGAAGAAGATTGAGCAAATGTAAAATTATAGCTAAGAAAAATAAAAGCTAGGGGTATTAAAAAGAACTTCATTATTTATTAATTTTAAATTAAATTTTAAATAGTTAAACAGGTTTTACTTTCTCTAAAAGATTTCATTTTTAATAAGATTTCCATCAAATTATAAATATGCGTTTTTACTAACAAAAACACATAATAAGGAGAATTTATTTAACGAATTAATTAATTCATTAAATTTTCTTTAGTAATTTTCCGTAAATATAGATAAAAATTACATTATCTATAATCTATTTTAATCTTTATTATAGAAACTTAGTCGGAATAATATTTTATAATGATTGTAAACAAAAAAAACTCCCTTTTATCAAAAAAAAGGAGTTTTAATCAATTTATAAATATTTTATTATTCTGCCAACATGTCTTTAGTAGCAACTGTTCTAAAACCAATATGATCTGAACCAGAATTAGGCTCCATACCCATTTTTGCTGAAATTCTAAAACTAGCACAATAAGATGCATGACATAAAAAAGAACCACCTTTCATAACATATTCAATTTGATACGGATTACTTGGTGTATACGATTTTTCTGCCCCTGTAGGGTTTGTTAAAACCACAGAAGGATCTAAAGTTTCATAATATTTTACATTAAATAAGTCTGAAGTCATTTCCCAAACATTACCAGCCATATCATACAAACCAATATTATTTGCAGGATAAGATCGTACAGGAGAGATATAATCAAACCCATCTTCAGAAATATTTTCTGTTGGAAATTTACCTTGCCATGTATTCGCATTTGCATCTAAATCTTCTGCTTTATTTCCCCAAGTAAAAATATTATCTTCAAATTTACCTTGTGCAGCAGATTCCCATTCCGCTTCAGTAGGCAACCTTCTATTAGCCCATTTGCAATATGCCAAAGCATCTTCTTGCGCAACATGTACAACCGGAAAATTATCTTGCCCTTGAATAGAACTACCTGGACCTTCTGGCTGCTTCCAATTTGCACCAATTTGCCACTTCCACCACTGTCCGTAATTCGCCATAGAAACAACTCCTTTAGCATGTTTATTAAAAATTAAACTTCCGGGTTGTAAAATTGAATCTGCAGGTTTTTCTGTTCCTGCAGGTAAATCTTTTTTTATTTCCTCCCAATCTATTGGTCTTTCTGCAACAGTAACATATTTAGTAGCCACTACAAACTCTCTAAATTGTTTATTTGTTACTTCATTCGCATCAATAAAAAAACCATCTATCGCTACTTTATGAGCAGGTTTTTCTCGCGGCATTGCATATTGGTCTCCCTCTTTTGCTCCCATTAAAAAAGTCTTGGTAGAAACCCACACCATACCTTCTGGCGCTTTAACCTCTTGGGTTAAAACCTCACTTTCTACGGTTGCTTTTTTATCTTTTTCTGATTGTTTTTTATCACAACTACTAAAAAGAGTTGTTGATAATAGTACGGTAATTAATACTGTTTTCAAATTAAAATTCATCAATAATAAATTAAGATTGCACGCAAATATAGATAATCTATTGATGTTTATTCTTTTAATTTTAAAGTGGATAATTTAATTTAACACAAATTACTGTTTAACAAAACAAAGAATTCGTTAAACAATTGTATATTTGCATAAATATCAAAAGATTATGGCAAAAAAGAAAAATATTACAAAAGACAATTTAATATCTTGGTATATGGAATTTGTCTTAGAAAACAACCACCAACCAAAGTCTGTATATAGTTTTGCGAAAGAAAATAATTTTGATGAAGCTGATTTTTATAAATTCTATAGTTCTTTTGAAACTGTTGAAGAAGCTATCTTTTCTGAATTTTTTAATCACACCATAACTGTTTTAGCTAAAAGTGAAGACTATGAAAACTTTGATGCAAGAAACAAATTACTCAGTTTTTATTTTACTTTTTTCGAAATACTAACAGCGAATAGAAGTTATGTTGTATATGCGTTAGAAAACAGTAGAAAAGATTTTAAGAAACTAAAATCGCTAAAAAAATTACGAGAAAGCTACCTCAACTATGTTCAGAATATAGGCATAGAAAAAATAGATCTAAAGCATGAGAAACTAGAAAAAATTCAAGATAAATCAATTAAAGAATCTTCTTGGTTTCATTTATTAGTAACCATGAAGTTTTGGTTAGATGATGTTTCACCATCCTTTGAAAAAACTGATATTTTTATTGAAAAATCAATCAATGCTCGCTTTGACTTAATGGACATTAAACCATTACAAAGCATTATCGATTTTGGAAAATTCATTTTAAAAGAAAAAGTAAACTTTAATTAAAAGCCCATGAAAACAATTGATTCTATACCAACTTCTAAAATTCAGAGAGCTTCTAAATTAGTTACTACTGGTGCAAAAATTGGGGTTAATTATCTTAAATATTATGGAGATAAAATAACCAAAACAGAAGACGAAGCAAAAGCACGTTTAAACGAAAATAATGCTGAAGATATTTATGACGGTTTAAAAACGTTAAAAGGAAGTGCTTTAAAAGTTGCTCAGATGTTGAGTATGGAAAAAAGTATCTTACCACAGGCGTACGTAGAAAAATTTTCTCTTTCGCAGTTCTCTGTACCGCCACTTTCTCCTGCCTTAGTTACCAAAACCTTTAAAAAGTATTTTGGAAAAGATCCGAATGAAATATATGACAAATTCAACACTGTTTCTATAAATGCAGCAAGTATTGGTCAGGTTCATAAAGCTGAAAAAGACGGAAAAGAATTGGCTGTAAAAATTCAATACCCAGGTGTTGCACAAAGTATTGCATCAGACTTAGCATTGGTAAAACCTATTGCAATTAAAATGTTTAATATAAAAGGGAAAGACTCTGATAAATATTTTAAAGAAGTAGAAAATAAATTAGTTGAAGAAACCAATTATATTTTAGAAGTCGAACAAAGTAAAGAGATAGTAGCTGCCTGCAAACACATTCCTAATCTTAATTTTCCTGAATATTATGCTGATTTATCATCAGACAGGATTATAACCATGGACTGGATGCATGGTGTTCATTTATCTGAATTTTTCACAGACAACCAAGAAGTCGCTAATAGGCTAGGACAAGCACTATGGGATTTTTATATGTTTCAAATTCATAAATTAAAAAAAGTACATGCAGATCCGCATCCTGGAAATTTTTTAATATCACCTGAAAACGAATTAATTGTCATTGATTTTGGATGTATGAAAACCATACCAGAAGACTTTTATGTACCCTATTTTGAATTGGCTCAAAAAGACAACATAGCCAACCCTGTATTTTTTGAAGAAAAATTATTTCAGTTAGAAATTTTAAGAGAAGATGATTCAAACGAAGAACTCTTGTTTTTTAGAGCTATGTTTCATGAAATGCTAAGTTTATTTACTCAGCCGTTTCACCAAGAAACTTTCGATTTTTCTGACGAGGTTTTCTTCGGTAAACTTTCTGACTTAGGAGCTAAATACGCAAAAAGTACAGAGCTAAAAGACATGAATGGAAATAGAGGATCTAAGCACTTTATTTATATTAATAGAACCTTTTTTGGCTTGTACAATTTAATGCACGATTTAAAAGCAAAAGACATAAAAATCAATAATTTTAAATCGCTATAATAGCTTTATTTACCAATAAGTGTCCCCCAAAACTAGAGCATCTGTGTAAAACACCCCCTATAAACAGTTGCTCTAGTTTTAAATTCCCCAACTTTATACTTTATTTTAAAGCCTACAACCACCCACAGGAAATATTTATAAAAATAGAAAAGAAAGCGCTATCTTTACTATCAATCATATTTTTGAAAATAGTATTAAAGACTCACATACTACATCAACAAAATATCTAGAAGAGTTAAATATAAAGGGTAAATTGTTAGAAAACGACGGGTTAATCAATTATCTCTAGTGAATGTTGCCACAATTAATGGTTTAGACTGTTATTCCAAATCAAAATTAAAGAAGCAATTAACTTATCAAAAACCTAAAAAAAGAAACAAATCTATGAAAATTCTTGTAACAGGTGCAACTGGCTATATAGGCAAACGTTTAATTCCGCTATTACTAAATGATGGACATACTATAATTTGCCCTGTAAGAGATAAAATTAGAGCTGAAAATTATTACAGAAATCAAAAAAACATTCAATTAGTTGAAGCTGATTTTTTAAACATAGACAGCCTCCTTAATATTACAAAAGACATAGACGCTGCTTATTATTTAATTCACTCCATGTCTAATTCCGCAAAAGAGTTTCATCTTTTAGAAGAAAAATGCGCACTCAATTTTAAACGTTTTTCAGAAACAACAAACATAAAACAAGTTATTTATTTAAGCGGAATAACCAATGACACTAAACTCTCTAAACATTTATTATCACGAAAAAACGTAGAGATTACACTAGCGTCAGACAAATACGCATTAACTACTTTTAAAGCAGGAATTATTGTTGGATCTGGAAGTTCTTCTTTTGAAATCATAAGAGACCTGGTAGAGAAATTACCCGCAATGATTGCTCCTAAATGGCTGAATACAAAAACACAACCCTTGGCCATTAGAGATGTTTTAACTTTTTTACACAAAGCATTAGATAAAAAGGAATTATTCAATACTTCTCACGATATTTTTGGCCCAGAAATTCTAACTTATAAAGAAATGTTACTGCAATTCGCAGAAGTTAGAAAACTAAAAAGGCACATTTTAACGGTGCCCATAATGACACCAAAATTATCTTCTTATTGGCTCTACTTTGTAACCTCTACTTCTTACAAATTAGCAAGCTCTTTAGTAAATTCTATGGGTGTAGAAGTTATTGGAAACAAAAGTAACATTAATGCTATTTTAGATGTAAACCCAATGTCTTACAAAGAGGCTGTGAAATTAGCATTTAAAAAAATTGAACAAAACAGCATTATTTCTAGTTGGAAAGATTCCTATATAAGTAGCGGAAAATTAAAAAACTTTGTTCACGAGTTTGTGAACGTCCCAGAGTATGGCTGCTTTAAAGACCATAAAGAAAGAGTTCTAAAGGATAAAAAAAGAACACTAGATAGAATCTGGGCAATTGGAGGAGAAACAGGCTGGTATTACGGAACTTTTCTATGGAAAATTCGTGGATTTTTAGATCATTTTTTTGGTGGAGCCGGTTTACGACGAGGTAGAAGACATCCTACAGAATTAAATATCGGTGATGCTCTAGATTTTTGGAGAGTAATTTATGCTGATAAAGAAAAAGGAAAACTCCTACTCTATGCAGAAATGATAATGCCTGGTGAAGCTTGGTTAGAATTTAAAATTGACGAGGGAAAACTACACCAAACAGCAACATTTAGACCTCATGGCTTAGGAGGAAGACTCTACTGGTATGCTGTAATGCCTTTTCATTGGTTTGTTTTTAACGGTATGATTAACAATATTAACAAGTAAAATACCACAATAACTTATAAGTCAAAATCCTTATTAATCTGTATCGTTTATCAAGGACTTGACACATTTATCTCTTTTCTATTCTAAAGGCTATTTGACCTCAAAGAATTTTATCAAAAAAGGCATATAAATTTAAAACAACAATTTTGTTTAATTTATTTTGTAAATCATTAAACATTTATTATATTTGAAATATAAATAACTGTTAATAGGAAATATAGTCCCCTAATTGCTTTTTTCAAAAACGGAAAAAGGAAATTTATTTTAATATGTTTATAGTATTTGATTGCTATAAACATATTAAAATAATAAAAAGTTAATTCTATGTAGCTATAAGATAAATCTATGCATTAAGTAATTAAACGGCATAGCTATTGAGCATATAATAGAAATGGACTGGAAAGATAGACCACGTTTGAAGCAATAAAAGATCAATTTAACCTAAAATAATAAGAAGTAATTGATTTAATGCTGAAAGAAACGAAGCCTAAAAGCTTTGTAATGTGGAGAAAAAGGGTTCAGGAAAGAAAAACAAAACATTTAAAGTTAAGAACTTTCCAAAAAGGAAGATTTAAATGTTCAATACAGAAAAATTAAATTATGGAGTTAATCAAAAAAGCATTAGAGTTTGAAACAAGAAAAATGAGATTTCCAACTACAAGTGACCGTGTTTTAGCAGCTAGAGAAGCAAAAGCTTTAATCTTAGACTTAAACGAGGTATATAAAAAGAATAAAGATTCTGAAATTATGGATATCATGAAACGTTTAACCCTTATTAAACAAAGAATAGAGAGACGTTTAAAGGGAAAACCGTTAACTGCATAATAATTATAGATTTCTCTTGTTTTTCTAACTTTTATAATTATATTCACAAAATTATAGATTAAAACAGAGAAACATAGCATGAATTTATTAGAAAGAGCGGAAGAGTTTGAACATAGAAAGTTCTCATTTAAGACAACTAGTGATAGAATTGTAGCTTCTAGAGAGGTAAAAGCCTTAATACTAGAACTAAATGAAGTATATAAAGCAGAAAAAGATCTTGAAATAATGGATCAAATGAAGCGCCTTACAGCAGTTAAACAAAAAATTGAAAAGCGCTTGAAAGGAAGACCTTAAAAGCAAATGAATAAAATTTTAGTTATTGGAGGAAGTAAAGGAATTGGAAAAGCTATTATTGATAGTTTAATTGATGAAAATTCAATTATAAATATCAGTAGAACAGCTCCTTTACTTCCCCACACTAACCTCAATCACTTTAATTGTGATATCCTTACAGATGATTTACCTGAGATAGACGCAATAGACACCTTAATCTATTGCCCAGGAAGCATCAATTTAAAGCCAATTTCTAGACTAAAACTTACCGATTTCAGAGAAGACTTTGAAATTAATGTAATTGGAGCTGTAAAAGCAATTCAACATTATTTACCCGCATTAAAAAAAGGAAACAACCCTTCCATCTTACTATTTAGCACGGTAGCTGCTAAATTAGGAATGCCTTTTCACGCAAGTGTAGCCACTGCAAAATCTGCCGTAGAAGGACTAACAAAATCGTTAGGAGCAGAATTGGCACCACTAATTCGCGTAAACGCCATTGCCCCAACAGTAACAGATACAGAGTTAGCCTCTAAGTTATTGCGCAATGAAAGAATGATTGAAAACATAAAAGAACGACACCCTCTAAAAAAATATTTAGCCCCAAAAGAAGTTGCAGACCTAGCTTCTTATTTAATATCTGAAAAAGCAGGTGCTATATCTGGTCAAATTTTTGAATTAGACTGCGGAATTGTCAGTTTTAAAATATAATTAAAATCAGAATTAAATGAATATTTACAATATAGAGATTAATAGTCTCCAGAATACCCCTATTCTTTTGTCAGATTTTAAAGGCAAATATATTCTTTTTGTAAACGTAGCTTCTAAATGCGGATTTACACCGCAATACAAAGATTTAGAAGAGTTGCATAAAACTTATAACGACAAAATAGTTGTAATTGGAGTTCCTTGTAATCAGTTTGGAAAACAAGAACCAGGATCTTTTTCTGAAATTGAAGAATTTTGCGAAGTTAATTATGGTGTCTCCTTTTTAATTACAGAAAAAATTGATGTAAAAGGAAAAAATCAAAATCCACTATATACATGGCTAACATCTAAGAAGTTCAATAATAAAAAAAACTCTACCGTAAAATGGAATTTTCAAAAATATTTAGTTTCACCAGAAGGAGAATTAGTTGATTATTATTTTTCAATTACAAAACCTTTGAGTTCAAAAATAATAAAACACTTAAAATCATAAAATAGGTTTGACTTATTTAAAAAGAAAAGTGAGATAGAAAAGTTGTAAGAATCTTACAAGAAATTAATGGAAGAAGCTTTTAAACTACAAGCTATTATTAGAACAAATAGCGACAAAAATTATTCAGAAGCAGATAACATCCTAAAAAAAAATGAGTCTTTAAAATCTAAATAATTTATTCTATGAAACAAGTAAAGCTTACACTATTATTTTTAGTAATCAATTTTGGTGCTTTAGCCATTGGAAGTTGGTTAATGAATAACGGACCACTTTCCGATTGGTACACCAACCTAAACCAAGCTCCTTGGACACCACCTGGAATTGTATTTGGTATTGCCTGGACTTTTATTATGATTTGTTTTTCTATCTTTTTAGGTAAACAATTTACAACCAATTACAATTCAAAAATACTTTCCGTTTTTATAATTCAATTTATTTTAAACGTTAGCTGGAACTACATTTTCTTCAATCAACATTTAGTTTTAATTGGTTTGATATCGATTGTATTACTCACAGCAACATTATTTTATTATTTTTTTAAATTAAGTAATAAAACAGGCGGCTATAAATATTTACTATTGCCATACATGATTTGGCTTTGTATTGCAACCTCATTAAATCTCTACATTCTAATTCATAATTAACATGAAAATATACACATTCCACAGAAAACAAAAACTACCAATTACACTAGAAGAGGCTTGGAAGTTTTTATCGAGCCCAAAAAATTTAAAAGTAATTACGCCTACTTATATGAGTTTTGATATTCTTTCGGGAGCAGAAAAACCAATGTTTGCTGGTCAGATTATACAATATATTGTTACCCCAATTCTTGGGATAAAAACAAAATGGGTTACCGAAATTACGCACGTAAAAGAAAACGAATACTTTGTAGATGAACAACGTTTTGGACCGTATGCATTATGGCATCACAAACATTTTATCAAAGAAATTGAAGGTGGCGTAGAAATGGAAGACATTATAGACTATAAAGTTCCTATGGGAATTTTAGGTCAAATAGCACATCCTATACTAGTAGAACCCAAATTAGAGGAAATTTTTGAGTACAGACAAAAGAAATTAATTGAACTTTTTGGACAATACTACCCGCCAATTAAATAGATTTTTTCTGTTTTACAGAAATTAAATAATTATAATAAATGAAGACAGAGATAAACATTTTTTGGTTTAGAAGAGATTTACGGTTAGATGATAATTGCGGATTATATCATGCCTTAAAATCAGGTAAAAAAGTACTTCCAATTTTTATTTTTGATGAAGAAATTTTAAGTAAATTAAAGAAAGATGATGCACGTGTTTCTTTTATTTATCAGGAAATAGCGCATATTCATGAAAAATTAGTTGAAATAGGGAGTGTTTTAGAGGTTTATCAAGGAAAGCCTAAAGAAATTTACAACTCATTATCAGAAAAGTACACCATCGATACCGTTTTTACAAATCATGATTATGAACCGTATGCGATAAAAAGGGATTTAGAGATTAAGGAATTTCTTTCATCAAAAAACATCAATTTTAAAACATTTAAAGACCAAGTAATTTTTGAAAGAAATGAAATTGTAAAAAAAGACGGTACACCGTATAAAGTTTACACACCCTTTTCTAAAAAATGGCTAGAAGCTTTTCATTTTAAAGGAATTCAATTTTTCCCTTCAGAAACATTGCTAGAGAATTTTATCAAAAGTAAAAACCAACCTATTTTAAAATTAGAAGCTATTGGTTTTATAAAATCTGCCATAAAAGTTGCTTCCTACAAAGTATCTTCTAAATTAATTGATACGTATGAAGAAACCAGAAACTTCCCTGCAAAAGACAGTACTTCTAAATTAGGTACTCATTTACGTTTTGGTACCGTGAGTATCCGTAAAATGGTTGACGAAGCATCAAAAAGCAACAACATTACTTTCTTAAAAGAATTGATTTGGCGCGAGTTTTTTATGCAGATTTTATGGCATTTTCCACACACCGTTAAAGAGAGTTTTAAACCAAAATACGATAGAATTCTTTGGAGAAATAACGAAGACGAATTTAAAGCATGGTGCAAAGGTGAAACAGGTTATCCGTTAGTAGATGCAGGCATGAAAGAATTAAACCAAACAGGTTTTATGCACAACAGAATTAGAATGTTGGTAGGTAGTTTTCTTTGCAAACATCTATTGATAGATTGGAGATGGGGAGAAGCTTATTTTGCAGAAAAATTACACGATTACGAACAAGCCAGCAACATAGGTAATTGGCAATGGGTTGCAGGTACTGGAGTGGATGCCTCGCCTTACTTTAGAATCTTTAACCCCACCACTCAAATTAAAAAATTTGATAAAGATTTAAATTATATCAAAAAATGGGTTCCAGACTTTCAAGAACTCACATATCCTGCTCCTATTGTAGAACATAAATCTGCTAGAGAACGTTGTTTAACCACCTATAAAAAAGCATTGGTAGATTTCTAGTTGTTCTTACAATTTTTTTTTATCAAATTTAAATATAAAAGAAAGCAACATATAAAATATAAATACGTTTTTTACTTATAAAATAGAAAAATATCTATTCAATATTCTTCAATTTTATGTAAAATTATTCTTGTTTTAAAGGCTTCAATGTAAATTGAAGCTTTTTTATTAAAAAAAATGAAATTTAATTTGGTAGTAACTAAAAATAGTCTTTAATTTGCGCTCTCAAAATAAAAGCCGATGTAGCTCAGCTGGCTAGAGCAGCTGATTTGTAATCAGCAGGTCGTGGGTTCGAGTCCCTCCATCGGCTCAATTTATTAAAAAGTCTCAAAAATTAATTTTTGAGACTTTTTTTATGTAAAACACTAAAAATCAGTCTAAATAATAATTTAATTTTTATTTTAAAAAATGCAGCTAATTAAAAATAGCTCTATTATTTTAAAATAGAAGCTATTTAAGATTAAATAAATCCTAAATATTTGTAAATTCTTTATTATTTTAGACAATTAATTATCTTAATCATAATTATATGCTCATTATTGGAATTGCCGGAGGTACAGGAAGTGGAAAAACTACGGTTGTAAATCAAATAATTAAACAACTACCTACAGGTGAGGTTTGTGTAATTTCTCAAGATTCATACTATAACGAAACCGTAAACTTATCTTATGAAGAAAGATCAAAAATTAATTTTGATCATCCAAGAGCCATCGATTTTGATTTAATTGTTAAGCATTTAAAAAAATTAAGATTAGGAAAAACAATAGAACAACCTGTTTATTCTTTCGTAACACACAACAGAACTACAGACACTATTAAAACACATCCTAGAAAAGTGGTTATAGTAGAAGGTATTTTAATTTTAAACAATGAAGCATTAAGAGATTTGTTTGACATAAAAATATTTGTGCATGCAGATACAGACGAGCGCTTAATTAGAAGAATTAGAAGAGATATTACAGAAAGAGGAAGAGACATTGACGAAGTTTTAAATAGGTATCAAGATACTTTAAAACCAATGCACCTTCAATTTATTGAGCCAACTAAAAATTTTGCAGATATTATTATTCCTAATAATAAACACAACACCGTAGCAATTGATGTTGTTAGAACAGTAATTAACGATCGTTTATAATCTAATTATGACTTTTAGCACGTTTAAAAATAATAAGGCAGTAAAGATTCTAACAAACGTTTTTGTTTTAATCTTAATTCCATTTTTAATTTGGATGTTCTTTTTTGACGAAAATTCCTATTTAGCACATAGAAAATTCGATAATGAAATTAAAGACTTAGAAAGTACAATTTCATTTTATCAAAAGAAAATAGCAGAAGACAAAGCCACCATAAAAAAACTACAAGACTCTATTCAATTAGAACGTTTTGCAAGAGAAAAGTATTTAATGAAAAAAGAAAATGAAGAAATTTATTTAATAGAATTTGATACCATAAAATAAGAAATGAAAAATTCTCTTTTTGATGATTTTCTAAAAACTACACCAGCTGCTTGGAAAAATAAAATTCAAGTAGACTTAAAAGGTGCAGATTATAATGACACGTTGTTATGGAAAACTCAAGAAGGTATTGTTGTAAAGCCATTTTATACACAAGAAGATAGATCTAGTCTTAAAATAAAAACTCCAAAAAAAGGATTTAATATTTGTGAAACTATTTTTGTTGATGATGAAAAAATAGCTAACTCACTAGCTATAGATGCTTTAAAAAGAGGTGCCAACTCGGTTCAATTTATTGCATATAAAAATTTCGATTATAGAAAACTACTTCTTAATATTGATGTAAAATCTATTTTCATTTACTTTCAATTTCATTTTTTAGAGGACACCTTTCAGTTAGAAGTTTCTAAATTTGTAAATTCAGAAAAAACATATTTTCAAACAGATATAATAGGTAACTTAGCGGAAACAGGTAATTGGTTTTTTAATTTAAAAGAAGATTTTATAAAGCTAGAGAGAATTCAGAAAAATGCTACAAATTGCATTGCTATTTCTGGAGATCTATATCAAAATTGCGGAGCAACAATTACACAACAATTAGCTTATACGCTAGCGCATGCAAATGAATATCTAAATAAGTTTGGAAATACTGTTGCAGAAAAATTAAGTTTTTCTTTTTCTGTAGGAAGTAATTATTTTTTTGAGATTGCAAAATTAAGAGCTTTTAGAATTTTATGGTCTGCACTTATAAAAGAATATGAAATTGCGGATTTAGAAGCTCATATTTTTGTGCAACCAAGTTTAAGAAACAAAACTATTTATGATTATAATGTAAACTTATTAAGAACAACATCAGAATGTATGAGCGCTATTTTAGGTGGATCAAATACAATTTCTAATGTTTCTTACGATGCCATTTATCATAAATCTAACGAATTCGGAAATCGTATTTCTAGAAATCAATTGCTAATATTACAACAAGAAAGTTACTTAGCAGAAGCTCAATATTTTGCCGAAGGTTCTTATTATATAGAATCAATAACACAACAATTAGCAGAAAACGCATTAACTCTTTTTAAGCAAATAGAAAAAAGTGGCGGTTTTTTAAAACAATTAAAGAGCGGCATCATTCAGAAAAAAATTAAAGAAAGTGCTTTAAAAGAAGAAAATAGTTTCATTCAAAAAGAAATAATACTTTTAGGTACAAATTTGCAACAAAATAAGGAAGATAAAATGCAACAAGATTTAGAATTGTATCCTTTTGTTAAGCAAAGAAATATAAAAACACTAGTCCCCCCATTAACTAGAAAACGGCTTTCAGAATCATTAGAAAAGGATCGGTTACATTCTGAAAAAAGTATAGAACAAAATAAAAATGGATAAAAACAAAGAAATTCTACTTAAACAGAAAAAACAAAATGAGCTAAAACTTGAGATTCAACAATTAAAAAAGAAACTTCCTTCACTTATAATCGGATTTATTTTTTTCGTTGCAGTCAGTCTTTATTTTCTAGAAGACAAGTTTTATCATTTGTTTGGGAACAGTGTTAACTTTATATTTAGCACCGTTATGCTATTGTGTGTATTCTCTTTAGCTTTTATCTTAAAGAACTATATTAAAATTAAGAAAAGGCAGAAAAAAGTAAAAAAAATTGGAGTTGAATTATATAAATTAATGAAACTAGACGAGGGCAGCCCTAAAAATGAGTAGAAAAAATTTACAAAATATAAAACTCAAAAATACAGACGTTAACACAAAACCTTCTTTTAATCAAGAAGGTTTTGCTGCTGGTATTGCTCCTAATTTACGAGGCCCCTATGCTACTATGTACGTTAGAAGACCTTGGACAATTAGACAGTATGCTGGTTTTTCTACGGCAGAAGAAAGCAATGCTTTTTATCTAAAAAATTTAGAAGCAGGTCAGAAAGGATTGTCTGTTGCTTTTGACTTAGCAACTCATAGAGGCTATGACTCCGATCACGAACGAGTACAAGGTGATGTTGGTAAAGCTGGTGTTGCCATAGACTCTGTAGAGGATATGAAAATTCTATTTGACAAAATTCCGTTAGATAAGATGTCTGTTTCTATGACTATGAATGGTGCTGTTTTACCCATTTTAGCTTTTTATATTGTTGCCGCAGAAGAACAAGGTGTTTCTTTAGAACAATTATCTGGTACTATCCAAAATGATATTCTAAAAGAGTTTATGGTTAGAAATACATACATCTACCCTCCTGCTCCTTCCATGAAAATTATTGCTGATATTTTTAAATTTACAAGCAGTAAAATGCCTAAATTTAATTCTATTTCTATTTCTGGTTACCACATGCAAGAAGCCGGTGCTACAGCAGAAATAGAATTGGCATATACATTAGCAGACGGTTTAGAATATATTAGAAAAGGAATTGAAGCAGGCATGGAAATAGATGCTTTTGCCCCAAGACTTTCTTTCTTTTGGGCAATTGGCATGGATCATTTTACTGAAATTGCAAAATTACGAGCTGCAAGAATGTTATGGGCAAAAATTGTAAAACAGTTTAATCCAAAAAACTCAAAATCTTTAGCCTTAAGAACACATTGCCAAACAAGCGGTTGGTCTTTAACAGCACAAGATCCTTTTAACAACATAGCAAGAACAACCATAGAAGCTATGGCTGCTGCTTTTGGTGGTACACAAAGTTTACACACCAATGCTTTAGATGAAGCCATTGCTTTACCAACAGAATTTTCTGCAAGAATTGCTAGAAATACACAAATACACTTACAACTAGAAACATATATAACCAAAACGATAGATCCTTGGGCAGGAAGTTATCATGTAGAAAAGTTAACCGAAGATTTAGCAAATAAAGCTTGGGAATTAATTAGTGAGGTAGAAGAACTTGGTGGCATGACAAAAGCCATTGAAAAAGGAATTCCTAAAATGCGTATTGAGGAAGCTGCAGCTATTAAACAAGCAAAAATAGACAGTGAAAAAGACGTAATTGTAGGAGTTAATAAATATCAGTTAAAAAAAGAAGATCCTCTACAAATCTTAGAGGTTGACAATGAAGCTGTACGAAATTCTCAAATTAAACGATTAAATCATTTAAAAAACACAAGAGATAGTTCAGCTGTAAAAAACTCTTTAGACGCGTTAACAGAATCGGCAAAATCTGGAGAAGGAAACCTATTAGACTTAGCAGTTAAAGCAGCTAAAAACAGAGCAACTCTAGGTGAAATTTCTGATGCTTTAGAACTGGTTTTTGGGAGACACAAAGCAATTCACAAAACAATTTCTGGAGTATATAGCAAAGAAATAAAAGACGACAAACTCTATAAGAAAGCAGCAGATTTATCTGATAAATTTGCAGAGTTAGACGGAAGGCGTCCGAGAATTATGATTACCAAATTAGGGCAGGATGGACACGATAGAGGAGCAAAAGTTGTAGCCACCGGTTATGCCGATTTAGGTTTTGATGTAGATATTGGCCCTTTATTTCAAACACCACAAGAAGCAACAAAACAAGCGATAGAAAATGATGTCCATATTTTAGGAATCTCCTCTTTAGCTGCAGGGCATAAAACCTTAGTTCCGCAAGTTATAGCCGAATTAAAAAAATACGGACGAGAAGACATTATGGTTATTGTTGGTGGCGTTGTACCTGTACAAGACTATCCCTTTTTATTAGAAGCCGGTGCTGCTGGTATCTTCGGACCTGGAACTAAAATTGCACAAGCTGCCATTGACTTACTAACTATTTTAATTGAAAGTACAGCCGAATAAAAACCCATTTTTACATAAATAAGTTTTCTTTATTCGATACATTTACTTTCGGAATTTCATTAAAAAACTCTGCTGCTTCAGTGCTAGATGCTCCTCCGTAAGAGGCTAAAAAAGTTCCTTTCTCATCATCTTTTGTTACCACAACATATAATATAGACATATCCGAAGGATTACTCATTCCTTCAAATCGATGTTCTGCTACAATAAAAATTTCAGTAGGCTTGTACTTACTTTTTGTATTGTTATCAATTAACGTTCCATCTACCACTCTATAATTACTGGTATACCCCTTTTCTTGGTATTTTTTTATTATTTCTAATTCATTTTTATCGTTATTCATTTTATATATAATTTAGGTTCATTACAAATTAAAAGCAATTACATAGAAAAAGAGACTGCAAATCATTTAGATTTTAACTCAAATCAAAAACTCTAATGCACTCTTTTTTCTACGATACGAGTTAATCTAATAGCTACACAATCTTGATCTTTGTAAAAAACATAAACTATGGCAATCTTAGGAAATATTATAAAAGGAATTATCAATTTAACTGATACACTTTCATCAGAAACAAATCACATCGAAGCTCAAAAAGAAGTTTTACAAAACTTACTTGAAACAGCCAAAGGAACTCAATTTGGTGAAGCTTATAATTTTGAATCCATCCTCTTAAGTGATGATTTACAAACCTCCTTTGCTAATAAAGTTCCTTTTTTTGATTATAATTCACTCAACGAAAAGTGGTGGTACAAAATCCATAATGGAGAAGAAAATGTAACTTGGACTGGTAGTCCGTCTTATTTTGCTTTAAGTTCTGGTACCACCGGAAAAACGAGTAAAAGAATTCCGGTTACAGATGAAATGATTGCTGCTATAAAAAGTTCTGGAATCAAACAAGTTACTTCTTTAAATAATTTTGATTTACCTGTAGATTTCTTCGAGAAAGACATTATGATGTTAGGAAGCTCTACGGATTTAGATGAGAAAGACGATCACTTTGAAGGAGAAATAAGTGGAATTAGTGCTAGTAATATTCCTTTTTGGTTTAAAGGTTATTACAAACCCGGAGAAGAAATTGCCAAGATTGAAGATTGGGACGAGCGCGTACAACATATTGCAGAAAATACTAAATCATGGGATATTGGTGCTTTAAGCGGAATACCTTCTTGGATAGAGTTAATGATGCAGAAAGTGATTGATTTTCATCATTTAGAAAACATTCATGAAATCTGGCCAAATCTTCAAGTGTACACTTCTGGTGGAGTTGCTTTTGGTCCCTATGAAAAAAGTTTTAAATCCTTATTAGGAAAACCCGTTACGGTTATAGACACTTATTTGGCTTCCGAAGGATATATTGCGACACAAGTAAGACCTGAAACCGATGCAATGCAGTTAAATACAGAGAATGGTATTTATTTTGAATTTGTTCCTATGAATCCAGATTATATAAATGAGGATGGATCTATCAAACAAAACGCACCTTCTTTAACTTTAGAGCAGGTTGAAACAGACACCGATTATATTTTAATTATAAGTACCGTAAGTGGTGCTTGGCGTTATTTAATAGGTGATACCATTAAATTTACAGATGTAGAAAAGGCTGAAATTAAGATTACAGGACGTACTAAATTCTTCTTAAATACTGTTGGATCTCAACTATCCGTTAATAAGATGGATGATGCTATCAAGTATATAGAGGAAAAATTCTCTACAACAATCACAGAATACACCATTTGTGCAAAGCGATTTGAAGATGGTGAATTTTATCATTCTTGGTATTTAGGTTCCGATTTAAAAGGTGACAATGATAAAATTGCAACAGCTTTAGATGATTTTCTAAAAGAAGCAAATAATAATTATAAAGTTGCAAGAAGCAAAGCATTAAAAGGTGTCAAGGTTGCCGTAATTCCTGTTGAAACATTTCATGACTGGAATGACAATAACAAGAAAAAAGGTGGACAAGTAAAAATGGAACGTGTAATGAAAGAAGAAAAATTTGCCGACTGGGAAAAATTTGTTCAAAAAGCATAATTCAAAAAAACTAAAATTAACTTTTAAACTTACTAAAATGAAAACTTCAGATATCATCATAAAATCTTTAGAGAATGAAGGTGTAGAATATATTTTTGGCTTACCTGGTGAAGAAAATTTAGACCTTCTAGAATCCATCAGGAAATCAGATAAAATAAAATTAATACTAACCAGGCACGAACAAGGAGCTGGCTTTATGGCAGCAACTTATGGCAGACTAACAGGAAAACCTGGAGTTTGCATGTCTACATTAGGACCAGGAGCCACCAATTTAATGACACCTGCAGCTTATGCACAATTGGGTGCAATGCCAATGGTAATGCTTACCGGGCAAAAACCGATAAAAGAAAGCAAACAAGGTAAATTTCAAATTGTAGACATTTTAGAGATGATGCAACCACTTACAAAGTTTTCTAAACAAATAACCTATGGTAAAAATGCAAGTGCAACCATTAGAGAAGCATTTAGAGTTTCTCAAGAAGAAAGACCAGGTGCTGTACATATAGAAATTCCAGAAGACGTTTGTAAAGAAATCGTTGAGAATCCACAATGTTTTAATGTAAATAGCGCTAAAATTCCTTCAGCAAATGCAAGTTCTATCTTAGAAGCAAAAGAGATGATACTTTCAGCAAAAAAACCTTTATTATTAATTGGCGCTGGAGCAAATAGAAAAAGAGCCAGTGAAGCTTTAACTAATTTTGTAGATCAATTAGGAATTCCTTTTTTTAACACACAAATGGGAAAAGGAATTATTGACGAAAGGAATCCGCTTTATTTAGGAACTGCCGCACTATCTTCAAACGATTTTTTACATGAAGCTATAGAAGCAGCAGATTTAATTATAAATGTTGGTCATGATACGATTGAAAAACCTCCATTTGTGATGAATGCAGATGACAAAAGAAAAGTGATTCATATTAACTTTTTTGCAGCAGAAGTTCACGAAGTTTATTTCCCTCAATTGAATGTAATTGGAGATATTGCTACAAGTATTCATCAATTAACAAAAGAGTTAGCTTCGAATGCAAAAAAATGGGATCTCGACTTTTTCTTAAAAGTAAAAGAGAATGTATTATCTCATTTATCTAAATATGAAGAAGACAATCGATTCCCAATACTACCTCAGCGTTTAGTGAAAATTACAAGAAACATTTTACCAGAAGACGGAATTGTAACTTTAGACAACGGAATTTATAAAATATGGTTTGCTAGAAACTATCCTGCTTATGCTCAAAACACCTTACTTTTAGACAACGCTTTGGCAACAATGGGTGCTGGTTTTCCTTCAGCAATGATGGCAAAAGAATTATATCCTCATAAAAAAGTTGTTTCTATAAATGGTGATGGTGGTTTTATGATGAATTCGCAAGAACTAGAAACTGCTGTTCGTATGGATTTAGATTTGGTTATTATTATTTTGAATGATAACGCATACGGAATGATTGAATGGAAACAAGAAGGAGAAGGATTCCCTAAATTTGGACTAGAATATAAAAACCCAGATTTTGTAAAATATGCAGAAAGTTTTGGAGCTATTGGACACAGACCTTCATCAGTATCTGAGTTCGAAGAAACTTTAACAAAAACATTAAATTTAAAAGGAGTACATGTAATTGATTTAGCCGTAGATTATTCATTAAATCATGAAATATTAAATGTATTACTAAGTGAAAATTCTAAAAAATAAAATTATGAAAACAATCACCACTATAAATCCTGCCACAGAGGAAGAAATTACAACTTATAACAGAATTTCAGAAAAAACGACAAAAGAAAAAGTAGTAAAAGCAAATGAGGCTTATAAATCTTGGAAAAAAACAAGTTTAGAAGAACGCTCTAAGTTGATGCACAAACTTGCTGATATCTTTGATAATAACAAAGAGAAATACGCACAATTAGCTACCCAAGAAATGGGGAAAGTAATTGAACAATCTCGTAAAGAAATAGAAAAATGTGCTTTAATATGTAGATATTATGCAGATAACATCACAGAATTATTAGCCGATAAAATAGTAGAAACAGAAGCAAGTAAAAGTTATGTAACATTTCAGCCCTTAGGAGTTACTTTGGCCATAATGCCATGGAATTTCCCTTTTTACCAAGTAGTTCGTTTTGCTGCTCCAGCAGTAATGACAGGGAACACTGGAGTTTTAAAACACGCGTCTAACGTACAAGGTTGTGCATTTGCTTTAGAAGAGGCGTTTTCAGAAGCAGGTTTCCCAGAAGGAGTTTTTACAAACTTAAATGTGGCATCAGATGCTATAGAAGCAATTATTGAAGATAAAAACATTGTTGCAGTAACCTTAACAGGAAGTGAACCCGCAGGACGTGCTGTTGCTAAAACTGCAGGAGAAAATTTAAAAAAGACCGTTTTAGAATTAGGTGGAAGTGATGCTTACATTGTTTTAGAAGACGTGGATTTAGAGAAGGCGACCGACATGGCTACTTTTGGACGATTACAAAATAACGGACAAACCTGTATTGCTGCAAAGCGTTTTATTGTTTTAGAAGAAATTTATGACGATTTCTTAAAACTATTCACTAAAAAAATGAAAGCCGCAAAAATGGGAGCTCCTACAGACGAAGATGTTTATTACGGACCTTTGGCACGTATAGATTTAAGGAACGAAATTCATGAACAGGTAGAAAAAACAGTTCAACAAGGTGGAAAGTTAATTTTGGGTGGAAAAATTCCTGATAGAACAGGTGCTTATTATCCTGCAACAATTTTAGCTGATTTAAAACCTGGGATGACCGCTTTTGATGAAGAACTTTTTGGACCAGTAGCTTCTGTTATTAAAGCCAAAAATGAAGAGGAAGCCATAGAGCTTGCAAATAACTCTACTTTTGGTTTGGGTTCTGGTGTACTTACGGGTAATTCTAAAAGAGGAGAAAAAATTGCTTTGCAATTAGAAGCAGGAAACAGTTTTGTAAATAAACTAGTTACCTCAGACCCAAGATTGCCTTTTGGTGGTATTAAAAATAGTGGTTATGGTAGGGAGCTTTCTAGCTACGGAATTAGAGAATTTGTAAATACAAAGTCTATTTGGATAGATTAATTTTTCTAAAATTGAATAAAAGTAAAAACCATCACAAATTAGTGATGGTTTTTACTTTTACTTTAAGAATACTTATTTTATATTTTCTAAATTTTCTTCTAATTTATTTCGATCATCCACCAACACCATAATTTCTTCTGGAGACAGGTAATATCTTTTAATCCGATTTTTATATGCTTCTGAAATATCAGCATGGTTTAAAATAAAATTCTTTGTTTTTATAATGTACAATTCCATTTTGTGCTTTACAGCAAAACCATCTGCAGCTCTTTCTGCTTCAACAATATGATTATCTGAAAACAAGTATTTAAGTCCGAACCAGATTAAATTTAACTTGCTTCTATTTTGATAATCCATAATATGCCCTAACTCGTGACCAATCCAACCAATAAAAATATCTTTTGGAATATCTCGTGTAGAAAATTCCTTATCAGAAATTTTAAATTTTTCACTAATCAAAATTAAAAATTTTCTATTTTTTTTCAATTTAAAAAAACTATCAAAAGTAGGTCTTGCCTGCATGGTAGATTTTTTAATATTCTTTTTAAATTTAAACTCAATATGTATATTTTTTAACTGCGGATAGTAATTTAGCGCAGTTTCTACTTCATCTTTTATGGTTTTAGGAATTACATGATATTTAGGCATAAACTTTATGATTTTTTTAAAACTTTAGTACATAAATATACCCATATCTAGAAGTTCATTTGTGCTTTTATGCTTAAATTTGTAGCTCTTTTAAAAAAGCATTTCAGAAGGATGAAAAAAATTATTAGTATTCTCTACTCGACTCGTTTAATGGCCGTTTTATTTATCCTTTTTGCGGTTGCAATGGGAGTTGCAACATTTATAGAAAACGATTTTGGCACACAAACCTCTAAAGCACTCGTTTATAACACCTGGTGGTTTGAACTAATTATGCTGTTATTTGTTATTAATTTCTTTGGTAACATTTTTAGATACAGATTGTATAAAAAAGAAAAATGGGCCGTTTTAATGTTTCATTTATCCTTTTTATTAATTCTTATTGGTGCAGGCGTAACTCGTTATATTGGTTACGAAGGTATTATGTTGATTAAAGAAGGAGAATCTACCGATAAATTTTTATCTGAGACTACTTACTTAAACGCAATTGTAGATAATAATAAGGTACAGAAGCCAGAAATAAACAAACCAATGCTGTTATCTGCTTGGGGAAAAAATTCTTGGTCTTACTCAGATCACTTTAAAACCGAAGACACAGAACAAGATTTTAGTTTTGAGCTTGTTGAATATATTCCTTGGGCTGAAAGAAAATTAGTTGAAGATGAAAATGGAGTTGAACATTTGTTTTTTGTAGAATCTTCGGAAGGAGGTCGTCATGAACACTGGATTCAAAAAGGAACGATTCAAAATATTCATGGCGTTTTAGTTGGCTATAATGCTGAGGATGATAATGCTTCTATCAATTTTATAGAAGAAGATGGAAACTTAAAAATGGTTTCTAAAGATGATGGTGATTGGTTTAGAATGGCAGACCAGAAAAAGGGTAATATTGTAAAAGACTCAGTTCAAAACTTTCAATATTTAACATTACACAATGTTTCTGGATTGCAATTTGTAATTCCAAGACCTTCAGAAAAAGGTATAATGAAAACAACTAGTGGTCCAAAAGACGATAAAAAACTAGATGTTGTTATTGTAGATATTACAAGTAATGGTCAAACGGAAAGAGTAGAATTAACGGGAGGTAAATTTAACTCTCAAGGTTCTAAAGAAGTTACTGTTGGAGGACTAAATTTTAGAGTATTATATGGTGCAAAAATTTTAGAAACCCCCTTTTTAGTGAAATTAAATGACTTTCAATTAGAAAAATACCCAGGATCTGAAAGTGCTGCATCTTACGCTAGTGAAGTAACCGTAATAGATGGAGATGAATCTTTTGATTATAGAATATTTATGAATCACATTTTAGACCACAAAGGCTATAAATTCTTCCAATCTAGTTACGACTTATCTGGACCAGTAGAAGAGACACATCTTTCTGTAAATCATGATTTTCTAGGAACATTTATTACCTACCTAGGATATTCTTTCTTATACACAGGTTTAATCTGTATTCTATTCGCAAAACACACGAGATTTAGTCACCTAAAAGAATCTTTAAAGAAAATCAGAAAGAAAAAAGCTACCCTATCTCTTGTAGCAACATTACTACTTTCTAGTTTTAGTTTTGCACAAGAAACACCACACGCTCCGCATGAACCGAATCAAATTACAAACCAACAAATAGACTCTCTACTACAAGCTAATATAGTTGATATTAAACATGCCGAGAGTTTTAATAAATTGGTTATTCAAGATGCTGGAGGTAGAATGAAACCGGCACATACTTTTGCTTCTGAATTGGTTAGAAAAGTAAGTAAAGAAGAAACTTTTAAGGGAATGCAACCTAGTCAGGTTTTACTGTCTATTATAGAAAACCCAAGACTTTGGTTTGAAGTGCCTATTATATATTTAGAAAAAGGAAATTCAAAAATTAGAGAGGTTTTAAGTTTACCCGTAACCGCTACACACGCTCGTTTATCAGATTTTATTACTCCAACTGGAGCTTATAAAATAAAAGATGATGTAGCAGAAGCACAAAAGAAAAATATAAAAAATAAATATGAAAACGATTTAATTAAAATTGATAAACGTGTAGGTTTATTATACAGTGCAATTGGAGGTGGAATTCTACGTATTTACCCAATACCTAATGACGATAATAATACTTGGGTTTCTCAACCAGAAACTTCCACTGCAGGTTTTAAAGCTACAGATTCAGTATTTGTTAGACAATCGTTACCTGTTTATATTCAACTTTTACAAGAAGCTAAAAAATCTAATGATTATACTAAAGCAGATCAAATTTTAGATGGTATTAAGAAGTTTCAGAAGAAATTTGGATCAGAAGTATACCCTTCACAAAATAGAATTGACTTAGAAATCACATATAATAAATGGGAAATCTTCACAAAAACTTCTGTATTATATATGATTTTAGGGTTGTTATTAATATTTATTGAAATATTAAAAATATTCTATTATAAATCTAAAGTACTAGGTTATATAGTTAAAGGACTTATTGCTTTAACAATTTTAAGCTTCCTATTTCATACGTTTGGATTAGCCTCTAGGTGGTATATAAGTGGTAATGCACCTTGGAGTAATGCTTATGAATCTATTATTTATGTTGCTTGGGCAACCATGTTATTTGGGCTGTTTTTAGGAAAAAAATCGACTTTAACCATTGGTGCAACTACTTTTTTAGCAGCTATTATTCTGTTTTTTGCACATCAAAACTGGTTAGATCCTGCAATTGCCAACTTACAACCTGTTTTAAATTCTTGGTGGTTAATGGTGCACGTGTCTATTATTGTAGCTAGTTATGGTCCTTTCTCTTTAGCAATGATTTTAGGTATTGTTTCTTTAATTCTTATTGTTTTTACAACTGAGAAAAACAAGAAAAGAATGGATCTTAATATTAAAGAGTTAACTATTATTAATGAAATGGCCATTAGTGTTGGTTTGGTTATGTTAACTATTGGTAACTTTTTAGGAGGTATGTGGGCCAACGAAAGCTGGGGACGTTATTGGGGTTGGGATCCAAAGGAAACTTGGGCTCTAATTTCTATCATGGTATATGCTTTTGTTCTACACATGCGTTTAATACCAGGTTTACGTAGTAGATTAGCGTTTAGTTTTGCTTCTGCTTTTTCTTATTTAGCTATAATGATGACCTATTTTGGAGTGAACTTCTATTTATCTGGTTTGCATTCTTATGCAAGTGGAGACAAGGCTGTAACACCTAGAGAGGCTTATATTTATATTGGTGCATTAGTTTTACTTACAGTTTTAGCATCCTTTAAATACAAGAAATACTTTAAAAAGTAACACATAATTTAGCAATAAAATGTACTTTTGCAACTGATTTAATAACAATAAAAAACAATATGTTTCATAAAAATATAAAATTAATTTTAGCTGGTTTAATAACAGCTTACGCGGTGTATCAATTTACCTTAGGTAATATAATGAACGGAATTTCGATCTTACTTTTGGCAGGAATTTTCGTGTTATTTTATTTCAAAAACGAATTTATTTTACTAGCTTTTTTACAATTACGTAAGCAAAATTTTGAAGGAACTAAAAAATGGTTAGGGTATATTAAAAATCCAGAAGCCGCATTAATTGTTAAGCAACAAGGTTACTTTAATTATTTACATGGTATTATATTAAGTCAGACTAATATTACACAAGCAGAGAAGTTTTTACGTAAAGCTGTAAAAATAGGTTTACCTATGGATCATGATTTAGCAATGGCTAAATTACAGTTAGCAGGTATTGCAATGACAAAAAGACGTAAACGTGAAGCAACTAACTTAATGGCTGAAGCTAAAAAATTAGACAAACACGGTATGTTAAAAGACCAAATGAAGATGATGAAAGATCAGATGAAAAAAATCTAATACTTTCCTTTTACCGATATAAAGAAATCCGCTATTTAGCGGATTTTTTATGACTTATAATTATTATAATTAAAAGGTATTGCAGTAAAAAAAGACACAACCGTGAGGCAACTAACTTGATAGGCTGAAGGTGAAAAACTAGACAAACACAGTATATTAAAAGACTAAATGGAGATAATGAAAGACCCGATAAAAATCTAATACTTTCATTTTACTGATATAAAAAAAATCCGCTGTTTAGCGGATTTTTTTATAACTTATATGTACTTCTTACTTTCTTATAAAAACTTCTAACAGCTTATTTAAACAGAAAGCTAATAAGCATTGTTTAGCCCTGACTGAACCTTTCGTCAAGCTCAAGACAAGCTATTTGTTTGAGCTCTTTTTTATTCCTTTTTAGGATAAAAAAAGCGAGTAGTAAAAGCAGGAAATAGCTTCTAAAAAAACACTGCTACTACAAGCTAAACCTTAACTACTTTAATCTAGTTAAACTTAAGTCATTATTATACTTTACAATAAATAAACCTTTGTTTTCTGTGACACCACCAGACTTTTTGGTATAATCAAACTTGCTTTCTATTCTAAAAGAAGCACCTTCTTTAAACGTGTCTTTTAAATCATCTCCAGAAGCCAATCGAATTAAAACATCGTAAGTAATATCAAAACCTTTGGTTGCAGAAAATGAAGGCAACGCATTGTTTTTTCGAAAATACTGATTGTTAAATTGTTGTGTTGAAATTGAAGCTTCACTTACATACTCATCACTTACATACGTTAAATTAACTTTTGCTAATTTTAGATTTGCAATTTTATCAAAAGCATCTCCTTTGTTATAGGTAAATAATTGAACGTTTGTATTATCTGGTAAACTAATTAAACTATTTATAGCACCTGCCACTAAAATAGTGTTATCAGAAGTTAAAACAACCCAATTATTCTGATTTGGTTTTAAGATTTCTAAAAAACGATTTTTAGCAATATATCCACTGCTAGGTTTTAAAACATGTACAACCGTAATAGAATCATGAGATTGTAACGACTGTTTTATTGCAGCATTAGAAATATTTGATTCATACCCTCCATCTCCTACTAAAATTAAATTACCAGTAGTAAAATTGTCTTTTATGTACGTAACTAATTCGTCTCTAAAAACTTTTTTCTCTGGTGATGTTTTAATCAATTTTGAAGCAGTAAATTTAGATTGCTTAGTAGAATAAAAAGGAAAAACAACAGGTACATTTAACCTATTTGCCACCAATTCTGCCTCTTCCGAATACAAAGGACCAATTACAACATCATTCTTATTCAGGTTATTTTCAGACAAAATTGTTTTAATCTTTGTACTATTACTTCCTGTATCAAAGACATTTAACTCAATGTTAACTCCTTGACTTCTTAAAGAGTCTACGGCAATTTGTGCACCTAAATAAAAGTCTGTAACCATATCTGCCAATTTGCTCTTCTGAAAAATATCTTTTGACGTAGAAGATCTATATTCATCAGCTCTAAAAGGTAGTAATAACGCCGCTTTTAAATGAATTTTAGAATCAATTACATCTTCATAGATATTGTTTTCGATAACAACTTCTCCTTCTTCAATGGCTTTTATTTTAATAATCTGCCCAACTTTTAAACCTTCTGATAAAACAGGATTAAGTGTTGTTAACTCTTCTTGAGTCACATTATAAAAACGAGTTAAACTATAAAAAGTATCTCCTTTTTTAACTTCATAAACAACAAAGTTCTTTTTAAGTTCATCTATAAGCTCCTCCTTTTTTTCTTTTAAAGTAGCTTCTTTGTCTTTAGCACCCGTTGCAACATCTTCTACCGTTTTATCTTTGGTAGAAGATGTTGCTTTTATTTTTTTATTAGGGATTACAATAACAGAATTTACTGCTGGATTGCTTCCCACATCTGGGTTTAATCGCAGTAAATCTTTGGTGTTCATATTAAACCTCTGAGCAATACCGCTCATTGTTTCCCCCTCTTTTACTTTATACTGAACGTATTTACTTTGTTGACCGCAAGAAACGGTAAACGTTAAAATACATAGAAATACAATAAACTTTACATGTTTCATATACATTACTCCCATTCTATAGTTGCAGGTGGTTTAGAGCTAATATCATAAACAACTCTATTTACACCTTTTACTTGATTTATTATTTTATTAGATGTTTTTTGCAAAAATTCATAAGGTAAATTCACCCAATCTGCCGTCATTCCATCTGTACTTTCTACTGCTCTTAAAGCCACTACTTTTTCATAAGTTCTTTCATCTCCCATAACTCCTACAGAGTTTACCGGAAGTAACATAGCTCCTGCTTGCCAAACTTTATCATACAAACCGTCTTCTTTTAAACCGTTTATAAAAATAGCATCTACTTCTTGCAAAATTCTTACTTTTTCTGCCGTAATATCTCCTAAAATACGAATACCTAAACCTGGTCCAGGAAATGGATGACGACCTAATAATTCTGGGTCTATCCCCATAGAAGCACCTACTCTTCTTACTTCGTCTTTAAAAATCATTTTTAAAGGTTCTACAATTTTTAATTTCATATAATCTGGTAAACCTCCCACATTATGATGACTTTTAATAGTTGCAGATGGACCTCCATTTACAGAAACAGACTCAATAACATCAGGATAAATAGTTCCTTGTGCTAGCCAAGTAACATCTTTAATTTTATGTGCTTCATCATCAAAAACTTCTATAAAAGCATTCCCAATTGCTTTACGTTTTTTCTCTGGATCTGTTAAACCTTCTAAGGCTTTCAAAAAACGTGCCGATGCATCTACACCTTTAACGTTTAATCCCATACCTTCGTATCTCTTCAATACTGTTTCGAACTCATTTTTACGTAAAAGTCCGTTATTTACAAAAATACAGTATACGTTTTTACCAATTGCTTTGTTTAACAAAACCGCTGCTACAGAAGAATCTACACCTCCAGAAAGTCCTAAAACTACTTTATCATTCCCAACTTTTTCTCTAATTGCTGCTACTGTACTTTCTACAAAAGAATCTGGTGTCCATGTTTGTGCAACACCTGCAATTTTAACTAAAAAGTTTTCTAATAGTTGTTTACCATCTTTAGAATGGTATACTTCTGGATGAAACTGAATAGCATACGTTTCTTCTCCTTTAATTTTATAAGCCGCATTTTCTACGTCTTTAGTACTCGCCAATAACTCTCCGTTGGTTGGCAATTCTTTTATAGTGTCTGAATGACTCATCCAAACTTGGCTACCTGCTGAAATGTTATCAAAAAAAGTTTCATCACTTTTTATATATGATAAATTTGCTCTACCATATTCTCTCGTATTAGAAGGAGCTACTTGTCCGCCTGCAAAATGCGCTAAATATTGCGCACCATAACAAACAGCTAAAACAGGTTTTTTTCCTCTAATTTCTGATAAATCTGGATGTAAAACATTTTCTCCCCTTACAGAATTTGGGCTACCTGATAAGATAACTGCTTTAAACTCTGATTGATTTTTTGGTGGATGGTTATAAGGATGAATTTCACAATAAATGTTTAATTCTCTTACTCTTCTCGCAATTAGCTGTGTGTATTGCGATCCGAAATCTAAAATAAGTACGTTGTGTTGTTGCATGCGCAAAAATAATATATTGATTTGAAATTAAAGCAAAGGACGCAAAGAATTTTCGTTAAGATTTCAAAGAAAATATAATTGCAATTACTTCTTAATATATCTTGCTATATATTAAAAATAAAGCATAAAAAAACTCAAGAAATTTATATTCTTGAGTTTTCTTTTATAAATATTTTACAATATTTATGATCTATTGTAAAAACAAACTATCACTTAATATGTTTGCTTGTAAGCTTAATTTTTTAAAACTTATAAACGATTGCATTTATATTCATTCCTGCACCAACAGAAGCAAAAATAACAACATCTCCTTTATTTACTTCTTGATTTTCTATTTCTCCTTTTAAAACTAAATCTAGAAGTGTAGGTACAGTTGCTACAGAACTATTACCTAATTTAGTAATACTTAAAGGCATAACACCTTCTGGAACTTTCTTTTTAAACTGTCTAAAGAAGCGCTTCATAATTGCTTCATCCATTTTTTCATTGGCCTGATGGATGAAAATCTTTTTAACCTCATCTATTTCTACACCAGCTTTATCTAAAGCGAATTTCATAGCTACAGGAACATGAACCAAAGCAAATTCATAAATTTTTCTTCCTAGCATTTTTATATATTGCACGTCTTGGTCTACTTCTTTGTTAAAAGAACTTCCGTAGTGTAAATAATAAGCTTCTTCGTTTGCAAAAGTTTGGGTTGCATGACTCAAAATACCAGCATCAGTTTCTTCCGTAGCTTCTAAAATACAAGCTCCAGCTCCATCACTAAAAATCATAGAATCTCTATCGTACTTATCTACCACTCGAGATAAAGTTTCGGCACCAATTACCAAACATTTTTTAGCCATACCAGCTTTTATAAATGCGTGTGCTTGTATGGTAGCTTCTATCCAACCTGGGCAACCAAAAAGAATATCATAGGCTACACAATTAGGGTTTTTAATACCTAATTTATGTTTTACTCTTGTAGATAAACTTGGTAATAAATCACTCTGACCTCCACCAGCTTTAACTTCTCCAAAATTATGCGCTATAATAATATAATCTAACTCTTCTTGATCGATGTTAGCATCTTCAATAGCTTTTTGAGCCGCAAAAAATGCTAAATCAGAAGATGTATATTCTGGTTTTGCATATCTTCTTTCTTCAATACCCGTAATTGCCTTAAACTTTTCTATAATTACATCGTTATCAGAATTAAAAGGCGAACCATCTTCATTTAAAAAGTGTTCGTTTAAAAAATCTTTATTTTCTTTAGTTATAGAAGGAATAAAAGTACCTGTTCCTGTTATTTTTGATGAAATCATAATTGATATTAAATATTATTTTACTTAAAAAATATTAGCCCTCTAAAGTACGAATTTCACTATTAATAGAATTAAAAAATCGTATAAAAAACGATATTCAAAACTACTTTTTGAGGAAAAATATAAATAGAGAAAAATTACGTTTATGTTATTGGTATACGCCCATTTTTAACTCCATAACAGTAGCAATAGACCTCGCTCTGTTCTTCATATTATGTGCCCTTTCTCCTTCAAAATTGTCATCAATAGTTTTAAAAAAATACGACATCCAAATGGTAAAATGCTCTTTCTTAAAAGCAACAAAAACATTTTTATCTACATGTTTTTTCATCACATTATTCGTATACGTATTGGTATCGAAAAGAATGTCATTCCAAAAGTCGGAAATCACCTCTAAATGTTCTTCTAAATGGTTTTGTGCAACAATATCCTCAAAAAAAGGAATCATTTTTTTATCTGCTAATAACAAGTCGTAAAACTTAGTGATGATATATTTTATATCTTTTCTTGATGAAATATCTGGTTTCATATTTTATTTTTTAGAGTACCTAAAAGGTTCTTTAAATATTATAAGTGTTTACAAGATTGCTGTTTGCTTGCGTTAGGGATTGAAATGACATCGTTTTTTTTAAAGTAAAAAGATAAAGTATTTCGACTACGATCAAGATAAATTCCAAGCCCGTTAAAACGCCCAAAAGATATTATAAATACTTGCTATCAAAAGAAAAAGGCAATAATGAAAGTAGCGATTCTGTAACAACAACCTCACCTACTTCTCCCATAAAAAGGACTTGAAATGGTGATTTTTGATTGATTTCATATTCAGACAATGTTTGCCTACAAGCACCACAAGGTCCAATCGGCTTGTTTACGTTAGTTATTGTAGAACTTGCCGTAATTGCTAATTTTATAATTTTCATATCTGGATATTCAGAACCAGCCTTCCAAATGGCAACTCTTTCTGCACACATACCAGAAGGATATGCAGCGCTTTCTTGGTTGTTACCTAAAACAATTTCACCATTGTCTAATAATAAAGCGGCACCAACATGAAACTTAGAATAGGGAGCATAGGCTTTTTTTCTAGCTTCTATAGCTTTCTGCATTAAAAGAGTATCTTCTGCAGATAATTCTGAAATATCATTATAAACTATTGCTGATGTTGAAACTTCAATTTTTCTCATAAAAATCTGTTCGTCAAAAAAAGCAGCCTTATTTGACTGCTTTTAAATATTGTTATAAAATTACTAAAAATAAATGACTTTTAATAATCATCAAAAACTTCACCTAAATCAAATGATAATGAAAAACGTAAAGAGTTTTCTAACGGATTATTTACATCAGAAGAATTAATTAAATAAGATAAATCTACATTTAAAGCATTGGTTTTAAACCCACCACCTAAAGTAAAGTATTGTCTATTTCCTTTGTCTTGACTTTCATGAAAATAACCACCTCTTAAAGCAAAAGCATTGTTGTATAAATATTCTGCACCAAAAGCATAGGTGAATTCTTGGATTTCTTCGCTAAATCCTCCTGGAGCATCTCCAAAAGATTGAAAAATACCACTAACCCAACCAACATCGTCATCTTCTCCTTCTACAATATTACCATCCGTATCTCTAATTGGTGGAGTAGGCACTAATAATTTTGTAAATTCTACGTTGGTAGAAATGGTATTGTAATCGTCTAATATAAAATCGAATCCACCACCTAACTTTAAGTTGGTAGGAATAAAATTTTCATTACCTGTTCCTGGGCTATAAGAAACCTTAGGTCCAATATTGGCTATATTAAATCCTAACCTGTAACGACCATTAAAATCTCCATAGTTTTCTTCAAAAGATTGGTAATAACCAGAAATATCCACAGCAAAAGAATTTATAGGCTCTAATCCATTACCTGGAAACCCCAAATCTGAATGTATATATTTTAGAGAAACTCCCATTGAAAAAGTCTCACTCAACTTTAAAGAATACGCTCCGGTAAGTGCTAATTCATTTGGCTTAATAATACCATTTGACACAGGAAAACCTCTAGCATCAATATCCGTTAAGTCTATCTGACCTAAAGAGAAGTATTTTACAGAAGCTCCCCAAGCTGCTCTGTCACTAAATCTGTTTATATATGAGCCAGTTCCTGCAAAAATATCATCTGTTAAATTACGTAACCAAGGTGAATACGCAATACCTGCTTTTACTTGTCTATTACTAAACGTCATTTTCGCAGGATTATGAAAAAGCGAAAAAGCGTCTGCAGAAGTTGCCACACCAACATCTCCCATACCTGCTGCCCTAGCATCTGGTACAATTAATAAAAATGGTGTAGCTGTTGTAATAGAACTCTCTTGAGCTGCAAGTTTTACACTTATGAAAGCACAAAGTGCAATACAAATTCCTAATTTCTTCATTTGATTTCTTTATTCTGATTTTAATTTGACAAATATCTAATTTTTATTGAAGTATTACTAATTTTTCATATTTCTCTGAAATAAGGTTACTTGAGGTTGCTTTCACTTTTAATTTATAAACATACACTCCTTTTCCAATTTTATTTCCAAAATCGTCTAAACCATTCCAAGAAACACTTCTTACCAACGTTTCTGCATTGGGTATATTTTGGTTAATCGTTTTTACTAATTTACCAGAAATCGTAAAAATCTGTACTTGCACATCTAAACTCTCATTTGGTTTGTTATGGTTAAACCAAAACTCGGTATAATTAACAAACGGATTTGGATAGTTTAATACATTTTCTAAATTTAAGATAGCATCACTAACAACCACAAAGTTTAACGTTAATTCAGATGAATTATTATAAGTGTCCCAGGCTTTTATTTTTAAAGTATGAGGTCCCACCTCTAAATCCCTTAATTTATAGGTAACTTTTCCTTTTGTAAAATCGTCTAATTCGGTTTCATAAAAGTCATTTAAGATAATTGGGTTGGTAGTATCTCCATCTAAAACTCCTACAATATCATGATCTACTGCTGTAATAGAAGTGTTAATTCCGCTTGCATCAACTAAAACAGCCACTAAACTAGGGGAAGCATTGGTGTTTCCCCCATCTATAAAAGACTCATCATTCATATAGAGCTTTATTTCTGGTCCCACCGTATCATCTGGTGCATTATCATTGATTCCCCCAACAATTACATCAAAATTGGCACCTGCTTTATCTAAAACTCCATTTTCCGCATAAAAACTTATTTTACCTTTTCCGTAGGCGATCTTAATATCTTTAGGAACAATAAAATCGAATTTAAAAACACCATTTGTTACGGTAGATTTACCGCTAAACAACTTACTATCTTGTGTATCAAAAGGAACTTTACTTCCGTTACCATCATTTGCTAAGGTGGTTTTCTCTATTACTTTATCGTACACAACCGTAGATAGAGAACCGTTAAAATCGGTTAAGATAGCATCAGAATCATCCACTACAACACCTTCAAAACTTACCCTAGACAATGCTTTTAAAGTATCTATAGAACTTGTTATCTCTTTTTCATTCATTTTAGTAATACGCACATTAGGTCTTGGTATTGCCAATTTCATTGCTGGATCTCCAAATGAAAATATAAAGAATTTTTGAGAGCTAGAAGACCTATTTTTAGCAACAGTTAAAGCCTCAGCAATAGATAAATTATCAGGAATACTTGCATCTCCATACTCTAACAAAATTTTGATTAAATCTTCATTAAACGTTTGTCCGGTACTAATATAAACCTCTCTAGTTGTGGTAATCATACTAGCTGCACCACCACTGGTGTTCCATAAAGTAAGCTCACCCGCAGTAACTCTATTCGGATTATCGAATCTAGAAAAATCACAAGTAATTGTTATTAAAAGAGGTAGTGTATTAGGGTTATTAAAACCTTGTATTTGAGCTTTATCTAAAATCTTTTCTTCTGCAAAACCATCTTCTCCTCCATGACCAAAATAATCAAATATTAAGGTTCCTTTTTCGATAGCATTGGTAATGGCTTCATTTACTTCAGGATATCGTTCTCCACCCGATGAGTTTTCTTGCACAAAAGCATCCGCATAAATTTTATTAATATTAAAACTAGGTTTATTCGTTTTTATAGACTCTGCAATTCTATCTAAACCTGGTTGCAAAGACGCATCGCTAGAAGGGTTATCTATATCATCTGCCAACATAGTAATCGTATTACGCCAATCGCCTAAAGAACTTTTATCATAATAAGACAAAATTTTATTTACCACATCTTTGGCTTGCGTTAAAGTAGAAACCGGAATTCTACTTGATGCAACATCTATTTGATCACTAGTATTCATGCCTCCATCAGAATTACCTAGCATAACAAAAAAATCATCCGTTACCCAAGAGGTCGCTAAATTAAAGCTTACATCAGACAATTTTATAGGTACAATATTATTATTTCCTGTAATTCTATCTTTATAATCATAAGAAGCATCACCAAAAAAGCACACGTACTTTAGTTTTGTTTCTTCGGATGAGTTTGTCATATAAAAATGTCTTAGAAAATCTCTAATTCCGGTAATATCTTTTGATCCTGAAGAAAACTCATTATAGATATCATCTAAAATAATTACTTTGGTAGTGAGTCCAGAATTTTCTTGATGATAATCTGCCAATCTTTGGGCTTCACTAGAAAGTTCCGTATTGGTAATTACAATATAATTAAGGTCTTTTAAAGCATGTAGATTTTGGTTTGCAACTCGTCCATTTTGCAATGCTTTAGGTGTATAATAATCATTCTGATTCAATACTTGATATTCCTCTAGCGTTCCTCCATCAGCAATAAAAGTAAAACTATTGTCCGTACTATTATTTTGAATTGTTTTAGGAGCTACATGATCTGACACGTCCCAAACTTGAAAAATAGTTGAACTATTTTCAATTCGATATTCCACAGCACCTACTGAATTTGCTTGTTCAAAACTTCTAAAAGAAAATTGATTAGCAGCTGCAATGAGTTCTTTTTTACCTACAATTTCAATATAATCTAAAAAGGCTGTTGCAGATGGGTTTCCATTGTTATTATAGGTAATAGAAACATCTAAAATATCTGCTGAATTTACAATATTCCCTGTTCTTTCAGAAGTTTTTGCTTTAACGGTAGTATTTGCTGGCGAAAAATTAAGACTATAAAGGTCTTGTCCGTTCACATTTACTGCCATTGAAGAAGAGGAGATAGATGTAGAAACACCTCTAACAGTAACTGATATATTTGCTCCAGAAACCGCATTGGGAAAAGGTATTTTAAAATTCTGTGTATTTTCTATATTAAAATCTGTATTGGAAAACCATTGAGTACCTGCAGCAATTAAGTTTCTTTCCTCCTTTTCATAAAAAGTATAATCGTCAAAAATTGTAATTTGTTTGGTAGCAGTGGTTGTTATTGGTGTCTTTTCTTGAATCCGTTTTCCATCGTTGTTAGACACAGTGATAAAGTAATATGCTTCATCCGAATAAATATTTTGCCTATGTTTTATGTTGCTAGCATCTGTACCTTCCCAACCATGTGGTCCTTGCGCATAAAAAAGGATATAATCATTCGCATCAAAAGAACCATCATCTTCCCCTTCAATATAAATGGCATTTTCTTGTAAATCTGTAAATCTAACATCAGAATTTAAAACCGGTAACATGGCGCCACCATTTCCATAAATGCTTATTTTCTTAGGATTTAATCCATTTGTAGAGATTCCTATTTGTTGTAATAAGCTTCTATCTATTTTAAAAACGCCTGTAGTATCCACAGAAAATTTAAACCAGTCTCCTGTAGAAAGTACAGAATTAGTGGTCTGAGCAGAAATTACTTGAACTAAAAAAATAAAAAAAAGGGGTAAATATTGTTTTTTCATAATAGTATTCAAATAACGCAAATAATTTAGAGATATTTTAAGTCTTACAAAGATAAATTATACTAAATTTAAAAAGCAATCGTTTAATTAAATGTGGCAATAAAAATGCAGCGTTAAATTTTCTCTTTTACTTGTATGAATGTAGAATTATTGTAAATTGCATCGCTATAATAAAAACCTTAAACTAATTTTTAATTAGGAAATGAGAAACGTATTAAAAATATCTTTAGTTGTACTATCAGCCTTAACCTTGGCTAGTTGCAGTAAATCAACTTCAGGAAAATCGACACTTACAGGATTGCCATTTAACAATTCTAAGTATGGTAACTATATAAGAGGAAGTGAAACTGCCGGACAAGAAATTCCTTTAGGAATGGTTGCTATTGAAGGTGGTTCGTTTACAATGGGACAAGTACAAGATGACGTTATGTTTGATTGGAATACAACTCCTAAAAAAATGCACATCCGTTCTTTTTATATGGATGAGACCGAAGTTACCAATTCTGAGTACTTTTTATATGTACAGAATACAAAAGATGTTTTTCCTCCTTCAGAAGAAAAATACAAACATATTTATAACTCTGTTTTACCAGATACTTTAGTATGGAGAAAGAGTTTAGGTAATACAGATATTTTATCTGAAAATTACTTAAGACACCCAGCATATTCAGATTATCCGGTAGTTGGTGTTAGTTGGTTACAGGCTAACCAATACTGTAAATGGCGTACCAATGCTGTTAACTTAAAAAAGTTAATAGATAAAGGATATGTTAAAAATATTTTTGAAAACGATAGTATTAGAAACTTTTTTGATACTGATGTTTTCTTAGCTGATTCTGATAATCTTTTTGATGGAGATTCTACCATCTACAGAAGAGGTATTAGAACAGGTGGTTCTGCTAAAGGAGGTCGAGATGCTTTTCAGGGTAGAAAAATTACACAAGCAGATGGTGTTTTAAGTCAGAAATACAGATTGCCTACAGAAGCAGAATGGGAGTTTGCTGCTAAAGCGAATATTGAAAATAGAGAATACAACAATATTAGAGGTAGAAAAAAATATGCTTGGGATGGTAAATATTCTAGAGAAACAAGCAAAAGACATAAAGGAGACCAAATGGCTAACTTTAAACAAGGAAAAGGTAACTATAGTGGTTTGTCTGGTTGGAGTTCTGATGGTTCAGACATTCCTATTAAAGTAAAATCATATCCACCAAATGCATTCGGATTGTATGATATGTCTGGAAACGTTGCAGAATGGGTCGCTGATGTTTACAGACCTATTATTGATAGTGAAGCAAACGATTTTAATTATTTTAGAGGTAATATTTTCACCAAAAAGATGATTGATAAAGATGGTAAAGTTGTTATTGTAAATAGCAATAGTACTGCAGAAGTAGAATATGATACATTACCAAATGGTATCATCACTCCAAAGCAATTACCTGGAACTATTAAATACATTCCAATTACGAGAGACGATGCTACCTTAAGAAGAAACTTTTCTGTTTCAGACAATACCGATATTGGTGATGGTGACTTAAATTCTTCTAGATTCTATGAAGACGAACAAGATCAGTTTGGTTCTAAACCAAGTATGTACAACTCTCCAAGAAACCCAACGAAGGAAATAGATCCAGAAACGGGTAGAGAAATTTCAGTAAATGACGATCAAAAAAGAACTACTTTAATTAGTAATAGAACAAGAGTATATAAAGGTGGTGCTTGGTCTGATAGAGAATATTGGTTAGATCCAGCTCAAAGAAGATATTTGCCAGAATATATGGCTACTAACTTTATTGGTTTTAGATGTGTAACTGACAAAGTAGGTCCTATGTCTTCATCTAAAAATAAGAAAGCAAGAAATTCAGCGAGATAATACACTATTTATTAAAGAACACAACCTCACTGTATGTATTACAGTGAGGTTTTTTTATTTTAAAAAGATGAAAATCGAAGACATTTACCAATTATATACCAAACATTTTTTGGTAGATACAGACACGAGAACTATTAGAAAAAACACTATTTTCTTCGCCCTAAAAGGCGATAATTTTAATGGAAATGCATTTGCTGCAGAAGCATTAAAGCAAGGTGCGTCTTATGCTATTGTAGATGAAAAAAAATATAATAACCACTCTCATATTATTTTGGTTGATGATGTTTTAGAAACGCTACAAGAATTGGCAAAACACCACAGAAAAACGTTAAACATCCCTATTATTGGACTAACTGGCAGTAACGGAAAAACAACAACCAAAGAATTGATAAACGCTGTTTTATCTACAACATATAAAACCAGTGCCACCAAAGGAAATTTAAACAACCATATTGGAGTGCCACTTACCCTACTCTCTATGACACCTGAAACTGAAATTGGAATTGTAGAAATGGGTGCAAATCATAAAAAAGAGATTGCCTTTCTGTGTACTATTTGTAACCCTGATTTCGGTTATATCACCAATTTTGGAAAAGCACATTTAGAAGGTTTTGGCGGAATTGAAGGTGTTATAGAAGCTAAAAGTGAGTTATACTCCTATTTAAAAGAGCACCATAAAACTGCCTTTATAAATCCACAAGATTCATTACAAGTAGAAAAAACAAAGAACATAGAGTCTATTTCGTTTCTAGAAGATTTGCAATTTTTAGAGGTAAATCCGTTTGTAAAGTTGTCTTTAAATTCAAACGATATACAAAGTAACCTTATCGGAAAATACAATTACACAAACATTGCTATTGCTTGCACCATTGGGCATCATTTTAAGGTTTCTAACCAAGAAATAAAAGCTGGAATAGAAAACTATATCCCAGAAAATAACCGTTCTCAAATCATTAAAAAAACAACGAATACCATTATTTTAGATGCTTATAACGCGAATCCTACGAGCATGAAAGCTGCCTTAGAAAATTTTGAAGAAATTAAAGCAAAAAGTAAAACCGTTATTTTGGGTGATATGTTCGAGTTAGGAAAAACGAGCTTAGAAGAACATCAAAGTATTGTAGACTTCGTAGAAAATCTACATTTTGACCATTGCTTTTTTGTTGGAGAAAATTTTTATCAAACTAAAAAGAAGAACTCTTTATTTAAAACGTTTGAAGACTTGTTAAGCCACCTAAAGAACAATCCTCTTAAAGATCAATCAATACTGATTAAAGGTTCAAGAGGAATGCGTTTAGAAAGACTATTAGATACTATTAGTTGATATTATTATCCGAAAAAAGATATAAGACCACTTCGTTTTTGGAAACAAGAATCAAGACTAAACCTAACTTTATTCTAAAAGAGTTATAATTTAAAATATAATGACTGCAATATCTAGATAAAAATATTTTTAACGGACACTATTATTAGTTGATATTATTTATATGATACTCTAATAAGTTATCAATAGGTCTTTGAATCACATCTGTAATAACCAGATTGTTTTTCCCTGCCATTTCTTCTAAAATATCTCTAAAGTAATGTGCTATAGAACCAATAAAGTAAATTGGTGTTTCTGCTGTTTTATTGTATGGTAAAATTCTATATTTAAAAAACTCTTGAAAACCTGCTGTAATAATTTCCTTAATATATTTTTCTTCTTTAAAGTCGAACATAAATTTCGCAAAAGAAGCTAAATACATATTCGGGTTTGGTTCTCTATATAAATTTTTCTTAATATAGTCTGGATCAAGATCAAACTCTTCTTTAAATTTCTCAGCAATTTCTACAGGCATATTGTTATAGAAATAATCGATAATCAATTTTTTACCAAAGTAATTACCACTTGCTTCATCCATTAAAATATATCCTAAAGAAGGTACTAACATCTCCATGTTTTTACCATCATAATAACAACTATTAGATCCCGTACCTAAAATACAAACTAAAGCAGGATCATTACCTGTTGCTGCGTAAACAGCCGCTAACATATCTTCTGAAATAACTATTTTTGCATTCACAAAAATAGATTCTAAAATAGTTTTTAAAATCTGAATAGGTTTTGGAGTACCACACCCAGCTCCATAAAAATGAATCTCTTCTACATCGTCTTTAACATTAATTAATTGAAACATGTTAATGATTCTGTTATAAAGTTCTTCTGCTGGAACTATAGCAGGATTTAAACCAAGTGTCCTTGTTCTAAAAGCCTCTTCCTTATTTTTATTTATAGCAATCCAGTCTGCTTTTGTAGAACCTCCATCTGCAATTAAAATCATAATTATATTGTTTTACTCAAAGATATTACAACTAAAATTGATATACAATAGGAAATCAATATTCAATCGTTTTCGTATTAAATATTTTATTTTGATTGAGTATAACATTTATGAAACACGTTAAATTATTGTAAATTTGTTCTAAAATAATGATATGATCTTTTTTAAAAAGAAAGAAATTCCTTTAATCAATTTTTTTCCAGATGGTTTTGTAGATATTCATTCACATTTACTACCAGGAATAGATGATGGAGCAAAAAATATAGAAACCTCTATAGCATTAATCACTAAGATGCGTTCTTATGGTATTAAAAATATCATCACGACACCTCACGTGTTGGGAGATCTTTATCAAAACTCTTCGGATACCATAAAAGACAAACTTAGGGAAGTACAAGCAGCACTACAAAGAAAAAATATTACAGATATTTCTATAAATGCAGCTGCAGAATACATGATGGATGAGCAGTTTTCTGAATTATTAGAAAAAAATGACATCCTTACAATAAAAGACAATTATGTTTTGGTAGAAATGTCTTATTTCAGTGCGCCAATTAATCTTTATGAAATTCTCTTTGAAATACAAGTTAAAGGTTATAAGCCCGTTTTAGCACATCCAGAGCGCTATAGTTTTCTTCATAATGACTTTAACCATTATTATAAATTAAAGAAAGCAGGCTGTTTGTTTCAGTTAAATTTATTATCCCTTACCGAGCAATATGGAAAAGGAGTGCAAAAAGTTTCTGAAAAAATCTTAAAAGAAAATTTATATGATTTTGTTGGTACAGACACACATCATAACAATCATTTAGAACTTCTAAAAAAAATAGGCACTAAAAAGAATTTAGAAAAAATTAAGCATCTCTTAGATAATAATAAAAAATTCATATAATAAAAAAGCATCCAAATGGATGCTTTTTTATGTGAATCTGTATTTAGCTTCTTACGAGCGCATTAAGTCTTGGTGACTTAGATACTGAAACAAGTTCAGTATGACAAGTTTAAAGCTTTCCTAGATAGCTTTATTAACTTAATATTCTTTTATACCATGGTTTTTTAACGGTTTCTACATAAGCGTTTCCATATCCGTAACCGTAACCATAACCATAACCTCTTGTCATGTCTGTATCATTTAAAACAATTGCCATGTTTGGTAATTTCTTTTCATTGTATAAAGTCTGCGCAACATTTAACATACGTTTGTCTAAATAATTAGCTCTAGAAACATATAGAAACATATCTGCATATTTAGAAACCAATAAGGTATCCGTTACTAAGTTTACTGGAGCAGTATCTACAATAATATAATCATAGTCCTTTTTAACCTCTTCAAATAATTCTTTCACCTTAGAATGCAATAACAATTCAGCAGGGTTTGGCGGAATAACACCAGATGCAATAATATCTAATCCTTTAATTTCTGGAATAGAAAATTTAATATCATCTAAAGAAATTTTTTCGTTTGTAATAAAATTGGTAATTCCTTTTCGTTCTGGTATCCCCAAATATTCAGTAACCTTAGGAGCTCTAAGGTCCATACCTATTAATAATACTTTTTTATTAGAAAGTGAAAGTGCCGCTGCAAGGTTAATAGAAATAAACGATTTTCCTTCACCACTGGTCGTAGAAGTGATAAAAATTGTTTTGCCTTCATTACCTTGTTTATTAGGCAACATAAAATCTAAATTAGTTCGTATCAACCTAAAGGCCTCTGCGGTACTTGTTCTAGCATCATTGCCAATCACAATTTTCTCATTGGTATCAGAATGCGGTACATCTCCTAAAAAAGGCACTGTAGTTAACTCCTCAATATCTTTTCGAGTATGAATCTTAGTATCTAAAATATTTTTCAAATAGATAATTACAAAAGGTATTAAAACACCTAATAATAATGCCGCTAAAAAAATAATTTTTCTTTTTGGTGAAACCGGAATCCCATTACTATAGGCAACATCAATAATTTTTGCATTTGGTACCGTAACCGCCAGAGAAATGGCAGTTTCTTCTTTTTTCTTTAATAAATAAGAATATAAACCAGATATAATTTCTTGTTCTCTTTCAATGTCGATATAGCCTCTTTCTAAAACAGGAATTGCAGATACTTTCGAGTTTATTTTATTCGCTTCGGTATTAATTTGAGCATACTGTGTTTGTAGCGAAGCAATTAAATTTGAAATACTATTCCTTAAATTCAATTTCAACGAATTAATTTCTTTCTGGTATTGTATTATTTGAGGATTTTTATCCCCCGCATTTACACTTAAACGATTTTTATAAACAACTAATTCATTGTATGCTTTGATAGATTCTGAAATAGATCCTTCCGAAAAGCCTAAATTTTGTGGTAAAGTCTCGTCAGTATTAGACTGATTTTTTATATTTTTTAAAACACCTTCTGCAATATTTAATTGTGTTTTTATATTAATTAACTTTTCATTATTTAAAGAAGCTGTTTCCAAAGCTAATTGTCCTTCCATAGAAAGACCTGTAATCTTATTATCTGTTTTAAAGTCCTTTACCCGGTCTTGAATTGCATTCAAATCTTTCCCGATAGCAGACAATCGATCATCAATAAAGGCTTTCGTTTTTTGAGAAACTTCACTTTTATCTTTTATAGCATCTCTATTGTATTGCGTAACTAATTCATTTAAAAAATCTTCTGCTTTTTCTTTTAAAGGATGTGTTAATGACAAGGTTAAAACACTTGAATTTTTATTTACTGTATTAATATTTACAGCAGATTTATATCCATCAATTACTTTACTTCTTTTTAAGATTCTAACATAAATTTTATTTTTATTTTTAAATTCAAAATTTTCAGTTTTTAGAACTTTGAAAGAACTAACACCAGCAGTAATGGTTTCATTAAAAGAATGCTCTGAAACTAAATTATCCTCAACATTACTCAATTCTAATTTATTTTCTGAAATGATATTAATAGTGAAAGAGGTGTCTCTCTCTACATTTATTAAATATTCTTTATTAGGCTCAAAAGCTATTCTAATAGGGTTTTGACTATAAACTTCTGTTCTTTTTACTCTACCTTCTTGAAAATAAAGTGTTGTTAAGTCTAGGGAGTCAACTACTGCTCCAATAATTTTACGCGACTTTAAAATTTCTATCTCATTATCTGTATTATTAGAAGACCCGCTTCCAACAATTCCCATGTCTTTAAAAGCTTCTAATTCTTTTGAAATACCAGACTTTTGATTGTCTTTTATCAGTATAGAGGTAGATGCAGTATATTGAGCTGTACTGTACCTTAAAAAGATTAAAGCGACAAATAATGCAACCACCCCACCTAAAACAAACCATTTCCAGTGAAACAAATATTTATCTAGCTCCTCTCTAATATTTAAAGTATCAGGTTTTTCATTACCACTTAAAACAGTATTTTCTTGATGTTCTTGCATTTTTTTATCTTGTTAAAAGAGAAACAATAGTAATAATAAGTCCTGTGACTGATATAAATAAACTAGTATTGGAATTAGAAGAAGCAGATTGAATTCTTGCATAATTATGCTCTACATAGACTACATCATTTTGTTGCAAATAAAAAACGGGAGAGGTTAAAGTTTTATTAGATAATAAATTCACAATATATTTTACTTTCTTACCATCTTCCTCTCTTATTACCAATACATTATCTCTTTTTCCTGAAATATTTAAATCTCCAGCCAAACCTATAGCGTCTAAAATACTCACTCTTTCATTAGGTATCGTAAAAGTACCAGGATTTTTCACATCTCCATACACCGTAACTTTAAAATTTGCTATACTTATGTTAATCGTTGGATTCGCAACGTAGTCGGGAGATAATTTTTGTTTAAATAGCTCTAAAGCCTCCTCTCTTGAAACCCCTCCTAACTTTAACTTCCCCAAAATAGGAAAATCTATCTCACCTCGGCTATCAATTAAATAGGTCTGTTGCTTAGGTGTTCCTGTTGCTGAACCTGTAGTACCAAAAGTTACTGCCGGTAGATTAAAAGGTAAGGTCGCTTCAATGTTATCCGATGAAATGGTGATTTGTAACAAATCGTCTGGCTTAAAAATTGTTTCAAACTTATTACTCACATTAGCTTGTTCTATTTCATCAAATTGAAAATATGCAATATCTTTGTTTGAAACACAGGAGGACATTACAAATACGGATAAAAAGAGAATCGTTGTAATTCTATTCATTTTTTTTTTTTGCGAAAATACTATTTAATATTGACTTCTTTAAGTTTCACATCCAATATCTCAAATTCCGAATTATTAGAAACATATTCAGGAACTAACGTTTTCATTAATGCCACCAATTCACTATTGTTTAGTTTGTCAAAATTAAGAGATAAATCATCAATTTTAATTTTAACGATAGAATTATCAATTTTTTGAGTCTTAGCAATCATTATTTTATCATGATAGGTCTTTGTAGTATTCTCACCATCTGCTAATAACTCTTCATATAATTTTTCTCCTGGTCTTAAACCTGTAATTTTTATATCAATATCTTCTGGATATCGTAAACCCGATAGATAAATCATTCTTTTTGCTATTTCAAAAATCTTAACCGATTTCCCCATATCAAAAATATAAATTTCTCCTCCTTTACCCATCGTACCTGCTTCTAGAACCAAACTACATGCTTCTGGAATGGTCATAAAATACCTAGTAATTTTCTTATGAGTTACCGTTAAAGGTCCGCCATTTTCTATTTGCCTTTTAAATAATGGAATTACAGATCCATTAGAGCCTAACACATTACCAAATCTTGTAATGGTAAATTTTGTTTTTTTAGATTTCTTACTGACACAACTAATATATAGTTCTGCAATTCTTTTAGATGCGCCCATTACATTTGTTGGGTTTACAGCTTTGTCTGTAGAAACCATTACAAATCTTTCAATTTTATATTCAACAGACAAATCTGCTAAATTTTTAGTCCCTAAAACATTTACTTTAATTGCTTCATAAGGCGATTTTTCCATTAAAGGCACATGTTTATATGCTGCCGCATGAAACACTCTTTGCGGTTTGTATTTTTTAAAGATACGTTCTACTTTAAATCGATCTCTTACATCAGATACTATTGCTACAAAGTTTGTAATTCCTTTTTGAATTAATTCTTGTTGTAAATCATACAAAGGAGATTCTGCCTGGTCTATTAAAATAATCATTTTACAATTATATAAACTTAATTGCCTAGATATTTCACTTCCTATGGATCCTGCAGCACCAGAAACTAAAATCACTTTATCATTTACTTCTCTTTGTACAATAGGATTGTCTATAATAATTGGAGCTCTATCTAATAAATCTTCAATCTTAATTTGTCTAATCTGGTTTGCATTTAAATCTCCATCTATCCATTTAGATAATGGTGGTACTATTTTAACGGCAATATCCAAATCAATAAATTTATCTGTGATCGCCAATAATCTATTGGGTTTAATATTTTGGATAGAAATAATTACTTCATCTACAGCATGTTTTTCTATAAACTGTTTTGTAATATGTTTAGGGTTGTGAATCTTAACTCTATCTATTTTCTTTCCAATTTTATTTTTATTATCATCTATAAACCCAATAACATCATAATTGTTTTTTTTATCCCTGTTTAAGGCACTAAAAGCAATAATACCAGAATCTCCTGCTCCATAAATCAAAACATTATGAATTGTATCTAATTCTGTGGATAAGACTTCAAAAAAAGCTTTAAAAATAAATCTACTTAAAATAAGGACTAAAGTCGTTACTAAATAATGGATAATAATAATGGATTTTGGAATGTAAAAAGAATCGATTACTTTAAAAAAAACATTAAAAGTTACGGCCAAAAGTAATAACAAACAGACTAATGAACTCGCAATAAACACATTAAAAGCATCTCTAACTCCCGTATGTCTAATAATTCCTTTATAGGAACCTACTGTTAAAAAACTTATCAGCGCAAAAACTAAAACATAAGGTATTTGATTTAATAAATTAGAAAAGTTAAAATTAAAGCTTACATTAAATCGTATAAAATAGGCAATAAAAAAAGAGGTAAAAACTAAGGATAAGTCTATCAATAAAACTAGCCATTTAGATGCATATTTATTTAAGGTTCGAAGAAAAAAGGTTCTTATCATTTTTTAGTTTTCTAGTTTTTTTTTTACAAATCTACAAAAATTTCTTAATGGATTCTGAAATTTTGATTAAATCATTTTTTTTGAGGGTAGATCCAGATGGAAGACAAATTCCTTTTTGAAATAAATTTTCTGCAATTTCACCACCATAGAATGGATACTCTTTAAAAACAGGCTGTAAATGCATCGGCTTCCATAAAAAGCGAATTTCAATATTGTTTTTCTTAAGTACATCCAACAGCTTATGCTTTGTAATAGTAACCTCTTCAACTTCTAAAAGAATACAACTCAGCCAATGATTTGACACAATAGATGCTGAGGGCTCTTTTATGAAAAATACTCCTGAAAAGTTCTTAAAAGATTCTTTATAAAAATCATTAATTTCATGTCTCTTTTTAAGATATGCATCCAACTTTTTAAGTTGGGTAATTCCGATAAGGGCACCTAAAGAGTTCATTCTGTAGTTATACCCTATTACTTTGTGTTCATAATGCCTTTCATTTTCCTTAGCTTGTGTAGCGTGAAAAAAGGCTTTTTCTTTTTCTATTTCTGTATTGCAGATTAATGCTCCGCCTCCTAAAGTAGAAACAATCTTATTATTGTTAAAAGAGAGAATTCCAAAATCTCCAAAAGCACCACATTTCTTCCCTTTGTAATCTGCTCCTAAAGCTTCTGCTGCATCTTCAATTAATGGAATATTGTATTTACGAGAAATTCCAACTATTTCATCAATTTTTGCTGGCATACCATACAAATGGACAAAAATAATTGCCTTTGGTTTTTTCCCTTTTAAGATTCTATCTTTTATAGCGCATTCTAATTGAATAGGACACATGTTCCAAGTATCTTGCTCACTATCGATAAAAATAGGGGTTGCATTTTGGTAGATAATTGGGTTTATTGTAGCAACATAAGTTAATGATTGACATAAAACCTCATCTCCTTTTTCTACACCACTTAAAATTAATGCCAAATGAATGGCAGAAGTTCCCGAATTTACTGCTAAAACACTTTTCTGATCCTCATAGAACGACTCTAATGATTGTTCAAACTTTGCAACAACATCAATATCTATTGATGAAAAAGAAGCTTTTAAATCAATATCTATAAGAGACTCAGATAAAGGAATTTTATGTTGCATTGTTAATTTTTGCTTTTTTAGCTAGCAATCTAAAAAGGAAAATATAAAGTAAGATAAAAAGTATAATCACACCAAAAAACACTATTAATTGAGTTGTCATATCTAATTTATAGGTTTTAAGGATGATAAAATTAACAACTAACTGGAGTACTCCATACCCCAGAGAAACTTTTAAATGTGATATTTTAGATACATCAACCAATTTTTGATACACATGGTGCCTATGAGGGTCTAAAATACTTTCCTTTGTATATATAATTCTATACAGCATTGTAAGTGCGGTATCTACACCATAAACTAAAATTAACAATAATAATATTGGAGAATGCAATTCTAAAACAAATAAAAACCCGATAAAAAAGAGCAACATTCCTATAGCAATACTTCCTATATCTCCTGCAAAAAAAAGCGCTTTTTTTCTGAAATTATAAAACCCAAAAACAAGAAGAGACAAGCCCGAATACACAATTAAATCTGTATGAACAATCGCTTCATTTAAATTTATAAAATACATACCAGATAATACAGCCAAACTATACATACCTGTAATGCCATTAATACCGTCCATAAAGTTGAACATATTAATTACCGCAACCCCCAACACTAAACAAAGAACTGAATAATACAATGGAAAAACAGGAAACGCTGCTTGAAATAAGATTAAGGATATCGCAATTATTTGAAAAGGAAACCGAACTCTTGAACTTAAAGTGTAGATATCATCTAAAAAACTAACAAAAGAAATTAAAAACAACCCTAAAACAAAAAAGGGATATTGAAAATCATTCAAAAAGAAGAATAATAAAATTGCAATCGGAAAAATAATTCCCCCTCCTCTTATTGTTACTTTCGTATGCGAACTTCTTTCATTGGGTTTGTCTACAATATTAAATTTATTAGCCAACTTTAAATACACAAAAGATGCTGCAATTAATATACATAAAACGATTAAATTCTTCTCCATCTTTATTAAATTCTAAAATTATTTTTAACCAAATTTGGCTTCCATGATAATAAATCCTTTGCTTTTTCACTTGAAAAAGTTAAGTCTTGAGTCATTTTATTGATTCTATTGCTATTAATAATGGACAATCTCAAAATATCACCAAAAAATCCGATAATTTTAGCAACTAACAAAGGAATAGAAAAAGGTCTTCTTACTACTAATTGTTTAGATATTAGTACTTCTAAATCATAAAAGGAAGGGTTATCTCCATCTGTTAAATTATATATTCCATTACTTGTAAAATGATTTGGTAACCAATCAACAATATCGTCAACTAACACAACACTTCTTCTTGCTTTGCCCGAATTTATAGAAAAATATTTTTTATTTTTTATAGCTAAAATCATGTCTCCTAAGTTTCCTGGAGGGTTTTTAGAGGCTAAAAGTGGTAGTCTTAATATCAATAAATTTACATTCTTTTTTTTACTCCAATCAATTAACATTTCTTCTGCAAGAATCTTACTCTTTGCATAAGGAGTATTACCACTTAAAGGGCTAGACTCATCAATACCTATTCCTTTTTCTAAACCATAAACAGCAACGGAACTAATAAAAACAAAAGACTTAACGCCTTTTAAGGAATTAATTAGTCTTTTTGTTCCTTCAAGGTTTACATCATAAAATTCTTTTTCTTCCTCTATTGTTTTTGGTACAGAATGAGCTTTACCTGCAGCATGGATAACAATATCAGTTACTAATTCTTCTAATACATCGTCCTTAGTTAAATCTACACATATATCTGCATTTTTACGACTTAAAGTAACTAAGTCATATTTATTTTTATAAGCTTTTACAAAACTTCTTCCCAAAAAACCATTTGAACCTGTAATTAGTAGCCTCATAACTTTATTTACTTTTTATTCACAAATTGTACTAATTTGGGTAAAATTCTTAAAATAGGGTATAAAAAAGAACTAACAGAAACATCATTTTTCTTAAAAGCTCTAATACATTCTGCATTTTGTTTAAGAATATTGTTTAAACTTTTATTCGTTTCACCTCCCAATCTCATTTTCACCAAAGGTTCCTTTAAATAAGTAGTAGAAATATTAAATTTTTCTAAAAAGCGAAGCATTATTTCAAAATCTGCAGCTAATTTATAAGTTAAATCAAAATTCCCATATTTATTATACACTTCTTTTTTAATATAAAATGTTGGATGTGCAGGGTGCCAACCATTTCTAAATTTTTTCTGGCTTCCTGTAACCCAATGTCTAACAATTTTATCTGTATTTTGTTGTGAAACATAATACAGGTCGGCATAAACTGAATCTAAATTGGGTTGTTTGCTAAAGACATTACCTACTTTCTCCAAGGCATTGTTATCACAAAAAAGATCATCGGAATTAATTAGGCCTATAACATCACCTGTAGACATAGCAATTCCTTTATTCATCGCGTCATACAAGCCGTTATCTGGTTCAGAAATCCATTTAGTAATATGTTTACTGTACTTCTTAATTAAATCTAAAGTTCCATCTGTAGAACCTCCATCAACAACAATATATTCTATATTATTAAACGTTTGGTTTGCTACTGATTGAAATGTTGTTTCTATAGTCGCTTCACTATTGTAAGAAACTGTTATAATTGAAATTTTCATTGTTATTTAATTATTTAAAGCATGTTCATAAACAGAAACTACTTCTTTCCATGATACTGGAAACTTTTTTAATGCTTTATCGTAGTTGATTAATTTATTATTTTTTAAATCATTCCTTAAGTTACCTATAGCAGACAAAAAAGATTTTTCTTCATAAGGCTTAAAATAATAAGCTAAATCTTCACATAACCAAGTAGCGTAGTCAAACTTTACTGTTACAATAGGTAAGTTTATGGTTAAAGCCTCAACCAAAGGTAGGCCATAACTTTCCATTGAAGACAAAAACAACAATGCATCAACTTTTCTATAATAATTATTCATCTCTTCTGCATTTAATCTTCCTAAATTTTTTAAAAACTTAACACCTTTTAGTGGAGCAAATTCTTCTTTTGTTAATGTTAACAAAATTTCAAAACTAGAAACATCTATATTATTCTCTTTAATATAATTATTTATTTTCAATAAAAAATTGTGCTTCTTATGTAGGTAAAAAGCAGCAGGATAAAATAGGACTATTTTATCATTATTCTTAATTTTTACAATTTTATCTTGAGACAACCAATTAGGAACTGGTTGAGGTGATATAATAATTTTATCTTTAATACTAGGATATGAAGCAATCATATCTTTTGCCATCGCTCCGGTTTGTACAATTATTTTTTTTGCATATTTATGATTAATTTTAAACAAAAACCTATTTACTCTAAAAGTAATACTAGTGCTAGAAAAGGAATTAATTTTAGGATATATTAAATTTGGCTGATGTACTAAAACTATTTGATTTTTTATACCCCTTAATGGAATATCTCCTAAAACTATAGTAGGAATGTTAGCAAAAAACAATCTTGAAAAGAAACATTCAAAAAGCCTAGATAAAGCATTTGGCAATTTTCTATGAAATCTTTTTATAGTTCCCTTTTTAGGTTCATAATCTGCTAAAATACCACTGTTAGGTAAATGTATTATTGTTTTATTAGAATTTATACTTTTTTCAAAAGCATCTAAAAAAGAAATCACAACCTGTGATGCCCCTAAACCATTTATATTGGTTGCATGTATTTGCATAAATATATTTAAATTAAATTTTTAATCACCTTCAACTAACTACTTGGTATATAAAACTCATCTATAATTTACTATAGTTTTTCACAAGTTTTATTATCTCCCTTCTTAATTATATATGCTGGATTCCCAATGACAACACAATTATCAGGTACTGATTTATTTATAACACTACCTGCACCAATTATAACATTATTACCTATAACAATATCTCCAAATATAATTGCCCCTGTATGTATTGTTACATTATTTTTAATTATTGGTCTCCCTCCTTTAGAATTACCTATAGTGCATCCATGAGTTATTCTGAAATTATCACCAATTCCATTATGATTAATAATAGTTGAAAAAGCATGTACAAATAATGCAGAATGACCTATCTTAGAATGTGAATTTATCATTAAAGAATCAAAAGAAGGTGCTAAAAAGCTTATTAAGTTAGACCATAAACCAATTCTAAAATAAAAAACAGCTCTAAAAGATTTGTCAAATGTCAATAAATATAATAAACCACTAAGACCATTAACGTCTATATCATGATGTTCTTTACATCTTTTAATGTCTAATGAAATTTCATTTTTTTTCATAAAATAAAACAAAGCATGTGGTACAAACCTAATTATATTTAATCTAGAATATACTCTTTTAAACATCTTTAATTCTTTTTTTTAAAATTTTTATTTGACTTAATGGATTATATTTTTCATCTACAATCTTAAAACAATATTCTCTATTTTTTTCTCTATCAGTTTTAGTTAAAATCCAATTTTTAATCGTTTTAGATAAAGAATAAATATTATTATGTTTAAAAAAATCACCTGTTTCTCCTTTAATGACAGCTTCAAATTCAGGCATTTGAAAAGTAAAATCGTCATGAGTAATTACCGGTGTTCCAAACATCAAAGAGTGTATTGCGGTTAAACCGACATTACCTGGAGACACACATAAATCTGCGTTATATATTAAATCGGATAGTATTTTCTCATCATAACAAGCACCATACATCCAAATATTATCTGATAAGGACTCATCCTTTATAATTTTATATATATTTTCTTTTTCAATCCCATCTCCTATGATAGTTAAATTTATTTCGAAATTTTCCTCCCTTAACTTAACCATTGCTTTAAGTAATAGGTCTAAACGTTTAACTGAGGTTAAACGCCCTACAAAGACTAAATTCTTATGAGTATTATTAAAATATTTCGTATATGTATCTGTTGTCTTATTTTCATTTCTTAACAAAAGTTGTTCTTTATAATTCAGTGAGTTATAAATCACTTCTAATTTATTTTCACAAATTTTATTATTAACCATAATAGATTTAGCATAATTTCCGTACAAAAAAATAATACTAGCTCTATTAAAAAAAAAATTTTTAATTGTATTTTTCAACCACCCCTCACTTCCATAAAACCCGTGACTCCATAAATAAACTTTTTTACCATAAAATGGAGCTAAAAGTAAGAGCAACCATGTCGTTAAGTTATACAATTCTCCTGATAATAAAAAGGATGAATAATTTTCTTTTAATAGTTTTAATACTCCTTTTTGATAATACAAAGGTTTTTTAATGAAATATTTATTCTGAACTTCTTCTTTAAAATTAGTCAATAGAGAATAATCCATTTTTTTAATATTTCCAGCTACATTATCACCAAAAACAAAATCACAAGTTAATTCTTTATCTATTTCTTTAAAAATACTGGTTCTATAATGAGGTGCATAGTTAAGCACAATACATACTTTATCCATAAACATTTTTTTTATTATTATTCTTAATATTTTATATATAAATATCTTTAACGATAGTATCACAAAAATATACAATTCAGAATCTGGTACAAGTGTATTCTTACAAAGTTTTAGTATTTTTTTTTCTGGTATGATCTATTATAGGCAAAAAGTATGGATACTAAATCTAGTCATATTTCTTTTTTCAATTTTATTCTAATTATCTAATACCTGTTATTTTTAAAACTATTTTTTTTTATTTAATAATATTCCATAAATACCACCTAAACTTAACCACAAAATTCTATTCATCTCTAAAGACAAACTACTTAAAGATTGTAAAAAACAGTAAAATAAACAGTAAATAAACAATGAATAAAAAGGGTGATTTTTTTTCTTATCAAATAACATTTTAAATGATTCAAATAATCCTTTTATTAAAAAAAAGATAAAAGGTATCCCTAGAATAGCTCCCCAACGTGTTATAACTTCCATAAAAATATTATGAGGATAAGGCTTGTATTCAGACTTTCCTAAAATAATAAAATCGTCTAAATTATCATAAAAACTATCATACATTTTTTCACGCTCAAGAACAGATTCATCTCCACTGCCAGTTTGTACTACTGCAAACATAGATTCAAATCGTTTACTAGTAGCATTAACTTTTTGCTCCAAAACAGGAAAATAATCTGAAACAAAAAAATAAAAACTAACCACCACTATTAAAATTAAAATTGATTTTGAGAACAAAGAAAAAACAGAAAGAACAGATTTTATTTCACTAAAATATTTAAGAGTAACAATAAATGCCGTAAAAATTAAAGCTCCTCGAGAACCTGATGACACAACAATAATAAGGCATGCTAAAATAGCTAAAAACAAGATGTACTTAACCACCTTTTTTACATATTTTTGATTGATAATAAAGAATAAAATAAAAAATAAATTTGCATTAACATAAGCAAGGCCAACAGCATTAATACCATCATCAACCTCACCACCTCCTATTCTGCCACCTCCTCCAGTATCTAAGCTCATTAAGGTTTGATTTTGAATAAAAAAAAAGGCTCCAATAAATGATAGAAAACATAAAAAAAGTATAACATTATTATTTATTTGGGTGAAAAATAATGGATACTGAGTTATTAGATATCCAGATAATAATAAAAGCAAACATATAACATCAAAAATTATTGTTATTTTATCTAATGTATATTGATTATTTAAATAAGCAAACAACCAAAAAAGCAGCAATACTAAGGTGCTTTTTATCGAGAATTTTATAAATTTTTTATTAAATTTCAAAGAGAATGATGAGAAGACTACTCCTAAAAAACCAAGGAATAAACATCCCAATTTAAAATTATTTCCTAATATAAAATATCCATTAACGGACCAAACCATAAAAAAAACACTAAAAACAAAAATATTTGTCCGTAGATTGTTTATTTTATCGCTACCCTGTCTTTTACTTAGTCTCATTCAGTAATATAATTTAAATAAATATATTTAGCTAGTTTAACAAAAAAACTTTTATCCTTGTAAATAATTTTTATTTTTTTCAATGATTAAACGATTAATTGACTAAAAACTTTAGGATGATGGTTTGCTACGAGTTTTTTAGTATTTTCTGAATATATACTAGTATCGTTAAGTACTTCACACATTTTAGAGGCAATACTTTTGGAGGTAACTTCACTTAATAAGTAACCTAAATTATTAATTAACACCATTTCTTTTAATAAACCCTGTCCAGTAGTAATCACTTTTTTATCAGAAGCCATTGCATGTCCTAAAATACCGCTAGATGCCTCGGGGTTTTTGTAGGGCATTAAAACAATATTACAATTATCAAATAAACTTTTCATCATGCTGTTAGGTACAAATTGGTTATCCCATATAATTGTTGCCAAGGTATTTTGTTTACTTAACATAATTTGTCTTTTTATTTTCTCTTCAACATCATTCCCATTTGCTTTACCTACTAACAAAACAACTATTTTAGATTGAACTTCTCTAGGTATTTCTTCTGTAGCTTTAATGATATCAAAAGTACCTTTTCTATCTGCCAAACCTCCAATATGTAAAAAAATCTTTTGGTCTCTAGAAATATTATAATGTTCATAAATGTTAAAATTAGTTATAGGAACTAATTGAGGTATAGGGTCTGGCAATTTTTTAAAAATATCTGTATTAAAATTTTCATTTAAAAAATCTGCTGATTTTTTATCATTTAAAACATGTATTCTTGTAATATTTTTATTTAATGTGTATAAATAAGTTGTGTAATACTTTCTATAATATTTAACTTTTTCTTTAAAACTATTTACTTGCATTCTATGAAATTGTAAAAACAAGATACCACTTACAGTGTAATTTGGCCTCTTAAGTATTAGAGCTAATTGCAAGGTGTTAAAATATAATATAACAGCATGTTTAACATTATATAACAATGCATATTTATTAAAAACTTTATATTGGTTAAAACTTTTTTTTATTAAATTCCCTTTAGAACACAACTCTAATTCTGCTGGTGTTACATAGACCCAAGTTATATTTAAACTGTTAACTGCTTTAGCAACAATATCTAAAAATTCTTCTTTAAAAGCAGGGTTTATTACAAAGATATAATTAACGTCTGAAGGGGAAGGGTTTGTTGCTATATAATCGACTAAATGCCCTATATACTCTGAATGATGACCTGTTATTACTGGGTCGAAGATTAATTTATTCATTTCTTAAAATATTTTGAGTTTACTCTAAATATAATTACTTTTACCATCTCTTTAATAGTATTTATTTTTAAATAATTATACAGAATTATACTTTTACTATAAAACACTAACTTTTCAATAAAGTTTTCTATTTTACCTAGACCCCAATCCTCACATAGTCATTATAAATTAGATTAATTAATAAAGTATTATTTTATTAGAATATCTTTCATGTATAGTATATTCATTTTTAAATGAACAAATACAACTTGCTTTATAATTAACATTTTTATTTGTTCAAAAAAAATCAAATTCAATTTGAATTTGATTACTTAATTTTTCTATAAAAACACACCTTTTTATAGTTTAAAAAACACTTCATATTTTAATTTATATGGTTAAGGCTATAAAAATTAAAAATGAATAGATAATTTTCATTTAGTACTTCTTTTAAATAACTTAAACTATTAGAATATAAAGTTTTTTTTCTTGATATTTATAACCATAAACTAAAACTTTATCGTTATATTATTTACACTAAAAAAATACTTAAAACTTGTGGCGAGTTAAAAATATCATTAGCATTCATAAAATCCCCTACTTACCAAGAGCTTTATGGGCATCTTTATATATAACATAATAATACCTTTGTCTTTTTACACTTACATAATAAGTAGATTTATGTTTATTTTTTCAATTACTTCCTGTTTACCATAATTTGGATCACCATCAATAATGACAAACCCAAAATCATTAACTTTTTATTCCGTAATACTCTTATCTTGCTAATAATACTTTGTGTTTCATTAAGACAATTGTAATTACAGAGACTAATGGCTGTCATGTATTATAAATTACAGTCATAAAAGAATATTAATTTAAAATTTTAGAATAAAAACTATAAGTTTTATTCAGGTTTTTATCTAAATCAAAATTAACTTCTGAAAATTCCTTACCCGATTTTCCTAAACGAATTCTTAAATCAGGATTATTACCTAATAAATGTATCTTTTCTATTAACTCTTCTTCTGAATTGTACAAAAAACCAGTCGAATTATTTATAATTAATTCATTAACCCCACCTATGTTTGTTCCTAAAACAGATATACTATGTGCAGAAGCTTCGATGATACCTCTAGCAAAATGAGGTTCTACAAAGGGACAAATAAAAACATCCGAACTAAATAAAACATCATCAACATCTTCTCTAAAAGGAAGTATATGAATATTTTTATTTTTTGAAAAATTTAATTCATATTCATTTTTTGCACCAACAAAAACAAAATGAAAATTTTCATTTTCATCAATTTTATTTTCAATAGTACTAATTAATTCCTTCCACCCATTGCTTTTAGAAAACCTAGCCAAATAGAGAAACAATACATCTCCCTTTTTTAGTTTTAATTCTTCTCTTAAAATATTTTTATTCTTAATATCTTTAGATAAATCAACAAAGTTATAAATCACTTCTTTTTTAACTTGGTTCGATTTTTTAATCTTTAAAGAATTTAAGTCATTTTCACATATTGCAATAAAACCATCTACAAAACGATTGCAAAAATAACGTAATGGTGTTCCCCAAATACCTTTTCTAAGAGGTTCTCTCACATGACAAACAACTTTTACCTTATTCCATTTTGCTGCAATTGCAAAAGCAAATAAACAAGTTGAATTTAAATGTATTAAATCAAAATCCATTTTTTTTATAAATCGATTTGCTTTAAAAATGGTGGGTATTAAAAAAATTAAATTTCTTATAAAAAGTTTTAAACTTTTTTCAACAACAGTAGAACCATGAAATGGTTTAGCTCCCTTTAACTTAAGAATTTTTACAGGTAATTTGTTAAAAAATTCATCTACTGGCCCTCGTTCAATGTTAACCAAATAAGGTGTATATTTATTCTTATCCAATCCTTTTATAATATAACTTAGGCTCTTAGGAGCACCTGCTAGACACCCTGCATGATGTACATAAAGTATTTTATTTTTCATAAAAATCTAATATAGTACTAATAATAATTAATTAAAGTAAATATTTCATGTTAATGAGACCAAATTTTACTCCACATAGATTGAATTTCACTAGCTAAAATTTCTTTTTTAGCACTTAACTCTTCATTTAACTTCTTATGGTCATTAAATGTTTCATTAATCTTAACCTTAGTTGTTAACCAATCGTCAGTAACATTTATTATCTTATCTTGTTGGTTGTAATCTTTAAATAGCATTTTGTATTTATGATTCCAACTTGTAGCTAAACAAGGAACACCTTGGCTTAAAGCACTTGCAACTCCGTGAAATCTTGATGATACGGTTATAAATGAAGCTCCAATAACTCCCTTTACTTCTTTCGCATTTAAACCTGTAACTACTTCAACTGAATTATTAAATAAAGAATTTAATTTATTACATATTTTTAAATCTCCAGCACCTTCATGATTTAAAATAAAAACTTCTTTCCCTAATTCTTTAAATTCGATAATGATTTTCTTAAGGAACTCTAAATATTCACTATCTCCAGCACTAGTATGTGTTACCATTTTTTTATTTGGTACAATACACACCTTTCCTTTTAAATGATTGTATTTCTCCGGAAGAATTCCATTAACTAATAAAGTAAAATCTGGATGTTTCCAAACTTTCTCCTTATTAGCTCCTGCCTTAATTACGTAATCATAAGAAATTTGCTCTCTGGCAATAATAATATCACAATGTTGATTGATAATCTCTACTGATTTCTTACCAGCTTCAGTATCAAAAGGTCCTAAAGCTTGTGGTAAAAGTACTACTTTAGAATTGTACTTTTTTAAAGTTAAAAGATAATTATCTAATATAGATAACCTTTCTTTTGAATAATTCCATTGATCAGAAAATTGAAAACCAGACGCATCTAGGACAATATCAATATTTTTTAATGGGTATTTAGATGTAAAAAAAGTGTAAGGAATTTTTAACCGAGAAAGCAAAGCTATTGGCAACCTTGAATTTTTAAGCCAAAATCTTTTTTTTATACTAAGCTCTGTTTTTATATCTAATTCTTTTTCATTTGAATGATTGGAGTTATAAATTACCTTAGCAGCAGGGAACTTCTCTTCAATTTGCTCAATAATTGCAACCAACATTAACTCTGCTCCTTTATTTAATGTATTGGTACCGTCTATTTGTATAATCATAACTTTTATTTATTGTATGTTCTAATGTCACTAATATCTCTTTTACCAGAATAAGCGACTTTTAAATCGAGGTCAGGATGCCCCACAGCGATACACATTATTACTCTTTCATGTTTTTCTAATTTTAATGTGCTCTCCATTTTCTTCTCTAACACCTCTATATCTGGCCAATTAATTGCGCAACTACTTAAACCAAGGGTTTCCAAAGCATACATAAAAGTCATACTAGCCAAAGAGCCGTCTATATATATTATATGCCTATCTCGCTCATCAAAATATGCATCTAAACTACCAACAACAGCAATCATCATTGGAATCCCCTCTACGTATCCCTTTACCCCCATAGGTAAATTAGCTACCTGTTTAAGTAAAATTGGGTCATCAAAAATTTTAAATTTAAACGGTTGTCTATTACAAGCACTTGGTGATTGTTTAGCTGCAAGTATTGCTTTATCAACTAAATCGTGAGAAACCTTCTTATCAAGAAACCACCTTACAGAACGTCTATATACCGTTAAATCATAAAATTGATCATATGATATTTTAGATTCCAATTTTAATTCTCTCTTGTAAGGTGCATTTTTAATGGAATCAATATTTCTTTCTTTTGTAATATATCTTTTTGTATGATCTTGAAACCTCGCTTTTTCAACATCAATTACGGCATGGCTTCCAGTAACACTAAAATACTCATTTAGTACATCATAAAACCATCGGTATTGTAGATTCCCTTCCATTTTTTCAACACTCCACAAAGCTACAAAAGCATCCATTGTTTCAGTAATAAAATCTACTGCGAAAATCAATCTTCGCTCTTTCATTATTAACCCTTTTTCAACTCTATGTACATTTCTTATTAATGTATAAATATTATTTTTATGAAACTTTAAATCTTTTAAATGTTTCATTTTCCCTTTTAATACGGCATGTTGCTCCCTTTTAAATTGACTAGAAAACAACAAATAGTATAAACTACTAAAAAAAGGAGAAAAGACAAAAATTTTAGGTAAAATTTGAGTTCTAAAAAGAACTTGAAATTGGAATATTTTTATTAATATTTTTTTCATTTTAATTTAGATAATAAGAGGTTTAAATTTTTCTTTTCTAATATAAATACCGCAAGTAAATATGTCGTAACAAATAATATCATTAAAAAAAAGACATTATCGTAAATAAAATTCTTAACTAATAAAAAAATTGTTGTAGCTAAAATAATCGATACAATTGCACCTTTAATCGAAAAAAACAATTCTTTTATAGATAGATTAATTTCATTTTTTAAAACAGAAACACCAACTATGACAAGAGCTATTTTGTTTAATAAAATAGCAAAGGCTGCTCCAATTAATCCATAATTAGAAATACCAAAATACAATCCAGGTATTAATACAAATAAAGTTAAACTAATAATTATTTTCATTTCTAAACCAGGTTTACCAAGTCCCCTAATTAATGAAGTAAAAGAATTAACTAATAAATGAGTCATCATAGCAATACACATTATTTTTAATGGAATAACAGCATCTAACCATCTTTCTCCAAAAAAATTAATTATTTCTGTCGCAAACAAGAAAATAAAGCTCATTAAAGGATAAATCGCGATAGAATTAAGATTTACTATTTTTAAAAAATAATTTTTTAGTTTAACCCTATCATCTTGGTTTTTACCAAAAACAGGATACATTACTTTATTTAAAATACCGCTTATAGCTTGTCTTATCTGTTCTGTTAACGAAAATGAAAGTGTATAAGAACCTAGCAAAGACGCACCTAACATCTTCCCAATCATCAAGTTATCAATATTATAAGTTAACGTGCTAAATATTAATGTCCCTGAAGAGTAAGCACCAAAACCAAATATATTTTTAAAATGCTCTTTACTCCATTCTAAAACAGGTTTCCATTTTGTTATATAGAAAAGAAAAGGAACAGAAATAACTACAGCTAAAACATTATTTAAAACTAATGCCCATACACCAAAATTAAAAAAATAAGCACTAATTAAAGAAACAACTCCAGCAATAATAGAAGATGTGTTTAATATTTTTGCCAAACTTTTAAAATCCATACTTCTCGTTAATATTACCGTATGTATTAAATTAAACGGTTTTAAAAGAATACCTAAACTTAAAACAGGTATTAATATTTTAAGTTTAGGTTCGTCATAAAAACTAGCAGCTAACGGGGTTATCACTAAGCTTAAAATACAATAAATTACTACACCCCAAATTAATCCAGACCAAAAGGCCGTAGGATACATTTCTTCTGCATCTTTGTCATTTTTTTTTTGAATTAAAACTGCAGACATACCTAATTCAGACGCAGCACCTGCAACAGCTATAAACACTGTACACATACCTACTAACCCAAATTGGCTTGGTAAAAGCAGTTTGGCTAACATAAACCTAACGGCAAAACGAAATATTATATCTATAATAAATTGAATACTCGTCCAAAGTACTCCTGTAAAAATTGACTTAGAACTCAAAGGAAGTATCTATTTTAGTAATAATTTTAATAACTCTTAATTTTAAATATTGATTAAAAAATTACTCTGCCTGTTTTAAAATCTCATGACCAGCTTTTAGCAAAACAACATCTTTTTTCATTATTGCAACATCACCTTGCATCATATCTTTTACCAAAGAAGCTAAGTCATGCTCTGGTACCCAACCTAATTTATTTTTTGCTTTAGAAGGGTCTCCGATTAACAAATCTACTTCTGTTGGACGGAAATAAGAAGGATCTACAGACAAAACTTCTTTCCCTATTGCTACTTGAAAATCTTTATGATTACATGCTGTAACATATGCTTTCTCATCTACGCCTTCTCCTTTAAATTCTACATCGATACCTACTTCACTAAAAGCCAAACGAACAAAATCTCTTACGGTGGTAGTTACACCTGTAGCAATCACCCAATCTTCTGGTGTATCCGCTTGTAAAATCATCCACATCATGCGAACATAATCTTTTGCATGTCCCCAATCACGTTTTGCTTCTAAGTTTCCTAAAAACACTTTTTCTTGTAAGCCTAATGCAATTTTTGCAACCGCACGTGTAATTTTTCTTGTTACAAATGTTTCCCCTCTTCTTGGAGATTCATGGTTGAATAAAATACCATTACAAGCAAACATATCATACGCTTCACGATAGTTTTTTGTAATCCAAAATCCATAAATTTTTGCTACTCCATAAGGAGAACGAGGGTAAAACGGAGACAGTTCATCATAAAAACCTCTTTCATTTTTATTCTCTGGCATACCACCATATAATTCTGAAGTAGAAGCTTGATAAATTCTTGTTTTCTTTTCTAAGCCTAAAATTCTTACGGCTTCTAAAATTCTTAAAGTTCCCAATCCATCAACATTACCTACATATTCTGGTGTATCAAAAGAAACAGCAACGTGAGACATTGCACCTAGATTGTATATTTCATCTGGCTGACATTCTTGAATGATACGTGTTAAATTCATGGCATCCGTTAAATCACCATAATGCAATTTTAATCTTTGATCAGGATCGTGTGGGTCTTGGTACAAGTGATCAATTCTATCTGTATTAAACAATGATGATCTTCTCTTAATACCATGTACTTCATATCCTTTTTCTAATAACAACTCAGCTAAATATGAGCCGTCTTGTCCTGTAATTCCTGTAATTAATGCTACTTTCATGTTCGTTTTTTCGTTATTCGTGGTTCGTTGGTCGTTATTCGTTGGTCGTTTTTCGTTTTTCGTTTTTCGTTACTCGGTGGACGATAAATGATAAACGGTGGACGAAAATCGAAGAACGATTTTTCACTTTAGTGATTTTATTAATTTATACAGCATCATCTTAATTCTCGTGCAAAGATCAAATAATTTCACATATTCTTCATTAGAAATGTATCCTAAATCTTTTGCCAAAAATAATTGATAATTAGCTTCTTCCAAAGAGCCTTTCGCAATATATAAAAATTGAATAAACTCCTTTTTATACTGCCTCCCTTGCCCTTCTATTATATTTGTTGGAACACTACTAGAACTTCTTCTTACTTGATTGGTTAACCCAAACTTTTCTGAGGAAGGAAAGTTTTTTGAAACTTGGTATACATCAAGCGTTAATTGATGCGCTAGTTTCCAAACTTGTAGTTTACATTCCATTTTTTTTTCGTTGTTCGGTTTTTGTTGTTCGTTATTCGTTGGACGATTTTCGTTGTTCGTTACTCGATGGACGGTAAACGGTAAACGATGGACGATTTTCGTTGTTCGTTGTTCGTTGTTCGTTGTTCGTTACTCGATGGACGGTAAACGATGGACGATTTTCGTTGTTCGATGTTCGTTATTCGTTACTCGATGGACGGTAAACGGTAAACGATGGACGATTTTCGTTGGACGATTTTTAAAGCTTGACTTCTTTAAAATTTTCTATATTTTCTAAAAACCAAGCATAGGTTTTTTCGATTCCTTGTTTTAAATCAACTTTATGCTTCCAACCTAAGTTGTGCATTTTAGAAATATCCATCAGTTTTCTTGGTGTTCCGTCTGGTTTATCAGCATCCCAAACAATAGTTCCTTGATGCCCTGTTACTTGTTGAATGGTTTCTGCCAATTCTTTAATCGTTAAATCTTCACCTGTACCTATATTGTATAGGTATTCTGGTAATTCGTTTTCTAAAGCATAAACCACAGCTTCCGCCATATCATCTACAAACAGAAATTCACGCATTGGCGTTCCGCTTCCCCATAAGGTAACATCTGAATTATTATTCATTTTTGCCTCATGAAATTTACGAATCATGGCAGGTAACACATGTGATGACTTTAAATCGAAATTATCATGCGTACCGTATAAATTTGTAGGCATTAAGCTTACATAATCTTTCTGAAATTGCTTTCTAATTGCCTCACATGCTTTTACACCTGTTATTTTTGCAATCGCATACCATTCATTGGTCGGTTCTAAAGAATCAGTCAACAAATACTCTTCTTTTAAAGGCTGTGGAGCAAACTTAGGATAGATACAAGAACTCCCTAAAAATATAAACTTCTCAATTCCTGATTTTAAAGCACTATCAATTAAATTGTTTTGAATTTGCATATTTTCCATCAAAAATTGATATGGAAAATTATTATTCGCTAAAATACCACCAACTTTTGCAGCTGCATCAATCACAACTTCAGGTTTTTCTGTTTGATAAAAATTAAGAACTACTTCTTGATTTTTTAAATCTAAGTCTTTGCTAGATCTGCCTATTAAGTTTGTATATCCCTTTTTTTCTAAAGTTCTCCATACAGCAGAACCAACCATTCCTCTATGACCAGCAATATATATTTTAGTATCTTTTTTCATCTTTTTTTTCTTATCTGATGTCACCTTTTTCGGCTATCATTTTTCGTTCGAGCTGTAAACGGATATCGAACATCCGAAATCGGTTTTTATTTCCCTATTTGAAAATACTCAAATCCTTTTTCTTCTAAATTGAAAGCATTGTACTGATTTCTTCCATCAAAAATAATAGGATTCTTTAATTGTTGCTTTATTTCTACAAAATCTGGAGAACGAAATTCTTTCCATTCTGTTAATAAAATTAATGCATCCGAACCTTGTAAAACTTCGTACTTAGAACTACAATACGTAATGTTTTTAGCGTCTTTTAAATAAAATTCTTTCGCTTCTTCTATCGCTTTAGGATCATAAGCCTTCACTTTTGCACCTCTTTTCTCTAATTCTTTTACAATATAAATAGCTGGAGCCTCTCTCATATCATCGGTACCCGGTTTAAAGGCCAATCCCCATAAACCAAAAGTCATACCTGATAAGTCTTCTCCAAATCGTTTTACAATTTTATGTGCAATCACTAATTTCTGAGCATCATTAACATTCTCTACAGACTCGATTAAGTTTGCTTTATAACCGTTTTCTTCTGCAATTTTCTTTAAAGCTTTTACATCTTTAGGAAAACAAGAACCTCCATAACCTGCACCTGGATAAATAAAACTATACCCAATACGTTTGTCTGAACCAATACCGATACGCACCATATTTGCATCTGCGCCTACTCTTTCACAAATATTTGCAATCTCATTCATAAATGAAATTTTTGTTGCTAACATTGTATTTGCAGCATATTTTGTCATTTCTGCAGAACGAATATCCATCGTTATAAAACGATCATGGGTTCTAAAGAAAGGAGAATACAATTGCTTCATTAAATCAAAAGCATACTCAGAATCTGCACCGATAACAACTCTATCAGGCTTCATAAAATCATCTATAGCAGCACCTTCTTTTAAAAACTCTGGATTAGAGACTACGCTAAATTCTAAATCAGATTCTCTTTTATCTAATTCTGCCTGAATAGTCGCTTTTACTTTGTCTGCTGTACCAATTGGCACTGTAGATTTATCTACTACGATCAATCTTTTCTGCATAGTTTCTCCAATAGATTTGGCAACAGCTAAAACATATTGTAAATCTGCAGAGCCATCATCCCCCATTGGGGTACCAACCGCAATAAAAACAATTTCAGCATCACTAATAGCTTCTCCAAGGTTCGTCGTAAAAAACAAGTTTTCATTTTTTACATTTTTTAAAACCATTTGTTCTAAACCTGGTTCAAAAATAGGAATGATTCCTTCCTCTAATTTTTGAATTTTATTTTGATCTATATCTACACAAGTAACTTTGTTTCCCATTTCTGCGAAACAAGTACCAGATACTAAACCAACATAACCTGAACCTATAACAGCAATATTCATAATTCTTTTTATTTTTTAATATTCAATTTTATTTAAGATATCATCATAAAAAAACACTTAAAAATAAGTGTTTTTCTCTCTAATTATTTTTCAACAACCACGATGATGATTGTATTTTATCTCCCAAACCATCAATCAAGTCAATATGTAATTCTTTACAAACAGGTACTTCAGGAATAGAGTTATTGTCTTGATCTCCTCCATTGGCAAAACCTATTTGATACTCTTTTCCATACTTTTCATGAATAGCACGTATAGACGCACAAACAGTTCTATCCTTGTCAACAGAAACCATTGCTTTATCTACAGATTTAATATTCTCTACAATAAACAAGCGCTCTTCTTCTTTTTGAAATTCTTTAGAGCCTTTTAATCCTCTTTGAAGATCACTATTAACAATTACAAACAATTCATCTGCCAACGCTTTTGCATTGTTAAAATACTCTAGATGTCCTTTGTGAATTGGATTAAAATATCCTGATACTATAATAAGTTTTTTCATTTATTTTGCAAATATAAATTAAATTATTCCACGGTAAATAGGTGTTTTCACGCTATTATTGGCGAAATATTAAATCATTCTAAAAATGAAATCTTTTCACCAGAATATGTAAAACACTTATTTCTCTTTCTTTTTTAAATTCTCTTTTTCTTGAACTTCTTTACGCAGTCCACTACTAGAAAAACGGTGCTCTCTTTTATTAAAGTACAAGTCAATTCCTTTTTCTTCGCAATACTTTCTACCTGTAAATTGTTTGCTAGCATACTCATCTCCTATAATGCGGACATCAAGTTTAAAAGACCTTAAAATATCCTCTAAATCTTGTTCTGTTGCATAAGGAACAATTTCATCTACAAAGCGACAACCTTTTAATTGAATGTATCTTTCAACAACAGATTGTACTGGCATATTCTTTTCTGGACGATCTAAAGTAGGATCTGTCTGTATACCGCAAATTAAATAATCACATTGTTCTTTTGCATCTTCTAACATTTTCACATGTCCTGCATGGAATAAGTCAAAAGCACTAAAGGTAATTCCCACTTTCATAAGTTTCTTTTTTTTGACAAATATATGGTAATTTTTTAATAATTTATTATACAGTAGTTTTTTCTTTAGTTTCTTTAGTTTCATTGAAATAAAAAAACACCTACACACCTAATTAACAACAACATAAATGTATTTTTATTAGTAGCAAAAAAGAGATTTACCTTTTTTAAATACAGCAAATAACACTACTTAAAATCAATAAAAATCATGAATCTCTTTAGACTTAAAAAACAATGAAATTCTGTAAAATTGAATACAACTCTTTCAGAATAATTATTTAATAATTAGCATACTTTAATAAGCTTACTATTTAATAATACCGCAAAAATCTAAAACCACTTTATCGGTTGCAGTAGGCAATGTTTTAAATTCATTATGCGCCACAAGATATGCTACAATATCCGCTTTTTTAAAAGCTTCTTTATAATTTGTTATTTTATATACATTATGTTCTGTAATATTTGGCTCAACAATAAAATACTCTTCATTGTTGGTATTTTGTAAAACTTTTTGAGCAATATATTTTGCAGGTGATTCTCGCAAATCATCAATATTAGGCTTAAATGCTAAACCCATTAAGGCAATACTTGGTTTTCTTCCGTGCTTTAACTCAAACTTTAATTTCTCATTCTGAATTTTCTCTGCACACCAAAAAGACTTGTAATTATTTACCTCTCTTGCGGTACCAATAATCTTAGATTCCATTGGATAATCTGATACAATAAAATAAGGATCTACTGCAATACAATGTCCACCAACACCACAACCAGGCTGTAATATATTAACTCTTGGGTGTTTATTTGCTAAATCTATCAATTCCCAAACATTTATATCAGCTTTATCACAAATTAACGAAAGTTCATTTGCAAAAGCAATTTGCACATCTCTAGAAGAATTTTCTGTTAACTTACACATTTCTGCCGTTCTTGCATTTGTGGCGTGCAAAGCACCTTTTACAAATTGCTTGTAAAAATCAATTGCTTTTTGGGTCGATTTTTCATCAACCCCACCAATAACTCTATCGTTATACACCAACTCATGCATTACGTTACCAGGCAAAACTCTTTCCGGACAATAAGCAATATGCAGTTTATCTTTTAATTCTGGTCTTATACAATATATAAGACTCATCATTTTTTCTGTTGTTCCTATTGGCGAAGTAGATTCTATAATATATAAATCATCTTCTTTTAAAAACGGAATAATATTTTTAGTTGCTAATTCTACATAAGAAATATCGGGTTCATGATTCCCTTTAAAAGGAGTAGGCACCACAATTAAATAAGTAGCTGCTTCAACTGGTTTTATATCTGCTTTTAAAAAACCTTTTTTTACAGCTTCCTCTACAGCAATATCTAAACTCGGTTCTACAATATGTATTTTACCTTGGTTAATAATATCTACAACGTTTTGGTTAACATCAACTCCATGAACTTGAATTCCGCTTTGTGCTATTAAAGCGGATGTTGGCAAACCAATATATCCTAAACCTATCGTTACAACTTCTACTTTTTTCATTACTCTAAATTTGAAATAAATTCAATAATTCTCTTACACGCTTTACCATCTCCATAAGGATTATGTAAAGAACTCATAGATTGATATTTTTGGGTATCATCTAACAATTCTTGCGCTTCTTTTACAATTTTAGCTTCATCTGTACCAACTAAAATCACGGTTCCAGCTTCTACTGCTTCTGGTCTTTCGGTTGTATCTCGCATCACTAAAACGGGTTTCCCTAAACTAGGCGCTTCTTCCTGCACACCACCACTATCTGTTATTATTAAGTACGATTTATTCATTAACCAAACAAATGATGGATAAGATAATGGTTTTACCAAATGAATATTACTTACATCACCTAACAACTCATTTACCGGCTTTAAAACATTCGGATTTAAATGAACTGGATACACAACCTCTACATCAGGATTATTAATCGAAATTTCTTTAAGTGCTCCGCAAATATTTATAAATCCTTGTCCGTGGTTTTCTCTTCTATGACCTGTAACTAGTATGATTCTCTTATCAAAGTTAACTTTACGTTTAATTTCTCTAACATCATCATTATCTAAACCATCTACCCTATTAGAACTTTCTAACAAAGCATCAATAACTGTATTACCAGTAATTAAAATATTTTCTTCGGATATATTTTCTTGTAAAAGGTTTTCTTTGGATTTTATTGTAGGTGCAAAATGATACGTTGCAACTCTTCCTGCAACCTGACGATTCATTTCTTCTGGAAAGGGCGATAACATATTATAGGTTCGTAAACCTGCCTCTACATGACATACTTTTGCTCCAGAATAAAAGCCTGCAATACTTGCTGCCATTGTGGTGGTGGTGTCTCCGTGAACAAAAACATAGTCTGGTTTATACGTTTCTAAAATAGGTTTTAACCCAGAGATTACTTCTCCTGTTAAGTTGTATAAATTTTGATTTGGTTTCATTAAACACAAATCAAAATCTGGAGTAATATCAAAAAAACTTAAAACCTGATCTAACATTTCTCTATGCTGTCCAGTTACACAAACTTTAGTTTCAAACCTTTTATCTGCTAAAAACTGATTTACTAAAGGTGCCATTTTGATTGCTTCTGGCCTTGTTCCGAAAATTAAAAGGTTCTTTTTTTTCATTATTTTTATTCAAAATAATTTGATATTATGATGCTTCCTTCTAAAAAAACAGCATAATCTTTAATAACAACAAATTATATGTAAGTTAATTTTGTTTAGAAAACCCCTATTACTTAACAAACAGATGTTTTTCACCTATTGTACTAATAGCAGCATTTCTAATATTATGAACTATCTTAATAGACTCCTCAGAATCTTGAAGTCCAAAACCATTTCCTTTTAGTATTTCTTGATAACTTGTAGTGTGTAAATCTGTAAAACCAGCACTAAACTCTAATTCTTGGTTATCAATAGTAATAGATCGAAAAGTTCTTTGTCCTTTTTCTTTAATTTCTTGCGGTAAATCATCTTCATTTATTGATAAAAACCAGCGCACTCTAGCATTTTTAAACTCTAAATATCCTGCAGATTTATCTTTTTCCCTAAGATGTACTATGTTTTCTTGTACTTCTCCAAAAATCCAAGACAACATATCGTAAAAATGGACTCCAATATTTGTCGCAATTCCTCCAGATTTACTCTCATCTCCTTTCCAAGAAATGTCATACCATCTTCCTCTAGAAGTGATATACGTTAAATCTACATCGTATTTACCTGCTTTATTTTCTGAAGCAACTTTGTTTTTTAAAGCAATAATACTTGGGTGCAATCTTAATTGTAAAATGGTATGTATTTTCTGACCAGATTCTCTTTCTATATCTTTTAAAGCATCAACATTCCAAGGATTTAGAACCAACGGTTTTTCACAAATTGCATCTGCACCTCTTCTTAAAGCCATTCTAATATGAGAATCGTGCAAATAATTTGGCGTACAAATACTTACATAATCTAAATGCGTACCTCCTCTTTTTAATTTTTCTATATGACGATCAAATCTTTCGAATTCTACAAAAAAATCTGCTTTCGGAAAAAAACTATCCATTACACCAACACTATCAAATTTATCTAAAGCCGCAATTAGTTGATTATCGGTCTCTTTAATCGCTTTTAAATGTCTTGGTGCAATATATCCTGCAGCACCAATTAATGCAAAATTCTTCATTTCTATAGTGATTTATCTACAAGCTTAGAATCTAAAAAATTCTTCACATCGTATACAATTGATTTTTCTTTTTTTAATTCAGCAAAATCCAAGTTAAGAAACTCTTTATGTGCCACAACTAAAATAACAGCATCAAATTTCTTTTTAGGCAAAGTCAAACTAGAATCTAGCTTGTATTCTTTATAAACCTGAGCTACATCTGCATGAGGATCAAAAATGGTTACATTAGATCCATACTCTTGCAATTCATAAATAAGATCTACCGCTTTTGTATTTCTAACATCCGGACAGTTTTCTTTAAAAGTAACTCCTAAAACTAAAACTTCAGCTCGTTTTACTTCAATATCTCTCTGAATCATCAACTTAGCAACTTCCGAAGCTACATACCTTCCCATTCCGTCATTCACACGTCTACCAGCCAAAATAATTTCTGGGTGATACCCGTATTCTTGTGCTTTTTGGGCTAAATAATAAGGATCTACGCCAATACAATGTCCACCAACTAAACCTGGTTTAAAAGGTAAAAAATTCCATTTTGTACCTGCTGCATCTAAAACATCTTGCGTATTGATATCCATCAAACCAAAAATTTTAGCTAACTCATTTACAAATGCAATATTAATATCTCGCTGAGAATTTTCGATCACTTTTGCAGCTTCGGCAACTTTAATAGAAGGCGCTAAATGCGTCCCTGCAGTAATTACAGATGCATACAAACTATTTACCTTCTCGCCTACTTCTTTTGTAGAACCAGAAGTCACTTTTAATATTTTTTCTACGGTATGTTTTTTATCTCCCGGGTTGATTCTTTCTGGTGAATACCCAACATAAAAGTCTTTGTTAAAAACCAAACCAGATACCCTTTCTAAAATAGGCACACAATCTTCTTCTGTTGCACCTGGATACACGGTAGATTCATAAATAACGATATCACCTTTTTTCATTACGCTACCTACGGTTTCACTCGCTTTTATTAAAGGCGTTAAAACAGGTCTGTTATTTTTATCTACTGGCGTAGGAACCGTAACAATAAAATAATTGCAAGCCCTTAACTCCTCTAAATTAGATGCAAAAAACAATCCTTTTTCATCTGAATTCTCTTCATTTATAACCTCTAACAACAACTCTTTAGAAACTTCTCTTGTATTGTCTTGCCCTAATTTTAACTCTTCTATTCTAGGCTGATTAATATCAAAACCAACAACAGAAAATTTTGTTGCAAAAAGTCTAGCTAATGGCAAGCCTACATAGCCTAAACCAATAATACCTATTTTAATTTTACTCATTTATTTAAGTTTTCCCAATACCAATCTATTGATTCTTTTAATCCTTCTTTTAAAGAAAATTTTGGATTATAATTTAATAATTTCTTAGCTTTTGATATATCTGCGTGAGAATGCGGAATGTCTCCAATTCTATTAGGACCAAAAACCACTTCTACGTCCTTAATTTTCGGATTGTAATTCGATAAAAACTCCTTTAAAGAATCACATAAATCTATTAAAGTATTCCGATCTCCAAATGCTACGTTATATATTTCGTTTGCAGCTTCTTTATCCGCCACTAAACTGAGTAAGTTTGCCTGAATAACGTTATCTATATAGGTGAAATCTCTAGAAAAAGTTCCATCTCCATTTACAATCGGAGATTCTAAATTCATAAACTGATTTACAAACTTAGGTATTACAGCTGCATACGCCCCGTTCGCATCTTGCTTTCTACCAAAAACATTAAAATATCTTAATCCAATTGTTTCCAAACCATACGTTTTACCAAAAACATCGGCATACAATTCATTAACATATTTGGTAACTGCATAAGGAGACAACGGCTTCCCAATTACATCTTCTACTTTTGGTAACGATTCAGAATCTCCATACGTAGATGAACTTGCTGCAAAAACAAATCTTTTTACATTATTGTCTCTTGCCGCTACTAACATATTTAGAAAACCGGTAACATTAACATCATTTGTGGTAATAGGATCTTTAATTGATCTTGGCACAGAACCTAATGCGGCTTGGTGCAAAATATAATCGACACCAGAAGCTGCCAACATACAATCTTCTAAACACCTAATATCTCCATTAATCAACGTAAAGTTTGGGTTTTCTTTTAGAGGCTCTATATTTTCTCTTTTTCCTGTAGAAAAGTTATCTAAACAAACCACTGTATTCTTTTTCTCAAGTAAAACCTCGCAAAGGTTAGAACCTATAAAACCAGCTCCACCTGTAACAAGTATTTTTTTTCCTGATAACTTTATATCCATTAAAACTCTTTTAGCTATTTTTTATAAAGAAACAAATATAACAAAAGAATCATTGGCTACTTTACCAAAACCTATTAAAAACAAAAAATCCTTCACATAAATGTGAAGGATTTTGCTTTGGTGGGCAATGAGGGATTCGAACCCCCGACCCTCTCGGTGTAAACGAGATGCTCTGAACCAACTGAGCTAATTGCCCTAAGCGGCTGCAAATATAATACTTTATTTAGTTTTACCAAACAAAATGAAAAACAATTTCATTTTTATTTAAAAAACTATCTAAAAACAAAAAATCCTTCACATAAATGTGAAGGATTTTGCTTTGGTGGGCAATGAGGGATTCGAACCCCCGACCCTCTCGGTGTAAACGAGATGCTCTGAACCAACTGAGCTAATTGCCCTAAGCGGTTGCAAATATAGAACTTATTTTAGTTCTACCAAGTAAAAAATGATATTTTATTTAAATAATTTCAGCCACCACAAAAGTACTTCCTCCTACATAAATGATATCTCCCTGATTTGCATTTAGTAACGCATCTTCAAACGCTTCTTTTACCGAAGGATATTTTTTTCCAATTAAATGAAATTCTTTTGCTTGTTCTTGCAAAACAGCTTCACACATACCTCTTGGAATATCTGGTTTACAAAAATAATAATGTGCGTCTTTAGGAAAAAGTGGTAAAACCTCTTCTAATTTCTTATCAGAAACAACTCCTAAAACAAAATGTATCTTTTTAAATGATTCTTTTTCTAACTGTTTTAAGACAATACTTAAACCATCTTTATTATGTGCAGTATCACAAATTACTTTTGGCTGTTCTTGTAAAATTTGCCATCTACCTTTTAAACTTGTATTTTTTACCACATTAAGTAATCCATTTTCTATATTTTCTTCTGATACAGAAAACTTCTTTAATCTTTTAATAGCTGCAACTGCTGTTTTTGTGTTTTTCTTCTGATAATCGCCCAACAAATCTGTTATGTAACTTTTACCATCATCCGAAGCAAAAGAAATAGACGCTTTGCAATCTTCCGCTTTTGCGATAAAAACCTCTTTAACCGTTTCTTGCTCCTCCCCAATTACAATAGGAATATTATCTTTTATAATACCTGCTTTTTCAAAAGCGATTTCAGGTAGCGTTTCACCTAAAAACTGCGTATGATCTAAACCTATATTCGTAATTACAGAAACCTCTGGAGTAATAATGTTTGTAGAATCTAATCGTCCTCCCAAACCGACTTCAACAATAGCAATGTCTACTTTTTCTTCTGCGAAATAATCAAAAGCCAAACCTACCGTCATTTCAAAAAATGACAATCTTTGTGTTTCTAAAAAACCTTTATGTTCCTTTATAAAAGATAAAACTTTTGTTTCAGGAATTTCAAGGCCATTAATTCTAATTCGTTCTGTAAAGTTTTTTAAGTGAGGTGAAGTATATAAACCTACTCTATAACCTGCTTCTTGTAAAATAGAAGCTAACATGTGGCTTGTAGAGCCTTTTCCATTGGTACCACCAACATGAATAGATTTAAACTTCTTTTCTGGAAAATCCAATTCTTTTGAAAGCGCTAAAGTGTTGGTTAAATCTTTTTTGAATGCCGTTTTACCCTCTTTTTGATACATAGGTAATTGCGCAAACATCCAATCTAATGTTTGTTGATAATTCATGTTGTAAAAATACGTGATTATTTAGACAAGGTAAACTTATAAATAATTGTCCCAACTTGGTTTGCGGGTGCTTTTTCATCAGGGTTCCAGGTAGTTCTTAGAGCTGCCTCTTTTGCCGCTTTAAGTAAACAAGGAGCTGTATTCGTGCTTCCTTTATATCCTGGTTTTGTGAAAATTACTTTTCCATTTTTATTAACTTGAATTTGCACCACCACAGTACCTTCTTCCTGACAATCGGGTTGCACTTTTGGCTTAGAAAGTGCTCTTCTACCCGCTAAATTATAATCACCTCCATCACCACTTCCGGTATTTCCATAGTATTTAGAAGAAGCCGGATCTCCAGTTTCTTTTCCTTTTACACCTGGCTTAGCATCATCTCCTTCTCCTTGTGGTTTTCCATCGGAAGAATTTCCGTTTAATAAATTATTTAAAGCATCTTGAGTTGCTTTAGATGGTTTTGGCTTTTCTTTCGGAATTTCTTTTACGACTTCCTTTTCAACAGGTTTTACAACTTCTATCTTTTTTTCTACAACTTTTTTTACAGGCTCTTTTACTACTTCTTTTATCTTTTCTACAACCGGAACGTCTTTAGAAGTCTCTTCTGTAATAATATCTTCTTTAACTACTTCTTGCGGAGTTTCTTTAACTACTTCTTCCACCACCTCTTTTTCCACAACTTCCTCCTCAACAACTTCTGGAGCAGAAATTTTCTTTGTATCCTCTACAGGCTCTCCACTTCCAACTTCTGATGTTCCAAAATTAATAGCCAAACCGTATTCTTCTGGAGGATCTAAATAACTCATTCCGTAATTTAGAATCCCGAAGATGATAAGCACCAGAATAACCGCTGTAATTACAGCAGATTTACGCTTATGTGATGTATTTAGTATTTGCATTTTATTTGCCTTTTACAGCTAAAATCATTTTTAACTTGTTCTTATTTGCAATATCAATTACCTGCATTACATTTTTATAAGGTACATCCTTATCTCCTCTAATAATAATGGTCTTCTTTTTATCAGCACCAACACTTTTTAGAATTTCACTTTCTAAACTTGCTGAACTCACTTTTGTTTTATCAATATAAAACAACGACTCATTTGTAATAGACACTGCAACAGATTTATTATTTTCTGTTTTACCTCCAGCTTTTGGCAGCAAAACATCTATTGCACTAACCGTTACTAAGGTTGAAGTCAACATAAAAAATATCAACAATAAAAAAACAATATCTGTCATTGATGACATATTGAATGTTGGATCTACTTTATTTCTTCCGCGTAAATTCATACTTTATGTTCAAGGTTTTAAATTTAAAATTCAAGGATTTTGTTAATTTTCATAAACTTTGAATCCAGAATCTTAAATTTTGAATTACTCTATACTGGCTCGTTTAATAAATCTAAGAACTCAACAGACTTTGCTTCCATTTGATAAATTACCTTATCTGTTCTTACTACTAAATGATTATAAGTTATGTACGCAATAATCCCCACAATTAATCCTCCAACGGTAGTTGTCATTGCCGTATACAAACCATCGGAAAGTAATTTAATATCTATTTGACCACCTGCATTTGCAATTTCATGAATTGCAACAATCATACCGATAACAGTTCCTAAAAAACCAATCATAGGTGCCGCACCAGCAATCGTTGCCAAAACACTCACGTTTTTCTCTAATTGATACACCTCTAACTTTCCTGCAGTTTCAATTGCCGTATTAATATCATCTAAAGGCTTCCCTATTCTAGAAATTCCTTTTCCAATTAATCTTGCTGTTGGTGTATTTTTACTTTTACAAAGCGCATCTGCAGATTCTAATTTCCCGTTAGAAACAAAATCCTTAATTTGATTCATAAAATTTTCATCCATTTTTGATGCTGCTTTTATAGCAAAGAACCTTTCAAAATAAATATACATTGCAATAGCCAACAGCACAAAAAGTAGTGCCAAGATTATTTGCCCTCCCAAACCACCATCCATAATTAATTTATAGATAGAAAGTGTTTTTTCTTCTGAAACAACCTCTTCTAAAACTTCTTTATTCTCTTGAAAAAATAACAACATTTAATTCTATTTTTAAGTTCTATTTAAGTAACGATCTTTCTATTTTTAAATTGTTTCAACTTAAAATAATCGCTTTTATTTTACATCAAAAAAAATGCCATATTACAAAATGACATTCTTTTAATTATTTCATCTACTAACCCGCTGCGCATTCTAAAATAAACATCTACAATATTCGCCGCAATACATTTTGATAAAAACATCGAATTAACAGATTTTTATTGAAATGCACAACCGAATTTTAGAATACAAATCTAACTATTAACTTTAAATTAATTGCTTTAAAGCGATCTCAAATGCTGTTGAACAAATTTTTGTTTTAGAAGCACTCCTTTTAAAAGTTCGCTGCAACGCTTTCTTTATAATATTAGAGGTATCATTAAAAATTGCTTTATCCTGCATTGGCAAAGCTACTTTCGCCTCCATTAAATACGCAAAAACTCTTGCAATACCACAATTAGAAATAAAATCGGGCAATAAACTTAAATGATTATCTGTATACTCCATAATTGGACCAAAGAAAATTTCCTTGTCTGCAAACGGAACATTTGCTCCCGGAGAAATTACTTCTAACCCAGTATCTATCATACGCTGAACCTGATCTTGAGAAACCAATCTAGAAGCTGCAGCTGGTACAAATATTTCAGCAGGCAAACTCCATATTTTTTCATTAATCTCTTCAAAAGGAATCATATTTTCTGACACCAACTGATTTCCGTTTTTCATCAAAAACAAAGCAGTCATTTCTTGCATCGTAAACCCTTCTTCACTTATAACACCACCATCTCTATCAATAATCCCTACAACCTTAGCACCCAACTGCGTTAAATAATAAGCTGCCGCAGCACCTACATTTCCAAACCCTTGAATAATTGCTCTTTTACCTTTTATTTCTCCTCCGTAAATAGCATAATAATGCTTCACTGCTTCTGCTACTCCATAACCAGTTAACATATCTGCCACTGTATATTTCCTAGATAAATCTGGCGAAAAAGTTTTATCTTCAATCACCTTAATTACGCCCATTCGCAATTGGCCAATTCTATTTATTTTATCTGCTTCTGTCGGTTTAAAATGTCCGTTAAAAATTCCTTCTTGAGGGTGCCAAACTCCACAACTTTCTGTAATAGGAATCACATCTTTATCTGCATCTACATTTAAATCTCCACCTGTTCCGTAATAATGTTTTAACAACGGCGTAACTGCTTTATACCAACGTTCTAAAACACCTCTTTTTCTCGGGTCGCTCGGATCAAAATTAATACCCGATTTTGCGCCTCCAATTGCAGGACCAGAAACTGTAAATTTCACCTCCATTGTTTTGGCTAGAGACAAAACCTCATTCATATTTAACCCTTTACGCATTCTTGTACCACCGCCGGCAGCACCACCTCTTAAAGAGTTTATCACTACCCAACCTTCTGCCTCCGTTTCTGAATCTTTCCAGTTAAAAACGATTTCCGGCTGCTTATTCTCGTATATTTTTAATAATTCTTTCATTATAAAATTTTAAATAGATGAACTTTTCTTTTTGCTTTTTCAAACAATTTTATTTTTGCTATAAAATCCCCTTCAGGGGAAAAGTTAAAGTTGATTCATTGTTAAAATTTTATTAATTTCTTATTATGCTGATACTATACAAACTTACAGTAAAAAAACGATTGTTCAAATTTTTTATTTTAATAAGAATTGACTCCTAAAACACCTTAAAACAACCACTTTTATAAATACATCTTTTTATAACTTCGGATAAAAAACTTCTCCAGAAGAATGATCTTTACTCGCCCCCGTTACAGAACTCAAACAATTTACTTTACCCTCACTTTTTAACAAACCTAAAAAAGCAAAAATAAGTGCTTCTTTAAAATTTATAAGTTGCTGATTAGGAACAATAAGATCTATTTCTTTTTCTTCCTTTACCTTATTTATTAAATACTCATTAAAAGCACCGCCACCAGTAACCAAAACCCGCGCGTTTTCAGGCAACACTTCTGCAAGTGCCCAAGCAACATGATCTGTAAAAGTTCTTAATAAATCTTCTGGTTTTCGTTTCTCTGATTCTAATCTTGGAAAAATTTCTTTTTGCACCCACTCTAAACCCAAAGATTTTGGTGGTTGTTGCTGATAATAATCCAACAATCTTAAATCTGACTCTAATTGCATCAGGTAAGTTCCGTTTGCTGCAATTTGTCCTTTATCATCATATTCAAAACCTAATTCCTTTGCATATTTATTCAGCACAATATTTACCGGACAAACATCATATGCAATTCTTTTTCCATCCTCATGAAATGAGATATTAGAAAAACCACCTAAATTTAAGCAATAATCGTAATCAGAAAAAAGCAACTCATCTCCAATTGGCACCAAAGGTGCTCCTTGTCCACCTAAATTGACATCTTGTGTTCTAAAATCGCAAATAACTTTTTGACCTGTTGCATCAGCAATTGTTTGTCCACCTCCCACCTGAAGTGTAATTCCATTTTCTGGTTGATGCAAAACTGTATGCCCATGAGATGCAATAAAATCGATTTTTTCAATCTGAAATTCATCAACAAAAGCAGTAATCTCCTTACCAAGGAGCTTTCCATAATCAACATCTAAAACCTTTAAATCATCCGAAGAAAAATGAATAGCATCTTGTAAAGTAGCTTTCCATTCTTTCGAATACGACACAGTTTTTGAGTGTATAATATCAAAATTTTGATAGTTTTCTTTATCAAATTTCACATACACCAAATCGATACCGTCTAGAGACGTTCCAGACATTAATCCTATTATAAAAACTTCACTTATATTCATATCTGTAAAAATAACAAATCCTTATTGATAATATGTTACGAAATCGATATCTTTGGAATCAAATATTACGAATATAACAAATATACATACAGATGGATTTTAGTTTAACAGAAGAACACATCATGATTCGAGATGCCGCAAGAGACTTTGCGCAAACAGAATTACTACCAGGCGTTATAGAAAGAGACAACAAACAAGAATTCCCAAATGAGTTGGTAAAAAAAATGGGAGATCTTGGTTTTCTAGGAATTATGGTAGATCCTAAATACGGAGGAAGCGGTATGGATGCTATTTCTTACGTATTAATAATGGAAGAACTCTCTAAAATTGACGCTTCTGCTTCTGTAATTGTATCAGTAAACAACTCTTTAGTATGTTACGGATTAGAAGCATATGCTAGTGAAGAACAAAAACAAAAATATTTAACAAAATTAGCCACAGGAGAATTTGTTGGCGCCTTTTGTTTAAGCGAACCAGAAGCAGGTTCTGACGCAACATCTCAAGCAACAACCGCAATAGACAAAGGAGACCACTATATAATTAACGGAACCAAAAACTGGATTACAAGTGGTGGTCGCGCAGATGTTTATTTAGTAATTGCACAAACAGACAGAGAAAAAGGACACAGAGGCATCAATGCTTTTATAATAGAAAAAGGAACAGAAGGGTTTCACGTAGGGCCGAAGGAAGACAAATTAGGAATTCGTGGTTCAGACACACACACGTTACAATTTAACGATGTAAAAGTACCAAAAGAAAACAGAATTGGTGAAGATGGATTTGGTTTTAAGTTCGCTATGAAAACACTTTCTGGAGGAAGAATCGGTATTGCAGCACAAGCTTTAGGTATTGCAGCTGGCGCGTACGAATTAGCTTTAAAATACTCTAAACAACGAAAAGCATTCGGTACAGAAATCTGCAACCACCAAGCAATTGCTTTTAAATTAGCCGATATGCACACAGAAATAGAAGCAGCAAGAATGCTCGTTACAAAAGCAGCCTGGGACAAAGACCAAGGCAATAACTACGATATGTCTAGCGCAATGGCAAAATTATACGCTAGTAAAGTAGCTATGGAACACACCGTAGAAGCGGTTCAAATTCACGGAGGAAACGGTTTTGTAAAAGACTACCACGTAGAACGCTTAATGCGAGACGCAAAAATCACACAGATTTATGAAGGCACTTCCGAGATTCAGAAAATTGTAATTTCTCGTGGAATTATCAAAGGTTAAATCACTCCTTATATATATAAGGTACAAAAATCCATCTTTTTAAAAGGTGGATTTTTCTTTTGGACACAACCTTTCAAATTAGACTCGTTTATCTAAAACTATTTTATATTAATCCCAGACCTCATAATTCTTTTTTAGTTAACCAATCTTGTCATTCTGAATTTACCATTAACAACTTACGCTAATTACAAAACAAAAAATATCACTTTTACAACTCCAACTCAATATCATACAATTGCAAACCAGAGGAGGGCGCATTATTTCTCATATATTTTCTATCATTATCTTCTTTTAAAGAAGCTTCAATAAACTGCAAATCTAAATTCCCTTTTCCAACTTCAAATAACGTCGCCATCATTAATCGAATCTGGTAACGCAAAAACCCCTTCCCTCTCACCTTAAATATATAAGACTTTTCTGGAAAAAAATTAGCCGTTAAAACATCGTTCTCTATAATTTCACAAGAGTCAATTATTCTTTTAAATATCGTTTTTTCTGAAGGCCTTGTGCAGTACTTATGAAAATAATGCTCACCAGCAAACAACCTCGCCGCTTCTTCCATCGTTTCTAAATCTAGATTTCCATCAACATTTACAATAAAAGGCGCAGAAAAAGGATGGTTTTTCTCACCAAAAGAGAAGTAATAATGGTACTCTTTAATCTTCGGAGCATTAATCACGTTAAAACCTCTATCTACCTTTTGTATAGAAATAGCCCTAAAGTCTGGAGAAAAATTAGCATTTAAAGAAGCTATAAAAGTATCTTCCTTCACTATTTTATCTGTAAACATCTGAATATAATATGTATTTGCAGAAACTTTAGCATCCGTCCTGCCTACCCCAATGGTCTTATAATTAGTCTCTTCAAAAACAAAAGACAAGGTTTTATCTACCATATCGTGCAAAGTTTTAGCATTTGTTTGTTTTTGCCATCCAGAAAATCGGAAACCAAGAAATTGTAACCTAACTATATAAGAAAATGAATATTTCATAGGTGCGAATATACAATAATTGCATTTTTTTTCACAAAAGGCACATTTTTATGGATATCCTAAAATTATGATACACATTTTTACATACCCGATATTTCAAACCCTTCAAAAACCTTAAAATGAAGTTATCTCAGTTTGACCCCTGTTTTTTTGAGGGTACAACATCTAAAATACACTATTTTGAAAAACCACCCCCTTGTCAGTTTAAATTTAATATTTACTTTTGACCCAGTTCAATTAATATAAAAATCACTTAACACTAAAAGAAGAAACATTATGAAAAAAGTAATTTTCACATTATTATTAGCTACTAGCCTAATAACTACAGCTCAAGAAAACGAAGACAAAGGAACTTTTACATTAAGCGGTACAGTAGATGTATACGGCACAACTAACTTTACAAGAGACCCTGGAACACCAGGAATATTAATTGCAGCTCCAGAAAATGCAAATGCATTTGGCTTAGGATTTGCTAACACCGTATTTGCTTACGAAAAAGGTAAAGCTGGTGTTGTTGCAGATATCGCTTTTGGACCAAGAGCAGATGACGCAAACATGGCAGGAGCAATTAATCAATTATATGCTTACTACAACGTATCTGATAAATTAACAATTACCGCAGGTCAGTTCAACACATTTTTAGGATATGAAGTTATCAATCCTTCAGCAAACTTTAACTACACTGTATCTTACTTATTTAATGCAGGTCCTTTTTCTCACACAGGAATAAAAGCAGACTACGCAGTTTCTGAAGACTTATCTTTCATGTTAGCTGTAACAAACGCACACGGTATTTCTAGTGCAGACGGAAACCTTACTGACGACACCCAATTAGGAGCTCAAGTAGGATACAAAGGTCAATACTTAAACTTTATTACTGGAGCAGTAAGTGCTGGAGGAGCAACAGACTGGATGTTTTTAGACTACACAGGTGGTTTCGATTTAACAGACGCTTTTTACGTAGGTATAAATGCAGCTTACGCAAACTCTAGTGACGCCGACGAAGGATACCAAGGTGTAGCACTATACTTACAAAATGCTTTTTCTGACAAATTCTCTTTAGGATTAAGACCAGAACTTTTTACAACTAGCGCAGGAAGTGTAGATAGCAATGTAACAGCTTTCACTTTAACCTCTAACATTAACTTAACAAGCAACTTAAAGTTTATAACTGATTTAAGATTTGATAATTCTGACGATTATATTATCGAAGCTTTTCCAACAGAGAAAAACACTTCTACCTTAACAATGGCAGCGGTATATTCTTTCTAAGAAAAAACAAAGATCAACACATCACCTTACTAACTAAAACTTTAAATTTATATGAGCTTATTTTTAACACTATTTCAAGACACACCAGTTACAGAAGTTTCAAAAGCTGTTGAACAAATAAATGGAGACATGGGAATGCTCTGGATGCTTATTGCAGGTATCTTAGTTTTCTTAATGCAAGCAGGATTTACATTAGTAGAATCCGGAATGACAAGATCTAAGAATGCAGTTAACATTGCAATGAAAAACTTATTAGATATTTGTGTAGGCTCATTAACGTTTTGGTTAGTTGGATACTCTTTAATGTACGGAGACACTTCTAACGGATGGTTCTTCTGGAGCGGTTTATTTCAAGGTGAAGGAGCAGATTTATTTTTCCAAACTATGTTTGCTGCAACAACTGCAACTATAGTTTCTGGTGCAATTGCAGGTAGAACAAAATACTCTACATATATTATTTTCTCTATTGTAATGACCGCTGTTATTTATCCAATTTCTGGAGGATGGCAATGGCAAGGTAGTGGATGGTTAACAGAAATGGGATTCATCGATTTTGCAGGTTCTTCAATTGTACACTCTGTAGGTGGATGGGCTGCTTTAGTTGCCGCTTTTATGGTAGGTCCAAGAATTGGAAAATATGTAGATGGAAAAGTATTACCTATTCCTGGTCATAATCAAATATTAGCAACTTTAGGCGTATTCATCCTTTGGTTTGGATGGTTTGGTTTTAATGGTGGATCTCAACTAGCTTGGGGTGGCGCTGACTCTATTGCTGCATCAAACGTAGTATTAATCACAAACTTATCAGCTGCTGCTGGTGGATTAGGAGCATTAATCACTACTTGGATCTGGTACGGTAAACCTAACTTAGCACAAACTCTTAACGGTGTATTAGCTGGTTTGGTAAGTATTACTGCTGGTTGTGGAAACATGACCGCTGGAGGCGCTGTACTTGCTGGTTTAATTGGAGGTATCATTGTAGTTTTTGCAATTGAAATTATAGAAAAGAAATTAAAAATTGACGATGCTATTGGAGCTGCTTCTGTACACGGTGTTGCCGGTGCATGGGGAACTTTAGTTATAGGTCTTTGGGGAGTTGACGGAGATACAGCTATTGGATTATTCAATGGTGGTGGCGCTGCTCAATTAGGAGTTCAAGCAACTGGAGTATTAGCATATGCTGCTTGGGCAATTGGCTTATCATTTATTGTTCTTGGAATTTTAAAAGCAACAATGGGATTACGTGTAAGTAAAGAAGTAGAAATCGAAGGATTAGATGTTCACGAACATGGATCTATCGCATACCCAGGAGTTAGACAAAGAGAGTTTGACGATAAATAAAATATCAAAATAAAAGTTTAGTTATTATTATTTTTAAAAAATCACATAACTTACCAAAGTAAGTTGTGTGATTTTAACACGAAAGCTAATAAACTAAATAAATAATTAACAATTAACTATATCATGAAAAAAATAGAAGCGATTATAAGAAAATCCAAATTCAGCGCTGTAAAAGAAGCATTACACGCAGTAGATGTAAATTTCTTTTCTTATTGGGACGTTACTGGTTTAGGGAACGAAAAAGAAGGACACGTATACAGAGGTGTAAGCTACAGCACTAGCGACATACAACGTAGACACGTATCTATAGTAGTAAATGATGATTTCGAACAAATAACCATAGACGCTTTACTTAAATCAGCAGCAACAGGAGAAGTTGGTGATGGTAAAATATTCGTATCAGACGTAACAGAAGTATACAGAATAAGAACCGGAGAAAAAGGTGGTGAAACTTTAAAGAAAAAATCAAAATAAAAAAACATGGAATTATTAACAATTAACAATGTATGGATGATGATCTGTACAGCACTAGTTTTCTTTATGCACTTAGGTTTTGCATTCTTAGAAATTGGTTTAACGAGACAGAAAAACACACTTAACATACTTTTTAAAAATATATTCATCATAACAACCGGACTTTTACTATATGCATTGGTAGGTTTTAATTTAATGTACCCTGGTTTCGCAGAAGGCTCTTCTGGAATTTTTGGTTTTGCAGGATTTGGATTATCATCTCCATTAACAGCAGAAGGCGCTTTAGACCTTACTTACAATGAAGGTTACACATATTGGACTGATTTCTTATTTCAAGGAATGTTTGCTGCAACTGCCGCAACCATAGTTTCTGGTGCTGTTGCCGAAAGAATGAAAATTCTTCCATTTATGATATTCGCCGTAATATACGTAGGTATCGTTTACCCAATTGCAGGTTCTTGGAAATGGGGTGGTGGATTTTTAGACCAATTATCAACGCCTTTTTATGATTTTGCAGGTTCTACATTAGTACACTCCGTTGGTGGATGGGCAGCCGTTGTAGCTGTTTGCTTATTAGGAGCTAGAATAGGAAAATTCAAAAAAGGAGAAATACAAGCAATCCCTGGTCATAACATACCTTTAGCAACTGCTGGTGTTTTAATCCTTTGGTTAGGATGGTTTGGTTTTAATGGTGGTTCTGTTTTATCTGCAGATCCAGGATTAACATCTTTAACTTTAGTAACTACTTGTTTATCTGCTGCTGCAGGTGGAGTTGTAGCCGCTATTGTTTCTACTATAATGTATAAAAATCTAGATTTAACAATGTTCTTAAATGGTATTTTAGGAGGATTAGTTGGTATTACTGCAGGAGCAGATCAAATGTCTCCTACAGACGCTATTTTAATTGGCGCTATCGCTGGTGCAATTATTGTTTTTGCAGTTAGTTTAATAGATAAATTAAAATTAGATGACCCGGTTGGTGCTATTGCAGTGCACTTAATATGTGGTATTTGGGGAACTTTAGCAGTAGGTTTATTTGGCAACCTTGCAGGTGTAGATCAATTTATTAGTCAACTAATTGGAGTAGCTTCTTACGCAGTATTTTGCTTAGCAACTTCGTTTATCATTATATACACTCTAAAGAAAACAATAGGAATTAGAGTTAGTGAAAAAGAAGAATTAGAAGGATTAGATGTTCATGAACATGGTATGGATGCATACCCTGATTTTCGTCTAAACGAGCACTAGTCACTTAATTAAAATGATGTTAAAAGTCTGCAAATTTAAAAATTTGTGGACTTTTTTTCTTATTTTATGAATATGATAATAAAATTCCCTTAGATTGTCATAAGTAATCTTTTTACACGGTTTTATTGTTTTCATCATAAAAATCACATTAAAACAGCGAGAATACTGAATCCTTTTCAATAAAATACATAGATTTGTATATATAATTGAACACAATATGGAGAAACAAGGATTATACTTACCAGAGTTTGAACACGAAAATTGCGGTGCTGGTTTTATCTGTAATTTGAATGGAGATAAAACAAATCAAATTATACACGACGCCCTAGAAATTCTAGTAAAACTAGAACATAGAGGAGGTGTTAGTGCAGATGGAAAAACAGGAGATGGAGCCGGAATTTTAATAGACATACCTCATGACTACTTTAAACGAGTCTGTAATTTTCCTATACCCGAACAACGCGAATATGCAGTTGGAATGGTGTTTCTTCCAAAGGTTAGTAACCAATATAATTTCTGTAAAACCACATTTGAAGAAGAAATAAAACAACAAGGACTTGCCATTTTAGGTTGGAGAGAAGTTCCTGTAGACCCTTCTCAATTAGGAGAAATTGCTTTAGCATCAGAACCTAATATTGAACAATTATTTATAGGTAAAACAGATGAAATTGACGAAGCTACCTTTAAAGCTAAATTATATGCTGCTAGAAAAATAGCAGAACATACTATCAGAAAATCTAAGATTTCTGAAAGCAAATATTTTTACATTCCAAGTTTATCTATAACTACAATTATCTACAAAGGTATTATTATGCCAGAAGATATTGGACCTTATTATTTAGATTTACAAGAAATAGATTTAGTAACACGTTTAGCATTAGTACACCAACGTTTTTCTACCAACACAATGCCAACTTGGGAGTTAGCCCAACCATTTAGACACATGTGTCAGAATGGAGAAATTAATACTTTACGTGGTAATGTTAGTAGAATGAGAGTTCGAGAAGAAATCATGAAAAGTGATGTTTTTGGACCACAAATAGATAAATTATTCCCAATTATTTTACCAGGAAAATCAGATTCTGCTTCTATGGATATGGTGGTTGAGTTATTAACCCACACCGGTCGTTCATTACCAGAAATTATGATGATGATGATTCCTGAAGCTTGGGAAAAACATAAAACCATGTCTAAGGAGCGTAAAGCTTTTTATGAATATAATGGTTGTATTATGGAACCTTGGGATGGACCTGCATCTGTACCTTTTACAGATGGAGATTATATTGGAGCTTTATTAGATAGAAATGGTTTAAGACCATCTAGATATACGGTTACAAAAAGTGGTAGCTTAATTATGTCATCAGAAATTGGTGTTGTAGATGTTGCCCCTGAAGACGTAAAAGAACACGGAAGATTAGAGCCAGGAAAAATGTTCTTGGTAGACATGAATGAAGGTAGAATTATTCAGGATGAAGAAATAAAAAGTAAAATTGTTTCTGAAAGACCGTATCAAGAATGGTTAGACAAATCTCGTTTACACTTAAAAGATGTTCCTTATAATGGTGAAACTTGTCCAATTGAAACCATTGACGTAAAAACGCGTCAACGTTTATTTAATTATACTTTTGAAGATATTCAAGAAGTAATTACACCAATGGCAATTGTTGGAAAAGAAGCCTTAGGATCAATGGGAATTGATACTCCTCTAGCTGTTTTATCAGACAGACCTCAATTAATATCAAACTACTTTAAACAATTATTCGCACAAGTTACAAACCCACCTTTAGATGGAATTCGTGAAGAAATTGTAACTGACATTAGTTTAAATTTAGGAAAAGACAGAAATATTTTCAGCATTACAAACAGACAGTGTAGAAAACTAAGAATTCAGAACCCTGTTATTTCTAATGCCGATTTAGAAAAAATAAGAAATATAGATATTGAAAGCTTCAAAGCGAAGACTATTGAAATTTTATATCCAAAAGCACAAGGATTAAACGGACTTGAAGATGCTTTAGACGCAATTGTTATTCAGGTAGAAAAAGCAATTGAAGAAAAAAACAACATCATTATATTATCAGACCGTGGCGTAAACCAAGAGTTTGCTCCTATCCCTGCTTTATTAGCATGTTCTTTTGTAAATCATCAATTAAACCGTTTACGTAAGCGTTCTTATTTCGATATTATTATTGAATCTGCAGAACCACGTGAACCGCATCATTTTGCAACTTTATTTGGTTATGGCGCTAGTGCTGTAAACCCATATATGGTTAATGAAATTATCAGAATGCAAGTTAAAGAAGGCTTCATAACTGGTATAGACGAGCAAAAAGCTGTTGATAATTTCAACCAAGCAATTGGTAAAGGAATTTTAAAAGTAATGAACAAAATAGGGATCTCTACTTTACACTCTTATAGAGGTTCTCAGATTTTCGAAATTGTAGGTTTTAACTCGCAATTTGTTGAAAAATATTTCCCATACACCGCTTCAAGAATTGAAGGTATTGGTTTATATGAAGTTGAAAAAGAAATTGACCAACGCTATAAACAAGCATATCCAGATAATCAAATTGACAAAAACTTAGGTTTAAATGTTGGTGGAGATTATAGATGGAGAAGAAATGGTGAGCGCCACTTATTTAATCCAACGACAGTTGCTAAACTACAGCAAGCAGTTCGTTTAAGTGATCAGGCGAGTTATGATGTATACGCTAAAACAATTAACGAACAATCAGAAAGTTTAATGACAATTCGTGGTTTGTTTCAGTTTGACAACTTAGATCCAATTCCATTAGAAGAAGTAGAACCTTGGACAGATATTGTAAAACGTTTTAAAACGGGTGCCATGTCTTACGGATCTATCTCTAGAGAAGCACACGAAAACTTAGCAATTGCTATGAATAGAATTGGAGGAAAATCTAATTCTGGTGAAGGTGGAGAAGACAGAAAACGTTTTCAAAAAGACATCAATGGAGACAGCAGAAACTCTGCAATTAAACAAGTAGCATCTGGTAGATTTGGAGTAACTTCTCACTATCTATCTAGTGCAAAAGAAATACAAATAAAAATGGCTCAAGGAGCCAAACCTGGTGAAGGTGGTCAATTACCTGGATCAAAGGTATTACCTTGGATTGCAGCAGCAAGAAACTCAACTCCTTTTGTTGGATTGATTTCTCCTCCTCCTCATCACGATATTTATTCAATTGAAGATTTAGCACAATTAATCTACGATTTAAAGAACGCAAACAGAGACGCTAGAATTAACGTAAAGTTAGTTTCTGAAGTTGGTGTTGGTACTATTGCTGCTGGTGTTGCCAAAGCAAAAGCAGATGTTGTACTAATTGCTGGTTACGACGGTGGTACTGGAGCCTCTCCTCTTACCTCATTAAAACACGCTGGTTTACCTTGGGAACTTGGTTTAGCTGAAGCACAACAAACTTTAGTTCTTAATGATTTAAGAAGTAGAATTGTTGTAGAATGTGATGGACAATTAAAAACAGGTCGTGATGTTGCCATTGCAGCTTTATTAGGTGCTGAGGAATTTGGTTTTGCAACCGCTCCTTTAGTTGCTTCAGGTTGTATTATGATGCGTAAATGTCACTTAAACACTTGTCCGGTTGGTATTGCAACTCAAGATAAAGAGTTACGTAAAAACTTTAAAGGAACACCAGAACACGTAATTAACTTCTTCTTCTATATTGCAGAAGAATTAAGAGCAATTATGGCACAACTAGGTTTTAGAACACTAGACGAAATGGTGGGTCAGACTCATAAAATTAACGCAAACAAAGCGATAAACCATTATAAAGCAAAAGGTTTAGATTTATCTAGTATTTTACACAGACCAACTGCTTATAGAAGCATGATTGTTAAGAATACTGAAAAACAAGACCACAACTTAGAAGGAGTTTTAGACTTTACTATATTAAAAGATTCTCACAGAGCTTTATATAGAAAAGAGAAAATGAATTTAGCATATCCAATTAAAAATACAAACCGTACTGTTGGAGCAATTGTAAGTCATGAAATTTCTAAAATATATGGTCATTTAGGTTTACCTGAAGACACACTAAACATAAACTTCACAGGTTCTGCAGGTCAAAGTTTTGGAGCATTTGGAGCTCATGGATTAACATTTACTTTAGACGGTAATACAAATGATTATTTAGGTAAAGGTTTATCTGGAGCCAAATTAATCGTTAAGAAACCTGCAAAAGCAGACTTTTTAGCAGAGAACAACATTATTGTTGGTAACGTTTGTATGTTTGGAGCCGTAGCCGGTGAAGCATATATAAACGGAATTGCAGGAGAACGTTTTGCAGTTCGTAACTCTGGTGCAACAGCAGTTGTAGAAGGAGTTGGAGATCACTGTTGTGAATACATGACCGGTGGTAAAGTAGTTGTTTTAGGTAAAACAGGTAGAAATTTTGCTGCAGGTATGAGTGGTGGTATCGCTTATGTATATGACCCTAACAATACATTTATAAACGGACTTTGTAATACAGAAACTATTGAGTTCGAAGAAATCTCTGAAGAAGTTGCTGCTGAATTAAAAGCAACAATAGAAAAACATGTTTTATATACAGACAGTAAAAGAGGTGCAGAATTGTTAGCAGATTGGGAAACAAGCTTAAAAAACTTTGTAAAAGTAATGCCAATTGAATACAAGAAAGCCTTAAAACGTATAGAAACAGAAGAACCAATGTTCGAAGAACTAACAATAGCATAATGTCATGGGAAAAATAACAGGATTTAAAGAATTTGAAAGACAGGATGAAACATACACTTCCGTAAAAGATCGTGTAAAAAATTATAAAGAATTTACAGTTCCACTTTCTGAAGAAGAAATAACAAAACAAGGATCACGTTGTATGGATTGCGGTATTCCTTTTTGCCATAGTGGTTGCCCATTAGGAAATCTAATTCCAGATTTCAATCATATGGTACACCAAGGTGAATGGAAAAAAGCTTCATGGATACTACATTCTACAAACAATTTTCCAGAATTTACAGGTCGCTTATGCCCTGCTCCATGTGAACAATCATGTGTATTAGGTATTATTGAAGACCCCGTTTCTATTGAAAATATTGAAAAAAACATTGTAGAACGTGCCTTTAAAGAAGGCTGGATAAAACCTCAACCTCCAAAAAACAGAACAGGAAAAACAATTGCAATTGTTGGTTCTGGTCCTGCAGGATTAGCAGCAGCACAGCAATTAAACAGAGCTGGTCATACAGTTACCGTGTTTGAAAGAGATGATGAAGTTGGTGGCTTACTACGTTACGGAATTCCTAATTTTAAATTAGAAAAAGGAATTATCGATAGAAGAGTTGCTATTTTAGAAGCAGAAGGAATTATATTTAAAACAAACGTAAACGTTGGTGTTAACTATAGTGTAAAAGAATTAAAAGCTTTTGACAGTATTGTATTATGTGGTGGTGCAACAGAAAGACGTAGCTTACCAACCCCTGGTATTGATGCCGATGGTGTAGTACAAGCAATGGATTTCTTAACACAACAAACAAAAGTTGTGTTTGGTAAAGAAGTAAAAGACCAAATATTAGCTACAGATAAAGATGTAATTGTAATTGGTGGTGGAGATACAGGATCTGATTGTATTGGAACTTCAAACAGACACGGAGCAAAATCTGTGGTAAACTTTGAAATTATGCCAAAACCTCCAGGACACCGTTCACCAACAACTCCTTGGCCTTTTTGGCCTTTACAATTAAAGACCTCATCTTCTCACAAAGAAGGTGCAGATCGTAATTGGTTAATTAACACCAAAGAGTTTGTTAAAGATGCAAACGGAAAATTAACTGCTTTAAAAACAGTTAATGTAGAATGGAAAATGGTTCCAGGTCAAAGACCTCAGTTAATAGAGATTGCAGGTACAGAAAAAACGTGGCCTTGTGATTTAGCTTTATTAGCATTAGGTTTTACAGGTCCAGAAAGTACTTTAGCAGATAAATTAGGTCTTAAAACAGATGCTCGCTCTAACTACAAAGCAGAATACGGAAAATATCAAACCAATGTAAAAAACATCTTTACAGCGGGAGATATGCGTCGTGGACAGTCTTTAATTGTTTGGGCAATTTCTGAAGGAAGAGAAGCAGCAAGACAAGTGGATTTATTTTTAATGGGTAAAACAGAATTACCTTCTAAAGATGTTACTGGCGATTTAGTTGCTATGTAATTTATCCAAACTATCAACTCTAATGATTCCGTATTTTCGGAATTGTGTCGAGAATATATCAAAACTCATCAATTTAATTATTGATGAGTTTTTTTTGCATTAAAGTAGTAACAATATTTTGGGCGTGCCCATTTTTAAAAGAACATCATTTATAACAACAAACATTTAGCTTAAAAATGGTCAGGCTATCCATTACAAGTCCTCGATCGTGCCTCACTGCGGGCTTTTCATTACTATCCTTCACGCGGCATTCAATATAAAAAACAGAAGTAAGCAAAAGCCATTATCAGTATAAACTACACTAATCAAGTGTTCACTTAATCATTTTCAACTCCTTTTTCAAATTTCCCAAATTATCTGTCGGATTCAACCACTTGTTTTTAGTTGGCGTATAAATTTTTAACGGTATATTTTCCACTTCTTTTATAGGCTCATCTACTAATAGTAAATTATCATTCACCTCTATCACTTCATCAGCCTCAGTTAATCGATTACTTATTCCACCATCATCAATTTCACCTTCTTTTGAATTCATAAGAAACTCTACAAAGAACACAAGGCCTAAAAGAAAAAAACTAAAAAAATAAAAACATTTACCACTTCGCATAAAATCAAATAACGCAATCAACTACTCCACAACGGTCTAAATTTAAAAAATATAGACACAAAAAAAAAGCCTTATCAATAAAGATAAGACTTTTTTTGCTCCCTCTCAAGGACTCGAACCTTGGACCCTCTGATTAACAGTCAGATGCTCTAACCAACTGAGCTAAGAAGGAGTTTGCTTCACATATAATGCGATTAGCGACTGCAAATATAAATCTTTTTATTACTTGCACAAGTGTTTATTAATTTTTTTTTACACTAAAAAGAAAGTATTTTATGTCTAGTAAAAAATCTACAATCTCTCGACTTTAACTTTCTAATATTTATACATAATTCTTAGGTTCTACACCACTAATTATTCAGTTGACTAAAGTAAACGCAAAGTGACAATCAATTGTTAGTACCTTAATATTTATACAAAAAAATCAAGTCCCACAATTTTGGACTTGATTCGTTCAATTGAAGTATCCAAAAAAGAAGTAATTTAAAAGTCAAAGTTCTTCTTTTTTAGTTTACTCCACAACTTTTTGTGCTAATCCATTTTTTGTACTAAACATCTATGATCTTTAGTCAACACAAACTGAATCTAAAAAAGTTTAGAACAAAAAAAAAGCCTTATCAATAAAGATAAGACTTTTTTGCTCCCTCTCAAGGACTCGAACCTTGGACCCTCTGATTAACAGTCAGATGCTCTAACCAACTGAGCTAAGAAGGAGTTTGCGACACATAAATGTGTTTTGCGAGTGCAAATATACATCCTTTTTTAACTTCACCAAACAATTTTTAAAAAAAGATTAAAAAAAAACAAAAAAAAGTATTTTGTATTATTATCAATAAATAATACGGGTTTACTACAAAATTTGTATTTTTGATTCTGCATTACATACTTTAAAAAAGTAGAAACTATAATATGGATAAATTTTCGTTTTTAAACGCAGCACACACAGGCTTTATAGCTGATTTATATGATAAGTATTTGATAAACCCAGATGCCGTAGAACCAAGCTGGAGAAGCTTCTTTCAGGGATATGATTTAGCAAATGAGAATTATTCTTTAAAAGATGAAGAAGAAGTTTCATCAGAAATACCTCAAGAAGTTCGTAAAGAATTTTTTGTTGTCGATTTAATTAATGGGTACAGAACACGTGGTCATTTATTTACAAAAACAAACCCGGTTAGAGATAGAAGACAGTATTACCCTACTTTAGATCTTGAAAACTTTGGACTTTCCGAAATCGATTTAGATAAAGAATTTTCTGCAGGTGAAGTTTTAGGCTTAGGAAAAGCAAAACTTTCTGAAATTATAAAAAACTTACAACGTATTTACTGTGATTCTATTGGTGTAGAATACATGTATATGCGTAACCCAGAAAAATTAAAATGGTGGCATGAACGTTTTAATAAAAACGACAACCATCCAAACTACTCTATAGAGGCTAAAAAATATATTTTAGGAAAACTAAACCAAGCAGTAACTTTTGAGAGTTTCTTACAGACTAAATATGTAGGTCAGAAACGTTTTTCTTTAGAAGGTGGAGAAACCTTAATTCCTGGTATGAGTGTTATCTTAAGAGATGCCGCAGAAAAATACGGAGTTAAAGAATGTGTTTTAGGAATGGCGCATAGAGGGCGTTTAAACACCTTAGTTAACATCTTTAAAAAACCTGTTAGAGATTTATTTAGTGAATTTGAAGGGAAAGATTTCGAAGATGAAGACATCGATGGAGATGTAAAGTACCATTTAGGTTTAACGTTAAGTAAAACTTTTAGAGACGGTAACGAAATAAAAATGAATTTAGTTCCAAATCCTTCTCATTTAGAAACTGTAGCTGCAGTAACAGAAGGAATTACAAGAGCTAAAATAGATAGAAAATATAATGGTGATGCTAGCAAAATATTACCAATTATAATTCACGGAGATGCTGCAATTGCAGGTCAAGGTATTGCATATGAGGTAACTCAAATGGCAAAATTAAATGGTTATAAAACAGGTGGTACAATTCACATTGTTGTAAATAATCAAATTGGTTTTACAACTAATTATTTAGATGCACGTTCTAGTACGTATTGTACAGATGTTGCAAAAGTAACTTTATCGCCAGTATTACACGTAAATGCAGATGATACAGAAGCTGTTTGTCATGCAATGGAAATGGCGTTAGAATTTAGAATGAAGTTTAAACAAGATATTTTCATCGATTTATTAGGCTATAGAAAATATGGTCATAATGAAGGAGATGAACCTCGTTTTACACAACCTACATTATACAAAGCAATCTCTAAACATAAAAATCCAAAAGATATTTATGCAGAACAATTGCTTTCAGAAGGCTCTATAGACGGCTCTTACTTAAAAGAAATTACTACCGAATTTAAACAAATGCTTGAAAGAGAATTTGAGGAGGCTAAGAAAGTAGAAAAATCTATCGTAAGAGAATTTATGCAATCTACCTGGGAAGGATATGAGCGTGAAGACCTGGACACCATGTTACTTACGGATAATACAACGTACGAAGAAGATAAGTTAAAAAATATAGCAAAGATTGTTTCTACAGTTCCTGAAGGAGCTAACTTTGTTAGAAAAGCAGAACGTATTTTAGCTGGTAGAGCTAAAATGACTTTTGAAACGAATAACTTAGACTGGGGAATGGCAGAAACTCTTGCCTACGGAAGTTTAATGGAAGAAGGATATAATATTCGTATTTCTGGACAAGATGTAGAAAGAGGAACATTTTCTCACAGACATGCTATCTTACGTGATGAGGTTACAGAAGAACGTATCAACTTATTAAATACAAACCCTAATAATAAAGGACAAATGACGATTTACAACTCGTTATTGTCTGAATACGGTGTACTTGGTTTTGATTATGGTTACGCCATGGCAAACCCAAATACATTAACAATTTGGGAAGCACAGTTTGGAGATTTCTCTAACGGTGCACAAATTATGTTTGACCAATATATTTCTGCTGCAGAAGATAAGTGGAAATTACAAAACGGAATTGTAGTCTTATTACCTCACGGTTATGAAGGGCAAGGTTCTGAGCATTCATCTGCTAGAATAGAACGTTACCTACAATTATGCGCCATAGATAATATGACGGTTGCAAATTGTACAACACCTTCTAACTTTTATCATTTGTTACGTAGACAAATGAAACGTACGTATAGAAAACCTTTAATTGTATTTACACCTAAAAGTTTATTACGTCATCCAAAAGCAGTTAATACGATTCAAGATTTAGCTACTAGTGAATTTCAAGAAGTTATAGATGATACACTAGCACCTAAAAAAGTAAAGAAAATAGTTTTCTGTATGGGTAAATTCTATTATGATTTACTTGAAGAAAGAGAAAATTTAAAAAGAGATGATATTGCTTTGGTAAGAATAGAGCAATTATTCCCTTTACATTTAGAGAAAATACAGAAAGTAATAGACAGATATCCTAATGTAGAAGAATACATTTGGGCACAAGAAGAACCAAGAAACATGGGAGCTTGGAGTTATATGTTAGAACGTTTTGAGTTGGTAAAATTAACAGTTCGTTCTCGTAAATACTATGCAGTACCTGCAGCTGGTTCTAGTACAAGATTTAAAAAACGTCATAAAGCTGTTATAGACAGTGTATTTGACACCGAGTAAAAGCGTTAAGGATTGAGATGACATCCTTTTTTACTGTCAGTTCGAGTGAATTTGCTCTTTTGCAAATTTATCGAGAACAGAAGTAAAAAAGATATAATGGAAAGCCTGTTAAAACGCCCAAATAAATAAAATAAAAAAATAATTAAATAGCGTACCGTATTAAGTTTGGTATTAATAAATTAAGAAAGCATGAGTGTTTTAGAAATGAAAGTTCCTTCTCCGGGGGAATCAATTACAGAAGTAGAAATTGCAACTTGGTTAGTAGAAGATGGTGATTATGTAGAAAAAGATCAACCAATTGCAGAAGTAGATTCTGACAAAGCAACCTTAGAATTGCCTGCTGAAGAAAGTGGAATTATCACTTTAAAAGCAGAAGAAGGTGACGCAGTTGCCGTTGGTGCAGTTGTTTGTTTAATTGACACAAGTGCTGCAAAACCAGAAGGTGATGCACCTGCAAAAACAGAAGCGCCAAAAGAAGAAAAGAAAGTTGAAGTAAAAGAAGCGCAAAAAGCTGCTACATACGCAACTGGAACAGCTTCTCCTGCTGCTAAAAAAGTTTTAGCTGAAAAAGGAATTGCTCCTTCTGCTGTAAAAGGTAGTGGAAAAGATGGTAGAATTACCAAAGATGATGCTGTAAAAGCAGTACCTTCTATGGGAACGCAACCTGCTAGTGGTTCTAGAGGAACTGAGCGTAAGAAAATGTCTATGTTACGTAGAAAAGTTGCAGAACGTTTGGTAGCTGTAAAAAGCGAAACGGCTATGTTAACTACTTTTAACGAAGTAAACATGCAACCAATTTTTGATTTACGTACAGAATACAAAGAAGCTTTTAAAGCAAGACACGGTGTTGGATTAGGCTTTATGTCTTTCTTTACTTTAGCCGTGGTTAGAGCTTTAAAATTATTTCCAGATGTAAACTCTATGATAGATGGAGATTATCAAATTAAAAATGATTTTCAAGATATTTCTATTGCAGTTTCTGGACCAAAAGGTTTAATGGTTCCTGTTATTAGAAATGCAGAAAACTTATCTTTTAGAGGTGTAGAATCTGAAGTAAAACGTTTAGCAATTAGAGCTAGAGACGGTCAAATTACTATTGATGAAATGACTGGTGGAACTTTTACAATTACCAACGGTGGTGTATTTGGTTCTATGTTATCTACTCCTATTTTAAATCCTCCACAGAGTGGAATTTTAGGAATGCACAATATTGTAGACAGACCAATGGCAGTAAATGGTGGAATTGTAATTCAGCCAATTATGTATGTTGCTTTATCTTACGATCATAGAATTGTAGATGGTAGAGAATCTGTTGGTTTCTTAGTGGCTGTTAAAGAAGCTTTAGAAAACCCAGTTGAGTTATTGATGGACAACAATCCAGCAAAAGCATTAGAAATGTAAGTTCGATTTCTAAATAATTAGAAATTTAAACTTTTAGATATTTAAAACCTTTTTGAGAAATCAGAAAGGTTTTTTTATTTGTAGCTATTTACTGCTTTCACTACTCGCTTTTTTTTCGTACCTCAAAAAAGAGCTCACACAGACCGTTCAATCAGGGCTAGACTTGTTTGATAACTAATTTATTTTTGAAACTTTTCTTTATTTTAAAATTCAAATAATAGAACTAAATTTTTGATGTAATAATCAAAACTTAATAACGACAAAAAAATAGTAGCAATTAAAAGTAATATTCCACAAATTTCTATTTAATTTAGTAATGAAGAATGGTCTTACAATTCTTAAATATTTCAACAATCCGTAATTATACATATTACCATGAAAGAAACATCAAAAGATATTATTCTTAAAAATATAGCAGCACATAAAGCCTTTTTTTCTACTCATAAAACAAAAAATATTGGCTTTCGATTAACACAACTTAAAAAGTTAAAAAAAGCAATTTTTCAATATCAAGAAAAAATTGAAACTGCTTTATGGAAAGATTTACATAAATCGCCAGAAGAAGCTTATTTAACAGAAATAAGTATTGTTATTGGTGAAATTGACAACCATATTAAACATTTAAAAAAATGGGCAGCACCTAAAAAGGTTACCTCTTCGCTACATTTAATCCCTGCTTCTAGTAAAATTATTTATGAGCCCTTGGGTACAGCATTAATTGTTGCTCCTTGGAATTATCCTTTTCAATTACTAATTAACACTTTAGTTGGTGCAATTTCTTCAGGTTGTTGTAGCGTACTAAAACCGTCGCCAGACACACCAACCGTTGCAAAGGTTATGGAAGAGATGATTTTAGAAAACTTTGACTCTAGTTACATTAGTGTTGTCCATGGAGGAAAAGAAACCAACACCATATTATTTGCACAACGTTTCGATATCATTTTCTTTACCGGAAGTCCTAGAGTAGGAAAAGTAGTAATGAAAGCTGCTGCAGAAAATCTAACACCAGTCGTTTTAGAATTGGGTGGAAAAAGTCCGTGTATAGTAGATGCTGATGCCAATATAGACATTGCCGCAAAACGAATTATTTGGGGAAAATTAATTAATGCAGGACAAACTTGTATTGCGCCAGATTATCTTTTTGCACACGAATCCATTAAAGCTGAATTATTAGACAAAATTGCAGAAAACATCAAATTAATGTATGGTGATGATATTGATGATATTAAACAAAGTCGTTTTTACCCGCGTATTGTAAATGAAGATGCAGTAGAGCGTTTGAGTGGTTTATTAAACGAAGGAACGATACATACAGGTGGAGAAATCGATATGAAAGAGAAGTTTATTGCTCCTACTATTATTGATAACGTTCAGCCTGATTTTAAAATCATGCAAGCAGAAATATTCGGACCAATATTACCTGTAATGAGTTTTAGTCATATTAATGAAACTATAGATTACATCAACAAAAACGAAAAACCTTTGGCATTCTATTATTTTGGGAAAAACAAAAATGCGAAAGATGTTTTAGCAAAAACCTCATCTGGTGGCGCTTGTATAAATGATACATTAATGCATGTAAGCAACCATCATTTACCTTTTGGAGGTGTTGGAAATAGCGGATTAGGAAACTACCACGGACAATACAGTTTTTTTGCTTTTAGCCATAAAAGAGCTGTTGTAACCAACCCAACTTGGATAGATTTACCTTTAAAATACATCCCTTTTAAATACTTTAACATCATTAAAAAACTTCTTTAAAATTGCTTAAAGCATAATAAAATTTAAAAAGGAATGAACAAATTAATAGCATCAATTCGTAAACCTATTTATTATAAAAGACTCGCTGTAGTTTTTTGTGTGTTTTTCTTATCTAGTTGTGCCTCCAAAAAGATAAGTGATATTTCTTATATAAAAGAATCAAAAGCTTTAGTAACATCTTTTCCTGAGTTAAATGTATATAAAACTCGTACATCAAAAGACAATCCTGTTGTAATTTTTATTCATGGTGGCTATTGGAATGAAGGTGAAAAAGGAATTTACGGATTTTTAGGTAGAAATTTCGCCAAAAAAGGTGTGGTAACTGTTATTCCCAACTACACGTTAAGTCCTAATGGTAATTACGATACGATGGCAGAAGAAGTTACTGCTGCCATAAAATGGACTTATGAAAATATCGAAAAGTACAACGGAAACCCTGAACAAATATTTTTAATGGGCCATTCTGCAGGCGGACATTTAATTGCATTGGTAGGGACGAATCCTAAATATTTAAACAATAAAGACATTATTAAAGGAATCATTTTAAATGATGCAGCAGGATTAGATATGTATTCTTATTTAAAGAAATATCCACCAACTAAAGAACATAATTATGATGTAACTTGGACAAGCAAAGAAGAAAATTGGAAAGATGCTTCACCAATTTATTTTGTATCAGAAAAAACACCACCTATATTTATGATAACCGGAACAAAAACATTTCCATCAATTATTTCTCAAAATAAAGAATTTGTAGAAAAGTTACATAAATTTCAACCAAGCGTTCACATCAATTTTCAAGAGAAAAAACACATACCAATGATGAGCCAATTCTTTTGGCCATGGAATAAAAATTATAAAGAGATCCTTAAATTTATAGATGTTAATAAATAGCGTTTCTTCTACTACTTATTTATAATAAAACCCTGAGCTTTTGCTTGGGATTTTTTATTTCAAGCCATTTCCTGCTTTCGCTACTCGCTTTCTTTTCGTTCCTCAAAAAAGAGCTCAAACAAATAGCTTGTCTTGAGCTTGACGAAAGGCTCAATCAGGGCTAAACTTGTTTGCTGGCTATTCTAACAACTAGATCCTAACAACCTAAAATAAACAGCATTAAAGTGTATCACTATAATGGCGAAAAAGGTAAACAATAGTATTCTTTAAAAATTGGTTAAATTACATATTAAATCAAGAATAATTATTTTATTATTTATAATAATGTTTATTTACCTTGCACCAAAAAGTAAAAAATGTCTAAAAATCCTGAACTAGAACTTGCATTACAATTTATTGATAAAACAGATAGAAATATCTTTGTTACAGGAAAAGCAGGTACAGGGAAAACTACTTTTTTACATCAAATTAAAAAGGAATCTTTAAAAAGAATGGTTATTGTAGCACCAACTGGTGTTGCAGCAATTAACGCAAAAGGAGTTACCATTCATTCTTTTTTTCAAATGCCTTTTGGTCCTATTTTACCAGATCAAATTGCAAATACAAACCAGCAACGTAAGTTTTCTAAAACGAAGATTGATATTATAAAATCATTAGATTTGATAATTATTGATGAAATTTCTATGGTTCGTGCCGATTTATTAGACGGAATAGACCAAGTGATGCGTCGATATAAAAACCGAAATAAAGTTTTTGGTGGTGCACAGGTTTTAATGATTGGAGATTTACAACAATTAGCTCCAGTAGTTAGGCCAAATGAATGGAGTTTGTTGCAACAACATTATAATACTGTATACTTTTTTAGCTCTAAAGCGTATCAAGAAGCAGATGTTGTTTCCATAGAATTGAAACATATTTATCGTCAGAAAAATGAAGATTTCATTACCATTTTAAATGAAATTAGAACCGATACCTTATCAGAAAAATCTGCTGAAATTTTAAATAGCAATTACGATCCTACCTTCTCTCCTACCAAAGATGATGGTTATATTACCTTAACAACACATAATAATAGAGCAAATTTAATTAACAGTTCAGAATTAAATAAACTGAACACCAAAAGTTACTTTTTTAAAGCTGATGTTTCTGGTAAATTCAATGATAATGCTTTTCCGAATGATGAAAAGTTAGAGTTAAAAATGGGAGCGCAAGTAATGTTTATCAAAAATGATTCCTCTCCAGATAAGAGATATTACAACGGAAAAATAGGAATTATAACAGATATTTCTCTACAAAATGTAACAGTACAATGTCCCAATGAAATTGATGAGATTGTTACCGAAAGAGAAACTTGGGATAATGTAAATTATTCTATAAACGACGAAACTAAAGAGATTAAAGAAGATGTAATTGGTTCTTTTTCTCAGATTCCTTTACGATTGGCTTGGGCAATTACCATTCATAAAAGTCAGGGGTTAACCTTCGAAAAAGCCATTATAGATGCAGAAGCTTCTTTTGCCCACGGACAAACGTATGTTGCCTTAAGTAGATGTACTTCTTTAGAAGGTTTGGTTTTAAAAACACCAATTACCAGCAGTGCAATCATTAATGACAGAACCGTTAGTGTTTTTAATGAAAGTGTAGAAGAAAATCACCCTGATGAACATGTTTTAAACGAATCTGAAAGACATTTTCAGCTAAATTTAATTTCTGAGTTATTCGATTATCAACCATTTTTATACCCAATTTCTAGATTAATTGATATTTTTTATAAAAATCATACAAGTATAAAAGGAGATGTTATAGATCATTTACAAACCATAAAAGATGATGGAGTAGTCGCTTTAATGAAAGTTTCTAACGGATTTAAAAATCAGTTAGCGCAAATTTGTGAAGACAATGTCTTGCCAGAAAATAGTTCTCAAATTCAAGAACGTTTTACAAAAGCAGTAGATTATTTTGTTACACAAACAAAAGGAAATATATTAAAACCTTTAAATGCCATTCAATTTTCTACAGACAATAAAACTGTAAAAAGTGATTTTACGAAACAGTTTGACAGCTTACAAGAAAAGCTATTAGAAAAACTGTTTGCCCTTCAAAAAATAAATAATGGTTTTAAAGTGCGAGACTATTTAAAAGTAAGAGCAAATGCTGTTTTACAAAAATCGGCACCAACTAAAAAGAAAACAGTAGCCTCTAAACGCGACCCAATTTTAGCATTAAAATTACGCCAATTAAGAGATGATATTTCTAAAGATTTAGGAATTCCGCATTTTCAAATATTTACACAAGAAGCTTTATACGCCATGTGCGATGACTTACCTAGAACAGAAAAAGCATTGTTAGGCACTGTTGGAATGGGAAAAACTCGTGTAACAAAATATGGTGAGAAAATTTTAGAAGTAATTGAAGATTATTGTAAAAAAAACGGAATCAATAAATTAAACGAGCAAAAGAAAGAAAATAAAAAACCTACCAAACAAATTACTTTTGAGTTGTTTAAATCTGGGCTTTCAATTAAAGAAATCGTTAAAGAAAGAAGCTTAACTACCGGAACTATAGAAAGTCACCTGGCTAGTTACATTCCTTCTGGAGATGTTGACATTTTAGAGTTAATTGACACTAAAAAGTATAAGAAGATTGTAAATGCGATAGAAGACACCGAATTTAAAAGCTTAACAGATCTAAAGGAAAAAGTAGATAAATCTTTTACTTTCATGGAGTTAAGAATGGTTTTAATGTCAATGGAAAATTAATTTAAATTATTTTAAAAAAAAGTGTAAGTTTTAATAAAAAGGATCGTCTTAATGATTATGGTAAGATACTTTCTTATCATTTTCTTTTTCATAGCAATTTTCCCACTTCTAATTTAGGAGTGGGTTTTTTATTGAAATGAATATTTAAAAAGTTAGAATGTAAGTCCTAAATAAGGCTTTTTGCCGATTTAGGAATCTAAATTACAAATACGAAAATTCTAGATTCCTCGTCGTTCCTGCGTCTCTCTGTCGGAATGACAATTGGTATCTATCTTAAATCTTTCAATAATAATTGTATCGATTTATTCCCATTCCAGATGTTTTCATCTAAACCGTAGACAATATCAAAATCATTCTGAACAAACTCCATTTTATCACCTAAACCAAAACCAATAGAATTAAAAGTTCTTTTATTATCACCCTGAAAAACATTTAGTTTTAAATGTGTTTTATCCGCTCCAACTTGTTTTCCGTAACCATTATCTCTTACACAACTTGTTTTAAAAGTCGGTCGCATATTCATAGGACCAAAAGGTGCCATTTGCTGAATAATTCTAAAAAACTTTGGGGTAATATCTAACAAATCTATTTCTGCGTCTATAGAAATCTCCGGAGTTAACAACTCTTTATCAATTGTAGCTTTTACAACTTCTTCAAATTTATTTTTAAAGTTCTCGTAGTTTTCTGGTGCTAAAGTTAAACCTGCGGCATATTTATGTCCGCCAAATTGCTCTATAAACTCTTCGCAAGCATGCAATGCATTATAAACATCAAAACCTTTTACAGAACGTGCGGAAGCCGCTAGTTTATCGCCACTTTTGGTAAAAACTAAAGTGGGTCTGTAATATTTTTCAATTAAACGAGAAGCAACAATACCTATTACCCCTTTATGCCAATCTTCTTGAAAAACAACCGAAGTAAAACGGTCTTCTTCTTCATTATCAATAATCTGGATTAAAGCTTGGTCTGTAATTTTCTTATCTAAATCTTTTCTGTCTGCATTAAAAATTTCTATAGCAGCAGCAAACTCCACTGCCGAATCAAAATCCATTTCGGTTAATAATTCTACTGCGTAATTACCATGTTTCATTCTACCAGCAGCATTTATTCTTGGCGCAATGGTAAAAACAACATCGGTAATTGTCATTTCAGACTTTTTAGTTTGATGAATAATTGCCTTTATTCCGTTTCTCGGACTTTGATTAATAACTTGTAAACCATGATACGCCAAAACTCTATTTTCGCCATTCATAGGTACAATATCTGCAGCAATTGCCGTAGCAACCAAATCTAAATACGGAACAAAATCTTCTATGGTTTGACCTCTAGAACTTCCCAAAGCCTGAATCAATTTAAAACCGACTCCGCAACCACAAAGCTCATCAAACGGATAAAAACAATCGTCTCTTTTTGCATTTAAAACGGCTACTGCTTTCGGAATTTCATCACCAGGTTTATGGTGATCGCAAATAATAAAATCTACATTTTTCTCTGTTGCATAAGCAACTTTATCGATGGCTTTTATTCCGCAATCTAAGGCAATAATTAAGGAGAAATCATTGTCATGCGCAAAATCAATTCCCATATAGGAAACTCCATAACCTTCGGCGTATCTATCGGGAATATAAGTGGCAATGTTTGGATGAATCGTTTTTAAATAAGACGCAACCAAAGAAACTGCTGTAGTTCCGTCTACATCATAATCACCAAAAACTAAGATATTTTCGTTGTTAGCAATTGCTGTTTCAATTCTTGCAACTGCAAGATCCATGTCTTTCATTAAAAAAGGATCATGAATTTCATCTAAACTTGGACGAAAATAATTTTTAGCATCCTCAAAAGTTTCAATATTTCTTTGACATAGAATTGCGGCTATGGTTTTATCAACCTGCAATTCTTCTGCTAATTTTTCTACCTTTTCTTTATCTGCTTTTGGTTTTAACGTCCATCTCATTGCTATTTATCTCTTAATTTTCAATTTTATGTAAATGAATTTCAATTTCTACCTCAGCAAATTGACGAAACATCTCCATAACACCACAGTATTTTGTTACCGATAAATTTACAGCTTTCTGAATTTTTTCTGGTTTTAAATCTGTATCAGTAAAATGATAATCTACTTTTACTTTATTATAAAACTTTGGATGTTCATCTGTTAACTCTGCAGTTATATCAATTTTAAAATCAGCAACTTCTGCACGCATTTTTGTTAATAATGACACTACATCTAAACCAGAACACCCCGCCAATGAAGCTAACATTAAAGCTTTTGGTCGGTACCCTTTTCCTTCTCCCCCACTTTCTTCGCCAGCATCCATTGTTAAATTTAACCCACTCGGATTATCAGATTCAAATTGCATGTTTTCTTTCCAGGTAGTTCTTACAATATTTGTAGTCATATTAAATGATTTTAGTATAGATTTTTAAAAGTTGAAATAGTAATCTGTGCTTATTCTTACAAAAATAAGAAAACACACAGTAGTTAATGGTTAAAATAATTAGAATGTTTCTTTTAAAAAGTACAGTCTTTATGCTATTTTTAATAACTCTTAATTTTAAGTCTATTTTTAGAAGATTCTCATTTTTTCATGACCTTTTGCACACTTAATGCTGTTTTTTGTTTTTTTCTGCTGTTTTATTAATTTATTTAAGAGAATTATCTTTTTTTTAGCTAATTTTATCAAAATATTAACCAACAAAACATTTTTATGATAAAAAAACTTTTTTTTACAGTTTCACTTATCTTTATGGTTACATTAAATATTCAATCTCAAGAAATTAATGTCAAAGGAAAAGTAACAGATAACACAGGAGAATTACCAGGGGTAAGTGTGTTAATTAAAGGCACTAAAATAGGTACAAGTACCGATTTTAATGGAATGTATTCTATTACAGCAAAAAAAGGAGAAACAATTGTCTTTACTTCTTTAGGTTTTAAAAGAAAAGAAGTTCAAGTAAATTCCGCTACATTAAATGTTGTATTAGAAGAAGATACTAATGTATTAAATGAGGTAGTAGTAACTTCTTTCGGTGTTAAAAGACAAAAAAAATCTTTAGGTTTCGCTGCACAAGCATTAAAATCTGAAGAACTTTTAGAAGGAAACCAAAGTAATATGGTAAACTCTTTACAAGGAAAAGTTTCTGGTGTTACAGTTACTAGTTCTGGTGGTGCACCTGGGTCTTCTGCTGTAATTATGATTCGTGGAGGTACTTCTATAACAGGAAATAACCAACCACTTATGATTGTTGATGGATTACCTATAGACAATTCTACAGATTCTAGTTCTGAAGTTGCAAGTACAAATAGAGCGTCTGATTTAAACCCAGAAGATATTGAAAGCATTACGGTTCTTAAAGGGCCTGCCGCTGCTGCTTTATACGGTATACAAGCCGCAGAAGGAGCTGTTATTATTACAACCAAAAGAGGAAAAGAAGGTATGAGTAAAGTTTTTCTGTCTTCATCTCTTTCTGTAGACAATGTTATGGGAACTCCAGACATTCAACAAATGTATGGTCAAGGTGAACAAATTGTTCAGACCGATGGTAGTGTTAATTATAATTTAGAAAGTCCACTTTCTTGGGGAGAAGCAATATCTCCTGGTACAAAAACATATAACCATATAAAAGACTTTTATAAAACAGGAATTTCGCAAAATTACTTTGCAAGTTATACAGGAGGTAATGCTAAAGGAAATACGTATTTTTCTATAGGTAATTTAGATAATCAAGGAATTATACCATCTACTTCTTACAATAAAACTACTTTTAGAATTAATCAAAATTCGAAAATTTCAGAGAAACTTACTTTATCTGTTTTAGGTAACTATGTTAGAACAAATATTAAAAGTACCCTACAAGGAAATGCAACTGGTGGTAGTATTACTAGTTTATTAAATTATCCTTCTAATGTAGATATTAATGATTACACAAATGCAAACGGTACTCAAAAAGGTTTTTATACAGGTCAACAATCTGACAATGTTTATTGGAGTTTAGATAACAGCCCAAATACAAATGAGTTAAACAGATTTATTGGTTCTATAGGACTAGATTATGCTATTAACGAAAATTTAAATCTATCTTATAAGTTTGGAGCAGATATTTACGATCAACACAGTAGAAGAATAACCGCAAATGGTTCTTTAAACGAATCTAGAGATGAAGGTTATATTTCTCAATACGAAAGATTGTATAAAAAATATACTTCAAATTTTATAGCAACGTATACTAAAAAGTTATCAGAGAAATTTGAATTGAACTTATTAGCGGGTAATACTATAGAAGATAGTAATGTAAAAACAGACTACTTAACTGGTAATGGTTTTTTAGCTCCAGGTATTTATAATATCAGTAATGTTTCAACAGAAAATCAAACCATATTAGAGCGTATTGCTAGAAAAAGAAATGTGGGAGTTTTCGGAGAAATAAAATTAGGATATAAAGATGCATTATTTTTAAATGTTACTGGTAGAAATGACTGGTCTTCTACACTACCATCAAAGAGTAGATCTTTCTTTTACCCTTCCGTAGGAGCATCTGCTGTTCTTACAGATTTATTTGATATTAAATCTGAAGGTAATGGATTAAATTATTTAAAATTAAGAAGTACTTGGGCTCAAGTAGGTAAAGATGCACCAATTGGTCAATTAGAAAGTTACTTGGTAACTCAGATTAATGGACTTGGTAGTACAGGTTACGCATACAACGGAGTAGATGTTGGTAATGCTGCTTTAGAACCAGAGTTTACCAATAGTTGGGAATTTGGTTTCGATTCTAGTTTCTTAAATAATAGATTAAGTTTTAATGCAACGTATTATAAGAGTATTTCAGATAATCAAATATTGTCAGATATACGTGTTCCTCCAACAGCAGGTACTTTTTACGCAACCTTAAACGGTGGAGAAATAGAAAATAAGGGTATAGAAGCGTTATTATCTGTAAAATTAATGCCATCTACATCTGAATTTCAATGGGACATGAATTTTAATTTTGGTAGTAACGTAACAACAGTTATTGATTTACCAGGAGAACTAAACGAGGTTTATTTATCTGATTCTTGGACATTTTTAAACTCTGCTGCAGGTGCAGGTGTTTTAGATGCGTCTTTATTCTCGCTTAGAGGAAAGAGAGCTATCAAAAACGAAAATGGTGAAGTTTTAATAGGAACTGACGGTTACCCAACTTTAACAGACGAAACCTATGCGGATGTTGATAGACAACCAGATTTTACATTAGGTATTTCAAGTACTTTAAGATATAAAAACTTTGGGTTATCATTTTTATTAGACATTGTAGAAGGCAATACTGTTTATAATGCTACTGCATCTGCATTGGCTTATTATGGTGTAGGTACAAGTACTTTAGATAGAGGGCAAACAACAATTATTTCTGGAGTAAAAGCAGATGGAACAGCAAATGATATTTCGGTAACAAAAAACCAAGAGTATTATCAAAATTATTATGCTTTAAACTCAGAGAACTTTGTTGAAGACGGTTCTTATACACGTTTAAGATATGTAAGTTTAAATTATAAGTTAAGCAAAAAATTGTTAGAGCGTTTACCTGTTTCTAACTTAGAATTTTCTTTAACAGGTAGAAACTTATTAACCTTTACTAATTATAGTGGTGTAGATCCTGAAATAAATGCATTTGGAGGAGGAGTTCCTGGAGCTGGTTCTGTTGGTGTAGATAATCTTGGTACCCCAAATACTAAAGGTTTTGATCTTGGTCTTAAATTAACTTTTTAAAATATAAAAAATGAAACATTTAAAATATACAATTTTTATACTATTAGTTAGTGTGGTCTTTTTATCATGTTCAGAAGATTATTTCGATGTAAATAGCTCTGTAACAGCACCAACAACAGAATCATTAGAACCTCAATACCGTATAAAAGGTGCTATAGAAAACATGTTTACTGGTGTTATCTATAGAGGTAGTAGAGAAGTTTTAGGCATCACTCAACACGGTGCACAAAACGTTCCCAACTATTATTCAGAGACTTGGAGTAGTTTTATGACTACAGGAAGTTACTTTTTATGGCAAAATGCATATGTGTATTCTTTACCAAATACTGCAGATTTAATAGTTTTAGGTGAAAAGCATAATTCTCCAAACTTTATCGCTGTTGGTAAAATTTTACGATCGTATGGTTTTGGTACAACAACAGACCAATATGGAGATATTGTTTTTACAGAAACTTATGACGGAAAATCTTCATTAAACTTAACTCCTAAATTTGAAACTCAAAAAGCGGTGTATCAAGGAATCATCACAATGTTAGATGAAGCAATTGTACAAATTAATCAACCAAGTGACATTGAATTAAATTCCAATGGTGGTGATGTTTTTTATAATGGAAATAAAGAACAATGGATTAGATTAGCCTACGCTTTAAAAGCTCGTTATTTAAACCATTTATCTAAGAAAAATTCTGGAGACATGGCATATGACGCAGATGCAATTATAGAAGCGTGTTCTAAAGCTTTACAATCTAATGCAGATAATGCAATGAGAAGTTATGGTGGTGGAGAAGCAGAAAATGATCGACAACCATATGCTACAGGAGGTTACGGAAGCTCTAGGGTAGATTATTTTTCTCACTTTTTTGTAGAGTTATTAAAAAACTCATTAGATTTAGATGTTCCTTTTGAAGATCCTCGTCTTAAAATCATTGTGCCAGAAGCTGTAAATGGAGGTTACCAAGGTGTTAGAACTGGAGAAGGACCTTTACCTAATAATGAAGATGGTGGTGATGATTATTCTGTTGGAAATGGTGGTTTTTACACCAGTCCTACTGCACCAACTTACATGATGACTTATAGTGAAGTAAAATACATAGAAGCGGAAGCTAGATTAAGAAAAGGAGATAATTCTGGTGCTTATACAGCTCTGAAAGCTGGAATTCAGGCAGATTTTGAAAAAGCAGAAGCAACTGCTACTGAAACAACTGATTATTTAGCTAAGATGGATGCTGAAGTAGGAGAATCTGGTGTTACATTATCACATATTATGATTCAGAAATACATTACATTGTTGTTTGATCCAGAAACTTGGGTTGATTTAAGAAGAATGGATTATAGTAACACAATTTATCCTGGTTTAGAAAGACCAATAAATGTAAATTTAGCTATTTTCCCTGGTGAAAATGATTGGATTCAAGCAATGGTATATGAATATAATGAAGAGGATAGAAATTACGAAAACATGCCAGACAACACAGCTAGTGTTCGATTAACAACACCTGTATGGTGGAATGTAGCTGAGTAATCGACTATAATTTATTAAGTAAAATAGAAAAAGCATCAGAAATAATTTCTGATGCTTTTTTTTCTTCTATTTGTTTTGCTAAATATTATTTAACAGGAACTTCTCTAAACCCTAAGCTCTTTGTAGCATTTTTAACTTTCGTTAAAAAATCTTTTCCTGGATCTGTTTTTACTGTTCTATAACCATTATCTTTTTCCAACCATAACTCATGGTTTTCAAAATTAGTATATTCATAATGACCAATAACGTAATCAATTTCGTATTTATTTTTTAAATAAGTAACAAGCTTAATATTCGCTTCTAATTGTTTTTCGGTTAAAGGTTTTGATGCCGTGCCTCCAACATTTTCTATACCAATAGCACAATGATTTAAACCAATTACATGCCTTGCCATAAAGTTTTCTGGCATTAACCTATAAATAGTTCCATCTAAATCAACTAAAAACTGAGAAGAAACATTTAATTGGCTAGCTGTATTAATTTTTGTTCTGTGGTCCCCTATTTTGGTATTTACAAATGCACCAAAAGATTTTTCTAATGTTGGTATTGCAGTCCAATGGATCACAACCATTTTAGGTTCAATTGTTGGGGAATCTTGAACAATCCCATAATGAGATTCCATGTACTCTAAAGTTAACTGCTCTCTTAACTCTCCAAACTCAATTGGCTTGTCTATAATTTTAAGATCATCTTTACAAGAAACAACACTAATAAACAGTAATAAAAGGTATATTTTTTTCATTGCTAATTATTTTACTTTAATATTAATTGAGTTAATTAAAAAATCTAATTGCGCTTTCGTATGATTTGCATTGATAACAATTCTATTAAACTTTTTTGTGCTTGTAGCATAATAAAAAGAGGTTATTAAAATATTTTTATCCAATAGAATTTGTTCTATTTTTTCATCAGAATGAAAGAAAACAGGATAAGAGTTATCAATAGTAACGGCAGTATTATCTTTTAATTGATGATACACATACTCCATGTTACTTTTCAGTTTTACCAATTGCTTTTTATAAATTTCTTGTGCATTTATAAAAACCTCCAAAAAAGCAGGACTCATACCTGCGCAACCAATAAAAAGATTGTCTTTTTTGATAAGATTGATAAAACTTAAATCTCCTGCAATTATACCTCCATTAACTCCAAAAGATTTTCCTAAAGAAGAACTAATAATCACTTTTATATTTTTTCTTTTTGGTACAAGTTCTGAAATTCCGTTTCCATTCTTGCCTAAAACCCCTAAACTATGAGATTCATCAATCACCAAATAAATAGTATTAGAAATATCAATTTCATCTAAAAAACCGAAAGAAAACGGTGTTGTTTCAAATGCTGCAATTCCGTCTAAAACAATGCTTATTTTTTTATTTTTTATTGATTTTAAAGATGAGTGTAATTCTGAATCACTAAAAACAGACAACGCATTTTCTGGCAAAATTGCCGGATGCGTTTTTGGCATAAAATAAAAAGCATCTACAAACGTCCCTAATGTTTTTATAGCAAATTGACCTGCTAAAGTACCTGATGAAACTGTTACAGCAGCTTCTGTTTGTAAAAAATTAGCCAAGTAAGTTTCACCTCTTTCATAAACAGCTAATTTTATATTTGCACTTCTAGAGCTTCCGTAAGAAACTCCCCACTTCTGAATAGCTTTAAAAAGTAATTCTTGAAACTCAGGTAAAGCAGCAGCTCCTAAATAAGAAGTGCCACTAAAATACAAGTATTCTTTTCCGTTTAAAAAAGCTGTTGTAGTTGGTACTTTTTCTAATTGCATATTTATAACAATGAAGCTCCAGTTCCATTTTCATCAGCATAAGAAATTACACCATTATCTATGGTAACTCCATTAGCAATGTCTTTTTTCAATAGCAAACCACCATCCATATCTACATAATCTAAAAGCGGTAATAAATGTGCTATTGCAGAAATACCTACGGTAGACTCTGTCATACAACCAACCATTGTTTTTAAGCCTAATTCTTTGGCTTTTTCTAACATTCTTTTACCAGGCGTTACCCCACCACATTTTGTCAACTTTACGTTTACACCATGAAACAAACCAAAACATTTTTCTACATCACTTTCTACAATACAGCTTTCATCTGCAATAATTGGTAAAGCAGAATTTTCGAATAATTTTTTAGCACCTTCAATATCATCCGCTTTTAAAGGTTGCTCTAAAAACTCTACACCTAATTCTTTTAATTTAAAAGAATTCTCTATTGCTTGATCTGCAGTCCAACCACAATTTGCATCAATTCTAAAAATTGCATCAGAATGTTTTCTTAATTCAGTTACTATTTCAATATCATTTTTAGTCCCTAATTTTATTTTATAAATTGGCCAAGGAAGTTCTTTCATCTTCGCTAACATTTTCTCTACAGAATCGATACCAATGGTATAATCTGTCATTGGGTTTTTATCGGTATTAAAACCCCAAACATCATATAGTTTTTTTCCTTGTTTACGCGCATTTAAGTCATTAAAAGCAATATCTAAAGCACATAATGCAAACATATTTTTAGCAAATAAAGGTTGTAACTTTTGCCAAAAATCAGCAGGTTCTTCTCCCGACAAAGACTTAATAAAAGGTAAGTTTTGCTGAATAGTAGCCATCATGTTTTCGACAGTAATATTATAATAAGGATTTGAAGTTGCTTCTCCAAAACCAGAAAATCCATCTGAAATTAACTCTACAACTAAACTTGGCTGAAAGTCATGAGACTCTCTAGAGATTGTAAAAGTGTGTTTTAATTGAAGATTATAAGAATGCAGTTTTATTTCCATTTTTTTACAGTTATATTTATCGTAAAGTTATAAAAATAGAATTCCATAAATAAATTTAAAATCATAAATATGCCATTAGTAACCCCATTATCTTCAGAACACGATATAGAAACAAAAGAATTAGCACTATTCTTTAATGAGACCTTAGGTTTTTGCCCAAATTCTGTTTTAACAATGCAGCGCAGACCCGCAATTTCTAAAGCTTTCATCAACTTAAATAAGGCTGTTATGGCAAATGAAGGCAGGGTAACATCTGCATTAAAAAGAATGATTGCTTGGGTTTCTAGTAATGCTACCGGTTGTAGATATTGCCAAGCGCACGCCATTAGAGCTGCAGAACGTTACGGAGCAGAACAAGAGCAATTAGATAATATTTGGGAATACAAAACACACCCTGCTTTTTCTGATGCTGAACGCGCTGCATTAGATTTTTCTTTAGCTGCTTCTATGGTGCCAAATGCAGTGGATGCAAAAATTAAAAATGAATTATATAAGTATTGGGATGAAGGTGAAATTGTAGAAATGTTAGGTGTTATTTCCCTTTTTGGATACTTAAATCGTTGGAATGATTCTATGGGAACAACTTTAGAAAAAGATGCTATTGAAAGCGGAGATCAATATTTAGGAAAACATGGTTTTGAAGTTGGTAAACATCAATAAAAAGCAGTACATTTATTTTTCAAAAAAAAAGAACTCCTCACTATAAAAGTGAGGAGATTCAAAATAAATTATTAAGGTCCCCCAACCTTTTCAAATTTAGTACACAAAAGTAAAGAAAACATTAGTTTTAAAATTGTGTATTTCACAAAAAATAAATGTTTTTTTTGTGATTTTTAAGTACGAAAAAAAGGCCTAAATGAAAAGCTCAGAAGAAAAATTATTTAATTACATTAAACAGAAACTCCCTAAAAACGTTTCTTTTATAGATAAAATTGCAGAGGTTTTAGACTTAAGTTATGATGCTGCATATAGAAGGGTTAACAGAAAAACAGCCTTAAATTTAGCTGAAACTTTAAAACTCGCAAATCATTACAATATAGATTTAAACACCTTATTATTATCCACCAATAATAGTAAAAGGATTATTGTAGAGAAAACTCATCATTTAATTGAAGATGATTATTTACAAACTTTTTTAGATAAATCATCTAATGAAATTGAAAAATTACAGGAATCGGGAGAAGCATTATTAATAAACTCTCTTAAAGACTATCCTCTATATCATGCGGGCAGTGGTTTTTTTTCTATGTTTAGAATATTTGCTTTAATTAATATATCTACTAAGGATTCTAATATTAAAAAAATGCCTTTTTCGGAATTTACGCCCTCTTCTGAAATTTTAAAAAAACACAAGACTTTTTTAAAAGGATACAATAAAATATCATTAACAGAAATATGGAGTGATTCTACGATAGATAATATTTTAAATCAAATTCAATATTTTTTTGACATAGGTCTTACCACAAAACCAGAGTCAATAATGATTGCTGATAGTTTGGTAGAATCTTTAAAGGTAATTGAAGAACAAGCTAAAAATCAAAAAAGAAACCATAGTGAAAGTAGTTACCAATTATACCACAACAATTTAGTTCCACTTTTAAATACGGTAATTATGAAATCTGAAACCCAAAAAAAGATTTTTGTGCCCTATACTAATTTAAGTTATTTTAGAATAAGTGATGAAAATACAACAAACCAGATTGAACAACATTTTAAAACGCAAATAGAGTTTTCTAACAACCTTTCTGGTGATGCCTCTGTAGAAAGACAAAAGTTTTTTAATACTTTATATCAAAAGATTGAAAATCGAAAAACAAGACTTTCTCTTTCATTTTCTCCTAATGATGTTTTGAACCCTATTTTCTAATTCCGGAATTACATTTTTCTCAAACCAAGGATTTTTAGTCAACCAAAACCGATTTCTGGGAGAAGGATGTGGTAATGTAAAGTATTTAGGCAAATACTCCGGATAATTATCTACCGTTTCTGTGAGCGTACGTTTCGCTTTATCTTTTAAATAATAATTCTGAGCGTACATTCCAATTAGAATAATCAGTTCTAAATTTGGCATTAACTCAAATATTTGTTGATGCCATTGAGGAGCACATTCTTTTCTAGGAGGTTTGTCTCCACTTTTTCCTTTTCCAGGATAACAAAAACCCATGGGTACAATGGCAAAGTTTTCTACATTGTAAAAATCTTCATCAGAAACATTGAGCCATTTTCTTAATTGCTTACCACTAGCATCGTCCCAAGGAATGCTCGATTTATGAACCTTTGTTCCGGGTGCTTGACCAATAATTACAATTTTAGATTTTTTATGACCTGTAACTACAGGGTTTGCCCCCAAATCTAAATGTGATTCGCAAATAGTGCATTTTTTTATTTCTGATAAAAGGCATTGCATTCTCTAAAAATAGTCAAAATTATCTTTTTAAATGAGTAGTGAGATTTCTCAATCGTTGAAAAACTCATTTCGAAATGACAATCGAACTCTAAAAAAATCTTACTTTAACTCTAAAGCTTCACTTTCAAAAGACAAACCATCAAAACCAGACTTCATAAAATTTCTGATATTTTGGTGGGAGTCTCCATTTTCATCTTCTAAAACATTTTTATAGTGTTCTCCAAAACAAAATAAAGCTTCTTCTTTTGTCATTTTTTGAATTTTAGCAAATGCAAATAACTTACATGAACCAGAATTTTCTCCTGCTTTGTTTTTAATATCTCCGTTTGTAAAAGTAGTCGGAGTAAAATTATAGTTATCCTCAATTACTTGCATGGTTTCTACAAATAAGATTGAAGTTGGATTTGCTTTTAGTTTTGTTTTAAACTCTTGTATTATCATATCTAAAGATTGTAAAATGTTTAATTCTATTTAGGTTTGTTCTAACTATTTTACCATAAATCTTGCACTTCTGCTTTAATATATTTATCGTAAATACTTTTTGTTTGCGCTAATTGGGTATCCGAAATCGGACTTATACTACTTGTATTTAAGTTAGAAACTAATTGCTCTACGCTAGAAGCTCCAGGAATTACACAACTTATTTCATTAAAAGACAAAATCCATTGTAATGCTTTATGCACAAGACTTTCGTCTTCATTAAAAATTGTTTTTAACTCTTCTACAGCCTGTAAACCTAAATTATAATCTATACCAGAAAACGTTTCTCCTTTATCAAAGGCAGCTCCGTCACGGTTAAAGAATCTATGATCTTCTTTGTTAAACGTTGTTGTTTTAGTGAATTTCCCTGTTAACAAACCACTAGCCAATGGAACACGAGCTATAAGTCCAACATTTTTTTTCTTTGCTTCTTCAAAAAATATTTCACTCGGTTTTTGACGAAACATATTAAAGACAAGTTGAACAGTACTTACTCCTTCAAATTCTATTGCTTTTAAAGCTTCCTCAACTTTCTCTACACTTACTCCGTAATTTCTAATTTTACCTTCTGTAGTTAAATCATCAAATAAACCAAAAATTTCTGGACGACTGTATACTTCTGTTGGAGGACAATGTAATTGAATTAAATCAATTCTATCAACGCCTAAATTAGATAAACTATCTTCCACAAATTTTCTTAAAGCAGCAGTTGTGTATGATGCATTTACATGAGGATTTAATTGACGACCACATTTTGTAGCAATAAATACTTCTTCAGAACTTGCACGTACAATTTCACCGACCACTTTTTCACTTAATCTATCACTATAAACATCTGCAGTATCAATAAAATTAATTCCATTATCAATGGCTGTATTAATAATTTTTTCTGCATTCGAGAAACTAAAGTCACTTCCCCATTTTCCACCAACTTGCCAGGTTCCTAAACTTATTTCTGAGATGTTTAAGTTCGTTTTTCCTAATTTCCTGTAATTCATTCTTATTATATTTTTTGATAATTATACCTGTAAAAGTGTTTGTCGTAAAATTATAGAAATTCTTAATTTTTTACAGTATTTCTGTGAAATTATTTTCTATTGGACTTACTTTTAGTTTTGTTTTGAGTTGTTGGATGGTCACTTATTTTTTTTAATTCGTCAAACATAAACAACAAAAAAAGACAACTTTTATTATTTTAATGTAAAGTATTGTTTACATTTGTATAAAAATAATAGCATTATGAAAATTAAAATGTTACCCAATTGGTGTAAAAAGTTAGGATTATTAATATTTACTGTTGGTTTTATAATTTCTGGCTATAAGGATTTTATGATGGGATTTACTAGAGCACTAGATGCCACAAAATTTAATTATTTTGAAAACTTATTTTCCAATTCAGTTATTCACCTATTAGAGATTGGCTCAATTCTAGGTATGGTTATATATTTAATGTCTAGGGAAAAAATAGAAGATGATTATATCAATAAATTACGACTAGAATCATTTCAATTAACGTCTTTCATTGGATTAGCAATAACTATAATTTCTTATTCAATTTCAGAAGAGATAAAGTTAACCTTAGATTATTTTATTATTCTTTTTCTTTGGTTTTATCTCATAATTTTCGCACTTAAAAAACGTATTTACTAAATGAAAAACTTAATAAAAGTAGAGCGTGCAAGACATAATTTAACTCAAGCTGATTTAGCAAAAAAGGTTGATGTTTCTAGACAAACTATTTATGCAATAGAAAATAATAAATTTAATCCGTCTGTAACTTTAGCAATTAAAATGGCGCGTCTTTTTGAGGTAACTGTAGAGTATTTGTTTGATATTGAAGAAGATTAATTTCTTTTTTATTTAAACAATAATAAAAACCTCAGCCTTTGGCTGATAATTTAATAAAATGATAAAGCTTATTTTACTTTTCATTATTTGGTTTCTAGAAATAATTTGGTTGATTCTTTAGAAATAGGTACACCCTTTTAGGATAAAGGTAATATTACAAAAATGAATCTATAGATTTCTCAATCGTTAAAAAACTCATTTCGAAATGACATTTTTGATTTCAATAAAAAATGGATAAATGTTGTTCAAAGACCTCACAGGTTTTAAAAACCTGTGAGGCCTGAGGTAAGTAAAATATCTACTTCTTCCCTTCTACAATAACCACAATTTCACCTTTTGGTGGTTTTGCAGTATAATGTGCTAAAACTTCAGTTGCAGTTCCTCTAATCGTTTCTTCGAACATTTTTGTTAATTCTCTACTTACAGAAACCTGTCTGTCAGCACCAAAATACTCTACAAAATGCCCTAACGTTTTTACTAATTTATGTGGAGATTCGTAAAAAATCATGGTTCTTGTTTCTTCTGCCAATAGTAAAAAACGTGTTAGTCTTCCTTTTTTTACTGGTAAAAAACCTTCGAACACAAACTTGTCATTTGGCAAACCAGAATTTACTAAAGCGGGTACAAAAGCAGTTGCTCCAGGTAAACAATCTACCTCTATATTATTTTCTACACAAGCTCTGGTTAGTAAGAAACCAGGATCTGAAATTGCAGGTGTTCCGGCATCTGATATTAAGGCACAAGTTTCTCCGTTTTGTATTCTTTGTACAACTCCTTTTAAAGACTTGTGCTCGTTATGCATGTGGTGACTGTGCATTTGTGTAGCAATCTCAAAGTGTTTTAAAAGTTTACCACTTGTACGTGTATCTTCTGCTAAAATAAAATCTACTTCTTTTAGAATTCTTATTGCTCTAAAAGTCATGTCTTCTAAATTACCTATTGGAGTAGGCACTAAATATAATTTGCTCATTGTTTCGGTTTCAAGTTTCAAATTTAAGGTTTCAAATTGGACTCAAAAACAAATAGTTGAATTTAAATAGACTTTTACAGAAATAGTGGCACTTACATAAGTTGTCTCTTTTTTAGAAAGTGATTTAAACGACAAAAACATAAACTATTTATTACTCTTATTTTAATTCTATCAACTCTAGTATTTGATAATCTAACTTATCAAAAATGTTTATGTTTTCACGAATTACCTTAGCGTAAACACCTGGTTTGTCTATAATCATCCAATATTTAAGTTTTGCTTCTCCGTAAAAACCTTCCACAACTTTACATTTAAATTCTCCTGCAAACACTTTTATCGTTTCTGTGGCTATTACTCTAAACGGGCCTAGATCTTCTTGAGGAAAAAAATCATTTTTCATATTTAATAGACCTCCTTTAAAACTTTCAGTATCTTTTAGAGTGTCCTTTTCGGTAATGATTAAATTATCTAAGGTGATACTTTTTCTTTCTTTATTAATAGTGATTTTAGACAGTAAAATATCTTCTTTAAAACTTTTTGTGCTTGGTATTAACATACTTCGTTTATACTTTAAATAGTTTACATGTTCTAATTTGACTAATAAAGAATCAAAATCTGACCAAGGAGAACTTTCGTTTGATCTTGCTGGAAAATTATTAATATTAAAAGTTAAACGTTCTAAACTAGTGGATGAAATATCTTTTGCAGCAATTTTTTCTTTTTTAGCTGTGATTTCTTTTCCGCTTTTATTTAGTATAAATGTATTTTCTGATTGTTCTTTTAGAAAACTTTTCCCCCTTAACAATTTAGATTCGCCTATAAAAGTGATTGCTTTTTCTTTAGAGTTGTACATCCAAGTACCATTTATTGTTGATTTTAATTTTCCTATTGAAGAAATTGTAGAAAATGAAAAAGTATCTGGTAGTTCCATTTTTAGCAATTGAGTATCCTCAAAATCATTTACTATGGTCCATGTTCCGATGAATTTAGACTCTGCATTTTCTTTAGCAATCTCATTAAAATTCAGCTTTAAATAGGTTGTACTTATGCCTCTTTTTCTAATACAAGCTCTTTGTTGGTACTGCTTACAATTTTACTGATGCCATTAAAATCTACCTCAACATTAGATCTCATTTTAATTTCATTCCTTTTACTATTGTAACGCCAAATTGCAACCAATTTACCTTTCATCAATGTTTTTCCGCCTTTTGCAAACTCTATAATCTTAAATGGATGTTCCGTATTGTTAGCTGATTCTACTTTGGTTATAAGCCAGCTGCCAACAAGATTCGGATTTTGTGCCTTTATAGAAAAACTACACAGAATAATTATAAGTGTGATGACTAATTTTTTCATGAGATGCTATTTTAAAAGATTATACTTTCTATATGACTAATACAGACCTTCTAATGCATATTTGTAATCTCAATAAATAGGAAACATTTATTTTAGTCTGAACTTTTCATTTTTCCAATTCCTTAAGATAACATTTTTTCGTCATACTGCCACATCATTTTAAACTTAAATACTCATTATCAATATTTTAAATTTAATTTCATAATTTTAGATTAAGTTGCTTTACACGTAATATTGTCCTTTTTAAAATTCTTATTTCATAAAAAAAATTGATACGTGTAATAGCTTTATCTATAAAAAAAGGCACCAATACGTTACATAAATAAAGAGCATTAGACGGATTTTGCGTTACCGATTGCAGTACTTCGACTACGCTCAGTATAAAATAATGTTTGAGCTCTTTTTTATTCTTTTTCGGAATAAAAAAAGCGAGTGCGGAAAGCGGGATATTTCTCTTTAGAAATGAACGCCCAAAAAACTCATATTCAATAGAAAATGATTATTTTTACAGCTTCAATTAATGAGACTTCTGCCTTTTAGAAAATGGCAGATAAGAATATAAAAATAAAGAAATGTATAGAAGTCATTCTTGTGGCGAGTTAAGAGCATCGCATATAAATACAGAGGTAACCTTAGCAGGTTGGGTACAAAAAAGCCGTGATAAAGGGTTTATGGTTTGGGTAGATTTACGTGATAGATACGGAATTACGCAACTTATTTTTGATGAAGAGCGTACGCCAAAAGAAATGATTGAAAAAGCAAAGTCTTTAGGTAGAGAGTTTGTAATACAAGTTACTGGTACTGTTATTGAGCGTGAAGCTAAGAATTCTAAAATGGATACGGGTGCTGTAGAAGTGTTGGTTTCTAAGTTAGAAATTTTAAACGCATCTGTTACGCCTCCTTTTACAATTGAAGATAAAACGGACGGTGGTGAAGATATTAGAATGAAATACAGATATTTAGATATCCGTAGAAATCCGGTAAAAGACAGTTTAATTTTCCGTCATAAAGTGGCAATGGAAGTTAGAAAGTATTTATCTGATGCTGAATTTATTGAAGTTGAAACACCTTATTTAATAAAATCTACGCCAGAAGGCGCAAGAGATTTTGTGGTTCCTTCTCGTATGAATGAAGGTCAATTTTATGCGTTACCTCAATCTCCACAAACCTTTAAACAACTGTTGATGGTTGGTGGAATGGATAAATATTTTCAGATTGTAAAATGCTTTAGAGATGAAGATTTACGTGCAGACAGACAGCCAGAATTTACACAGATTGACTGTGAAATGGCATTTGTGGAGCAAGAAGATATTTTAAATATTTTTGAAGGATTAACGCGTCACTTACTTAAAGAAGTAAATAATGTTGAGGTGGAGAAATTCCCGAGAATGTTATATGACGATGCAATGAAATTGTATGGAAATGACAAACCAGATATCCGTTTTGGAATGGAGTTTGGCGAGTTAAACACAGTTACACAACATAAAGATTTTGGCGTTTTTAATAGCGCAGAATTAGTAGTTGGTATTGCTGTACCTGGTGGAAATGCATACACAAGAAAAGAAATAGACAATATTATTAAGTGGGTTAAGCGTCCGCAAGTTGGTGCTTTAGGAATGATTTACGCGCGTGTAAACGAAGATGGATCTTTTAAATCTTCTGTAGATAAATTCTACGACCAAGAAGATTTAGCTAAATGGGCAGAAATTACAGGTGCAAAACCTGGTGATTTAGTGTGTGTTTTATCTGGTGAAACAAATAAAGTAAGAGCACAATTATCTGCTTTACGTATGGAATTGGCAACACGTTTAGGGTTAAGAGATCCTAAAGTATTTGCTCCGCTTTGGGTAATCGACTTTCCTTTATTAGAATTAGATGAAGAAACTGGGCATTACCATGCAATGCATCACCCATTTACATCGCCTAAACCTGGGCAAATGGAATTGTTAGACACAGATCCTGGTGCTGTAAAAGCAAACGCTTACGATTTAGTATTAAACGGAAATGAAATTGGTGGTGGTTCTATTAGAATTCACGACAAGCAAATGCAAGCAACTATGTTAAAACATTTAGGTTTTTCTGAAGAAGATGCTAGAGCGCAGTTTGGTTTCTTAATGGATGCTTTTGAATACGGAGCGCCTCCTCACGGTGGATTGGCTTTTGGATTGGATAGATTGGTTGCTATTTTAGGCGGACAAGAAACAATTCGTGATTTTATTGCATTTCCAAAAAACAATTCTGGACGTGATGTTATGATAGATGCACCTGCATTTATAGATGATGATCAATTAAAAGAATTAAGCTTGAAATTAAACATCCAAAAATAAATAATTTAAAATCCCGCTTTTGCGGGATTTTTTTAATCCTTTCCGCTATGAAAAGACGAATTATATTTTTACTCCTTTTTATTTCTATCGCTTCTTTTTCTCAAGAAATTACAGGTGATGAATTGTTAGAAAAAGCAATTCAGTTTCATGATCCTAATGGAAATTGGGCTACTTTTAATGGTGAATTATTTGTTACCATGAATGTTCCTAAAAAATCTCCAAGAAAAAGTGTTATCAAAATTAATTTACCCGAAGAATATTTTTCTGTAATAGCTACTAGAGATACAATTACTACAGAATATATTCTAGATAAAAATACTTCTAGCTTTACTTTTAATGGTGATAACAATCCATCTGAAGCAATTAAAAAGAAGTATAATTTAGACATTATACGTGCTAGTTTTTTAAAAAACTACTATACATATTTGTACGGTTTACCAATGAAGTTAAAAGATAACGGAACCGTTATTGATCAAAAAGTAGAAAAAAAGAACTTTAAAGGAAAAGACTATTTGGTTTTAAAAGCTACCTACAATAAAGAAGTTGGTAAAGATACTTGGTACTTTTACTTTGACCCAGAAACATGTGCTATGGAAGTGTATCAGTTTTTTAAAGAAGCAAAAGATAGCGGAGAATACATTTTACTTTCTGGTTTAGAAACCATCAATGAAATTAAGATTCCTAAAAATAGAGCTTGGTATTATAATAAAAACAATGCCTATTTAGCAACCGATATTTTATCTTCACAAAAATAAATGAAACCCTTTACTTTATTCTAATCATAGAAAAAACATGTTGTTAAGTATGGAAATAGTATTACTCATTTTTATCATTATTTATCTACTAATTACAAACAAAAATATTAGTTCTAAATTGAAAGATTTACAGACTTCTGTTTTTCAATTAGATGATAAATTACGAGACTTACAGCAAAAATCAGCTTCTAAAGAAGAAGTATTAAAAACTAAAAGCGAACCTGTTTCTCAAAAAGAAACTGAGCCTTTAGAAAAAACAAGACCAATTGTTGTAGCAAAAGAGGAACCTATTATTTTTGTTTCTGAAGTACCAGAAGTAGTAAAACCTATTCTGAATACTGATGCTAAAATTGCACCAATAGTTACTGATAAAAAACCAAATACAAAAGAAGAGAAAAAGAAAGAAAAAGCAATTCCTAAAAAATCTTGGATAGCAGCTTTTAAAGAGAAGAATCCAGATTTAGAGAAATTTATTGGAGAGAATTTAATTAACAAAATAGGTGTTTTAATTCTTGTTTTAGGGATTAGTTTCTTTGTAAAGTTTGCTATTGATAAAGACTGGATTAACGAACCTGCAAGAGTAGGAATAGGTGTTTTATGTGGTTCACTAATAATGATGATTGCACATAAATTAAAGAAAAATTACGCTTCCTTTAGTTCTGTTTTAGTAGCTGGAGCCATAAGTGTCTTTTACCTTACTATTTATATTGCTTTCCATGAATACCAATTATTTAGCCAGACCGTTGCTTTTTGTATTATGGCAGTAATTACGGCTTTTAGTGCCTTAGTTTCCGTTTCTTATAACAGACAAGAATTAGCAGTCTTATCTTTAATTGGTGGTTTTGCAGCTCCTTTTATGTTAAGTACTGGCGAAGGAAATTATGTGGTGTTATTTAGTTATATCGCTATTTTAAATTTAGGTATTCTTGCTATTTCTTATTTTAAAAAGTGGAAAATAGCAACGATTATAGATTTTGTTTTTACCTTTATTTTATTTGGTTCTTGGTGTTTCTTAAACATCCATAAAGACAATTTTGAGCATAATGGCGCTTTAACTTTTGCTACCATATTTTACTTTATTTTTAGCCTTACTATTGTTTTAAATAACTTAAAAAATAAAGGGGTCTTTTCTAAAATTGAATATTTTATTTTAATAGCAAATACGTTTATTTTCTTCGGAATTGGAATGGTAATTCTAAAAGACTTAGAGTCTAATTTCACAGGATTATTCACCTTACTATTGGCTTTTTATAATGTAGTATATGCAACTATTTTATATAAGAAATTCGGATTAGATAAAAACGCTATTTACATTCTAATTGGTTTGGCATTAACCTTTGTTACGCTAACTATCCCTATTCAATTTAACGGAAACCAAATTACTCTTTTCTGGGCTGCAGAAGTAGTTTTATTGTTTTGGTTGTCTAAAAAATCTAAAATTGAGTCTTTTAAATTAGGTGCCATCATAGTACAATTTTTATCTATTATTAGTTTGCTACTAGATTGGGAGTTGTATGCGTATTCAGAAGAATTATCGGTAGTCTTTAATCCGTTATATATAGCTGGTTTTGTAGTAAGTGTTTCTCTGTTTTTAACCTATTGGTTATTAAAAAAAGAAGGAAATATGGTCACTAAATATTTCACCTTAAAAATAAACGTTTACAAAATAATTGTATTAATTGCATTTGTTTTAGTTGCGTATTTTACAGGTGCTTTAGAAATTGATTATCAAGCACATCAATTTTTAGAAAATACAGCTTCTGCCCTATCTTTTCCTGTTGCATACCATTTTGTGTTTGTCGCACTCTTATTATTTTTTACAGAAAAATTAAAGCAGAAAAACATAGAAAAAGCAGTCTTATTAATCAGTTGCATTTCAATTATCGTTTACATTGGCAACATCTACAAATTACCAACAGATGAAGTTGCAGAAAACCTTGCACTTTCTATACATAGTAATTATGCTTTTTACTTGCATTATATAATTTTAGCATGTCTTATTTATTTTGGAGTTCAATTATTTAAAAAGACAAGTACGGTATTCAATATAAAACCAACACGAAGTAAATGGTTGCCATGGGTATTTGTATTTGCTATTGTGTACACATTAAGTAATGAAGTGATGGTACATGGAGTTCATTTTTCTAATAATTCTTCAATTATTACTGAGTTAAATGCACAAACAAATGATTACTCAAAATACGATATTATAGATAACAAAATAGATGCAGTACAAGACCAAATAATTAAAATTGGGTATCCTATTTTATGGGGAGTTTTCTCATTTATATTCTTAATTATCGGAATTAAGAAACAGTGGAAAAACTTAAGAATTATTGCACTTTCTTTATTAGGAATAACCATTATAAAACTATTTGCTTACGATATTAAAAATGCTTCTGAAACAGGAAAAATAGTCGCCTTTATATTATTAGGTGTTTTAATCTTGATTATTTCGTTTGTGTATCAGAAAATTAAAAAATTAGTAAATGACAAAACTCAAGAAGATGAAGAAATATAGCTTTTTAATCGTTTTATTTATCGGACTAACTTGTTTTAGTCAGAATTATAAAGGCTCTTTAAACAGTGTTGAAAAAGACGGTTTACATAAAATAATGTTGACTCCAGAAATAAGGTCTGCAAGTAAAAATAATTTTAATTTTATTAGAATAAAAGATAGCGCAAACAAAGAAGTGCCTTATGTTTTAAAATATCATTCAGATCAATTATTTTCTACTTTTTTACCGATTAAAATACTATCAAACAAAAGAATTAAAGATTCTATTACTTCGGTTATTATAGAAAATAAATCATCTGAAAAATTAACAAATCTTATTCTTCAGGTTGCAAATACAGATATTTCTAAAACATATCATCTTTATGGAAGCAATGACGCCAAAACATGGTTTGGAATTACATCTAACAACAGTCTATACTTTAAGAACGTTGCCAATAAATCATCCCTAGAAAAAAGGATAGACTTCCCAACAACAACGTATCAGTTCTTAAAAATAGCCTTTAACGATAAAAATTCTTTACCAATAAACATTTTGGGTGTTGGTAAATACATCAACAACTATTTTTCTGAAGCACCAATTACACTTACAGATTATAGTCAGGAAATTACGCTTTTAAAAGACAGAAAAGTTACACAGATTAAATTTACATCAAACAAATCTCATCAAATTAATAGTATTTCATTTGATATTAACACCGCTTTTTATCAACGTAATGCAAAACTAATTATAAATAAAGAACGTAAAATAAAGAAGAGAGTAGAAATTGATCAACAAGTAATTTCTAACTTTCAGTTAAGTTCTAAAACAGAAAACACCTTTTTCTTAAATAATTTAAATGAAAAAGAATTTATTATAGAAATCGAAAACAAAGACAATCCTAGTTTAGAAATTACAAACATTACCTTATTACAAAAGCCTATTTATATTATATCTGACTTAAAAAAGAAGGAACAATATCAACTAATAATAGATACTACCTTCTCTAAACCTTCTTATGACTTAGGTAATTTTATATCAGAAAAAACATCAATTATAGAAGAAGAAGTATCCGTAAATAATTTTATTAAAACCAAAGCAACACCTGTAATTATAAAAGAGAAACCTTTTTGGGAAACGGCTGTTTTTATGTGGGTTTGTATTATTTTTGTAGGCGCTTTAATAACCTACTTTGCGTTAGACTTATTAAAGGATGTAAAGCATCAAGAAAAAAACTAATTTATAAATAATTTCTTATCGAAAAAACAAGTGCCAACAACAAAAAACATTTACAGAAAAATATTAATTTGGAGATATAAATACATCTCTGAAAAACAATTCATATACATACTTAGCATCCTTGTTGGTTTTTTAGCAGGTTTTGGAGCTGTTATTTTAAAAAACTTAACACACTTTTTTCAGCATCTTTTAGAAGGAAATTTGGTAAGAGATTATCACCATGCTTTTTACTTTCTTTTTCCTATTATTGGTTTAACAATTGTATACTTTATCATAAAATATATTATTAGAAACAAGGTAAGTCACGGTATTCCTTCTACGCTATATGCTATTTCCAAAAGAAAAGGAATTATGAAGCGTTACCAAATGTTTGGTTCTATTTTAACAGCGCCAATTACCGTTGGTTTTGGTGGTTCTGTTGGACTAGAAGGACCAACTGTTGCAACAGGTGCGGCAATTAGCTCTAATGTTGCCAGGTTGTTTCATTTAAATCAGACTTCAAGAACCTTATTAATTGGTTGTGCATCTGCCGCTGCGCTTTCAGCCATATTTAAAGCACCAATTGCCGCTATTATTTTTGCCATAGAAGTATTTAGCTTAGACTTAACAATTGCCTCTATGATGCCTTTACTTTTGGCTTCTTTATCTGCAATTATAACCTCTCGTTTCTTTTTTGGTTCTGATGTTTTACTTCCGTTTGAAATAACGGATGTTTTTACAATTGGCAACATTCCTTATTACTTAATTTTAGCAACAGCAACAGGCTTAGCTTCTATCTACTTTACCGAGGTTTATGATAGAATTCAGAAACTTTTTGACAAAATAGACTCTCCAGTAAAACGTTTATTAGTTGGTGGAATTGGTTTAGGAGTATTAATATTTTTTATTCCGCCTTTATATGGTGAGGGTTTTGAGGTTATTAATAATTTAATTGCAGGAAACCCACAAGAAGCTTTAAAAAACAACTTTATGAACTTAGATTTAACTAATGTTTGGGTTGTTATTATCTTATTATTTGGCTTAGTTTTATTTAAAGTGATTGCAAGTGCCTTAACTTTTGGCGCAGGTGGAGTTGGTGGTATTTTTGCACCTACTTTATTTATGGGAAGTCTTTTAGGAAATTGTGTTTCTAAAATAATTAATACTACTGGTTTATCTAATGTTTCTGAAAGTAATTTTACTTTGGTAGGAATGGCTGGCTTAATGGCAGGAGTACTACATGCTCCTTTAACTGCCATCTTTTTAATTGCGGAATTAACTGGAGGCTATGAACTTTTTATTCCGTTGATGCTAACCGCTACAATTTCTTACCTAATAGCTAAATATGTACATCCATATTCTGTCTACGCAATGCAGTTAGGTAGAAAAGGAGAATTAATTACACATAACAAAGACCATGCTGTCTTAACTTTAATGGATATTAATAGAGTTATCGAAAACAATTTTGTTCCAGTTTATTCAGATATGGATTTAGAAAGTATGGTTAAACAAGCAGTTGTAAAATCTAACAGAAATATTTTTCCTGTAATTAATAAGAAGAATAATAAACTAACAGGTATTATTTTACTAGACGATTTAAGACCTATAATGTTTGATCAAACCTTATATAAAACCATTTTTGCTAGAGATATTATGCAGCATCCTCCAGAAATAATTATCATAGGTCTAGATAAAATGACAGACATTATGAGAAAATTTAAAGAAAGTGGTGCTTGGAATTTACCAGTTGTTAAAGAAGGAAAATATATTGGTTTTATCTCTAAATCAAAATTATTAACGGCTTACAGAAATAAACTAATAGAAGTTACGTCATAAAACTATAGAAGAAAATGAGGCAGAATAGTTTTTCAACAAATATGAGAACAAAATCTAACAAAGAGTTAGAAACCATTCTCACTGAAAAAGATAAATATACAGAAGAAGCTTTGCAAGCTGTTACTTGGGTATTAGAGGATAGAGACATATTAGAAAAACCTACCATTGTTATAGAGGATACGCCTACAGAAAATACCGTATCTGAGACTCCTATTCCTAAAGAAAAAATAGAAAGTAATAAGAGTCCTTTTGAAGAATTAGAAGTGCCTGTTTTATATTCTAAAAATGCAATCCTCGGTTTTACCATTTTCTTTTCTACCATATTTGGTGCTGTTTTATTAATGCAAAACTTAAAACAGGTGAACAAACCTAAAGTAAGAAATCAAGTTCTTATTTTTGGGTTGGTATATACTCTTTGCTCTACGATACTTTTAAATTATCTACCCAAATCTATTTTCACAACTTTAATCTTGAATGTTATAGGCTACGCTGTGTTGACAGAATATTTCTGGAATACCCATTTAGGAAAATACTTAGTACATCACAATAAACAAATATGGAAAATATTAGGTATTTCGATGCTAATTGTATTTGCTCTTATTTTCCTGCTATTTTTAACTCAAAATTTAGAACAATAGCTTTTTAATCAGGCAAAAAAGTAGAAGCTCTAATTATTAAATTAGTTTTAATTTCTATCGTTTTACTACTTGCATAGTTTTTAGGCTCTTGAATTTCTCTAATTAAATAATCTACAGCGATCTCTCCTATTCTTTTACCAGGTTGATCTGTTGTAGTTAAGTTAGGCTCTATTATTGTAGAACTTAAAGAATTACTAAAACCTACCACAGCAATTTCTTCGGGTATTTTAATCTTAAATTTATTTAACGTCTGTATAACCCCTACAGCAGCAGTATCTGTTATAGAAAATATAGCATCTGGTCTTTCTTTTAAACTAATTAACTGACTCGTTAATCTTCTTCCTTTTTTTAAAGAAATATCTTCTGTACTTAAAATTAGTTTTTCATCAACAGGTATATTATGCGTTTGTAAAGCTCTTAAATATCCCTGATATCTTTTTTCTGAATTGTAAGAGTATTCAAATTCTTTAATAATTGCAATTCTTTTTTTACCAATATTAATTAAATGCTCTACAGCATTAAAAGCAGCTTCTTCTCCATCAATTATAATTTGGGTACAAGGAACTTTATTAGAAACTTTATCGAACAGTACCAACGGTTTTTGATTTAATGCATATAAAATAGGATCTACTTCTATCGTATTTTTAGATAAAGACATTAAAATACCATCAACACCAAATTGCAACATCGTTAATAGCATTTCTTTTTCTCTATGAATATCATTATTAGATTCAGAAATAATAACTCGATATCCTTTAATTTCTGACTGTAATAAAATTTCTTTTAAAATTGTAGAGGTAAAATAAGAAGTTATATCCGGTACAATAACACCAATAATATTTGTTTTATGCAACCTAAACCCTTTCGCAAAAATATTAGGCATGTAATTTAATTTTTTAGCCAAATCCTTTACCCTCTTTGTTGTGTTCGGACTAATATCTGGATGATCGTTTAAAGCTCTAGAAACTGTTGATGTTGAAAGTTTTAACATCTGAGCCATCTGTTTTAGTGTAATTACTTCTTTTTTCACAATATCGTTTTCGTAAAAATAATATAAACAAACGTTCCCGCAAACGATTGCATAACATTTTCTTAAAAAAATGCATTATAAATAGAGTATATATCAATAATTTTGGGATATAATTAACTAATTCTTAATAACATGAAACATTCATTACTTACATTATTATGTGTCTTTAGTTTTTCTGTAGTAGCAGCTCAGACAAATATAAAGGGAACAATTAAAGATAATACAGGCGAAGGAATTCCTGGTGCAAGTATTATTATTAAAGGAACTACTTCTGGAGGTACTTCTGATTTTGATGGAAATTTTAGTTTTACATCATCGGCAGTTGGAGAACAATCTATTCAAGTATCTTATATTGGGTTTACAACTTTCGAAAAGAAAGTAAATCTAAATGGAACCACAGTAAACGTTGCTGTTGTTTTACAAGAAGGAGGCGCCGAACTAGATGAAATAGTACTTACGGCCTCTGCAACTTTTAGATCTCAAAAAGAGACACCAATGTCTATTAGTTCTATTAAGCAAAAAGAAATTACAAAACTTTCTGCCAATAGTCAGGCAGATATTCTTAGAAGTGTACCTGGTATTACTGCCGAAGGTGGTGGTGGAGAAACAGCTACAAATGTTTTTGTTAGAGGGCTACCTTCTGGCGGACAGTATGTATTTAACCCATTACAATATGATGGTATGCCATTAATGAGTACGTTTGGTTTAAACTCGTCTGCACATGATGTATATGCAAGACCAGACATTGGTTTTAAAGGAGTAGAATTTGTAAGAGGTGGAGCAGCCGTTTTATATGGTGCTGGTTCTGTAGCCGGAATTATTAACTACACTAGTAAAACAGGAGATTCTAACCCAGGAAATATTGTAAATGTAGAATGGGCAGATAAAGGTCGTTTAAAAACAGATTTTTATTCTGGAGGAAGATTAGGAGGAGAAGATTCTAATACTTTTTATGCTTTTACCGGATTTGTTAGAAAAGATGACGGACCAATAGAAACAGGTATGCCTACAAAAGGTGTACAGTTTAGAGCAAATATTAAAAAGAAATTTGAAAAAGGTTCTTTTACATTACATGGTCAGTTTATTAATGATAGAGCTCAGTTCTTTTTACCACTTCCGTTAGACGGCGATAGAAATAGGATAGATGGAAATGATGGACAACCAGTTTCTCAATTATTGTCTAGCGAATTAGCACATACTTCATTTTTAACTGCTGGTGGGGCATATACAAGTCCTATAGAAGATGGTGTTTACACCGCTGGTGGATATTTAATGGGAGATTTCGATTATAAATTTTCTGATGATTTAAGATTCAAGTCAAAAATTAAATACGCAAACTACAAACATAACTTTGCCTTATATGTTGGTGGTAATGGAGCTAACGGAAACCCAATTAAATTAAGTGACTATGTTGCAGATGTTGCTCCAGGAAACCAAGGATTTACAGCACAATATCAAGGAAGTGCAGCTGGCTCATCTATAAGTAATTCAGATTTAGTGGTAGACAATTTACATGTAGATAGGTTACGCCCAATGACAGATTATTCTGGTGAAGCTTCTTTAACTAAAACTATAGAAACAGCTAAAGGAACTCATAATATTACAGCAGGTGTTTATTTAGCACTTACCGAAGCAGAAGATGTTAATTATCAATACAGAGTATTATCAGAATTTAATAATAACCCACGTTTGGTAAACTTAAGTTATGTAGATGCTAGTGGTAATGATGTTACTTTTTCTGAAGGAGGGTTATATAATAGAATTGGTATGACTGCTAATAAATTCTTAACCCAAAACAAAACAGCTTTCTATTTAACAGATGAAATAGTTTACGACAAATGGCGTTTTGATGCTGGTATTAGAATAGAAAATACAAATGGTACTTTTAGTAACGGAAACATTGTAAGCAATAAAGTATACGATGATGCTACTTTAACTGCAGAATTAGCAAACGTTAATTATGCCGATGGAAGTTTTACAAGAGGAAATATTGATGCTACTGACTGGGCTTTATCTTTAGCTGCATTGCATAATTTAATAGATGAAGTTAACTTATATGCAAACTTTTCAAAAGGTTTTTTCTTTCCACAAATTAGAAGTTTTGCTCCAGTAGCAGGTATAAAAAACACAAATTATGATTCAGAAAAAATTATTCAATTTGAAGCAGGTGTAAAATTAGGTAAAGAAAGATTATCTGGGTCTTTGGCTGCATACTATGTAAGTTTAAGCGATAGAATAAAAATAACACAAGCATTTAATACCGCAGGTACTTTAATTGATAAAACAAGATCTGAACAAGCAACAAAAACTTTAGGTTTAGAAGCAAACTGGTCTTATAAATTATCAGATCATTTAGATTTTAGAGGTACTGCTACTTACCAAGAACATGAAATTACAAAAAATATTGATGAAGATTTAGAAAATGGTGGATCTACAGAAATCAATGTTGGTAACAAATTAGCAAGACAACCTAATTTCTTAGCAAGTTTAGGTTTAAACTATGACAATAATAGTTTTGATGCTTTACTTTCTTTAAATCATACAGGAAAAAAGTTTGCTGCAGATAACAACAACGTAGAGTTAGAAGCAATAAACATTGTTAGAATAGGTGCAGGTTACACCTTTGGTTTAAATAAATCGGAAGACAGCCAAGAAAACTTAAGAATAGGAGTCTCTTTATTTAACTTATTTGACAGCTCAGGAATTACAGAAGGAGATCCAAGAAATGTAAACCAAGCTGGTAATGCAGAGTTTTTTAACGGAAGACCAATTCTACCAAGAAGAATGTTTGTAACAGCGACCCTTAATTTTTAGTCCCCCAACCTTTTATAAGCCAATTTAGTTTTTAGGTTACTCACTATTCTAAGTAACATTTCAATAGTGAGTATTTAAATTATAATAATCCATTTTTAAATATGAATAAATTAGAAAAACAAGCAATAGAAGTACTTAATAATAACTGGACAGGGAGTTTTAGCATTCCATGTGCAAATTTGTATCCATTTCAATGGAAATGGGATTCTGGTTTTATAGCCATCGGTTTTGCACATTTTGATATGCCAAAAGCAGAAAAAGAAATAGAAACCTTATTAGATGCTCAATGGGAAAACGGATTTATTCCACACATAATTTTCCATACAGACAATGATAGTTATTTTCCTGGTGCAGATTTTCATCGTTCAGACTTACATTCATTAGCATCAAAAAAACACAAATCTACAGGAATGACACAACCTCCTGTAACAGGTTTTGTGTTAGAGGAAATGTATAAAATTAGTACTAATAAAGAAGCTTCTTTAAAATATATAGCGTCTGTAATTGATAAAGTATATTTTAATCACGAATATTTTTATAAAAATAGAGACCCGCAGAATGAAGGTTTAGTTTATATTTATCATAATTGGGAATCTGGTACAGACAACTCTCCTATTTGGGATGATATTTGGGCAACCATGAATCCGCCAGAATATACTTTTGAAAGAAGAGACACCACGCATGTAGATGCAGCTCAACGTCCATCTAAAAGAGAATACGATCATTATTTACATATTATAGAAATTGCAAAAGCGAATAATTATAGTGATGAAAAAATAGCTGAATTATCACCTTTTTTAGTTCAAGATCCATTGTTTAACGCAATGCTTATAAAATCTAACGAGAGTTTAATCGCTTTGTATAAATTACTTGGAGATAACAGTGATAAAGTAGCACAGTTAGAGAAATGGCAAGCAAAAAGTAAAGAATCATTTAACAACAAATTATTTGATGAAGAAATAGGTGCTTATATTCATTACGATTTAAGAAATGAAAAACCTTTACGATATTTATCATCATCATCTTTTTCGCCAATATTTGCAGGTATTCCATCAAAAGAAAGAGCTCAAAAAATGGTTACCGTTATGATGGATAAATTTGGAAATGAAGACCAATATTTATGTGCTTCTTTCGACCCAACAAGTGATCGTTTTAATCCGAAAAAATATTGGAGAGGTCCTGTTTGGATCAATTTAAATTGGATGCTTTTTAACGGATTAAAAGAATATGGTTTCAAGGATATCTCCCAACGTGTAAAACAAGATTCTATAGATATGATTGAAAAAAATGGTTTTTATGAATATTTCGATTCTAGAAAAGAAATGCATAAAGAGGGTAAAGCAGGTTATGGAGGTAATCATTTTTCTTGGAGTGCCGCTTTATTAATAGATATGTTTAAAAATTAAATTCACATAAAAACAAACTGATTATGAATTGGCTAGATTATAGTATCGTAATATTTTATATCATTTTCTTTTTAGGAATGGGTTTCTTCTTTAAAGATAATAAAGACTCAAAAGATTATTTTTTAGGAGGTAAAAGCATGGGATGGTTTCCTTTGAGTTTATCTACAATGGCTACCCAATTATCTGCCATCAGTTTTATTTCTGCTCCTGCTTTTGTAGGCTTAAAATTAGGCGGAGGTATGAAATGGTTAACCTTTGAGTTTGCCGTTCCTTTAGCAATGATTTTTATTATGATTGTTATAATTCCGCCATTATTTAGGTCTGGAGTAGTTAGTATTTATGAGTTTGTAGAAAAACGTTTTAGCACCTCTACAAGGTTAATTTTAAGTATCGTTTTTCAGATAAGTCGTGCATTGGGTACAGGTGTTATGGTGTATACTATTGCCATTATTTTACAAGCCGTTTTAGACATCGATTTTGTGTACACTATTTTAATAATTAGTGTTATTACCATTATCTATTCTTGGCAAGGCGGTATGAAAGCCGTTGTTTGGGGAGATGCTATACAGATGATTATTTTATTCGCAGGTTTAATTATTTGCTTGTATTTTGGTTGGACTCTTTTACAAGAACATGGTGGTTTGCCAAATGGTTTTGATCCTGAACGATTAAAAGTGATCGACCATAATTTAGGAATTGGTGAAGGAAACGAATATGGCTTGTTACCAATGATTATTGGTGGTTTCTTTTTATATGCTTCTTATTATGGTTGCGACCAAACACAAGCACAAAGAATGCTATCTGCTAAAGATGAAAAAACCATTAAACAACTTTTACTAGCCAACGGACTGTTAAGATTTCCGGTAGTTTTAATCTATTGTATTATGGGGTTAGTAATTGGTGGTTTAATAACACAAGCCCCAGGTTTCTTGGAAGAAATAGCAACGACTACCCAAAAATATTTTCCAGAAGAATTTGCTGCAAATGGTGTGAAAGCAGATTTAATGATCCCTGTTTTTATTATGAAATATTTACCTCATGGTTTAATAGGTATTTTAATGGTTGGTATTTTATCTGCAGCAATGTCTTCTTTAAGTTCTACCGTTAATTCTCTATCTGCAGTAACTGTAGAAGATTTCTTTAACAGAGGAACCAAAAAATTAAGCAACAAAAACTACATGCTTATTTCTAAAGGATCAGTTGTATTTTGGGGTGTAATTTGTATTGCAGCGGCCTTTCTTTTTGGAGGAAGTAAAAGTGCGGTGATAGAAATAATTAACGCCATTGGTTCTGTATTTTACGGGCCAGTATTAGTGACATTCTTTTTGGCTTTCTTTTCTAAAAAAGTAAATCATATTGGTATGAATGCTGCAATTATATCTGCCGTATTAATCAACCTAATATTTTCTAAAACCATTCAAGAATTGTTTCATATAGATTTAGGCTTTAACATTTTTTGGATTTGGTTAAACTTTACGGGTGTAATAATTGCATTGGTAGTTGCCTATACTGTTAGTGCATTTACACGTGGCACAGCTGTAAAACGTATTTCCAATTTTAATGTAAGCATTAAAAAAGAAGATTTTATGATAAAAGAAGTATACATTCTTGTCGCTTTTTTTGTATTCATAGTTGTATTAAGTTATTTCCTTCCAACTATTTTAAGTTAAAATTTAAGCAAATGAAAATAGTACTAGCACCAGATAAATTTAAAAATTCTTTAACAGGATTAGAGTTTTGCAATATTGTTGAAAAAGGCATTTTAGAAGAATTCCCCAATACAGAAATTCTTAAATTACCACTAGCAGATGGTGGTGACGGTACTATTGAAGTTGTAGAATTCTACCTAAAAGGAAGTACCATAAATGTAAAAGTGAACAACCCTTTTTTTGAAACTATAAATGCAACTTACATTTATTCAGAAAAAACAAGTACTGCTTTTATTGAAATGGCAGAAGCATCTGGTGTTAAGCTACTAAAACCAGCACAATTCGATTGTAAAAATGCCACTACCTTAGGTACCGGAGAAATGATTATTGATGCGATTAATAAGGGTGCTAAAACTATTATTATAGGTATTGGCGGCAGTGCAACCAACGATTGTGGCATAGGAATGGCAACGGCTTTAGGTTATCAGTTTTTAGATAAAAACAATGAAAAAGTAAAACCTATTGGTGCTAATTTATCAAATATAAAATCGATAGATGTTACTAATGTTCATCCTAAATTAAGCGCTGTAGATTTTAAAATAGCTTGTGATGTTACCAATCCGTTATACGGAAAAAATGGTGCAGCCTATGTTTATGGTGCACAAAAAGGAGCGTCGAAAGACGAAATTATAATGTTAGATAAAGGCTTAGAAGATTTTTCTGAAATTCTAAATGCTATTTTCACAATCGATGTTCAGTCTGTAAAAGGTGCTGGTGCTGCGGGTGGAATGGGAATTGCTAGTAAATTATTCTTAAACGGAACTTTAGAACCTGGGATTCAATTGATAAAAAATATCGCGAATTTTGATACTCAAATTGAAGGTGCCGATTGGATTATTACTGGTGAAGGAAAACTAGACACACAAACTATGTCTGGCAAAACAATTCAAGGAGTGTTAACCTCCGCAACCGCTAAAAAAATAAAAGTTGCTGCTTTTTGTGGCACTATAGATTTAGACGGAAAACAACCAGAAGATTTTGGAATTCAATATACCGATGCAGTTATAAATTACGCGAAGGACTTAGAAGGTTCTATGAAAAAAAGTGCAAAATACCTGAATTTATTATCAAGAAAATTCGCACTAAAAAAACTTTAAAAACTAGCTCCAAGGCTCTTCATTAGGCTCTAATTGCTTCTGACTTGGCATAATACTTTTATAGTCTTGCTCAGTTGCTTCTATTTTTAAACAAGAAAATAATAAGAAACAAACGGCTAAATCATTTTCATCTAAAAGCTGTAATTTAATACTGTCTTTAAAATCATTATCAGAAAAAGACTCATCAATTTCTGCAATCTTTTCTCCGTTTTTTAGAATCGATATTTTCTTTTTAAAATGGATATTCGTTTCATAAGTAACCTCATCAACATCTATAGAAAAGATGGTTTTTCTATTATTCTGAGAAATTAATTCGGTTAAAACGTCCTGACTATTTTTTATGGTAAATACCATTTTCCATTTCCAAAATTGAAATTGTTTGGTAATCTTATAAATTATTTTATCGTCTGAATTAAAAACCTCAGAACCAAACTTCCCAAAATCCATAAACCACTTAGATGTGTATAATTTTTCTTCGGATGAAAAAACATCTAAAGTATTATTAAAGTGTTTTATTTTATATAAATGAGTGTTCATTGAATTACTTTTCTTTTAAAAAATTGACTACCAAATCTGGAAAATCTGTAAAAGCACCATCAATATTTGCTTCTATTAAGAGTGTTTCCATCATCTGGTCAAAGGTAGTGAACTCATCTAAAGAATCGGCTCTAAAAGTATAAGGATGCACTTTTAAACCCAATTTATGCGCATCGGAAACTAATGTGGTAAACTGCCACTTCTCTCCTACTTTTTCATCTAATATTTGCTTGTACCAAGGACCTATTCCGTCTGCATACGTTGCAAAATGTGTCAATTGTTTTGCTTCTTCTTCAAATTCTATTAATTGCACCAAAAATAAGTCAGATTTTAATGCTACACGAATTCTCTCTAGCTCTGCTGCATCAAAACATTGTAAAATGCAATTATCCTTTTTTGTTTTGTAACCGTAATCAGCAAGTATCTCTAAAACAATTTCGGTTATCTTTCTTCCTTCTTTTTGATGAAAAGCTGGTTCTTTAATTTCTGGATAAATTCCGATATTCTTTCCAGTAGCTTTATTTAAACCTTGTATCAGTTCTATTTCTTCTTCAAAAGAATGCAGTTTAAAATTCCCTTTTCCCTTCGGGTAACGGTTTGGGTAAAACTGTTCGCCTGTTTCGGGATTAAAACGCTCCGTTACTTTTAGCGTTTGTAATTCATCAAAAGTAAAATCTATCACATAAAATCGATTGTCTTTTCTTTTTCTATCAGCAAATTTTACAGCAACATCCGTTACATCATCTAAATAAATATCATGAATTACAATAGGTACATTGTCTTTACTCAACACCAAATCTTGCTCAATAAAATGAGGATTCATAGCATACGCCATCGCTTTGGCTCCCATAGTATGTTCTGGCAAATAACCAGAAGCACCTCTGTGAGCAATCACTATTTTAGTATCCATATTCGTTTCTTTTTTAGGTGAATTGCAAGAAAAAAGTAGCAAACCAATCAAAAATAATCAAATTGAGTTCATTTCTATAAAATATATCAATTAAAGATATAACTTTTGTAATTTTGCAATATGAAGTTAATGTTAAAAATAATGTTTGTCATCTTTTTAATTTGGATGGCAGTTGGAATGTACCTTATAAATACAGGTCACGAAAAGGCACAAATTGTAATGGGTTTAGGTGTCTTCTACTTTTCTTTTCTATTTATGCCTTTCTTTATTTACTACAGATACAGAGACGGAAAATACAAGAAGTATATTTTAAATGATGAAAAATTAAAGGCCGCTTTTAAAGGTTTTGGAAAGGATTAATTAGTTCTCCTTTTAATAATTTTACCGTATACCAAAATGAATGCGTTAAAAAAACAAGAACGCATCAGTTTTCACACGAGCGAGACGTTTGCGTTAGCGAAAACGGAACAAAACATAAACGCTAGTGCGAGCGTTTCGCTCCTACCACAACAAGTGAATTTCAAAAAATAGTATCAGAGTTTACAAGGCCAAAGGACTATATCTATCAAATTTCTATTAATCTTCCTTTTTAAAATACAAATACACAGGAAAATGGTCTGAAAAACCTCCTTGATACCAAGGACCAATATAAGTTCTAAACGGACTTCCTTTTAATTTTCCTTTAAAAATTTTAAGCCATTTCTTATTAAAAACTTCCGCATGCTTAAAATAGATTTGTCCTTCTTTTTTGTCTAAAAAGTTCTTGGTAATAATTATCTGATCAAATAAATTCCATTTACCTTCATAGGTTAAAGAACCAATAGCATTTCTATCCAATATCTTTTCCATCGGATTGTAAAAATCATCCGTCACTAAATATTCTTTAATAGATTTACTGGTTGGATCATCGTTAAAATCACCCATAATCAAAATTTTTGCATTATAATTTTTAGCTTGTATTCCCGCTATAATTACTCTTGCTAATTTTGCTGCATCAATTCTTTTTGGTTCAGACTCTTCTATTCCCTCTCTTCTAGAGGGCCAATGATTTACTAAAACATGGACTAATTCTCCTTTTAAATTTCCAGAAACCACTAAAATATCTCTAGTATAATCTCTCTTTCCTTCTTCATATTCTAAATACAAAGGAAAATGTTCTGAGTCTATTAATTCGAATACTTCTTTATTGTACAAAAGTGCTACATCAATCCCTCTATCATCCGGAGAATCATAATGTACAAAACCATAATGATGCTTTTTTAAATCTTTAGAATTCACCAAATCTCTTACAACTTTTGCATTTTCTACCTCTACCAAACCAACAAGTGCAGGTACATTATAAGATCTTTCTTTACCTAATTGAGAAATTACAGAACCTAGTTTTTTAATCTTGTCTCTGTAACGTTTATTATTCCAATGATTTTTTCCATTGGCTGTAAAATCATCATCAAAAGTTTTTGGATCATCTACTGTATCAAATAAATTTTCTACGTTGTAAAAACCAACAGTAAAAATATCTTTACTCCTTTTAGATGATAAAAAAAATGATTGCATGTATACTTAATTTTTGTGAAACGTAAAAATAGACAAATAAACTTTTGGTACTCGTAACTTAAATTATATGTTTTGTTAACATTAACGTATTCTAAATTACGTTTTTCTAATATAAGTTTGCAGTGATTAAAATAAGCATGAATATTAAACCTTTAAAAACCATTGCTATAAGAAGAAAAAGTATTGAATTTGAATTTGAATTAATTATTAAAATCCTTAATTTTATTGAGGATTTTTTTATGCATTTACAAATCAAATCTTTGTATTTTTGTTGTCTATGATAGACGAACGCGAAGTAATATCGGAAAAAGCTGTTTTAATTGGAATTATATCTCAGAAACAAGATGAAACTCAATCTACAGAATACTTAGATGAATTAGAGTTTTTAACGCTTACTGCAGGTGGAGTTGCCGTAAAACGTTTTGTCCAAAAGATGGAAAAACCAAATCCTAAAACTTTTTTAGGTGTTGGTAAATTAGAAGAAGTTAGAGATTATATTGAATCGAATCATATTGGAACTGCCATTTTTGATGATGAATTATCTCCTGCTCAAATACGTAATATTGAGAAAGTTTTAGATTGTAAAATCTTAGATAGAACCAACTTAATCTTAGATATTTTTGCACAAAGAGCACAAACAAGCTCTGCAAAAACACAAGTAGAATTGGCTCAATGTCAATACTTATTACCACGTTTAACAAGATTATGGACACACCTTGACAAGCAAAAAGGTGGTATTGGTATGCGTGGACCTGGAGAAACAGAAATAGAAACAGATAGACGTATAATTAGAGATAAGATTTTTCTTTTAAAGCAAAAATTAAAAACCATTGACAAACAAATGGGTGTGCAACGTAAAAACCGTGGAAAAATGGTTAGAGTTGCTTTAGTTGGTTACACAAATGTTGGTAAATCTACCTTAATGAATGTAATTAGTAAGAGTGATGTATTTGCAGAAAACAAGTTGTTTGCAACCTTAGATACTACTGTTAGAAAAGTAGTAATTAAGAACATACCTTTCTTATTAACAGACACTGTTGGTTTTATTAGAAAGTTACCTACACAATTGGTAGAATCTTTTAAATCTACTTTAGATGAAGTACGTGAAGCAGATTTGTTGTTACATGTGGTAGATATTTCTCATCCTAATTTTGAAGATCATATTGCCTCTGTAAATTCTATTTTATCAGATATAAAATGTGCAGACAAACCAACTTTAATGGTTTTTAATAAGATTGATGCGTATGCTCACGAAACAATAGATGAAGATGATATTGTTACAGAAAGAGAGAAAAAACATTATACTTTACAAGATTGGAAAAAAACTTGGATGAATGATTATGAGGTAGAATCTATCTTTATATCTGCTTTAAACAAAGATAATTTAGAAGATTTTAAAGAAAAGGCTTACCAAGAAATAAAGAAAATTCACATTCAGCGTTTTCCTTATAACGATTTTTTATATTATGAATATAAAGAAGAAGAGTAAATAATTATGATTTGATAAAATAAACTTCATTGAGATGAACAAAAGCTCCACCGAATTAGTCGACCATTTAGAGAAACACTATATACATAGAAGTAATTGGTTAAGGGCAGCTGTTTTAGGAGCAAATGATGGAATTTTATCTACCGCAAGTTTAGCTATTGGAGTTGCTGCTGCAAGCCAATTAAGAGAACCGGTAATTCTAGCTACTTTAGCTGGTTTGGTTGCAGGAGCATTATCTATGGCCGCAGGAGAATATGTTTCCGTAAGTTCTCAAACAGATATAGAATCTGCAGACATTGAAAGAGAAAAAGTAGAATTAGAAGAAATGCCAGAACTTGAGTTACAAATGTTGGCAAGAATCTACGAAAAGAGAGGACTTAAAAAAGAAACAGCATTAATTGTTGCTGAAGAATTGACAGAAAATGATGCGTTAGCAGCACATATTAGAGATGAATTAGGTATTAATGAAATTAGTCAGGCAAATCCTATTCAAGCTGCAGTAGCATCCGGAGCGGCTTTTACAATTGGTGGCCTACTTCCTTTTTTGGTAACTCTTTTTCTGCCTTTAGAAAATTTAGAATACTACATTTACACTTCTTCCATACTTTTTCTAATGACTTTAGGGGCATTAGCGGCTAAAGCAGGCGGTTCTAATATTAAAAAAGCAGTTTTAAGAATCACTTTTTGGGGTACAGCTGCTATGGGATTAACAGCCTTAGCTGGCTATTTATTTAATGTAAATATCTAAAAAGGACTCGTGTTATAAACTTTGTAAGTAAAAGTTATTCCTCCTTTTTATCATCATTTATTCCCATTTTTTTTATTCGGTTTTTCCAAGAATTTTTAGCATGAGCTTGTAAGTCTGCAACAGAGTCACTTTCATCCATTATCTCTAAACCTAATAAAGTTTCTATTACATCTTCTTGAGAAACAAGTCCGCTTACAGAACCATATTCATCTACAACCAACGCAATATGTTCTTTCTGTCGAATCAGTTTGTCAAATAAATCTGCAATCGATAAATCTCTGTCTGTAATTATAATATTTCTTTTTATAGAAGCTAAGGTCTCCGCTCCTTTTCCACTAATTATTGCTTCAAATAAATTATCTTTTAGAACATATCCTGTAATTTCATCTGGATTTTCAGCAAAAACAGGAATTCTAGAATAACGTAATTTTTTGTGCTCTTTATAAAAAGCATCTATCGTTTGGCTTTCATCTGCTATTTCTAAAACAGATCTAGGTGTCATTACATCATTTACTTTAATCCCTTTAAAACCTAATAAGTTTCTAATAACCTTCCCTTCGTTTTCATGAAAAACCCCATCTTTTTCAGCTATTTCTGTCATTACTAAAAAGCCTTCTCTACTTAAAACACTGCCATGTCCTTTACCTCCAATTAATTTTGTAGTTAATTGTAAAACCCAAATAAAACCTGTCCATTTTAAAGGAAAAATCATAATATTTAAAGCCTTGGTAGTAAAATTAGCTAACTGTCTCCAATAAGTAGCTCCAATTGTTTTAGGGATAATTTCTGATGCAACTAAAATTAAAATAGTCATTATTGTAGATACAACACCCACCATAACATCTTCTGTTAATTTAATACCCAAAATAGTTTTAGTAGAAGTACCATACATTTCTGCATAGGCAACTTTTGCTTGTACACCAACTAAAATAGCCCCTACAGTATGTGCAACTGTATTAATTGTTAAGATTGCTATTAAGGGTTTGTCTACATCTTTCTTTAACGCCTCTAACTGTATTGCATACTCTAACCCTTCTTTCTTTTTTAAGTTGATAAAAGTTGGTGTAATACTAAGTAAAACTGCCTCTAGAATAGAACACAAAAATGAAAAGAAAACAGAAACGGTAGCGAAAATTATTAATAATGTCATCAACAAAGGTTTAGAATGTAAAAGTAAGGAAAATAAAAAACCTCAAGAATTTCTTCTTGAGGTTTAAATAAAATATTATTTGATATTACTTAAAAAGCATAACTCAAACCTAGTAAATAGTAAGATTGTAATTTGTTATCTATATTGTCAAAAGTAGCTGTAGGAACAACAGCATTATCTAAAGCATTGTTTAAAGCTTCTTGTTTATTTTGACGTAAACCTAACTCAAAACCAACTCCAATTCCTTTCCAAATTGTATAAGCAAAAGAGTTTGTAAATGTCCAGTTAGATAAATCTGATGTATCATAGCTTTGAAACATAGATAAATTAGACTTTACACTTAGTTTACCATATTTCTGAGTGTAGTCTGCTACAACTTTAGCACCTAAAGAAGATTCGAAAACTGTATCTCCACTACTAAAAACAAAATTGTAGTTTCCTGGATGTATAACAACCACTAAATTATTTGTTGGTGTCCAAGTAGTACCAATACCTAAATCTAAATACCCTGGGTCGTTAAAATTATCTATAATTGTGGTTCTATATTCTGCTAAACCAGAAAGTGCCCATTTTTTATTTAATCTCTTACCATATAAAGAGCTAATTGTAAATACATCTGTAGTAGCTTCAAAATCTTCATCTCCAGGAACTCCTTCTTCATCTAGTTTTACCCAACCTAAATTAACCGCAGCAGAGTTTCTCCAGAAAAAATCTTCTTTAATTAAATTAGCAAAACCATTTACTGTAATACCTATATTACCAGCAGTTGCTGTAGGTGCAGTTCTAGAATACCAGTTATTAAAACCAGAAAAACTACCTCCAATTGTACCAAAAGCACCTTTTCTCCATCCTGGAAGTGCATCAATTTTTGATTGTAATGCTTTTACCTCTCCTTGTAATTTAGCAATTTCTGCTTTTTTAGGAGCTTGTTCTTTTTTTAATTCTTCAGCTGTTTGTCCATTAATGGATAAACTAGTTAATACCAATAAAAATAAAATTGATAACTTCTTCATCTTTTTGTTTTTTTAAAATTTGAGTGTGCAAAAATACACTTTTTCTTATTTAGACAATAAAAATATTAATAAGTCACTTTTTGGTGGAAATTATAATTTAAACCTAAACCAAACATTTCTCTAAACTGAACACTACTAGAAGCATTGTCATCAATTACTGTTTGAAAAGTCATTTGCATTTTTATAGACTTATTTACCTTAAAGCTAATATTTGTTTGGTAATCAACATCCACATTACCAACATCATTCAAATAATCTGAATACATGGTTAAAATATTTTCCATTTCAATATTATCCATCAAAGTAAATTTATAAAGTCCAGATAAGTTAAAACCTAAACTAAACGCGGTATTACTATCTTCATCAACACCAAATTCACCTGAAAAATCATCATTTACAAAAGTATATCTTGCGGTTGATGGTGCTATATTTATATTTAATCTATCTGATCTCTTCCATAACATACCAGGACCAAAAGTTAAATATGCAGGTGAAAAAAAGTCTGAAACAACCAACTTAGGTTCATTGGTATAATTATAGCCTTTTGAATATTGTGATTTTAAATTACCTAGAAACGAAAAAAACCAATAATTAGATGTTTTGTACCCAAATAAACTATTTAACTCAAAACGATCAATTGTTTTACGATGCCCTTTTTCACTAAAATGACTAATACCATAGCCTGTTATCATTCTAGTATCCCAGTTTACATTGTCTTTTTTGTAATTAAAATTATAATCTACCGTTAAATTTCCTGCAATTGTATTTTCTCCTCCAGAAGACCAATTAGAAAAGGAAGATTGATTAAAAACAAAACTAAATTTACCGTTAATTTTCCATTTAGGAATGGGTAAAGTATCTTTCTTCTTTTTTTGTGCATAAAAAGAAGTAGAAAAAAGAACGAGTAAAAGAAGTAATAATCTTCTCATTGTAAATTATTTTTTAATTTTATATAAAGGCACTGTCGAGCAAGCTTCTCCAAACATAATAGACCTTGCTACAGGTTGTAATTTTTCTATTAAAAAAACATAAGCGGAATTAGGGATTGGCTTATTTGCACACCCTTTTATGATAACTGGTGCATTAATAAATTCCTTAAGATCTAAAAAACCAATTAATTCTTGATAAAGAACTGTTTCTAACAACTCTAAATCTCCAATCACCACTTTATTTGCAAACGGAATTAATTCTGACGCCACTAACATAAAAGCCCAAGAAGGAATTATTGCATCTACAGAACAAGAAATAGCTACAAAACTATTTTTGTATTGAGACCAATCGTGGTTTTGTACCGATTCTCTAAAGTCTTTTTCTTTTAAGATTAACTCTTGAAACAACCAATCTTTAACATCAAATACCACTCTTTTTCCTTCTGGATAGATTTCTTCTAAATCAAAGGTTTTAAGTTTACTATTTGTAACCCTATTTATAATTTCTTCTTGCATTATTAAAGTTTCAAAGTTGAAATTTCTCAATCGCTTAAAAAAGCTCATTTAGAAATGACATTGGTTGTTTTATTCAGAAAACTGTTAGTGAGAACTATTTTATAGCATTCCCAGTTCTAGTTTTGCTTCTTCACTCATCATATCTTGTGTCCAAGTAGGATCGAAAGTAATTTCTACTTCACAGCTTTTAATTTCTTCTAAAGTTTTTACTTTATCTTCAATTTCAACTGGCAAACTTTCTGCTACCGGACAATTAGGTGATGTTAATGTCATTAATATTTTTGCATTATTATCTTCAGATACAAAAACGTCATAAATTAAACCTAATTCGTAAATATCTACCGGAATTTCTGGATCATAAATTGTTTTTAAAACATTTACAATTTTGTCACCTATTACTTCTAACTCTTTATCTGTCATTATATTTCATTTAACAATTAGTTTTCACCAATTGTATTTTTAATTTCCTAATTTAGTTTGTTGTGCAATGGCATACATTTTTATGTACTTAACCATAGAAACTAAACCATTTGCTCTTGTTGGTGATAAATGTTCTTTTAAACCGATTTCATCAATAAAATCTGTAGAAGCTCCTAAAATATCTACCGGTTTTTGGTTTGAATATACCCTCAATAACAATGCCACAATACCCTTGGTTAATATAGCATCACTATCCGCAGAAAATTTAATAATATCTCCCTCTAATTCAGAATATAACCAAACTTTAGACTGGCAACCTTTTATTAAATTTTCATCTAATTTATTCGCATCCTCAATAATTGGTAACGATTTACCTAACTCTATAATGTACTCATAGCGCTCCATCCAATCATCAAACATAGAAAACTCATCAATAATTTCTTCTTGTATTTCTTTGATAGTCATTTTTAAAACTTATTTTTGCACTTTTTAAAAAGCATTTTATAAAATGCAAAATTACGTATAAAATCTAAGAAATGAGTAAATTATTAGCAGTTGGTACAGTAGCTTTTGATGCAATTGAAACCCCTTTTGGGAAAACTGACAAAATATTAGGTGGATCTGGAACCTATGTAGGTCTAGCTGCAAGTCAATTTGGAGTAAAAACAGGCGTTGTTTCTGTAGTTGGTGGAGATTTCCCTGCATCCTACTTAGAAATGATGAATTCTAAAGGTATTAATACTGATGGAATTGAGGTTGTCAAAGAAGGTAAAACTTTTTTCTGGAGTGGTAAATATCATAACGATATGAACTCTAGAGATACTTTAATTACAGAATTAAATGTATTAGAGACTTTTACACCAGTTGTACCAGAAAACTTTAAAGATGCAGGTATTGTAATGTTAGGGAATTTACACCCGTTAACACAAGCATCTGTATTAGACCAAATGACAGAAAGACCAAAATTAGTAGTTTTAGATACTATGAATTTTTGGATGGATATTGCTTTAGATGATTTACATACAGTTTTAAAACGTGTAGATGTAGTAACTATTAATGATGAAGAAGCGCGTCAATTATCCGGAGAATATTCTTTGGTAAATGCAGCTAAAAAGATTCATGAAATGGGACCTAAATATGTGGTAATCAAAAAAGGAGAACATGGTGCTTTATTATTTAATGAAGGAGATATGTTTTATGCGCCTGCATTACCCTTAGCAGAAGTTTTTGATCCTACAGGAGCTGGAGATACATTTGCTGGTGGTTTTTGTGGTTATTTAGCAAAAACAGAAGACATTTCTTTTAACAACATGAAAAATGCAATTATCTACGGTTCTAACCTTGCATCTTTCTGTGTAGAAAAATTTGGTACAGAACGCATGGAAGCACTTACTAATGAAGAAGTTAAAAAGCGATTACAAGCTTTTAAAGATTTAACACAATTTGATATAAAAATATCTTAATTTTAATCCGCGGTTTTTGCTGCGGATTTTTTTTTTTACAACAACACAACAAAAAAACTATATACACCAATGAGTGATGCTATTAAACATGAATGTGGAATTGCACTTGTTAGATTAAAGAAACCATTACAATTTTATAAAGACAAATACGGGTCTGCTTTTTACGGAATTAATAAAATGTATTTATTAATGGAAAAGCAGCACAATCGTGGACAAGATGGTGCAGGTTTTGCCAGCGTAAAATTTAATGTAGAACCAGGTACAAGATATATTAGTAGAGTACGTTCTAATCAACCGCAGCCAATACAAGATGTTTTTGCTCAAATTAATGAACGTTTAAATAAAGTTTTAGAACAAAATCCTGATAAAAAAGACGACGTTGCTTGGCAAGAAGAAAACATGCCTTATGTTGGAAACTTATTTTTAGGGCACGTACGTTATGGTACATTTGGTAAAAACAGTATAGAAAGTGTACACCCTTTTTTACGTCAAAGTAACTGGAAACATAAAAACTTAATAGTTGCGGGTAACTTTAACATGACTAATTCTAATCAAATACTTGAAGAATTAATTGAGTTAGGGCAACATCCTAAAGAATTTACAGATACAGTAACTGTAATGGAAAAAATTGGTCATTTTTTAGAAGATGAAGTTGGCAAATTATACCAAGAAGCAAAGAAGAAAGGATTTAATAAAAGAGATGCTTCACCTTACATCGAAGAAAATTTAAAACTTAAAAAAGTACTAAAAAGATCTTCTAGAAACTGGGATGGAGGTTATGCTATGGCAGGTTTAGTTGGTCATGGAGATGCTTTTGTTTTAAGAGATCCAAACGGAATTAGACCTACTTATTTTTATGAAGATGACGAAGTTGTAGTTGTCGCTTCAGAAAGACCAGTTATTCAAACTGTTTTTAATGTAAAGATAGAAGACGTTCAAGAATTAGAAAGAGGACATGCTTTAATTATTAAGAAAAGTGGCGTAACTTCAATTAAGAAGATTATAGAACCTAGAGAAAAATTATCTTGTTCTTTTGAACGTATCTATTTTTCTAGAGGAAGTGACGCTTCTATTTATAAAGAACGAAAAGACTTAGGAAAAATAGTTTTCCCAAAGATTTTAGAATCTATAAATAGCGATATTTCTAACACCGTATTTTCTTTTATACCAAACACAGCAGAAACTTCTTTCTACGGAATGGTGGAAGCAGCTGAAGATTTATTAAACCAACAAAAAACAGCTAAAATTTTAGCTGGTGGAACAAAATTATCAGCACAAAAGGTTACAGAAATTTTATCTGAAAGACCTCGTTTTGAAAAAATAGCCATAAAAGATGCAAAATTAAGAACTTTTATTGCAGATGATAGCAGTAGAGATGATTTGGTAGAGCATGTTTATGATATTACATATGGTGTTGTAAAACCTACTGATAACCTAGTTATTATTGATGATAGTATTGTTCGTGGAACTACTTTAAAGAAAAGTATTATTAGAATTTTAGATAGATTAAGTCCTAAAAAGATAGTAGTAGTTTCTTCTGCTCCACAAATTCGTTACCCAGATTGTTACGGAATTGACATGGCAAAAATTGATGGTTTTATTGCTTTTAATGCAGCTCTAGAATTATTAAAAGACACCAATCAATATCATATTGTAGAAGATGTCTATAAAAAATCTAAAGCTCAACAAGGTTCAAATGATGAAGATGTTGTTAATTATGTAAAAGAAATTTACAAACCTTTTTCAGCAGAAGAAATATCAAAGAAAATAGCAGAAATGCTAAAAACAAAAGATATTAAAGCAGAAGTAGAAGTAATTTATCAATCTATAGAAGGTTTGCATAAAGCATGTCCAGATAATCTTGGAGATTGGTACTTTACAGGAAACTACCCTACTCCGGGAGGAATGCGTGTTGTAAACCAAGCTTTTATTAATTTTTACGAAGGAAACGATAAAAGAGCGTATTAAGTTACCAAAAATAATATTTATAGCTTATTTCTATACCAAAAGCTTACACTACTCATCTACAAAAACAAATTGTAGATGAGTTTTTTTTTACCATCTAAAAAAAGAAACGCTATCTATTGAAAACATCACTTTAATAGAACTTATTTTAATGAATTCTTCAGATTAAACAACCAATGGTACTTCTACCCTATGTTATTTACTCCCATCTACTTATTAAGAAGCTTTCTTTATTGATTTCCTCCTTTCCCTTTAACATATATTTAAGACTCAATACTTCAGCGTTTTCTTAATTTCGAAATCAATTCAAATAATACTTTAATGATGACAAAAAGATTACTTACTAAATTACTTTTAGTTGCTTTTGTTTTTGGTTTTACAACTCAAACAGAAGCCCAATTTTGGAAGAAAAAAAAGGACGAAACTCCTAAAGAAACTCCAAAAAAGAAACCCGAAAAAGGAGACATTCAGCCTTACGGAAAAGTGGTTACCAAAGACCATAAAACGGACGAAGGATTATTTAAAGTCCATACAAAAGGTAATTCTTATCTTTTTGAAATACCAGACTCCCTTTTAACAAGAGAAATGTTAATGGTTACAAGAATTGCAAAAACTGCAACCGGAATTGGTTTTGGTGGTGGAAAAACAAACACACAAGTATTACGTTGGGAAAGAAAGAACAAACAAATTCTATTAAGAATTGTTTCTCATGACATTGTTGCAGATACTATTTTACCGGTTCATAAAGCCGTTGTAAACTCTAACTTAGAGCCTATTCTATTTTCTTTTCCTATAAAAGCAATTAGTAAAGACTCTACAGCAACTGTTATAGATGCTACTTCTTTATTTTCTACAGATATAAAACCTTTAGGTTTTCCTGGTTTTTATAGAAAAGCGTATGGTGTAACAAGAATGGATAAGGACCGTTCTTATATAGAAAGAGTTAGTAGTTACCCTAAAAACATAGAAACAAGACATGTAAAAACATATTTTGCAAGTAAAGCACCCTCTAATAGCTCTTTGGGTTCTATTACTTTAGAAATGAGTAACTCAATGGTTTTACTACCTAAAGAACCAATGAAACGTCGTTATTTTGACGAACGTGTAGGATGGTTTGCTAGAGGTCAAGTAGATTATGGTTTAGATGCTCAAAAAAGTAAAACAGTTAAATATTTAGATAGATATCGTTTAGAAGTAAAAGATGAAGATATCGAAAAATTTAAAAGAGGAGAATTAGTAGAACCTAAAAAACAAATTATTTATTATGTAGACAGAGCAACTCCAGAAGAATGGGTTCCTTATATTATACAAGGTGTAAATGATTGGCAAGTGGCTTTTGAAGCTGCAGGTTTTAAAAACGCTATTGTTGGTAAAAGAGCACCAACCAAAGAAGAAGACCCAGAATACAGTCCAGAAGATGTACGTTATTCTGTAATTAGATATTTAGCATCTCCTATTCCTAATGCAAACGGACCTCACGTAAGTGATCCAAGATCTGGAGAAATCTTAGAATCTGATATTAACTGGTATCATAATGTAATGTCTTTATTACACAACTGGTTCTTTATTCAAACTGCGGCAATCAACCCAGACGCAAGAAATAATAATTTTAAGACTGAAACTATGGGTGAATTAATCAAATTTGTGTCTTCTCACGAGTTAGGTCATACGTTAGGTTTACCTCATAATATGGGAAGTTCTAATGCATATCCTGTAGATTCTTTACGTTCTGCTTCATTTACAAAAAAATACGGAACAGCACCTTCTATTATGGATTATGCTCGTTTTAATTATGTGGCACAACCAGAAGATAAAGGTGTTGCCTTAATGCCAAATATTGGTGTGTATGATAAATATGCAATCTCTTGGGGATACAGACCTATTTTAGATACAGAGGCTAAAGATGAAAAGCCTATTTTAGATTCTTGGATCTTAAAACATGCTGGAGACCCAATGTATAGATTCGGACATCAGCAAGCAGGTGGTGTTGTTGACCCTAGTTCTCAAACGGAAGATTTAGGAGACGATGCTATGAAAGCTTCTATGTATGGTATTAAAAACTTACAAAGAATTTTACCAAAATTAGAAGAATGGACTTCTGATAAAGGAGAAAACTACGATAATTTATCTACTATGTACGGACAAGTATTAGGTCAGTTTAATAGATATATGGGCCATGTAACCGCTAATGTTGGTGGTGTATATGAAAACTATAAAACCACAGACCAAGAGGGTGCTGTTTATACGTATGTAGACAAAGCAACTCAAAAAGAAGCATTACAATTTGTTATTGATGAGTTGTTTAAAACTCCTACATGGATGTTAGATCAAAATATCTTTAGCAAAACCGAATTTTCTGGTTCTGTAGAAAGAGTACGTGGCTTACAAGCAAATACATTAAACAACATGTTAGATGCTGGTAGAATGGCTCGTATGATAGAAAACGAAACTTCTAACGGTACAGACGCATACTCATTAATTAGTATGATGAGCGATTTAAGAAAAGGTGTTTGGAGTGAAATCTACACAGGTAAATCTATTGACACCTACAGAAGAAACTTACAAAGAGCTTATTTAGATAGATTAGATTATCTTTTAAACAAAGCAACAGATCAAAGAGGCGTAAACAGTGGTTATAGAAAAAGTACTGCTATCAACATCAATCAATCTGATGTAAAATCTGTAGCAAGAGGCGAGTTGAAACGTTTACAACGTGATGCAAAATCTGCTTCTAATAGAGGAAACACATTAACACGTTACCACCTACAAGATGTAGTAGATAGAATTGATACTATTTTAGATCCTAAATAATTTATTTAAAATTATATAATACTAAAACCACGCCTCTAATTGGCGTGGTTTTTGCTTTTAAAAAAATAAAATTTCTATTTTGAATCGAAAAAAAATCTCTTTTTTAGTTCTTATCATAATAACTATAAGCACAACTTTTTCTCAAAAAAAAATTTCTTGTAAAGTAGTAGACGCTTCTTCCGGAGCACCTATTGTTTATGCTACAGTTATGCTAAAAAATATAAATAGAGGTACACATGCAGACCTCAACGGAAATTTTGAAATACCAATAGAACAAAAAAATAAAGGAATAATTAGAATATCTTCTATTGGTTATAAAACAAAAGAAGTAAAGCTCTCTCAATTAAAAACAAATAGTATTAATGTTATCTACTTATCAATAGCGAATAATCAACTCAATGAAATCGTTATTAAATCTTCAAAAAAGAAAAAAAGACAATTATTAGGTATCCAAATTGTTAAACAAGCTATTCAAAATATTACAGAAAATTACCCAACAGAAACGCATTCTTATATTGGTTATTATAGAGATTATCAACAACCTGTTGGTGATTCTTACCAAAAAAACAGACAATCTAAAGAAGAAATAAAATACTTAAACGTACATGAAGCAATTATAGAATCTTTTGATGATGGTTTTGATAGTGATAAATTAGAGAGTGAAAAAAATCAATCTTTATTATATAACTACAGAACAAATAACCAATTTATACAAGACCCTTCGCTTACAGTTCCCTATGATAACGAAAAAAGAAAATATTCAGAAAGTGTATATATAACTCCTTTAGGAGGCAATGAGTTAAATATTTTAAACCTAACAAATACAATTAGAAACCATGATAAAATGTCATTTTCTTTCAGCAATGTTTTTGAAAAAGATTTTGTTAAAAACCATAAATTCAAAGTAAAACAAGTAATTTTCTCTGACACTACTCCAATCTATGAAGTTTCATTTTCTTCTATTATGGAAACAACAAATTATGATTATGCTGCATTTGGAACCATTTATATTTCTAAACAAGATTTTGCAATTCATAAACTCAACTACAACCTCTATTATAACAATAAGAAAAACCCACAATACTCAGTTACTATAGAATACATTCCTAAGAAGGATAAAATGTATTTAAATTACATCACTTTTAATAATTTCTTTGAAGCTTACAGTGGAGAATATTTTAAATTAATTAAAACCTATTACAATCCTAAACAGCAAAGTTTTGAAATGCATTTTAATAGGTTGGTAGCACTTAACAGTATCCATAAAAGAAACTTTAAAATTTATTATAAAAATAAAAGATTAAAAGTTCTAGATATTATACCTATTGAAGGAAGTTCGAGAGTATTTAATGTTGTTATTGACGAAAAATCTTTTGATGACATAATCTTAAAAAAGGAAAATGTAAACCTAGTTTATTCCCCTTATCTGAAATTCGATATTACGAATATAAAAGACCTAGTTTAAAAATAAATCAATACAGAGAGTTTTTTGTACAAGAAACTTTCGAACAGAAAGAACTCCCTATTCAACAAAATTTTATTGATAAAAACGCACCTTTATCAAAGTCATTAATAACACCTTTAGAATTAGAAAACAACTACTGGCTAAATACTCCTTTAAAGTCTTCTAAGAATTAAGGAAAAGTTCAATCCATTTTTTATTTTCTATCAAACGCATTAAAAAGTATTCTATATTTGCAGCACAATATTTTTTATGAGTCAGACACTTTTATCATCTCCTTTACAAGGCTTTACAGATTACAAATTTAGAAACGCATTCAATCATTTTTTTGGTGGAATTGATACTTTTTATTCGCCATACATCCGTTTAAACGGAAAATTAGTGATTAAAAATTCTTACAAAAAAGACATTGAACTCGAGAATAATACTGAGTTAGAAGTAATTCCGCAAATTATTACCAATGATGTAGAAGAATTTTTGTTTGTTTCTAAATACGTAAGAGAGTTGGGTTACAAAGAATTAAACTGGAATTTAGGCTGCCCCTACCCGATGGTCACCAAACGCGGAATGGGTTCTGGACTAATTGCAGATCCGGAGAAAATAAATAGCATCCTTCATAAAATTCATAATGAATCTGATATTTTAGTTTCTATGAAAATGAGAATGGGCTATGATACTCCTGAAGAAATTTTAGAGGTTTTACCTGTTTTAGATAACTACCCATTAAAAAACATTGCTATTCATGCAAGAATAGGAAAACAATTGTACAAAGGCGGAACAGATTTAAATTCGTTTCAAAAATGTGTAGACAATACAAAGCATAAATTGTATTACAATGGAGATGTTACTTCTGTTGCTGCTTATAAAAAGCTTCAAGAACGTTTCCCGTCTATAGATCATTGGATGATTGGTAGAGGACTAATTGCAGATCCTTTTTTACCAAGTATGATAAAAGCCGAAACTACAGAATACCCGAAAAATAGGTTCGATATTTTTAACGAATTTCACGATCGTATTTTTACAGAATATGATGCAGCGCTTTCAGGTCCAACTCCTATTAAAATGAAGATGCTTGGTTTCTGGGAATATTTTTCTCAAAGTTTTTCAAACCCTCAGAAAACCTATAAGAAAATTAAAAAGGCAGGTAATGTAAGAAACTACGAAATTGCCGTTAGAGAAATTTTTAAAGAGGCTAAAAACGGTTAAACATATTCGTTATTGTGAGTTTACGAAGCAATCTGTTTAATTAAAAAGTAAACTATTTTGTGAACACGTAATGAGATTCCTCTTCGTACCTCATTCGGAATGACACTCGTTTTAAAAACGACTTCTTTGATTGGTAAAATACACTCTAATTATATCATAAAAAATGATAACGTGCAGTTTTGTCATTTCACCCCTAAAGGAGAAATCACATAATATTGCTCAATTTTGTGTTCTCATCTTTATGAAACTTCTCCCAAAACGTCGAAGTGCCAGATTAGTATCTTCGAAATCAAAAAAATAAAACAACCAACCAATATACAGTTACTTACTAAAAAAATCAATGATAAGTAAGAAACAATTTGTTTGGTAAAAAAGTAAACTGCTTAGTGAACACGTAATGAGATTCCTCTTCGTGCCTCATTCGGAATGACATTCGTTGTAAAGTTGACTTCTATGATTGATTAAGCTTTACTCTAATTATATTATAAAAAATGTTGACGTGCAGTTTTGTCATTTCGACCCCAAGGGAGAAATCGCATAATATTGCTCAATTTTGAGTTCAGCTCTTATATGAAACTTCTCCCAAAAGGTCGAAGTGCCAGAATAGTATCTTCGCAATTTAAAAAACGAAAGAAACAACTAATAAACAGCTACTTACTAAAAAAAATAAATAATAAGTATGAAGCAATTTATTTAGTTAAAAAGCAGACTACTTAGTGAACTCGTAATGAGATTCCTCTTCGTGCCTCATTCGGAATGACATTCGTTTTAAAATTAACTTCTAAGATTGGCGAAGCTATACTCTAATTATATCAAAAAAACGATACATTACGAAGATGAAATCTACTTAAAAGATTCCTCTTCGTGCTGTATTAAGAATGACAATCGTTTTAAAATTAAAGTACTTTAAGAAACAGTTTCATTAGGATTCTCTTTATTAAAATCACTTACAACTGTTGCGATTACAGTATCTATTCTTTCTTGATTAATATCGTATTTAGGATTTAATCCTTTTTTCTCAGGAAAATTCTCGATCGTAACCGTTGTAGAAGGAAAAGCAAAATCTACACCTAATTCTTTTGCTAATTTTACAATAGCAATGTGAAGCCTGTGTTTAGAAGACTGCTCTACCCCCCAAGCTAAACTCTTAAAATAGACATTTACCATCACTAATAAAGCTGAATCTCCAAAACCTGTAAACTCTACATTATAAGAATCAGAACGTGTTTCTGGATGGGCAATAATAATTTCTCGAACCCCTTTTACAAAAGCTTCAATTAATTCTGGAGGTGTATCATAACGCAAACCTAAGTTTGTATTGTATCTTCTAAATAAACGCAAACCTTTATTATTGATCACCAATTCAGACAATCTACTATTCGGAATTTGATAAATAGAAGTATCTGCAGCACGCACTTGTGTAGACCTAAATCCTACTCTTTCTACCGTACCTACAACTTCTCCTGCCTCAATCCAATCATCTATATGGAATGGTTTATCAAGAAAAATCATAATGGTACCAATCAAGTTTTTTACCGTGTCTTGAGAAGCCAACGCAAATGCCAAACCACCAATAGTTGCACCCGCTATCATTGTTGTAGTATCCACTCCAAAAAGAACTAATAATCGTAAAATACCAACTACAATAACCACACCTGTTAAAAAACTATGTAAAATAGGTACTAGTTGATCATCTAATCGTCCATGAGTTCTTTCTGTAAACTCACCATAAATACGCATTACAACTTTTACTAATTTTAAAAACACGTAAATCCAGAAAACTGTTTCTGCTATGTTTAAAGCCAAAAACACCCACGTATTCGTCGTTAAGCCAAATTGTAATGAAGGAAAAGCTTTATCTATAAAGCTTAACGCAACCAATAAACTTATTGGATGTGCCAATTTCTTAATGACTTTATTAACTTCTAAATTGGTATTCTTTGTTATTTGCTGTTGTAACTTTAATAAAATAAAAAATGCAATCCTTTTTACAATTAGGAAAATAATATAGGCTAAAACAAATAGTATTAACAATCCTATAATTTTCCACAATTCTATATTCATTATTTTTTTATGACCAGAAAGAGGAATTATATTCTGTAATTTTTGAATATACCACGGATATACCGATTTGTATAAACTTTCAATTTTGTTAATTGTTTCTGTTGAATAATACCAATTATCACCTATCTTTTCTACATAAATTTGTGGCATTCTTTCAGGAAACAATACGTATCTATAATAAGAAGAATACCCAATTGTATCTTTATAATTAGCATTGGTAGGTACTCTGTTCATATCTACATACAAACCCTTACCGTCTAAAACTTGCTTTATTTTAATCGCTTTTTCAATAGCCTTCTCCTCAGAAAGACCCAAAATAGTTTTTGCTGCTTTTTTAGGTTCATAAGAATCCGATTGCAAAAAGTATAAATGTGTATAAACAGTAGCATGAGGAGTACTCATATCTACACGGATACTATCTTGAGCAGTTGTAAGAATTGGTAGTAATAAAAATAGCCACAATAATTTTTTCATATTTATTTCTTAAAAACACATTAAACAGAAATGCAAATTTAAACCTTTTCATTTTTTAAGTGTCCAAGAAGCGTAATTAAAAATAACAAAACAAAAAACAATGAAAAACATAGTAACTATTTTAGTACTTGTAATCGCTTTTACATTTACTACGCAAGCGCAACAAAGAGGAGGAAAAGCTTCAACTGAAAAAATGTTAAAGAAAATGACAACAGACTTGACGTTAACTACCGAACAACAAAATGAAATTAAACCTTTGTTAGAAGAACAGATGGCAGAAAGAAAAGCTGCTATGGAAAAAAGAAAAGCCATACAAGATTCTGGAGAAAAACCTAGTAAAGAAGAACGCCAAAAACTAAATACTGAAAGAAAAGAAAAGGCTACTGCATTTAATACAAAAATGGCAAGCATTCTAGACAAGGAGCAATTTGCAAAATTTGAGGCAATGGCTAACGAGAAAAAAGGGAATGGAAAAAACAATGGTAGAAAGAAAAAAAATTAAAAATAACTAGTTTTGGGTTGATTAGTTTTTAAAAAACTCGGTTTCTTTATGGAGACCGGGTTTTTGCTTTTACCACATTTAATGTATGTTAAATACATGTTAAACAAAAATTTACATTAAACCATTCTATTTTATAACTGTCAAAGAAGTATACATAAAAACATTAAAACTATATAGATATGAAAAAATTAGCAAGCATCTTAGTATTAGTATTTGCAGTTACATTTACTACACAAGCACAGAAAAAAAGAGGAGGAAACGGAGAAAGAGACTTTAAATTAACAGCAGAGCAGCACGCTACTTTAGCCGTTAAAAAAATGACATTGACTTTAGATTTATCTGAAAAGCAACAAAACCAAATTAAGCCTCTTTTAATGGCTCAAATGGCAGAAAGAAAAACTGCTATGGCAGAGAGAAAAGCAAATAGAGCAGATAAAAAAAGACCTACTGCAGATGAAATGTACGCAATGCAAAACGAGCGATTAGATAAAAGAATTGCAATGAAAAACCGTATGAAAGAGATCTTAAATAAAGAGCAATTGGAAAAATTTGGAAAAATGCGAAAAAACAAAGGTAAAATGGCAATGAATAAAACGAAAGGTAAAAAAGAATCTAAAGATAATAAAGGAGAACAAAGAGGTCGTAGATCTTAAAAAAATAAAAGCAAACTAGTTTTGGTTGATTAGTTGATTGAAAAAACCCGATTTCTTAATTGAAATCGGGTTTTTGTATTTATAACGAATTGTTTTTGCGTTAGGGATTGAGCGCTCTGTTTGAGCTCTTTTTTGTGTTTACAAAAAAAGCGAGTAGCGAAAGCCCGACCTTGTGTAACGCCCAAATCTTATTCTTTAAACCAACTAGAGTATTTTAAATAATTATTGGCTATTCTATCTATTTCACCCGAAATTAATTCTTGCGAAATATCTTTTACTTTCTTTGCCGGAACTCCTGCATAAATACTTCCGCTTTCTACTCGGGTATTCTTGGTAACTACCGCACCTGCTGCTATAATTGAATTAGATTCCACCACACAATCGTCCATAATAATAGATCCCATACCTACCAAAACATTATCATGAATTGTGCAACCGTGTACAATTGCATTGTGTCCAATAGACACATTATTGCCAATTGTTGTAGGTGATTTTTGATACGTTGCATGGATTACCGCACCATCTTGAATATTAACTTTATCACCAATTTTGATGTAATGTACATCGCCTCTTAGCACTGCATTAAACCAAATACTACACTCTTTTCCTAGAGAAACTTCGCCAACAATTGTTGCATTTTCTGCTACGTAACAATCTTCTGGTATTTGCGGATGATTTCCTCTTACTGCTTTTATAATTGCCATAATTTATAAATTTAAATTGTATTTTTTAGTATTATAACATTGGATTACATCTAATTTCTTGGAAAAAACGGAAGTTATACCTCTATTGAAACCACCAAACCTTCATTACTTCTTACATTAAAAACGGTTTCATCTTCAAAAATTAAATACTGTCCTTTTATTCCGACTAAAGTACCTGTATAAGTTGGTGTTTTAATCAGGTTTAAACTTTTTGGTTTTGCAGGATATTTTATCACCGGAAAATTGATATGTGTTTCGGTATTATTTTCAATAAAATATGCCTTTGCTTCTTCTGGGATAAATTCTTTTAACTTATCTCGCCAAGCAACCAAATCTACATCTTCAATATCATTTTTTAGCATTTTACGCCAATTGGTCTTATCTGCAACATACTCTTTTAAAGCAACCTCGGTAATTCCTGCTAAATAACGATTTGGGGCTTCTAATATTTCAATTGCTTCATGTGCTCCTTGATCGATCCAACGGGTTGGTACTTGCTGTTTTCTGGTAACTCCAACTTTTACGTTGCTAGAATTTGCCAAGTACACAATATGTGGTTTTAATTGCACCGCTTGCTCATACGCCAAATCTCTATCTTCGATACCTAAATGTGCTTTACTTAATTCTGGTTTCATAATCCAATCTGCCGCACTCGGGATTTCAAAAAAACAAGACTTACAAAAACCTTGTCTATAAATTTTCTTTTCTAAATGACAATTTAAACATTCGTATGTTACAAAACGGATAGTTATCTCTTTATTTATTAACTGATTCATGTTTATAAAATCAGTTTTCATATCTAAATAATACAGAATTTCAGCTGCATTTTCAGTCATCATTTTTTTTAAAACTCCTTGGTAAATCATCGCACAAATTTTGTATTTTTAAACTTCGGTTTTAAAACAATATTTGTTCTAAAATCATTCTAAACAAACTTACGAATTTCTATGGCTTTTCAAATTATCAATTCTATAATTTCTTGGTTTTTAAAGAAACGTAAACATCAAATAGAACTGTTTTTAAAATACCCTATTGATGTACAAGATGAATTACTTTTAAAACTTGTACATACAGCTAAAAACACAACATTTGGAAAAGAGAAGAACTTTGCTCAGATAAAAAGCCATACAGATTTTACAAAAAATGTTCCTATTCAGAAATATGAAACCTTTGAGCCTTTAATTGAAAGATGTAGAAAAGGCGAACAAAATTTATTTTGGCCAACAGATATTAAATGGTTTGCAAAAAGTAGCGGAACCACAAATGCTAAAAGTAAATTTATTCCTGTTTCTGATGAAGCTTTAGAATATTGCCACATGAAAGCTGGTAAAGATATGTTGTGTTTATACATTAATAATAATGAAGATACGCAGCTTTTTACAGGAAAAGGATTACGCTTAGGCGGAAGTTCGGATGTTTACCAAGACAACAATTCTTATTTTGGAGATTTATCTGCAATTATTATAGAAAACATGCCTTTTTGGGCAGATTTTAGCTCTGCTCCTAGTCAAGAAGTTGCTTTAATGAGCGATTGGGAAACAAAAATGGATGCTATTATTGATGAAACCATCGATGAAGATATTACAAGTTTAGCAGGTGTACCAAGTTGGATGCTGGTTTTGCTAAACCGAGTTTTAGAACGTTCTGGAAAAGAGAATATTCTACAAGTTTGGCCAAATCTAGAAGTCTATTTTCATGGAGGCGTAAACTTTAATCCTTATAGAGAACAGTATAAAAAAATTATACCAAAAGATAGTTTTAAGTATTACGAAATTTACAATGCTTCGGAAGGTTTTTTTGCCATTCAAGATAGAAATAATTCAAAAGAATTGTTGTTAATGCTAGACTACGGAATTTTCTATGAATTTATTCCGATGAGTGACTATAAAGGTGAAAATTCTAAAACAATCACACTTGCTGATGTTAAAAAAGACATCGATTACGCTTTAATTATTACCACAAACGGAGGTCTTTGGCGTTATTTGATTGGAGACACCATTCGTTTTACTTCTTTAGAACCATATAGAATTAAAATTACAGGTAGAACAAAACATTATATAAACGTTTTTGGAGAAGAATTAAATATAGAAAACGTAGAAGATGCTTTAAAATTAACTTGCGAAAAAACAGCTGCTACGATTGCAGATTATACTGTGGGACCTATTTTTATGGAAGGTAAAGAAAAAGGAGGTCATGAATGGGTAATAGAATTTACTAAAAAACCAGATTCTATGGGCTATTTTTCTGAAATTTTAGACAATGCATTAAAATCTATCAACTCAGATTATGAAGCTAAACGCTATTTAAACATCACTTTAATGGCGCCAAAAGTGCATCAAGCAGAAGAAGGTTTATTCTACAAATGGCTAAAACAAAAGAACAAATTAGGTGGGCAACATAAAGTACCAAGATTGTCTAATTCTAGAGATTTTGTAGATGAATTAATAGTGTTAATGAAATCTTAAAATTATTGTAATCCCAACTTCATTAGGCATGATTGTTGATAAATAACCTTGAGATTTATCAACATCAAAAACCTAGAAATGATTAAAAAAATTACTTTTATTTTTTTCCTTTTACACTTAAACTATACTACAAGCGCTCAAATTCTTACAGTAATAAACAAAGAGACTAAAGAAACTTTAGAGCAAGTAACTATATTTAACAAGCAAACCAGTAATTATGTTACTACAAACGGAGAAGGACAAGCAGATATTAGTGATTTTATAAATGCAGAAACATTAGAAGTTCGGTTTCTTGGTTTTAAAACTAAAATTAAAAGTTACGAAGCTTTTAAACAAAATAACTTTCTAGTACACCTAACTCCTACTATTTTAAGAATAGATGAAATTGTAATTTCCGCTACAAAATGGAAACAAAAAACATCTGATTTAGCTACTAAAGTTACTGTTATATCACCAAAGGCAATACAATTAATGAACACACAAACAGCTGCAGACTTGCTTACCGTTTCTGGTAAAGTATTTATGCAGAAAAGCCAACAAGGAGGCGGAAGTCCGTTAATTAGAGGTTTTGCTACCAACAGATTGTTATATACCATTGATGGTGTTAGAATGAATAATGCCATTTTTAGAGCTGGTAATATTCAGAATGTAATTTCTTTAGACCCTTTTGCCATAGAAGAAACCGAAATCATTTTTGGTCCTGGTTCTGTTATTTACGGAAGTGATGCTATTGGTGCTGTAATGAGTTTTAAAACCTTATCGCCAAGTTTGTCTTTAGATGATGAAACATTAATTACAGGAAATGCGTTAACACGATTTTCTTCTGCGAATGAAGAAAAAACCTATCATGCAGATTTTAATCTAGGGTATAAAAAATGGGCATTTGTTACCAGTTTAAGTTATAATGATTATGGCGATTTAAGAATGGGAAGCGATGGACCTGAAGAATATTTAAGAAACGTATATGTTGAAAGGCAGAACAGTGAAGATATTGTAATTACCAATAAAGACCCAAAAATTCAGACTCCTTCTGGATATACACAAACCAACTTGATGCAAAAAGTGAGGTTTAAACCAAATGAAAAATGGAACTTTGAGTACGGTTTTCATTTATCAGAAACCTCGAGTTATTCTAGATACGATAGACATTTAAGAACAAAAGATGGAAATCCTAGATATGGAGAATGGAGCTACGGTCCACAAAAATGGATGATGAATAATTTTGAAATCAACAAAAAAGGAAGCAATTCTTTTTATGATGATGTTACTTTAAGATTGACCTATCAAAAATTTGATGAAAGCAGAATTAGCAGAGATTTTAATGATAATGAAAGAGAAACAAGAACAGAACGTGTAGATGCCTATTCTACCAACTTAGATTTTTCTAAAAGCTTAAGTGCAAAAAGCAAATTATTTTACGGAACAGAGTATGTTTATAATGATGTAAATTCTACAGGAGTAAACACAGATATAGACACCAATATTTCTCAAGCAGGACCTAGTAGATATCCAGATTCTAATTGGTCTTCTTTAGGTGTTTATGTTTCTAACCAATATAATCATTCTAAAAAATGGGTTTTACAATCTGGTTTGCGTTATAATTTTTACAATTTAAATGCAACTTTCGATACTACTTTTTACGATTTTCCTTTTACAGAAGCCAATATAAATGATGGCGCTTTAACTGGTAGTTTAGGTTTGGTTTTTAGACCTGAAGAAGATTGGTTATTAAGCACTAATTTCTCTACTGCTTTTCGCTCACCTAATGTAGATGACGTTGGTAAAGTTTTCGATTCGGAACCTGGTTCTGTTGTGGTACCAAACCCAGATTTAAAAGCAGAATATGCTTACAATACTGATGTTTCTGTTGCAAAAACTTTTGGTGATTATTTAAAGCTAGAAGTTACTGGATTTTACACCCATTTAAAAGACGCCATGGTACTAAGAGATTTTACTTTAAATGGCGAAACTGAAATTATGTATGATGGAGAATTGAGTAATATACAAGCAATTCAGAATGCTGCCAATGCACATGTGTATGGTTTTCAGACAGGTTTTGAAGCAGAACTTGGAAGTGGAATTGGATTTTCATCAACAGTTAGTTATCAAAAAGGAGAAGAAGAATTAGATAATGGAGATAAAAGTCCTTCTAGACATGCTGCTCCTTGGTTTGGTACCACAAGACTAACTTATAATGCTAGTAAATTAAAAGCGCAACTATATGCAGATTATAGTGGTTCTGTGGCTTATGACGATTTACCTGACAGTGAAAAAGCTAAAGATTATATGTACGCAATTGACACCAATGGAAACCCATATTCGCCATCTTATATTACACTAAACTTAAAAACGTCTTATAGATTTACTGATAATTTATTAATATCTACAGGATTAGAAAACATTACAGACAAGCGTTACAGACCTTATAGTTCTGGAATTGTTTCTCCTGGTAGAAATTTTGTGATTTCTTTAAAAGCGAATATTTAAAATAATATAAAAGTAAAGTAAACTATATTTTACGTTTTACCACGTAATCTATCATGGTTAATAGCGAACTTTTATATTCAGATTCTGGATAGTTTTCTAAAATAGCTAAGGCTTTATTCTTGTAGTCATTCATTTTAATGGTGGTATATTCTATACCGCCATTTTCTTTTACAAAAGTAATTACCTCTTTTACGCGTTTTTTATCTTTATTGTGTTTTTTGATAGAATTGATTAACCAAGATTTCTCTTTTTTAGAACAAGTGTTTAAAGTATAAATTAAAGGCAGTGTCATTTTCTGTTCTTTAATATCAATTCCGGTAGGTTTACCAATTTTATCATCGGTATAATCAAACAAATCATCTTTAATTTGGAAGGCAATACCAATATATTCTCCAAATTTTCGCATTTGCTGAACGGTATCGTTATTAGCACCTACAGAAGCTGCGCCAATACCACAACAAGCCGCAATTAAAGTCGCTGTTTTTTTTCGAATAATATCAAAATAAACATCTTCTGTAATGTCTAATTTTCTTGCTTTTTCTATTTGAAGTAATTCACCTTCGCTCATTTCTCTAACTGCAATAGAAATTAGTTTTAACAAATCGAAATCTTCATTATCTATGGACAACAATAATCCTTTTGATAATAAAAAATCTCCTACTAAGACTGCAATTTTATTTTTCCAAAGTGCATTAACAGAGAAAAAACCACGCCTTCTGTTACTTTCATCTACCACATCATCATGTACCAAAGTAGCGGTATGAATCAATTCTACTACAGAAGCTCCTCTATAGGTTCGTTCATCGAAACCTCCATTAGAAACCATCTTTGCCACTAAAAAGACAAACATTGGTCGCATTTGTTTTCCTTTTCTACGAACAATATAATAGGTAATTCTGTTTAAAAGCGGAACTTTAGACAACATAGAATCTTTGAACTTTTCTTCAAAGAGTTCCATTTCATTTTTAATGGGTAGTTTAATAAGTTCTACTGGCTTCATTTCTGCTAGACGAGTTTTTAGAAAGTCAAAAATAGGGAAATTAATAAGATACTGAAACAAGTTCTATACCACTCTTTTCTTTAAGATTTATTTGCTAATTGCCCACAAGCGGCATCAATATCTTTACCTCTACTTCTTCTTACATTTACAGTAATATCATTCATTTCTAAGTTAGAAATGTAATTATTGATTGCAGACGGACTCGCTTGTTGAAACTCTCCATCATCAATTGGGTTGTATTCTATTAAATTGATTTTACAAGGCACTGCTTTACAAAAGGCAACCAACGCTTTTATATCTTCTTTTCTATCGTTGATACCTCCCCAAACGATATATTCGTAGGTAATGGCTCTTCCTGTTTTTTCATACCAATATTCTAAAGATTCTCTTAAATCTTTTAATGGAAAAGTAGCATTAAATGGCATTACTTTAGTTCTTATCTCATCGATTGCAGAATGTAATGAAACTGCTAAATTAAATTTAGCTTCTTCATCTGCCATCATTTTTATCATTTTTGGTACTCCAGATGTAGAAACAGTAATTCTTTTAGACGACATCCCTAAACCTTCTGGAGATGTAATCATCTCTATAGATTTCATTACGTTTTTATAGTTCATAAGAGGCTCTCCCATTCCCATAAAAACAATGTTAGTTAGTTTCTTGTCATAATACAACCTACTTTGTTTGTCGATTACTACAACCTGATCGTAAATTTCATCTGGATTTAGATTACGCATTCTTTTTAAACGTGATGTAGCACAGAATAAACAATCTAAACTACAACCAACCTGACTAGAAACACAAGCTGTTGTTCTTTTTTCTGTAGGAATTAAAACAGATTCCACAATTAAACCATCGTGTAATTTAATTCCGTTTTTTATAGTTCCGTCTTTACTTTTTTGCATAGAATCTACTTTGATGTGGTTGATAACAAAGTTTGCTTCTAACATTTCTCTAGTTTCTTTAGAGATGTTTGTCATGGCATCAAAAGTATGTAAAGACTTACTCCAAAGCCATTCATATACTTGATTTCCTCTAAAGGCTTTGTCGCCATTTTCTACAAAAAAATCGCGTAATTGTTCTTTAGTTAAGGCTCTTATGTCTTTCTTTTTAGTCAAGTTTTCTAGTTTTTAAAAATAGAGTTGCAAAAATACGCATATAATTTTAGCTTATTACTATAGTTTGCTAATTGGCTGCGTTAGCGATTGAAGTGGCATCCTTTTTTGTTTTTTTTAACAAAAAAGATATAACGAAAAGCGCGACCTTTTTAGGGAACGCCCAAAAACAGAAAAACTGACAATTAAAATAACTGTCAGTTTTTGTTTTTAAATTCTTAACAGAATTATATGATTAACATAGCATCTCCGTACGTAGAGAATTTATATCCTTCTTTTATAGCTTCTTTATATGCATCCATTACAAAATCGTAACCTCCAAAAGCAGCTGCTTGCATTAGTAAGGTAGATTTTGGTGTATGAAAATTAGTAATCATTGCGGTTGCAATGCTAAAATCGTGCGGAGGGAAAATAAATTTATTTGTCCAACCTGTATATCCGTTTAACTCACCTTTAGAAGAAACTGAAGATTCTATAGCTCTCATTACCGTAGTACCAACAGCACAAACTCTTCTTTTTTCTTTTTTAGCTTTATTAATTTTATCTGCAGTAGCATCTGAAATATCAATTTGCTCAGAATCCATTTTGTGCTTTGATAAATCTTCTACTTCTACTGGGCTAAATGTACCTAAACCAACGTGTAATGTAGTTTCTGCAAACTCAACTCCTTTAATTTCTAAACGTTTCATTAAATGTTTAGAGAAGTGTAAACCAGCTGTTGGTGCTGCAACTGCTCCTTCATGCTTTGCATAAATAGTTTGGTAACGCTCATCATCTAAAGGTTCTACATCTCTACCAATAGCTTTAGGTAATGGTGTTTGACCTAATTCTAATAATTTTGCTCTAAATTCTTCGTAAGAACCATCAAACAAGAAACGTAAAGTTCTTCCTCTTGATGTTGTGTTGTCTATTACCTCAGCTACTAAACTATCATCGTCTCCAAAAAATAATTTGTTTCCAATTCTAATTTTTCTTGCTGGATCTACTAAAACATCCCACAATCTATTTTCAGAATTTAGTTCTCTTAATAAGAAAACCTCTATCCTAGCACCTGTTTTTTCTTTATTACCATACATTCTTGCAGGAAAAACTTTGGTATTATTCAACATCATAACATCACCTTCATCAAAGTAATCTATTACATCTTTAAAAACCTTATGTTCTATGGTTTGTTCTTTCCTGTTTAATACCATTAAACGAGACTCATCTCTATGTTCAGCAGGATACGTTGCTAACAATTCTTCTGGTAAATCAAATTCAAAATGCGATAATTTCATATATATATTTGCTTATAACGAGCGCAAAGATACGATATCGGGATAGGCGTTGTCAAGTGTTTGCCTAATTATTTACACTTTATCTATTTTAATGCCAATTTGTTGCATGTCATCCCAAAACTTTTGATACGATTTTGTAACCACTTCAGCATTTAAAATTTTAATAGGAACTCTTAGCGCCAAAGGTGCAAATGCCATTGCCATTCTATGATCGTTATACGTTTTTATAGAAATATTAGAATTTATTGTCGAAGAAATTTCTAAATGTAAACTTTTATCGGTTACAGAAATTGTAGCTCCTAAATTGGTTAACTCGTCATTTAAAGCGACTAACCTATCTGTTTCTTTAATTTTTAAGGTATGTAAACCGGTTAAATTACACGCAATATTTTCTGCAAAACAAGTTACAACAATTGTTTGTGCAATATCTGGTGCATTTTTTAAGTCGATTTCTAAAGTTGCTTTCTTTGTTTCTTTTACTTTTTTTAAGGTGATAAAATTCTCACCAAAAATAGTTTCTACTCCAAAGTGTTGATAGATTTCTACCAAACAAGAATCTCCTTGTAAGCTTTCTTTTTTATAAGCTGATAAAGAAATTTCTGATCCTATTTCTGCCAAAGCAGCAATTGAATAAAAATAACTTGCAGAAGACCAGTCTGATTCTACCACAACGGTTTGTTTTTTCACCGATTTCTTAGGCAAAACTTTAATGAAGTTTCCTTCAAAATTAGTTTCAATTCCTAATTGATTTAACAAACTTAACGTCATGTTTATATAAGGAACTGAAGTAATTTTACCTAGTAACTCTATTTCTAATCCGTTTTCTAATTTTGATGCAATTAGCAACATAGAAGAAATATATTGACTACTTACATTTCCATTAATTTGGACTTTATCTGTTGTAATTTTAGAACCTTTGATTCTAATTGGCGGATACCCAACTTTATCTTCATAAGTAATTGTTGCTCCTAAATCTTTTAAAGCATTTACCAATATTTCAATTGGTCTGTTTTGCATTCTCTCAGAACCTGTAAGCACCACTTCTCTACCTTCTTTTACAGCAAAATAAGATGTTAAAAAACGCATTGCTGTACCAGCATGACCAATATTTACAACTTCATCTTTTGTAGAAAGAGCATGTTGCATGTGTACAGAATCGTCTGAATCTGATAAATTTTCTATAGAAAGTTCTGGAAATAAATTTTGAAGAATCAACAATCTATTCGATTCACTTTTAGAACCAGAGATTGTTATTTTCTCATTAATCTTTTTATTATCTACAACATTTAATAATATATCCATCTCTGTAAGTTCTATAAATTGATTTTATTAACAAAATGCCAAAGTTACTACTCAAAAGGCTTTTACCAAAGTTTCTTTGCTTTAAATAAATGTAAAAATTCTATACTTTTATTAAGAATTGATAGAGATATCGCTATTTAAATCCAATTCAATTGCATTTTCTAAATCTTGCAAATGTTGTTTTCTAACTTTTAACTTTGTTGCTGCATGTGCTTTTTTATTCAATTTAGAAAACATGCCTGCAACTTTTATTGTTGCTGGCAACAAATGGTCTACAGGAACAATTAAGTCTAAAAAACCAGCTTTTACAGCATCTTTTGGGTTGTAAATTTCAGAATTATTTACACTTCTATTTACATACACCTCAGACAATCTAGATTTTGCAATTGCAATACCAGCATTGTGCATCGTCATACCAATCATTACTTCATTTAATCCTATTTTAAAATCGCCTTCTACTCCAATTCTATAATCTGCAGAAAGCAATAAAAATGCACCTTTAGCAATAGCGTGACCAGAACAAGCGATAATTATTGGTTGTGGAAAAGACAACATTCTCAAAGATAATTTAGAACCTTTTGTTACCAGTTCTTTCGCCGCTTCTGGTGATTTTGTCATCACTTTTAAATCGAATCCTCCAGAGAAAACACCGTTTTGACCAGTAAGAACAAATACTTTATTTTCGGTTGCTGCTTTGTCTAAGCCAGCATTCAAACCTTCTATTACTTCATGAGAAATCGCATTTGCTTTTCCGTTGTTAATAGTAATTAAAGCGTAATTTTCTTCTGATTGATAAGTAACAAATTCGTTCATTATTTTTATATTTTAAAAGAAGTTACAATATAATCTAAAATTACAACATCAACAATTCATCCTTCATCATTCATTTTATTTGGGCGTTACCAAAAGGTCGGGTTTGGAGTTTATCTTGAGCGAAGTCGAAAGGCTACAATCTTTTTATTCGTACCTCTAAAAAAGGATTTCCACTTCAACCCCTAACGCAACCTACTTGACAACAATCTATAATTGAAGATTTATTAGTTATTATTTGTTTATTTTTGCCCAAAAGGAAAGAATTTAAAACTCCTTTTATATACAGAGGTTTAAAAACACATGGATAAAATTAAAAAGTTTTTTCTTCAATTTCAACAAAGTTTCTCTTTCGTTTTTCTATTAAAATGGACTTTTATTTGCTTACTTATTGGCGCATTAACAGGTAGTACTTCTGCTGTTTTTCTATGGACTTTAGAATGGGCTACAAATTATAGAGAAGCAAACCAATGGATTATTTGGCTGTTACCTATGGCGGGTTTTGTAATTGGTTTATCGTATCATTATTATGGAGAAAGTGTTGTAAAAGGGAACAATTTATTATTAGAAGAGTTCCACAACCCTAAAAAAGTAATTCCTTTTAAAATGGCTCCTTTGGTCTTTATTGGAACTATTCTTACTCATTTATTTGGTGGTTCTGCTGGTCGTGAAGGAACTGCTGTACAAGTTGGTGGCGCTATTGCAGATCAGTTTACAAAAATTTTTAAATTAAATAATCTAGATAGAAAAATTATATTGATTGCTGGTATTAGTGCAGGTTTTGCCTCTGTTTTTGGCACGCCTTTAGCAGGTGCAATTTTTGCTCTTGAAGTAATGGTAATCGGTAGAATAAAATTTGACGCTATCATTCCGAGTTTTCTAGCGGCTGTTTTTGCAACCTATTTTTGCGATGTTTGGCAAATTTCTCATCACACACATTATACTATTTCTACGATTACAGCATTAACGCCAGCGAGTATTTTATGGGCTTTATTAGCAGGAATTATTTTTGGATTGGCAAGTATGTTGTTTTCTAAATCTACACACTTTTGGGGTGTACTCTTTAAGAAACAAGTTAAATATGCACCATTTCGTCCGGTAATTGGTGGTATTGTAATAGCTGTAATTGTATACCTTATGGGAACTACAAAATACATAGGACTTGGTGTACCAACTATTGTAAATGCTTTTAATATCGATTTAAATTCTTATGATTTTATCTTAAAAATCTTATTCACTTCTTTTACTTTGGGAGCAGGATTTAAAGGAGGAGAAGTAACACCTTTATTTTATATTGGTGCAACTTTAGGAAACGCTTTAGTGTGGTTTATTCCTTTGCCCATGGGTTTATTAGCAGGAATGGGATTTGTTGCGGTTTTTGCAGGTGCCACAAATACTCCAATTGCTTGTACTATTATGGGTATTGAATTATTTGGTATTGAATCTGGTGTTTTTATTGCCTTGGCTTGTATAACTTCTTATTTATTTTCTGGTCATACGGGTATTTATACTGCTCAAGTTATTGGAAGCCCAAAACACTTATTTTCTAAAATTGAAAAAGGATTAACACTTACTGAAATTGACAAGCAACACAGTAAGAGTTAATCCTTAGAATATTTAGTTATTCTATAATTCTATTTCATCAACATCTACCCAATTTTTCTTTTCTACAACAGTTCCTTTATCTAAAATAACAACACCTGGATTTCCTCTAATAATCGTTTTAAGGGTTGTTTCATCACAGAATAAAAAATCGAAAGGCAAGTCATACTTTTCCTTTGCTAAAATTAAATCATCAGAAAAAGAAGCCGAAACTCCATAAACTGTATATCCTTTTGCTTTCGCTTTTGTAGCAATATCTTTAATTGCTGGAAAACCGTTTTCATCAGCTTTGTCTAAATTATAAATAATTACCAACATTACTTTTTCCTTCTTTAATAATTCTGGTGCTAAATCTGCTTGTTCATCCTCTAACATAAAATCATGCACTGGCGGTATACTGCCATCTTTAGGATATACCATTCCTTCCGGAATATTCTTACCAATTGCATAGGCTCTAAAATCTATAATTGGCAAGTGCGTTAATACATGTTGCACAATAAAAAGGAAAGCTGCCAATGATAAAAACGTAATTACTTTCGGAATTTTACCTCCAAAAATAGGTTTCACATATTTTACGCCTACTACTAAAATAAGCACTAACGCAATTAAAATAACGTTTTTATAGAAGGTGCCCCAAGTAGATAATTTCACAGCATCTCCAAAACAACCACAATCTGTAACTTTATCATAATAAGCAGAATACCAAGTTAAAAACAAGAAAACAAGTGTTAATAAGAATAAACTCCAAACAGTTAATTTAGATTTATATCCGATTAAAACCATCACTCCCAACAATATTTCTGCTACAATTAAAACAATTGAAAAAGGTAATGCATACGGAATTAAAAACTCCATATTTAAAACACTTTCAGAAAAGTATTCTTCAAATTTGTATTGAGAACCTATTGGATCTACCAATTTTACAAAGCCCGAAAATATAAATAAGGCTCCTACTATAATTCTTGCTAATTGTACTAATATTTTCTGTATCATGGTTTTCTACTTTTATAATTGTGCTTTTTATCATTTACCGTTAAATAATAAATTGCGAAAAATAATCTTCTTTTTATTCCTTTAAATTCTTTTTTTTCAAATTGATAAAATACGGTTGATTGCACTCCAAAAGAAATTTCATTTGACATATAAAACAGATCATAAAAATCTCTAAATAAAACATCTTCCTTTTTTAAACTCTTTAAAAACAAGATATATTTTCCAAACAAATTCAAATCATAAGATTTTTCTGTAACTTCTGTATCTAAATCAAAACCATCAAAATAAGTCTTGTCAATCCAAATTTCTTTAAAAAATAGGCTATCTATTTTTGAGTACAATTTTTGCTGTAATTTATAGTCTATTGGAAGCTCCAATTCTTTATTCCCATAAACTGCACTTGTTATCGTATTCTTATTATATTCATAATAACAATCAACTTTAGGTCTACTTTTATCTAAACAGATTTCGCTTTCAAAAAAATTCACAATCATTGATAAATCCTCTAACTCTTCATCAATAAAAAATTCTGACATAGATTTATCAGCTTTCATTTCTCTATAAGTAGACGATTCTTGGCTAGAACAATTTGTATAAAATAAAATGGCAAGTAAAAAAACTACCTTTTTCATATAAATTTACTCTGCTAAATGAATCATTGCAAAAATTGCATAATTAATCATGTCTTGGTAGTTGGCATCGATCCCCTCAGAAACCAATGTTTTCCCTTTATTATCTTCAATTTGTTTCACGCGTAATAATTTCTGTAAAATCAAATCTGTTAAGCTAGAAACACGCATATCTCTCCAAGCTTCACCATAATCATGATTTTTATTCATCATTAATTCTTTGGTAATTTTAGCATGTTTGTCATACAAAACAGTTGCTTCTTCAGTATTCAAATCAGGGTTTGCAACGACTCCATTTTCTAACTGAATTAACGCCATTATAGAATAATTGATGATTCCAATAAACTCAGATTTCTCTCCTTCATCAACTTTTCTTACGTCGTTTTCTTGTAATTGACGAATTCTTTGCGCCTTAATAAATATTTGATCGGTTAAAGATGGTAAACGTAAAATTCGCCATGCAGAACCATAATCACTCATTTTTTTTATAAATAAACTTCTGCATTCTTCAATTACAGCATCATATTGTTTAGATGTATCTTGCATTCTATCTTGTTAAAAAGTATTTGTTCAAAAATACTAAATCCTATAGGCATTTCATTTATTTTTGTCAAAGAATTTTAAAACTCACTAAGTTGAAAAAAATTGTTGTCTTTTGTGGCTCAAGCCTAGGTTTTAACCCTATTTATAAAGAAGCTGCTGTAGCATTAGGAAATCATTTTGTAACCCACAAAATTGGTTTGGTATATGGAGGTGGAAAAATTGGTATGATGGGCGCAATTGCTGATACTATTCTTTCTAAAAATGGTGAAGTTATTGGCGTAATTCCTCAATTATTAGAAAAAGAAGAAGTTATACATTCTGGAGTAGAAGAAATGATTGTTTGCAAAACAATGAGCGAACGTAAAGTAATAATGAGCCAATTAGTAGATGGTTATATCACACTTCCTGGAGGTTTTGGTACCTTAGATGAATTGTTTGAAGCACTTACTTTAGGTCAGCTTTTTATTGAACAAAAACCAGTAGGACTTTTAAATATTAATGGTTTTTTTGATGCTGTTATACTGCAACTAGATAAAATGATTGAAGAAGGTTTTTTAAAACAAACCAATAGAGATATGTTAATCATAGGTACTTCTGTAGAAGGTTTAATGCAAAAAATGGAAGCTTACGAAACTCCAAAAATGAGTCATGTAATTAATAAAGTAGTTAGTTAAATGACCATAAATTGCAAAGGTACTTTAGTAGATTTAGCTTCTCCACAAGTAATGGGGATTTTAAATATTACCCCAGATTCTTTCTTTGACGGCGGTAAATATAAAAACGAAACCGACATTCTTTCTCAAGTAGAAAAAATGCTTTTAGACGGCGCAACTTTTATAGATGTTGGTGCCTACTCTTCTAGACCTGGTGCAAAACATATTTCCGAAGAAGAAGAATTACAACGAATTGTTCCGGTAATTAATTTATTGGTCAAAAATTTTCCGGAAATTATTATTTCTGTAGATACTTTTAGAAGTAAAATTGCTCAAGAAACTATAAATGCAGGTGCAGCAATTGTAAACGATATTTCTGGCGGAAAAATGGATGCTAATATGTTTGCAACCGTTGCCAACTTACAAGTTCCGTATATTTTAATGCACATGTTAGGTACGCCACAAAACATGCAGAAAAATCCTATTTATACAGACGTAACCAAAGAAATTATTTCTTTTTTTGCCGAACAAATTTATAAATTACATCAACTTAAATTAAACGACATTATTATAGATGTTGGGTTCGGATTTGGTAAAACTAACACTCATAATTTTGAAATCTTAAAGAATTTAGCACTTTTTAAAAGTTTAGAGGCACCCATTTTAGCCGGAATTTCGCGTAAATCTATGTTGTATAAAACGTTGGATATTTCTGCGCAAGAAGCCTTAAACGCTACCACTTCTGCAAACACTATTGCCCTTTTAAATGGTGCAAACATTTTACGTGTACACGATGTAAAAGAAGCTGTAGAAGCTGTTAAAATTGTAAATCAGCTTTCTTTTTAGAAGCTATTTCTCGCTTTCCACTATATCTTTTTGCTGAAAAAGCAAAAAGGATGCCGCTTCAATCGAGGCTAGACTTGTTTGCTAACAGATAACTTAAATAAAATAAGCTTGTCATTTCTAAATGAGCTTTTTCAGTAATTGAAAAATCTCATCATTTAACAAACAGGTTGCTTCGTTTACCTACTTGCAAAGACAATACTAAAATACTTGGCATTCTTTTTGTTAAATAAATGTTAACGTCAAATAACTACCTAGTCAAACTTTAATAAATCAATTCGAAATAATTCGGATTGAAAATCCATTTATTAACTTTAAAAACTAGGAATTATGAGTAGAAAAGAAACTCCAGAAATTAATGCCGGTTCCATGGCAGACATTGCATTTTTATTATTAATCTTTTTTTTGGTAACCACAACAATGAGTGTTGATGCCGGAATTTCCAAAAAAATTCCACAAAAACAAGAAAACCCCACAGATATTGACATCAATGAAAGAAATATCCTTGAGGTAAACATCAACAAAAACAATGAACTATTTGTAGATGGAAAAACGATTGAATTAAAAGAACTGAAACAGATTGCTGTCAATTTTATAGACAATGGTGGTGGATTAGACATCAACAAAAATAATTGTAATTGGTGCAATGGAAGCAAAAACCCATCCTCTTCAGACCATCCCACAAAAGCAATAATCACTATAAAAACAGATCGGTTAACTACTTATAAAACCTATATCTCTTCCTTAGACATTTTAAATTCAGCCTATACACATTTACGAAACAAACTGTCTGTAAAATTATACAATCAGAATTATGCGAGTTTGTTAAATGCCTATAAAAATTCTAATAATAGTGATAAAAACATTCAAGAGAAAATAAAATTAATCCGAGAAAAATACCCTTTATTAGTATCAGACATAGAATTTGATAATTGATATTGCTGTCAGCAAATTTATTAGTAATTTAGCCTAAAATCAGTCAATTTTCATGTTCGATTTTATTGAATTTTCTTTATTAGATGCTTTAGACATTGTATTAGTTGCCACACTACTCTATTACATTTACAAGCTATTAAAAGGCACAGTTGCTATTAATATTGTAATTGGAATTGCGTTTATTTTCTTAATTTGGAAAATAACACAAGCTCTTAAAATGGAAATGCTGAGTGGTATTTTGGGATATCTACTTTCTGGTGGAGTTATTGCTCTTATCATTGTTTTTCAGCAAGAAATACGAAAATTCTTATTAATGATTGGTACAACAAACTTTACCAATAAACGAAGTTTTTTAAAACAGCTTAAATTTTTACATACAGAAATAGGTACTGAGATTGATACAGAGACAATTTTAGATGCATGTAAAAACATGGCTAAAACTAAAACGGGTGCTCTAATTGTTATTGAACGTACCAATGCTTTAGATTTTTTAATAAACACTGGAGACAGTATGAATGCTTTGGTAAATGTGGCTATTTTAGAAAGTGTATTCTATAAAAATAGTCCTTTACATGATGGGGCTTTAATTATTAGAGACAATTATATTGTGGCAACAAGAGTAATTTTACCTGTTTCCGACAGTACCAAAATTCCTTCTAGATTTGGATTAAGACATAGAGCTGCAATTGGTGTTTCGGAAAAAACAGATGCCGTTTGTTTATTAGTATCAGAAGAAACTGGGGAAATTTCTTATATAAAAGATGGTGGATTTGAGTTGTATTCTGATTTTAACGAACTGGATGAAAAACTAAAAAAAGATTTAATGTAAACTTATTAAACATTAAAAAAACACATAAAAAAAAGGTTCTCAAAATTGAGAACCTTTTTCTATTTATAATAAGTATTTTCTAGTTAGCTGATGCCATTTTTGATTGAATAGCGGCTAATACACTTTTGTATTTTTCTACTTCACTTTTGTCTAATGTAGAAGTTAATTTTTTTCCTTCTTTTAATAAAGAAGCTCCTTTAGATGCCATACCTGTAATTTTAACAAAATCACCCTTAGCTTCTATATAATTTTTAGCATATTGAGCATAACCTAATAGATTCTGTGTTACAGCCTCATTAGAAAAACTAGGAATTGTAACTCCTTCTACTGCAGAAGTTAACTCTTTACTAACTTCTTCTTCAATTTCTTCTTCATCAACTAACTCTAACTCTTCATTAACAACCGTTTCGGTTTCTACAATTACTTCTTTTACATCTTTCTTTTCAGATTTACAAGAAGAAAATATTAATGCTCCAATTACGAAAATTGATACTACGATTTTTTTCATTTTTTTTTTGATTTGTATTATTAGTATTACAAATGTATATCAAAAAAAATGATTTTAAGAAGCTTTCTGTATGCTAAATTGCTTGTCGTATAGGTTTTTATAATAACCTTTCTCTCTATCTAACAACTCATTATGAGTTCCTTCTTCCACAATTAACCCATTATCCATAACAATAATTTTATCCGCTTGTTTTATGGTTGCTAATCGATGTGCAATTACAATTGAAGTTCTACCTTTTGTAATGGTTTCTGTTGCATATTGAATCATTTGCTCTGCATGAGAATCAACAGAAGAAGTCGCTTCGTCTAAAATTAAAATACTTGGTTTACTTACATAAGCGCGTAAAAAAGCTATTAATTGTCGCTGACCAGAAGATAGCATAGCGCCACGTTCTTTTACATTGTATTGATAACCTCCCGGAAGTGTTATAATAAAATCATGAATTCCAATTTGTTTTGCTGCTTTTTCCACTTCTTCTAAAGTGATATTTTCATCTTTTAAAGTAATATTATTCAGAATTGAATCTGAAAACAAGAAGACATCCTGCAAAACGATAGCAACTTGGTTTCTTAAACTGTCTAAAGTATATTGATCTATAGAAACATCATCAACACAAATAGTACCACTATCTATTTCATAAAAACGGTTTATTAAGTTGATAATGGTAGATTTTCCAGCTCCTGTTGCGCCAACAATGGCTACCGTTTGTCCACTTTTCACATCCAAAGAAATTCCTTTTAAAACTTCTTCACCTTCTATATAACTGAATCTAACATCTTTTAAATTGATATTTCCTTTCAAGTTTCCAGCTGTAATTGTTCCGTTTTTAACAATACTACTGTGAGTATCTAAAACCTTAAAAACACGTTCTCCAGAAACAATACCCATTTGTAACTGGTTAAATTTATCTGCAATTTGACGTAAAGGTCTAAATAACATTTGTGCCATTTGCACAAAAGCCATCACCGTACCAGGACCTGGCACAGCACCTCCAATAATTTGTTTACTTCCAAACCAAACAATTAAACCAATACCAATAGATGATAAAATTTCTGCAATTGGAAAGAAAATAGAAAAGTACCAAATGGTTTTTACGTATGCTTCCTTATGTTTATTATTAATGTCATTAAAATTCTTATACTCTATTTTCTCTCTATTAAAGAGCTGCACAATCTTCATTCCAGTAACTCGCTCTTGCACAAATCCGTTTAAATTGGCTACTTGGTTTCTTACCTCTTGAAAAGTAGCTTTTATGGCTTTCTGAAAAACACTAGTAGCATAAATTAAAATAGGTAAAACAGCTAGAGCTATTAAAGCTAGTTTCCAATTAAAATAAAACATTAACGCAGCTACAGCAAACATTTGTAAAACATCACTTACTATGGTAAAAACACCACTACTAAAAAAAGCTGCAATAGTCTCTATATCAGAAACGACTCTTGTAACTAATTTACCCACAGAATTCTTATCGAAATAAGACATTTTAAACTGTAAAATGTGTCTAAAAGTTTTTGCTCTAATATCTCTGATTATATGCTGACCAACCCAATTTGCAAAATAAATAAAAGTAAAACGCAATAGCACTTCTACAAGCACAATTACAAACATTAAGATGATATTATTGATAAGCCCTTGTGCATCTTTTTCTGTGATGTACTTATCTACAGTTTCTTTTATTAAATAAGGATTTAATAACGCCACAAGCGATAATAGAATTGTAGAAAAAACAGCTATAAAAAAATTTAACTTATAGCGTTTTGCAAAAGACATGAGTCTTAAAAAGATTTGTAAATCAAATGCATTTCCTGTTTTACCTGCCAAAACTTAGTATTTTATATTTGTTAAAAACAATCCTTTTGCCGGAACTGATAACCCTGCATTGCTTCTATTTTTACTCTCAATAATTTTTCTAAAATCTTCTTTTGATATTTTTTCCAGTCCAACATCAACTAAAGTACCAACAATGGCTCTCACCATATTTCTTAAAAAACGATTTGCTGTTATATAAAACACCAATTCCTGTCCGTTCTGTTTCCAAACAGCTTCAGTAACATCACAATTATAGGTATATACATCTGTTTTTACTTTAGAAAAAGTTTGAAAATCTGTATATTCTAACAATAGTTTTGCAGCGTCATTCATTAAATCTAAATTTAAATCTTGTGAATGTATTTGCCACGAAAAATCTAATAAAAAAGGATTTCTACCCATCCATATTTTATATTCATAACTTCTGCTAATTGCTCCAAAACGCGCATGTTTTTCATCATCAACAGCAAACACATTATAGACTACAATATCCATAGGAAGTAATGAGTTTAACTTGTGCGGAATATCTCCTTTTAATGTTTTTTCTATATCAAAATGAGCAAACATTTGCGAAGCATGTACTCCGGTATCTGTTCTACCTGCTCCTACAACTTCAATTTTTTCTTGAAATATAGTACTAACCGCTTTGTTTAATTTTTCTTGAACAGAGATTACATCTGGCTGAATTTGCCAACCATGATAATTTTTTCCGTTATAAGAAAGTTCTATAAAATACCTCAAGAAAGTCTGTTTTTGTAGTCGTCAAAATTACGCAATTTATTTTGTTATGATTACATTTGATGCTAATATCAAATAAACATCAAAATAATCGATTAAATCCGTTTCTTTCTCCTTAATATTTTAATATAAAATAGAACCATAACTAAGGCTATGATTATATTTTCTATTTCATATTAAGAAAAAATAATTCAAATTTATTATCAATCATTTTAAAATTTATTTGATGCTAATTGAGACGTTAAACTTTTCTAACTATTTCTTTTTATGAAGAAAATATTATTATTATCTGATACCCACAGCTTTATTGATGCCCAAATATTAAAGTTTGTAAAACAAGCAGATGAAGTTTGGCATGCCGGAGATATTGGAAATTTAGAAGTTACCGACACTATAAAAAAACTGAAACCTTTACGAGCTGTTTTTGGCAATATTGATGGATCTAATGCTAGATCTGAATTCCCTTTAGACGCAAAATTTGAAGTTGAAAATGTTTCTGTTTGGATTACACATATTGGAGGATACCCTAATAGGTATGACCAGAGAATTCGTGAAGAAATAAAAATAAATCCTCCAAAAATTTTTATCTCAGGGCATTCTCATATTTTAAAAGTACAATATGATAAGAAACTAAATTTATTACATTTAAACCCTGGGGCAGCGGGAAATCATGGTTTTCACAAAGTAAGAACCATGTTGCGTTTTACCTTAGAAAAAGGAAACGTACAAGATCTAGAAATTATAGAATTAGCTAAACGTGGTTAATTTGTTCTTTTTCTAAAATTGGCAAAATAACTTTAATAACAGTACCATTCTTAGGCGAAGTATCTATATGGAATTCTCCTTGCATCATTTGTATTCTTGCATCAATTTGATTTAACCCGAGTCCTTCTTTTTTTACTATCTTTTTTTTATCAAACCCAACACCATCATCAGAAATTCTTAAATACAACTTGCCATCGGCTTCATCTAGCTTAATCATTGCCTTTTCTGCCTTACTATGCTTTAAAATATTATTAATAAATTCTTGAATAATATTATATACTTTTATTTCAAAATTTTGTTCATACCTCCTTATTTCCCCTACTCTTGTATCAATCTTAATTTGAGAATTAGAATATTTATCTGCCATATCTTTTAAGGCATATTTTAAACCAAATTTTAACAATACAGACGAAACTAGGGTATGAGATAAATCTCTTATAGTTTGAGATGCCTCCTTAATAATGTGTTGAGTCTTATCTATTTCTATAGGAATATCTCCTTTAAACAAACCTCTTGCTGCTTGTAAATGAAGGTTTGAAGATGATAAAAGAGCACTTACACTGTCGTGTAAAGTTTCTGCTATTTGTTTTCGCTCTGATTCTTTACCATCTATAGTAGCATTTAAAATTCTTACTTGAGCATCTGATTTTATTTTTTCTAAATCTTGAAGCTGTACCAACTGTGTTTGCGATAATTGTAAACGTAAATTTTTCTGTCGAAGTTTATAATAATTCAATACAAATAATAACGTAATAATTATAATTAAACCTCCTATACCAAAAGACCAGAACGTTCTTTGATTTTTAAGACGTTTATTTTCTTCCTCTTTTAAAACTAATTTTTTAACAGCATCAACATCATATTCTGCATTAATTTTTTTAACGATTGCTCTAAATTCAGCTTCTCTTAAACCATCTTTTATACCGTAGGACCTTTCTTGAAATTCATACGCTTTATAATCTTTTAATTTATACATAGACCAAGATAGGTTTGCATATAAACTTGCTTTAAATCTTATTGCTTTCGCACTATTATCATTCTTTATTAATTCTAATCCTTCTAAATAAGTCTTTTTAGCCAACTTATAATCTTCTTGAATTAAATAGATACTAGCTAAATTACCTAACCCCGCAGCTTGGTTAATCTTATCATTTTTAGACTTATGAATACTTATGGATAGATTTGCATACTTTTCCGCCAAATCATATAAGGAATCATTTATATAAAAAGCTGATAAATTACTGTATGCTTTCGCTTTCTCTCCTAAAACATCATCACTTACACCATTAAAATCAATAACTTTTCCATAAAAATACAAAGTACTATCTCTATACTTTTTTAATTGCTCTTTATCTTTTAGATGCTCTCTTTCTTTAAGTTTGTGATAAGAACTACCTAAACGAAAATAATTTTGAATTAAAAATTTTTTATTAAAATTATGGTTATTACCATCTAACAAGATAGAGTCTTTTAGAATATCATTTACATTAACTCTAAAATATTTAATTCCAACTTTAAAGCTTAATGTTTCGTAAAAAACATTACCTATTAAATAGTTTGTTTTGTAAAAAATTTGATTATTTTTTTTTGAGCTATCTAATAAGATAAAAGCTTCTTTTAATGCTAAATCAAATTTTTTCTCCTCATATAATTTAGTAACATTTCGAAAACTTTTATTTAAAAGACTATCATTTAATTGTATATCAAAAGAAGCTGTATGTAATACAGCTTCTTTTTTATTGGATAGTGTCTTAAATACAACTACCAAAAAAAACATTAAAAATATTTTATTTAAAGTTTTCAATATTTATTATATTATTATTACCTCAGGTCTTCTTTCTTTTGTAAAAACATACCCATCATCTTCACCATTTGATTTGGCAGAAATATTATCATCTTCACGAATATGATTTACAAAATCTATTTTTAACGCTTCACCATCTATTTTATCAAAAACTTTAGAGAAAGTAGTTTCATCAGACTTTCCTTCTTCTAAATGAACTTCATAAATATTTAACTCTTCATTAAAAACAAAATCTACTTTCACTTTATTATTTACACTAAAATTTAAAGTATATGTTCCATCTTCGTTTCCAGAAATACTATACTCAGATAACATATCTTCATTTTTAGTTTTAAAAAATTTAGCATCTTCATCTTTAATAGTAATTTGAGATTTCTTACTAGAATTAGTATCTACAAAACCTATTTTAAGCTGATTACCATCAATGGTAAAATCTTGAGTAACCTTACTGCTAAGTTTATTCTCTGCTGAATATAAATAAATATAATTTGTATTCGTAGACTCATCTACAACATTTTCAGTTGCTGCATTTGCATTTAAACTATAATCTAAAGAATATGTTCCATCAACATCTCTTTTAATTGTATGTGTTTTTAATAAATCTGTAGATTGTTCTTCTGGCAACACTGTTTCATTGAATGAGCAAGAAGTAAAAACTAATGTTAGCGAAACTACTGCTGCAAATAAGTTAAAATTTTTCATAAGGGAGATAATTAATATTATATTTAATTAGGGTTAACTATTCATATTTTTAGTAAGCTAGAATGCATGCAACAATTAGTATTCTTTGAATTAACTATTAAACTTTTTAGGGGATCGATTTATAAATAAATCAAAGTCTAATAGTTATTTATTTTAGGGGCATAAGAACTATACTATATTGTTTTTAACTGCATACATTGCCAAGCCTACTGCATTTTTTACTTTTAATTTTTTTAATAAACTTTTTCTATATGTTTCAATGGTGTTCCTACTAAGGTGCATTAAATCTGCCATCTCAATAGTACTGTACTCTTTTGTGATTAATTTTAAAACATCTAATTCTCTTTCCGTTAAACTTTCTAACAAGTATTTGTCTGGCACTTCTCCTTTAGGAACCATTTGACCGGATAAAGATTGTAATAACATTTTCTGAATATCATCACTAAAATATTGCTCGCCTTTTGCAACTGCTTTTATAGCATTTACAATATGTTCTCCAGCATTGTTTTTAGAGATATACCCATTAGAACCAAGAGATAAAACTTCTTGAACAATTTTAAGATCATCATAACTAGATAAAATAATAACTTTTTGGTCTATTTTTCTTTTTCTAAAGTGCTTTAAAACCTCAAAACCATCTAGAACTGGCATTGTAATATCTAATATTAAAACATCTGCCGAGTTTTCTTTTTGATCAAACCAATCAATTACTTCTTGTCCTGTTAAAGAATATCCTTTAATTTCAATCTCTTTATCAGTATTTATTACAGCGATGATGCCTTCAATTAAAATTTTGTGATCATCTGCTACGTGAACGTATATCTTTTCTTTCATTATTATATTACAAATTTAGAGTACAGTTTATAAACTTACAATACCCATTTTAGGTGAAATTTCAATCTCACTGTTTTCAGTGAACCCTCTCACTGAAAACAGTGAGACCACTATCTTATATAACTAGTTTACAACACATTAAACCCTCATAAGGTTATATTATTTAAGTTAATAAAAATACAAATTAAATATTCAAATTAGATTTAAACTCTAGAAAGATCTAGAAAACAAAAAACCGAGAAATAAATTCTCGGTTTTTTTTCGCACTAAATATACTAATATGATAGGTTTATCGCAATCTATCTACAGATTTCACAAGATCTTCATCCTTTTTAATAGCTTTATTTGCCAAAACAATAAGCAAAATAACTAAAATTGGTAAGAACATCCCAATACCCTTCTCCGAAATCGAAACTTCTCCAGGTAAAGTTAGAGATACATAAATCAATAATCCTAATAAAAAAAGATTGATCAAAATTACTAAACGCCCTACAACAAATTGTAACTTCCTATTTTTAAACAAAAAAATAGTTCCAAAAGATACGATTGCAGAAAGCAAATATAATAAAGGAATTACTTTTAAAAGCATAGAATCTCTAAAAAATAAATCCAAAGCAAAAATTTCTTCTTTAATAGTACTCCAAATATCAAATACAAATACCAATCCTCCAGAAACGGCGGCTGCTAACAATAAATAGATACTCTGTATTCGTTGAATCATATTAAAAAATAGAAATACAAAAGTAGAACTTTCTTTTTTAAAAAGAAAACCTAAAACTTAAAAATTTTGCATATATTTGTAATACAGTAACCACCTATTAAATATTGTATAGTACTATATACAATACATAAACTCTAAAAAAATTATAATTAATCTTATCTAAATAAGGTTTACAATTTAACTTAACATATAACGAATGTTCGAAATCTCAGAACTAAAAGCAAAAACACTTGCTGATTTACAAGTAATTGCAAAATCTATTGGTCTATCTAAGACGAGTCAACTTAAAAAATTAGATTTAGTGTATCAAATATTAGATACACAAGCTGCAAACCCTGTAGATACTTCTTCAACTCCTGTAACTGAAGTAAAAGAAAAAACAGAAAAACCTAAAAGAAAAAGAGTTTCTAAAGCTACTGATTCTGTAAAAGCACCAAGCGAAGCAGAAACTGAACAACCTACTTTAGATACACCTGAAAAAAAGGTAAAACAAGAAAAAACAATTCAACGTAAACCTAATCCTAGGAAACCAGTACAAAAAGAAACTGTACAAAAGGAAGTTGAAGCAGAGACAGAAACTAAACCAAAGGCAGCTAAAGAAATAGTTATTCAAAAAGTAGATAAACAGGAACCAAAACCTGCAAATACTCAAAATAAAACACAACCAAACAAGCCTCAACCAAAAACGAACGTTCCAAAGAAAAACCCTAACCAAACTAGAGACAAAAACAACTCTAATAGAAGTAATGGTAATAAATCTGGAAACCGTTATAAAGATCCCGATTTCGAATTTGATGGAATTATTGAAAGTGAAGGTGTATTAGAAATGATGCCTGATGGCTATGGTTTCTTACGTTCTTCTGACTATAACTACCTATCATCTCCAGATGATATTTATGTATCTCAATCTCAAATTAAATTATTTGGATTAAAAACAGGAGATACCGTTAGAGGAAATGTACGTCCACCAAAAGAAGGTGAAAAATATTTTCCTTTAATTAGAGTTTCTAAAATTAACGGATTAAACCCTAACTTAGTTAGAGACAGAGTTTCTTTTGAACACTTAACTCCGTTATTTCCTCAAGAAAAATTCAATTTAGCAGAAAAAGGAAGTTCTTTATCAACAAGAATTATCGATTTATTTTCTCCTTTAGGGAAAGGGCAACGTGGTATGATTGTAGCACAACCTAAAACTGGTAAAACCATGTTATTAAAGGATGTGGCAAATGCAATTGCAGCAAATCACCCAGAAGTTTATCAAATTGTTTTATTAATAGATGAACGTCCGGAAGAGGTTACAGACATGAAACGTAATGTACGTGGAGAGGTTGTTGCTTCTACTTTTGATGAACCTGCAGACAAACACGTAAAAGTGGCCAATATTGTTTTAGAAAAAGCAAAACGTTTGGTAGAATGTGGGCATGATGTTGTAATTCTATTAGATTCAATTACCCGTTTGGCAAGAGCTTACAATACCGTTGCACCAGCATCTGGTAAAATACTTTCTGGTGGTATCGATGCAAATGCTTTACACAAACCAAAACGTTTCTTTGGAGCAGCTAGAAACATAGAAAATGGTGGTTCTTTAACCATTATTGCTACTGCACTTACAGAAACTGGTTCTAAAATGGACGAAGTAATCTTCGAAGAATTTAAAGGAACAGGTAACATGGAACTTCAATTAGATAGAAATATCTCTAACAGACGTATTTATCCTGCTATCGACTTAATTAAATCTTCTACAAGACGTGATGATTTATTATTAGATGCTAAGACAGTACAAAGAATGTGGGTTTTACGTAAATATCTTGCAGACATGAACCCTATTGAAGCAATGGAATTTATCAATGATAAAATTAAATTCTCTAAGAATAATGATGAATTTTTAATCTCTATGAACGGTTAGAAGTAACCTTTAGATAAAAAATTATACTTTATAGAAAACCTTTTTGAGCAATCAAGAAGGTTTTTTTTATTAAAAGCAATTTCCTGATTGGAGTTTATCTTGAGCGTAATCGAAAGGCACTCGCTTTTAATATTCCAATAATAATGAGCTCAAACAAATGCTTCAATCAAGGCTAAACCTACTTGCTTTTATCATGACATAAACAAAGCAACAATTCACATCTAAATAGATTTACAAGATCTATTCAGCTAAATCTAAAGCATAAAAAATCCGTTCAAAAACTTGAACGGATTTTTATATTTTAAATAAAACTTATACTAGTTACTTCTGTATAAGTTTGATCTGTTATCTTCTATATCAGCAGCATTTTTAATTGCCTCATAAATTGCAAAAGTTTTTGTTTTTCTAGACTCAGCAATACTCTTTCTAGAAGTTTCATAGTTTGGTAAAGCAGTTGGCAACTCTTTGTTTGTTACAGCAAAAGCATACACACCTCTATTACCTTCTATATTTTTATAAACTTTATTAATTTCTGCGTTATACATAGCTCCTACAACCTTAGGCTCTGAACCAGCACCAGACAACGTAGGACTTTTTAAATTAATACCACTTGCATTTCTAACATTGGTATTGTTCTCTTTAGCGATATCTGCTAACGTACTTCCATTAAATTTATCTGCAATTAATTTAGCTTTCTTTTGGTTTACTAAAATAGGCTTTACAGTATTTGTTGCTTTAGCAGCAGACATTAATCCTTTTTCAGTTTTTGCCGTTACAAAAGCAACCACATGACTACCTTCTAAATCGAAACGCTTAAAATCTCCAGGTTTAGTATCATTACTAAAAGCCCAAGAAATAATTTGTCTTTGGTTTCCTAAACCAGGTACATTTTCGTCTAAAACTTTTAAACCAATAGCAGGTTTTGTAACGTAATTATTTTCTTTTGCTACTTCAAAAAACTTTTTGTCTTTTGATGATGCTAAAGCAAATTGTTCTGATTTTTGAAAAATAGCATTTTCAGTAGCTTCAGAAGCTATTATCTGTCTACTATAAGTAGCTAGTTTTAAAGCTGTCTGGTTATTCTTTTGTCCATTAATCTTAATGATATGAAAACCAAATGGAGTTTCAACAACATCGATATCACCAGTATTACCTTCAAAAACAAAGTCTCTAAATTCAGGAGTCATTCTGTTATATGTAAACCAATCTAAATCTCCTCCTTTTGCTCCAGAACCAAGATCCGAAGACATTGTTTTAGCTAAGTCTTCAAATTTATTTTTGTTTCTTTTTACAACATTTAAAATACTATCAGCTAAAACCTTAGCTTCATCTTGTGTTCTTGTTACATCTGCAGCAACTCTTTGAGCTCCTATAAAAGGAATTAAAATATGACTTGCTCTAGCAGAGTCTGGCATAGTAGTTACATCAGTAATTTTAGATATTTTAAAATATCCTTGTTCTTTATAAGGACCAAAAACATCACCTTTAGTACCTTTAAAGATTTCTGAAGCTACTGTTGCATTAATCTCTTTTTGAAATTTAAAACTATCATCAATACTAGTATCAGAATCATTTTCGCTTAAAAACACACTTTCATTAGAAGTATTTTTAAAATCTTCAATTAATTCAGCAACACTAGCTTTAATAGCATTTTCATCTTCTGTTGTAGCAGCAATATTAAACTGTACATAAGAAATATCTCTAGACTCTTCTACTTTAAAATCGTTAGAGTTTGCTTTTATATAAGATTCTATTTCTCCTTTAGAAACTTTAACTAAACTATCTGCAATTGAAGTATAAGGAACAAATACAAATTGAGAAGTTAATTTAGTATTATCTGCAAAATACTGAGACTCTCCTTCTTTTAAAGAAGCTCCAAGACCTGCAGTAACTAAATTATTGTACGTATTTCTTTCTCCATTATCTCTAATTTGAGTCATGTAGTTGGACCAAGCTCCCCACATTTCTGGATTATTTAATTTTGTGTCTGCTAAAAATTGTTTGAATTTAACTTCATCAAAAAATCCTACTTCATTTTGAAATTGAGGATTGTCTTTTACAGAAGGAGCGTTAATTACTTCATTCCATACATCTGCTTCACCAACGGTAATTCCTGCTTCTGATAATTGATTTTGGTAGATTTTTTTTCTAACAATATTATCCCAAACATTTTTAGAGGCTTGCATTTCAGTAACACCGCTACCAACTTGTTGCTTATAGGCTTCCAACTCTCCTGTAAACTCTTGTAAAGAGATACTCTCTCCATTTATTTCACCTACTTGATTTACTTTACTTGAATCGAAAAAATCACCTAAAGTAGATGGGTCCAATACAAAAGCAAAAAGTGCTAAACCAATTATAATGATTAAGAACATTGAACGTTCTCTAATTTTTGATAAAATTGCCATACGAATTTATTTAATTTTCAGTTTGCGAATATACGATTTGGGATTTAATATTGCAATCGATTTTATACTTATTAGTAGTAATTAAATTGGCTTATAAATAGTTCTAAAAACAAAGAGAATTATTAAGCATCTTCATCTACTATTTTTAAGCGTACTTCTTCTATTTTTGCACTACTCATTTTTAAGATTTTAATTTCAAAATCTTCAATATCAACTACTTCATTTTCCTTAGGAATACTTTCTGTTTGCTCTATAATAAAGCCTCCTAAAGTTTCATAAGCTTCAGATTTTGGTATATTCAAACTGTACTCTTCATTCAAATAATCTACCTCTAATCTTGCAGAAAAATTAAATTCTGTTTCAGATATTTTCTTTTCTAAAAATTCTTGTGTATCGTGCTCGTCTTCAATTTCACCAAACAATTCTTCTACAATATCCTCTACGGTTATCATACCAGAAGTACCTCCATATTCATCAACAACAACAGCAACACTTTTACGTTTTTTCATTAAACTGTTTAAAATGTTGTTTATCATCATAGACTCTGGTACAATCTCTACTGGCAATAAAATAGATTTAATAGTCTTTGGTTTCTTAAATAATTCAAAAGCATTTACATACCCGATCACGTCATCTAAAGATGATTTGTAAACCAACACTTTAGACAATCCAGAATCTATAAAAATATTTTTTAAGTTCGCTACTTTTTCATGTAATTCAACCGCAACAATTTCGGTTCTAGGAACCATAACTTCTCTTGCTTTAACATTATGAAAGTCAAGTGCATTTTGAAAAATTTGTATTTCAGAATCTACTTCTTCATCATTGTTACCTGTTTCTAATTGCTCAGTAATATAGTAACCTAGTTCTTCTTTACTGAATTCCGTTTGCTGCTCTTCTGCATCTGTTTTAAAGAATACACGCAGAAAAAAATCTGAAATAAAAGAAATAATTTCAGAAAAAAAGTGAAATAAAACGTAAAAAAAATAGGCAGGTACAGCAAATAATTTTAAAACCTCATTTGCATAGATTCTAAAAATAGCTTTTGGTAAAAACTCAGCAGTAATTAGTATTATTATGGTAGATATAATTGTTTGTAAAAGAAGCGTAGTAAACTCATTATAGGTATTCAAGGGAAGAATTCTAATTAAGAACCCTCCCATATAATAACTGTAAATCACCAAAGAAATATTATTACCAACTAACATTGTAGTAATAAATTTTGATGATTTTTGAGTAATTTTATTAAGAACACTCGGTATAAAGCCTTCTCTTTTTTTCTCTAATTCTATGTGCAGCTTATTCGCAGAAACAAATGCTATTTCCATTCCCGAAAAGAAAGCGGAAAGAATAATAGAGGTCAATATTATGATAATTTCAATTTCCATTAAGAAATTTATAATCTATTTTTGGTTATTTCTAGTTTCTACTTTCTTTCTAAAATGTCTTTTAAAGAAAAAAACTAAGATAATAAAAATAGAAGCACCAAAAAACATATAAGATTTCTGCTTATCTGCTCCCCAACTAAGGAAACCTTCTACCAAACATATTAAAGCGACTACTAAATAGCCATATTGAAAAATTTTCCAAACTGTATTCATATTATTCTCCTTCTGATGTTACTAACCTTCCTGTTGTTTTCTTTGCTAAATGCTTACTTAAATCTTCTTTACACTCAAACCCAACACCGTATATAGTATCTTTTAAAGTGGTTAAAGTAAATGCTTTTTCTGAAAAAAAGTACTTCGTATTTTGATCCCAAAATAATTGTTCTGTTTCTAATTTAGAATTTTCTTTAGGGTTTACAACTACCACATTTCCTTTTATTTCAGAAATCTGAGTGTTTGAATATGATAATGCATAATTTCCTGAAATAGTAACAGAATCGATTCCATCAAAATTTATAATTTCAATACCTTCTGGAAATTCATTATAAGGGTGTTGTTTTCTATTACTAAAATCATACAATAACGGCGTAATTAGTTTTGATGTAATTCTACCAGAATCTTTATATACATGAAATGCATCTTTAGCAATTCCGATAGGCAAATTCTTAGACACCAAAAAATCCCTCACTTCCTTTGTATTGTTAGAGCAAGAAAAAAGCATTACTGTAACAAATAGTACAGTAATGCTTTTATATAATATTTTATTTAAGTTTTTCAAAAAATTAATTTGAAGGTACTCTTACCGTTTCACCAATCCAACATTTTATAGTGTAACTACTACCAGGAGTAACACCTGCAGTAAAAACAACTTTAGAACTTGGTACATTACCTCTATAACTTCTAATATATGAACCTGCAGTAGCAGAAATACTAGGATCTACAGATGCAGCTCTTTGCGCCTGGTTTAATGCAGCAACATATACCATTCTTTTTTCAAACTCATTATCACCACAATTATTTACACTAGATTGGTATAATCTTGCAATAAATAAATATGCTTTACCATAGTTAGGGTTAAAACGTAAAGCTTCTCTTGCTAAACTTCTAGCTTTACTTAACTGACCTCTAGATTTAGCTGATTGTGCGAATTTTAATTTATACTTTGCTTTCTTTAAAGGATCTGTTTCTAAATTGAAAGATTTCTCTCTCATTTCATTCGCTCCAGCATTATCTCCATTATCCTCTAATACAGTTGCTAAGAAAGAGAATGCTTCTGGTGATGGAGAAGCATGAGCATAAGCTCTTACTAATTCTTGGTATAAAGGATCCTCTTGACATCCTTTGTTAAACATTCTAGATACAGATCTTTTTAACCAAACTGCATCATCTTTATTTGCTTCAAAATCTCTTTTGTAAATAGGTATTAACCTTTCACAAGTTGCTATTTCTGAAATAATATTATCTAAACCTCCTTCTACAGTACCCAAGGCTCTTGAGTTTGTAGAATATGCATGTATTAATTTTTTGTTAGCTACAGAATCTTTAGAAAGATCTTTTAATTTTGCAGCATATCCTTCCAATTTTGTACTTACAGATTCTAAAACATCATCATAAGTATCAAATACCTTTTGAGGATCTGTATCTTTATTTCTGTCTGTAACTCCTTGAAAATAGATATACAAGTTTTTTACCCCCATTTTAGTAGGATCGATATTATATCCTTTTTCTAAAATAGCAAATACTTCATCATTAGATGCTAATTTATTATCTAGCAAATAAGTTGCATAATCACTATGTAATTTTGCTGGATTGTCATTAGGAAAATATTGTAATCTTTGCTCATATACTCTTTTTGCTAAAACAGGATCTTTTCTAACATCTTCAGCCAAAGTAGAACCACGTTTGTAAATATTTACAGATAAATCTTTACAATTATCCATTAAATAAATCCAATTGGTATAAGCTTCATCATACTTTTTAGATTGGAAATCTCCTTTAAAAAGATTATACTTAATAGTACATTCTCTTTTTGCATCGTCTTGCGCATTTGTTTTTGCTGATGCCAATAACAACATTGCAGCTAGTAAAAACGTAATTTTCTTCATTTTATTAGTTTTTTGTTAATCTATTTTTCTTTTCTGAAACCAATTAGTGTCTGTCAAAGATAAACTTAATCTAAAATTAAAATAATTTTCTTTAATTAAATTATTAGCAGTTGTACCTCTTTGACCAAATTCAAACCCCATATTTACTGAGGATAACTGTTTCAGTGGTAAACCTAAACCAAAAGATATGCCAAAGTCGTCAACTTCCGTAAAATTTGTATATGGAGTTGCTCCATCTACTAATAATCCAGTCTTTTCTAAACGAACACCAGCTCTATAAGTAACTCTCTCCCAGTAGTTTGAAATTGAATTAATTTTAGGAATATAAAACCCTCCTAAAGAAATTCTATTTGACTCACCATATTTGTATGCATTGTTAGAAGTCGCTAGGAAACCTGTAGCTTCTATTGCTTCTTGTTGTTCATACTCTAAACCAACATACCATTGATCATCTTTTCCTACTCCTGCACCTAAAATTGCTTTTAAAGGCAATTTATAATTTCCGCTAATTTCCGATTGAGAAATAGTATCTCTTCCAAATTCTCCTCCAGAATTAGTTAATGTAAGAGAGTATAAATAGTCATCTCCAGTAACTTCTAAATCATTACCCATTTTAAGAGTAGCTCCACCGCTTATAATCAGTTTATTTTTAAGTGCTTTTTTATATTGTGCTCCTAGTGTAACCGATCCACCTCTAACAGTAGTGGCTTCCTTATATTTTGTAGCTAAAGGAACCCCTAACCTTTCATTAAGAATACTATTATCTATACTTCCAAATTTATAATCTAATTCTACCCCTAAAGATAATTCTTTATATACTTTTATACCAAAACTAGTGTAAATTCTACTTACACCGCCTTCACCAGTAAAACGAGTTCGCTCTAAAATATTTTCCTCGTCATCTAAAATAGAATTAGATAAAGAATACCCTACAGAAGATACGGGTTGTAATCCAAAAGACATACCTGCTTTCTTTCCAATAGGAAATGCCAAAGCAAAATAACTTAAACTAGTAGAATTTGAAGACTGTTTAACACCGTCATTCTCTACTGATAATTTATTATTTAACAAACCAAAAGAATATGTTGTATATCTTAAGTTAGCATACGCTGCTGGGTTTGTAAAGTTTAAATATTTGTAGTGGTTAAAAGCTACTCCAATACCACCCATTGCACTTTGTTCTACTGTAACAGGGTTAAATTCATCTCCTATACCAAAAAAAGAGTATGGTGATGAACTTGTTCTTTGAGCTGTTATAGCTGAAGAGGTTATTAGTATAAAAACTAATAATATGTTTCTAATCATTTGTCTATATTAAATATCAATATTCTATTTAATCCTTGAAGAAGAAAATTTTTCTTGGCAAATATGCTACTTTTTAATTGCTTTGACAAGAATTTTGTGTCTCCTCCTGTTAAAACGACTGTTAAATCCATATATTTCTTTTTATATTGATTAATTACACCATCAATTTCTTGAACAACTCCATTTACAACACCAGAATTCATACTTTCTTTAGTGTTGCGACCAATAAAGCTATTCACTTTATCTTTTTGCAGTAATGGTAAATTTGCCGTAAAATGATTTAAAGAATCAAACCTCATTTTTATTCCTGGAGAAATTGCACCACCTAAATATTCTGACTTACTATTTACAAAATCGAAAGTAATGCAAGTACCAGCATCTATAATTAATGTGTTTTTTTCTGGAAACTCATCTACTCCCCCCACAACCAATGCAATTCTATCTGCTCCTAAAGTTGTTGGTGTTTTATACAAATTGACAAAAGGAACTTTTGTAGCAGAGGACAAAACCGTCAATTGCATTAAATCTTGAAGCTTATTCAACGTTTTTTCTGATATAAAACTAACCGAAGACAAGATTCCTTGGCTAATTTTATATTTTTTTAAAATTTTTTTAATTTCTGATAAAATTTTTTTCTGGTCAATAAAAACCACTTCTAAAATGGTATCACCCTCAAATACAGCAGCCTTAACTCTTGTATTACCTGCATCAATTATTAAATTCATCATTACAATATTTATAAAAATCAAAAATACAATACATTTTTTTAAAAAGATGCTTGCACATCTTAAAAAAGGTTGTATATTTGCCACCGCTAAGGGAAAGATATTAATCTAACTTTTAAAGTAATGGTACCTTAGCTCAGTTGGTAGAGCAAAGGACTGAAAATCCTTGTGTCCCTGGTTCGATTCCTGGAGGTACCACTTAAAACCCTATAAACTCACTGTTTATAGGGTTTTTACTTTTTAGGATACTAAATAAAAAAGGTGTACTCTAAAATTTAGAAACACCTCAATACTATAAACAAACCATAGTAAATCTTAGATTGTTTAATTAAAACGAAATTTGATATTTAAAAGAATGTTAAAGTAAATTCAACCTTCTCATCAATTCACTTTTATTAGATCTACTAATTGGTATTACACTTTTTTGAATAAGTACGCTGTTATCCTCAATATCTACAATCTCAGAAATATTAATAATAAAAGACCTATGTATTCTAAGAAATAAAGAAGAGGGTAATTTATCTTCTATTTTTTTTAATGTTGAATGCACAATATAGCTCTTGCTACCTGTTCTAATGCTAATATAATCTCCTTTTGCTTCTACAAAACAAATACTAGGAATATTAATTTTAACAAGTCTTCTCTCTACACTTACATAAATAAAATCAGAATCTTCCTTTGATGCATTAGTTATGCTCGTGGAACTGCCTGTCTTTTTTAAATTAGCTAATTTCTGCAAAGACTTATTAAACCTTGTTTTAGCAATAGGTTTTAAAAGATAATCTACTACACAGTCATATTCAAATGCCTGAAGCGCAAAATTTTTATCTGATGTTGTTAAAATTATTTTTGGGGGAGATTTTAAGGTTTGGATAAAGTCGAAGCCAGAAAATGTAGGCATGTGAATATCTAAAAATATTAAATCTACCTCATTTGAGTTAAGATATTTTATAGCCTCTATAGCAGAACCAAACTCTTCTAAAACAGCAATCTCCTTAAAATCGGCACATAGCTTTTTAATAATCAGTCTTGCAGTTGCATCATCATCAATTACTATACAATTCATACTATTTTTAAAAATTATTCGACTTCTAAATATACATGAATTTTGTTTAAAACATTTATAAAATCGGTATATAATTTGGTGTCATTATTTTTTAAATCTTTTTCAAATTTAGAAGCTAATTCAGTACCTTTTTTTAATCCCAAAATACTAATTTTATGTTTTATCTTATGTACTTTGTCTGCAGCTTCTGAATACTCTTTATTATTATAATATTTATTAAAAAGTAAACATTCTTCTGGAAATTCGTTTTTTAAAACAATTAAAATACTCTCTTCAAATTCTTTATCTCCTCCAGAAAGATCTTTTATATAATTTAAATTAGGTTCTTCCATCTTTATTCATATTATTCATTCATTAATAAGTTTATTCTCTTTCCAATAATTTAATAGTGATTCTACTTTTTTAGAATATGCAGAAAATTGTAACGGCTTTGTAAAAAATCCCGAAACTCCAAAATCATAGCATTTTTTTAATTCTGTATCATCTTCAGAATTAGACATAACTATTATAGGAATGTTTCTAAATTTAACATTAGATTTTAAATTACTTAAAAAATCTAACCCATTCATTTCTGGCATATGCAAATCCATAATAATAATATTAAAAGAATGTTCTGCATTATTTAAAATACGTAATGCTTGTTTTCCGTCTATTGCTTCTACTACTTTAGAGCGGCAATTATTATCATTACACACCTTTTTAAACTTCATTCTTTCTATTTCATCATCATCAACAAGTAATATGGAGAGGAAGTTCATGTTTTCTTACATTTTATTTTAAGATGATGTAAAAATGAACTAATAAAATTAAAAAAAAATATTTGTTAGCTTATTTGAAGTAAAAACTCGTTAAGTGGTAAAGATTTAATGTTTAATATAATGCTATATATAAACCTGTCTATCTATTTGATGGTTAAGAGAAATAAATGTTTCAAACTTAGTAACACCATTAATCATTTTTATTTTAGTATCTAACAAACACATTAAGTCTTCATTATCTTTACATAATACTTTTATAAAAATTGTAAAATTACCGGTTGTATAATGACACTCTACGACTTCTCTAACTTCTTTAAGCCTTTTTATAATTGATGATAATACTGCTGTTGTATCTAAAAAAACACCAACAAAAGCAATTGTAGTATACCCCAAAGCTTCTGGATTTATCTTCATTTGGTAACCATCGATTAATTTAGATTTCTCTAACTTTCTTAATCTTTGATGAATTGCTGCTCCAGATATACCAACATCTCTTGCAATACTTAAAATAGGTACTCTTGCATCTTTTACTAAACTTCTTATAATTTTTTTATCAATACCGTCTATCTTCATCTTTATATCTTAGACTATAAAGGTAAAAAAAATAGAGAACACAAATTGTGTTCTCTATTTTAATATCAATTTAAACTTAAATATTATGTATTATTTCATTTTGAAATCTTCCATAAATTTAGTCGTATAGTTTCCTGCAACATAATCTGGATGATCCATTAATTGTCTATGGAAAGGAATTGTTGTTTTAACACCTTCTATTACAAACTCATCTAATGCGCGTTTCATTTTATTAATAGCTTCTTCTCTTGTTTGAGCAGTCGTTATTAATTTCGCAATCATTGAGTCGTAATTTGGTGGAATCATATACCCTGCATACACATGAGTATCTACTCTTACCCCATGTCCTCCTGGAGAGTGAAAAGTTGCAATCTTTCCTGGAGCTGGTCTAAAGTTATTATACGGATCTTCTGCGTTAATTCTACATTCTATAGAGTGCATTTGAGGAAAATAATTTTTTCCAGAAATTGGTACACCTGCAGCTACCAAAATTTGCTCTCTAATTAAATCGTAATTTACTACTTCTTCCGTAATAGGGTGCTCTACTTGTATACGAGTGTTCATCTCCATAAAGAAGAAGTTTCTATGCTTATCTACTAAAAACTCTACAGTTCCAGCACCTTCATACTTTATAAACTCTGCTGCTTTTACAGCTGCAGTACCCATTTTCTTTCTTAAAGCATCTGTCATAAAAGGAGAAGGAGTTTCCTCTGTTAACTTTTGATGACGACGTTGAACAGAACAGTCTCTTTCTGATAAATGACAAGCTTTCCCGTAAGAATCTCCAACAATTTGAATCTCTATATGTCTAGGCTCTTCAATAAGCTTCTCCATATACATATCATCATTACCAAAGGCTGCTTTACTTTCATGTCTTGCAGAGTCCCAAGCATCTTTTAAATCTTCAGGCTTCCAAACAGCACGCATTCCTTTACCTCCACCTCCTGCAGAAGCTTTTAACATTACTGGATAACCAGTTGCAATAGCTGTTTTTTCACAACTTTCAAAGTCTTCAATAACACCTTCACTTCCTGGTACACAAGGTACACCAGCAGCAATCATGGTAGATTTAGCATTCGCTTTATCTCCCATTTGATCAATCATATCACCTGTTGCTCCAATAAATTTTATATTATGCTCTTCACATAATCTAGCAAACTTAGCATTTTCAGATAAAAATCCGTAACCAGGGTGAATAGCATCTGCATTTGTAATTTCTGCAGCTGCAATAATATTAGACATTTTTAAGTAAGACTCAGAACTTGGTGCTGGACCAATACAAACTGCTTCATCTGCAAATCTTACGTGCAAACTTTCTGCATCTGCAGTAGAATATACTGCTACAGTTTTAATGCCCATTTCTTTACAGGTTCTAATAACACGAAGTGCTATTTCCCCTCTATTGGCAATTAATATTTTTTTAAACATAATTTAAGAGTTATAAGTTATAAGTTATAAGATTTTGAGTTAGAACATCTATACTCAAAAATCTAAACTCTTTCTATTACGATGGGTCTACTAAGAATAATGGCTGATCAAATTCTACAGGAGAAGAATCATCCACTAATATTTTAACGATCTTACCTGAAACTTCAGATTCTATTTCATTAAATAATTTCATTGCTTCAATAACACAAACAGTATCTCCTACAGAAATATCTGTTCCTACTTCTACAAAATTAGGCTTATCTGGTGATGGTTTTCTATAAAAAGTTCCAATAATAGGAGACTTTACAGTAATATATTTAGAATCACCACTTTCTGCTACTACTGTAACAGGAGCTGCTGCAACAGGTTGTGCAACTTGAGGCATACCAGCCATCGGAGCTGCTTGTAAAATTGTTGTTTCTGTTTTACCAGAACCAGTTCTAATTGTAATCTTTACATCTTCCATTTCTAACTTTACCTCGCTAGCGCCAGATTTAGCTACAAATTTTATAAGATTTTGAATCTCTTTAATATCCATACTCATAATTGTTTAATTGTTGTGTTTATGAATTATACGCCCATTTTACGTAAGCTGCTCCCCATGTGAAACCGCCACCAAATGCCGCAAAAATTAAATTATCTCCTTTTTTTAATTGACTTTCATAATCTGCTAGTAAAAGTGGTAAAGTTGCAGATGTAGTATTTCCGTATTTTTGAATGTTCATCATAACTTTTTCTGATGGCACTCCTACTCTTTTAGCGATTGCTTCAATAATACGTTTATTAGCTTGGTGTGCTACTAACCATTGAATATCCTTTTCTGAAAGATCATTTCTTTCTAATACTTTTCCAGCAACATCTGCCATATTAGAAACTGCATATTTAAAAACAGTTTTTCCTTCTTGATATACAAAGTGTTTATCTGCAGCAACAGTTTCTTTAGTTGTTGGCATTAAAGACCCACCTGCCTCTATTCTTAAGAAGTCTCGTCCGATACCATCACTTCTTAAGTACTCGTCTTGTAAACCTAGCCCTTCAAAATTTGGTTCAAACAAAGCAGCACCTGCTCCATCACCAAAAATAATACAAGTAGCCCTATCTTTATAGTCTATTATAGAAGACATTTTATCTGCTCCTATTAACAATACTTTTTTATATCTACCAGACTCTATATAACTAGCTGCTGTAGACATACCATATAAAAAACTAGAACACGCTGCTTGCAAATCGTAACCAAAAGCATTTACTGCTCCTATTTCTGATGCCACATAAGCAGCTGTAGATGCTATAGGTAAATCTGGAGTTGCAGTACCAATAATAATTAAATCTATTTCTGCAGGATCTACGTTTGACTTTTGTAATAATTCTTCCGCAGCTTTTATTGCCATGTAAGAAGTACCTAAACCTTCTCCTTTTAAAATCCTTCTTTCTTTAATCCCTGTTCTACTGGTAATCCACTCATCATTAGTGTCTACCATGGTTTCTAACTCTTTATTAGTTAGAACATATTCAGGAACATACTTCCCTACTGCTGTAATTGCTGCAGTGATTTTTGTCATAATTTTCGTTGTTTTCCGTGTGGTTAGGAAAATCAAAAGTAGTGAAATTTATTTCACTTTTTAAAGTAAAAATTATCAAAAGAATTAATTTCTAATTTAAAAACGCAAAAAAACCCTCAATTAATGAGGGTTTTAAAAAAAACTTTTGATTCTTTTATGCTTCTATTGCAGATGCAGATTCTAATACGATCTGTCCTCTATAGTATAATTTACCTTCATGCCAGTGAGCTCTGTGATATAAGTGAGACTCTCCTGTTGTAGGGTCTGTAGCAATCTGCTGATAAGATGCCTTATAATGAGTTCTCCTTTTGTCTCTTCTAGTTTTGGATATTTTTCTCTTAGGATGTGCCATTTTATGTCTTTTTTTCTGTTATTAAATTCTTTAATTTATCCCACCTTGGGTCTGTCTCTTCAACAGTCTTTACTTCTTTTATTTCTAATTCTCTTAACTTATTTAATGCTTCAGAGTCCATTGTTCCATCTAAAACTCCTGGATGAACTCTTTTATTAGGAACTGATAATACAATCATTTCATAAATAAACTGAGCTACATTAAACTCATACGCCTCGTGAGGTAATATTAAAATCTCCTCATTTTCATCATTAAATTCTGGTCCAAAGTTTACAACTAAAGGTAAAACAGCTTGAACATCTTGTTTATAAAGTTCATTAGAAACATCACATGGTACTTCTACAAAACCATTGGCGGTAAAAGTTAATTCTAGTAACGTACTCTTCTTTATAAAATTTAATGATATTTTAATTGATGAACTTTCGAATTCATCAAAATTAAAAACACTAAAGAACGTATTGTTAATTTCATATTCAAACAAATGAATTCCTTCCTTTAATCCTACAAACTGTATGTCGAACTCCTTTAAGTCTTTCATTTCCAAATATCAATTAAGCGTGCAAAGATATAAAATTTTATTATTCTACACTGTTTTCTATTAAAAGTTTTTTATTTTACTAAAAGAGGACTTTTTGTGAGCTCTTTATATTCTTTTCTTGTCTTATAAATTTCGATAGCAGTAAATAATGCTTCTTTAAAAGAAGATGGGTTTGCTATGTTTTTCCCAGCTATATCAAAGCCTGTACCATGGTCTGGAGATGTTCTAATCTCACTTAAACCTGCCGTATAATTTACGCCACTACCAAAAGACAACGCTTTAAATGGCGCTAACCCTTGGTCATGATACGTTGCTAAAACACCATCAAATTGCTTATATGTTTCCGAACCAAAGAAACCATCTGCTGCATAAGGTCCAAAAACCAGCTTACCAGATTCTTTTATTTCATCTATAGTTGGCTTTATAATTTCATCATCTTCAACACCAATAACTCCCTTATCTCCACAGTGTGGATTTAATGATAAAACTGCTATTTTTGGTTTATTGATACCAAAATCTTGCACCAAAGAAGTATACATAGTACCTACTTTCTCTTTAATTAATGTCGGAGTTATAGACTCTGCTACTTTAGATATAGGAATATGACCTGTTATCAACCCTATTCTTAATGCATCCGTCATTAAAATCATCAAACTCTTTCCTTCTAACTTATCTTCTAAATATTCTGTATGCCCTGGAAAATTAAAAGTATCAGATTGTATTGTTTCTTTATTAATTGGTGCGGTTACTAAAACATCAATCTTTTGTTCTTTTAAATAAGTAGTAGCTATCTCTAATGATTTTGCCGCATACTCACCAGATTCTTTAGTTGCCTCCCCTAACGCTACAGAAACTTCTTCTTTCCATATATTTAATACATTAACCTTATTATGATTAACCTGTTCTATAGACGTAATTCCATGAACAGGAGTCTCTGCCCCTAACGCTTTTTTATGATAAGTAACCACCTTTGTACTTCCAAAAATAACTGGCGTACAAAAATCTAACATTCTTTTATCTTGAAAGGTTTTTAGAATAACTTCTAAACCAATTCCATTTAAATCTCCTATTGAAATACCAACTATAATTTTATCAGATTTATCCATAGTAACTCTTCTATTATTCCTATTTTTGAATATCACAAAAGTAACTAAATTTTACAAATATGTTTACCGGAATTATAGAAACCCTTGGTACAATCACAAATATCACTAAAGAACAAGACAACATTCATTTAACTGTAAAGAGTAATTTCACAAATGAATTAAAGATAGATCAAAGCGTTGCTCATAATGGCGTATGCTTAACGGTGGTAAATATTAAAAATGATGAGTATACTGTTACAGCTATTAAAGAAACTTTAAACAAAACAAATATTGGTAGTTTATCTAAAACTGATTCTGTAAACCTAGAAAGAGGTATGAAATTAGGAGACAGATTAGACGGCCATCTAGTACAGGGACATGTAGACCAAACTGCAACTTGTGTAAATATTAAAAATGAAAATGGAAGTACCGTTTACACCTTTAATTATGATGCTTCTACTAAAAACGTAACTATAGAAAAAGGATCTATTACCGTAAATGGTGTAAGTTTAACGGTAGTAAACTCTAAAAAGAATGAGTTTAGTGTTGCTATAATACCTTATACAACAGAAAACACAACCTTTAAGTTTTTAAAACTAGATGATTGTGTAAATTTAGAATTTGATGTTATTGGAAAGTACGTTAGTAGACTTACTAATTCTTAACCTTTTTAATTCCGTAAATAATTCCTGAAACTATTAAGAAAACTAAACCTCCGTCTATTGCTAAACCAGGTGGCGGTGGCGGTCCTGCAGGCTGCGGCACGTTTTGCGCGCTAACTACATAAGTAAATGCTAGCATTATTATAAATGCGAAATGTTTTTTCTTTATCATTTTATATCCCCCCAGATTAAAAATTAATATTAATTAAACTTTATACAATATATATCATTTGTTAGAACAAATGTATATTTCTTTCTTAATAAGAAGAAAAGAGCGATCTCACTTGATATTACATCAAAAACAAAAACAGTTTTTTTCAACTCTTATAAAAACAATAAACTATTTTGAGTATCAGAATAGTACCTAATTGTTTTATGGGGCAAATATATATACTTTTCTTAATTAATCACAATTTTTCTCTTAAGTTTTAAATATAATTTACCCCACCTCTTTATACTCATGCAAAAAAAAAAAAAAAAAAATGAAACGAACCAAAACAACAACTCACTCTATCTACCAAACTAAAACTCAACATTTGTATCAACACCTAACTTTACAAGTTAAAAAAATCCATAGATAATTCTACCCTAAAATATTTGAATTATTTTTACTTCACATACACTATTAAACAATAAAGTAAACAGCATTACAATATTATTAAATAACATACAACCACCTCACCAACTATATAGTTACACCCCTTAATTCTTGATGTATTTTTTTTCAAAAACTTTGTCTTTAAATAAATCTTCATACATTTGTTTTTAACCCCTCTGAATTAACTAGCTATTTAGGTTACAGAAAACCCATTAAAAGACATGCAAGATTATTATCATCAAATAACTCAACACAAAACTCTCTTCTAAAGATACTTTTCATCTGCCAACAACAGATTCTAATCAATTATATTTAACGCATTATCCAAAGTAATTTTTCAAGAATTAAAACCTGATTTTCATAAACAATTCGGGCTCCAATTCGCTCTTAAACTAACACAACAAGACTATAGCAATACAGAAACTTATAAGCACAAAAAAAGCACCTCATAAATGAAGTGCTTTTTGCGGTCTGGACGGGACTCGAACCCGCGACCCCCTGCGTGACAGGCAGGTATTCTAACCAGCTGAACTACCAGACCGTTGCTTTAAGCGGTTGCAAATATACAATCTATTTTTACATACGCAACAAAAAAATGAAAGAATTTAAAAATAATTTCATTTTATATAATTTTGATGCTTTTCAACTAAAATTTAGACACAAAAAAAGCACCTCATAAATGAAGTGCTTTTCGCGGTCTGGACGGGACTCGAACCCGCGACCCCCTGCGTGACAGGCAGGTATTCTAACCAGCTGAACTACCAGACCGTTGCTTTAAGCGGTTGCAAATATACAATGTATTTCTAGATACACAAGCATAAAATTAAAAAAAGTTTATATTTTTTTTCTACTAATTAAATATGCCGTTAAAATTTCATTGTATCCTTTACGTATATCTACAGGGATGTAATCAATTTTATATTGTAAACATTTATTTTTCAATTCTTTAAAATAATCACCAACTAACGCAGTGTACTTTTCTCTAATGTTTTCTGCGTATATATTAATTTCTTCTCCGGTTTCAACATCCACAAACTTTTTAGGATTATTGTCAAAATTGAAGTTAAATTCTGTTTCTCCATCATACGTATGAAACAAAACAACCTCATGTTTATTAAATTTAAGATGTTTTAAAGCTTCAAAAAGTGTTTCATTATCTTTATTTGGTTGAAACATGTCTGTAAAAACAAAAATTAATGAACGCCTGTGTATTTTCTCTGCAATTTCATGCAAGTATTTATAGGTCTCTGTAGAAGACTTAGATTCTGAAACCAATAATTGCTCTAATTGATGTAACAACATCTTTCTGTGCCGCTCGCTTCCCTTTTCTGGAGCATAATATTCATAACTATCACCATAAATACTTAAACCAACTGCATCTCTTTGTCTTTTTAGTATTTCCATTAATGCTGCTGCCGCAACTGCAGAAAATCCAACTTTGTTTAAATTGTCTACCGTTTGCTTTTTTACAATAGGATAATGCATGGATGCAGAATTGTCTATAATAATATGACACCTTAAATTGGTTTCTTCTTCATATTTTTTAGTGTACAACTTCTCTGTCTTTGCAAACAGTTTCCAATCTATATGACGCGTACTTTCTCCTTTATTGTATAACTTATGCTCAGAAAATTCAACAGAAAATCCATGAAACGGACTTTTATGGATTCCCGTTATAAAACCTTCTACCACTTGTTTAGCAAGTAAGTCTAGGTTTTTAATGTCTGATTTCACTTCAGATAAATCCATATTATTTTTTAATATTTTGAGCTCGTGTTAAATTATCTGTCGTCTGTAATAATTTCTTTAATAAGATAGCATTATAATCTGGATGTTCCTCTAAAAATTGATCTAAAACAACTTTTGCTTCTTTAGAGGAATATTGACCAATGGAACTTGCCAACCAACCTTTAGGAAAAAAGATATCTCCTGTTAATTGCACTTCTTCTAATTTTTCTAAAACCGATTTTAAATATTTTGTTGCCTCTTTTTGTCTTAACGGATGATGAATATTCTGTAACCCTGCTTCTACCCACGATTCATTTTCTCTATTTTCTTTTTCTAAAAGTGATTTCATAAAAGTATCTCTTACTTGTACATCCGCAGATAACGAAGGTAACAACCATTTAAAACGATCTAATCTATCGTTGTTAGATATTCTAGTTTGCTGTTCTTGTAAAATTTCTACTGCTTTTGCATGTTCTAAAACAGCTAATCTCATTGCCAAAGAACTAAAGTCACTTTCATTTAAAAATAAGTTGTTAATTTTCTTCTCCTTATTCCAAATTTTATATAAAGTTTCTTTTCCTCTTTCAGAAATAGCAATCGATTGATACAAACCAAACAGCGTTCTTTTTATATTTTTAGACACCTTGCTTTCTAGCAATCCTAAAATCTCTTTTTCTACTTTTTGTTGCACTTCATCTTGCTCTTCTTCTGTTAAAAATGACCAAAATATTGTTTGAATTCTTCCTGACAAATAATTGGTAATCAACTCATTTTTTTCATCTTTAATTGCGGAAGTATAAACCTTAAATGTTTCTAACGGAGTAACCTCTCCTATCAACATATTTTCATATAAATTAATGTATTGAGACCCTCTAGAAACTTCATCATTTAGATGCTGATAAGTATCAACTTCTTTCTTGTAAATAGGAAAAACACCATAACCAAACCCGTTTGTATTGTACAAAACTTGTCCGGGTTTAAAATCTTTTGTTGCTGATGTAATATCAAAATATTTCCCCATATTCTTAAGGTTGATAATTTTCTCATACCCTCTTTTATCAATCAATTTAATTTTAAAAGATTGTGTCCAAACTTTATTAGAACCATCTTCTGCTTTTTGATGAATTATAAATTTACTGACGTTTCCTTTATCATTCAATTCTATTTCTTCATAAAAAACAGGTCTTCCAGATGAATTCACCCAAACATCAGACCAATTTTTTATATTTCCTGGCGACTTGTTATCTAAAATAGCAACCAACTCATTCCAATCTGCATTAGAATTCTGATACTTTTTTATGTATTCTTGAACTCCCTCTTTAAAAGCCTCCTCTCCTAATAAAGCTTCTAACTGACGCATCATAATTGGCGCTTTGTTGTAAATAATTCTTCCGTATAAAGAACCTGCATCTTTTAAGTTTCCTAAATACTGTCGAATGGCGTTTGTTCCTTTTGTTCTATCTTCAGAATAGGCATTTGGATAATGCGTCATCATAAAATTAAGTTCGTGATTTACTTCCGGAAAAACAGGATTCATAATTTTATCTGCCATAAAATTAGCAAACACCTCTTTCATCCAAACATCATTAAACCATCGCATGGTTACCAAATCTCCAAACCACATGTGCGAGGTTTCATGTGCAATTAACTTTGCTCTGCTTATTTTTTGCTTTTGAGTGGCATTCTTATCTAAAAACAAAGACGATTGTCTGTATTGTATAGCACCAACATGTTCCATTCCTCCATATTGAAAAGGCGGAATTGCAGCAAAATCCATTTTTTGAAATGGAAATTTAACCTGTGTAAATTCTTCTAAAAAATCGATCGATTTCTGATGAATTTGAAATACCTCATCTACACTTTCACTTATCTTTTCCGCGTCGTTTTCTCTGTATAAAAAACGCATATCAAACGCTCCTGGATTTTTAGTTTCTGATGTAAATTTACCAGCTACAAAAGAAAACAAATAAGTACTCATTAAATCTGACGTTGCAAAAGTATGTTCTGTAAAACCATCTATCTCTAAACTACTTTCTTCAAAACCACCAGCAAGAACTTGCCAATCTTTAGGAGCAGTAATTTTTAGATTGTACTTAGCTTTTATATCTGGCTGATCAAAACAAGGAAACAATGTACTTGCTCTATCCGGAACTAATAAGGTATATAAAAACTCTTCATTTCTGTTGAGTGATTTTTCTCCTGCGTCAAATAGTATTTCTACTGCGTTTTGACCTAGACTTAATCGTTTTTTATCAATAATAACGTGTTCTTTCTGATGATTTATTTCGGATATTTCTCCGTTTACTTTTATAGATTTCAACTTAGAAACATCCTCGTTAAAATCTAAGTAAACATCATTTTCTAAATCAATAACGGTAAATTTAACTTCTAATATAGCAGCAATAGCCTTTTCTTTTTCCTTCGGAATTTTAAAATGCACATCATAAACAACATCAGCAATTTGCTGTTTTCTGTATTTAGCTAATTCAAAAGAAATTCCTTTTTCTAGTCTTAATTGATTCTCTTGTTTATCACAAGAAATAAAAATGAGTAGGCAAACTATTAATGATAGATAAAATTTCATGTAAAGAATTTAGATTTTAAAAATAAAAAAAGGTTTGACGTTAGCCAAACCTTTTTAATATTATAAAAGATGAATACTACTTATATAGCTGCATCGATTTTTCCTGTATACACATTTTTAGGAGCAACACCTACTTGTTTGTCTACAACTTCTCCGTTCTTAAAGATTAAAACAGTTGGTATGTTACGTACTCCGTATTTTGCTGCAAATTCTTGGTTAGCATCAACATCTACTTTACCAACTACGGCTTTTCCTTCATACTCAGTATGAATTTCATCAACAATTGGCCCTACCATTCTACATGGTCCACACCAAGCTGCCCAAAAATCTACTAATACTGGTTTGTCAGATTTTAATACTAATTCGTCAAAGTTTGCGTCTGTAATTTCTAATGCCATTTTTATATTTTTAAATTATTATTTCAATTTCGAACTACAAAAGTAATCATTTTATTCACTTAGTAGTTTTCTTAAAAATTACTTTTTCCTATTTGTCTATAAATAGTTGTTATGCATACAAATAGAGAATCATCAAAAAAACACTGTTTTAAAGTAGTTTTCTGATGATTCTCTATAAATTTAATTCCTAATTAAAGAAACTACACTTTATTATTTTAAAATAATTTAGATGCAATTGCATGTATATTATCACTTTTACCCATAGAATAATAGTGTAAAAATGGTACGCCTGCCTCTTTTAACTCCTTAGATTGCTGAATAGCAAACTCAATACCAACCTGTCTTACCGCTTTATTATCTTTACAACCTTCTACAGCATCAATTAAATCTTCTGGTAAATCTATTTTAAAAACTTGTGGTAAAACCTGTAAATGTCTTTTTACAGCAAGTGGTTTAATTCCTGGTATAATTGGCACTGTAATTCCTATTTCTCTAGCTTTTTTAACAAACTCGAAATATTTATTATTATCAAAAAACATTTGTGTTACCACATAATCTGCACCCGCATCTACCTTTTGCTTCAAACGTTTTAAATCTGTATTTAAAGACGGAGATTCCATGTGTTTTTCCGGATATCCTGCAACACCCACACAAAAATCATAATTATGCTCTACTTTAATATCATCATGTAAATATTTTCCTTTATTTAAATCAGATATTTGTTGTACCAAATCGCTCGCAAAGGCATTACCTCCTTGGGTTGCTTTAAAATAAGATTCATCTTTTCTAGCATCTCCTCTTAGCGCAACCACGTTATCCAATCCTAAATAATGGCAATCTACCAAAACGTACTCGGTTTCTTCTTTGGTAAAACCTCCACACAATAAATGCGGAATTGCATCTACCTGATATTTATGCATAATAGAAGCACAAATACCTACCGTTCCTGGGCGCATTCTAGTAATTCTCTTGTCTAAAAGTCCGTTTCCTTTATCCACGTAAACATATTCTTCTCTTGAAGTTGTTACGTCTATAAAAGGTGGATTAAATTCCATTAAAGGATCTATATTGTTGTATAAATCTTGAATATTTTTTCCCTTCTGAGGTGGTATTACTTCAAAAGAAAATAATGTTTTACCATTTGCATTTTTAATGTGATCTGTAACTTTCATTAGCCTCCCTTAATCCCTCCAAAGGAGGGAAACTGTTGCGGGTTATTTTGTATTAATATTTATTTTATCTTTTTGAGCGTTACCACAAGGGTCGCGCTTTACTCTATATCTTTTTGCCGAAAAAGCAAAAAGGATAGAGCCTATCTTGAGCGTAGTCGAAAGGTTTCAATCGCTAACGCTACCTGTTAAGCAGCTTTTTTACATCTTCGAAATCTTCTTTGTATTCCCAATAAATCCATCTTCCATCTACATAATCAGTCAGAATATATTTTTCGCTTAAAGATTTAATTCTAGAAACTGCAATTAACTTCTTTCCAAATTTCTCTGCTGCAATTGGAGTCATTTTCTCCTTATTGTTTTTATCAAAACCATGAGAGATAACATAACTTCCTAAATGTAATTCTATAAACTCCATATATATTTTTTTGTGAGAATAACTCTGAAAGGTTTTAACCCTTTCAGAGTTAATTATTATTCTTCAGCAAGTGTTGGATGCAACCATTTTCTAGCTTTCTCCTTTGTAATTCCTTTTCTTGTTGAATAATCTGTTACCTGATCATCTGTAATTTTACCCAAACCAAAATATTTAGCTTCTTTGTTTGCAAAATAATATCCAGATACTGCTGCCGCTGGCCACATTGCCATACTTTCTGTTAATGTAACACCAATATTTTCTTCCACTTTAAGCAAATCCCAAATGGTTTCTTTTTCTAAATGATCTGGACACGCAGGATATCCTGGTGCAGGACGTATCCCTTTGTAACTTTCTTTTATTAGATCATCATTTGTTAAACCTTCATCTGAATCAGAACCCCAATGTTTCGTTCTAACTTGTTTGTGCAGATATTCTGCCATAGCTTCTGCAAAACGGTCTGCAATAGCTTGCGCCATAATTGCATTGTAATCGTCTTCTTTTGCCTTATAGCTTTCTGCTAATTCTTGTGCTCCAAAAATCCCTACACAAAATGATCCTATATAATCTGTTCTACCAGTTTCTTTTGGTGCAATAAAATCTGATAACGCATGATTCGGAATTCCTTCTCTCTTCTTTAATTGCTGACGTAAAGTTCTAAAAATAAATTCTTCTCCTCCTTTTTTCTTTACAGCTATATCATCGTCATTTATAGTATTTGCCTCAAACAAACCAAAAACAGCTTTTGGTTTTAACAATTGTTTCGCAATAATTTCTTTAATCATTGCCTGAGCTTCATCATACATAATAGTAGCTTGCTCACCAACAACCTCATCCTTTAAAATAGCTGGAAACTTACCATGTAAATCCCAACTTCTAAAAAACGGACTCCAATCTATAAAAGGTAATAATTCTTTTAAACTTAATTGTTCTAAAGTCTGAATACCTAATTCATTAGGCTTTACAATTTCAGACGTTTCCCAATCTATTTTATATTTACGCTTACGTGCTTCTTTTAATGAAATGTATGATTTTTCTTTACCTCGTTTTAAAAACTTAGTTCTAAATTCATCATAATCTTTTTTCATTTTAGCAACGTACTCATGAGATGTTTTCTTATTTAATAAATCACCTACAACAGTTACTGCTCTAGAAGCATCATTTACATGCACCACCGCATTTGTATATTGCGTATCAATTTTTACTGCAGTGTGCGCTTTAGAGGTTGTTGCACCACCAATTAACAAAGGCAACACAAAATTCTTACGTTGCATTTCTTTTGCTAAATACACCATTTCATCTAAAGAGGGTGTAATTAAACCAGACAAACCAATAGCGTCTACACGTTCGCTAATAGCCATTTCAATAATTTTTTCTGGTGGAACCATTACGCCTAAATCTACAATTTCGTAGTTATTACACGCTAAAACAACACTCACAATATTCTTACCAATATCATGCACGTCACCTTTTACAGTCGCCATTAATATTTTACCAACAGGCTCTTGCTTGTCTCCTTTTTCTGCTTCAATAAACGGATTTAAATAACCTACCGCTTTTTTCATTACACGTGCAGATTTTACTACTTGCGGCAAAAACATTTTTCCTGCTCCAAATAAATCTCCAACCACATTCATTCCAATCATTAAATGACCTTCAATTACTTCTATTGGCGAGGTTGCTTCTTGTCTTGCTTGTTCTATATCTTCAATAATAAAAGCATCAATTCCTTTTACCAAAGCATGTGTAATTCTATCTTGTAAAGGGTTTTCTCTCCAGGATAAATCTACCGTTTTTTCTACTTTAGAACCTTTTACTGTATCAGCAAAATCTAATAAACGCTCCGTTGCATCTTCTCTTCTATCAAGAATCACATCTTCTACGCGTTCTAATAAATCTTTCGGAATATTATCATACACTTCTAAAAGTGCAGGATTTACAATTCCTATGTTCATACCTGCCTGAATCGCATAATATAAAAACACTGAATGCATTGCCTCTCTAACTCCGTCATTTCCCCTAAAAGAAAACGACACGTTACTAACACCTCCACTAACACTTGCGTTTGGTAAATTTTCTCTTACCCAACGTGTAGCTTCAATAAAATCGATGGCATTTCTTCTGTGCTCATCCATTCCTGTTGCAACAGGAAATATATTTAAATCGAAAATAATATCTTCACTAGGAAAACCAACTTCATCTACTAGAATATCATACGATTTTTTAGCAATTTCAATTCTACGATCATAGTTATCTGCTTGTCCTTCGGCATCAAAAGCCATTACAATTACAGCAGCACCATATCGTTTTATTTGTTTTGCTTCCCAAATAAATTTTTCTTTTCCTTCTTTAAGTGAAATTGAGTTTACAACGCATTTTCCTTGAACAACTTGTAAACCTGCTTCTATGATCTCCCACTTAGAGCTATCAATCATAATTGGCACTCTACAAATATCTGGTTCTGCTGCAATTAAATTTAAAAAACGAACCATGGCTTGTTTCCCGTCAATTAAACCGTCATCAAAATTAATATCTATAATTTGTGCGCCACCATCTACTTGATGTCTTGCAATATCTAAAGCTTCATCAAATTGCTCGTTTTTTATCAATCGTAAAAACTTACGAGAACCTGCAACATTTGTACGTTCTCCTACATTGATAAAATTGCTATTTTCATTCAAGACTAGAGGTTCTAATCCTGATAAACGCATATATTTTGTTTGTTTCACTTTCATTATATGTAATGTTCTACTATTGGAAATGGTTCATAAAAATGATGCAATAATTCTTTCCATTGTTCATATTCATCAGATTTTCTAAATCCAACCTCGTGATCCTCTATTGTTTGCCAACTGACCAATAAAATATATTTGTCATCTTGTTCAACACATTTCTTTAATTGATGAGAGCTATATCCTTTCATAGAAGAAATAATCTTTTCTGCCTTCTTAAAATTAAACTCAAAATCTTTTGAAAGGCCTACTTTTATGTTTAAAATGGCTACTTCTAGAATCACTTTCCTTTTATTTATTTTGAGATTACTACTTGCGTAGCACTGCTTTTTATATATCTAAAACCTGTTTATTTACAACAAAGGCTCTTGGCTTATATTTTCCCGAAATCCTTGCAATCTCACTAATATGTTCTGGTGATGTTCCACAACATCCACCGATAATATTGATTAAATCTTTCTTTAAATACTCTTCTATCTGCTCTCCCATTTCTTCTGCAGTTTCATCATACTCTCCAAAAGCATTTGGCAATCCTGCATTTGGATGTGCAGAAATAGCAAAATCTGTTTTGTTTGCAATAGCTTGTAAATGGGGTTGTAATAAATTGGCTCCTAAAGCACAATTAAACCCTACAGATAATAAAGGAATGTGAGATACAGAAATTAAAAAAGCTTCCGCAGTTTGCCCAGATAAAGTTCTACCAGAAGCATCTGTAATGGTACCACTTAACATAATTGGAACATCAATACTACGCTCGTCTTTTACTTCTTCAATAGCAAATAATGCTGCTTTGGCATTTAGAGTATCAAACACCGTTTCTACTAACAATAAGTCGGCACCACCATCTAATAATGCTTCAACTTGTTGTTTATAAGCAATTCTTAATTCATCAAAAGTTACTGCTCTATAACCCGGATCATTTACATCTGGAGACATACTTGCAGTTCTGTTTGTTGGACCAATAGAACCTGCTACAAAACGAGGTTTGTGTGGTTCTTTTGCTGTAAACTCATTTGCAACTTCTTTGGCAATTTTTGCTGATTGATAATTTAGTTCATACACTAAATTTTCCATCTGATAATCTGCCATTGCAATAGTAGTTCCAGAAAAAGTATTGGTTTCTATAATATCTGCACCAGCTTCAAAATATTTACCATGAATGGTTTTTATTGCTTCTGGTTGCGTAATTGATAACAAGTCATTATTACCTTGTAAAGGTGATGGATAGTCTTTAAAACGTTCTCCTCTAAAATCTTCTTCCGTGAATTTATAGGCTTGTAGCATAGTACCCATGGCACCATCTAAAACCAAAATTCTTTCTTGTAAAGCTTTGTATATATTTGACATTCCTGAAAATTAATTTTTGTGTTATCAGGAAAAGAAGAATTGATACTTTTTCCGTTATCTCTCTGAAAGGTTCTGAACCTAGTTCAGAAAGAATCAGTAGAAATTAGCACCTTCTTTAAAGATAAAGGGTTGCCAAGGCTTCCTCGGGTCTAATCCCTCAACCTTTCTTGATAACAATATTTAATAAATGAACTAAATTACGTTACAAAGTAACGAACTTTTTTCTTGTTTTAATAATTTATTCGTAGATATCTGATGATAAATAACGATCTCCTCTATCGCAAATAATAGCAACAATAACACCTTTATCTATTGATTTTGCTACTTTTAACGCGGTAGCAACAGATCCTCCACTACTCATTCCTGCAAAAATGCCTTCTTCTTTTGCCAAACGAACCGTCATTTCTTTTGCCTCTTCTTCACTTACTTCAAATATTTGATCTATTTTTTTAGCTTTAAAAATAGCTGGCATATATTCTTCAGACCACTTTCTAATTCCAGGTATTTTTGCCCCTTCAGTTGGCTGTGCTCCAATAATGGTGATGTTTTCGTTTTGTGATTTTAAATAATCAGAAACTCCAGTAATAGTTCCAGTAGTTCCCATGGCAGAAACAAAATGAGTTACTTCTCCTTCTGTATCTCTCCAAATTTCTGGTCCTGTTGTATTAAAATGTGCTTTCGGATTGTCAAAATTATCAAACTGATTTAAACGAAAGTATCCCTTTTTATATTTTAGCTTTAAAGCATAATCAATTGCACCTTCAATCCCCTCATCTGCAGGAGTTAAAATTACTTTTGCCCCGTAGGCTCTCATTGTTTTAACACGTTCTATAGTAGAGTTTTCTGGCATTGTAAGTACCATATTTACACCTAAAACTTTTGCCATTAAAGCCAATGCAATACCTGTGTTTCCGCTTGTTGCCTCTACTAAAGTATCACCTTTCTTTATATTTTTTCTTTTAATAGCTTCAGAAATCATATAATAAGCTGCTCTATCCTTTACACTTCCTCCAGGATTGTTCCCTTCTAGTTTTAATAATAAAGTAACACCTTCTTTCTTTAAGATATTTTGTACCTCTACAAGTGGTGTATTTCCAACAAAATCTATGATGCTTTTGGTTTTCATTCTAATTTCTTTTTTGAAAAATATTATTTTCTGATTTCACTGTTACCACCGAATTTTCTGGAACGGATTCCATAATACAAACATTGGCTCCAATTACAGAGTTTTTCCCTATTACAACATCTCCTCCTAAAATGGTAGCATTTGCATAAATAACAACACCACTTTCTATGGTAGGATGTCTTTTGGTGGATGCTAAACTTTTCTTTACTTGTATTCCTCCTAAAGTTACGCCTTGAAAAATCTGTACATTATCTTTTATAATTGCAGATTCTCCTATTACAGTTCCTGTTCCGTGATCTATATGAAAAGAAGCTCCTATTTCTGCTCCTGGATGAATCTCTGTACCGGTTTTGCTGTGTGCATACTCACTCATTATTCTTGGAAAAACAGGGATTCCTAAGTTTAATAATTGGTGACTTAAGCGATACACTGCAATTGCATAAAATCCTGGATATGCTAAGTAAATTTCTTCTAAACTTTTAGCAGCAGGATCATTTTTTTCTGAAGCAGCAGCATCTAAATCTAATTTTTGACGAATAGAAACAAAAGAATTTTCAAAATCACTCCACAAATTTCCTCCGTTTTCAACGGATAATCTTTCTAAAATTTTTAAAAACTTTAATCTTGTTTCTGCACCACTTTCAGACAAATGACGTTCATCAAACAAATTATTAATTAACTGTTTGGTGAAAATTTCTACGGCATCTCTTAAACACATGCTGTAGTTCTTAAACGTAATTATTTGTGCTGTTTCTTTCATTTTAGCTTTTACATTTCTGGAGCTAATACTACTTCTAACCCGTCCATTGCTGGCGTCATTTGTATTTGACAGCCCAATCTACTATTGTCTTCAACATTAAATGCTTCTGCTAACATAGCATCTTCATCATCTGTCATTTCTGGTAATTCGTGATCTGAATTTACATAACACTGACAAGAAGCACACATAGCCATTCCGCCACAAATACCAATAGTTCCTTCTTCTGCTAATTCGTAAGAACGAACAACTTCCATAAGGTTCATTGCCATGTCTGTAGGTGCTACAACTTCATGCTGTACACCATTTCTATCAGTTATTTTAATATTTATATCTACGCTCATTATACATTTTTTACCAAAGCCAAAAGTAATAAATTTGTTTGGTTAGACCTCAAAGGTTTTTAAAACCTTTGAGGTCTATGTTATTCTCTTTATTAATTGTCTACTAAATTAAGTAAACCTAACAATTTTATACAAATAAGGTTTTTGAAAACTTGCTAAAAAAATTACTGAATAGCTTTTACAACTGCTTTTGGTGCATCTTTTCTTGTTCCATCAAATCCTTCTACACCACCAACAGTAGTATATTTCATAACGTATTTCTTATCCGGAAAAATTCTTTTATAAGCACTCTGACACATTAAAGTTGCTTCGTGAAAACCACAAAGAATTAATTTTAATTTACCAGGATACGTGTTTACATCACCAATAGCATAAATTCCAGGAATATTTGTTTGATAATCTAAAGCATTATTTACTTTAATTGCATTTTTTTCTATCTCTAATCCCCAATTACCAATTGGACCTAATTTTGGAGACAATCCGAATAAAGGAATAAAATGATCTGTATCTACAATAAAAGCATCTTCTCCTTTTTTCTCTACAGCAACACCTGTTACTTTATCTGTACCGATAATCCCTTTTACTTCCGCAGGAGTTATCATTCTAATTTTCCCTAAATTCTTTAATTCTTGTACTTTTTCTACAGAATCTAAAGCGCCTCTAAATTCATTTCTTCTATGAATTAAAGTTACTTCTGATGCTACATCAGACAAGAAGACAGCCCAATCTAAGGCAGAATCTCCACCACCAGAAATTACTACTTTTTTATCTCTATAAAATTCTGGTTCTTTAATAATATATTCAACACCTTTATCTTCAAAATCTGCAATGTTAGGTATCAATGGCTTTCTTGGCTCAAAAGAACCTAAACCACCAGCAATTGCAACAATTTTAGCATGGTGTTTTGTTCCTTTATTTGTTGTAACAATAAAAGTACCATCGTCTTGCTTATCTATCGTTTCTGCTCTTTCTCCTAAGGTAAAACCAGGTTCAAATTGCTTTGTTTGCTCTATTAACTTATGTGTTAAATCTCCTGCTAAAATTTCTGGATATGCAGGAATATCATAAATAGGTTTCTTCGGATAAATCTCAGAACACTGCCCACCAGGTTGTGGTAACGCATCAATTAAATGACATTTTAATTTTAATAAACCAGCTTCAAAAACTGTGAATAACCCCGTTGGTCCTGCTCCAATAATAAGTATGTCTGTTGTAATCATCTTAAGATTCTTTTTTCTCTATTAATCCTTTGGTGAATTCGTTTAGTGTTTCCACTTTTTCTTCGAAATCTCCTTTTATTGTTTTTCTAAACTCGTTTAAATTCTTAACTAAATCATCTACGTTTTCTGGAATTACATCCTCAAAAAACTGACGCAATCTTTTGGCTGTTGTTGGCGATTTTCCGTTGGTAGAAATGGCTACTTTTACATTTCCTTTGGTTACAATTCCGCCCATATAAAAATCACAAAAAGGAGGATTATCAGCAACATTTACCAATATACTTCGCTTTCTACAATGTTTATAAACCTTTTCGTTTACTTCAGGAAACTCTGTTGTTGCCACAACAATATGTTTTCCTTTTAAATACCGTTTATTATATTTTTCTTTAATCAGTTTTACGTTTCCCTTCTTTGCTAATGCAGTTGTGCCTTCTCTAAACATAGGAGAAACCATGGTTACATTTGCATCTGGACTCGATTTTAATAAGAACGTCAATTTTTCTTCTGCAACAAAACCACCTCCAATTATTAAAACCTGAAGGTTTTTAGTTTTTAAGAAAATAGGGTATAAATTATTTCTTTCCATAAACCTATCCTTTTAATTCATTTGCATATTGTTCTTGAATATCTAAAATTACCTGACGATGTTTTACTACTTCACCCAACACAATAATTGCAGGGTTTTTCAATTCATTATCAGCAACAATTTTTTCTATAGTATCAACCGTACCAATTCCTAGTTTCTCTCTAGAAGTAGTACCTCTTTGAATAATGGCTACAGGTAAATTATTTTTACCTTCAGCTTGAAATAATTTTACAATTTGAGGCAGTTTACTCATTCCCATTAACACCACAATAGTTGCGTTAGACTTTGCAGCCAACTCTATATCATTAGAAATTTTATGATCTTTTGTGGTTCCTGTAATTACCCAAAAACTCTCTGCACTTCCACGTTTTGTTAAAGGTATATTTTGATAAGCAGCTACTGCTAACGAAGATGAAATTCCTGGAACAACCGCAACCTCTAAACCTAAATTTGCTGCATATTCCATTTCTTCTGCACCTCTTCCAAAAATAAATGGATCTCCACCTTTTAAACGAACTACATGTCCGCTAGATTTTGCTCGTTCAACAATTAACTCATTAATTTGTTCTTGTTGATATTTATAACACCCTCTGCGTTTTCCAACGAAAATTTGTTCGGCTTCCGGATTTATATATGCTAATAATTCTTCATTCACCAAAGCATCATATAAAACTACATCGGCAGTTTTTAAAACCTTTATAGCTTTTACTGTTATTAAATCTATATCTCCAGGACCTGCTCCTACAACGGTTAACTTTGGGGTTTTTAAACTCATTTTATTCTTGTATAACTTACTCTGCAATTGCAGTTTCAGCATTTCTAAAAGCTCTTACTTTCTGTAAAAACGTATTTGCATCGCTAATATACTTCTTTGCAAATTCTTCTGTTGGAGCAAACTTATTAATTTGATAAATCAAATCGGCAAAAGAACCTCCTAAATCTATTTTTTCTGAAGAAATAAAGAACTCATCAAATTGAGATACAATACTTGCATGTGTATTTGTTTTCTTATCCGCCGCTAATAATGATGCTTTTGCAGAGTTTACAATAGACTGATATGCATAATAAATAGCACCAGAATATACTCCGTTTGTAAAAGCTTCATTTGCATTTTCAATTTTCTCATCACTTTCTAAAAATAAAGTGGCAATTAAATCGATCACAACACCTGCACATTCTCCAATTCCTATTTCTTTTAAATATTTCTCTTCTTCTCCCCAATCAATAAAATCTTCTTGAGTTAAATTAGTAACATCTTGTAAATCGTTTAATAAGTCATAAAAATAACGCTCACCTGTCACTTTATAATACTCTACAAAAGATTTTCCAGCTGCATTTGCTTCAAAATCATTAAAGATTCTACGTAATGCTTCTGGTCCTCTTTTACTTGGTACTTTTACTACTTTATCTGCAAAAAGTGCTTTTCCGTTTCCTAAATTTCCACCACCTAATAAAACTTGTAACGCTGGCGCAACTAATTTATCTGGTGTTCTTACAGTCATTCCTTGAAAACCAATGTTTGCCATGTTGTGTTGCCCACAAGCATTCATACAACCACTAATCTTAATAACAAGATCTTCATTTTTTAAATACTGCGGGTATTCCGCAGCAATTACTTTTTCTAGTTCTGCTGCAATTCCTGTACTACTTGCAATACCTAAATTACACGTATCTGTACCAGGACAAGCGGTAATATCTACTGCCTTATTATAACCTGCTTCTACAAAACCTAATTTTTCTAATTCTTGATAGAAATAAGGAACTAAATCTTCTTTTACAAAAGGAATAACAATATTTTGACGCAATGTTAAACGGATTTCTCCTGCTGCGTATGTATCTACTAAATCGGCTAATAAACGTGCTTTATCTGTATAAAAATCTCCTAATAAAACTTTAATTCCGATTGCAACATAACCTGCTTGCTTTTGTGGAATTAAGTTGGTCGATTTCCATAAATCAAAAGCTTCTTGATTTTTTATTTCTACTTGTGGAGCATCAACAGAAACTGGAGTTGACGCAACATAACCATCTGCATCTATTGCAACCGTTTTTAATTCGATAGCCTTTTGTTCTTGTGCTACTAATTCTTTAAAAGCTTCTAAACCGATATCTTTTAGTAAGAATTTCATTCTTGCTTTGGCTCTACTTTTACGTTCACCATAACGATCAAAAACTCTTAAAACACCTTCCATTACTGGAATAATTTTATCTGAAGGCAAAAACTCATATAAAGTTTCTGCATGTCTAGGCTGAGAACCTAATCCTCCTGCAACCATCACTTTAAAACCTCTAACTCCGTTTTCTATTTTAGCAATATATCCGATATCATGTAAATAGGATAGGCCTGTATCTTCATCCGAAGAAGAAAAAGAAACCTTAAATTTACGTCCCATTTCTTGACAAATAGGGTTACGTAAAAAGAATTTAAAAACAGCATCTGCGTACGGAGAAACATCAAAAGGCTCGTTTACATCAATACCAGCAGTTTCTGAGGCAGTTACATTTCTTACAACATTACCACATGCTTCACGTATAGTAACTTCATCTTTTTCTAATTCTGCCCATAATTCTGGCGTTCTTTGTAAATCTACATAGTGAATTTGAATATCTTGACGTGTTGTAATATGTAATCTTCCTCTAGAATACTCGTCTGAAACTTCAGAAATTCTGCGTAATTGATTACTCATTACTTTACCATAAGGCAATTTAATACGAATCATTTGTACGCCTTCTTGACGCTGACCGTAAACACCTCTTGCTAAACGTAAACTTCTAAATTTCTCTTCGTCTATTTCTAGATTATTGAATTTTGCAATTTTATCTGCTAAATCAATAATATCTCTTTCTACAACTTGGTTTTCTATTTCTGTTCTAAAACTTTGCATGATTTAATATTGATGGTTGGTAATGGCTGCTAGTTGGTTGGTAATTGGTTTATTTTATAAAACCTACACCTACTGTATTGTTGCTTTTTGGATCTATTAAAATAAATGATCCATTTGATTTGTTATTCTTATAAGAGTCAAAAGCTAATGGTTTACTTAACTTTAATTGTATGTCTCCTATTTGATTTAATACCAATTCTGATGGATTTTCTTCAATACCAGAAAAATCAGTTTTTATAATACTAGACAATTGTGTAATTTTTGCTTGTGCATCATTTACACCATGTTTTATATAATATTTTTGTGAAGCTTTTAAAGGCTCTTTATCCATCCAACAGATAGTTGCTGTTAATTCTTTAGCAATTGTTGGTTCTTCATTTACTTTTACCAACATATCTCCTCTACTTACATTTACGTTATCTTCTAACGTAATTGTAACAGAACTTCCTCTTTTTGCTTCTTGAAATTCTTTATCGAAAAAATTAATTGTTTTAATCTTAGATTTTGTTTGCGATGGTAACACTGCAACCTCATCTCCAACAGCTAAATCACCTCCATAAAGCTTTCCTGCATATCCTCTAAAATCGTGGTATTCTTCCGTCTTTGGTCTGATAACTGTTTGCACAGGAAAACGAGTTTGAGAAGCATCATTAATATCTTCTGTATCTAATCTTTCTAAGTGATGCATTAACGTTTCTCCTTTATACCAAGGCGTATTTTCAGATTTATGAACCACATTATCTCCTTGTAAAGCAGACATTGGTATAAACGTTAAATTCTGACCTTTGTACTCACTTTTACTTGCTAAATATTCAATTTCAGCTTTAATGGTGTTGTATTTCTCTTCAGAAAACTCAACCAAATCCATTTTATTAATAGCAATTACAACATCTTTAATTCTCAATAAATTATTGATAAAAAAGTGTCTGTATGTTTGTTCTATTACTCCGTTTCTTGCATCAATTAAAACAATAGAAGCTTGTGCTGTTGAAGCACCCGTAACCATGTTTCTTGTATATTCTATATGCCCTGGAGTATCTGCTATAATGAAACTTTTACTTGGTGTAGAAAAATAGATATGCGCTACATCAATAGTAATTCCTTGTTCACGTTCTGCAACTAAACCATCGGTTGCTAAAGAGAAATCTAAATAGTCAAAACCACGTTGTCTACTTTTTTCTTCTATCGCTTCTAACTTATCGTCTGTTAATGATTTTGTATCGTATAAAATACGACCAATTAAGGTACTCTTACCATCATCTACACTTCCTGCTGTTGCTATTTTTAATACTTTCATTCTTATGAGCTGTTCGCTATTGGCCTTTGGCTTTTAGCTTAATTTGTATTCATTTTTAATACTTACAAAGCGATTAAATTTTGTAAGGTGTTTGCAAATAGTTGCGTTAGGGATTGAAACGACATCCTTTTTTTGTTTTTTCAAAAAAAGATATAGTGGAAAGCCCGTTAAAACGCCCAAAGTATTCTAAAAATACCCTTGTTGTTTACGTTTCTCCATTGCTGCTTCCGAACGTTTATCATCTATTCTTGCACCTCTTTCTGAAATGGAAGAATCTCTAATTTCTTCTACAACTTTTGCTATATCGACTGCGTCGGATAAAACTGCCGCTGTACAACTCATATCTCCAACAGTTCTAAAACGAACCATTCTTTCTTCTACTTTTTCTTCTTCATCTCTAAAAACAACTTCATCATCTGCAGACCAGATCATTCCGTCTCTTACAAATATTTTTCTTTTATGTGCAAAATAGATTGATGGAATCTCGATATTTTCTTGTTCTATATAAGACCAAACGTCTAATTCTGTCCAGTTAGAAATTGGAAAAACACGTACATTCTGACCTAAATCTATACGTCCGTTTAACATATCGAATACTTCTGGACGTTGGTTTTTTTCATCCCACTGACCAAAATCATCTCTTACAGAAAAGATTCTTTCTTTTGCTCTTGCTTTTTCTTCATCTCTTCTTGCCCCTCCAATACAAGCATCAAAACCAAATTCTTCAATAGCGTCTAATAAAGTTTCTGTTTGCAACATATTTCTACTTGCATATCTACCAGTTTCTTCTTTTACTCTACCAGAATCTATATTGTCTTGTACATTTCTTACAATTAACTCAACACCTAATTCTTTAGCCAAACGATCTCTAAATTCAATCGTTTCAGGAAAATTATGACCTGTATCAATATGCATTAAAGGGAAAGGAATTTTTGCTGGATAAAATGCTTTTTGAGCTAAACGTACTAACGTTATACTGTCTTTTCCTCCAGAAAAAAGCAACACAGGTTTTTCGAACTGCGCTACAACTTCTCTAAAAATATAAATTGCTTCACTTTCTAAAGCATCTACTTGTATTGTTGTATTACTCATAATTATCTTTTTAGATGTGTAAACCACATTCTCTGTTACTTTCTACTTTTGTTGGATCGAAATATGTAAACTCGTTTGGTAAATTTTGTTCTACTAAATAAGCGTCTAATTCTTCATCTGTCCAGTTATAAAACGGACTCACTTTTACTACACCGTCTTTACTTTGAGAAACAACATCTATACTGTCTCTAAATGCAGTTTGACCTTTTCTTAAGTTTGTAAACCAAACATCTGGTTGATGCTCTTTCATAGCTCTAGAAAATGGTTCTAACTTAACTTGTTCTGTAAACAAAACATGTTTTGGATCTTCTACCGAAGGAACTCCTAAAACAACATTTCTGTGAGCAGCAGTTTGTTTTGGTGTATATAAATGAATATTTAAATTCAGTTTTTCTATAATATCTTCTGCATGTTTATACGTCTGCATCGTATTGTAACCAGTGTCGCACCAAATTACTTTAATGTCTTTTTGCACATCCGTAACCGCTTTTAAAATTGCAACTTCATAAGGTCTGAAGTTGGTTGTGATTACTGGATTTTTAGCAAAAGAAATAGCCCAAGCTATAATTTCTGCTGGACTTTTATCTTTTAATTCTGCGTTAACTTGTGTTAAGTTTAAGCTCATTACTTTCCCCATTTTATTTTATTCCATACTCTCTCGTGAAAAAAGTATAAAACTAACTTTGTTAAAAAATCTATTGATGCAATTGAAGTAGCCACTGATAACTCCCCTGTTAAGAGGTAAGACACTATTAAAGTATCTATTGTACCTATAACTCTCCAACTTAATGCCTTAAGCACACTTCGTAAAGGTTTTTCAGAAGTTTTATCTTCTTTAAAACCTTTAGTCTGTGCTTTTTTACTAAAAATGATTTGGTCTAAAATCATAAAAAAAATTAATTCAAATAATTACCCTACTACTTTAATAGGGTATGCAAATCTACATTATTATTATACAAAAAGTCGGGATTAAATCTTTAAAATTACCTAAACCCTATAGATTTAGTAGATTAATAAAAAAACGGCAAATAAATTATGAATATGTAACTACTACAAGGATTTAGTAATTAAAATAATACAAAGGGAATATAAAATGTATTTGTAAAGATGTATTGTACTAAATATTAATTGGAAAAAGAAGTTGAATATCAACTTAAAGACGGAAAGAAATAATTAAGAGATTGCTACTTGCTTAGTGCTTAGAAATGGCAATTAATAATAAATAAAACAAAAAGAAGGCTTCGTTGTTCCTCCTCGAAATGACTTATAGTTTTAGCAATTACACAAATCTGCCAAAGTAGTATTTTTAAAAATTTGCAAAGAACTATCTCTTACCTGAACCATTAACTTATTTACAGCACAAAGGTTTTCATCAGGACAATCGGCACATTTTTCGTAAAAATTTAAACTAACACAAGGAATCATGGCAATTGGCCCTTCTAAGATTCTCATAATAGTAGTCATTTGAATATCTTTAGGTTCCTTTAAAAGATAGTAGCCACCACCTTTTCCTTTTTTAGACGCTAACAACCCGTTTTTACGAAGGGTTAAAAGAATAGTTTCTAAAAATTTTAAAGAAATATTTTCATTTTTAGAAATCGTAGCAATAGAAACAGGCGTTTTATCTTCTAGTCTTGCAAGATAAGTAAGTGCTTTAATTCCGTATTTTGTTTTCTTTGATAGCATAGTACAAAATTACACAATTTAATTACTATACTAAAATAGTAGGATATACTTTTTTATAAATAACTTTTGAAACTATAAAACCACTAAGTATTATCTCAGTGGGTTTATAGTTTAATCTAAAATCTAAGTATTTTTAACGATAACTTAATTTGCAGTGTGCGACTTTTCTAAAGCGTAAAAAGTAGCTTGTACATAATCATCAGCATCTCCTGTATTATTCTGATTGTAAACACCTGCTTTAAAATACATGTATTGTCCGCCATTATTATAACCACTATTTGCCATAACTACAGTTTTAACAACATCTGCTTTACCTTCTCTTATAATAGTAACCGTGAGATCATCTCCAACAACTTTAATATTGTAGCTAAATTTTTCGTCTAGAGCAATTCCATCTGAAGTATTTGAAGCAGAACTATCTTTAGAACCAATCATTTCATGCCATTGTTCAGCTCCACTTCCCTCTACAGGTTCGTGTGCAAAATAAATAGACCCCAAAGTATTACCTGCTAATTTTCTATAATAAAGACGGATAGGTTCGTTATCATTTGCATGAATTTGACCAACAATAACACGTCCTTGCTGACCAGAATCTCCTGTAGTTGTTACATGATTTACAGCAAGTGTTGCAGACATTTCTCCGTCATAACTTGCAGCGGCAGTTATATCCGCTTGCGGAGCAGTACCAAAAACCCAATTATTTTTATTAACTCCTTTGGTATCTATACTAGTATTGGTTCCTCTTAACATTTCGCGAAACTCAACTCTTGTATAACTTGTACCTGTAGATGTTTTAAATCCGTCTACTGGACACTTAAAAACCATTCCTCCGTCATTAGCAGTATAAAAATAAGTATCATTTTTATATACTCCATTAAGTTCACTTACAGTAATTGTTTTAGCAACACCACTTCCATTATTAATAGGAATACTTAAATTCCATGTAGCTAAATCAAAATTTTGAGAAGGTACTTTATTAGGATCTAAATCTCCTGTTATTTCTTCTCTTGCAGCTTGAGTTATTATTAAAGACTCCGATAAATCACCGCTAATTACAGTAATGCTACCTGTACGAGTATTAAATTCCGTATTTGATGATACAGAAATATTTATTGTTTTATTACCAATTCCATTTGTTGGTGAAATTGTAATCCAATCATTATTATTACTCGTGTACCAATAGGCATTAGCAGTTACAGTAACCGATTGTGTTTCTTGACTTGCAGAAAATTCAGCAATCGTAGATAAAGACAAAATATCTACTATTTCTTCATCTGAATCTGCAGAACTACAAGAAAAATAAGATAAAAATAATGCACCAACAAATAATAATCTGAAAGAAATTTTCATAAAAATAATAACATTAATAATTGAATTTTTAAAAGTACAAAATTGGTTAACCAATTTAGCGTAATTTTAAATAAAATTATTATTTAATTAAATAAAGAGATTAAAACCAACTCTTTAAACAACCAAAACAACTATTATTAATTATTATTTAAAGCTTGTTTTAAATCAGCAATAATATCATCTGCATGTTCTAAACCAACTGAAACTCTTACCAAACCATTTGTAATACCAACTTCTAATCTATCTTCTTCAGACAAACGTCCGTGAGTTGTAGAAGATGGATGGGTTACAATAGTTCTTGTATCTCCTAAATTTGCCGATAATGAACACATTTTTATAGCATCTAAAAATTTTCTTCCTGCTTCAATTCCTCCTTTTATTTCAAAAGCAACAATATTTCCACCTAATTTCATTTGGTTTTTAGCTACTTCATATTGAGGATGCGACTTTAAAAATGGGTATTTTACAAACTCTACATTTTCATTTTCTTCTAAAAAAGAAGCTACTTTCAAAGCATTTTCGCAATGTTTTTCTACTCTAATTGATAAGGTTTCTAAACTTTTAGACAACACCCAAGCATTAAAAGGAGACATTGCTGGACCCGTATTTCTTGCAAACAAATAGATTTCTCTTAATAAATCTGCTCTACCAACTGTTACTCCACCTAAAACTCTTCCTTGTCCGTCAATTAATTTTGTTGCAGAATGAATTACCAAATCTGCTCCGAATTTAATTGGCTGCTGAATATATGGTGTTGCAAAGCAGTTGTCAACAATAAAAATAAGGTTGTGTTTTTTTGCAATTTTACCAATCAACTCTAAATCTAAAATATCTACAGCTGGGTTTGTTGGCGTTTCTATATAAAGAACTTTTGTATTTTCTTTTATCAAACTTTCAATTAAATCTACCTCATCAACCTTAAAATAAGAAGTTTCAATATTCCATTTTGGTAAATATTTAGTAAACATTCCATGTGTTGATCCAAATACAGATCTACAAGAAACGATATGATCTCCGGCACTTAACAAAGCTGCAAATGATGAAAATATAGCTGCCATACCTGTTGCAAAAGCATAACCTGCCTCTGCTCCTTCCATTGCCACAATTTTATCTACAAATTCTGTTGTGTTAGGATTTGTAAAACGACTATATAAATTACGTTCTTTTTCTTCTGCGAAGGATGAACGCATGTCTTCTGCATCGTCAAAAACAAAACTAGAGGTTAAATATAAAGGTGTAGAATGTTCAGAAAACTGACTTCTTTCTGTTTGACTTCTTATTGCTTCTGTTTCGAAATGTTTGCTCATTGTAATTATTAGATTGTTAGACCGCTTTCGCTTTTAGAATCAAGAGCCAAGACAAAAATTGATAATTCTCTTATTTTTTCGTCTTGATTCTTGTCTCTTTTTAATCTTGTTTCTTTTTTTAAATCGTGATTGACTGAAATACTGCCAACTATTTAGTTATTATGTTTTGCTAATCTTAATATATCTCCAAAAACCCCTCTTGCCGTAACACTTGCTCCCGCTCCTGCTCCTTGAATTACAATTGGTTGTTCTCCGTAAGATTCTGTATAAATTTCAAAAATTGCATCAGAACCTTTTAAAGAACCTAAAGGAGTACTTTTATCTGTGGAAACTAATTTCACTTCTAATTTTCCTTTATTTTGAGATAAATCTCCACTTAATTCGCCAATATAACGTAAAACATGATTTGGCTCTTGATTTTCTTTTATTTTTTGATATTCATCATTCAATAATTCTAATTTCCCTAAGAAATCAGTAGCGGAACCTTCTCTTAAATTTTCTGGAATTAAATTCTTGATTTCAACCTCATCAAATTCATTTTCTAACTCTAATTCTCTTGCCAAAATTAATAATTTTCTAGCAACATCATTTCCTCCTAAATCTTCACGAGGGTCCGGTTCTGTAAAACCTTTATCTATTGCTTCTTGCAACGTATTTGAAAAAGGAACATTTTCAGCAGAAAAAGTATTAAATAAATAACTCAAACTTCCTGAAAAAACACCTCTAATTTTGGTGATATTCTCTCCTGACTCATGTAATAAACGAATCGTATCTATTAAAGGTAAACCTGCACCAACATTAGTTTCGTACAAGTACTGTTTTTTATATTCTTTCAACTTCGCTCTTACTTCTTTGTAAAAATCGAATGATAATGTATTCGCTATTTTATTACAAGAAACCAAATCGAAACCAGCTTCTATAAACGGAATATAATTACTTACAAAATTAACACTTGCCGTGTTATCTACTGCTATTAAATTCTCAAAATGATTCGCTTTTGCAAAAGCGATAATATCATCAACATTTACATTTTCTTCTCCGTTTTCTAATAGATTTTGTTTCCAATCTTTAGAAACCCCGTTTTTATTTAGCAACACTTTTTTAGAGTTTGCCACTGCAAAAACATTCAATTGAATTTTTCTTCTTTCTAAAACAGATTGTGTGTTTTCTATAATTTGATCAATTAAAGTACCACCAACTAAACCTTTACCAAAAATGGCAATATTTATTTTTTTGGTAACTCCAAAAACTTGCCCATGAATAACATTTACAGCTTTGTGTAATTGATCTTTTTTAACCACCAAACTCACGTTTTTCCCAGTAACCGTGTTATTGAATAAAACAGGTACAATTTGGTTTTTAATTAAGGCATTATATGGTAAATGAAACTCACTTAAATCTTGACCAATAATAGAAATTACGGCCACATTATGTACAATAGAAATATGGTTTACATCTTGCGAATAAAAATCATTTTCAAATTCTCTTTCTAGGGCAGCAACCGCTTCTTGTGCTTTATCTGCATCAATAATTAACCCAATTCCTCTTTCTGAAGAACCTTGCGCAATAATACTGATACTAATATTCCGATCACTTAAGGTTTTAAAAATACGAGCATCAACACCTACTTTACCTAACAAACCTCTCCCTTCAAAATTTAATAAAGCAACATTATCTATCGTTGCAATAGATTTAATTCCTTTTGCTGATGAAGATTCTGAGGTGATTAAAGTTCCTTTATCTTCTTTATGAAATGTATTTAAAATTCTAAGGTTGATGTTTTTCTCTAATAACGGAATAATGGTTTTTGCATGTAAAATAGTGGCTCCAAAATTGGCCATTTCATTCGCTTCTGAGAACGATAATTGCTCAATCTTTTTAGCATCTGCGACCAAGTCTGGATTTGCTGTAAAAATTCCGCTTACGTGTGTGTAATTCTGTAACTCATCTGCATCTAAATAATTAGCTAATAAAGCTGCTGTATAATTACTACCATTTCTACCCAACGTAGTGGTTTCTCCTTTTTTGTTGGATGCTATAAAACCTGTAACAATATTAACTGTTGTGTCATTATTTTTGAAAAAACTAATGACATTTTCTTTAGAAACCGCAGGAATAGGTTGTGCATTTCCAAAGTTTTCATCAGTAATAATTAAAGATCTAGAATCTACTGCATTTGCAGAAATATTTTCTTTCTCTAACAAACTTGCTACCAATTTTACAGACAACAATTCTCCTTGAGCTAAAACCTCATCTTTAATTTTATGACTATAATCTCCCAATAAAGAAACACCTTCAAAAATAGTTTCTAATTTAGAAAATTCTTGAGAAAAGTCTACAGAACTATTTGGTTCTGATTGATATGCTTTAAATTTTTCAAACTTGGTTTTATACTCTTTTTTTGACGCTGCCTTATCTAAAATAGCTTCTAGCTCGTTTGTAGAATTCCCTCTTGCAGAGGCAACAACAGTTACTTTTATTCCGGCTTTATATTTACTTGCAATAATTTCTATTGCATTTTCTAATCCTTCACCATTGGCTAAAGATTTTCCTCCAAATTTTAAAACTTTCATCTTCTTTTCTCTATAATCTTTATTAAAAATAGGCTCAATAATTTTCTGCAATTGATCATATTCCATTAAAAAAGCGTCATGACCATGCACCGAATTTATCTCGTTATACGTAACATTATCTTTTGTTAATGCTAACTTTTTATGTGTTTCTCTGTTTTCTTCCGCAGTAAAAAACAAATCTGAATTCACACCAATAATGTGAATATTTGCATCAATTTTATCTAGAATTTCAATATTTTTTTTTCCGCCAACAGTAACATCAATCGTTTTTAATAATTGATTCATTAATTTGTAAGACGATAATTGATAGCGTTCTTGCAACGATTTACCATGATGCAACAACCAACTTTCTACATCAAAAATATCTGAATCTTCTTTTTTAGATCGATGAAAACGTTCTTTAAAACTTTCTGGCGTTCTATAACACAACATTGCGTGCATTCTTGCATCGTGCACAGGATTGCTAGAATTTACCAAAAACTGTTCTTGAATTTGACAATTGGCAATTAACCAATCTGTAGATTTCCAATCGGTTGCAATTGGTAAAAAATGTTGCGTTAAATTGTTGTTTAACACCATCATTTCCCAGGCAATTCCTCCACCTAAAGAACCTGCTATCAATGCAAATAAAGTCTCAATTTTTAATATTGATAAACCTTCTAAAAATATCTTTGCAACATCTCTCGCTATAAAGTCTTTATAGTTATCAATTAAAATTCCATCGAAACCATTACCAGGAATATTAAAGGATAAAATGGTATAGGTTTTAGTATTAATTGCCTTTTCATCTCCAACAATATCTCGCCACCAACCTTCTTTACCTGCAACATAAGAATTACCCGTAAGTGCATGATTTACCAAAATGATAGGAGCTGTTCCTAAATCTTGACCAAAAACCTGGTAACTTAAATTCATTTCCGAAATTAAGGCACCTGATTCTGTAGTAAAATCTTTTATTTTGATATGTTGTAATGGATGTTCCAAGTTATTTACTGAATTTTAAATTATTGTCTATTTAAGCGCAGTCAAAAATAATAATAGTTCTCGACTGCGCTTGAACAGACACACTCATTATATTTTTGAAAAAGCTGCTGTTAAATCTGCTTTTAAATCTTCTAAATCTTCAATACCAACAGACAACCTAATTAAATCTTGACTTACACCTGCACTTGCTTGTGCAGCTTCATCTAATTGTTGATGCGTTGTACTTGCTGGGTGAATAATTAATGATTTTGTATCACCAATATTTGCTAATAAAGAGAATAATTTGGTATTATCAGCGATTGTTTTTGCTGCTTCAAAACCACCTTTTACTCCAAAAGTTACCAAACCACTTTGCCCTTTTGGCAAATACTTATCTGCTAACGTTTTGTATTTATTACTTTCTAAACCAGGATAGTTTACCCAAGTAACCTCTTCTTGTGCTTCTAACCAAGTTGCCAAAGCCAATGCGTTTTTAGAATGTTGCTTAATTCTAACTGGTAAAGTTTCTAAACCTTGAATAATATTAAATGCGTTTGTTGGACTTAAAGCTGCACCAAAATCACGTAACCCTTCTAAAATTAATTTAAAAGTAAATGCTGCTGCACCTAAAGCTTCATGATATTTTAAACCATGGTACCCTGCAGAAGGCTCTGTAAATTCAGGGAATTTTCCGTTTGCCCAGTTAAAAGTTCCAGCATCAATAATTGCTCCTCCTAAAGAAGTTCCTTGTCCGCCAATATATTTTGTTAAAGAATGAATTACAAGATTTGCTCCATGCTTAATAGGATTTAATAATGCTGGTGTTGCCACTGTATTATCAACTATAAAAGGAACTTCTGCTGCTTTAGAATGTTCAGCAATTGCCTCTAAATCTAACACATCTAATTTAGGATTCCCTAAAGATTCTACAAAAAATGCTCTTGTGTTCTCTTGAACTGCAGCTGCAAAATTATCTGGATTATCAGCATCTACAAACGTAGTTGTAATACCTAATCTTGGTAAGGTTACACTTAATAAATTATACGTTCCACCATATAAACTACTAGAAGCTACAATATGGTCTCCTGCTTTTAAAAGTGTTAATAAACCCGTTGCAATTGCACCTGTCCCAGAGGCAAAAACTACGGCTCCAATTCCGCCTTCTACAGCCGCTAAACGATCTTGTAAAATTTGGTTTGTTGGGTTATTTAATCGAGTATAAATAAAACCTAATTCTTTTAATGAAAAAAGGTTTGCAGCATGTTCTGAGTTGTTAAAAACATATGATGATGTTTGGTAAATAGGAACTGCTCTTGTTCCTCCATTTTGTGTTACATCATGCCCTGCATGTAGTGCGTTTGTTGCTAATTTGTGCGTACTCATTTTTCTATTTTTTTTGAGTTAATAAATGATTAAACCAAAAGTCGAATGCATCAAAAATTTGATGTACTTACTAGAAAAATGTTATTAAGAATTTTACAAATACACGGAAGTGTAATTGTTTATGGGTTATCTATCCAATTTCTGATAAATGAATCTGAAATTAAGTAGAATTTAGCACCTTCTTTTCCTCACGAAAAGGGTTGCTAAGGTTTCAACGGGTCTTTCCCTCCACCTTTCTTGATAACATTTCGATAAGTTATTGAACTTTCTGAATGCAAATATATGTTTAGAAAAATTTAATAACCAAGAAAAAATCAATTTATTTTTTAGAAATATAAATATCACATTAAAACCCCTTGTTTAATAAGTATCAAATAAATAACAAACAATGAAGTTTGTTTTATTGATGATACCATAATAAAATATTATGCTTAAAAATTATGTTATTAGAATTTAAGCTGTAACTTTGCAAAGAATTTTAGAGGAAAAATTTGAACTGATTGCAACCTCTGACGCTGATATTTATATCTGCTGAAACAAAAAATGCTAAAGCAGTAATATTCTACTACTTTCAGCGACTTATGCAATCTCTTTTTATTTTTCTTGATTTCCAATAGGAAGAACACGTTTAAAAAAAATCAATTTTTAATATTAAAAAAGATTTATTATGTCATATTTATTTACCTCAGAAAGTGTTTCTGAAGGACACCCAGACAAAATTGCTGATCAAATTTCTGATGCTTTAATCGATAACTTTTTAGCATTCGACAAATCTAGTAAAGTGGCTTGTGAGACCATGGTTACAACCGGTCAAGTATTTTTAGCAGGAGAAGTAAAATCTAAAACGTATTTAGATGTACAGAAAATTGCTAGAGATGTAATTAACAAAATTGGTTATACCAAAGGAGCTTATATGTTTGATGGAAACTCTTGTGGAGTTTTATCTGCAATCCACGAACAATCTCCAGATATTAACCAAGGTGTTGATAGAGCAAACCCAGAAGAACAAGGTGCAGGAGACCAAGGAATGATGTTTGGTTATGCTACTGATGAAACTGAGAACTATATGCCTTTAGCATTAGAATTATCTCATAGATTGTTAATTGAATTAGCTGCTTTACGTAGAGAAAATAAAGATATTCCTTATTTACGTCCAGATGCTAAATCTCAAGTTACTATTGAGTATTCTGATGATAATGTACCACAAAGAATTGACGCTATTGTAATTTCTACACAGCATGATGATTTTGACAAGTCTGATGATGTGATGTTAGCAAAAATTAAAAAAGATATTGTTGAAATTTTAATTCCTAGAGTGGTTGCAAAATTACCTGAGCATCTTCAGAAATTATTTACAGACAATATTACTTACCACATTAACCCAACAGGTGTTTTTGTTATTGGTGGACCTCACGGTGATACTGGTTTAACAGGTAGAAAAATTATTGTTGATACCTACGGAGGAAAAGGAGCTCACGGTGGTGGTGCTTTCTCTGGAAAAGATCCTTCTAAAGTTGATAGATCTGGAGCATATGCAACAAGACATATTGCTAAAAATTTAGTTGCTGCCGGACTTTGTAAAGAAGTTTTGGTACAAGTTTCTTATGCAATTGGTGTTGCTAAACCAACAAGTATAAATGTTGAAACGTATGGTACAGCTACTGTTGATTTAACTGATGGAGAAATCAGTAAAAAAGTAGAAGCTATTTTTGATATGCGTCCTTATTTTATAGAAAAACGTTTAAAATTAAGAAGCCCTATTTATTCTGAAACTGCTGCTTATGGTCACATGGGAAGAACTCCAGAAGTAAAAACAGTTACATTTACAAATCCTATGGGAGAAACTACGAGCGAAGAAGTAGAAACTTTTACTTGGGAAAAATTAGACTATGTAGATGCAATTAAAGAAGCTTTTAAGTTGTAAAACTTAAAAATATAATTAAAAAAAGCCTTTAGAATTTATTTTCTAGAGGCTTTTTTTATGCTGAATATATTTAACTACACTTAAAATAGTATCAGAAATTAGAAAGCTAAAATGTATTCTAAAAAACAAAGTTCATTTATATTTCGTTCAAATAAATGGACACTCACTTAATCAACAAAAGATATTTTTACTCTTTTATTTTTGATAAATAATCCATCGATAAAACTTTATACGAATAGATATTTTATCATTTTTTTTCTACCTCTAAAATTAAACTCCTTTAAAACCATATTCTAATAAATTATACACATTAGAATTATGTTACAGAAAAAAACATCTTTTAAACTAATTTTCAAGCAATTATCTGTTTTCAAAAAAAAGAACAGGATACAGGTACTTTTAATTTAAAAAACATATATTTGGGTGCCCAAACTGGTTAACCAAAAAAATATGAGCAATTTTAAAACAAACATTACATTTATTATGGGAGTTTCTGGTTGTGGAAAAAGCACCATCGGTCACTTATTATCTAAAGAATTAAATGTTCCTTTTTTTGATGGAGATGATTTTCATCCGAAGAAAAACATTTTAAAAATGTCTAATGGAGAAGCCTTAAATGATGATGATAGATTCGGTTGGTTACAAACATTAAACAAATTAGCAATAGAACAATTAAAGGATAAAGGTTGCATTATAGTTTGTTCTGCATTGAAAGAGAAATATCGTGATATTTTAAACACAAACATAAAAGATAGTGTAAAGTGGGTTTTTCTTGATGGTTCTTTCAATCAAATTAAAGAAAGAATAAATCAACGTGAAGGTCATTTTATGAGTGCTGATTTATTGAAATCTCAATTTGACATTTTAGAAGCACCAAAAAACGCTATTAAAGTCGATATAAGTTTAACGCCTAAAAATATTGTAAAAGTGATTAGTAAGGAATTATCAAAAAAATCGGAATTTGGATTATTCGGATTAGGAGTTATGGGGAAAAGCCTTGCTCGAAATTTAGCTAATAAAGGGTTTCATATATCTCTATTCAACAGACATGTTCCAGGTATAGAAGAAGATGTTGCTAAAAATTTTAAAAATGAATTTAAAGAATTAGCAACAAGTCTTCCGTTTGACCATATCGAATCTTTTGTAAATTCTCTAGAGACGCCAAGAAAAATCATGTTAATGGTGAATGCTGGTAAAATTGTAGATAATGTTATTGAAGATCTATTGCCTTTTTTAGAAGATGGAGATATCTTAATAGACGGAGGAAATTCAAACTACAATAAAACCAAAGAACGCTTTGATTATCTAAAAGGTAAAAACATTCATTTTGTTGGCGCTGGGGTTTCTGGTGGAGAAGAAGGTGCTTTAAAAGGTCCATCTATTATGCCCGGAGGAAGCAAAGAAAGTTATAAAGGCGTGCAACCTTTTTTAGAAGCTATCGCTGCTAAAGATGCCAACAACTTACCTTGTTGCACCTATATAGGTACAGAAGGCAGTGGTCATTTTGTGAAAATGGTACACAATGGAATTGAATATGTAGAAATGCAATTGTTAGCAGAAGTGTTTGTAATGTTAAAAGCATTAGGGCATAATCCGGATGAAATAGCAGATATTCTAGAATCTTGGAAAGAAACAACAAACAGCTATTTATTAGAAATCACCATCGATATTTTAAGAAAAAAAGAAGGTGATGATTGGTTAGTGAACCAAATAATGGATAAGGCAGGAAATAAAGGAACAGGAAACTGGACTACCATAACTACCGCTCAATTAGGAGTGCCAAGTTCTATGATTGCTACTGCTCTATTTGCTCGTTATACTTCTTTTTATAAGGATGAAAGAATTGCTGCAAGCAAAAATTTAGCAACAAAAATCAACACTAATTTTAACGTTGCCATTGATGATATTTTAAAAGCATATCAATTTGCAAGAATAGTGAATCATTATCAAGGTTTTAAATTGATACAAGAAGCGTCTAAAAACTACCAATGGAATTTGAACTTAAGTGAATTGGCTAGAGTTTGGACAAACGGTTGTATTATTAGATCTGAATTAATGGTAGAATTGGTTACCATATTTAAATCTACAGACAATATTTTAACTGATGAAACCATCATTGATAAAATAAAAACGCTAAAACCTAGTGTTAAAAAAGCAGTTTCTGAATGTATTTTAAATGAATTACCGATTCCTAACTTTAGTGAATCTATTAATTTCTTAAACAGTTTTGCCATCGCAAATTCATCAGCAAATTTAATACAAGCACAACGTGATTATTTTGGGGCTCATACCTACCAAAGAATTAATGACGAATCAAATAAATTCTATCATACAGAATGGAATAATTAACTAAATAAAAAACAATTAACTATGACAACACCCCAAAATAAAAAGTCATTCCTACAAAAAATAATAGCAGTTATTTTAGGATTTGGCCCTGGGATTTTCGCCATTGGATATACCATTGGTACAGGTAGTGTAACTTCTATGATTGTTGCAGGTAGTAAATTTAACATGCAACTCTTATGGGTACTTTTAATAAGTTGCCTTTTCTCTGGTGTACTAATGTTTACTTATGGAAATTATGCTTTAATAACAGGAGAAACAGCTCTTTATGGCTTTAAAAAACATTTTAAATATGGTAAAATATTCGCCATTTTAATCATTGTTGGTATTACGTTTGGCCAATGGAACTCTTTAATGGGAATTTTAGGTATTTCTGCCAATATTATTTTTGAAATATTAGCCATGAACTTCGAAGGTTTAATCGCCTATAAATATGAAACCGTTTTAATTACTGCAATTGTAATAATTATTACTTTTTACTTATTAATGTTGGTAGGTAAATACACCTTTTTCGAAAAAATACTTGTCATTTTTGTAAGCTTAATGGGGCTTTCATTTATACTTTCTTTATGTTTTGTACAGCCACTTTCTATGGATGTAGTTAAAGGTTTAATACCAACAATACCAGACGTAGCAGGTGGTAAAATGTTAGTTGCAGCCTTTGTTGGTACTACAATGGCATCAGCTACCTTTTTATCAAGGCCTTTGTTTGTAAAAGGAAAAGGATGGACTATTAAAAATTTAGATCAACAAAAAAAGGATTCTATAACAGCAGCAATTTTAATCTTTATTATTAGTGGTGTTATTATGGCAGTCGCTGCAGGTGCATTGTATTACCAAGGGAAAGAAGTTACCCAAGTTTTAGATATGGCAAATACTTTAGAACCTGTTGCAGGGAGTTGGGCAGTTTCAATTTTCTTTTTTGGAGCATTAAGTGCTGGTTTATCTTCTATTTTCCCGTGTTTACTAATTGCTCCTTTATTAATTGCCGATTATCAATCAGGAAAACTAGACACCAATTCGCGTCAGTTTAGAATCATAACTGCAATTGCGTGTTTGGTTGCATTAATAGGTCCTGCTTTTGGAGCAAATCCAATAGAAATTCAAATTTTATCGCAAGTTTTTAATGTGTTTGTTTTACCAATTGTTATTCTAGGAATTATTTTAATAGTAAATAATAAAAAAATAATGCAAGGCTACAAAACAAGTCTTTTTGTAAATATAGGATTATATGCATCACTGCTATTTGCGTGCATCATTTCTTACAATGGAATATTAGCTCTTTTAGAATATTTTCAATAAAATAATTACGTAGAACCCCTAAAAATAATAGAATAATCAATTTTATGAAGATAAGCCTGATAGATAATAACGAAAAGAAAACCTTAGAAAACAATGTAATTTGCATGATTAGAGATTTAATTAACTCTAAAAATTTAGAACGAGGAGACAAATTACCTTCCGAGAGAATTATGTCTGAAAAGTTTGATGTAAAAAGAAATCACATTAGAGAGGCAATCAGGAAATTAGAGTTTTATGGAGTTATAAAATCAATGTCTCAAAGCGGTACTATTCTAAGTATTGGATTAACAGGTTTTAATGGAATGGTAGATGAAATTATTTCTCTAAACACTCCTACTTTTAATGAACTCGTAGAAACCAGAATATCATTAGAGTTAAAGACTGTTAGTTTAGCTGCTCAAAGAAGAACAGAAACAGACTTAAAACGTATAAAAGACACTTTAAATGATTTTAAGGCTAAACTTACTGAAGGAGATGATTATTTAGAAGAGGATTTATTATTTCATTTGGCAATCGCAAAAGCAAGTAAAAACAATACAATGATTTCGTTAATGCTTTTAATTACGCCACCTATTCTTGCTACTTACGACAGAAAAACGGTTTGTGAAGGAGATAAATTGATTTCTGAAATAAAAAAACACGAGGATATCTATTTAGCCATAGAGTCTCAAGATTCTAACCTTGCTACTAATATGATGAAAAAACATTTTAATAAATTATCTACACATATTAAAAGTAGCGATTTAAATGATAACAAAGTTGAACTTAAATAAAAATAAAATGAATAAAAAAATGATTAAATCTGCATCAACCATATTTGTACTTACCATTTTACTAGTATTAAATAGTTGTAATAGCAAGCCTAAAAAGGCTGATAAAAGTGAAATTAAAAAAGAAACTAAAAAAACAGTTTATGCAAATGACGTTATTCCGTTTTTCGATCATTGGAAATTAATATTAGGAGACGGTACTAATGTTGGTGTTGCAAACAACCTTGAAAACAAAGATTTCTTTTACGCTACAAGCGATGAAAGCGGAGATTGGGTTGTTTTTAAATCACCTAACGGTGGAAACACACACGGAACATCTAACAATACAAGAACAGAATTAGCGCAAGTAAAAAAATGGTATCCTAAAACTGCGAATGACAAATTAACAGCTACACTTAAAGTCATGAATGTATCTGCAACTGGAGATGCTCGTGTAGCCGCTTCACACGCCGTTGTTGTTGGTCAAATTCATAGTGCAGATAAGCACGAAAATGAACCTCTTAAAATATTTTATAAGAAATACCCAGGACATACAAAAGGATCTGTGTTTTGGCATTATGAAATAAATACAGCAGGAGAAGATAATTCTGGAAGATGGGATTATTCTTATGCTGTTTGGGGTGATGACTTTTCAGTTGTTGGTACAGATGCAAACACACCGCCAGAAGAACCAAAAGACGGAATTGCATTGGGTGAAGAATTTAGTTATGAAATTGAAGTTAAAGACGGAATCATGAACTTGAAATTTACAAGTGAAGGACACGAAACTAAAACGTTTACAAAAAACTTAATTGAATCTGAATACACAACAAAAGCTGATATTCCTGAACAAACGAAAAAATTATTTGGACCGCTTGGTCAAGATGGTGTAGAACGCAAAGAAGCTTACGCAGGTGAAGGTTGTTTTTTTAAGCTTGGAACTTACAATCAAACTAACGGAAAATCTCCAGAAGTAAACAGAAACTGGTGTTCTGGTGCAGAAACACATGGTGGAGATGTCAAAAAACAATATGCAGATGGAAACTATGCAGAAGTTTGGTTTAAAACTGCGAGCATCACTATAAGTAGTAATTCAGTTTCTAACGATGGTTATTTTTCTAAAAATGATTTATTGTATCAAAAAGAAGCAAAACACTAAAAGAAATATTTTATTTCATTATTGTCCGATAAAAGACAAAAGACCGCTTCGCTTTTAGAATTAAGAACAAAGACTTCACAAACAAGTGTAACCTAAACTAAAATTAGCTTGCCTTTCTAATTAATCTTATTTCAAAAAAACAAGGCTGTCATTTAATAAATACGTACCCCCCTTATTTTAAAGAGGTTTATCAAACTAAATAAAAAAACAATCGGACACTAATAATTTTATTTATTAGTCCATTAAAAAAAACTAACAAACACAAGAATAACATGAAGAACGATAATAAATTAGTTGGAAAAAACATATTAGTCACTGCTGGTGCACAAGGAATTGGGGAATCTATCACCAAACATTTTATAGATAATGGTGCGCATGTAGCAATCCATTATTTTTCTAGTGCAGATACTGCAAACCAATTAGTAGAATATGCAACGAGTAAAGGACAGAAAGCAATTGCTATTGCAGGAGATTTAACCAAAGAAGCAGATGCTAATAAAGTAGTAGAAAAAACAATAGAAGCATTAGGTAGTTTAGATATTCTTATTAACAACGCAGGATCGCTTGTTGCAAGAAAACTGATAGGAGAAATGGAAGCAGAATTCTGGCATAAAGTAATGGACATTAACATGACTTCTATGATGTTTGTAACAAAAGCTGCAGCACCTCATCTTGCAAAAAATGACAATAGTAGTATCGTTAATTTGGCTTCACTTGCAGGACGTAAAGGTGGTCATCCAGGATCTTTAGTGTACGCGACAAGTAAAGGTGCTATTTTAACATTTACAAGAGCATTATCTACAGAATTAGGCCCTCAAGGAACAAGAGTAAATGCTGTTGCTCCTGGACTTATCCTTGGTACTTCTTTTCATAATACACACACAACAAAAGAATCTGCAGCAGAAACAACTGCTGGAATTCCAATTCAAAGAGCTGGTAATGCTGCGGACGTAGCTCGTGCTGTTTTATATTTAGCATCAGAATATGATGGATTTATTACAGGTGCTACCTTAGATATTAATGGTGGTGTTTACAATATGTAATTATAGCTTTTAATAAGATATTAAAACACTAGGAACTTTACTGATCTCTAGTGTTTTAAATTTAATCAATTACTAAAAAATTAAATTATGTTAAAAACAGCAGTCATACACCCAACAATAATGGAAGTGCTTGCAAGATCAGGTCACTTTGCACAAGTTGTTATCGCAGATGGTAATTTACCTGTTGGCGCAATGACAGGCCCTAACTCAACCACTGTACATCTTAATTTTCGTCCGGGTCTTTTAGATGCACTTACCGTACTAGAAGGTATTTTAGAAGTTTGTCCTGTACAAGGTGCAATTGTAATGGAAAAGCCAGCAGAAGCAAATGCCGAAATTCATAATGAATATAAAAATTTATTAGGTGATGTAACTTGGGACGAAATGGAACGTTATGCTTTTTATGATAAAATTAGAGATCAAAATACGACCTTAATTATTCAAACTGGAGAACAACGTCGTTTTGCAAATTTGATTTTAACTGTTGGTGTTGTTAAAATGGCAGAAGAAAGAAACTTTTAAAAACAAAATTCCGAGTGCATTTATAAGAATTATATATCTAAAATAGAAACAAAATGAAAATAACAATCACTAAATCATCTTTACAGTCTTTTTTAATGATAAGCTTAGGTTTATTGTTAATTGGTTGTTCTAATCCAAAGAAAAAAAAAGAGCAGTCTAAAGAATTAGAAGCAGTCACTTACCCTAGTGATGTATTACCCTTTTTAAACGAATGGAGTATTCTTTGTGGAGACGGTACAAAGTATAAAGAATTAGTAGACGTGGAACATAAAAACTTTTTTTATGTAGAGAATGAAGAAGGAACTGATTGGGTAGTTTATAAAACACCTAACGCTGGTATTACTTCTAGAACATCTAGTAATACAAGAACAGAACTAGGTCAGAAAAAACATTGGATACCAGAAACAGGTGGTAAATTAACGGGTACCTTAAAAGTACAACATGTTTCTACTTCTGGTGATGCTAGAGTAGCCGCTTCTTATTCTGTTGTAGTAGGACAAATTCATAGTGATGAAGGTCATGAAAATGAACCAATCAAAATATTTTATAAAAAATTTCCTGGTCATACAAAAGGATCTGTTTTCTGGAATTATGAAATTAATACAGAAGGAGATAATTCTGGGAGATGGGATTATTCATCTGCCGTTTGGGGAAATGACATGTCTGTTGTTGGACCTGATGCTACCACATACCCTGAAGAACCTAAAGATGGAATTGAATTAGGTGAGGAATTTAGTTATGAAATTAATGTATATAAAGGCATCATGTATTTAACTTTTACAAGCGAAGGACATGAAACAATTAAGTTTACAAAAAACTTGTTGAAATCAGATTTTTCTAAAAAGTCAGATATTCCTCAACAAATATTATCACTTTACGCAGCAATTGGTCGAGATGGTGTAGAACGTGAAAATGCATATGCTGGAGAAATAAATTATTTTAAACAAGGTGCTTACAATCAAACAAACGGTAAAAATCCTGAAGATAATATTGTTTGGAGTACTGGATCTGAAACTTACAATGGTGATATCGCTAAACAATATGCCAACGGATGCTATGCAGAAGTTTGGTTTAGAGAAGGAACTGTGGGAGAAGGTACATTGCCTGATGAAGAATAATATCAATTTTAATTAATGATTTTATTATAAAAAAGGATATACTTATTATATTTATTTAAAGCTCAAAATACACTTCATTGGTATTTTGAGCTTTTTTTATGATTAAAAATAAAGTATAAATACAATTAAACCTTCACCAATTACAACAAATTACTTTGATAGATATCATTACCTTATTTTTAATAGAAAAGAATATAGTCATCTTAATATCTAATACTCTCGAATATAAAACGTCTTCAAACTATTCAATAGCATACAGTCTTACTTGGTAATCATCTTTTATTAAGGGCAAACCAATTAATAAATCCTCTTTAGCTTTCAACTTTCTTGAATGCTCAACACCTAAAATCATAGGTTAACTACTATATGTTATCAGTAAAACCATGTACAATCATAAACAGATAACAAAACCAATAACACCTTCCAAAATACTTTACTACAGGGTTAAAAATAAAGACTAAAACAAACCATGTGCTGTATTAATAGTATTGCAAAATAATTTTATTAGAATACAAAAAAAAGGGTTGCAACTTTTAAAAGTTGCAACCCTTAGTAAAAACCAATTTAAAAACTTAATTATTAGTAACCAGCGTTCTGAGTAATTACTCCATTGGTTGCTGTTATTTCTGATGTTGGAATTGGAAATACATAATAGTTAGGATTAACTGATAATCCCATTTCAGCATCAACTGTACCTGTTCTTACCAAATCAAACCATCTATGTCCTTCTAAAGCTAACTCTAATCTTCTTTCTTTAGCAATTGCTTCTCTAACATCTGCTTGAGAGCTTATTGTACCTGTTAAACTATTTAAACCTGCTCTACTTCTTATATCATCTAACATAGGAAGTACAGTGCTTGCAGGAGAACTAGTTTCGTTTAAAGCCTCTGCATACATTAAAATAACATCAGACAATCTCATTTCAATAAAATCTTGTTCTAGACCTCCAGTGTATTTTACACCTACTCCATTAACGGCATCAACTGTTAACGCTTTTCTTAAATCTGTATTTGCAGCAGTATCAGTACTTGCGTCAAATGCAGCAGTTAAACGAGGGTCTAACGGAGTAAGAGATTTTGTATCAGCTCCTTCAAACCATCCTACAAATGTAGAAGATATAGAAGAACCTTCAGCATTTGAAACCGATGTAGATAATTGAGTTGCAAATAATCTTTCTGAACTTAAATCAGTTACAACATCCTCAAAGTTAGCTTCTAAACTAACACCTGCAGCAGCAGCTCCATTTACAACAGAAGCAAGCTCTGTTACTGCACTCGGAAAATTACCTCTGTGCATATAAACTTTTCCTAGAAATGCACGTGCAGCAATTTGTGTTGCTCTACCTTCTTCTAATCCAGAATTGTCTAAACCAGCTATAGCAGCTTGAAAATCTGGAATAATTACATTATTATAAATGTCTTCAGCTGGTTGTCTCTCCAAAATAGATAAATCTGAAGTACTTGGTGTAGCAGATAAATTTACTGCAACATCACCAAAAATTGTTACAAGTTTAAAATAAGATAAACCTCTTAAAAACTTTGCTTCTGCTACCTCTGTAGACTCCGATGAGTTTTCTATTACATTGTTTGCACTTAAGATTGACTTGTACAGGTTTGTATAAATTGGATTAAAAAAGGCTTCTGTCATATCTCCACCTGATAAATCTGGATCATAGGTATCTAAAGATGTAAATGGATCCTCTAACATTAACATGTTATCTGCTCTAAAATCACCTAAAACTATTTGTGACATTGCAACTCCTGTATGATAATAATATGCTGCATTTAAAACAGGACCATATACCTCTAAATTACTTGATTCTAAATCTAAAGCGGGTGTTTGTTCTAAGTCATTATCGCATGATGTAAATAACATCATTGCCGTTAATACTATATATATAGTTTTCATTTTTCTCATTTTTTCTTAATTAAAAATTAACATTTAATCCAAAAGTAAAACTTCTAACAATTGGACTTGCACCTTCTTGGTATCCGTAAGTTGTTGGACCTCCGTAGTTACTATTTTCGGTCTCAATCCCTTCAGGATTAAATGAAGTATAATCATTACCCATTATATATAACAAATTTGTACCTGCAAGATATAATCTCAATGAGCCAATACCCATTTTACTTGTAAAATCTGAATTAAGAGTATAACCAATAGTAAGGTTTCTTAGTGCGATGTATGATGCATCTTGAATTAAAGCTCCATGTACATCTCTAGTTTGTAAATAATGTTTACCATTATTATCAGCAATACCGTCACTATTAGCATCAAAAGCAGTGTTTGTTGCATCACGGAATTGAGATTGCCAATAGATAGGATCGATATTATATAATTCTGCTCCTTGAGATCCTTGCAACTGGAATGATAAATCAAAATCTTTATAATTCATATTACTTGATACTCCCCAATAAAAATCTGGAGTAGCAGAACCTAACTTTACGTAATCATCTTCATATGTGATTTGACCATCATTATTTTGATCTACTACGTATTGTACACCACTAGTATAACCAATAGATCTTGTTGGGTCTTCTATATAAATAGATTCTACTTGACCTGCGCTTTCATATCCCCACATTTCACCAAGTTCTCCACCAACATAATTTCTAAACTCAACACCTCTACCACTAGGACCTCCATATATTTGACGAGGTAATTCGTCTACAGCTCCTAAACTTGTAATTTCTGAATTAACAGTAGATAAATTCGCTCCCATGCTCCAAGTAAACTCATCATTTTGGATAATTCTAGCATTTAATTCTAACTCTAAACCAGAACTAGTAATATCTCCACGGTTAAGTCTAACCTGATCTGTACCAAGAACTTCAGAAACACTTTGTTGAATCAACATGTTATTCACATCTGATGTATAATAATCTACACTAAATTTTAAACGGTTATCTAAAAATCCAGTATCAACACCATAATTAGTTTCTTTATTTGTTTGCCAAGTTAAATCAGCATTTGCAACTTCATCAGGAATTAAGAACCCTGTACCAAAAGCAGTTGAAGAAGTTCCTAAAACACTTAATGAACTGTAAGATCCTAAATCAGATGAAGTCCCTAAAGATCCCATACTAAATCTAAGTTTTAATGTACTTAATGTTTCATTGTCTTGTAAAAAATCTTCTTTATGTACATTCCAACCTAAAGAAACTGCTGGAAATACTGCATATTTTTCATTTGCTCCAAAACGAGAATCACCATCTCTTCTAATTGATGCAGATACTAAATATTTATCGTCATATGCATAAGCAACTCTACCAAAAATACCTCTTCTTGCTTGCACTTCATCAATTCTGTTAGACACTACATCTTCCGCATTAAATAAAGAGTAATTTAAAGGTAAACTAATCGGCACATTTGATCCATAAGATTCTAAACCTTTAAATTTTGTACTTACAAGTTCAACTCCAACTACAGCAGAAAGATCATGCTTATCAGCTATTACTGTTGCGTAATCTAAAGTAGTTGTACTTAAAATGGTAGATTTTTTAATATCTGAGATGTCTAAAGCAGTCTGATTAGAACGTTGTTGACCATCTGATAATATTCCTCTATAATAATACAACTGTACATCTTGTACATCTGCTCCAAAAATGGTTTTGATATTTAACCCATCAGCTATTTCATATTGTAAATAAGAACTTACATTACCATAAAATGTTTTTTTAGTTCTTTCTGAATTGTCAAATTTAGCAGCTACACCTGCATCACCAGTTCCTCCAATACCATTCTGATTTCTACCATATTGCCAATCATGAGCAACATCACCTGGCTGTAAATCATAAATACTTGTAGCATCTAAACCTATACCTCTATAATCTTGGTCAAATGAACGACCAATATTATTACCTGTAAAACCAGAGTCAGCTAATGCTTGTCTTCTAGTATCTAATTCTTGAACAAAATCTATTGAAGCTTGTGTATGATAAATAGGACTAATACTATATGCTCTTAAAAGGTCTCTCATTTCCCAAGGCACAATATCTTGGTTACCATAAAACCCATTCATACTTAATCCTGCCTTAAACTTATCGTTCAAATTAGCATCAATATTCATACGTCCGTTAAATCTTTCATAACCTTGTCCTTTAACAATACCTTCAGTATTTAAATATCCTACAGAAGCAAATGCTTTTATATTTTCTGATCCACCACTCACACTAAAATCGTGACTTGTTGTAGAACCATCTTGAAAAAGCCAATCTTCCATACTCACCACATCTGGTGCATTTTCATAACCCCATAACCTATACTCTAATAATCCAGCATCTGTTTGTGTAAGATCATAAGCATCTGTTTGCAATTCTTTTGCCCATTCTCCAGAAGTTTTAAGCATATCAATGTCTTTCACATATTTTCTAGAAACACTTGTATAGGCATTATAACTGAAATTTAATTTCCCTGTCTTCCCTTTTTTAGTAGTAATTAAAATTACACCATTTGCACCCAAAGAACCATAAATAGCAGCAGAAGCAGCATCTTTTAATACTTCCATACTTTCAATATCATTTGGATTAACTGTTGCTAAATTTCCAGAAATAGGAAATCCATCTACAACAATTAACGGATCTGAATTGCTTGAAAGAGATGATCCTGTTCTAATTTGAATTTTTGGATCTGAACCTGGCTCTCCACTTTGGTTTTGAATTAAAACACCAGATAACTTACCTGTTAAAGCCTCATCTACACGTGCAACCTGAACAGATGCAAGATCTTCTCCTCCAATTTTAGAAATTGAACCCGTAAGGTGAGATTTTTTACTAGTACCATAACCTACCACAATAATTTCATCAAGTGCACTAGCATCTTCTACTAAATTTACACTGATATTATTTCTGTTGTCTACTTTTACTTCTAGCGGTGCAAAACCTAAATAGCTAAAAACTAAAGTAGCATCTCCATTAGAAACTGTTAAAGAATAGTTTCCATCAAAATCTGTTGAAGTACCATTTGTTGTTCCTTTCTCTTGAATACTAACCCCAGGTAGCAAGCCTTCACTTACACCTCCTGTTACAGTACCCGTTACTTTTTGCTGAGAAAAAGCAAAAAGCGATGCTAACAAAAAGAAGCATGTACTTAATTTTTTAATAATGTTGTGTTTCGACATAATAAAATTTAATTTTAATTAATTAAAGAGTTATATTTTTAATTGGTAATCCAATTTGGTCACCCAAACTGGTTAACCAATATGGTTTTCCAAATATACAATTATATTTGAATTAACAATATATTAACTCTAAAATATTCTAAATTAACCTCTAAAAACTCTAATCACTTTCAAATAAACACATAAACCCCACTATTACAAAGAGATGACATTAATTTGAACAAATAAAAAAGCAAGCTATTATTGAGGTAATTTTAACCAATATCAACGTTTTTAAGACCATTTAAGAGTTCTGTTGATGATCAGTTGAACGCATAATTAAAAGAATTAAGCTTGCAGACTGAGCTTAATTATCCTAAGAAATAATATGATTATGTAATTTTTATGATTGTTTTATTAAAAACTAATCCTAATAACCACATTGTAGATAACATAAATTGTTCATTAAGTACAAACAACTTTTAAAGAATGAGAAATACACAACAGTCATTTGCTTTTGTGAGGCAAACATATTTCTAGACTGAAGCGTAATTAGAATTACAAAAAATAAGGTAATAATTTTCTTAAACTTTTACATCTAAAATTCACTAGAAGGGTAAACTAAAAATTGTACTAAATTCTTTATGATTAAATACAAACAAGTATTTACAATAATTATTGATTCAAAAAATTAGAACAAAAAAAACTCCTTTACATATAATGTAAAGGAGTTCTGTATAAAAAAAATATTTAATTAGATCCCTAATGCTTGACCACCACCAATTTGGATAGTTTCTGCAGTAATAAAAGCTGCATCTTTACTCGCTAAGAAAGCAACTACACCTGCCACATCTTCTGGCTGACCTAATCTTCCTAACATAATACTATTTGCCCAAGAAGCAAAAACTTCTGGCTTAGTAGCTTTAATTTGAGCATGGAAAGGAGTATCAATAGTACCTGGAGATACTGCATTTACTCTAATACCATATTCTGCTAAATCTTTTGCTAATGCTCTTGTAATTGCATGAACACCTGCTTTAGAAGTACCATAGATTCCTGCTCCTGGTCCACCTGCGTTCCAACCAGCGTTAGAAGTATAGTTAACGATTGAAGCATTGTCACTTTTCTTAAGAAAAGGAATTGCTGCTCTAGAAGCAAAAAATGCTGAGTCTAAGTTTAAAGCCATTACAAATCTGTAAAATTCAGTTGTCATTTCTTCAAATCTAGATCTACCACCTAAACCACCTGCGTTATTTACTAACACATCAATTTTACCAAACTTTTCACCAATTTTATTTATGTTAGCTGTTACTTCTTCTTCTTTAGTAACATCAAAACCATAGTACTCTGCAGTAATTCCTTCTGCAGTTAACTCTTCTACTCTTTTAGCTCCTGCTTCATCTTCTATACCGTTTAATATAACAGTATAACCATCTTTTCCTAATCTTTTTGCTACTGCAAAACCAATTCCTCCTGTTGCTCCAGTAATTACAGCAACTTTGTTGTTTAATGTACTCATTTAAATTATTTTAAAAATTAATTATGTTATACTATTTTTGAGATAGACTTAACTTTTGGTATAAATATCCAAACACTTGCTAAAGTTAAAATAGCTAATGCTGCACCAATAATAAATGCTGGTGTATAATTACCTCCACTTGTTAACCAAGGTACTAGATATGTTAAACCAGCAGCAGTAAGTTTAGCAGCCATACCAGAAAGTCCAGATAATGTACCTACTGTTTTTCCACTAAATAAATCACTTGTTAAAGTTTGAACATTTCCAATTGCTGTTTGAAATCCGAATAAAATAACAGCCATAATAATTACTGCAGTTGTTGGTCCTCCAGGACTAGCCATAGCTAATAATGCTGGTAACATTATTAAACAACCTAATGTAATTACCATTTTTCTGGTCTTATTTATAGACCATCCTTTTTTAAGTCTGTTTTGGGCCAATAGACCACCAAACCAAGCTCCTAACATAGCTCCTGCATAAGGTACCCAACCATAAAGTCCTATAGATTTCACATCCATACCATACACTTCATTTAAATAGATTGGTATCCAAAAAACAAACAACCACCAGATAGGATCAATAAATGCTGATGCTAATATTACACCCCAACTTTCTTTGTGACCTAATAACTCTTTTGTATCAGGATTGTACTCTTGATCATTTACACCATCTCCATCAAAATCTTCATTCTTTTGACCTGTTAAAATATAATCACGCTCTTCATCTGTAATCCATGGGTGATTTATTGGTGGTGCTTTTACTAAAATTAACCAAGGCACCAACCATAGTAAACCTGCTAAACCAATTAAAATAAATATACCTTTCCAGCTAAAATACACTGTTAAAAAAGCAATTAACGGAATGGAAATAATTCCACCTATCGCAGCACCTGAGTTAAAGATACCTTGTGCAAGCGCACGTTCTTTAGTAGGAAACCATTCTGCATTTCCCTTTGTAGCACCTGGCCAGTTTCCTGCTTCAGAAACTCCTAAGATTGCACGGAATATACCAAAACTTAAAACTCCTTGAGCCAATGCGTGTAATGCTGTAGCAACAGACCACACACCAATAGACAAAACAAACCCGAATCGTGTACCTACCCAATCAAATATTTTTCCAAATATTGCTTGTCCGAAAGCATAAGAAAATACGAAAATAATTGAAATAAGAGCATAAATTGCTTTCGTTTCATCAGCTGTATGCCCGGGATATAAATCCTTGGCTATTTCTGGCCAAAGGACACTTAATGATGTTCGGTCAATGTAATTAATAATAGTAGCTATAGCAATCAATGCGACGACCCACCAACGTAATCCTTTTACTTTCATTTTATATACTTATTTAATTAAACATTATAACAATATGTATAGAGCTCTCTAAAATGCTCTTTCATTTTTAGTTTTGCCATTTGAGGGTCTTTAGCTTTAATAGCTTCAAAAATAGCCTGGTGATCCGCTATTCCTCTATGTGCTAAGTCTGCATCACAAACATGGTGCTCCTTAAAGTTCGTGATAATTTCTGGAGTAATAATCAACATAAATGTATTCATAGTACTATTACCACAAGCCTTTGCTATTGCTAAATGAAATAGCAAATCTTCTTGTACAGCGTCTTCTCCATTAAGCACCTTTTCTTTGTGTGCTTGTAGTGCTTCCTCTATTTTTTGTAAATCATCATCCGTTCTCCTTAAAGCAGCTAATCTTACAGTCTTTAATTCTAATAGTATTCTAGTTTCTACGAGTGATTTAAAACCAGATTTTTCTAATCTTAAAATATCGTCTATCATACCATTCATAGCAATAACACCAATGTTAGCTACAAATGTTCCACTTTGTGGGATGGATTTTAGAAGGCCATAAAATTCTAATTTCTGAATCGCTTCTCTTACGTTACTTCTACTCACTACAAACTTTTCTGAAAGCATTCTTTCAGAAGGTAATTTATCTCCAGGTTCTAAATTTTTATAATTAATAAGTTCTTTAATTCCTTTAATTATTAAATCCTGGATTTTCTGATTTTCATTTTTTGTAAGCACTTCTAATTTCATTTATTCAAATTTTATAGTTTTATGACTTACTAACATTAATTTTTAAAAGAAACGTTGTCATAAAAATTAAATTAACCGTTACACTTATTGTTAATTGTTTTGAATTATTTATTATAATTCTAGAAACTTTAATTAACCTTTTAAACTTTAAATACTGCTACTTTATAGTTAAAATAAATTGGTTTTTAAAGAACATCTAAAATCAGCTTACTTCTGGTTTACCAAATTGGTTTACCAGTTTCAGTTTTTCAAAGATATACTATTTTTTTTACCTATAAAACACTTTATTAATTAATTCACTAAACTATTGTAATTTAATTAAAATGACAAATTATGTTTTATTGAAGATTATTCTACTTAAGATTCTAAACAAAATGTTCACTTGATAATAATTATTTTCACTAAGAAGTTAATCGTTAATTACCAATTAATTTATCCTCTTGTAGGTATAAATAAAAAAGCTAAAAACAACATAATATTAAAGTAAATTATTATAAATAATTTTAATTTTAAAAGTCAATAAAACCAAAAATAAAATGTTTAAAAAAACAGCTAACCTTCTATCTTAAACATTAAAAAAACAAAACAATATACTTGAAAATCAATCAATTAAAACCACACACAATACATCAATTAGAAAACTATATTTACAATAAAAAAGCAACTATTTGTTTTTTATTCAAAATGAAACTGACTTAAAACGAGTTAACTATTTACTTAAATTTCAGTATTATTTTATTATCAATAACATCACTTTTAAAGCTTATAAATTATCAAAAAAAAGAAGAACTAAAATTTAGTAGAGATTCAAAAAAACCTTAATCGAAGTATTTTTTATAAGTCTTTTTACAAGTATTTATGAGGTAAATTAAGTGCTGTTTTATTTAGCATTTATACTTAACAAATAGAGTGATTTATTAAGAATAAATTGGTAAGATATTTATCATTTAAAAGATTCAAAATGAAAGAATGGGTCTTATTTTCCGATAAAGTCTATTTATCAGTCAAACTTCAACCTGATTTATTAAGATATGTAAATATTAAAATACCTATTTCAATAAAAAAAAAGTCAAAAAAAGAAGTGAAATGTTATTACTCTACGTAGAAATCATCCTTAATATATTGATTTTTAAAACTAAAATATAGGTAAAAAACCACCACTGATATCATACTTAAATATGCTCCTAAATTTGAATAATTACAAGTTTAAAAATTAAATTTCATGATTTTATAAGCGCATTAATGGTTAAAAATTAGTACAAAAAAAAATAACACACATTATTTTAAAATTATAATGTGTGTTATTTATTCTATGATAGACTTGTAAACTGTCTACTTATTTACCATCGAATGAAATAAAATAAGTGTTATTTCATTGTGATATAGTCCTTATTAATTAAAAGCCAGGAGTTATAATATCAATATTATCTATAAATACCTCATTGCTACTATCTACCGCTTTTAATGCTCTCGCATAAATTACAACAATATTTGATGTAGCCTTAAAAGTAAATGTTGTAGTAGTAAATGTATTCTCAGATGAAGATCCTTTACTTGAATTAAAATCATTAGTAATATCAAAATAAGCATCAACATTACTATTATTTGCTGGGTCTGTATTGATATCTTCTTCCGTCGTAATTTCATTATTTAAAATGAATACTTCGGTATTGATTCCTTCTGCTTCAGAACGAGTATCAATAGTAAAAGAATACACAACACCTGCTTCTACTTCTACAAGTTGGTATAAACGTCTAGAATCATTAGAAAGTTTAACAGCTCTTGTTTTTTCTCCGTTTACATAAGAACCATCACTAGAAGAACCTGGTTGTTCATTTGTACCAAAAGCTCCATCTATATAAGCATTTAGAGCGGTATTATTCCATAATGCTCTATAAGGGCTATCTATTTCACCAGCAACATCGTCTACAACTGTTTTACCTGGAGTCATATCCCAAGCATCGGCATTATCACCTGTTACTCCTTGAAAATCATCGGCAGTACCGTTTTGAACAATTGCTTTAAAAGTAGGTTTTACAGCCCCTACAGGAACCGCTTTTGTTTCACTTTTAGAAACACCTGCTTCGTTAGTTGTTGTTAAAGTTACATCATACGTAGCTTCTGCCGGAAAAGTGTGTAATGGACTCACTTCTGTTGATGTAGTTCCGTCTCCAAAATCCCAACTATGTGTAGTTGCTAAAAGAGAAGCGTCTGTAAACTGAACAGTAAGACCATTTACATCAAAAGTAAAATCTGGTACTGTAGATAAAACCAATCCTTCAATATTTTTTGAAACTGAAACCTCAGCATCTAAAAAATTAGTTACTGTTAAAGTTGCTTCAAAAGTATCTGCTGTTTTATAAATATGAGAAGGATTAAAATCTGAATCTAATTCCGTATCTTCTTCAGAGTCCCATGTTAAAGTTTCTCCGTCTCCAAAATTCCAAACTAAAGATTTTGCACCAGAAGTTAAGTTTTCGAAAGTTACCTTAGAATCTATAGAAGTAAAATTAAAATCAACAAAAACAGGAGCTACTGTTGCTGAATCTACAGCTATTAAACCATCTGAACTTGTAGTAGTAAGTTTTACTTTATACTCTCCACCATTGGTATATTTATAATCTGGATTTGCTTCCGAAGAAGTTGTCCCATCACCAAAATCCCATAAATAAGAAGCAGCATCTGTAGAATAACTTCTAAATACGATAGACATGGTATCATCTGCACTTGTACTTGTTGTAAAAAGTGTAGATGGTTGTATATCATTTACATTACCTGTTGGTGGCACAAACTCTTCATACCCGTTGTCATAACAAGAAACAAGACCTAGAAACACAAAAAACAGTGCAAAAATACTGCTATTGAATTTTTTATTTTTTTTATAATTCATAATATTAAATTTTAGAATCTATTATTGTTTAACTATTATATCAAAAGCATCTAGCCTGCACTCTGTACCAGAATTAGTAAGTAAAATAATTACTGATTCATTAAGACCTGCTTCAAACGTAATAGCATGTTTTTTAAATACATCATCTACACGTCCGTCACTACTGTCTGTTCTAGATGCAATAATATTAGCTTCTAATTTAGACTCCGCAAGTGTTGTAGCATTTGGACTGATTAAAGAAACCGTTACGTCTCCTGCATTATTGGTATCTAACTCACTAAAATAAGTTAACACATAAGTTGCTCCAGGAGTAACCTCAATTTCTTGATACCCTACTCTACTACCATCTGCAGGAAATTTAGCAGCTTGTAAACCAGAAGGCAATACACCTAACTCAGATTTTGAGTTGATTTGAAATACTCCTCCCCAATTTGCGGTACTAGGTGATCTCCAAGAATCTCTACCGTCTCCTGTTCCATCAAATAAAGTTCCATCATCAAAACCTGGCTCTCCAATTTCTGGTATCGCTATGGTTGGTACGGCCTGGTTTACAGTTACTAATTTTTCTGTATAAGCAGATTTACCAAGATTGTCTGTTACCGTTAAACCAATAGTATATGTACCTGGACCAGGAAAAGAAAAAATTAATTCTTGATCTTGTAATGTTGCAGGTGCTAATTCTGAAATTTGTGTATTTAAAGCAGCAACATTTTCTGTAACTTCTGCAGAAACCTCATCTTTAGCTGCTTGTAACTGAACTTTTAAACTTTCAATAGAAGCTTCTAAGACCGCTTTTTTGTCTTCATTTACTTCACATGGTAATTTAAACTCAATTTTAGCTATTTCATTTTCTAATGCTACCACAGTTGCTAATTCTGCATCTATAGATTGCTTAAGAATTGGTAGGTCTTTATTTACTAAAGTAACCCCTTCAGACGGTGTTACTGTCCAATCGTACTGTGTACCATTTACAGCTAAATTAGAACCTGCTTGAAAATTAACTTCATAATTAGCCCATAATTCTACATCGTTACAATCAAACTCAGATGTTGTAATATCTGTTGAATTGTAAAAAGGTGTGGGACTTGTAAAATCTTCTAAATCGCCCACTTCTGGTAAGTCGTTACTTACACAAGAGGTTAGAGAAATTACTGTCCCTAACACAATATATTTTAAGTTAAACAAATATTTTTTCATAATTGAGTGTTTTTTAGTATCCATCATTTTGTTTATAAAAATTAGGCAAATTATCTCTTTCTCTTTGTGGAAATGGAAGGTATTTCTTTCCACTAGTATAATTTAAACTATTGTCTGTAGAAAATTTAGACAACACATTATCTGCTTCTCCAAATCTTATTAAATCATACATACGTTGGTTTTCATATACAAACTCAACTCTTCTTTCGTCTAATAAGTCTTGTTTTGTTAAGTTTACTACCTCTTCTAAACCAGCTCTTAGTCTCACTTGATTAAAAGCATCTATAGCTCTTTGGTCTGTAGTACTATCTGAGTTTCCAAGAATAGCTTCTGCATATAACAACAACACATCTGCATATCTTAAAACAATCCAATCATTATCTCCAATTTCACCATCCGTAGGATATTTAGCATTAAAGACATCTACAGTATTATTTGCTAAAAAAGCGCTATACCCTAAAGACATAATAGAAGCAGGAAATCTTACCGGTTGTGCTGTTGGATTCATTACTTCTAAGAATTCTAAAGTTGCAATATTTACACCGTTAGAAGGTCCTTGTAATGTCATTGCAAAACTGTGAGATTCTGAATCTGTTTCTACTTGATCGCCTAAACCACTATCACTAGTTGCATAGTTATCACTACTAACAAGATCGTAAGCTATAGAAAAAATAATTTCGTTGTTAATTTCAAGACCTGAGTTATTAACCCAATCTCCATCAAGAACTGGATCTGATTCTAAATTTGATTCAGAAAAATCACCCGTAAATTCATTCCCAAAAATATGCCCATAATCTACAGCTAAAGTTGCATAATAATCACGGTCTGATAAACCAGCAGCTCTTTCTGTAAACATTAAATCATATTTATAGGTAACATTGTTTTCTACAACTGAAGCTAATAAAAGTTCTGCTTCTACATAGTTCGGGTTTGGTTGACTTAAATATGCTTTTGCAGCTAAAGAAATTGCAGCTCCTTTAGAAGGACGATATCTATTTTGTTCTGCATTGTTTAAGTAAGCAATTGACGTTTTAAAATCTTCAATAATTTTAGCATACACTTCTGCTTCTGGTAATTGAGGATAATCTAAAGCTTCCTTTTCTGTAACATCTAATACTTTGTCTATAAAAGGTATGTTTTGATATGCTCTTACCAAGTTAAAGTGACATAAAGCTCTCATAAAGTAAGCTTCACCAACAGTATATTGTTGACTTTCTGGTGCTAGAAATTTATTATCAATAATAGTATTTGCATGCTTAATAGTATGCATATTATTAGAGTAATACGTTGCTACATCTCCATTATTTGCATCTACATTAAATGCATTAATTGCAGGAAAGTTTCCGTTTTCTGAATTTGCTCTAACATTATCTGATCTTAATTCTGTTAATAAGAATTCGTTTGCAGGAATTTTTTGATAAGAATCTAAAACTCCATTAGATAATGCTATAAATCCATCATCTGTTTGTAGTAACTCCTCTAGCGAAAGTGCTGTAGGATTACTTAAGTCCAGTTCTGTTTCACAACTTGTCAATAAAGCTATAAAAGAAAAACCAACTATTATATTTTTATATATATTTTTCATAATTATTTAAAATTGAAAGTTAATTCCCGCTGAAATTGTTTTAACTATAGGTCCATCTCCTCTTTGGTATCCTGCTGTTAAAGGCGTATTCGCATTGTCTGATGTTTGACCTGCTGCTTCTGGATTAAATCCTTCATAACCTTTAGCTGTAAAGAACAATAAGTTTTCTCCTGCTATGTAAAATCTTAATTTATCAAAATTATATTTTGATGTAAAAGATTCTGGTAATGTATATCCTAAAGTTACATTTCTTAAAGCTACAAAAGATGCATCTTGGATGTGGTCATCAGTAAATCTTCTATGAACTGTTAAGTCTCTATCCGGAAAATTAGATACTTCGTTAACAGCAGACTCACTTGCATAATACAATTGATCTAAATCTGCAACTCTAACTTCTGCTCCATGAGAACCTTGTAATTGAAAAGAAAAATCGAAATCATACAAAGTAAAATCAGAATTAAAACCCCATTCAAAATCTGGGTAAGGACTACCTAATTCTGTTCTATCATCATCATCAATAATTCCGTCTCCGTTTAAATCTTTTACATATACATCTGCATAATCATTGTTAAATCTATTAAAAGGATTATCTACCCATTCTAAAGGAATTTCTTTTTCATATACCCATCCATAAAAAGAAGTAATTGGCTGCCCAACTTTTGCAATAAATTCAGTTGGTCTTGTATCTTGATCAATTCTAGAGATAATTTGTTCGTTATTTCCTAAGCTTGTTACTTCGTTTCTATTTAAAGAAAACTGACCAGAAACACTCCAACGGAAGTCTTCTTTAGACATCAATCTAGAACTAACCTCAAATTCTACTCCTTCATTTTTAACTTCACCAAGGTTTTGTAACCAATTGTCTGTACCATAAGCAGCAGCAGATGGAGCAAAAAGTAATAAATCTTCACTTGTTCTAATATAGTAATCTGCTGTTAAGCTAAAAAGACCTCTACCAAAAGTAACATCTATACCTGGGTTAAATTCTCTTAGTTTTTCCCAACCTAGAATTTGATTTGCTAAAGTTGTTGCTTTTACACCAGTTGTTCCATCATAGCTAATTGTACTATATGCTTCTTCAAACCTGTAAAGAGATTCGAATATGTTATTAGAAATTTGGTTAGAACCAGAAAGACCATAACTTGCTCTTACTTTTAAGAATGATATTAAATTACTTTCTGATAAGAATTTTTCATTAGACATAACCCAACCAAGAGATGCAGCAGGGAAAAATCCGTTTTTAGAATCTGGACCAAATCTTGTACTTGCATCATTACGCACAGATAATTGAAACAAGTATTTTTCATCATAGTTATAATCTAACCTACCAAAAAATGAAACTAATTTTTCGCTTGCATTATCTGTATATGTTGTTCCTCCATCTGCAATAGCAATATTATTGTTAAAGTCGTTAGAGAAACCAACTGCTTCAGATTCTTGTCTATAATTATCACTTTGCATGTACTCAAATCCTAATACTGAATTAAAGTTATGTTTTTTATAACTTGTATCATATTTAAGTAATGACTCGAATGTGTATTGGTTTAACTCATCTCTTCTTTCTAATCTAAAAGATTCTTGATCTCTGTTTTCTTGACCATATAAATAATCTGCTTCGTTACTTTTATTGTGTCTAAAATCACCAGAAATAGTTTGTCTAAAATTAAGTCCTTTTGCTAATTTAAAATCGATATAAGAAGATGCATTTAAACTTAATTTCTTCTTAGTTCTAGATCTTTCCATATAATGTACCAAAGGATGTACGTTTTTAGTGGTAGATAATGTTAAACCACCAGATGTTAAACCACTAGCAACTGGTAAGCCAGTAGCTGGATCTCTAAGAATACTTCTTGGGTTGCTAGGATCTGCAGTAAACGTATGATCAAAAGCTCTAGAAAAACCGTAACTTCCTACACCAAGGTTTTCAAATAATTTTCCTGCATCTGTAGAAACACCTACTTCTGTAGAAAATGGAGTTACATATTTTAAATGTTCTTCATTTAAATATAATGGCACATGCCCCATTTGTCTTAATGGATCAGTAAATCTTGCAGGTACCTTAGTTTGGTCATTATAGTTAACACGTATACTTGCACCATATTTTATTTTTTTATTCTTAGATCTACTATCAATCTTAACTCTAGCATTGTATTTTTTAAAATCATCATTTAAAACAATCCCTTCATCTTCTAAATAACCTAAAGAAGCTGAATAACTAGTTAACTCAGAACCACCTCTGGCAGCAAAAGAATGACTTTGTATAAAACCACCATCAAAAATTTCATCTTGCCAATTTGTTTCACCACCTCCTAATGAAGCAATAAATTCCATAGCTTCTAACTCAGCGTAAGCATTATTATAAGATCCATTATCTGCATTTGCGTTATCACCAACAATTCTACCATAATTAGGGCTGTTTACTGATATTGCACTCACCTGACTCTGTAAACCATCTAACCTTGCTCTTTCTTGCGCTATTGTTGTATTAAAGTTGCTGTTGTTATCAGAATATTTATATCCTGTAAAGCTGTTATAAGAAAATCTTGTTTGACCAGAAATCCCTTCTTTTAAAGTAACTAAAATTACACCATTTGCACCACGAGAACCATAAATAGCCACAGAAGATGCATCTTTTAAAACACTAATAGATTTAATATTATTATTGTCTATAGATCCTAAAATATCTGAATCTGTACCTAGAATTACTCCATCTACCACAATTAAAGGAGAAGAAGAACCAGTAACAGAACCAGGTCCTCTTAATGTAATTTTAGGATCTCCACCCGCTTCAGAAGAAGTTACTTGAATTCTTAAACCTGCAACTCTACCTTTAAGAGCATCTTCTACACGTGCTACTGCTTGGTTTTGAAGATCTTCTCCAGAAACTTTTGTTAAAGCACTTGTTACGTTTTTTTGTTTTTGATTTCCATAACCAACTACAACAATTTCATCTAAAATATTAGAATCTTCGTCTAAGGCTACATTAATTGTTTTTTGATTTGTAAAAGTTACCGTTTTCGTTTTAAAACCTAAGTAAGAAAACTGAATAACATCTCCAGACTTCACGGTAATTTTATAATTACCATCAAAATCGGTACTTGTTCCTTTTGTTGTTCCAACCAGGATAACATTAGCCCCTAATATAGGCTCACTATCCGTTTTAGACATAACATTTCCCGTTACTGTAACACTTTCCTGCGCAAATCCTATTGCACTAAAAAGAAGCATTGCAATAAATACTAACTTAATTTTTAAGTTCATTGTTAATTGTTTTGAATTATTTTTCTTTAAAAAACATTTAATCTTAAATGTCCTTTAAGATTAAAACTGCTATATTTTGATGTAATAGTAACGTCTATCACCTCATTAAATCTTCCTTAAGAGATTATTGTATTACTTCTTGTCTGCAAAATAAGAAGGTCCATCTCCAGTTAAGAAATCTTCTCTTACAGGACTAAATGTGTCAATTAATTGTCCTTCTTCTAAACAAACAGCACTATGCAATAAATTAGGCTCTATATAAACCCCATCTCCTGCTTCTACAATTTGCTTTACACCGTCAATTTCAAATTCGAATTTACCTGAAACCACATAAGTAGCTTGCGTATGAAAATGTTGATGTGGTGCACCTAATGCTCCTTCTTCAAATTTTACGCTTACCATCATAATTTGATTATCGTAACCTAAAAATTTTCTAGAAACTCCTCCACCTAATACTTCCCAATCTAAATCTTTAGAAATCACGTACTTTTCACTAAATCTATTCATTTTTCCCATTTTATTTATTTTTTTTATTTACTTATAATAATAAGAACCTTTCCAATTATACTCCTTATTGCCTATTTTAATTATATGATTTTTATCTGTAGAGTTATCTTTATTAGAGATTATAAAAATTTTGGTTGTAATTTTCTTAGTAGTAATTTCTACTGCAGTATATGCCTCTGTATCTAAAACAATTTTTAAGTTTGTAATACTACTATATGCATTTAAAGCTAGTTCAGAAACAGAACTATAACTACCATGAGACTCTATTACAGAAGCAAAAGTGGTGTTTTGAGTATTTTTTCTTCGGATAATAAAAGAAGGTTCTTTACGTAAATTATATTCCGGATCGTTGGCACCAATTCTTGCCAAAATTAACTCATCATTTGTATTAGAAGCAGTTGTTAATGTGTAGAATAAATCATTATTTTTCCATGAGAACACCGTATTATCTGTTGCAGGTTTTCCTGAAGCCTCTTTCCATAAATGTTGATAACCATTCTTTTTTCCTAAAGGATTTAGTTGATCATACGTTTCAAACTCAAAATTAGTTTTCATAATATGACCTAAATAATAATAAGGTAAATCATATTGTTTTTTACTATCTGATTTTATTTTGAAAAGATCTATTGTAAATGGTCTTTCAAAATCTTCATCTTTAATTAAGGCTAGGGTTCTAAGCATTTCCGTACCAGGATACGCATTTACCTCTGTTGCACTTAATATCTGTATATTAGGATTTTTATCATCATAAAAATATAAGTCTGAATGGTGTTTGGTTCCAATCTCAAACTTACCCTCAAAATGACTTTCTTCATTTATGGTAATCGTATTATGTGCAATGGTTTGTTTTGCCCATGTTTGGTTTTCTTTTAAATAATTACCTCCACCTTTTTGTTCAATATTTACAAAACGAGCTAAACCATAATCTTGTAATACTTCATTACCCTTTTCATGTAAAGAGAAAGATAATTTGTCATAATGACCATGACTAGAACCATGTGAAGCGTATTTATATACCAACTCTAAATTATCACTTCTTAAAATACCAACTCCTCCTTCGTCTCCTTTTTTACCGTCAGATAAATTCACAGATTTTTTTGTGAAAGGTTTTTCTAAGCCATCTTTAATTCCTATTGCAATTGCTAAACCAGTATCATCTAAAACAACTCTATCTTGTTTTTTAGCAATGCTTAACAACTCAGGGTTTTCTCCTCCAAACTTATAAGCGATGTCTACTGCAGAAACCAACGCTGCTGTATAATAAGACATTCCTTTCTGACCATCATTTAATGGAAAAAAATCTCCATCGGCATCCGATAAGTTTAGTAAAGCATCTACTGCTTTTAATAAAACGCCATCTTTGTATTCAAATATTTTTAATTCTGGTTTTACATTGTGTAATGCTTCAGCAAAAATTAAAAAAGGATACATGGCATAACGTTGGTAATAAGGACCTTCATTATAATATCCATCAGGAGAAAAAGGTTCGTCTAAGTTTCCGAAAAAGCCTAATCTTAATCCTTCAACTTTAATAAAACCACCATCATTATCTCTCATTCCAGTATTTAAATTATCCGTTTTTAAGCCGTTTAATGCATTGTCTAACAATTCATCGTTGTCCATAACCAAAGCAATCATTCCAACAGCTACATTACCCCAAGTACTATGGTTATGTACTCTGTTAAAAAACTGTGGATTACCTTCTGATATAAATTTAGCAAACGGAATAAATAAATCATTTTCTAATGTTTCTCTTTCTTCTTTTGATAACCAATCATAAACGCAATCATAAGCTTGTGCAGAATACACTAACCAATTAGAATCATTTAAACATTGCCAAAATAATTTACCTCTTGCATAAGATCTTGTTTGTGGATGTACAGGTAATGTTGGATATAATTTTGCATACGCAAACAACATATCTTTAACATAGTTTGCATATTTTTCATCATTCAAAATCTGAAATAAGACTCCAGCTTTTTGAATAATTATAAAGTTTTTCTTGTGACGTTCATGCGTATAACCTCCAGATAAATCTTTAGGAATAGGAACTAATATTCCTAATTCTATTTCGGCATCTACTTCTGCTTTTGTATCTGCTAACGTTTTATCAAAAATAGGCACATTGCCTAAGTTTTTTCTAATGTTATCTACACCTTTTTTCGTTAAAATCAATTTAGGATGTGAACCCTCATTTTCTACGTCATCATTAGCATTCTCTGTTGTTTTATTACAAGAGATCGCAATAAAACTAATAAAAAAAAGAGCTATTAATTGTATGCTAAATTTTTTCATATATAAATTGAAATTAAAATTGGTTAACCAGATTGGTGTACCAAATATATGGCTAATTAGTATTTTAACAAAATAATAGTATATAAAATAGTGAATTTAACATAATTTACAGGCAGAATTTCATCTTTTTACATTATTGATGTTATAAAAAACCAAAAAAAAAGGCCCATTTATATTAAATAAATGGGCCTTTAAAGTAATAATTCAAAAAACTACTCAATAATTATTTTTATAGAACCTACTAAGTCATTACTTATAACCTTTAAAACATAAACTCATTTAGAAAATCAGACAATTCAATTGTTTTTTTGTCTGTATATATTCTTCTTAAACGGATATTGAAAAAAAATTAAAAGAACGATTAGAGGTCTAATATATTTTATTAATACATTAGCTTCATCACTAAATTTTCTTCAGTCTTAATTTCCCCTGAATTAATTAGTGTATTATTAGATTCTACGTTGTTTTTTGCTCCCCATAAAATAGAAACAAACTCCACTTTATTGTTTTTAAATACATTCTTAGTAATGTTTACATTCACAATACCTCTATGATTTAACAACATACCATTTTCTTCTTTACTTCCACATTCTGTAAAAGTACTATTAGAAACCAATAAGTTTCCGCCAATAGTAGACTCATCATAACCACCTCTGTAATAGTCTATCACATTTTGCTTAACATTTGTAAACTGACAGTTATCTACCGTTAAATACTCTGTATTATAGTCTCCTCTATCATTTGTTTCTTCAGATAACTCAATACCGTTTTCACAATTGGTAATGGTGCTATTTTTAAAGGTTACTTCTTCTGCAAATGTCTGTTTGTATGCTTTTAACACATAATCAAAATTATTAATATCACATCCAGAAACTGTCAATCCAAAATGGTTAGACATGTTTTTATTTAAGTTTGCAAAAGCTTGCTGTTTTCCGTTTCCAGAAAGCACAATGTTATTAATGGTTAAAATTCCGTACGGATTCAAGTTAAATAAAGGCGTATTATCTGCTCCCTCAAAAACAATTTCCGCTTTTTCATCATCCTTAGATTGAATTGTTATTGATTTATTAATAACAAGAGATGCTGAAACTTTATATGTACCAGAACTCAACGCAATAACATCACCTGGTTTAGCAGAAGCTATTGCCGCTTCTAATTCACCTTTAGCATTTGTAACCGCTAAAACATTTGGTGTTGCAGCTTCTACTACATTAGAATACCAAGAGGCTCCGTATTTTGTTTTATCTAAAATTGCGGGATCTTTCATTAATCCTTGAACTGCTGCTCCTATAGAGTTTGAGGTTTCTCTAGAGTTTCCAAAAATATCATGTTTAATAGTTTCAAAACCAAAACCGTTGTAAACATCAAAATCACTCGTTAATTTTGGCATATAAATATGCTCACTCAATTTTGTTAATTCAAATTCGGTAGCTTGTATTCTTTCTGAATTATCGAAACCTACACCCTGATTATTAATAATATTATTTTTAAATTTTACTCCATCCGCTTTATCATGTTCTATAATTGGAGTTTCATCTCCTACACTGTTGTAAATAATGTTATTTGCAACAACTGTTCTAAGCGCTCTTGCAGAACGAATTTCCGACTTAGGTAATACAGCTGCTTGAGCAATATTGGTACCTACACCAAATTGCCAAGGAGATTTAGAATCTACATACGTATTATATGCAACTACAACATCGGTAACTTGATTGTATCTATTTAATGGCGATTTAGGAATACCATTCATAATAGCTAATGGACTTCTAAAATTTTCTCCTATAATTTTATAAAAATAATTATTGATAATCCAGTGTCCGGTATTTACAATTCTAATTCCACCAAATTGTTTATTTACACCATCACCAATAAAATAATTACCATCAATAGTAACGTAATTTCCATGACGGGTTACAACAGAACCTTCACTTTTATAAAAAACGTTATTTTTAATGATATTAAAATTTGTCTTACTAGAAATTATTTCAACTTCTCCATTACATTCTTCAAATAAATTGTTTGCAATGGTTGTATTACTTGGAGACATAGATGTAAAACTACTTCCTAATTGAATAGTTTCTCCTCTTGCACCACCTTTTCTAGGTCTTGGTCCAAAATGATTATTTATAATTTGGTGATAATTTCTAATGCTTTGGTTTCCTTTTAGATCTACTCTAACGGTTGGTCCTCCATTTGTTTTACCAGCAATATAGTTATTACTTAATTCGTTGTGCGTACCATAAAGTTGCACCCATAAATTATCTTGATCTCGCTCTAAACTGTTATAATCTAAAATAACGCAATTGGTAACTTTACTATAGTTTGCTACATTTTCATCTGTAATTCTAAAACCAATAACATTTTTAAACGGAGAATATCCGTTTCTAAAAAACAATCCATTTGCTTCTAAATAACTACCTCCCATTTGTAAACTAGAAACACCTTCAATAAAAACTTTACCGGCATTTTCTGCTTTTAAAACAATAGGATTTTCTTTTGTTCCTTCACCCTCAAAAACAATTTCTACGTCTTTGTAAATTCCGTCTTTAATAACAATATTATCTCCTGGTTGCGCATTTTTTGCTGCCTCTATTAGTTCAGATGAATTTGTTACAACAATACTTTTAGCTACTTTTTGCTCACAAGAAACGATTAGCAATAGTAAACTGATAATTAGAAGTGTTTTTTTCATTTTCTTTTAGTTAATATGTTTTGGGTAAACTCTTATAAAATTTTTAGAGACTGCTAACCCTAAAAAAGTATGTTGTTTTTAAAATAGTACATAAATTATTTGGTAAAATAAAAACTGGTTTACCAAATTGGTTTACCAAATATAGTTACTAATTTTGGAATGCTAAAACTATTTAAGAAGAATTAATAGTTTCATTAAGAACTCATTAATTTTATGTTTCAAAAATTAAAAATAAATATAGGTACATAAGTTTAACTAATTACACTTTAAAAGCATTATTTAATATAGCATTTTAATACTTTTACTATTATTGAATCTTTTGTAAAAACAACAAAATACAATCCTTTAGAAAAACCACTAACATCTACCTTTTTATTATTTAACCTCTTTTCTATAGAAATATTTCTACCAGTATTATCAAACAACGCAACTTTATCATACGCATCTGAATCTGCATTTTTAAATTCTATTTCATTAGACGATGGATTTGGAAATAATAAAATATTTCCTGCTTTCGCTTTTAAATCATCAACAGAAAGTAATCCTGTTATTTCTTCAATACTAAAATCTGCATATTTTACTATTTCATCTTGCAGATCTTGTTTATTATTTAAACTTCTATAAATACCCCATTTGGGTCTTGCAAATTCTGCACCATCCTGCCAAGTATCTAATGGACTATTAGAATAACTAAATATTTCTTCATTATTAGAAACCTTTCTTATTTCTAAAGAATAGCTCCCTACATCATCAAATTTAATATGCTCTGTTACTTCTACCCAATTCCCTCTAAATAAATCTAAGTTTGCCGTTTTTAAAGTAGTCTGATCATTGGTTGCCGTATATCTTAACTCTAATTTATCTGGATTTCCTTTTCTTAAAGTAAAAGAAATCATAGGTATAGATGCATATGCTCCACCAACTGCTTTTATTTGATGAATATGTGTAAAACTTGCTGAAGTTTTAAAAGAATCACTTAACTTAAATTTCCATTTATATGTTACAGTTTCTCCTTTTGTCGCCTTTAAAGTTTCAGGAGAATCTGCGTACGTTTTTATTTCATTACGTTGTCTATCAAACTTTTTACAACGATCATTATCTGGAGTTACATGAATATGAAAACGAAAAATATTTTTATTTAATTCTGTATCAAAAACTTCATCTATATGATTTCCAAAATCTGCATGATTGCAATCTGGAGCCTCTACAGCACTTCTGTTTGGATTAGCAAAAACAGCATTTATCAACTCATACGTATTTCCAGGACCATCGGCACTTAATACAACCTGACTAAAAATTGTTTGTGATACTAAAGTCAAAAAAGCAATACCAAAAAGAAATTTTTTCATCATCAGAAAATATATTTATTGCTTTAAACCAATATTACCTACATCATTATTTACTTTTAATAATGGTGATTTATCACTTGGAATAAAAAGGAAATTATCATCCCATCGAGGGTTTTTATAAATTAAATTTTCCTTTTTAGCATTATCACTTATTTTAACAAAACCACTTTTGTGAATTAAACAATTAGAAATACTATTATTAGAACCTTTTAGAGAAACAGGTGTTACAACCTTATAACTATCTTCAATCACAGAATTTGTAATGGAAACATTGCTAATTCCATCTGCTCTAATAATTTCACCTTTTTCGTTATTAAAAACGTTACTAAAAATTGAATTATTTATAATTAAATTTCCACCAGGAATTTCTGTCGATACCGTTTTTCTATAATAACTAATTGCTGCTTCTTCAATATTTTTAAAAACAGTGTTGTCTATAATAATAGTATTCGCATTGTAAAGTTCCATAATATCTTTATCATAAGATAAATTTAGCCCTCTATAGTTGTTTTCAAATCTAGAATTTATAAAACTTAACGTGTCTGCTTTTGTACCATTATAGGCTTTAAAAACGCTTCCTCCATTTTTATTCGTAAAGTTTTGGAAGATAATATTATCTACAAATAAATTATAAAGTCCGCCTTCTTGTTTATCAGGAGAAACAATAGCATATTTTAATTCAGAATTTACACCATCTAGAATTGCATTGCTAATATGTAGGTTTACCCCTTCATTTACCCTAAACAAATAACTAATTGGTTTTTCTAAATCTTTTTTGGCCGCTATAATGGTAGCACCGCCTTTATCTCCAACAATAGTAATATTCTTAGATACTTTAATTGATTTTTCTAAAATATACTCTCCTGTTTTTAAATTTAAAACAGAACCTGGAGACGCTTTATCAATCGCTTTTCTTAAAGTTTCTATACCAGGTTCTACGGTAATTTCTTCAGCTTTAATAATTGGAGCAACAATATTAGGTGTCCACCCCGGACCAGATCTTAACTTTAAAGCTCTTGGTAAATTGTTAGCATCCAAATTAAAAGCGCCTGCATTAAAAACTTCTCTTATATTATTATTGATATCTTTTTCTAGACTTTTACTATTTTTAGTAACGACTAACAAGTCGTTATTCTTAGCGGTTGGCACAGGAAAAGAACCTATTTCTTTCCAATCTATTTTGGTTGCATTAAAACCATTAATAGCCTGTGGTGTTGCCGCATCTATATAATTATTATTGAAAGTGATTCCCGAAACGTTATCAACAAATAAAATATTTTTTCCTGGCTTGTCGTTAAAAACTAAATTGTTTGAAAAATTAGTATTTATAGGTGCCAACGTTTTTTCATCATCTTTACCTTCTCCGAAGGAAATTGGCCCAGAATTGATAATCGTATTATTCTGAATATCTACATTCTTTACTTGTTCATATCTATTTAATGGTGAGTTTGGTACTCCATTCATCACGACAATTGGTCCTCTATAGCCATCTCCTAACAAACCAACAAATAAATTATTTCTGATAATATGATTAGAATTGATTACCCTAACTCCACCTGTTTTAGAAACACCGTTTCCTAAAAAAACATTTCTTTCTACCAAAGCATTATCACCATGTCTTAGCGTTAACGCACCTTGGCTACCTACAAATAAGTTATCTCTATAAATATTGTCTCCAGATTTATTAGAAATAATTTCTATTTCACCGTCACAACTTGCAAAAATATTTTTTTCTACTAAAGTTTTAGATGATTTTTTAGAGTTCGTACTAGTACCAATTCTAATTGTTTCTCCTCCGTTTTTACCTAAATCTGGTCTTTTACCAAAAAAGTTATTATCTATTCTATGATTATTTTCTACATGTTCTTCTCCTTTAAGCCAAACCACCAAAGTAGTTCCTTCACTAATTTTACCTGTAAAGTTATTATGATCTACTCGGTTATTTTTACCCCAAAGATCTACCCAATGGTCTTTTAAATTTTCTTTAGATTTAAAATAAGAAATTGTAGAATTTGTTAAGCGACAGTTATTTGCGAATATTTTAGAATCTTTTCTAAACTGAACAACCGATTTATAGGTTGTATTACCATCTTTAAACCACAAACCACTTACAATTATAAATTCTCCATAAATATTTAAAGTTGAGTTTCCTGTAATAATTACTTCTCCTGGAGTTTCTGCTTTTACTAAAATAGGATTACCTTCTTCACCTTGTCCATAAGCATGTAACTCTACATCTTCCCAAACTCCATTTTTTAATACAATTATAGTACCTGGTTTTGCCGATTTTATAGTTTTGTTATATTCTGTGATATTAGAAACTAAAACTTCTTGTGCTAAGAAATCAAAACTAAAAAATGATAAAATTGATATAAATACTAAGGCTAATTTTTTCATATAGAGGTAATAATTTATTGATGTACTAATTAAAATCAAAAAGTGAACCAATTTATAAAAACATCAAAATTTGATCTTCATTATAAATTGGTAAACCAATTTGGTTAACCAAATATACGTGTTTTTTATTAAATAAAAAAATGGCAAAATTTATAAAGTTCAAAAGGAAATATTTTTAACACTTTAATGTATAAAGCAACAATGCTTAACATCTCATAAAAACACTCTTTGACAATCAATTACTCAATAATAAAATACATCATTATTTAAAAAAAAGATAAGCAACATTTTGATATAATGTTATCTAAAAGCACAATCATAATCTATGTATGATAGTTTATAATATTTTTACGGTAGAAAATTAAATCCTTGAAGAAAAGAAGAATATTTAAAGAAATTGGAAGGTTGTTTTTTGTTTATGATTTTTCTTAATAAGTGAATAAGAATAAATTGTTGTGAAATAGGAAAAATTTCCATTGAAAATAGATATAACAATGGAAATTATTAGAAACAATTATTGAATTTATCTCAACAAAAAAATTAAATATAATTTGACCCAAACTATAATAACTTATTCAGGTCTTTAGTTTTTGAATAAAAATATAATACCTATTTTTAGATTAAATACCTAATTCTTGAAATAAAGTTATTAATTCACTTTGAGATGGTCGTGGTGCTTTAGCTGATACAATATTTCCCTCTGGGTCTATTAGAATGAAACGTGGTATTCCCTTAATTTGATACCCTTTAATTATACTACTACTCCAAGCGCCTTCTGCAAGTAATTGAACTCCGCTTAATTCTTTATCCGTTACCATTTTTCTCCAAGCTCCTTCCATTTTTTTAATATCAACAGAAATACTTACAAATTCTATATTTTTACCATGGTACTTCTTTTCAACTTCTTTAAGAAAGGGTACTTCTTTTAAACACGGACTGCACCAAGTTGCCCAAATATCGATGTATAAATATTTACCTCTAAAATCGGTTAAAGAGCTTGTTCCTCCAGCGTGATTAATATAATCCGTAAAAATAGGAGACGGTGATCCTTTTGCAAGTTTCTTTAACTCTTTGTATCTTTCTGTAACATTTTCATTGTTTTCTTCTGAATTAGATACCGAAAGAAAAGTATTATAGTAGTCATCTAGATTGTGTATTTCACTCAAATCACTTTTTGCCGCTAATGCTAATAAGTTATTCTTTATGTACTCATTCGGAATTGCTCCAAAAGTTTTTAGTTCAGTAATATGATAATTATCTCCTGTTTCTTCAGAGCTTTTTTTAGCTTTTAATTCAAAATACTCTTTTACCAAACTTTTATAATACCCTCTTTGTTTAAACTCCGCTTCATTAAGGTAATCAACATCTTCTAAATCTTTAAGAAATTCATCTGAAACTCTAAAAGTATCAAGTGTACCAGTAACTTGCCCGTGTAAATACTCATATCTTACTAAATACAACAGATAATAATTAATCAATTCCTGTCGCTCAAATTGAACAAACTCTTTAGGCATATCCGGAAAGCTATCTAGATACGTTAAAAGATTATCTCTAACCATAATCCCTTTGGCTTTAAATGCTGAAGGTTCTAAGGTTTTATATGCAGTAAAACTCATACCTCTTAATGAGTCTATACGTTTCCCTTTGGTCATTAAATAATTAGATGGATTAAGCATTGGACCTGTTAATTCGGCAGTATCAACCATGTTTTTTTCATCAAACGTTAGGTTATATTCACCACCATTAGTTAAATACATATTTACCCTGTTAATCCCTGTTCCCTCAAATCTGTAGGTTCCAAATCCAGTAGTTATTGTATCTACTACAAAAGTACCGTCTTTGGATATATTTGCAGAAAACAAACCTTCACCATCGCGATTTCTAAGCTTAAACTGCTCTGTTGTTGGATTTAAAACTTTACCTTTCAGTATGATATAATCCTTATTAGATTTTGATTCACAAGATGTTAAACCGAATACGATTACTAGAATTAATAATATTTTATTCATGCTTTTTTTAAAGTTTCAACGTGTTTAATAAATTAATTAAATCAGGACTTGAAGGTCTTGGCGCATGTGCATCAACAATATTACCTTTTGGGTCTAGTAAAATAAATCTAGGGATTCCATTTATTTGATATTCTGAAACAAATTCACTACTCCAATTCTTATCTGCAATTAATTGAATTCCTCCCATCTTTTTATTTGTGACCATTTTTTTCCATTTCTCAAAATGTTTTTCAGTATCAATAGAAAGACTAACAAAATGAATCTTTTTATTCTTATAGTCTTCTTCAATTTCTTTTAAAAATGGTACTTCAGCCAAACAAGGTGCACACCATGTTGCCCAAACATCTATATATACATATTTCCCTTCTAAATCACTTAAAGATGTTTTTCCGCCTGCATGGTTTATATAATCTGTAAATTCAGGAGAAGGTTTTCCTTTAGCTATTTTTATAAGGTTATTATACTTTTTTGTAACCTTTTCGGTTTTAGAGTTAGCTATTGATAAGTAATATTCATAATATTCCTCGATCTCCTTAGTTTCGCTTATACCAAAAAATGCAGCAGTGCTTATCAAATTATTTTTTATAAATTCATTTGGCACCTTATTATAAACTTTAAGTTTCGCTAAACTTTTATCAATGTTTTCTTGTGCTATTAATGCGTCAATTTCTTTTTGATAATACCATTTTACTAATTTTTTATACGGATAAGACATCTTGTAATCTTCTTCATTCAAAAAATCAAACTCTTCTAATTCATCATAAAAACCTGGTGATACATTAAAATTATTATTTTTTGAATATACTCGATGAGAATTCTCGTAATTAATTAATTTATAAAGGCGATTATACTTTAATTCTTTACGTCTAAATTCAAGAAAATCTTTTGTAGTATTCGGAAAACTATCTAAGTATTTAGACAAGCTTTCTTCCACCTTTTTAGATTTAATTTTAAAATCAGTTTCTGATAATAAAAAATATTCTGTGGTATTTCCTATTAAAGAATAATATCGTTCATTTTTTGTAAGCATAAAATTTGAAGCTTCTGAATCTTTACCTGTTAATTTACCCGAACTTCTAAAATTTTCAGCATCAATTGTAAGGTTAAAATCACCTCCATTAGGTAAATATAAATCGACTCTTTGCCTTGGGTTATGAAGAAAATAAAAACCGGTTCCAGAAGTTATAGTGTCTAAAAATGTACCATCCTCTTCTAAAGTAATTTTTTTATTTTCAGAACCTTCTCCTATTTTTGTTAAACGAAATTCACGCGATTTTGTGTTTAGTATTTTCCCTGAAAATAATATGTAATCTTTTTTGGGAGTACTATTACAAGACGACAAAAGTGTGGAAACTAATAAAACTAATAATATTTTTTTCATTGTTTAATATTGTTATAAGCAAGCATTTATTGATGATTAATAACAGAATAATAGGTCTGTTACCTATGCTTAGACTGAGTTATTTTTTAGTAGGTAGTTTTAATGGAGGCTAAATAAATTAACCTCCCATTATGTTTTTATAAATAGCATTACTTTTAACTCTCTTGAAGTATCTTTTGATATTGCAATGTAATTATCAAAAGCATTTTAAAAATTAAAAATTTTTATTCTTATTTTGTTATTTCAGACGTATGCCATCTAAACAAAAAGTAGGTGAATAAATCATATTACCAAAATCATCTACATAAGAAGATGAAATTTTAAATAAAACTTTATCTACCTCTCCTAAAGAACTTAAATCTACTTTAGTCCAATCTTCTAAAACAAAATTATATGTTGGGTTTATTAAATCTACATTTGCTCTAGTTGCTAAGTAAAATTCAACATTACCTGTAGTACTTCCGTTTAGAGAACCTTCAATATTTAATTTAATATATCCTGCGCTTAAATCTGCATAAGCTGTTTCGTATGCTTCTTCTGCTTCTTCATCTGTACTACCGTTGTTTAAGGCAGTTGTTTTTGCTGTTTCTCCTGCTTTACGCTTCTCTAGTATTTCATGACCAGATAATCTAACCGCATTTACTCCGCTAGGAGAAGGTAGTAAAAACCTACCGTACCTAGTTGATGATGGGTTTGGGTTTTTTATGTTTCTTACTGCAGTTCCATCTATAAGATAAGCTTGTGAATCGCTATCAAAAGTACCAGAATATACAGAACCATAACTTGCCATTAAATAATTATAACTTGTATTAGCTACTAATACATGACTAACAATTGCAGGCTCATTAAGTGTAAAAAAAGCATCATCTCCGGCAGCATGACCTACTAAATAATTTTCAGTTCTATTTGGTGTTACTGTACTTACACTAAAAGCAGTAGAATCTATAGACTGTTGAGTTTCTGCAACTGTAAGACCTCCAGCTGGAGCAAAATCTGGACTTAAATTCCAAGGGTAAGATCTTTGACTTTTATTAGATAATGCAAATCCGCTATAAGTGCTACCTCCTGTATTACTTACATTAACAGTAACAATTCCAGATTTAGAATCTCCAGATGTAAATGGAGAATCGGAAATTTTATAGGTAAACCTTCCTAATTCTAATTCATTAAAGGTAATATCGTTTGGATATGGTATTTTAAGTTCTAGTTCGTCATCACAAGAGTGTAAAGTGAATAACCCAAAAACTGCAGCTGTGATACAAATATATTTGTTGATAAATTTCATGTGATTTTTATTTTAAATTACTATAAATCAATATTTTGAGTCATAAGTTTATTGAATTCCATTTCTTCTTCTGGAATAGGGTAACATAACTTGTTTTTATCAAGAATTTTTCCATTTTTTATAGCTACAATCCAAGGTTCTCCTGCTGTTTTAAAACGCAATGAAGCATAATATTCACTTCCATTTTCTAAGAAGGTTTCAAGAAAATACTCTTTAAAAATTGTATCCATTAATTCTTGTTGAGAATTAACTGTTAAGCTAGGTAAAACAGGGTTTGTACGCTTAGAACGCATTAGGTTAATTGGTGCAATAGCTTCTGCTGTAGAAGCTCCTGTTCTAGCCAATAATTCAGATTTCATTATATATAACTCTGGATATCTAAAGTAATAGGTATTGTATTTTTCGTCTCCTTCTAAGACTCCATCATATTGTGCTAATCTAACAACCTTAGTCCAAGTATAATACCTATTGGTATCCCATGAAGCTGGTGAGTGCACGTCACCTGTTACAATATCCCATCGCGGGTCTGCCTTAAACCAATCACTTCCAAAATTCAATTTAGCCGTTATTTGATCTTCGTCACGTGGCAACTTATCAGCATATCTTGTAGTAATATTATTTGAGTAATAATAACTTTTATAGGTTCTGTTGCCCTCTTCTAAATATCTTGAAAATAAATTTTCTTCAGAGTCCCAAGAATCTTTATATACTTTAGCTAAATCGTCTTGCATAGAAAAACCTGACACACTTGTATTAAGTACTTCATTTACTAAACCAAGTGATTCTTGTAAATCTGATGCATTATCATTCATGCCTCCTCTGTAAAGTAAAATTTTTGCTTTTAAAACTTTTGCAAATTCTTTTGATACATATCTACTACTTTTAAATGATCCTAAATTAGCAATTGCATAATCTAAATCTTCAAAGATTTTATCATAGCTTTCTCCAACGCTTATTCTTGCTTTTTCTATATTTCCAAGATTAACAACTTGATCTCTATATAATAATCCATTAGGGTTATCATAATCATCAGACCACCAATGTCCGTAATTCCATAATAAATTAATATTTATCCATGCTCTTAAACATCTTGCTTGACCTAATAGAGAATTTCGTTCTTCTTCACTTGGTACCTGAGCGTCAGATAAGTTTGAAATTCCTTCTATAGCAAAATTTGCAGAATTAAGACTTTTGTAAAAGTAACTCCATCGGTAGCGAATACTACTTGTTGTTTCATTTCCTTCTGCATATTCCATATTATATTCTGCAGAACGCCATTTAATAAAACCAGAACGTGAAGCTAAATCTGTATAATATTGCCCTGACCATTGATCACTATCTATAAATGTTTCATAAACGCCACCTACAGCTGCTTCTGCTTTACTAAAATTAGTGACACCATTTTCTTCGTTTAAAGAAAAGCTAGGTTCTCTTTCTAAGTAATCCGAACAAGAACTTAATGCTACTAAAAGAATAAATAATGGTATGTATATATATTTTTTCATGTGTTGTTTTTTTATTGAAGTTTAATCTTAATACCTAAATTATAAATTTGTGCAGATGGGTAAGTACTAGCATCAATTGCCATCCCTGAACCAATTCTAGAATTTGTCCAGTTACCTTGTGGGTCAAATCCTGGGTATTTAGTAATTGTAAATAGATTGGTAGCTTGAAAAGTTAAATCTACACCACTTATTAGCATTTTTTCAAAATATTTATTAGGTAATTTATATGTTATATTCAGAGCATTTAACCTTAGATAAGAAGCATCATGTAAATAAAAATCTGAAAACTTATTGTTTCCGCCAATTAACGTTTGCGCTAATCTTGGATAAGAAGCATCATAAGGGTTTACTAGAATAGTACTTTGCCCTGCAACAATATTACTTTGGTTAAAATCGCCAACATAACCTATGTTTAACCTTGGTAAATCCCATAGTCTACTATGACCATAAGCATACGTAAAAGCAGCATTAACCATAAAGTTTTTAAAACGGTAGGTTAGTCCAAATCCACCAGTTCCTTTTGGAATAGATGAGCCTAAGTTAACTCTATCATCATTTGTAATTTTTCCATCTCCATTTTGATCAATATAGATCATATCTCCAATAGTCTCTTGAGAGTTGTTTAAAAAAGTTGGCTGACCTGTTGCCGTTCTACCTTGCATTGCAATAGCATCTTCATCTGTAACAAAGAATCTACCAGCAGTTTGTAATCCGTACCATTGTCCCGTTTCCTCACCTTCTACCAATTTTATAAAGGGCGCATAGCTACCAGGAAATAATAGCTCTTCAAGATCTCCGTTAATTTTAACTACTTTGGTCTTATTGTTTGAAAAGTTAAAATTAAAAGTTAGACGGTGGTTATCTGAACGTAAAATATCGTACTTAATATCAAATTCAAAACCATTATTTTTAACGGATGCTACATTTGACGTAATACTTGTAAAAGCAGCACTTGACGCCAAAGGTGTTTTATATATTAATTTGCTACTATTTTTTGTATAAACACCTACAGAACCATAAACTCTGTCATCAAGTAATCCAAAATCTAATCCTAAATCAAACATTTTTGTTTCTTCCCATTGTAAATCTGGATTTCCGATAGAACTAGGCTGTATAGCCGGACTTTCATTATATTGTACAGATCCAACTTGTGTTATCCAATCATAATTTCCTAAATTTTGAGATCCTGTTATACCTAAAGAAGTTCTAAGTTTTAAATAAGACACATATTTTTTAACACTTTCTCCTTTCATAAATTTTTCGCTAGAGATTAACCAAGCAGCAGCACCAGAAGGAAAAAGTCCCCAACGTTTATCTGCTCCAAAACGAGATGAACCATCACGACGAATAGTACCAGAAATAATATAGCGATCATCAAATTTATAATGTAATCTTGCAAATTGTGATATTAATGCATTTTCTGTTTGCGTCTCATTTATAGAGTTAATTGAAGCTGCAGATCCAAAATTATTAAGCACATCATCATCTGGAAAATTAGAAGCTTTTATATAATGATATCTAGAAATATAATTCTCCATTGAATGACCAATTAAAGCACGTAAATCATGTTTTTTATTGATTAATTTAGCGTAAGTTAAAGTGTTTTCCCAAATATTAAAAGAAGATTTAGTATTGTACCATGTTCTAGTACCAGTGGTATTTTGAGCAGTTCCGGCACGGTCATAACTTAAGTTTTCACTATCTGTATAATTGTTAGTGAAAGATGTTTTAAACTTAAAATCATTTAAAATATTTATATCTAAAAAAGCTGTACCATTAAAAGTAATTCCTTTTCCAGATCTTGTGTTTTGTAGGGTAGTATATGGATTTTCTGTAAATAAATCTCTTGTAAACAAGCTTCCATCTTCTTCATAAACAGGAATATCTGGTCTAACCTTTTGTATAACACTAAGCATATAATCTTTATTATCAGATTTACGAGAACTTCCATTTAGGTTAAGTCCAAATTTTAAATTTTCACTAATTTTAGTATCGAAATTCATTCTACCTCCATACAACTCGCTTTGCCCCGATTTTACAACACCTTCCATATCACTATAATTAAAAGAAGCAAAATAGGTTGTTTCTTCAGACCCTCCACGAACAGAAAAATCATGTTGTACCACCACTGGATTCTGAGTCATTTCTTTTTGCCAATTAGTGTTTCCATCATAATAAGCGCCATCTAGCGTTACAAGATCAGATTTATCATACTCGCTATTATTTAGGTTATAAAATGCTTGAAGATCTAAATAACGTTCAGCAGAATTAGTAAACGAATCCATCGTTAATACCATTTCTCTAGCTGCAGCACCAGAAAAGTTTATATAATCTTCAGATTCAAAATATTGATATCCATTAAAATCCATAACCTGCACACCTACTCTAGAAGATACTTCAAAAAGAGGTTTCATTCCTATTTTACCTTTTTTAGTGGTTACTATTACAACTCCATTAGCAGCTCTAGAACCATATACTGCTGTAGCAGAAGCATCTTTAAGAATATCTATACTTTGTACATCATTTAAATTTAAATTATACAAAGTATTTGCAACATCACCAGAAGTTGTAGATGAATATTGTGGTACACCATCAATAACCCATAAAGGTTGGTTATCTCCAGAAAGTGACGATGCCCCTCTAATAACCACACTAATGGGAGAAGTAGGTGAAGCAGATTGTATTTGAACATTTACACCAGGACTTTTACCTTGCAATAAACTTTCGACGCTAGCTCCCATAGGTGCATTCTCTATTTCTTTTGCACTAATTCTAGATATTACTCCTGTTGCATCTTTTACTTTAGATGTTCCATACCCAATTACCACAACTTCATCTAAGCCAGATAAACTTGGTCTCATTTTTATATTTAAAATTGTTTTGTCGCCAACCACAACTTCTTGATTTTCAAAACCAATATAACTAAATACTAAAATTTTATCTTTAGAGGAACTACCTAAATTAAGTGAATAATTTCCATTAAAATCTGTTGAAGTTCCATTTTTAGTCTTTTTTTCATAAACACTAACCATAGGAAGAGGCTCACCACTCTCATCTACTACAGTACCACTTATTATTATTTGCTGAATTGCTTTCACAGTTTTAGAAATACGAACAACTTCAGTTGGCTTTTCTTTTATAACTATAGTTTCGTCTTCAGAAAACTCACAACTAAAACTTCCTTTTGATAAGGCTTTCTTTAAAAGATTATTCGCTCTAATGATTCCTTTTTCTAATTTTATTTTGGGATAATTCTTAAACAAATCTGCTCTATAAATAAAACTATGATTTGTATGACTTTTAATAATTTCAAATACTTCATCTACTGAGACTGTTTTGTTTGATTCAATTGTAATTTTTTCATTCTGTGAAAAACCACTTTTAGGAGTGAAACTAAAAAGAGTGGTACAGAAAAGTAAAAAGAATGTTTTCATAATGATAGGTAGAAATCTTTTCTTAAATAAGAAAAGTATTTTTGTAAAATTATTTTTCATAAATTTGCATTTGGTTAGTTGTTAATTAATTAATCACGATTCTTAGGGATATAACTAGCTGTGAGAGGTTTTGTTTTTATCCCTTTTTTTATTTTATTGTCAAAATTCTATTTTTAATACTATATTTTACATTGGTTGTAGTTTTAATTGATTCTAATATTCTATATATTGATTGTTGTTTTCTTAAAACACCTGTAAAAAGAATTTCTTCGCTTTCTTTTTTTGTAAATTCTACATCTAAATCATACCAACGAGATAAAACTTTTAAGATCTCTTTTAAAGGTTTATTTTTAAAACTAAACATTCCATTTACCCATGCAATTTCATCATCTGCCTTTACTTCATATACTTTTATAAAGTCTGATGAGTTTGAAATTTTTGATTGTTGACCTGGTATTAGAGTTTTGTTGTTATTTTTATTGTTAACATTTACAGAACCTTCTAATAAAGTTGTTAAAATATCGGTTTCATCTCGGTAAGCTTTTACATTAAATTCAGTTCCTAAAACAGTAATCGTTTGGTTGTTTGTTTTTAAAACAAAGGCATCTCCATTATGTTTAGTACTTTTAGAGACATCAAAATAAGCTTCTCCATAAAGTAATTCAACTTCTCTAGGTTTTCCTTTTTTAAAGTTTACAGGATATTTTAATTTACTTTCAGAATTTAACCAAACGATTGTATTGTCTGATAATTCTATAGAAAACAAACCTCCTCTAGGAATTGTTAAGTAATTATAAATAGTTTCTTTAGTTTTTGTTTTATGTTTTGTATTAAGTTTTGTTTCGTATACTAAACTTTCTCCATTACTATGAATTGTTTTATTATTATATCCTTTTCCATTTTGTAGAGCAATATTAGATCCATCGTCTAAAGTTAATGTTGCTTTTATTTCTCCAATTGAAACAGTCTCATTTATAACAGGGTTTGTTTTTTGTGTTAAAAGGTATCCAGATACAATTAAAACAGCAATAACTGCCGCATATCTAGATATCTTTTTCAAATACAATGGCAATACTTTTGCCGATTTCTTTTTATTTATATCAGTTTCAATTTTATCCCAAGAAGAGGTTATAATATCGTTTTTTACTGATTTTAACTGTTCTACAGAAAAATTCAACATTACATATTCATTAAACACATCTCTGTTTCCTTCATCTAACCAAGCTGCAAGTTCATTCGCTTCAGTTTCTGAAATATTATTATCAAAATAACTTATAATTATTTTCTCTATCCTTTTATTCACAATGTTTTCTTATTTCTATTAGTAATACGCTAACCTTTTCTATAATGCCTATAAAAAATTAATGTTTTTTTAACTTTTCTTTAAATTTTTAATGATATCTCATTAAAATATCTAAATTTGCTCGCACACTTTAACATGGCAGACAAGCAGAAAATAGTAGATTTAGTTCTTGGACTAAAAAAAGGAGACCAACTTTCTTTTAAGGTTTTACATGATCTATATTATAAAAGCTTGTATATATATATTAACAATTTTACTAAAAATGAATTTGAAACTGAAGATATTTTACAAGAAACTTTTATAAAAATTTGGAATTATAGAGAAAAACTAAGTGAATTAGATTCTTTTAAAGGCTATTTATTTAAAACAGCCTATTATACTTATATTGATAAGTACCGTAAAGATAAGCGAAATCAAAACGTATTAGACGGTTGGAAACATCAACGTCTTATGGAAACCATTGATGAAGATGACGAAATAAATCTCTTGAGAGTAAAAAAACTAAGAGAGACCATCGACAAATTACCTAACAGATGTAAAAAAGTATTTATTCTCTGTAAGTTTGAAAACCTCACGCATGCTCAAATAGCTGAACATCTAGAAATTTCTCCTAAAACGGTTCAAGCACAAATGTCTAAGGCATACAATATAATTAGAGAGAGTTTTAATGATAAAGGTACTTTAACGCTATTTCTTAATTTTTTTAAATCAATTAAAACTAAAATTGTCTACTAGTTTTTCTTAATAAGAATTCTTCGATAAAATAATCTTCTAAATGTTAATTTCTCCTGATAAATTAATATTTTATTTTAGATACTCCCACTTCTTTTACAGTCTAGCTATAAAGCAATTAAACTAAAAACCAATTCCTTACCATTTCAATTTCTATAGGATTTACTGTTTTATGGGTGTATTCATTTTTTACAGAATCATACCTATAATCTTTAGACCAATCCGTTATATTTTTAGCTAATTCTTTTAACGAATTACAAATAAATTCTAATTCCTGATTTGTAATGGTTGGATGAATGGATAAACGAATCCAACCAGGTTTTTGTGTATTGCAACCATGTAAAATCTCATCTTTTATTCTATTTGATGTTTCTTGATTTACATTTAATAAAAAATGCCCATACGTTCCTGCACAGGAACATCCACCTCTTGTTTGAATTCCGAATCTATCATTTAGTAACTTAACAACTAAATTAAAATGATATTTTTCAAAATAAAAAGAAAATATACTTAAACGATCTTTATGATTTGGTGCTAATATTTTAATATCAGCAATACTTTCTAAAGTTTTAAAAACAGTCTTGTTAATTTCATCTTCTCTCTTCTTAATGTTTTCAGTCACCATTTTATCCTTTAACTGAATCGAAAGTGCAATCTTTATAACTTGTAAAAAACCAGGTGTTCCACCGTCTTCTCTAGTTTCTACATCATCAAAATAATCATGTTGTCCCCAAGGGTTTGTATAACTCACAGTTCCTCCTCCAGGATTATCGGGCACTACATTCTTATATAATTTTTTATTAAAAACCAACACACCAGAAGTTCCGGGTCCACCTAAAAACTTATGAGGAGAAAAGAAAATAGCATCTAAGTATTCTTCTTCATTTTTTGGATGCATATTTATATCAACATAAGGAGCACAACAAGCAAAGTCTACAAAACACAAACCATTGTATTTATGTATTAATTTTGCCACTTTATGATACTCAGTTTTTATTCCAGTAACATTAGAGCATGCAGTAATTGAAGCTATTTTAAACTGTCTCTTTTCGTGTTTTTTTATACACTTCTCAAAACTTTTTAAACAAACTAAACCCGCATCATCACAAGGCACAACTTCTACATCTGCAATAGTCTCTAACCAAGATGTTTGGTTAGAGTGATGTTCCATATGACTTACAAAAACAATAGGTTTTATTTCTTCTGGAATATTAGTGTATGCTTTTAAGCTTTCTGAAACTTTTAATCCTAAAATTCGTTGAAATTTATTTACAACACCTGTCATTCCAGATCCATCAGTAATTAAAACATCATTAGCACTTGCATTAACATGTTTTTTTATAATGTTTCTAGCTTCATGATATGCTAACGTCATTGATGCCCCAGATGTTGATGTTTCTGTATGTGTATTTGCAACAAAAGGTCCAAAATTATTCAATAATTTTTCTTCAATCGGAAGATACAATCTTCCACTTGCTGTCCAATCAGAATATACTAACTTTTGTTCTCCATAAGGAGATATAAAAGTCTGATTAACACCAACGATATTCTTTCTAAATTGATCAAAATATTTTTCTAAACTCATTTTATGCATACTAAATTATATTAAAAATGTTTTCTTGTAAAAGCATTGCTTTAAGATCTCTATCAAAATAATGCTAAAAATTAATCAACTAAATAAAAATGTTACTTCTTAAAATTACTAATACCTTCTTTTAACCAATTAGAATAAGTATCTATATCTGGCGTATAAGCAACAGGTTTTATTAAGTTTTCTTCTGTATGATCCATTAAGACATACATTGGTTGCGTGTTAGTTTTATATTTTATAGTTTGTAATTCACTCCATTTTTGACCGATATATTTTAATTTTTTACCTGGCTTTAATTTAGAATCTACAATCTCATCTGCATTTAACTTTCTTTTGTCATCTACATACAAAGAAATTAAGACAACATCATTTTTAAGCATTTTTAAAACTTTAGGATTTACCCAAACATTTTGCTCCATTTTTCTACAGTTAACACAAGCGTGACCGGTAAAATCAATCATAACTGGTTTTCTTACTTTCTTAGCATACGCTAAACCTTTATCATAATCATTAAATGCTAAAATATCATTTGGAGCCATTAAATGTGCTCCATCTGGAATATCTGAATGTGAGACTCCACCTCCGCTACCAAGCTGTCTAAACCCAACTCCATATGGAGACTCACTATAATGCTGTGGTGGAGGAAATGCACTTATCAAGTTTAAAGGTGCTCCCCAAAGCCCTGGAATCATGTAAATTGTAAATGAAAGTACAATTAAACCTAAACTTAATCTACCTACCGAAATATGGTTCACAGGAGAATCATGTGGTAGTTGTATTTTTCCAAAAAGGTAGAATGTTAATGCTCCAAAAATAGCGATCCAAATAGCAATAAAGATTTCTCTTTCTAAAAGATGTAATTGTAATACTAAATCTGCATTTGACAAAAATTTAAATGCTAATGCTAATTCTAAAAACCCTAATACAACTTTTACTGTGTTTAACCAACCTCCTGATTTTGGTAATGAATTTAACCAACCTGGAAAAGCTGCAAATAAGGCAAATGGTAAAGCAATTGCCGATGAAAAACCTAACATTCCAATAATTGGTCCAACTTGACTTCCTCCTGCAGCTGCTTCTACCAATAAAGTACCTACAATTGGTCCGGTACAAGAAAACGAAACAATTGCTAACGCTAAAGCCATAAAGAAGATACCAATTAATCCACCTCTATCTGCTTGAGAATCTACTTTATTTGCCCAAGAGTTTGGTAGCATAATTTCAAAGGCACCTAAAAATGAAGCTGCAAAAACTAAAAGTAAAACAAAGAAAATAACGTTAAACCAAACATTTGTAGATAATGCATTTAAAGCATCTGCCCCAAATAATAGACTTACTAAAATACCTAATAAAACATAAATTACAATTATTGATAATCCATAAATAATAGCATTCTTGATACCTGCAGCTTTTGTTTTACTTTGTTTGGTAAAAAAACTAACCGTCATGGGAATCATTGGAAAAACACAAGGTGTTAATAATGCAGCAAATCCAGATAGAAAGGCAATAAAGAAAATTCCCCAAAGACTTTTTTCTGATGATGAATTCTTTTTAATAGAAACCACTGGTTTACCCTCTTTTTTTATGGATTCAGTTATTCCTGTTTTTTTATTAATTGTAAATAACAAATCTACTTCTGTTGGAGGCAAGCATCTAGTATCATCACAAACCATAAACTCAACGGTTCCGTTTACTTCATTCACAGGCTCCGTTAATGTGATTTTTTGTTTGAATACAGCAGAATTCTCAAAAAATTTAATCTCCATATTAAAAATAGGATCATCAATTGTATGGCCTTTCTCTTCGGAAGTGTTTCCTATAAGTTTTAACTTACCATCTTGATCATCGAATGTAAATAAAGTGGGTATTGGGCCGTCTTCAATAACATCTTGAGCATATAAATGCCAACCAGCATCAATAGTTGCTTTAGAAATTAATATATACTCTGTTTCTGAAATTTTCTCAATAGAAGTTTGCCATTTAACTGGTTCGTGTATTTGAGCTGTTAAAAATAAACTAAAAGTTAAGAATAATAGAGTAAGTAAATTTTTCATTTTAATATTTTATGTTGTTACTATTTAATAAAAAGGGTTATTATTTCAAAGAAATAATAACCCTGGCATCTTTTCACTGTTGTAATTAATTCAAGAAGACAAAGCGTACTGAAAAGAATGTTATGTATTTTATTAATAGACGCAACAAAAAGTAAAAACCCTTACTCTATAAAAAAGTAAAAAATATTAACAAACAAAAAAAATCACAAGAAACTAATAATCAATTCATTATGCTATGAGTAAAAAACGTATTATGTAGTAAAAGAGAATAATAACAAAAGTCTCATCACTTTAGTCTGTAAACAAGAGTAAAGTTTATCAAACTGAACTAGTTTGAGCATCTCAGCAACAAAAGCTAAATCTTTATAAGAATTTAGAATAACACCAGATTGACAAAAAAATAAAAAGGATTTGAAAATAAAATAAACCAAAGATATTGACTCCAATATTTACACCAATTTGTCATTTAAACGGATCAAGAATAATTGTTGGGGAGAATCTTATCTTTGAAAAAAAGTAATTAGATTTTGAATCCAGAATTAGCCCGTTATTTATTGCCCGAAGGACTATTAGAATATTTTGATATTGTAGCAGATATTACTACTGATAATCAAACCCACTTCTATTTAGAAGAAAAAAACATACTTCCACAAGAATACCGTTCTGAAATAGCACAATCAAAAGGTTTCTTACCTGAAATAACCATTGAAGATTTCCCACTTTGAGGCAAACCGGTACTACTCCGTATAAAAAGAAGACGTTGGACACTTATTGATACCGGTAAAATCATAAAAAGAGATTGAAATTTAGTAGCTAAAGGCACTCGTATAACTCAGGAGTTTGCCTCTTTTTTAAAAGAACTCTCTTGATAATCATGCTGTGAGCGCTAAGCGCTTTGCAGATTACTACAGAATTAACAGTAAAACATTACAACATCAATACAAAAACCATCTAAGTAATTTCAATTATTGGATTCAAAAAGACAACGCAGAAAATTGGTTACTATACACAAGAATTTAGGTAAATATTTAAGCTTAGATGAGACCTCTCTATCCAATGGTGAGCTTTATACTATTTTAACCAATAAAAAAGCTAACGGTAAAAAAGGAAGTATAATCGCTATCGTAAAGGGTACCAAGGCTCAGGATGTCATTGATGTTTTTCATGAAATTCTAAGAAAAAGACGAAACATGGTTAAAGAAGTTACTGTAGATATAGCCGAAAATATGAATTTAATTGCTAAAATATGTTTCCAGAAAACAGACATTGTAACTGATAGATTTCATGTTCAAAAACTAGCCTCAGAAGCGGTGCAAGAAGAACGTATTCGTTTAAGATGGGAAATCATAGATCAGGAAAATAAAGCCATATCAAAGGCTCAAAAAACAGATAAACACTATCAGCCAGAACTTCTTAGAAACGGAGATACTCATAGACAGTTGCTCGCTAGAAGTAGGTATTTATTATTTAAATCCAAAACTAAGTGGACACCAAGACAAATTGAAAGAGCAGAAATACTATTTCAGTTATATCCAACCATTGAGAAAGCATATAATCTCTCACAGGGATTAAGATATATTTTTGAAACTAATTCAGATAAAAATATAGCTAGATTAAAATTAGCACATTGGTATGATAAGGTAGAAAAATCAGAATTTAAATCCTTCAACACCATAGCTAAATCTATACAAATGCACTATGATGCAATACTAAACTATTTTAATAATAGAAGTACAAATGCTTCTGCTGAATCTTTTAATGCTAAAATAAAGGAATTTAGAACACAATTTAGAGGCGTAAGAGATGTCAAATTCTTCCTCTTTAGACTAACTAAATTATATGCATAATTTTTAACGCTCCCCAGAAATAATGTTTGATCCATTTAAACCTTTCGGGAGGAATCATATAAAGTATATGAGATTCTCAAAGGGTTAGTGCTTATTTGCAGCGACTACACACACTGACATACAAAATCATCATCTTTAGTAAAATCAACCGAGACTATTAATTCCAATGTTTACACCCAGTTTGTCATTTCGACTTTTCGTGAGAAATCACATAAAAGAATGCTAAGTTTTGTGTGATCTAA